>NZ_QWBW01000010.1 GCF_004117855.1 Modicisalibacter coralii
TCATCTACTACGGCGTGGTCTTCGTGGAGGGCATCCAGGACACCTGGCTGTGGGTCATCCTCGACAAGCCCTTCTACCCGGCGCTGATCGCCTTCACGCTGAACACCGCGGCCTACACCACCGAGATCTTCCGCGGCGCGATCAAGGCCACGCCCCGCGGCGAGATCGAGGCCGCCCGGGCCTACGGCATGTCCCGGGCCAAGATGATGCGGCGCATCGTGCTGCCCAGCGCCTTCCGTCGCGCGCTGCCGGCCTACGGCAACGAGGTGATCTTCATGCTTCACGCCAGCGCCATCGCCAGCGTGGTGACCATTATGGACCTCACCGGCGCGGCGCGCTTCGTCTATGCCCGCTTCTACGCGCCCTTCGATGCCTTCCTGTTCGTCGCGGCCATCTATCTGTGCCTGACGTTCGCCATCCTCTATCTGTTCCGCTTCCTGGAGGCCCGGCTGCTGGCGCATCTCAAGCCGCAAGCCTGAATCACGAGATCGAACGCGCGTTGGAAACCGTCAGCCCATGACACGACATGAGGCCCTGAACAACAAAAAATCGGGCCCCATCGTGAAAACCAGTGAAACAACAAGGAAACAACGTCATGAGACAGCTGTTGGCAAGTTCATTGATCGGCCTGGCTATCGTCACGGGTACGGTTCACGCCGATGACACGGTACGCATCGCGCTCGATGTCCCCTATGAACCTTTCGAATATCGGGATGCCGATGGCGAACTGACGGGATTCGACATCGATCTGGGCAATGCGCTCTGCAAAGAAGCCGGCGTCGAATGCGAGTGGGTCATCCAGCGTTGGGATGGCCTGATCCCCGGGCTCATGGCAAGGAAGTATGACGCCATCATGTCGTCGATGGTGATCACCGCAGAACGCGAGCGCAAGGTGCTGTTCACCCACCCTTACTCCGCCACGCCACGCGCCTGGATCGCGCCGGCCGACCGGACCATCGATATCGACGACAAGCCACAGTTGGCAGGCATGACCGTCGGCGTCGAGCGCGCAACCCTGCAGGATCGGTACATCACCGACCTCTACGGCGATGCCATGACCGTACGCCGTTACGACACGGTCGACGACATGATCGTCGACTTGCAGACCGGTCGCTTGAAACTGGCGTTCATGAACTATCCGATCGCCGAAACCCATCTGCACGTCGATGCCCAGGGCAGCGAGTTCAAACGGGTCAGCGGGTTCATCAAAGGGCCCGAGAAGTATTTCGGCAAAGGCGTCGGCATCGCCTTCCGCAAGCGCGACAAGGCCCTGGTCGAGCGCTTCAACGATGCGCTGGACACCCTCAGGGACAACGGCACCTACGACGAGATCATGAAGACGTATTTCAGCTACGACATCAGCCCGTGACCGGCGGGCCCCGGGCCTCTAGCAGCGCTGAAGGGCCTCCCTTTCGGTGCTGATCGCAGCAATGCAACACAACCGCGAAAGTGCAACAACAAGGAGACGACTCATGAAAAAGCTCTTGGCCAGCACCTTGATCGGCCTGTCCGTCATGGCGACCGGCGCCCAGGCCGACGACACGGTCCGCATCGCCGTGGACGTGCCTTACGAACCGTTCGAATACAAGACACCCGACGGGACCCTGGAAGGCTTCGACATCGACCTGGGCAACGCCCTGTGCAAGGAGGTCGGCGTCCAGTGCGAGTGGGTGACCCAGCCCTGGGACGGGATCATTCCCGGTCTTCTGGCCCGCAAGTACGACGCCATCATGTCATCCATGGTGATCACCCCGGAACGCGAGCGTAAGGTGCTGTTCACCCACCCTTACTCCGCCACGCCACGCGCCTGGATCGCCCCGGCGGACAGCAAGATCGATATTCACAACAAGCAGCAGCTCGAGGGCCGGAGCGTCGGCGTACAGCGCGCCACCCTCCAGGACCGCTACGTGACCGAGCTCTACGGCGATGTGCTGGACGTGCGTCGCTACGACGATATCGATGACGTCATCACCGACATGCGGGCCGGGCGGCTGGATCTGGCCTTCATGAACTACCCGATCGCCGAGAAGTACCTGGAGATCGACTCGGGCAAGAGCGAATTCAAGCGCATCAGCGGCTTCATCAAGGGCCCCGAGAAATTCTTCGGCAAGGGCGTCGGCATCGCCTTCCGCAAGCGCGACAAGGAACTCGTCGAGCGGTTCAACGAGGCGCTCGCCACCATTCGCGACAATGGCACCTACGACAGGATCATGAAGAAATATTTCCGCTACGACATCAGCCCGTGACCGCCAGGTACCCGCTGATGTGATCCCCTCGTGAACGGACTGCCTTCGGGCGGTCCGTTTCCCGTTTGCGCTCTCCTTTCGGCTCGACCACTAAGCTCTGTCTGAAAAGTCGGCGAGCGATGGCCAGACAAGGCAAAAATTGACGAAAAAGCGCAGTTTACAAGTCGTAAATGAGCATTTTGAGTTAATTTTTAACGCCGTATGGGCGAGCGCAGACATTTTTCAGACAAAGCGTAGCCGAGGGAATGGCGTTCACCCGTTGTCGAGGTACTCGAAGATCGCCGCGAAGTCGTCGCGACCGCGTCCGGCCTGCTTGGCGCCGGCGTAGAGCTCCTTGGCGAGGTTGGCCAGATGCATCGGCTGGTCGTGTTCGTAGGCGGTGAGCGCGAGCAGGTGCAGGTCCTTGTGCATCCACTCCAGCGGGAACTGGGGCGGGTAGTCGCCCTGGCGAATCAGGCCCGCCTTGCCGGCGAGAAACGGCGCCGATACCGGCAGCCCGGGCAATGTCTGCATGAGGAAGTCCCGCGAAAAGCCGAGCTTCTCGCCGAGCAGCGCGGTCTCCGAATAGACCGCCATCGACTGGGCGAGCATGGCATTGACCAGCATCTTGAAGCTCGCCCCCTGGCCGGTATCGCCGACATGCAGGATCTTCTCGCCCATGCTCCGAAGCAACGGCTCGAGGCGCTGGTAATCGGCGCTGTCGCCCCCCACCAGGAAGGTCAGGGTGCCCTCCTCGGCGGGCTGCCGGGTGCCGGCAACCGGCGCGTCGGCGAAACGCCGGCCGTGTTCGCGGGTGCGCTCGGCCATGCGCCGGCTGAACGACGGGTTGACCGTGGAGCAGTCGACCCACAGCGCTCCGTCGCGCATCGCCGCCACGAAACCGCCGTCGCCGAAGGCCACGGCCTCCACCACATCGGGGCTGGCGAGCATGGTGAAGACCACGTCGGCGTCGCGCACCGCCGTCGTCCAATCGTCGGCCGCTCTGGCCCCGGCCGCCTCCAGTTCGGCGACCGGGCCCAGCGAGCGGTTGCAGACGGTCAGGGTCACGTCCGGGTTATCGAGCAGGTTGGCGGCCATGCGCCGCCCCATGATCCCCAGGCCGATGAAGGTCACGTTCATGTCGTGCTCCTCGTTCGTTGGCTAATCACCGGCTCCAAGGATGGCAAGCCCTCCCGCGAACGACAAGCGAGGCGCGGCCCCGACTGCGATACCTCTTAGGGTTTGTACGAAAAGTCGACGAGCGAAGGCAGTTTTCGTGCAGAGCCTAGAACTCCAGGCAGATCTTGCCGAAGTGCCTCTGGGCTTCCTGATGGCGGAAGGCGTCGGCGATCTCGTCGAGCCCGAAGGAACGGTCGATCACCGGGCGAATGCCGCTGATCTCGATCGCGCGGATCATCTCGATCTGCTCCTGATGGCTACCGACGATCAGCCCCTGCAGCCTGGCCTGCTTGGCCATCAGCTTGGCAGTGGGCACTTCACCGCCCCGTCCGGTCAGGACACCGATCAGCGCGATATGACCACCGATGCGCACCGCGTCGATCGATTGCGGCAGGGTACCCGGCCCGCCGACCTCGATGACGTGATCCACGCCGCGACCGTCGGTGAGCGCCTTGACGCGCTTGCCCCACTCGGGCTCGTCCTTGTAGTTGATCGTGTGATCGGCCCCCAGCTCCCGCAGGCGGGCGATCTTCTCGTCGGAGGACGACGTGGCGATCACGGTCGCGCCGAGTTGCTTGGCGAACTGCAAGGCGAAGATCGACACGCCACCGGTCCCCAGGACCAGCACGCTGTCGCCGGGCTTGATGCCACCGTCGACCACCAGTGCCCGCCAGGCGGTGAGACCGGCGGTGGTCAGCGTGGCCGCTTCGGCATGGCTGTAGCCCGCCGGGGCATGGGTAAACCATTCGGCGGGCCGAATCACCTGCTCGCGGGCATAACCGTCGACGCCATCGCCGGGCACCGTCTTGAAGTCGCCCACCATGGCGGGCCCCGTCTCCCAGGTGGGGAAGAACACCGAAACCACGCGATCACCGGTGGCGAACGCCTCGACACCCTCGCCGACCGCTTCGACGACGCCGGCACCGTCGGACATCGGAATCCGCCCGTCCTCGGTGGGCATCGCCCCGGACACCACGCCGTAGTCGTGATAGTTGAGCGAGCTGGCGTGAAGGCGCACGCGGATCTCCCCCGGGCCGGGTTCGCCCGGCGCGTCACGCTCGTCGAGCTGCAGGTTGTCCAGGCCACCGGGCCGCTTGAGTGTCACCACTTTCATGCGTGTCTCCTGCTCGTGTGAGTCATTCTTCCCTTACGTGCCATCGATAGCGGCAAACTTCAACGTCGCCTCCGCTTTTTCCCATCAGCGGATCGGCGGTCATCGCGCTGGTCGGCGGCACGGCCGGAAGGCCCTGCCGCTGGCACGCACCGCGCCGTCTCGGCTAGTCTGAAGCCTCCGGCACCTGGGGCCGTGTCGCTCGCAAGAACCCCGGACGGCTCACCCGGCGCTGGCACCCGGCGATTCGAAAGGAGTTCGAGTCGCCTCGCGTGCCCGAATGGCGCCCCGGCGAGTACGCTCCGATACTGAGCCGAGGACCGCGAGACCCATAGTCCCGCCCCAGACAGCCCGGCTTTCCCCGAATGGACGCACAGCGGATGGCTCGATGACGATGAACAAATTCCCCACCAGCAAGACCCCCGACACCGAAAAACGCCCCTGGATGGAAGCCATGCCCCGATGGGTCGGCATCGGGATCTTTCTCTACCTCTCCATCTTCGCCCTGGGCTTTGCCCAGCTGTTCCTCGTCCCCGTGGTGCTGGCGTTTCTGCTCTCGATGGTCTTCAGCCCGATCCGCCGCTTCTTCGACCGGCGCGGCGTCTCCCAGGGCTGGTCGGCGGTCATCATCATGTCCACCCTGCTCGCGGGGCTGCTGATGATCGCCACCGCCCTGGCCGTGCCGGTCAGTGGCTGGATCAACAACGCGCCGGCGATCGAGCGCAAGATCGAGATTCGCTTCAACGAGGTATCCGGCCCCTTCAGCGGCTTCTTCTCCGCCAAGGAGAAACTCGAGTCGATGACCCAGTCCGACAATAATCAGGTGCAGCAGGTCGAAACCCAGGACGACAGTCTCACCAAGAAGCTCGCCAGCCTGATTCCCACCTTCATCACCCAGTCCCTGTTCACCCTGGTACTGCTGCTGTTCCTGCTCGCCTCGGGCGACATGTTCTACGAGAAGATCGTTCACGTCATGCCGACCCTGCGCGACAAGAAACGCGCGGTACGCATCACCCAGGACATCGAGCGCAAGCTGTCCCGCTACCTGTTCACCATCACCCTGATCAACGCCGGCCTGGGCATCGCGGTCGGCACCGCCATGTGGGCACTGGGCATGCCCAGCCCGCTGAGCTTCGGGCTGATCGCCTTCCTGTTCAATTTCATCCCCTATCTCGGGGCGCTGGCCGGCATTCTCATCGCCTCGGTGGTCGCCATCGTCTCCTTCGACTGGCTGGGGTGGCCGCTGATCGTCGCCGGCACCTACTTTCTCCTGACCACCCTCGAGGGTCAGCTCATCACGCCCTATTTCGTCGGGCGCAGCCTGCGTCTCAATACCGTGGTGGTCTTCTTGACCATCTCCTTCTGGGCCTGGCTGTGGTCGGTCGTCGGCATGATCGTCGCCGTGCCGTTGCTGGTCGCGGTCAAGACGCTCAGCGAGCACATCGAGGCCCTGGAGCCGCTGGGCCACTTTCTCGCCGAGCGCCACGCCGAACTGATCCGCAACGACGCGGACGACGGCCAGGCGGCCCCGTGAGACGCCATGGCGACGACCAATTGCCCCTGTTCGCGTCAGCGCTTGTTGAGTAAGATTCCCCCCTTCAGATGACGTGACGGGACAAGCACGATGGGCAGGGCCTTCCAGAACCGCAAGGAATCCATGGCCAAGACGGCCGCCGCCAAGACCAAGGTCTACAGCAAGTATGGCCGCGAGATCTATGTCTGTGCCAAGTCGGGCGGGGTCGACCCCAACGGCAATCTAGCGCTGCGCGGGCTGATCGATCGCGCCAAGAAGGATCAGGTGCCCTCGCACGTGATCGACAAGGCGCTCGACAAGGCCAAGGGTGGCGGCGGCGAGGACTACTCGCCGGCCCGCTACGAGGGCTTCGGCCCGGGCAACTGCATGGTGATCGTCGACTGCCTGACCGACAATCCCAACCGCACCTTCGGCGACGTGCGCGCCTGCTTCAACAAGGCCAAGAGCAAGCTCGGCACGCCGGGCAGCGTCAGCCACATGTTCGATCACTGCGCGATCCTCGCCTATCCGGGCGAGGACGAGGAAACCGCGCTGGAAGCCTTGATGGAAGCCGACGTCGATGTCACCGACATCGAGAACGAGGACGGCCGGATCACCGTCTTCGCCCCGCACACCGACTACGCCAAGGCCAAGCAGGCGCTGACCGACGCCTTCGGCGAGATCGAGTTCGATGTCGACGAGATCCAGTTCATCCCGCAGACCACCACGGCAGTGGAGGGCGACGACGTGGCGATGTTCGAGAAGCTGATCGACACCCTCAACGACCTCGACGACGTGCAGAACGTCTATCACAACGCCGAGCTGCCCGAGACCTGAAACGTGCCGCCGCTGCCGCTTGCTCCGCCCTCCGGCCTTGTGCCGGGGCGGCGTTTGACCGGGCGTCAGGCCACCAGCAAACGACGATGACCGCCCGACGATTGGCATGACGTACCCAGCCATCTAGTCTGATAACCAGCGGGTAGCCAGCCCGCGATGGTAATTCGGCGCCACCGGACCGGCGCCCCGGACGACAGGAGGTTATCCCATGCCCGCCAAATCCGAAGCCCAGCAGAAAGCCGCCGGTGCCGCGCTCGCCGCCAAGCGCGGCGAGAAGAAGGCCAGCGAACTCGACGGCGCCGCCAAGTCGATGTACGACTCCATGAGCGAAGACGAACTCGAGCAGATGGCCTCGGCGTCGCAGAAGCAAAAGCCGAAGCACAATGCCAAGTCGTCGTGACCCTCTCTGAGAACGCATTTCCAAACCCCGATGATGATGGGCGTCGGGGGCAAGGCGAAGCGAGGGTCCTTTGCCATGGATGGCAAAGGTAGCGCCCAGGGATGGGTGTACAGCGCCCTCGCAACGGTCCGACGCCTCGGGCCTTGCCACCGAGGAAGCCCATCCCATCCACCGGTTCTGAAAGAAGCTCTGAACCACCGGCCCGGTCGCACGAACCGGGCCGCCCAGACGGCACGCGACTCTCCTCCCGGAAATCTCCATAGAATCCGACACGCATTCAGCAGGATCGCGCTATTCCCCGGCGGCGGGTGACGACCATACTGCAAAGCGGCAAACGATTTCCGGCCTGAAGAGGAGCCATCGCATGCGCTATCGCCAGTTCGGCAATACCGGCCTATTCGTCTCCGAGTTGTGTCTCGGCACCATGACCTTCGGCGGCGAAGGCGAACTGTGGAGCCAGATCGGCGACCTGCAGCAGAAGGACGCCGATACCCTGATCGGTCGCGCGCTGGACGCCGGCATCAATTTCATCGATACCGCCGACATCTACTCGCAGGGCAAGGCCGAGGTCATCACCGGTCAGGCGCTGAAGAATCTCGACGTGGCCCGCGACGACGTGGTCCTCGCCACCAAGGTGTTCGGCGATACCGGCCCGGGCGTCAATCAGCGCGGCTTGTCGCGCTATCACATCATGAACGGCGTCAAGGCCAGCCTGAAGCGTCTGCAGGTCGATCACATCGACCTCTATCAGGTTCACGGCTTCGATCCGGCCACGCCCATCGAGGAGACCGTGCGCGCCCTGGACAATCTGGTCAGCCACGGCCACGTACGCTATGTCGGGGTCTCCAACTGGGCAGCCTGGCAGATCATGAAGGCGCTGGGCATCGCCGAACGCCACGGGCTGGCGCGCTTCGAATCGCTGCAGGCCTACTACACCCTGGCCGGGCGCGACCTCGAGCGTGAACTGATCCCCCTGCTCAACAGCGAGAATCTCGGCCTGATGGTCTGGAGCCCGCTCGCCGGCGGCCTGTTGAGCGGCAAGTACGGGCGCGACACGCAGGCCGAGAGCAGCAGCCGCCGTACCCACTTCGACTTCCCGCCGGTGAATGTCGAGCGCGCCTACGACTGCATCGATGCGATGCGCGGCATCGCCGAGGCTCACGGCGTCTCGGTGGCACAGATCGCCTTGGCCTGGCTGCTGCACCGCCCGGCGGTGACCAGCGTGATCGTCGGCGCCAAGCGCATCGACCAGCTCGACGACAACGTCGCCGCGACCCGGGTCCGGCTCAACGACGCCGAACTCGCCACCCTCGACCGCGTCAGCGAACTGCCCCCCGAATACCCGGGCTGGATGCTCGAGCGCCAGGGCGGTGCCCGGCGCCAGCAACTGGTCGACTCGACCGGCGAGTGAGGCGCGGACGGCACGGCGACCGGGCGAGCCGCCGCGCCGTTCTCCCGAACCCGGCGGCGCCTTCCCCGTCGCCGGCCCCCTTTCAGTAAGCGGTGCGGTGGTCTAGGGTGAGATGAACAGCGTTGCCAAACGCTTTCGCGAACCAAGAGCGCCACCCATGAAGCCCGACGAGCCGATCCGACGCCAGTCCCCCCCTTCCCGCCACCGCCAGATGGCGCTGTTCGCCCGCAACTTCTTCAAGCACCCGAAAATGCTGGGCTCGATCATCCCCAGCTCGCCCTTCCTGGTGCGACGCATGCTGACTCATATCGACTGGCAGCATACCCGGGTGCTGGTCGAATACGGCCCGGGGGTGGGCACCTTCACCCGCGAGATCCTCCGCCAGATGCCCGCCGATGCGGTGCTGATCGTGATCGAGACCAATGCGGACTTCGTCGACTACATCCAGCGCGTCTATCCCGATCCGCGCATGCAGGTGGTCCATGGCTCGGCGGCCGATATCGAGCAGATTCTCGCCGAACGTGAACTGGGTCAGGTCGACTACGTCATTGCCGGCATCCCCTTCAGCACGTTGCCCGGCCCGGTCGGCGAAAGCATCCTCAATGCGACGCGTCAGGTGATCTCGCCCGCCGGCACCTTCCTGCTCTACCAGTTCTCGCCCAAGCTGCTGCCCACGCTGCGCCGGACCTTCTCCAAGGTGACCCGCGAGTTCGAGCCGATCAATTTCCTGCCGGCACACTTCTACCGCTGCACGCCCTGACGACAGCGGCCCGCCAGCCGGGTGGCTGGCGGGCCGCTGGTGGTCCCGGTATCGGTCGCGACCGGTTCAGTTCAGCTTCGCCTTCACCCCTTCCTCGATGCGCCGGCCGATGGTCGCGTCGATGTTCTTCCAGTACTCGAAGACCCGCGAGAGTACCGGCTCCTTGACGCCGCCCAGCACGTGACCGACCACGTTGTCGACCAGCCGGTCGCGGGCCGCTTCGTCCATCACCTTGTTGATCAGGTCGTGGGCCTGGCCGTAATCGTCGTCGTCCTGGCGCAGCGTATAGGGCGCACGGACCATGTCGCCGCTGGCCTGCCAGGTGGAGTCGGTGGGGTAACGTTCGCCGTCCGCCGCCGGCCCGCCCTTGGAGTTGGGCGCATAGACCGGGTCGCTGACGTTCTTCACGCGCATCGCCCCGTCCTTGCTGTAACTGTGTACCGGCGCGAGCGGCGAGTTGACCGGGATCTGCTTGTAGTTGACCCCGAGCCGCGCACGATGCGCATCGGCGTAGGAGAACACGCGGGCGATCAGCATCTTGTCGGGGCTGATGCCGATACCGGGCACCAGGTTGTTGGGCTCGAAGGCCGCCTGTTCGATCTCGGTGTGATAGTCGGTGGGGTTGCGATCCAGCGTCAGCTTGCCGACCTTGATCAGCGGATAGTCGTCGTGCGGCCAGACCTTGGTCAGGTCGAAGGGGTTCAGACGATAGGTATCCGCATCCTTGAACGGCATGACCTGCATGTACAGCGTCCAGCTCGGGCATTCACCGCGGTCGATCGCTTCATACAGGTCGCGGGTGTGATAGTCGTTGTCCACGCCGCAGAGGCGGTCCGCCTCGTCCTGGGTCAGGCACTCGATGCCCTGATCGGTCTTGAAGTGATACTTGACCCAGAATTTCTCGCCCTGGGCGTTGGTCCACATGTAGGTGTGACTGGAATAGCCGTTCATGTGCCGCCAGGTCTTGGGGATGCCGCGGTCGCCCATCAGCCAGGTGACCTGATGGGCCGACTCCGGTGACAGCGTCCAGAAATCCCACTGCATGTCATGGTCGCGGAGGTGATTGTCGGCGCGGCGCTTCTGCGAGCGGATGAAATGCTGGAACTTCATCGGGTCGCGTACGAAGAACACCGGCGTGTTGTTCCCCACCATGTCGTAGTTGCCTTCGCTGGTGTAGAACTTGATCGAGAACCCGCGCGGATCGCGCCAGGTATCCGGGCTGCCGCGCTCGCCGGCGACGGTGGAAAAGCGCATTACCACATCGGTCCTGGTGCCTTTCTGGAACACCGCGGCCCTGGTATAACGGCTAACGTCCTCGGTGGTCTCGAACCGGCCGAAGGCGCCGCCGCCCTTGGCGTGAGGCTGACGCTCGGGGATCCGCTCGCGGTTGAAGTTGGCCATCTGCTCGATCAGATAATGATCGTGGAGCAGCAGCGGCCCGTCGGGGCCGACAGACAGAGAATGCTCGTCGCTGGCGACCGGGATCCCGGCATCGGTTGTCGTGGGCTTGCGATCATCGCTGGTCACGGTAGTTACTCTCCTGTCATGAAAGCGTGGCGCTGTGCCACGCCGTGGCTCTCGATCGGCGTTCGGGGCCGTCCATCCTTGCTCCCGCGCAACCCGACGGGCAATGCCTGGCGATTTTGTCCCTCATCGGCGAGACCGGGTGCGACGCATCGTGGGAGGTATAGTGTGAAACCACCGGGGCTGTCCAACGCGCCCGACCGACCGGGACGCCCGAAAAGCGTACGACGCGCGCGAGCCACACGCCGGCCAACCCGGCGACACGCCCCGCGGCGCCCGCCCTGCCTGGGCTGGCGGCGAAGCGATCGCCCCGCGAGCGTAGCGGCTCATAGGCGGCCTCGATCCCGGCCATGGGCAATATTCATCGTCCAACCGGGTCAAAAACCGCCGCCGCACGGGTCCCGCGAATTTTCCGGCGGCGATCCTTTACGGCGGCCCACGGGGCTTTCTACATTCAAGGTGACCCTCCCACGCGAGGAACCCACCGCCCCCGCTCGTCGGGGAGGCGACAGGGAAGCCGCCATCGATAGCGTCGTCGCTCGGGCATACCGAGACGTCGCACTCAAGCCAGCCTACCTCCGGTCGATATATTGCAAGAGCGTTACTGCCTCGGTGATGGCGGTATGCGGCTGATACGCTCCAGGAACACTGCCTGATCCCCTGGCCGCTGACTTCCGGCGAGGAGCCTCCGATGGATACGTTATCGATGACGATCGAACTGACCGACGACCTGGTCGCGACGACCCTGGCGCGCCGCCTGGCTTGCGCCAAGCTGCGACTCGACCGCCTGGAACGCGACTTTGCATCGAAGGATGACAGCGCCCTGGCGGCGGCACGGGTTGAGTTCGCCCTGGCGTCCCGGGCGCTGGCGGATGCGCTCGTCGCCCAGGGCCTGCATGCCTCGGCACCATGACATGAAGTGACGACTCACTGCCCATGTAGCTCGGCAATATCGGGCCCACCTGCGCCAAACCGGGATTTTCGCTATGCTGGGCCCGGCAACATCATCAAAGAGGGAGTAGCGGTCACGATCCAACAGTGATTACCAAGCCGATACAGGAGGTTCTCATGAAGGTCTACAAACCTGAGTGGCAATGCACGTTCAGCGTCAGCGACGGGGCAGAAGAATCATCCAGTTGGAAGGAGCGCATCGCCTGGCGTCTGCGATCGCTCGCCGACAGGCTGGACGGCAGCGGCAGAACCTTGAAGATCGATTACGACGTCACCCCCATCGTCAGCCGCGCTGACGTCGATACCTGTCTCGGCAAGGGGTTCGAGGTCACCCAGGGGCTGCTCACCCAGCTCGCCCATCAGGCCGCCTGCGAGGACGTCATGCGCGATGCCAAGGCGGAACTCTACGACTGAGCCGGCTCCCGGACCTTGGGCCACGTCCCTGCGATCACCCCGCGCCATCCGGCGCGGGGTGGTTCGTTCATGGGCTATTGATCGCCACCCAGGCGAGTTACCATCGCCGCCCCATCCTCAGCCAGGCGAGTGTCATGCCGATTATTCACAGCATCGTCCACCGTATCGATAAACCCGGGAGCGACGCGCCGGCCAGCCTGGTCAGCGCCACTGCCGTGTTGACCGACGCGGGCCCCGTGGACGATCTGCTGGCCAGCCTGACCAGCAGTTTCCACGCCAAGGCCAAGGCCTGGGGTTACTTCGCCGAGGACGCTCCGTCGGCCACCCTGGCGGCGATCTTGCCGCGCTATCTGGCCAGCACCGACGACGGGGCGCCGCCGGCCGAGGCCTTCGTCGACGTCACGAAAGCGGCAGCGGAGAGCCTGCGCCCCCTGCTCGACGACCACCTGCCCACCGGCGGGCACCTGCTGTTCGTCCACAACCGCCAGGGCGAGGCCGAGTTCCTGACTCTGGCGCTGCTCCACCATCGCGAGGGCTTCGGCATCGACGAACGGCTGGCGGTGGCCCCCGTGTCGCAGCTCAACGTCGCCCAGGCGACGCTCGCCGCGCGCATCGACCTCGGCCAGATGCGTGCCGGCAACTCCCGCCAGTACGTGGCCTACAACAAGGATCGCGGCGGCAAGAAGCTCGCCGAGGGCTTTCGCGACTGGCTAGGTTGCGTGGAGGGCGTGGATGCCACCGGCGAGACCCGCACCCTGCTCAAGGCCTTCAGCGACTACGTGGAAAGCGAGGACCTGCCCGAGGAACAGAGTCGCGAGAAGACCGAGGCACTGATCGACTACGCCAGCGATCAGGCCCGGCGCGGCGAGCCGATCACCCTCGACGAACTCTCCGAGCTGGTCGACGAGCAGCAGCCCAAGGCCTTCTACGACTACATCCGCAACCAGGACTATGGCCTGGCCCCGGAAATCCCCCCCGACAAGCGCACCCTGCAACAGTTCAAGCGCCTGACGGGGCGTTCCGGCGGCGTCTCGATCAGTTTCGACTCGCACCTGCTGGGCAACGGCATCGAATACGACGAGAGCCAGGACCGGCTGATCATCAAGCAGGTCCCCGGCGCGCTCAAGGAACAGATCAAGCAGCGCCAGTCGTGAGCGCTGGTGTTCGTGACATGGCGGCGCATTGCGTTAGGCTGTAAGCCGTTAGCCACCAAACGACAGGCCATTGCCATGGAATCGAACTACTTCACCATCATCGACTACCCCACCGGCATGCCGTCGCGCGACCTGTTCGCGCTACGGCATCGCGAACTGCCCGAGCTGGCCGACGGCGAGGTGCGCATTCGCAACACCTGGCTGTCGGTGGACCCCTACATGCGCGGACGCATGAGCGGCCAGCGCACCTATATCGATCCCTTCGTCGCCGGCGAACCGCTCGACGGCGCGGCGGTCGGCGAGGTGATCGCCTCGCGCGATGCGCGCTTTCAGGAAGGCGACAAGGTCAGCCACGGGGCCGGCTGGCGCGACGTCGCCCAGCTTTCCGGCGAGGCCGTGCACAAGCTGCCCGACCTGGGCGTCCCCGAGCAGGCCTATCTCGGCGTGCTGGGCATGCCCGGGATGACCGCCTGGACCGGCCTCAATCGCATCGCAGACATGCGCGAGGGCGACAACGTGCTGGTCAGCGCCGCCAGCGGCGCGGTGGGCTCCCTCACCGTGCAACTGGCCAAGGCCAAGGGTGGCCGAGTGGTCGGCATCGCCGGTGCCCCGCAAAAGCTCGAGTGGCTGGAATCGCTCGGCGTCACGCCGGTGAGCTACCGGGGCAAGGATGCCCGCGAGCTCGCCGCCGATCTGCACAAGGCCTGTCCCGACGGCTTCGACGTCTACTACGAGAACGTCGGCGGGGCCTGCCTGGAAGCGGCACTCGACAACCTGCGCCTCGGCGCGCGCATCGCCGTGTGCGGGCTGATCGACAGCTACAACGCCCAAGGCCCCACCCCCGGCCCCAGCAACCTGTCGAAGCTGCTGTTCCACCGGGCGCGCATGGAGGGCTTCATCGTCATGGATCACTGGGACCACTATCCCCGGTTCCTCGAGGAGGTCGGCCCGCGCGTGGCGAATGGCGAGATAAGCTACAAGGAAACCGTCGAGGAGGGCCTGGACGCCACCCCCGACGCCTTCCTCAAGCTCTTCGAAGGGGGCAACACCGGCAAGATGCTGGTCCGACTGTAACGCGGCCGAGAGGGCGGCGGCCCTGCCGCCCTCTCTCCCCCCGTGCTAGTCACTCGCCTCGGGGACGGTCTCGTCCGATCGACCGGCGTTGCCACGTTCACTGCGGGCGATGATCGCCGTGCCGACCAGATCGCCGGTGACGTTGAGCGCCGTGCAGCCCATGCCGACCAGCGCGTCGATGGAGGTCAGCAGCGCGACCGTCTCGATCGGCAGTCCCACCTGGGTAAAGACGGTGGCGATCATCACGATGCCGGCGCCCGGCACCCCGGCGGTGCCGATCGAGGTCAGCGTGCCGATCACCACGATCTCGAGCATGCTGGTCAGATCCAGCGGTGCACCGATCACGTTGGCGGCGAACACCGCCGAGATCGCGATACGGATCGCCGCGCCATCCATGTTGATGGTCGCCCCCAGCGGGAGGCTGACGCCGTAGATGCTGCGCGGCAGTCGCAGGCGGCGCGCGGCATCGAGGGTCAGCGGCAGGGTCCCCGAGCTGCTCTGGGTAGCGAAGGCCGTGGCCATGGGCGTGCGCGCCTCGCGGAAGAAACCGCCCGGGCGCACCCCGAACAGCCCCATGAGCCCGGTATAGATGACCAGTTGCACCGCCAGGGCGATGTAGAGTACCGCCACCATGTCGCCCAGCGAGAGAATGGTGTCCAGCCCCTGTCGGCCCACCGTCCCGGCGACGATCGCGAACACCCCGATGGGCACGTACTGCAGCACCCCGCCCATCACCCGCAGAGTCACCTCGTTGAGCCCTTCGATCACCCGATAGAGGTGCTCGCCCAGTTCCCCCTGACGTTTTGATGCACGCAGCATCAACAGCGCGATGCCGAAGACGATGGCGGTGAAGATGATCCCCAGCAGGTTGACCTCGGCGAACGCCGAGACGATGTTGTCGGGCACGATGCTCAGCAGTACGTGGACGAAACCCGGATTCTCGGGCACCTCGATTCGCGCGCTCTGATCCAGGGTCATGCCGCTGCCCGGCTCGAACAGCGTGGCCACGGCCAACCCGACGACGATCGCCAGGGCCGAGGTGACGACGTAGTACGCCAGCAGCTTGCGGCCGGTGCGCCCCAGGCTGCCGCGTTCGCCCTGGTTGATGCCCACCATCAGCGTGAACAGCACGATCGGCACGATCAGGAACTTCAGCAGCCGCAGCAGCAGCTCGCCGAACGGCGCCAGCCAGGTGGCGGCCGTCTGCCCGCCGACCAGGCCGACGATCACGCCGAGTATCAGGGCGAGGGTCACCCGCAGAATCAGCGAGCTGTTCAGGTAGCCCTGCCAGAGTGTCTTCATCGCTCTTTCTCCTCGTCCATGAGTCGCGGCTTGCGCTCAGTCACTGTAGACGCTCGGCGCCCCGGATCGCTGGAATTCCCGGCACTGGTGAATGTCCACGGCCAGGGTCCGCCCCTCGGAGAGCGGCGGCAGGGCGTCGAGCGCGAAGAAATCGGCGGCGTCGGTCTCGTTGTTGGGCACGAACTCGCCGCCGTCGTCGTCACAGACGTAGAACAGCTTGTAGATATGATCCGGCGAGACCGGCGTATAGGGGTGCAGGCTGCGGTCCTTGAGCATCGCCAGGCGCGGGTTGCTGGCGCATCGCCCCGCCTCCTCGGCGATCTCGCGCAGCACGCAGCTCGAGGGCCCCTCGTTGACGTCCGCCCAGCCGCCCGGCAGGGTCCAGCGTCCGTCCTTGATCTCGCGCACCAGCAGCACGCGGTCGCCGTCGAACAGCGCGCCGCGCACGTCGACCTTGGGCGTGGCGTAGCCACGGTCGGGGACGATGAAGTTTTCCACCCGCTCGATCGGCACGTCGCCGAGCACCGCGAACATCTGGTTGGTCAGCGTCTCGAGCTGGCGGTAGCGCTCGAGCTCGTACTTGTTGGTGGTGTAGGTCTGCCCGGTCTGGGCGATGGAACGCAGCTGCTTGGCGAAGGCCACCCAGTCGTGAGCCATGGACTTCCCTCTTGCTGTTTCTTCGAGAACGACCGCGCGGCTGCAGAGCGCCGCGCTTGAACGTATTCTGGACCCATCGACACGACGACAGGACACCCGGCATGACCCAACGGACGATCGACTGCTGGCTCACCGACATGGACGGCGTACTGATACGCGAGGACCGCGCCCTGCCCGGCGCGGCCGAACTGATCGAGCGATGGCGCAGCCAGGCCACGCCGTTTCTGGTGCTCACCAACAACTCCATCTATACGCCACGCGACCTGAGTGCCCGCCTGATGCGTATCGGCATCGACGTTCCCGAGGATAGGCTCTGGACCTCCGCCCTGGCCACCGCCGCCTTCCTGCGCGACCAGGCGCCCGGCGGCTCGGCCTTCGTCATCGGCGAGGCCGGCCTGACCACGGCGATCCACGAAGCGGGCTTCGTGATGACCGACGTCGCACCGGACTTCGTGGTCCTCGGCGAGACGCGCACCTATTCCTTCGAGGCGATCACCCGGGCGATCCGGTTGATCGACGCCGGCGCGCGCTTCATCGCCACCAACCCCGACGTCACCGGACCCAGCCCCGAAGGGCCGCTGCCCGCCACCGGCTCGGTGGCCGCCTTGATCACCGCCGCCACCAAGCGCGAGCCCTACTACGTCGGCAAGCCCAACCCGATGATGTTCCGCTCGGCGATGAACAAGCTCGGCGCCCATTCGGAGCGCACCGGAATGATCGGCGATCGCATGGACACCGACGTGATCGCCGGCATCGAGGCCGGCCTGCACACGATCCTCGTGCTGAGCGGGATCTCGAGCCGCGAGGATGTCGAGCGCTACCCCTTCCGACCGCGCGAGATCCTCGACTCGGTGGCGGATCTGCTGACCTGAAGGCCGGACATCGAGCCCGCGTCAGGTGCCGGGCTCGACGAGAACGTTACCGCTGCGCCTCGAGCTTGTCCTGGGTCTTGGTCTCGAAGTCGCTGGCGTCGTGGCGCTCGTGGAGCTGGCTCGACGGCTCGCCGAAGGTGCGGTTGACCATGCGCCCGCGCTGGACCGCCGGACGGGCATCGATCTCCTCGGCCCAGCGCACCACGTTGGTATACGTCTGCACCTGCAGGAACTCGGCGGCATCGTAGAGCCGGCCGAGCACCAGTTGACCGTACCAGGCCCAGTTGGCGATGTCGGCGATGGTGTACGCGTCGCCGGCCAGATAGCGCGACTCCGCCAGTCGACGGTCGAGCACGTCGAGCTGACGCTTGGTCTCCATGGCGTAACGGTCGATCGGGTATTCGAGCTTCTCCGGCGCGTAGGCGTAAAAGTGCCCGAAGCCACCGCCGAGGAAGGGCGCGCTACCCATCTGCCAGAACAGCCAGTTGAGCGTCTCGGTCCGGGCACCGTGTTCCCCGGGCAGGAAGGCGTCGAACTTCTCGGCCAGATACAGGAGGATCGAGCCGGACTCGAACACCCGGGTCGCCGGCGTGGTGCCATGGTCCATCAGCGCCGGGATCTTGGAGTTGGGATTGACCGCGACGAAGCCGCTGCCGAACTGGTCGCCCTCGCCGATATCGATCAGCCAGGCGTCGTACTCGGCGTCGTGGCCCTGGGCCAGCAGTTCCTCGAACATTACCCCGGCCTTGACGCCGTTGGGCGTGGCCAGCGAGTAGAGCTGGAACGGATGCTTGCCCACCGGGAGTGCTTTCTCGTGGGTGGGCCCCGCCACCGGGCGGTTGATGCTGGCGAACTTGCCGCCGCTTTCCTTGGGTTCCCAGACTGTCGGGGGAATGTAGCCGCTGTCCTGGCTCATGAAGCCTCCTGAACGATGTGCAAGGTCGACCGTCATTGTGAGCGTCGGCCGACGAGTGTGTCAGGGAAAGATAGCGGGTTAAGGATTTCTGTTCGAGCCATTCCGGGCAGCGGCCCTCACACGCCGGGTTTGACAAGGCGGGCACCGTCAACAAAAATAATAATCAGTCTCATTGAAAAGCGCTATGGCATTCCCATGACGGCAGAACGCTCCCAGCTCTACTACACCTGTGTCTTTCTGCATGTCTCCTTCCAGGCGGTCCAGCGCTCCGTGGCCGCCAAGACGGGAGGTGACGACACCCCCTGCTGGCTGGATGCCGGGTTGCTCCAGATGCTCTCCGGGGAACTGCAACGCTGCCGCCAGGAAGCCGCGCCCTTCGCGGAGGTCGGCGACGCGCTGGATACCGCCATCTATCACTGCGGACTGCTGATGGCACAGTGCCCGGGCGCCGTCAGCCGGCGACTCTGCCAGCACCACCTCGAGGCGATCATGGGGCCGCTCAGGCTCGCCGCCGACCGGCTGTCCGGCAACCCCGAGCGCACGGTGGCCGGCCCGGCGTCGCCGGGGCAGCGGCTGCGCAGCTGGCTGGGCTGGTAGTCGCGCCGGCGTCACCCGTCCAGCGTCGTCCTGCCCTTGTCGTCGATCGGGAAGAAGGGATTGTAGGCCACCTCCCAGAGATGCCCGTCGGGGTCGGCAAAGTAGCCCGAATAACCGCCCCAGTCGGCCTCACGGGGCTCTTTCACCAGGCGACCGCCGGCCCGCTGTGCCTCGCTCAACACCATGTCCACGTCCTCGCGTCGGCGTGCGTTGTAGGCCAGCGTGATACCGGAAAAGCCACTGCCCGAGGCCTCGATCCCGGCATCACGACCCAGGGCATCGCGCGGGTAGAGCGACAGGATCAGGCCATTGAGTTGAAAGAACACCACCTCGCCGGCGACGGCCTGCCCGACCCGCCACCCCAGCCCCGTCTCGTAGAATCGGCGTGACCGTGTCAGATCGGCCACCCCCAGCGTGACCAGGCTCATGCGCTGTTCCATGTCCACCTCCTCCTTGGCGTGCCGGGTCTTCTCGGCGCCGACTCGGCCACCGGCCACGCCTTACTCGGTCGGGCACTGTGTCTCGCGGCGATTGGGCGGCACCAGGCCGTGGCGGCGCATGCGTCGATAGACGGTGGGCCGCGATACGCCGAGCCGGCGCGCCACGCGGCTGACGTTCCAGCCAGCATCCTGCAGCAGCGCCTGCAATTCCCGGCCCTCGTGCATCGTCATCGCCGGCGGGGCGGCATCGATGAGCTGCGGCGCGCCGGCCAGCTCGCCCTGACACGTCTCGGGCAGGTCGTGGACGGTGATCTCGTCGCCCTCCACCGTGGCCAGCGCGAAGTCCAGCGCATTGCGCAACTGGCGAATGTTGCCCGGCCAGGCATAGGCCAGCAGCGCACTCATGGCATCGGCACGCAGCCGAACGTCGCTGCCGCGCTCGGCCACCAGGGCATCGTAGACACAGCGAATCACGTAGTGTCGGTCGGCGCGTTCGCGCAGCGCCGGCAGATGCAGTTGCGCCCCGTTGAGCCGGTAGTAGAGATCCTCGCGAAAGCGGTCACCGGCGATCAACGCGTTCATGTCGCGATGGGTCGCGGTGATCACCCGCAGATCGACGCGCACGGCCTTCTCGGCGCCCAACGGCATGACCTCGCGCTCGGCCAGGACCCGCAGCAGCCGGGTCTGCAGCGACAACGGCATGTCGCCGATCTCGTCGAGGAACAGCGTGCCGCCGTCGGCCTGCTGGATCAATCCGCGCATGCCCTTGCTGCGCCCGCCGGTGAAGGCCCCCGGCAGATAGCCGAACAGCTCGCTCTCGATCAGCGATTCGGGGATCGCCGCACAGTTGACCGCCACGAACGGGCCGCCGGCGCGACTGCCACTGTCATGCAGGGCCCGCGCCAGCACCTCCTTGCCGGTCCCGGTCTCGCCGGTGATCAGCACGCTGACCGTCTCGTTGCGCAGCCGCCGCGCCAGCTTGAGCAGCCGATGCATGGCCGCATCGTCGGCGGCCAGGCGATCCAGCACCGGTACCGGCGCGGGCGACGACGGCGTGACCCGCGCCGCCGGTCGCCGGCTGCGCGGCTCGATCAGCGTGGCGAAACAGGACGTGTCGCCGGCACGCACGCGAAAGGCGCGGATGTGATCCTCGCGGGTGGCGGGAATGCTCAGCAGCTCGCCGAGTTCGGCGTCGAACAACTGCGTGACCGCCGGCACCCAGCCCGGTGTCCAGGCCGGCCAGCGGCGCAGGTGCGCCTCGATCAACGCGCGCCCCTCGCCATTGGCGGCGATCACGCTGCCGTCCTCCTCGATGGCGATGAGCCCCCGGCCATTGAGGTGGACGAACTCGCGGGCGGCGTCGAAACGCAGGATCAGGCAGTCGCGGTAGCGATGCAGGAAGTAGGCATCCTCGATCATCCGCGCATAGAGGCTGACCAGCGGCAGCCCGAAATTCTGGCTCGCTTGGCTGCGCGGCGATTGCAGGGCGGAGATATCCAGCACGGCGATGACGTTGCCCTGCGGGTCGGTGATCGGCGCCGCCGTGCAGGTCAGGCCGATATGGGTGGCATCGAAGTGTTCGCGCTGGTGACAGATGATGGCCTGGGCGTCGTGAACGCAGGTGCCCACCGCGCAGGTCCCCGCGTAACGCTCGTCCCAGTCGGCCCCCAGGTAGAGCCCGGCCCGGCGCAGCTCCGCGTCCTGGCCGCGCTGTCCTCGAAAGTCCACGGTAATGCCGCGCCGGTCGGTGAGCAGCAGCACATAGCCCAGCGGCGCGATCTGGGTGAAGAGCTGGTCGACACCGGCACGCGCCACGTGCAACAGCTCGTCCACCGACTCGCGGTGTTCCCTGAGCGCCTGCTGGGTCAGCACGCGTACCGGTCGGGGGCGCCCCGGGTCGAGGCGGTACTCGTCCACGCAGCGCTCCCAGGAGCGCCGGATCACCTCGCGACAGTCGTCCAGGCCACCCGCCTGGCCGGCGCTGAGGCGCACCAGGGTCTCGATATGCTGGCGTTGCTCGTCGCGTAGCGGCATCGCTACCTCTCCACGCCCGCCTTGCCGTGTCGTTGGTCACCGGTGACGGGCCTTGTCGTTATCCGATCGAACCCCTTTCAGACTATGCCGCTCGGGCCGAGCGTCAATCGGCACCCGCTCCATCCTTGGTCGAGCGTTACAGGTGTAACGCCAGGGCCCGGGCGTTACATGACAGGTGTCACGTCTCAGGATCGAAACGACGTGACTCCGCGACGCCAACCCGATCTATCATCCTTCGCTTTTCAATGAGTTATCGTCGGTTTCGGCCGTGCGTGGAGCGTTGGCATGCTTTCTGCGAGGGCCGGGGTGTGTCACCCCTGAACAAGCGGAGAACAACGATGACGACACGCACGCCAACCCAGGACGCCCAACACTGGCTGGACGACGTCGAGAGCGCATTGAAACAGCGCGACATCGACGGGGTCCTGGCCCTGTTCGACGAGGAGTGCTACTGGCGCGACCTGGTCGCCTTCACCTGGAACCTCAAGACCCTGGAAGGCAAGGACGCCATTCAGTCGATGCTCAACGCCACGCTGGACGAGACCCGCCCATCCCACTGGCGGATCGACGGCGAGGCTACCGAGAGCGACGGGGTGACCGAGGCCTGGTTCACCTTCGAGACCGCCGTGGCCCGCGGCAAGGGCCTGCTGCGCCTGAGAGCCGGCAAGTGCTGGACCCTGCTGACCACCCTGCAGGAACTCAAGGACCACCCCGAGCCGCTCGGCACGCGCCGCCCCAAGGGGGCCGAGCACGGTGCCGACAAGTCGCGCGAGACCTGGCTGGAGGCACGCCAGCGCGAGGCACGCGAACTCGGCTACAGCCGCCAGCCCTACTGCGTGATCGTCGGTGGCGGCCAGGGCGGCATCGGCCTCGCCGCGCGCCTGCGCCAGCTCGACGTGCCGACCCTCGTCGTCGACAAGCATCCGCGCCCCGGCGATGCCTGGCGCAATCGCTACAAGTCGCTGTGCCTGCACGATCCGGTATGGTACGACCACCTGCCCTACCTGCCCTTCCCCGACAACTGGCCGGTGTTCGCGCCCAAGGACAAGATCGGTGACTGGCTGGAGATGTATACCCGGGTCATGGAGCTCAACTACTGGAGTTCCACCGAGTGCGAGAGCGCCAGCTTCGACGAGGCCAGCGGCGAATGGACGGTGCACGTCGACCGCGACGGCGAGCGGATCACGCTCAAGCCCAAGCAGTTGATCCTGGCCACCGGCATGTCGGGAGTGCCCAACGTGCCGCACTTCCCCGGTGCCGAGACCTTCGAGGGCGAGCAGCAGCACTCCAGCCAGCACCCGGGGCCGGATGCCTACCGCGGCAAGAAGGTAGTCGTGGTGGGGGCCAACAACTCCGCCCACGACATCTGTGCGGCACTCTGGGAGAACGACGCCGACGTCACCATGCTGCAGCGCTCCTCGACCCACGTGGTGAAGTCCGACTCGCTGATGGAACACGCGCTCGGCCCGCTCTACTCCGAGGAGGCGGTGGCCAACGGCATCACCACCGACAAGGCCGATCTGATCTTCGCCTCGATTCCCTACCGACTGTTGCCCGACTTCCAGCGCCCCGCCTTCGACACCATCCGTGAGCAGGATGCCGACTTCTACCGGCGTCTCGAACGCGCGGGTTTCATGCTCGACTTCGGCGACGACGACTCCGGGCTGTTCCTCAAGTATCTGCGCCGTGGCTCCGGCTACTACATCGACGTCGGCGCCTGCGAACTGGTCGCCGACGGCGAGATCAAGCTGCGCAGCGGGGTGGGCATCGAGCGCATCAACCCGCGCTCGGTGACGCTCACCGACGGCAGCGAACTGCCCGCCGACCTGATCGTCTACGCCACCGGCTACGGCTCGATGAATGGCTGGGCGGCGCGCCTCATCTCGCAGGAGGTCGCCGACAAGGTGGGCAAATGCTGGGGACTGGGCTCCGCTACCACCAAGGACCCGGGCCCCTGGGAGGGCGAGCTGCGCAACATGTGGAAGCCCACCCAGCAGCCGGCGCTATGGTTCCACGGCGGCAACCTGCATCAGTCGCGCCACTACTCCCGCTATCTGGCACTGCAGCTCAAGGCGCGCATGGAGGGCATCCCCACCCCCGTGTACGGCCTGCAGGACGTCCATCACCTGGCTTGAACCGCTACGGGCCGGAACGCGAGTCCGGCCCGCCTCATGACACCAGCGAGGTCCTACCATGAACAATGCTTCCACCATGCAGGCCGCCGTGTGGTACCGCGCCCGCGACCTGCGCGTCGAGTCGGTCGACGTGCCCACCCTCAGCGATCCGCACCAGGTCAAGGTGAAGGTCGCCGCCTGCGGCATCTGCGGCAGCGATCTGCACGAGTACGCCGCCGGGCCGATCTTCATTCCGGTCGACGCACCGCATCCGCTCAGTGGCCAGCGCGCACCGATCATCATGGGCCATGAGTTCGCCGGCGAGGTGGTCGAGGTGGGCGAGGCGGTCAGCCGCGTCAAGCCGGGCGACCGCGTGGCCATCGAACCGATCCTCTCGCCGAACCGCGATGGCGCTTATCTGATGGAGCGCTACAACCTCAGCCCGCAACTGGGCTTCCACGGGCTCTCCGGTGGCGGCGGCGGCTTCGCCGAGTACACCGTGGTCGGCGAGCACATGGTGCATCGGCTGCCCGATGGGCTCTCCTACGAGCAGGGCGCCCTGATCGAGCCCGCCGCGGTCGGCCTGCACGCGGTGCGCCAGAGTTCGCTCAAGGCAGGCGACAACGCGGTGGTGTTCGGCGCCGGGCCGATCGGGCTGATGGTGATCGAGTCGCTCAAGGCCGCCGGCGCGGCATCGATTCACGCCGTCGAGGTCTCCGCCGCGCGCAAGCAGCGCGCCAGCGACCTGGGCGCGATCGTGCACGACCCCAGCGAGGGCGACATCGTCGAGCGGCTCATGGCGGCAAGCGGCGGTGGCTTCGACGTCGCCTTCGAGGTCACCGGCCTGCCCGCCGTGCTCAACCAGGCGATCGCCAGCACCCACGCCGGCGGCGAGACGGTGATCGTCAGCATCTGGGAGTCGGAAGCGGCGATTCACCCCAATCAACTGGTGATCCAGGAGCGTACCCTCAAGGGCATCATCGCCTACCGGCATATCTACCCCGCGGTGATCGCGCTGATGCAGCAGGGCTACTACCGTGCCGAGGACCTGGTGACCGCGCGCATCGCCCTTCGCGACGTGGTCAGCCAGGGCTTCGAGGCGCTGCTCGCCGACAAGGCGCAGGTGAAGATCCTGGTCGACCCCGGCACCTGAATCGAGCCCCGGCAGGCGCGGCCTCGACACGGAGTACGAGGCCGCGCTCGTCCGTTCTCAGAATTCGCCGCTACTGCAGGTTTTCTTGCCGTTATCGTATCGACAATCCGTCCACTGGACCTTCATCGCATCGCTCTTGGCGGAGGTCCACGCGAAGTCGATCGCCCTGTCCAGGTGACCGTCGCGGATGTCGCGCTGGGTATAGGTGCCGGAGCAGTCCGGACGCTCGAGGAATTGAATGGCACCGCCATCGCTGCTTTCGGCCCGGTAATGCTCCGTGCCATCGGCATCCCGTGTCAGTTCGTAGTCGGTGGTCTCGCCACCCTCGACCACCGACATCGTGACCGTGTTGTAATCGCTGTCTCCGATGGTCATCCGGTATACGCTATCGTCCTTCTGGCTCCGAATGACGTAGCTCAGTTGCCCATCGTCCATCGTCACGTCTTCCAGCGTCGCCTTGCCGCCAAACGCCATCGACATGCCTTCACAGCCGTTTTGCGCATACATGTCGTGATTGCACAGGGCGGTGGCCAACGAGAAGAAGAAACTGTTCATGGGCAGCAGGGCGAACACCCCCATCATTTGCGCTTCCTCCATCTGCGCCCCGAGCGCCTCCATGGAGGTGGCATCGCCGGAATCTTCGAGCCTATCCACCTTTTTCTCCATCGCCGGGTAGGTAGGTGAGTCCAGCGATACGAAGGGTGCCCCGTCGGCCGGATCGAAGTCCGGCGCGAGGCACGCCTTCAATGCACGTTCACCCACCTCCGCCGAGACATTCAGGCTGACGCCGACGATGCCCATCAAGCCCACGGAAAACAGGTAGCGTATTGCCGGTTTGTTCATGGTGCCCCCACTCTCTCATCTGATCGACGTTAAACGATCGGCAAAATATGAAGTGCGAAATATAATCACTGCGAATAACGCCATGCAATGGAACCTTCGGGCAAGGATCTCGGTGCGCGGCGCCGGTGACGGCGATGGTCATTCAGCGCCAGCCGGCTACCTTGAAGCCTGACGCATGACGATTCCCTACCGGAGCCCTTCAATGGATCTGAAAAGCGGCTACCCCTTCTGGGCCATCAAGAACGGCCTGTTCCAGGCCTTTCCCCGACTCGACAGCCACGAAACCTGCGACGTGGCGGTGATCGGCGGCGGCATTACCGGCGCACTGATCGCCCATGAACTGGCGCAGCACGGCCATGACGTCACCGTGCTCGAACGACGCGACGTGGGTTGGGGCAGTTCCGCGGCCAGCACCGCCCTGCTGCAGTACGAGATCGACACCCACCTCACCGAACTCGCCGAGCGCGTCGGCGAAGCCAGCGCCGTCGACGCCTACCGGGCCTGTGCCGATGCCATCCTCGCGCTCGACGCACTGGCGAATCGCGTCGGCGATGTCGACTTCGCCCGTCAGCAGAGTCTCTATTTCGCCAGCGACGCGGACGACGTCGACAGCCTGCGCCGGGAGTGGGCGTACCGACGCCAGCATGGCTTCGACGCCGACTGGCTGGAGCCCGATACGCTTCGCGAGCATTTCGGCGTCGAGGCACCGGGCGCGATCCTCACGCCGCTCGCCGCCCGCATCGACCCTTACCGCATGGCCCATCGACTGTTCGCCCGCCTGCTGGACGCCGGCGGGAGAGTCTACGATCGCACCGAGATCACCGCCGTCCGCCCGCAGGCCGACCGCGTCGTCCTGACCACCCAGGGCGGGGCCGACGTGACCTGCCGCCACCTGATTGTCGCCGCGGGCTACGAGGCACAGAGCTGGCTCGATCAGTCGGTGGCGGTCAATCGCAGCAGCTACGCCTTCATCACCGATCCGATCGAGCCGGCACGCCTGGGTGCGTTGAACTCGACCCTGATCTGGGAGTCGGCACGCCCCTACCTCTACCTGCGCACCACCGGCGACGGCCGCCTGATGGTCGGCGGCGAGGACGACGACATCGACATCCCCGCACGACGCGATCAGCGCGTCCACGCCAAGGCCGAAACCCTCGTCGCCAAGGTGGAGGCGCTGTTTCCGAACCTCTCGCTCAACCCCATCTTCTCCTGGGGCGGCACCTTCGCCGAAACCGACGACGGCCTGCCCTTCTTCGGCCCGCACCCGACCTATGGACCCCGGGTCCACTTCGCCATGGCCTACGGTGGCAACGGCATCAGCTACAGCATGGTCGGTGCCGATCTGTTGCGTGCCCGGATCGAAGGCCGCGGGCATCCACTGGCCGAGTTGTTCTCCTTTCGGCGTTTGTCGGGATGATCCACGTCGAGCCAGCACGCCCCGAGCCGAGCACGCTCGGGGCGTTCGCTTTCTGCCGCGCCGAGCGCACCGAACCTCAATCGATTTAAGCTTCCACCACGCTGGCCGATAACACCCACAACAGACAAACAACACCCGTCACAACAATAAACACGCCTCTCCCTACCGCTATCTCCAAACGCTGAATCAGATGAATCAATAGGGAACATCTCTCATGAGGCATGTCATGCAGCACCTCTCGATGAAGTGCAAATTCCTGCTGGTGCTCGCGCTACCCATCCTGGCGATGCTCTATTTCGCCGTCAGCGGAGCGATCGAACGCCAAAGGGTCGCAACGGGTATGGATCGGCTCTACACCTTCACCTCGCTGGCCCAGCAGGCGGGCAATCTGGTTCACGAGCTGCAGCGCGAACGCGGGATGACCGCCGGTTTCCTCGGCAGCCAGGGAAAAAGTTTCGGCGATAAGCTGCAAGCGCAGCGCGGCGCCTCCGACCAGCGGGCCGAGCGCCTGCTCGACACCCTGGCCACGCTCGACCGTGGGCAACTCAGCCAGGCGGCCGTAGAAAGCATCACCAAGGCGGAGAAGGATCTCGGCGAACTCTCCGCCATGCGCCAACGCGTGGACACCCTGCAGGTCCCGCTGGCGCAGGCCCTGACCTACTACACCGGGATCGACGATGCCCTGGTGAGGCTGGCCGGTCAGCTCGCCCACCAGACCGCCAATGCCGACATCGCCAGGCGCCTGACCGCCTACTATGAACTGCTGAAAGCCAAGGACCTGGCAGGGATCGAACGCGCCCTGCTGGCCAATACCTTCGCCGCCGACCGGATGACGGACGCCACCTACGACCGCTTTCTGCGCCTGTTGGGCACCGAAGCCGCGGCCCTGGACAGTTTTCAGGTGCTGGCCCGCCCGGCACTCGTCGAACGCTACCGTCAGGCGCTTTCCGGCCCCGAGATCGATCGCCTCGACAAGCTGCGCCAGCTAGCCATCGAGCGCGCCGACCAGGGCAACTTCGGCGTCGACCCGCAGCAGTGGTTCGACTGGCAGACCGTCAAGCTCGAACGCCTGAAACAGGTCGAGGACGCGGCATCGTCGGGTATTCTCGCGCAGGCCGATCAGTTGCGGGCCGCGGCACGCAGCGACCTGTGGGTTTACATCGCCGTGGCCCTGGCCGTTCTACTGCTCACCCTGACGCTGGCGCTGCTCGTCGTGCGCAGCATCCTCGGGCCGCTGACGCGTAACCTGCAGGCCATCAACGCCCGCGGCGGCGACCTGACCCAGCGTCTCGATGCCGCCGGTAGCGACGAACTGGCCAACCTCTATCAGGCCTTCAATCGCGCCACCGAGGAAACGGAAACCCTGGTCGCCGGTATTCGCGGCAACGCACGATCCATCGATCTGGCCAGCGGCGAGATCGCCCAGGGCAATCAGGACCTGGCCCAGCGCACCGAAGAGCAGTCGGCGTCGCTGGTGGAGACCGCCTCGAGCATGGAACAGATGACCTCGACCGTGCACAACACCGCCCAGCATGCCGCCGAGGCGCGCACCCTGGCCACGCAGGTCGCCGAACAGTCCGTCCAGGCCCAGGCCGTCGCGGATCAGGCACGCGACGCCATGCAGGCCATCCATACCGCCAACCAGACCGTCGCCACCATCGTCGGCGCCATCGACGGCATCGCCTTCCAGACCAACCTGCTGGCCCTGAACGCCTCGGTCGAAGCCGCCCGCGCCGGCGAGCACGGCAAGGGGTTCGCGGTGGTCGCCGACGAGGTGCGCCAACTGGCCAGCCGCAGTGCCGACGAGGCCAAGCGGATCCGCGACCACATCGCCCACAACGTCGCCACCATCGACAGCGGCAACGACCTGGTCTCGACGACCCACGACACCCTCGCCGAGATCGTCGCGCGCATCGAGAAGGTGTCGTCACTGGTGACGGATATCTCGCATGCCGCCACCGAGCAGTCCGGCGGTATCGAGCAGATCAACCAGGCCGTGGCGCAGCTCGACGAAGTCACCCAGCAGAACGCCGCCCTGGTCGAGCAGGTCGCCGCCGCCAGCCGCTCGCTGAACGAGCAGGCCAGCGACATGGTGGTCAGGGTCGAGCATTTCACCGTCGGCGACGACGGGCGGCCGATGCCCACCGCGCTACCCCAGGCACGCGCCGAGCACCCCCGCCGCGAGGCGCTCGCGGAAGCCTTCTGACACGGGCCGGTCAGGCGACGACGCCTGGCCGGCCACCTGTCTCATCCCGGCCGGGGGGCGGGCGACGCTCAAGGGCCGGTCGCGATCCGGATCGTGCCTCGCAGATAGGGCGCCACCTGGCCGATGAGAATCACCCGTTCGCCCGTGACCTCGCAGCTCAATTGCCCGCGACGACGCCCGCCCTGCCGCGCGGTCAGCCGCGTCCTGCCCAGCCGCGCGGCCCAGTACGGCGCCAGCGAAGTATGCGCCGAACCGGTCACCGGATCCTCCTCCACCCCCACCTTGGGGCCGAACCAGCGCGTGACGATGTCGAAGTCGTGCCCCGGCGCGGTAACCGCCACGCCACGCCCCGGTAGCGCCATCAGACGGGCCATGTCCGGGATCACGTCATCGACGATGGATTCGTCCTCGACCACGACGAGCAGGTCGTCGGCCATCATCACCTCGCCACGCTCCAGCCCCAGGGCGCTCAACACGGCCTCGGACGGCACCATCGCCCGGGGATGCCGGGCCGGAAAGTCCATCGCCAATCCCGCCTCGTGGCGATGCACGCGCAATTCGCCGCTGCGCGTCATGAACGCCAGGGTATCGGCGGTATCGCCCAACTCGTTGAAGATCACCCATGCCGCCGCCAGCGTGGCATGACCGCACAGGTCGACCTCCACCGTCGGCGTGAACCAGCGCAGCCGGTATCCCGTCGCTTCCCGCACGAAGAACGCGGTCTCGGACAGGTTGTTCTCGGCCGCGATGGCCTGCAGCGTGGCGTCATCCAGCCACTCGCTCAGCGGGCAGACGGCGGCGGGGTTGCCCTCGAAGGGGCGGGAAGCGAAGGCATCGACCTGAAAGAGGGGAATTTCCATGAGGGACTCTCGAAGGGACTCGTGGCGCTCATTCTACCCATAGCCTCGTTCGAGTGCTGTCGGGCGTGTCGACGCACCCGGGCGTGCCATGGGGCCGACAGCGGTGACAGGCCTGTCGAGCCACAAGACCTGTTGGTACCGGCGAGGCTCAGACGCCACGTACGCCCGAGGGTAGCAGCTGCCAGGCCACTTCCACGAAGCGCGTCACCCCGGCCTCGCGAAATACCGGCTGATGGGCGATCACATCCTTGCGCGACAGTTCTGCCAGGGCATGGGTGCCGGTATAGAGCCGCTCCAGCTCGACCGGCAGTACCGGAAACGGCGGGCCGTCCATCTCGCGGGGGTCGTATTCGAAGCTGATCAGCAGCTGCGGCGCGTCGTCCGAGAGCGACGACACCTGGGCGACATAGCTCTTGCGCATGGGGGCCGGCATCGCCACCAGTGCCGCCCGATCGTAGACCAGATCCACCGCCCCCACCTCGTCGGGTTCCAGCGCGAAGATATCGCCCTGGAAGACCGTCAGGTCGCCGTGTCGAAAGCACCGCCCCCCCTTCCAGGCCTCGATATGCGGCTCGACGCCCAGCTCGGCGAACAACTGACTCACCGCCCGTTCGCTCAGCTCGGCACCGATCACCCGGTGGCCCTGCGCCAGCAGCCAGCCGATATCCAGCGTCTTGCCGCACAACGGCACGAAGACGCCCGCGCCTTCGGGCAGGTCATAGGCAGGGAGATACCGCGTGAGAATCGGGTGAACGAAGGGCAGATGAAAGCCCAACTGGCCCTTGTGCCAACGATCGTGCCAGAACGCCTGCTCCATGTGCGGGACTCCGAATGCCGGTAGGAAGAATCCCGATTATGGCGAATCCGCTCCCGGAAGACACTCACACCGCCGCCGTTTCGACCGGCCTGACGACCTCGCCGACAGCGCGGATCGTCACCCACTCCATGGGAGCACGGCCCACAGAAAAGCCCCGCCGAAGCGGGGCTCATGCGACGCCTCGGACGATCAGGCCTGTCCGATCAGCACGAGTTCGTCACGCAGACGGCTCGGCACGTCTTCCAGAAGGACGATATTCAACGCCCCTTCATCGGCGGTGGACGTCGCCAGCTCCTGGTGCAACTCGGCATTGATCTCATTGGGAGACAGGTTGTACATCGCCCCCGTCATGGGATCCACGACCAGCCAGCCGATCAATCCGCCGAACAAGAGATTACCGCCGATATACCAACCGTTGGCCGTCGAATCGATCGTCAAGGTCCGCGCTTCGTAACCCGCCTTGGAAATCTCGACGGTATAGGTCTTGCCACCGAAATAAGAGCCATCCGACTTCTTGAGCTGCGTCGTGGTTGGCGTGGTGCCGGAAAAAATCGTCTCGCCCCGTTCGTCGGTAATGACGATATCGGCATCGGCAGGCTGACTTTTCAGCGTAATGGTCTCGTCACGGTCACCGACAATCGTTGCGCAGCCAGACAGCATCACGGCGCCAAGCACGGCACCAATAATGAACTTTTTCTTCATGATTCCCTTGCGTACTTTTTTGATTGGTCAAAACGAGCGCGGCATCCTGCCACAGACCACCCTGAAAGAAAACAGGAATTTTATGGTTCTTTTTCCCGGATTAACCCGGGTTATCAAACCCCATTAAGCATCGGAAATATCTTACAGGATGTCAGGACGTTTCCCATTGACAAAACAGCATGAACGGCAACTCAATCGAAAAAATCGCCAACAAGGAAACGCCGACAAGGCAGCAAGAAAAAGACGGTCTATCGCCCGACAGCGAGGCCATGGCGTCCATCACAGCCCACTTCGCCCCGAATCACCGTCGCGATTCTGATAATCTAGACCCCTTGACGCTTCACGACGCTGGCGTCGATCGGACCGATGCCGGCCGCCACACGGGCACAGCGACGCGCCCCGTCCCAGACAAGGAGTCCACGCCATCCCCATGCCGTCCCGTCGTCACGTTATCGCCATCCGCCAGCCATGAGCGACACCCGACTCTTCCGCTCGTTGCGGATCTACAACTATCGCCTGTGGGCCGCCGGCGCACTGATCTCCAACACCGGCACCTGGATGCAGCGGGTGGCCCAGGACTGGTTGGTGCTCACCGTATTGACCCAGCACAACGCCAGCGCCGTGGGCATCACCATGGCCCTGCAGTTCGGGCCGCAACTGCTGCTGTTGCCGCTGACCGGCTATGCCGCCGACCATTTCGACCGACGCCGCCTGATCCTGCTGACGCAAGCCCTGCTCGGCCTGCTGGCGCTGGGACTCGGTCTGGTCACCGTCACCGGCGTGGTCACGCTGTGGCAGGTCTACGCCTTCGCCCTGGGGCTGGGTTGCGTCAGCGCCTTCGATGCCCCGGCGCGCCAGACCTTCGTCAACGACCTGGTGGGCGAGCAGTATCTCTCCAACGCGGTGGCCCTCAACTCGACCTCGTTCAATGCCGCGCGCATGGTCGGCCCGGCCGTGGCCGGCTTGCTGATCGCCGCGGTCGGCACCGGCTGGGTGTTCCTGATCAACGCTGTCTCCTTTGCCGTGGTACTCGGCTCGCTGTGCCTGCTGCGCGTCGACGAACTGCACCGCACCGAGCGACCGCCGCGCCAGGCCGGCGACCTGACCGAAGGCTTCCGCTACGTCTGGCGGCGCCGGGACCTGATGGCAATGCTGCTGATGCTGTTCCTGATCGGCACCTTCGGCTTCAACTTCCCGATCTATATCTCGACCATGTCGGTCAGCGTCTTTCACGGCGACGCGGGGCAGTATGGAATCTTGACCTCCTGCCTGGCGGTCGGCTCGGTGGTCGGCGCGCTGCTGGCCGCCCGCCGCGAACGCCCGCGCGTACGCCTGCTGTGCTTCGCCACCCTGAGCTTCGGCATTTTTTGCGCCGCGGCGGCGTTCGCCCCCAACGAATACCTGTTCGCCGCGGCGCTGACGGTCATCGGTCTCTCCGCGTTGACCTTCATGACCGCGGCCACCGCGCTCATGCAGCTCGCCACGGCCCCCACGATGCGCGGACGCATCATGGCCCTGCGCATCGCGGTGACCATGGGCGGCACGCCGATCGGCGCCCCCATCGTCGGCTTCATCGCCGATCATGCCGGCCCGCGCTGGGCGCTTGGCGTGGGCGCTGCGTCGGGTCTCGTCGCCGCGGTAATCGGCGCACGACTGATGCTGAGAATGCGCCGCCAGCGTCAAGCGGCCCCAGATCGAACCTGAAGGGCGCTCACACCATGCCGCCGTTGACGCGCAGAATCTGGCCATTGACCCAGCGCCCCTGGGGCCCGGCGAGAAAGGCCACGACATCGGCGATCTCCGCCGGCTGGCCCAGGCGCTCGAACGGCGACAGGGCGGCGATGTTGGCGACCTGCTCGTCGCTCTTGCCGGCGAAGAACATCTCGGTGGCGACCGGCCCCGGGGCCACGGCGTTGACGCTGATCCCGCGCCCGCGCAACTCGTTGGCGAGCACCCGCACCAGCCCCTCGACGCCGGCCTTGCTGGCGATATAGGCACCATAGCCGGGGAACGACTTGCCGAGTACCGACGAGGAGAAGGCGATGATGCGCCCGCCTTCGCTGAGGCTCTCGGCGGCCCTGGCCATCACCAGCCAACTGCCGCGCAGGTTGGTCGCCAGGGTGCGGTCGAGAATCGCCACGTTGTCGCTGGCCACGTGGCCCATCTCCAGTACCCCGGCGCTGTTGACCACCACGTCGAGACGGCCGAACGCCTCCCGCGCGGTCGAGAACATCTGTTCTACCGCCGCCGGGTCGGCGATATCGGCCTGTACCGCCAGCGCCCGGCCGCCCGCGGCCTCGATCTCGGCAACGGTCTCCTCGGCACGCCGGGTATTGCCGGCATAGTTGACCACCACGGCGAAGCCATCGGTCGCCAGCTTGCGTGAAACGGCGTAGCCGATGCCGCGGGAACCGCCGGTGACGATGGCTACCCGTTGATCGGTGTGTGGCGTATTGGCATGACTCATGATCGGGCTCCTCGGGAAAGTGTGTTGCCTGCGGAACCAGTATCGAGATTCATCCAGGGAAAATAATCCCCTCTATACTGGCAATACCATTCAATCTGACATAACAATTGCCATGGACCGCTTCGACGCCCTGACGCTGTTCACCCGAATCGTCGAGACCGGCAGCTTCACCCGCGCCGCTAACGGCCTCGGCATCCCACGGGCCACCGCCACCCTGGCCATCCAGCAGCTCGAAGCGCGCCTGGGCGCCCGTCTGCTGGCGCGCACCACGCGTCAGGTACACCCCACACCGGAGGGCGCGGCCTTCTACGAACGCTGCGTGCATCTGCTCGCCGAACTCGAGGAGGCGGAGGCGGCGCTGGGCCCGGTCGCCGCAAGCCCGACCGGCACCCTGCGCATCGAGATGCACGGCGTGCATGCCCGGCATATCGTGCTGCCACGCATCCAGGCATTTCGCCAGCGCTATCCAAAGCTCGACGTGGTGCTGACCAGTGGCGACCGCCGGGTCGATCTGGTCGGCGAAGGCATCGACTGCGCCCTGCGCGCCGGCGAACCGGCGGACTCCAGCCTGGTCGGCCGCCGGCTCGCCGAACTGCCCCAGACGATCTGCGCCAGCCCGGCGTATCTGGACCGGGCCGGCCGGCCCCGTCATCCGGACGAGCTGACGCAGCATCAGGTGGTGCGCTTCTTCTCCGGCAGCAACGCCGCGGACGACACCCTCGATCTGCTCATCGACGGGCGGGTACAGGCGTTCGCGGCCGGCGGTTGGCTGACGGTCAACGATGCCGGCAGCTACGTGGAAGCCGCCCGGCAGGGTTGCGGGCTGATCCAGTTGCCGCGCTTTCACATCGAGGAGCAACTGGCCCAGGGCGTGCTCGAAGAGGTGCTGGGCGAGTGGCAGAAGCCGAGCCTGCCGCTGTGGGCCATCTACCCGCAACGGCGCCAGCTCGCCGCTCGGGTGCGGGTGTTCGTCGACTGGGTTAGCGAGCTCTACACGGCGCGCTTTCCCGCCTGAGCGGGTCACATACCGCCCAGGTTAACGGCGCAAGGGTAAACACCGAATACCGTCAGTTTCACTTCACCGCCGGCAGCGCCGCCGAGGCTGACATCGGCTCATCAACGGCGACCAGGCCGATCCAGGTCATGGTGGAAAGCCTCCCACGCTACGATCAACGTCACGACTCGGCGGGAGCGTTCATGCAGCTCGGCCTGTGTGCCAACGCTACGGTGCCGTTCTTTGACAGCCATCCGGTAACATATTTTTCAGATCCTCACTCCAGCATGCCCAATCGAGGTCGATGAGCTTCCCATGCCCGTCGAATCGAGGATACGGTGTCATGTTCAAACTCTAGCCGGTATGGCTATAGCCCACAAAGGTGTAACGAAGCTCGCCCTCGATCGGGTAGACCATAGAAAAATTCACTTTTGCCCTCCATCCAAGAATGGCTTTTGATCATGATCAGCAACGGATCTACTGCAGATCTCGGATGATAAAAAACCATCGAGCGACCGGCGCAATATGCAGGTACTGAGTCGACCTGTCGTTATGATACCTATTGCCCCATTGAATTCCACAAGGTATAGGACACTCCATGTTCAGCCACAGTGATAGAGTGCGGAGGCACCGCTGATGAAACGAGAAATATGGATAGCACTCATGAGCTTATCGGCTACGCAGATAAGCTGGGCATCACCGGCAACGCAACGCCTGCCCGAGGCGATGGTCATGGTTGCACCGCCACTCGATAGCGTCGGCAAAGGCCTTGAAATCCAGCGTCTCGTGCATGGGCAGTTCAAGCAGGATGGTGACCAAACAGTGGCAGTTCTGCATCTCATTCGACGCCCGCTCGGGCAATCACCGACTTGTGAGCCAGGCTCTGAAGGCTGCTTGCCCAACGTATCAGATGCACTGACGCTGCAAATCAATATCAATGATTCTGACTCACAGCATACGCTGCCATCTGACACTCGCGATGAACCTATTACCGCTTCCAGCTCCAGACGAACTCCCATTTTCCGCGAACTTTTCCAGCGGCTCGCCATTGAAAAACTCGACATCCGGAACCGGGGCGACACCTGGATGATAACTCCCGAGGGCGGAGTAACCACGATATGGCAGCCAATGAGTCTCGAGCAGGCATCGAGCGCCTCCTATTTCGCCGAAATCCTGGGGCCGCCTGTTTATGAGATCGAGCAGTGCGTCGCATCTCAACTGGCTGACGTTCTTGCGGCCGAATCTCCCACCGCCGCCCAGCGCTACCTGCTCGATGCTGTCTCGGTGAATGCGGACGTTCAACGTCTAGACGGCCATGAGAAGTCGACTCGCTATCGGCAGGCCCTAAACGTCGAGTTTGCGTCCCAGTTGCTGAGCAGATCGGCAGACGTTCCGGACAGCCCCGCTGCCTTCGTCTCCACCTCGCCATACAACGCCCTGGCGCAGGACTCCGAGTCGCGCGCATGGCTGATGGATAACTTTTCGCGTATCGAAGGCGCCGCTCGATACTGGCGCCGACTCGATCGACTATCCCATAACGTTGCACCGGGTGCCCAGTCACGCATCATCTGTAACGATCTGGTGACGCTGGACTCGCCCTGAACGCTAAAAACTAGTCTCATGAGCCAGCGAAACACGGCATGGGTTACAAAACGCCATACAGCTACTTTTTCGGCCTGCAGCGAAAAATTGCCAATGTGCATCTTACAAAGTTAATACTTATGCAAGCCAAGACAGGCATATCCCTTCAACTCAGAAAGCGTTCCTCTCGTCGTTGAGCTACAATCGCCACAGCAGGATGAAGCCGATTTCGACTGTAGCTCCCACTATCTCGGCATCATGCGAAGTCAGGGCTTGGTGATCATCCAGATTACCTGCAGCAATCCCCGCAATTCGACTCAAAAACAGGCGCTCTATCAGCACCTGACGCTATGGGCGGTCTACCCGCAGCGGCGCCAGCTCGCCGCTCGGGTGCGGGTGTTCGTCGACTGGGTGGCGGCGGTCTATGGCGAGCGTTTCGGGTGCTAAGCGCCCCTGCCACAAGGCCCAATGGTGTCAGCCCACCGTGACAGAAACTCGGACCATCCCCGGGCCTTCATCGAACAGCGTCTTGCGAGTCAAACGTCCGGGCACGGCGAGCGGCTGAGGCATCCAGGCGCCGTGTCCGAAAGGGAGCCGCCAGGGTCAGGCATTCGGGTTCGGCTTGGTCATGATCGTCGTCTCCACGCCATTCCAGTCAGCGGTTTCGAGACGTCGCCAGCCTCGCTTTCGATACAGCGCCTGCTGGTCTGGCGTATGCAGATAAAGCGTCTCGACATTCCACGACCATGCCTGACGTTCAGCGACTTCACAGACCTTCGAGGCGATACCGCGGCCACGATATTCCGGCATCACGAAGACACCGGCCAACCAGGGCGTGAGATCTTCTCGACCGTCAAGATCGCACACCCGAAGCGCGCTCGTGGCTACAGGTTGGCCCGCCACCATCGCCACCCAGGCAATCGGCAACCCATCGTATTGCGCATGAGCTTCGAGTCTCGCCTTGCGACGCTCGAAGGATTCACCGGCGACAATACGCTCCCAATGCGCCGCCATGGCTTCGGCCAGCACCGGAATCGTCTCCGGAACGTCTCTTAAATATTCGATGTCCATAACCGCCTACCGTTTGCCCGATACCGCGCCTATTCTCCGTGTTACGGCCCCGAAGTCACGCTGGCCTTTGACCTATCAAGGCAACCAATGACGGATATCTGACAGGGATCGCGCCCGTAGGCCGGGCCATCCCACATCGATGTCCTCCGTGCCTTGGCATCCGGGGTCGCCTCTCCCGGCGCGCTGACGACCGTGACACCACTGTCGAGCAGGGCCAGATCGCATATCATGAAAGGCGAACACATCGAGCCGGGACACCCCATGACACACGGCACCGACTCGCCGGCGAAAGCGGCTTTTCACCACCCCATTCCCGCGACAATCGCGGCGGTCATTCGGGAAGGTCATGTCTTGCTGGTCCGCCGCAAGAACCCGCCGGATGCCGGCCACTGGGGCTTTCCCGGCGGCAAGATCGAGTTCGGCGAAAGCGTGGAACACGCGGCTCTACGCGAACTCCACGAAGAGACCGGCGTGCGCGCCGATGCCCTGGAAACCTTCACCGCGGTCGATGTCTTCGATCACGACGAATCCGGTAATGTTCGACAGCACTTCGTGCTCATCGCCGTGTTGTGTCGCTGGCTATCCGGCGACCCCGTGGCCGGCGATGACGCGCTGGATGCCCGGTGGTTCCCGGTAGATGGCCTGGCAAGTCAGGACCTGGCACTGAGCCTCGATGTCGTCGAGGTGGCCGGAATGGCGGCCGAGCGGAAAGCGCGAATCGCCAACCGTCACGGCTAGACGAATCGGCAAGGCCGAGCGATTCATGGCCAGGGGGCCTACCCGACGACACCGGCCGTCAGCGTGGAATCACCCCGGCTGGGCCCGGCGCCTCAATCGTGGAATAGTAGGGCCTGCGTTACGCCCACCACCCACGACGAGGAATACGATGCTCTCTGCCCTCCACAACGACGCCCTCGGCAAGCTGCTGCTGAGGCTCGGCGTCGGCGGCCTGATACTCCTGCACGGAATCGCCAAGCTGCTCAACCCGGGGACGCTCAGTTGGATCGGGGGGCTCGTCGCCGATCACGGCCTGCCCACCTTCCTGGCCTATGGCGTGCTGCTCGGCGAGGTGGTGGGGCCGGTCATGGCGATCCTCGGCTGGCAGACGCGCATCGCCGGGGCGCTGATGGCCGGCAACATGCTCGTCGCCATCGCCCTGGTACATACCGGGCAACTGCTCACTCTCACCGACCGGGGCGGCTGGGCGCTGGAACTGCAGGGCATGTTCCTGATCGGCGCCCTGGCCTTGATCTTCCTGGGCAGCGGGCGGATGGCCGTGCGCCCGGACTGATCAGGCCCACCCCAGCCGGCGCGCGGCATCGAGCGATTCGAGCCGCGCCGCCAGCAGCTCCGGAAAGCGCTTGTACCAGGTCTGGTTGAGCGGTGACGGGTGCGGCAGCGGGTGCAGCCGGAAGGTCGCCTGGTGGCCGTTTTCCAGCGTCAGCGTCGTGTCATGGTGGGTCTCGAAACGGTCATCGCGTTTCCAGAACGCCTCCAGGGCCTGGCGCGTCTCGCGCGACTGGCCGATACCGAACCACAGAAACGCCTCGCGGCCCAGGGTGATCAGCTCCCGCCCCTGCCAGCCGTCGATCAGAACCGCCGCCATCAACGGCTGGAAGCGGCGCTTGACGGCCATCGACCAGGCCTTGTTGCCGGTCGGCTTGTAGGGCACGGTGTTGGCCCAGAACGCCGACCGGCCGATCTCGCGGGAGGCCGCGAAATCGGGCATCGCCGTGCCGTGAATCGCCCGATACAGCCCCTCACGAACCTTCTGGCCGCCGGCGCCGATGAACGGCTCGCCCCAGCGCACTTCCTGCTCGCCCGGATCGCGGCCGAAGAAACCGATCGGCGCCTCGCGCGGACCCAGGCCGATGATCGGCTCGCAGGGGTCGCGATCGTACTTCTCGTAGGCCGCGAGATCGACGCCATCCAGGTGCTCCGCCTCGCGGCGGAACGCGGCGTGCAGGGTCTCATCCAGTTGCATGGGCTCCTCCCTGAGCTTGAGCCAATAGCCTCTTAGCTCTTATTTCTTGACTCTCCCCTCTTCGCTTACCAGCTGCCGGTATTCTCCATGGACGCCCACGGCTCCTGCGGCTCGAGCGCATCGCCCTTCTGCAGCAGTTCGATGGAGATGCCGTCCGGCGAGCGCACGAACGCCATGTGGCCATCGCGCGGCGGGCGGTTGATGGTTACGCCATTGGCCTGGAGGTGCTCGCACAGGGCGTAGATGTCATCGACCCGATAGGCCAGGTGGCCGAAGTTGCGCCCGCCGGTGTATTCCTCGGGGTCCCAGTTCCAGGTCAGTTCGATCATCGCGGTGCGCTCCTCGCGAGCCCTCGGTTCGTCCTCCGGGGTGGCCAGGAAGACCAGCGTGAAGCGCCCCTTTTCACTCTCCTTGCGGCTGATCTCCTTGAGTCCCAGCAGGTTGCAGTAGAAATGCAGCGACTCGTCGAGGTCACTGACCCGGACCATGGTGTGCAGGTATTCCATGTTCACTCCTCCCTGGTTCTGGCGGGGCGTCGGACAACTTTCACCGACGCCATGTCCTGGGGCATGATGCCCGATGATCGCCGCGTCGTCACACACGGCGCCTCATTCACCTCGGCGCGGGAACCCGACATGTCCGACTACTGCGACCTGGCCCCCGGCCATCCCCATCATGGCCCCTACCACGACCACGAGTACGGTTTTCCGGTCACGGACGACGACGTGCTGTTCGAGCGCCTGGTGCTGGAGATCAACCAGGCGGGACTGTCGTGGCTGACGGTGCTCAAGAAGCGCCAGGCCTTCGACGCCGCCTTCGAAGGCTTTCGCATCGCCCGGGTCGCCGACTACGGCGAGGCCGAACGCGCCCGCCTGCTCGGCGATGCCGGCATCATCCGCAATCGCCTGAAGGTGGATGCCGCCATTCACAATGCCGGGGTGGTCCGCGAGCTGCAGGCGACGCACGGCAGCTTCCAGGCCTGGCTGGACAGCCACCACCCACTGGCCCTGGTCGACTGGGTCAAGCTGTTCAAGCGCACCTTCCGTTTCACCGGGCCCGAGATCGTCAACGAGTTTCTGATGAGTACCGGCTACCTGCCCGGCGCCCACCGCGAGGATTGTCCGGTGCAGGCCCGCATCCGCGCCGAACGGCCGCCCTGGGCGCGCGCCGAGGCCGTCGCGCCGCCGTCATCGTCGTGACACAGTGGCATGCTAGTCTGATCGATTCGTGAATCCCGTTCGGCACCGCCGGCGCGTCACAAGAGAAGGCACCGCATGTCGCAACCGCTGACCCAGCACAATCGTCCCCGCCAGGTGATGGACGCCATCGCCCAGGCCAATGCCCATCTCGCCGAGGCCGACCGCGAGGCCAAGTACGCCAAGCTGGCCGAATCGCCCTATCGCTTCTTTCGTGGCACCAATCACCTCTACTGGGACGATGTCTGGTACGACTGGCGCTTCGCGCTGTTCGGCGGCATCGCCGAAACCCAGACCTGGCTGCAGGGCGACGCCCATGCCTACAACTTCGGCGCCTACGGGCATCACGACGACCGCGTGCGCTACGGCATGGACGACTTCGACGACGCGCTGATCGGCGACTACCAGTACGATGTCTGGCGCCTGGCGATCAGCGTGGTGCTCGACGCCCGCGAGAACGTCGGCCTCTCGGCCAAGGCCACGCGCAAGGCCGTGGCCACCCTGCTCGAGCACTATCAGGCCGAGCTGGCCCGCCATGTCGAGGGCGATATCCCCGGCGCGGTCGACCTGGACACCGCCAAGGGCGTGCTCAAGGGGTTTCTCGGCGAGGTCAGCGCCAAGCAGAGCCGCTCGCGCATGCTCGCCAAATGGACCCGCCGCGACGCCGACGGCCGACGCTTCGCCGAACGGCCCAACAAGTTGGCCAACCTGCCGGCCGACCGCGCCAGCCAGCTGCGCAAGGCGGTGGAAACGGAATACCCGCAGACCCTCGCCGGCGGTGCCGCCAAGAGCCCCGCCGGGCATTTTCGCGTCAAGGACCTGGCGCGCCGGCTGGATGCCGGCACCGGCTCGCTGGGGCTGGAGCGCTTCTATGTGCTGATCGAGGCCGACGAGGCCCATGGCCACGACGACGTGATCCTCGACGTCAAGCAGCAGACCCCGCCGGAAGGCTGGCGACTGATGAATCGCGCGGAGAAGCGCGCCTGGCGCTCGGCCTTCCCCCACGAGGGGATCCGCCACGCCGCGGCGTTTCGCGCCATCGCCGAACATCCCGACATCTACCTGGGGTGGCTGCATCTCGGCGACACGGTGTTCTCGGTACGCGAGCGTTCACCGTTCAAGGCCGACTACCCGACCCACAAGATCGATGGCGGCAAGGCGTACCGCAAGCTGGTCCGCCAGTGGGGGCGGATTCTCGCCCGGGAACATCTGCGCGGCTCGCGCGCCCTGAATCCGGGCGAGCCGGCGCGCTTTGCCAGGCATGTCTGTCGCCGTCTGGAGGGTCGCATGGAGGCCTTCGTCGACATGGTGACGACGCTCGCGATGAGCTATGCCGACTGTGTCGCCCAGGACCACCGGACGTTCGTCGAGGCGCGCACCGGACACGACGACGCCGGGCGCTGAGGCCCGGCGTCGGCGGGTAAGAAACTAAGTTCATCGCATTATGCTGGGAAATGCGGCGCGAATCATCGCGAACAAGCTCCCTCCCACAGCCCCCAGTTGGCTTGTCCTCGTGGGAGCGAATTTATTCGCGATCGCGGCGGGCACTATCCCCCGGACACGCCGGGCGCCTGCGGCGTCAATCGGGAACAAGTTCCCTCCCACAAGAATCCCCATGCGCCAGCGGGCCATCCAGCCCGGTTTTCGTGGGAGAGAATTTTGCCCCATAGCGGTGACTTAGCGTTTCATGTCGATCCGCGAAGAACCAGAAATTACAGCCGGTCGACGAGGGCCTCGATCGCCTGACGCGCCTCGCCCAGCGCGCTCTCGCGGGCTTCGTCGCCCATCGCTAGTCCCTCGGCATAGACGAACTCGACATCCTGGATGCCCATCAATCCCAGCATGTGGGTCATGTGCGGCGTCTGCGAGTCGAGTTCGGTGCCCGCGTACTGGCCACCGCGCGCCGCCAGCACCACGGCACGCTTGCCCTCGACCAGCCCCTGCGGGCCGTTCTCGGTGTAGCGGAAGGTCCGCCCGGCGCGCAGCACGCGGTCGAACCAGGCCTTGAGCTGCGTGGGAATCCCCAGGTTGTACAGCGGTGTCGCCAGCACGATCACGTCATGGGCGAACAGTTCGGCGAGCAGCGTCTCGGACCGCTTGGCCAGCTCACGCTGGCCGGCGTCGCGCTCGGCCTCGGCGACCATCCAGCTGCCCAGCTCGACACCGTCGAGGTGCGGCAGCGGCTCGGCGACCAGGTCGCGCTCGGTGATCGTCACGCCGCCGCGGCGCTCGGCCTGCGCCTTGAAGTGTTCGGCCAGGCCGCGGGACTGGCCGTTGTCGCCGAGGATCGAACTGTTGAGCAGCAATACCTTGGTCGGGGTGGTCATCGTCGTGTCTCCGGTAGTGAAGCGTCGATGCCACCCATGCTACTTGGTTTTTTTGCAATGAAAATCGCAAAAAACTCCCCGGCTCATTCGATGAAATCGAATCAACGCGGTGCCCTTTCGATCCCCTGCCCACAACCGCGAAACACCCGCTCGCCGACCTGGAGCCTGACCCGTACCGGATAGGGCTTGCCGCTCATGGCGTCGAAGCAGGCGCGGGCCTGCATCTGCACGGCGACCGGCTCGGCGGCGCCGTCGGCCCGCAGGGTAACGCTGGCCTGCTCGCCGTTGTCGAGGGCGACCAGCCGATAGTCCAGCGTCCGTGAACGTTCGCCATTGTCGGTGACCAGCGTCATCGACGGGGCATCGCGATCGAGATCCAACGTCCAGCCGGGCTCGTTGCCCAGCGCATGAAAGATCGACTCGGGATGGTCGGCCCGGGTCAGGGTCCGGCGATGGACATCCTCCTGGCAGGTCAGCCGACCGTTGTCGCTGGTCACCACCGCTTCCTTGCCCTTGTTCCAGAATGTCAGATCGTCCTTGACGTAGCGCGCCCCGGAAGCCACCACCGCCCGGTCGAGCAGGTAATGCCCCTGCGCCGACCACAGGCGCAGTTGATCGTCGGGGAAGGCCGATATCAGGTCCTGGGCCGGCGTGCAGCGCCAGGCGATGAAGTCCTCGGCGCCGTCGGCGAAGAACGCCGAGGGCAGCAGTGGCGACCGCGGCTCGGCGGCCGGCTCCTGTTGCACCGCCCGGGAAGCGCTCGCCGCCGACGGCTGTACCGTCCGGTCGGCGACCGAGGGACGCTTGACCTCGGGAGCGGGCGAGGTGGCACAACCGGCCAGCACGAGCGTGATGGAGACAATGGCCGCAGTACAGGTGACGGGATTGAGACGCATGGGAACTCCAGACTGACGAAAATCGATCCGTGACGCCTCAAGCATACCAGTCGCCGGGCCCGGGTAGTCGCCGAAAAAGGGCCACCCGCATAGCGAGTGGCCCTTTTGACGACCGATGCTGGGCGCTATGCGGCGCGCGCTACCCCAGACGGCGACGCAGCACGCCGGCGGCCTCGACCATCGCGGTCAGGGCCGGTTCCACCTCGGCCCAGCCGCGAGTCTTGAGCCCGCAGTCGGGGTTGACCCACAACCGCTCGGCGGGAATCTTCTCGGCGGCCTTCTCCATCAGGGCGACCATCCAGTCGACCTCGGGGATGTTCGGCGAGTGGATGTCGTAGACGCCCGGGCCGATCTCGTTGGGGTAGGCGAAGTCCTGAAAGGCATCGAGCAGTTCCATGTCCGACCGTGAGGTCTCGATGGTGATCACGTCGGCATCCAGCGCGGCGATCGCGGCGATGATGTCGTTGAACTCCGAATAGCACATGTGGGTATGGATCTGCGTCTCGTCGCGGGCCACCGCCGCGCTCAACTGGAAGCAGTTCACCGCCCAGTCGAGATAGCCCTGCCACTGGCTCTGGCGCAGCGGCAGCCCCTCGCGCAGCGCCGGCTCGTCGATCTGGATGACCCGGATGCCCGCCGCCTCGAGATCGGCGACCTCGTCGCGCAGCGCCAGGGCGATCTGCCGACAGGTGGTCTCGCGCGGCTGATCGTCGCGTACGAAGGACCACTGCAGGATGGTCACCGGCCCGGTGAGCATGCCCTTCATCGGCTTGGCGGTGAGCGACTGGGCGTACTCGCTCCAGGCCACGGTCATCGCCCGCGGGCGGCTGACGTCGCCAACGATCACCGGCGGCTTGACGCAGCGGGAACCGTAGCTCTGCACCCAGCCGAAATCGGTGAAGGCGAAGCCGTCGAGCCGCTCGCCGAAGTATTCGACCATGTCGTTGCGCTCCGGCTCGCCATGCACCAGCACGTCGAGGCCCAGTGCCTCCTGGCGCTCGACGACATGCGCGATCTCCTCGCGCATGCGGCGCTCATAGTCGGCCGCCGGGAGTTCACCGCGCTTGAAGGCGAGCCGGTCGGCACGGATCTCGGCGGTCTGCGGAAACGAGCCGATGGTGGTGGTCGGAAACAGCGGCAGCTCGAGCCGAGCGCGCTGCGCCCGGGCGCGCTCGGGGTAGGCACTGGCGCGGCGGGAGTCCACCGGACGCAGCGCCGCGAGACGCTCGGCCACCGCCGGCTGGTGGATCCGTGTCGACTGCCCTCGCGCGTCGAGCGCCGCGGTGGCCGCCTCGAGCGCGGCACGGTCTTCGCCGTCGCCACGACCGTCGAGCAGCCGGGTCAGGATCGCCACCTCGTCGAGCTTCTGGCGGGCGAAGGCCAACCAGCCCTTGAGCTCGGGATCGAGCCGCGTCTCGCTGGCGAGATCCACCGGCACGTGCAGCAGCGAGCAGGACGGCGCCAGCCACAAGCGCTCGCCGAGCCGCATCCGCGCGGTGGCCAGGCGTTCGCGCAGCGCCGCCAGATCGGCGCGCCAGACGTTGCGTCCGTCGATCGCCCCCACCGAGAGGATCTTGTAGGTCGGCAGACGGTCAAGCACCCGCTCGAGCTGGTCCGGCGCCCGCACACAGTCGATGTGCAGCGCCTCGACCGGCAACCGAGTGGCCAGCCCCAGGTTGTCGCCCAGGTCGCCGAAATAGGTGGCCAGCAACACCTTGACCGGCGCCGACTGCAGCGCGTTGTAGGCGGACTCGTAGGCCTGCTGCCAGTCCCGCGGCAGATCCTGGACCAGCGCCGGCTCGTCGAGCTGGACCCAGGTCACGCCCTGGTTGCCCAGTCGGGCGAGGATCTCGCCGTAGACGGCGACCAGTTCATCGAGCAGTTCGAGGCGCTCGAAGCCCGCGTCCCGGGCCTTGCCCAGCCACAGCCAGGTCAGCGGCCCGGTGAGCACCACCTTGACCGGATGGCCGGTGGCCAGGGCCTCGTCGACCTCGTCGAACAGCCGCTGGCTGGCCACCCGGAAGGTCTGCCCGCGATGCAGTTCGGGGACCAGGTAGTGATAGTTGGTGTCGAAGTACTTGGTCATCTCGCAGGCCGCCGCGGGGGTGCCGGTCGGCGCCCGCCCGCGGGCCATGCGGAAGCTGGTGTCGAGATCGACCTCGCCGTCGACGGGACCGAAGCGCGCCGGTACCGCGCCGATCAGCGTGGAGACGTCGAGGACCTGATCGTAGAAGGCGAAGTCGCCGGCGGTGATGAAATCCAGACCGGCGTCACGCTGCGCCTGCCAATGGCGCTGACGCAGTTCGCGGCCGGTGGCCTCGAGGTCGGCCTGGGCGGTCTCGCCTTTCCAGTAGGCCTCGACGGCACGCTTGAGTTCGCGGTGGGCGCCGATACGGGGATACCCCAGAGTATGAGCCAGCGTCATGATTATTCCTTGCCATCGTTAACCGGGTAAGATGCGAACAGGTTTCGCCATCCGCGCTGACGGCAAGTCTCACTGGCCAGGCAAGGTGAATCAAACTAAATTAACTAATCATTAACTTGAATGGCTTTCACGATATGCTCGAGCTTCGCCATCTTCGCACTCTGATCGCCCTGCGTGATGCCGGCTCGCTGGTGGAAGCCGCCGAACGGGTCCATCTCACCCAGTCCGCCCTGTCGCACCAGATCAAGGATCTCGAGGAGCGCCTGGGCAATCCGCTGTTCCTGCGCAAGACCCGTCCGGTGACCTTCACCCGCAGCGGCGAACGGCTGCTCGCCCTGGCCGATCAGGTCCTTCCCCAGGTGCGCATGGCCGAACGCGACCTGGCGCGCCTGGCCGGCGACGAACAGGGCCGGCTGCACATGGCCATCGAATGTCACAGCTGCTTTCAGTGGCTGATGCCGACCATCGACCGCTTTCGCGATCACTGGCAGGAGGTCGAGGTCGACATTCCCAGCGGCCACAACTTCGACCCGCTGCCGGCGCTGGCCCGCGAGCATCTCGACCTGGTGATCACCGCCGACCCGCAGCCGCTGGCCGGCGTCCACTACGAGCCGCTGTTCCGCTACGAGGGGCTGCTGGCGGTGGCCAAGCAGCACCGGCTGGTCGACCGACCCTACGTGACGCCGGAGGAACTCGCCGGCGAAACGCTGATCACCTACCCGGTGGAGCACGCCCGGCTCGATGTCTTCACCCAGTTTCTCGACCCGGCCGGCCTGGCACCGCGCGAGGTGCGTACCGCCGAGCTGACGATCATGATGATGCAGCTGGTGGCCAGCGGCCGAGGTGTCTGCGCGCTGCCCAACTGGGCGTTGACCGAATACCTGGAACGCGACTACGTGCGCGCCCTGCCGCTGGGCGAGCAGGGCGTGTGGAGCACGCTGTTCGCGGCGATCCGCGAGGACAGCCGCGAACTGCCGTGGATGGAGGATTTCCTGCGCACCGCCCGCGAGACCTCGTTTGCGGTGCTGTCGGGGATCAAGCCGGCCTAGGCGTCTCGTTCAATCAGAGCGCGTCGCGGGTCCACTCGAGGATAGTCGTGTAGCCGCCCTCCGGGAGCTGCGGACTGGGCGCGTCGGTGGCCAGCACCAGGCGATCCGCCTCGAGCGTCACCTCGCGCGTCAGGCGGGCGCCCTCCCAGAAGGGCAGGCTGGCGATGTCGACGTCGTGATGCACCGCGCGGCCGGACAGCGACCAGTCGCCGCCATAGGCGAAGCCGCTCTGGAAGTGGGCGGCCAGGCTGGCGTCGCTGCCGAGATCGAGCGGCGGCCGCTGGCGGGCGACCACCTGAACCGCCATGCGTCCCGGTCGGCCGACGTCATCGAGCTGGTAGAGGAGCTGGCCGGCGGCCTCGCCGAGCGGCGCCCGCTCGCGTCCGTCGGGCCAGCGGTAGACGAAACGCTGCAACCGCCAGGCGCCGGCCAGCGCCTCGGGGGTGGGAAGTACGGGGTCGGACATGGCGAATCTCCATTCTCGGAACGTCAGACGGGGCCGCCGAGCGTGGGCTGGGTGGTCGCCGGCAGCAGCAGGCTGAAGCGGGCCCCGCCCAGCGTGTGGCTCTCCTCGACCACCACGCTGCCGCCGTGCCAGAGCATGATCTTCTGGACGATCGACAGCCCCAGCCCATAGCCGCCGGAACGTCGCGTGCGGCTGTCGTCGAGCCGCGCGAAGGGCTTGAAGACCTCCATGCGCTCGTTCTCGGGCACGCCGGGGCCGTCGTCCTCGACATCCAGGCGTACCGCCCGGGTATCCCGCGAGATCACGATCATCACGCGCGACTCGGCGTGTCGGCAGGCATTGGCGACCAGATTCTGCAGGGCACGCTGCAGATAGCGCGGCTCGGCGACAACCTCGATCTCGTCGCCCGGGGCGATCGACAGCGCGATGTGCGGGTGCAGCGAATCGAGCGCCTCGACGACCCGCTCGGCCATCGCCCGGCAATCGATGCTCTCGGTCTCCAGGCGCACGCCGCTGGCGTTGTCGCTGCCCAGCTTGGCGTAGGTGAGAATCTCGTCGACCAGTTGATCGAGCTCCTCGATGTCGCTGTCGATGCCCTTGAGCTGGCGGCGCACCGCGTCATCGTCGGTCATGTCGTCGACCATCTGCACGGCGAAGCGGATACGCGCCACCGGCGTGCGCAGCTCATGGGAGACGGCACGGATCATCTCCTGCTGGGCGCGGATCAACGACTGTACCTGGGCGGCCATGCCGTTGAAGGCCATCCCCAGCCGGCCCATGAAGTCGCTGCTGTCGACCTTGACGCGGGTATCGAGATAACCGCCGGCGATGCGTGTCGCTGCCTTTTCGAGTCGCGCCATGCGCGCCTCGACGCCGCGCACGATCAGGTAGATCGCCCCCGCCAGCAGCATCAGCGACGCCAGCACCAGCCCCAGGGTCAGCGTCAGCGGCATGGTGTCGAAGGCGTGCACCGGGCCCACCTGCAGCCAGCGCTTGCCGCTCTCCTCCGAGTCGCCCAGCAGCAGGACCCGGGCGTGGGCCGACAGGCTGCGCTCGACGGGCTCGAGACGCAGCACCACCTCGCCACCGCGCAGGCGCTCGCGCTGGCGCTCGTCGAGCCCGTCGGGCGGCTGGTCGGTCAGGGTGATCGGCAGGGCCTGCTTGTCGGCCAGGGTCTTGAGCGGCACCTCGGGGGCCGGCATCGACTCGAGCCAGCCGCGCAGGCTGTCGACCAGACCGCGCATCTGCTGCTCGGTGAGCTCCGAGAACATGGCCTCGAGAACCAGCGGCTCCTTGGGCAGCCGCCGCCACAGGTGCCAGGTACCCAGGCCATCCTGCCTGACCAGCGGACGTCCCTCGTCGAGCCGGGCCCGCTGGAAGTAATTGAAGTCGACGCGCTCGGCGGGATGCAGAATCAGGGCGATGTTGAGACGCGCGCTCTGGCGGGCCAGCCAGGCCGGCCGCTCGCTCTCGGGGACCTCGCCGATCAGCGTGGTGAGCAGTGCCATGGGCGCGCTGGCCAGCCGTTCCCGATAATGCTCGCGGCGCACCTGATCGACCACCAGATACCCCAGCATCGCCAGGCTGAAGGTCAGGATCAGGGCCAGCAGCAGCGACGCATAGACGCGCAGGAACGTGCTGTCACGCAGGGTGCGGCGCATCGGACTCAGGCGTCCTTGACGAATAGATAACCCTTGCTGCGAACCGTCTTGATGCGGTGCGGCTGGTTGGGATCGTCGCCGATCTTGGGCCGGATGCGCGACACGCGCACGTCGATCGAGCGGTCCTGGCCGTCGTACTTGATGCCGCGCAGCGACGAGAAGATCTCCTCGCGGGTCAGCACCCGACCGGCATTGTCGGCGAGCAGCCACAGCAGATCGAACTCGGCGCTGGTCAGGTCGACCCGCTCGCCTTCCAGCCAGGCTTCGCGCGTGGCACTGTCGATGGTGAGGTTGCCGAAGGTCAGGCGGACCGCGCCACTGCCGCTTTCGACGGGGTCGCTGCGACGCATCAGGGCCCGCATGCGCGCCAGCAGCACGCGGGGCTGAACCGGCTTGGGCACGTAGTCGTCGGCGCCCATCTCCAGGCCCAGCACCTGGTCCATGTCGTCGGTCCGCGCGGTCAGCATCAGGATCGGACCGGCATACTGCGGGCGTACCCGCCGGCAGATCGACAACCCGTCCTCGCCGGGAAGCATCAGGTCGAGGATCACGATGTCCGGCTCCAGCTCGACGATACGCTCGACGGCATGCGTGCCGTCCGCCTCCAGCGTGACCTGGAAGCCGTTGGCCTCGAGGTATTCGCGAGTCAGATTCGCCAGGCGCTCATCGTCCTCGATGATCAGTACGTGGTCCTTGTGTTTGCTGTCCAAGCTGTCATCCATCCTGTTGACTGGGGCGGCGCGCCGCCGCTGACGATCAGGTCTTGTCGACCCCCCGCAACTCCTGCCAATGCTACACCGAGCAACAGGGGGTTACGAGATGGTCACCCTCAACCTTAGCGAATGGCCGAGGATGATACCTGAAATCATTCTTGTTCGTGGCGCCGGTCGCGCAACCCCCTGATCCGTTATGACTTTTCCCTGTCGCCCCGAGTATGGGCCATGGCGTGGCAGGCGACCACGCTGAGTGACACCTTTTTTCTCGACATTTTAATGCCGATAAATTTCCCGACAAACGCTCTTTGGCCCCTCGAAAAATTCATCTTCCGCCACGAAAGGCGCAACCATGCCGCCCCGCGCCGGACGCCAGAAATGCCCCCAGACGAGGCACAACTTATCCACAAGTTATCCGCTTGCTGGGCACTTAAAAGCACATTATCTTGTGTCACCACCTAGCACGGCCACAAGATGATGTGGCTACTAACAATTTAGCGAAACGCTGTCAATGAGCGTCCCGACGACGCTCCGGGCCGCGTTTTCACGCCCCGCGAGCCGGGGCGAACGTCTTTCCTACAGATTCCTCACTACGGATGACCGGCGCCATGGAAACCACTCTCGCTCCCGATCCGACGGGCATGAACGTGACCGCCCCCAAGCAACTGCGAGTCATCAAGCGCAACGGTGACGTCGTTGCCTTCGACGCCAGCAAGATATCGGTGGCCATGACCAAGGCCTTCATCGCCGTCGAGGGCGACAACGCCGGCACCTCGTCGCGCATCCGCGACTTCGTCGCCGAGGCCGCCGCGCAGATCGTCGAGGCCTTCGAGCGGCGCACGCCGGACAACGGCACCCTGCACATCGAGGACATCCAGGACCAGGTCGAACTGGCGCTGATGCGTGCCGGCGAGCAGAAGGTCGCCCGCGCCTACGTGCTCTACCGCGAGGAGCACGCCCGCGCCCGCCAGGCCGCCGGCGGCGACATCGCCAAGCCGCACCCCACGCTCAACGTCACCCTCGCCGACGGCACCGTGCGTCCGCTCGACCTGGGCCGCGTCGAGACGCTGGTGCATGACGCCTGCGCCGAGCTCGAGAACGTCAACGCCAAGAAGATCGTCGACGACTCGCTGAAGAACCTCTACGACGGTGTCAGCGTCGACGGCGTGTCGCAGGCGCTGATGATGACCGCGCGCACGCTGGTCGAGAAGGAACCCAACTACACCTACGTCACCGCGCGGCTGCTGCAGGACAACCTGCGTCGCGAGGCGCTGGCCTTCCTGGGCATCGCCGAGGAAGCCACCTATCAGGAGATGGCCGAGCTCTACAAGCCGGCCTTCCAGGCCTACATCGCCAAGGGCATCGAATTCGAGCAGCTCGACCCGGCACTCGCCGAGTTCGACCTCGAGCGCCTGGGCGATGCGCTCGATCACACCCGCGACAACCAGTTCACCTACCTGGGCCTGCAGACCCTCTACGACCGCTACTTCATCCACCGCGACGACGTCCGCTACGAGCTGCCGCAGGTGATGTTCATGCGCGTCGCCATGGGCCTGGCGCTCAACGAGGACGATCGCGAGGCGCGCGCCATCGAGTTCTACGAGCTGCTCTCCAGCTTCGACTACATGGCCTCCACGCCGACCCTGTTCAACGCCGGCACCGTGCGCAGCCAGCTCTCCAGCTGCTACCTCACCACCGTGCCCGACGAGCTCGACGGCATCTACAGCGCGATCCGCGACAACGCCCTGCTCTCCAAGTGGGCCGGCGGCCTGGGCAACGACTGGACGCCGGTGCGCGCGCTGGGTTCCTACATCAAGGGCACCAACGGCAAGAGCCAGGGCGTGGTGCCATTCCTCAAGGTGGTCAACGACACCGCGGTGGCCGTCAATCAGGGCGGCAAGCGCAAGGGCGCGGTCTGCGCCTACCTCGAGACCTGGCACCTCGACGTCGAGGAGTTCATCGAGCTGCGCAAGAACACCGGCGACGACCGCCGCCGCACCCACGACATGAACACCGCCAACTGGGTGCCGGACCTGTTCATGAAGCGCGTGTTCGACGACAAGGACTGGACGCTGTTCTCGCCGTCCACCTGCCCGGACCTGCACGACCTGTACGGCGCCGCCTTCGAGAAGCGCTACGAGGAGTACGAGGCGATGACCTACACCGGTCAGCTCAAGCTCTTCAAGCGCGTCAAGGCCAAGGACCTGTGGCGCAAGATGCTGTCCATGCTGTTCGAGACCGGCCACCCGTGGATCACCTTCAAGGACCCGTGCAACCTGCGCAGCCCGCAGCAGCACGCCGGGGTGGTTCACTCCTCCAACCTGTGCACCGAGATCACGCTGAACACCAGCGCCGACGAGATCGCGGTGTGCAACCTGGGCTCGGTCAACCTGGCGCAGCACATCGTCGACGGCAAGCTTGACGGCGACAAGCTCGGCAAGACCGTCAAGACCGCGGTGCGGATGCTCGATAACGTCATCGACATCAACTACTACGCGGTGCCCCAGGCCGAGAACTCCAACTTCAAGCACCGCCCGGTGGGGCTCGGCATCATGGGCTTCCAGGACGCCCTCTACAAGCAGGGCATCGCCTACGCCTCGGACGACGCGGTGAGCTTCGCCGACACCTCCATGGAGCTGGTCAGCTACCACGCCATCGAGGCCTCCTCGGATCTCGCCGCCGAGCGCGGCACCTACCAGAGCTTCGACGGCTCGCTGTGGAGCCAGGGCATCCTGCCGATAGACTCCATCGAGAAGCTCAAGGCCGAACGCGGTGCCGACTACATCGAGGTCGACACCTCCACGACCCAGGACTGGCAGCGCATCCGCGACAAGATCGCCAGCCAGGGCATGCGCAACTCCAACGTCATGGCGATCGCCCCGACCGCGACGATCTCCAACATCTGCGGCGTCTCGCAGTCGATCGAGCCGACCTACCAGAACCTGTTCGTCAAATCGAACCTGTCCGGCGAGTTCACCGTAGTCAACGCCTACATGGTCCGCGATCTCAAGGAACGCGGCCTGTGGGACGAGGTGATGATCAACGACCTCAAGTACTACGACGGTAGCGTCCAGCCCATCGACCGTGTGCCGGACGACATCAAGGCGCGCTACGCCAGCGCCTTCGAGGTCGAGCCCAAGTGGCTGGTCGAGGCCGCCGCGCGCCGCCAGAAGTGGATCGACCAGGCGCAGTCGCTGAACCTCTACATCGCCGGGGTCTCGGGCAAGAAGCTCGACGTCACCTACCGCATGGCCTGGTTCCGCGGTCTCAAGACCACCTACTACCTGCGCGCCCTGAGCGCCACCTCGGTGGAGAAATCGACCGTCGACCGCGGCAAGCTCAACGCCGTGGGCAACGCCGGCGGCGGCACTGGCGAACCGGCCCCCGCCCCGGCGGCCGAGGCGCCCAAGTCCGAGCCGCGCGGCATCGACGACTTCCTGACCGGCAAGGGCGGCAGCGGGTCGCGCGCGCCGTCGGCCGGCGAGATCGACGAACTGGGCTGCGAGGCCTGCCAGTAACGACCAAGAAGGAAGAGGGAAGGCGGCGCTGCGCGCCGACCCAGCAGGCAGGCTCATGGCCGCCTGCTCTTCCGCCCGAAGGGCGCTTCCCTCTTGTCTCTTCCACCTCCGAGGAACGAGGACGATCATGCTGAACTGGGACGATTTCCACGAAGACGACGCCCCCACCGCCGAACAGCCGAGCCCGGCCAAGGCCCCTGCAGCGGCGCCTGCCGCCGAGCCCGAGGCCACGGCGGTGAAGGAAGCGGCCGGCCGTTACCAGGCCGCCGATAGCGACCGCCTGGCGCGTGCCCGCGCCTCGCTCGAGGAGCTCGACGTCGCCGCCGGCCTGGAAGAGCTCGAGATGGGTGCCGCGCGCATCGATGTCGATGACAAGCGCATGATCAACGCCCGCGCCGACCTCAACCAGCTGGTGCCCTTCAAGTACGAGTGGGCCTGGCAGAAGTACCTGGATGGCAGCGCCAACCACTGGATGCCCCAGGAAATCAACATGAACGCCGACATCGCGCTGTGGAAGAGCAGCGACGGCCTGACCGCCGACGAGCGGCGCATCGTCGAGCGCAGCCTGGGCTACTTCTCCACCGCCGACTCGCTGGTCGCCAACAACCTGGTGCTCGCCGTCTACCGGCTGATCACCAATCCCGAGTGCCGCCAGTACCTGCTGCGCCAGTCCTTCGAGGAAGCGATCCACACTCACGCCTATCAATACTGCGTGGAATCGCTGGGCATGGACGAGGGCGAGGTCTTCAACATGTACCGCGAAGTGCCGTCGGTCTCCGCCAAGTCCGCCTGGAGCCTCAAGCACACCCAGTCGCTGGCGCGCCCGGACTTCCACACCGGCACCCCGGAGACCGACCAGGAGCTGCTGCGCAACCTGATCGCCTTCTACTGCGTCACCGAAGGCATCTTCTTCTACTGCGGCTTCAGCCAGATCCTCTCCATGGGTCGGCGCAACAAGATGACCGGCGTCGCCGAGCAGTTCCAGTACATCCTGCGCGACGAGTCGATGCACCTGAACTTCGGCGTCGACATGATCAACCAGATCAAGATCGAGAACCCGCACCTGTGGACCGCCGAGTTCCAAGACGAGGTCACCCAGATGATCCTCGAGGGCACCGAGCTGGAGGTCGCCTACGCCCGCGACACCATGCCCCGCGGCGTGCTGGGCATGAACGCGGCGATCATGGAGGAGTACCTGCACTTCATCTGCAACCGCCGCCTCGCCCAGATCGGCCTCAAGGAGCAGTTCCCCGGTGCGCAGAACCCCTTCCCGTGGATGAGCGAGATCATCGACCTGCGCAAGGAGAAGAACTTCTTCGAGACCCGCGTCACCGAATACCAGGTCGGCGGCGCGCTGAGCTGGGATTGAGCCCCGACGCAAGCGACCACGAGCCCCGCCACGGCGGGGCTTCTTCGTGTTATCCCCTGGAGCCCCCATGCCTGCCCCCACCGTTCTGTCCATCGCCGCCGCCGTGATCGTCGACGACCGCCAGCGTCTGCTGCTGGTGCGCAAGCGCGGCAGTCCGTGGTTCATGCAACCGGGCGGCAAGATCGATGAGGGCGAAACGCCCGAGCAGGCCCTGCATCGAGAGCTTCGCGAAGAACTGGGATCGGCGGTCACCGCGTGCCGCTACCTGGGCGCCTACCGAGCCCCCGCGGCCAACGAACCCGGTGTCACGGTGCACGCCGAGCTGTTCCGGGTAACGATCGACACCCCACCCGTGGCGGCCGCGGAGATCGAGGAATTGCGCTGGGTCGCGCGGCACCAGGCCGGGACACTCGCCCTGGCGGCCCTGACCCGGGAACACGTCCTGCCGCTGGCGTATCCCGAGTGGACAGCGTGAATCGCGTGGGGCGGTCGTGCTTTGCGTCCCGCCCCGGCTGACGGTAGGCTTGCCGCCGTCCCGACTCCCCCATTCCGTATCATCGAGGAATCCGCATGCAACTCGGTATCATCGGTCTCGGCCGCATGGGCGGCAACATCGCCCGCCGGCTGACTCGCGGCGGCCATACGGTCATCGCCCACGACCAGAACCCGGCCACCGTCGCGGCGCTGCACGACGACGGCATCGGCCACGCCGAGAGCCTGGCCGCACTGGTCGCCGGCCTCGAGGCGCCACGCGCCGTGTGGGTGATGCTGCCCGCCGGCGAGCCCACCGAGACCACCATCAATGCCCTGGCCGAGCTGATGACGGCGGGCGACATCATCATCGACGGCGGCAATACCTTCTACAAGGACGACATCCGCCGCGCCCGGGCGCTCGCGCCCAAGGGCATCCACTACGTCGATGTGGGCACCTCCGGCGGCGTCTGGGGCCTGGAGCGCGGCTACTGCATGATGGTCGGCGCCGAGCGCGAGGTCTTCGAGCACCTCGATGCGCTGTTCGACACCCTGGCACCCGGCTATGGCGACCTGGAGCGCACCCACGGTCGCAACGCCCCGGATGACCGCGCCGAGCGCGGCTATATCCATGCCGGCCCGGTGGGCGCCGGTCACTACGTCAAGATGGTCCACAACGGCATCGAATACGGCCTGATGCAGGCCTATGCCGAAGGCTTCGAGCTGATGCAGAGCAAGGCCTCGCCCGACCTGCCGGAAGGCGAGCGTTTCGATCTGAACCTGGCGGACGTCGCCGAGGTGTGGCGGCGCGGCAGCGTGGTCTCGTCGTGGCTGCTCGACCTCACCGCCCAGGCACTGGCCGGCGATCCGCGGCTCGATCACTACACCGGCGCGGTCGCCGACAGCGGCGAGGGGCGCTGGACCGTCGACGCCGCCGTCGAGCAGGGCGTCTCCGCCCCGGTACTGGCCAATGCGCTGTTCGCGCGCTTCGCCTCGCGCCAGGAGAACACCTACGCCAACCGTCTGCTCTCGGCCATGCGCTTCGGCTTCGGCGGCCATGTCGAACCGCCGAAGTAGCATCGTGGCAAGGCCTGCGCGCCAGTAGCGTCTTCAGAAATCCGCGAGCAGCCGGCCCAGGGTCGCCATGGCCCGCTCACTGCGCGCCGTCCAGGGGTGGCCGTAGCTCAGCCGAATGCAGTGGCCGAATCCCTGGGTAGCGGAGAAGATCGGCCCCGGCGCCAGACTGACACCCGCCTTCAGCGCCCGCCGAAACAGCGCCAGGGAGTCGACCCGCTCGGGAAACTCGCACCACAGGAAATACCCGCCAGCAGGGCGGGTGATGCGGGTATCGGCCGGGAAATGACGATCGGCCGCCGCCAGCATGGCCTGCTGCTGGGACTCCAGGGCGAGTCGCAAGCGGCGCAGATGGCGGTCGTAACCACCGCGCTGTAGGTAGTCGGCGATGGCCGCCTGCGCCGGCACCGAGGGGGAAATGGTCGTCATCAGCCTGAGCCGCGAGACCGCGCCAGCAAAGCGCCCCGCCGCCATCCAGCCGATGCGGTACCCCGGCGCCAGGCACTTCGAGAACGAGCCGCAGTGCATGACCAGCCCCTCGTCGTCGAACGCCTTCACCGGCCTGGGTGGGCGGGCGCCGAAGTGCAGCTCGGCATAGGCGTCGTCCTCGAGCAAGGGGACCTGATGGCGCTTCAGAAGCGCGTAGAGCTCCCGCTTCGCCGAGTCGTCGAGGCTCGCGCCCAACGGATTCTGCAGGTGGCTCATCAGCCAGCAGGCCCGCACGGGCAGCGTCGCTAGGCGCTCGGCCAGCACCTCGAGATCGATGCCGTGGCGGGGATGGACGGGAATCTCGACCGCCCGCAGGCCGAGGCGCTCCAGCACCTGCAGGCAGGCATAGAAGGCCGGCGCCTCGACGGCCACCAGATCCCCCGGCCGGGTGACACATTGCAGTCCCAGGTTCAGCGCTTCCATGGCACCGTGGGTGACGACGAGCTCCTCGGGCGCCGGCGACAGGCCGTTCAAGGCATAGCGCAGCAGGATCTGGCGGCGCAGGTCGACGTGGCCATCGGTCATGGCGGTGGTGATCGCCTCGGCCGACAGCCCGCGCAGGCCGCGCGTCATGCTGCCGGCCAGGTGCGACAGGGGGAACAGCTCGGGGGCGGGAAACGCCGAACCGAAGGGAACCGTGTCACTATCGCGCAGGGAATCGAGCACCGAGAAGGCCAGCTCGCTGACCGCCACGTCGGCGGGATCGGCACGCTGGGCGGCGACGCCGGGCTCGGCGAACAACCGTCGGGCCTGTTCGCGCACGAAATAGCCCGAGCGCGCCCGGGCAACGATCAATCCCCGGTGCTCGAGCCGGTAGTAGGCCTGGAAGACCGTCGACGGACTGATGCCATAACGGCGACTGGCCTGTCTGATCGAGGGGATGCGCTCGCCCGGCGCCAGCACCCCGCTGCGGATCAAGGCGGCAATCTCCTCGGCGAACTGCTCGTAGCGTTTCATGGCTCCCGGATCGTTGGATATCGACCGCTCAGCATACGTCAACAATGGCCACGCCGCCGACTGGCCGAACCGGGAATCCGCGCTCTGGCGAGACGCCCCGCAAACCCTGACCGATATCAACTGATCCGGTTTTTTCGGACGCAGCTGATTCTGTTACAGACCCGCCCGCTGGCTTACCCTAGGCCGAAACGGCAATGGAGACCTGCGCCATGCTCGACGCCTTCGCCCTGCTGATGATCTTCGCCGGGGTCGCGTTTTCGATCTATCAGCTCTACGACATCTACTATGACCAGAACTTCGGCGACGACGAACGCCACGCCAACGGCGACGTGCCCAACGTGGACGCACTGTCCCGGCTGCTGGCGGCGACCACCGGCAGCGACGAGACCCGGGTGCGTCGGGTGCTGGCCGACGAGTCGCAGCGGCTGTCCACGGAATCGCTGCGCCGCCGTCAGCAGCGGCTCGTCGCCGCCAACGGGCTGCGGATTCGCCATCTGGCGTTCTGGCACACCCGCCCGCCGCGCCGGGATTGCCGCACCCCCTTGCTGATGCTGATCCTCGCCTGCTGCCTGGCGGTGCTGTTCGTCGGCGGGCTGAGCGTCTACACCATCGCCTACGAGGTCACGAGCCCCGGGCTCGCCTGGGTCAACGAACCCTGGGTGCTGATGGGCGTGACCTATGGCCTGATCCTGGTCACCCACCTGCTGGCCAAGCTCGACAAGTACCTGCACGACCTCTACGAGATCGGCCGGCTCGACGAGACACTGGCCCACGCCTGAGGCGTCGCCGAGCGTCAGATCAGCACGCGCAGGCACTGCCCGGCATGGTAGAGAGTGAAGCCGCTCTCGTAGCCGGTGCTCCACAGCGGCCGGGCCGGGATCGGCCGGTGGGCGCGGATGGGCAGCGGCAACAGGCTGTCGTCGCCTTGGGTCAGATAGTGTGCGAAGCCCTTGCCGACCACCGTGCCGGTGGTGATCCCGCGCCCGTTGTAGCCGGTGACGCCCAGGATGCCCGGCGCCGGCTCGAACAGCCGCAGGGTGTGATCGGGGGTGAAGGCGATCCGCCCCGACCAGGTGCACTGCCAGTCGACCCGACCGAGTTGCGGAAAGTAATGGCGCTGGATACGGTCCGCCCAGCAGCGGATGTAGGACAGCGGGCGGCCCTCGCCGCGCCCCAGGCTGCCCAGGATCAACCGTCCCTCGGCATCGAGGCGCATGCTGCTCAGGACCATGCGCGTATCCCAGGCGCCCTGCCGCTCCGGCAGGATCTCGCTGGCGAGTTCGTCCGGTAGCGGGTGCGAGGCGACCTGGAAGAAATGCCCGGGGAAGAAGTGCTCGCGAACCCGATTCCAGTCCGCTTCGGTATAGGCGTTGGTGGCGAACACCAGCCGCGAGGCGAGCACGCTGCCGCGCTCGCTGGTCGCCCGCCATCGGTCGCCTTCACGGGTCACCCCGGTCACGGGGCTCTGCGTGTACAGCCGCGCGCCGGCCGATGCGGCGGCTCTCGCCAGTCCGCGGGTGTAGGCCGCCGGGTTGATGGTGCCGGCACGCCGATCGAGCAGCGCGCGACGGATGCGCGGCGTACCGATACGCTGCTGGCAAGCATCGTCCTCGAGCAGCTCGACGGGAGAACCGCGACGCTGGAACTGTTCGGCGCGCCGCGCCAGTTCCTGTTCGCCCTTGGCATTGTGGGCCAGGTGCAGGGTCCCGGTGCGCGTCGCGTGACAGTCGATACCGTGACGCTCGATCAGCGCGAACACCTCGGCCGGCGCGCCGCCCAGGATGGTGTTGGCGCGCTCGCCGTCGGCCTCCCCGAGCGCCTCGCGAATATCGTCCGGCGGAATCCACAGCCCGGCGTTGACCAGGCCGACATTGCGTCCCGAGCCGCCGCTGGGGATCTCGCCCGCTTCCAGCAGGGCGACATCGACGCCCGCCTCGGCGAGGTGCAACGCCGTACTGAGACCGGTGATGCCCCCACCGACCACCACCACATCGGCATGATGGTCGTCCTCTAGCGTCGGCAATGCCGGCGCCGCTTCGGGGGACGTCGTGTGCCACAGGCATTGCTCTAGCATGCTACCTCCTCTCGCGGCACCGCCCGGCAAGGTGCCGGACGGGCCTCTCGGTCAGGGCGTCAGCCCGGTTCAGGAATGCCGGGTACTACCGGCCGGCCACTGTCACGCCGATCACATCGCGTGGGATGGCGTCTCGATCACGCCGCGCGCTCAGGCGCCACCTGCCCGCGTCGCGCCCTCGGGCACGGCGCCGGTCCAGCCAGCCTCAGTCGCCGCGTGTGCCGGCGCCGATTCACGCGGAACGAAGGGACCGAGCAGCGCCCACAGCAGGCCGAACAGCGGCGACAGCCAGCAGGCAAAGGCGAACGGCGCATAGAGCAGCGTGGGCACGCCGGTGGTGGCGGCGACGAAACTCCCGCCCATGTTCCAGGGGATCAGCGGCGACAGCAGCGTGCCGTTGTCTTCGATGGTGCGCGACAGCACCGAGGTGCGGTAGCCCATCTGCTGGTACTGCCCGTGCAGCAGCCGCCCCGGCAGCACCAGGGTGGTATAGACGTCGCCGACCACGGTTCCCACCGACGCGGTGGTGACCGAACTGGTCAGCACCATGCTGAAGCGTCCGCGCATCAGTTTGGCCAGGTGCATCATGATCGCGTCGATGGTGCCGTAGGCCTCGAGCATCCCGGTGAAACCGAGCGCGAACAGCGTCAGCGTCACCACCCAGGTCATCGACATCGCCCCGCCCTTGGAGAGCAGCGTATCCATCGCCTCGTTGCCGGTTTCCGCGACATAACCGTTCTGCATCACGTCGAACACCGCCTGCACGTCGCTACCCTGCAGCAGGATCGCGGCCACACCGCCGAGCGCGGCACCGCCGAAGATGGTGGGGAACGGCGGCAGCCTGGCCATCGACAGAGAGATCACCACCACCGGCGGAATCAGCGTGACCCAGCTCAGGGTGAAATGCTCGGCCAGCGTCCGACGCAGCGTGTCGATACTGCCGGCTTCGACCAGTTGATCGGCGTAGCCGGCACCCAGCCAGGCATAGGCCAGCAGCGCCAGCGTCATCGCCGGCACCGTGGTCGCCATCATGCTCTTGATATGGGTCCACAGGTCGGTCTCGCAGACCGCCGGGGTGAGATTGGTGGTATCGGAGAGCGGTGACATCTTGTCGCCGAAGAAAGCCCCCGAGACCAGCGCCCCCGCGGTCAGATAGACCGGGATCCCCAGCCCCTGGCCGATGCCCATCAGCGCCAGGCCGACGGTACCCACCGTGCCCCAGGAAGTCCCCACGGCGAGCGAGATCAGCGAGCTGATCAGACAGGTGGCGACCAGGAACCAGCCCGGCGAGACCAGGTTGATGCCGTAGTAGATCAGCGTCGGCACCGTCCCCGAGAGAATCCAGGTACCGATCAGCATGCCCACCGCGAGCAGGATCAGGATCGCCGGCAGGCCGAGCTTGATCACCTTGAGCATCGACGCCTCCATGCGCGTCCACGCGATACCGCGCAGGCGCGCGAAGAAGGCGCAGATCAGGATGCCAAAGGCGAGCGGAATATGCGGCGTGAAATCGCCGAAAACGAAGAACTGCGTCATCAGCAGCGCCACGGTGAGCAGTAGCGGTGCCAGGGCCATGGGCAGGCTGGGAATGGCGCCCACACGAACGTTGTCACTCATCGACCTTCTCCCGGAGTTGTTATTGGCGCGCGGATCGGGGATCGCGTTTTAGACGTACTGGAAGGAACGCCGGAGCGCGACGCGCTCCGGCGTGTCATCAGTCGAACTTGATGCCCTGGGCCAGCGGCAGTTCGCGGGAGTAGTTGACGGTATTGGTCTGGCGGCGCATGTAGCTCTTCCAGACGTCGGAGCCGGACTCGCGGCCGCCGCCAGTCTCCTTCTCGCCACCGAAGGCGCCGCCGATCTCGGCGCCGCTCGGCCCGATGTTGACGTTGGCGATGCCGCAGTCGCTGCCGATGTCGGAGACGAAGGTTTCCGCCTCGCGCACGTCGGTGGTGAACACGCACGAAGAGAGCCCCTGGGGCACGTCGTTCTGCAGCGCCAGCGCCTCGTCGAAGTCGCGATAGCCAATCACGTAGAGGATCGGGGCGAAGGTCTCGTTCTTGACCAGTTCATCCTGGGCGTCGACCTCGACGATGGCCGGGGAGACGTAATAGGCGTCAGGATGGGTATCGGCCAGCTGGCGTTCGCCGCCGAACACCCGGGCGCCCTGCTCGCGGGCCTTGCCGAGCACCGACTGCATCTGATCGAAGGCCTGGGCGTCGATCAGCGGCCCCACCAGATTGCCCTTCATCGGATCGCCGATGCTGACGTTGGCATAGGCCTTCTTGACCCGCTCGACCACCTCGTTGCGCACCGATTCGTGAACGATCAGGCGGCGCAGGGTGGTGCAGCGCTGGCCGGCAGTGCCCACCGCCGAGAACAGAATGGCGCGCACGGCCATGTCCAGGTCGGCGCTGGGCGCCAGGATCATGGCGTTGTTGCCGCCCAGCTCGAGAATGCTGCGGCCGAAGCGCGCGGCGACCCGCGGCGCGACCTCGCGGCCCATGCGGGTGCTGCCGGTGGCACTGATCAGCGGCACCCGCGGGTCGTCGGTGAGGACTTCGCCGGCCTCGCGTTCGCCGATGACCACCTGGCTGAGATCCGCCGGCGCCTCGTCGCCGAATTCGCTCATCGCCCGCTCGAGCAGTGCCTGACAGGCCAGTGCACACAGTGGGGTCTTTTCGGAGGGCTTCCACAACAGGCTGTTGCCGCACACCAGCGCCAGCGCGGCGTTCCAGGCCCAGGGCGCGACCGGGAAGTTGAAGGCGGTGATCAGGCCGATCGGCCCCAGCGGATGCCAGCTCTCGCGCATGTGGTGGCCGGGGCGCTCGGAGGCGATGGTCAGGCCGTAGAGCTGGCGGGACTGGCCGACGGCGAGATCGCAGATGTCGATCATCTCCTGCACTTCGCCAAGGCCTTCCTGATAAATCTTGCCGCACTCCAGGGTCACCAGGGTGCCGAGGTCTTCCTTGTGGCGACGCAGTTGCTCGCCGAACAGCCGCACCAGTTCGCCACGGCGCGGCGCGGGCACCTGCCGCCAGGCCTCGAAGGCCGTCTGGGCGCGATCGATGCGCTGCTGGACCTGCTCGCCGCTCTCCCGGTGAACCCGACCGATCTCGGCGCCATCGGTGGGCGAGTACACGCCGTAATCGCCGCCGCGGTACAGGGACTCGGTCACGCCGAGGCGCTGCATGATGGTGTCGATCATTCTTCCTCCTACTGCTGAACGGGGGTGAGGGAAATCACCAGCAGTATCGTCACGCCACTTGACCTGCCTCAAACGACGTTTTATACCGACATCATTCCTTTTTTTCTTATCAGGAGGGCCGCATGGGCCGTCGTCACCTGCCGACTCTCACCGCCATGCAGTGCTTCGAGGCCGCGGCCCGCCATCTGAGCTTTACCCGCGCCGCCGACGAACTGAGCCTGACCCAGAGCGCGGTGAGCAAGCAGGTCGCCCAACTCGAATCGATTCTCGAGCACCCGCTGTTCCGGCGTGTGCGCAAGCGCCTTCAGGTCACCCCGGAGGGCTCGCTCTACCTCACCGAGGTCCGCAAGATTCTCGCCCAGGTCGAGATGTCGACCCGCTACATGCAGTCCTACGGCGGTCAGAGCGAAGTCCTCCACGTCACCACCCTGCCCACCTTTGGCGCGCGCTGGCTGATCCCGCGCCTCAACGGCTTCCGCTTCCGCCACCCCAACGTCTATCTCGATATCAGCAACCGGGTGGAGCCCTTCGACCTCGAAGCCGAGCGCGTCGACGTGGCCTTCTTCTTCGGTCACGGCGCCTGGCCCCGAGCCGAGTGCATCAAGCTGCTCGACGAACGGGTGGTCGCCGTCTGCGCGCCCGCCTTGGTGCCCGCCGAAGGGCTCGACGATCCGCTCGACCTGACCCGGCTGGTCCTGCTGCAGAGCGCGACACGCCCCGAGGCCTGGCACGACTGGTTCGAGGCCCAGGGCTGCTACACCACGCACAGCTATCACGGTCCGCGCTTCGATACCTTCTACATGGCCATGCAGGCGGCCCGCGCCGGCTGCGGCGTCGCGCTGGTCCCGAGCTTTCTGGCCGAGGAGGAGCTACGCGCCGGCCAGCTGGTGGTCCCCTGGTCATTCTCGATGCTCAGCCGCAGCGCCTATTACCTCGCCTATCCCGAGCACAAGGGTGACGTCGGCAAGGTCAGGGGCTTCATCGACTGGATACTCGAACACGTCGACGGCCCGGAACTCTCGGCACGTCCACCCTGTCCTGCCCATTCCATCGGCGAATGAGCTCTGAAGGCGCCCTTCATGATGATGTACCGGCCCGGGGCCCCACACCGCGAGATTCAGTCTTTTTTGGAATGCACTGGCCAGTTTTTTTCGTTTGAAGCGCGACGCCGGCGTCTGCTTTGATCGATGCATCCCTCGCCCTCCGCTGAATCGACAGGACTCCGGCATGACCTTCCCTCACGTCAGTGACTCGCTCGGTATCGTTCATCCTCTGTGCCTCGAACGCGGCCGCAATGCCGAGGTCTGGGACGAGGACGGCCATCGTTACATCGACTTCGTCGGCGGTATCGGCGTGCTCAACCTGGGACACGGTCATCCGGCCGTGGTCGAGGCCGTCAAGGCGCAGGTCGACACCCTGATGCACAGCGCCTTCAATGCCGTGCCTCACCGCGGTTACCTGGCGGTCGCCGAGGCACTCGCTGCCTTCGTGCCGGTGTCCTATCCGCTGACCTGCATGCTCACCAACAGCGGCGCCGAGGCCACCGAGAACGCCCTCAAGGTGGCCCGCGCCCGGACCGGCCGCCAGGCGGTGATCGCCTTCGACGACGGCTTCCACGGCCGGACCCTCGCGGCGCTCAACCTCAACGGCAAGGTCAAGCCCTACAAGAACCGGCTCGGCGCGCTGCCCGGCCCGGTACACCACCTGCCGTTCCCGAGCCGCGACGGCGGCGTCGACGCCGACACCGCCCTGGCCGCTCTCGAACGACTCTTCGAGGTCGAGTTGCCGGCCGACGAGGTCGCCGCGATCATCGTCGAGCCGGTCCAGGGCGAAGGCGGCTTCCGGCTGCTCGATGGCGACTTCGCCGCCCGCCTGCGCACACTGTGCGATACTCACGGCATCGTGCTGATCGTCGACGAGATCCAGTCCGGATTCGGTCGCACCGGGCGGCGTTTCGCCTTTTCGCACCTGGGGATCGAGCCCGACCTGCTGCTGATGGGCAAGAGCATGGCCGCCGGCCTGCCGCTGGCCGCGGTCGCCGGCAAGGCCGAGATCATGAATGCCCTGCCCAAGGGCGGGCTGGGCGGCACCTATTCCGGCAACCCGGTGGCCTGCGCCGCGGCGCAGGCGGTGATGACGCTGATGAGCGAGGCGAACCTCGCCCGCTGGGGCGAACAGCAGGAGCGGGCGATCGTCGCGGCCTATCACGACTGGCAGGCCGCCGGGCGCTTTCCCATGCTCGGCCGGCTGACCGGTATCGGCTGCATGCGCGGCATCGTCTTCGAGGACACCGCCAACGCCACCGGCGGCGAGCATCTCGCGGCGTTGCTGGCCGCCGGTCGCGAGCACGGCGTGCTGCTGATGCCCTGCGGGCGCAAGCGCAACGTCCTGCGCCTGCTGCCCCCGCTGACCATCGAGCCCGAGCGGCTCGATGACGGACTGACGCGCCTGGAGCGGGCACTGCAGACGCTGCAGCCGTGATCGTTCCGGCGTCGACCTCGCGTCTCACGGCAGCTTTCGTACAACACCAACCATCACGGAGAGAGCCCGATCATGACTCAGCCCCACCTACCCAGCGACGAGATTCGCGACCGCTTCTCGAAAGCCATGTCGGCCATGTACCAGAGCGAAGTGCCCCAGTACGCGACGCTGCTCGAGCTGGTCGAACAGGTGAACCGCGAGACGCTCGAGCGGGATAGCGCCCTCGCCGAGCGTCTGGCGGCCCACGACGAGCTCCACCGGCTGGGTGTCGAGCGCCACGGCGCCATTCGCGTCGGCAGCGCCGACGAACTCGCCATGCTGCGCCGCCTGTTCGCGGTCATGGGCATGTATCCGGTGGGCTATTACGATCTCTCCGAGGCCGGCGTGCCGGTCCACGCCACGGCCTTCCGCCCGGTGGACGACGCCGCCCTGGCCCGTAACCCCTTCCGCCTGTTCACCTCGCTGCTGCGCCTGGAACTGATCGACGACCCGGCGCTGCGCGAGCGCGCCGCGGCGATCCTCGAAGAGCGCGACATCTTCACCCCCGGCGTGCGCGAACTGATCGCGCGTCACGAGCAGCAGGGCGGCCTGGACGAAGCGCAGGCGGAGCGTTTCGTCGCCGAGGCGCTGGAGACGTTCCGCTGGCACAAGGACGCCACCGTCGATCTCGACACCTATCAGGCGCTGCACGAGGAGCATCGCCTGATCGCCGACGTGGTGTGCTTTCGCGGTCCGCACATCAACCACCTGACCCCACGCACCCTCGACATCGACGAGGTCCAGCGGCGCATGCCCCAGGCGGGCATGAACCCCAAGGCGGTGATCGAGGGGCCGCCCCGCCGCGCTTGCCCGATCCTGTTGCGCCAGACCAGTTTCAAGGCGCTGGAGGAAACGATCCGCTTCGCCGGCGAGCGCCAGGGCTCGCATACCGCCCGCTTCGGCGAGATCGAACAGCGCGGCATGGCCTTGACCGCCGAGGGCCGCGCCCTCTACGACCGGCTGCTCGGCGAGTCGCGCCAGCGCACGGCAGGGCTCGACGACAACGCGGCGCACCAGCGCGAACTGGCCGAGGTCTTCGCCGCCTTCCCGGATGACGAGGCAGAACTGCGCCGCCGGGAGCTGGCGTTCTTCGAGTACCGCCCCACTCAGGCCGGCCGGGACGCCGCGCCGGTGGATACCGACGACCGCGAGGCCCTGCTCGAGCGCGGTCTGATCACCGCGCGGCCGATCACCTACGAGGACTTCCTGCCGGTGAGCGCGGCGGGCATCTTCCGCTCCAACCTCGGCGATGGCACGCACGAGGGCTATACCGGCAACGCCAATCGCGAGGCCTTCGAGGCGGCACTGGGTGCCCCGGTCACCGACGAGCTGGCGCTGTATGCCGAGCGCGAGAAAACCTCCTGGCGCGCCACCCGGGACGCCCTGGGGCGCTGACGCCCGCCGTCGGCGACATCGCGATCAGCGATCGGTTGAAGGAACGCTTATTGGCCGAACCGTCGTGGATGGAACGCCGCGACATCCAGCGCCAGGGAGTCGTCATCGACCAGTTGCGCGATCAATTGCGCGCTACCGGCCGAGAGCGTCCAGCCGAAGGTGCCGTGGCCGGTGTTGAAATACAGGTTGTCGAGTCGCGCCCGGCCGATGACCGGCGGGCCGTCGGGGGTCATCGGCCGAAAGCCGGTCCAGGATTCGGCCCGCTCGAGATCGGCGGCACCGAGAAAGCGCGAGGCCACCGCCTCCCGGATGGTCGCCAGGCGCGACTCGGGAATCCGCCGGTCGAACTCGGCCAGCTCGACGAAGCCGGTGGCACGCAGGCGGTTCCCCAGGCGGGTCGCCACGACCTTGTAGCGATCGTCGATCACCGTCGAGCGCGGCGCCCGGGCGGGGTCCAGGAGCGGCGCCGTCAGCGAATAGCCCTTGACCGGATAGATCGGCAACCTGACGCCGACCGCCTCGGCGAGCCCCGGGGAGGCGCAACCGGCGGCGATCACCAGGGCGTCCACCGAGAGGTCTTCGCCGCCGTCCGCCGCGTCCACGCCGGTGGGCGAGAGTCGCAATGCCTGCACCACGCCACGCGCGCGGACGATCTCGCCGACCTCGGTGGCATAGCGGAAGGTCACGTCGAGCCGCCGGCACTCGTCGGCCAGCGCTTGGGTGAAACGCTGGCAGTCCCCGGTGCCGTCACCGGGCAACCGTAACGCCCCGACCAGCGGGGCATCGCCGCCCAGCCCCGGCTCGACCTCGGCCAGTGCCTCGGGGGTCAGCCACTGATGATCGATCGCCATCTCCTCGAGCAGGCCCATGGTGGCCTTGAGACTCTCGGCGGTGGCTGGGTCGCTGGCCAGATCGATCAGTCCACCGTGCGAGCCGTCGAAAGCCAGCCCCCGGTGTTCCTCGAGTTCGAGAAAACATTGCCGGCTGTAAGCCCCCAGGCGCAGCATCGCGCGCTTGTTGGCCTCGAAGACGCCCGGCGCATTGGCGAAGCGCCAGGTCGCCGCCAGGAAACGCAGGGTCCAGGGCGTCGGCGGTATTCGCATCTTGAGCGGCCCGCGGGGCTTGATCAGCCAGGGCAATGCCTTCTTGATCATCGCCGGCGAGGCCCAGGGATAGACGTAACCGTAGGAGCGTTGCCCGGCGTTGCCCCGACTGGTTTCGAGTCCGGCGGCGTCGAGCCGTTCGATCACGGTGACCCGATGGCCACGGCTGGCCAGCGCATGGGCGGTCGTCACGCCCACCACCCCCGCACCGATGATGCCGATATGCATGGTCCACTCTCCGTCGAGGCCGCCACCGAGCAACGATCAAGTCACGTAGCCGGCAGCCGCGTTCATGCCAGTGATAGCCGACCTGGGGTGTGTCAGGACGCCTCCCGCTGATCGGCCAGCCGCTCCCAGACCTCGATCGCCGCGGCCAGGTCCTCGAGCGAGGCGCCGACCGACTTGAACACGGTGATCGCCCGCGCGTCACCGCGCCCCGGTCGCTCGCCGCGCAGCAATTCGGCGAGGTCGCCGCGAATCGATTCGAACGTGAAGGCCCCCTCCTCGATCGCCTGATGGATATCCCCCGCCTCCCCCCGAGCGCCGGCGTAGGTATCCACGAAGACCTCGCCGCGCGTCAGGCAGGCGGCGTCGCTCTCGCGCATGGTCGGCCGGAAGGCGCCGACCAGGTCGAGGTGGGCCCCGGGCTTGAGCCATTCGCCATGGATCAGGGGATCGCTGGACAGGGTCGCGCAACTGACGATATCGGCCTCGCCCACCGCCGAGGCCAGATCCTCGACCGCCGCGCAGTCGAAACGCCCGGCGTATTCCTCGGCCAGTCCGGCGGCCTTGGCCGGATTACGCCCCCAGACACGCACGCGCTTGATGGGGCGTACCGCGGCATGGGCCTCGATCAGCATCGGCGCCAGCTTGCCGGTGCCGACGACGAGCAACGATTCGGCGTCCGCGCGGGCCAACCGGCGACAGGCCAGTGCCGACGCCGCCGCGGTCCGCCGCCGCGTCAGCTCGCTGCCCTCGATGCAGGCCAGGGGGCGGCCATGCTCGCCCTCGCAGAGCAGATAGACCCCGGCGATCGCCGGCAGTCCTTGGTCGGCATTCTGCGGGAAGACATTGACCATCTTCATGCCGATGTAGCCGCCCTTCTCCCAGGCCGGCATCAGCAGCATGGTGGCCTCGCCGTCGCTGCGCGGGATGGCGTGATGATGGCGCGGCGGCGACTCGATGCCCTCGACGAAACAGCGCTCCAGCCGATCGACCAGCGATACCCAGGGCAACGCCCCGGCCACGTCCTCCGCGGTAATCATGCGCATGTCGGCCCTCCTCCTGAGCGGATGTCACCATGCTTCCGGCGCTGCATTCCGGCCTGGCCAGCCGAATCTCGACGCGGGCGCGCACCGCAGGATTGAAAAAGCCGAAGCCGCCGACAGGCGTCGGTAGCAGAACGATTGCGTAGGGTCATGCGGAATTCCTTGCCTGGCTCGTTGTTGTCACGCGCCTCGACAGCGCGTTGCCCTTCAGACTAGCCAATCAGGGCGTCCGTGGCATGCCCGGGGCCCGGCGCTTCTTATCCCGGGTTCCCGAGTCCGGATCGAGACGACCCAGGGCACGAGGCCCGTCGACAGAGGCCGGCATCACTGTCGCAGCCGACCCTGCGGCCTACAGGACCGACAACTGGCGCGCCGTGGCGATCAACAACCCGGATATCTCCTCCTCGGCGGCCTCGGGCATCTTGCGCGATCGCGACATGGAGATGCTGACCGCCGCCCGGGGCCGGTTGTACCGATCCAGCACCGCGGCAGCCAGCGAAATATCGGACAGGAAATACTCCTCCACCGACAGCGCGTAGCCGCACTCGCGAATGCTCGATAGCCGCGCCATGATCGCCGCCGGCTCCCAGACGGTACTGGGTGTGTAGGCCTGCAACGAGGAACGCGTCAGGATCTCCCGCGCCTCCGCTTCCGGCAGGCGGGAGAGCATCGCCAGGCCGGGCGCCGTGCAGAAGACCGGCAGCCGGGAGCCGATGGTGATGTCGGTATCCAGCATGTTGCGACTCAGCAGGCGTGACAGATACACCACGTCCACGCCGTCCATGACCGACAGACTGACGGAGCCTTCCGTTTCCTTGCTCAGGTTCAGCAGGTAGGGCCGCGCCTTGTCGACGAGCGGATGCGCATGCAGGAAATGCGCCGCGATATCCAGGGTACGCACGCTGGGTTCGATGAGTTGCGTCTCGGGATTGCGCTGCAGATAACCGAGCTGCATCAGAGTGTGCACGAAGCGCTGGGTCGCGCTCCTGTCCAGATTGCAGCGCGCCGCCAGCTGCTTGACGCTCAGGGCCGGGTTCTCCGCATCGAAGACCTCGAGCAACCGAAACGCCTTGACCACGCTCTTGACCAGGAGTCGGTCTTCTTTTCCTTCGTCGTTCAATGAGTTGCCCTCCGTGATTCCATCCGTGGCGCCAATCGCCAGCATGCACGGCACATTTTACGGTTGCAAAAGCGCACCATGCGACTATATTTGATTATATATAGATCATTAGTGATCGCATTGCAATCAAACGAGGTAAAAAATGTCAGACTACATTCTCGTCGACCGGCAAGATCGTATCGGTATCGTCACGCTCAACCGCCCCGAGGTCCTCAACGCCTGGCACAGTGACATGCGCCGTCAGTTGATCGATGCCCTGGAATCGCTCGCCGCCGACGACGGCGTTCGGGCCGTCGTGCTCACGGGAGCCGGGGATCGCGCCTTCAGCGCCGGGCAGGATCTCAACGAGACTCGTTCGTTCGACGCCGAAAGAGCCAAGAGCTGGGTCGGCGAATGGGAGAGGCTCTACGACACCCTGCGCAGCAGTCCGAAGCCCATCATCGCGGCACTCAACGGGGTCGCCGCGGGCTCGGCCTTCCAGGTCGCCCTGCTGTGCGACTTCCGTATCGCCCACGAGGGCGTGCGCATGGGCCAGCCCGAGATCGACTCCGGGATCGCCAGCACCACCGGGCCGTGGATCATGCGCGAGCATCTGGGCCTGGCGCGCACCATCGACTTGACACTCACCGGACGACTGATGAATGCCGACGAAGCCGCGACGCTGGGCCTGATCAACCGCCTCGTCGCCGCCGACCAGGTGCTGCCGGAAGCCCTGGCCCTGGGCGAGATGCTGGCCGCCAAGCCCCCGGTCGCCATGCGTCTGGACCGGCAGCGCTTCAAGGAGATGACCGAACCAGGATTCCGCGACTGCCTCGAGGCCGGGACACGCATCCAGGCCGAGGCCTACGCGTCCGGCGAGCCCGCGCGGATGATGGAAGCCTTCCTGGCCCGCCGCAAGGGCTGAACCCCACCGCCACGACGCGCCAGCAAGCCTCCATCGACTCACGAGTACCGGACCCTCATGACCTTCAGCCTCAACGACACCAGTTTCATTGCCGAGTTGAGTCGCCTGGCAACTCGCGCCCCCGAACGCCACTTCGGGACCTTCGAGGGGCGCCCCCTGACGTTCGGCGACCTCGACCGTCAGGCGGAATCCCTGGCGGCGCACCTGCGCGACGACTACGGGATGGCACCCGGCGATCGGGTCGCCATGATGACCGGCAACAGCCCACATGCCATCGCGGCGCTGTTCGGCCTCGCCAGGGCAGGGATCGTCTGGGTGCCGGTCAATGCCCGCCAGCGGGGGGCGGGCCTGAAGTTCATCCTCGAGCACAGCGCCCCGGCGCTGCTGATCGTCGATAGCGAACTTCTCCCGATCGTCACCGACTGCGGTGCCGACCTGCCCCCGCTGATGCGACTGGGTGGCGCGGATGATGACCTAGCCCCCCTGCTGGAAGGCTCGCGGCGACTGGCGTCGCCACCGCCGCTGATGGCCGACCTCTACGCCCTGATGTATACCTCCGGCACCACGGGCATGCCCAAGGGCGTGCGAGTCACCCACGCGATGATGACCCATGCGCTGAACGGCGTGGAACGGCTATGCGACATCCGCCCCGGCGATGTCTTCTTCCAGTGGGAGCCCTTCTATCACATCGGCGGGGCACAGATGCTGCTGCTGCCGTTGTTCCAGCCGGTGCAGCTCGCACTGGTGGAACGCTTCAGCGCGAGCCGTTTCTGGCAGCAGGTCGAGTTCAGCGGTGCGACGCACGTGCATTATCTGGGCGGCGTCCTGCAGATTCTGTTGAAACAGCCCGTGCAAGCAGCGGAGGCCACGCACCGGGTGCGCATCGCCTGGGGCGGCGGCTGTCCCAGCGAGATCTGGGACGCCCTGCAGGAGCGCTTCGGGTTCGAGATCCGTGAGTGCTACGGCATGACCGAGGCTTCGAGCCTAACCACCTGCAACGCCGAGGGACGGCCGGGCTCGGTCGGCAAGGCGCTGCCCTGGCTGAACGTCGAGATCGTCGACGAACGGGGCCGGGCATTGCCCCCGGGCGAGACCGGTCAGATCGTGGTCGGCGAAAAGCGCCCGGGCGTGCTCTTCGACGGCTATTTCGCCAATCCCGAGGCGAGCGCGGAAGCACTCCGCGACGGCAAGCTGTATACCGGAGACCGGGGTCGCCTCGACGCCGACGGGCATCTGCATTTCCTCGGCCGCCTGACCGACAGCGTGCGCTGTCGTGGCGAGAACGTCTCCGCCTGGGAGGTCGAAAGCGTCGTTCAGCAGCATCCCGGCATCGAGGAGTGCGCGATCGTCGGGGTCGCGGCGGATATCGGCGAACAGGAGATCAAGCTGTTCGTCAAACCCAAACCGGACCAGGAGGTACCTTTCGACGCCTTGCACGAATGGCTGGAAAAGCGTCTCGCCAGTTACCAGCGGCCCCGCTATTTCGCCCGGGTCGAGGCGTTCGAACACACCCCCAGCCAACGCATCATCAAACGCCGGCTGTCACGCGATACGCAAGACGCCTGGGACAGCCAGGGTCAGTGAACGCCGGCACGCTACAACGACAAGACGCCCCGTCAGCCCCCTATTCCAACAAGAGGTAACGCCCCATGAATTCGCGTCTCAAGACCACCGGTATCGCCCTGGCACTGGGCCTGGGCTGGAGCCTGACTGCCCAGGCCGAGGTGTGGGACATGCCCTCCCCGCAACCCGCCGACAATTACATCAGCGAGAACGTTTCCTGGTTTGCCGATCAGGTCCGCGAGGCGACCGACGGCAAGATCGACATTCGCGTCCATCCGGGGGGCTCGCTGTTTCCCGGCAGCGAGATCAAGCGTGCGGTCCAGCGCGATCAGGCACAGATCGGCGTGCAGTTGCTGTCCGCCTATCAGAACGAGAACCCGCTGTTCGGCATCGACTCGGTGCCCTTCCTGGCCGACTCCTTCGAGGAGTCGCAGACGCTCTGGGAAGTCTCCCAGCCCGTGCTCGACGAGACCCTCAACGAACAGAACCTCGAGCTTCTCTACCACATTCCCTGGCCACCGCAGGGGCTGTTCTTCGATCGCGAGATCGACCGCCCCGAGGACGCCCAGGGCCTCAAGTTCCGCGCCTACAACACCGCCACGGCCCGTTTCGCGGAACTCATGGGCATGACGCCGACCCTGATCGAGGAAGCCGAGCTCTCCCAGGCAGCGGCCACCGGCATGGTCCAGTCGCTCATTTCGTCCGGCGAGCCGGTCTACAATCATCAATTGTGGAGTTACCTGCCCGAATTCTACGACGCCAAGGCATGGCTAGTGGTCAGCCATATCTTCGTCAATCAGCAACGCTGGCAATCGCTGGATCAGGCGACGCGGGACGAGATCCGGGCCATCGCCAAGCAAGCCGAACAACGCGGTATCGAACGCGCCAAGGCAATGACCGAACAGCTCAAGGCGAAGCTGAGCGAAAAAGGCGTCGCCATCAATCAGCCCAGCGAATCGCTCGAGGCCGAATTCCAGCGCATCGGCCGACAAATGCAGCAGGAATGGATGGAAAAGGCCGGTGACGAGGGGCGCCAGCTCGTCGAGACCTATCGCCAACAGCAGTGACACCGAACGCCTTTTCCGGACGGAAAGGGCGTTGCATTCGCCATCTGTCGGAGGCCTTCCATGCGTCATATGAGCAAAGGGCTCGATCGGCTCTATCGTCTCTGCGGCTATCTGGCCGGGCTCAGCGTCGTCGCCATGCTGGGTGTCATCGTCGCGCAGATCGTCATGCGCTGGGCCGGCACGACGTTTCCCGGCGCCACCGGTTATGCCGGTTACCTGATGGGCACCGGCACCTTCTTCGCGCTGTCCTATACCTTCCATGATGGCGGGCACATCCGGGTGGGATTATTGATCGAGCGGGCGGGCCGTCTTCGCCCGCTGCTCGAAGTCTGGTGCCTGCTGGTGGCCGCGTCGATCGCCGGTTTCGTTGCCTGGCACGCCTGGGACGCCACCTACTGGTCGTACCGATTCGGCGATGTCTCGTCGGGGCAGGACGCGACCCCGCTGTGGATCCCCCAGGCGCTGCTGACCGCCGGAGCCATAGTGTTCACGCTTTGTCTGTTCGATCACCTGTGCCGGACGCTGTCGGCCTGTTTCCGCCCGACGCCGACACCCGCCGAGCCTGCCTCGACCAGGAGTTGCTGATGGACTTCTTGGAACTTGCCAGCGTATTGCTGCTGGTGCTGTGTCTATTGTTGGGAACCGGCGTCTGGGTCGGGCTATCGCTGATCGGCGTGGGTATCATCGGCATGCTGCTGTTCACGGACCGGCCCATCGGCAGCGCGATGTTCAGCACGTTATGGAGTTCGTCGACCAGTTGGACCCTGACCGCCCTACCGCTGTTCATCTGGATGGGCGAACTCCTCTATCGAACGCGACTATCGGAGAGTCTCTTCAAAGGGTTGAGTCCCTGGCTGGGCTGGCTGCCCGGGCGATTGGTCCATACCAACATCATCGGCTGCACCCTGTTCGCGGCGGTTTCCGGCTCCTCCGCCGCAACCTTGACCACGGTCGGCAAGATGTCGATGCCGGAGCTGTCGCGGCGCGGCTACCCCGACTTCATGACGGTGGGGACCCTGGCCGGCGCCTCCACGCTCGGCCTGATGATCCCGCCGTCGCTGACGATGATCGTCTACGGGGTGATCACCAACCAGTCGATTCCCAAGCTGTTCATGGCCGGCATCCTTCCCGGGCTGGTGCTGGCGGGTCTGTTCATGGGCTACGTGATCGCCTGGGACCTGATCTGCAAGCCGACGCTGGACAGGGAGCCGCCGATGCCCCTGCGCCAGCGCCTCCACGAATCGCGGCTGCTCATCCCGGTCGGCTTGCTGATCCTGGTGGTCATCGGCTCCATGTACAGTGGCCTGGCAACCGCAACGGAAGCCGCCGCGCTCGGGGTCATCGGTGCCCTCGTGCTCGCCGCCATTCAGCGCAGCCTGACCGTCGAGGCACTGGTATCCAGCCTGCTCGGCACCGTCAAGACGTCCTGCATGATTGCGCTCATCCTGGCCGGCGCCTCCTTCCTGACCCTGTCCATGGGCTACATCGGGCTGCCCCGGGGGCTCGCCGAATGGGTCGGCACGCTGAACCTCTCCCCGATCATGCTGCTGCTCGCCCTGATGGTGGTCTACATCGTGCTGGGCTGCTTCCTCGACGGCATATCCGCGGTGGTGCTGACCATGGCGGTGGTGGCGCCGATGCTGCAGGACGCCGGCATCGACCTGCTGTGGTTCGGGATCTTCGTGCTGGTGATGGTGGAAATGGCGCAGATCACTCCGCCCGTCGGCTTCAACCTGTTCGTCATGAAGAGCCTGACGAATCACGATCTGGGGTTCATCGCGCGGGCCGCCCTGCCCATGTTCCTGCTGATGGTCCTGATGGCCTTGCTGCTGATCGTCTTTCCCGAACTGGCGACACTGCTGCCCAGCTACATGAACGAGGCATCGATCTAGACCCCGAGCTCAAGCCTCTACCAGCCCCAGCGAGCGCTGCCAGCGCGCTTCCAGAGTGTCGGGGCCGGTGGGGCCGAACAGCGCCCGGGGCGCGTCGCGGTACCAGGCCCACATCTGATCGCCGTAGCTGTAGTGCCACCATTCGCTGGGCAGGTTGGCGAAGCCGGCATCACGCATGGCGTGGTAGAGGATGCGACGTCGGTCGCGCCAGGTGCGCGATTCGGCGTCGTCGGCGTGGTGCTCGAAATGCACGGTATGCGAGGTCGCCCGCGCCTCGTCGAAGGCCGAGCCCATGTCCAGCAGCAGTCCGTCGGCATCGCACAATGCCACGTCCACCGCCCCGCCGGTGAGGTGCGGACTGGGGCAGTCCGGGCGCTCGCTGGGCGGCGAGACGAAGGCCCGGGTCAGTGCCCGGCGGTCGCCGGCGTCGAGATCGGCGTAGCGGGTCTCGACCATGCCCAGCAGGGTGTCGTAGAGGTAGCGCTGCACGACGTAAGGCCGCCAGGCGTCCAGCACCACCAGGCCGATGCCCTCAGGCAGGCTGCGCGCCACCGCGAGCAGGCGGCGATAGAGCGCCTCGCGGGTCCAGCACTCGGGTACCGCCCGGGGCACGCCCAGGGTGTGGTAGATGGGCAGGGTGCGCAGCGCCGGCGCGGCAAGACTCAACGGGTGCAGCGGCGCGCCCTCGTCGACGATGGGAATCGCCGCGATGGCCTCCCACTGCGGCTCGGCGATGTCGGCGATGGGTCGTTGGGTCGAATCGGTCACGTTCACGCGGTTGGTTTCCAAGATGCAGTCAGCCCAGGGTTTCGGGTAGCCAGGTGATCAGCCCGGGGAAAAGGATCAGCACCAGCAGGACCGCCACTGCCGTCAGGATGAACGGCCAGATGGTACGGAACAGCACCGTGATGTCGAGCCGGCTGACCGCCGCGGCAATGAACAGGCAGGCGCCCATCGGCGGCGTGATCAGGGCGATGGTGATGTTCAGGGTGATGATGATGCCCAGCGCCACCGGATCGATGCCGGCGGCCAGCGCGACCGGCGTGAACACCGGCGAGAGCAGCATCAGCGCCGAGACCTCCTCCATGAACATGCCGGTGACGAAGGTGATCGCGCTGAGCAGCAGCAGCACGATGACCGGCGAGTCGATGAATGGCTCGAGCAGCCCGGCGAAGCGATCCGGCGCCTGGGCGTAGGCCAGCTCCCAACTGATCACCGAGGAGATGCCGATGATCATGAAGATCGCCGCGGCCAGCCGGGTGGTCTCGATCACCGCCCGCCAGAAGGCGCCCGGACGCAGCTCGCCCATCGCCAGACCGCACAGGGCCACGTAGAGCACGGTCAGCGCCCCCGACTCGGTGGGCGTGACGAAGCCCAGCACGATGCCGGCGACGATGATGAAGGGCGCGACCAGTGCCGGCAGCGCGCCGCGCACCGCGGAGAACACCTCGCGCATCGCGGGCAGCGAAGTGCGCCGCTCGAGGCCGGCGCGCCGGGCATGGAAAGCGTTCATGGCCATGAAGGCCAGCGCCAGCAACAACCCCGGCACCACGCCGCCCAGGAACAACTGGCCCACCGAGGTGTTGGTCTGGGCGCTGTAGAGGATCATGAAGATGCTCGGCGGGATGATCGGCCCGATCAGTGAACTGCCGGCGGTCAGCCCGGCGGCGAAGGCGGTGGAATAGCCCTCGCGGGTCATCGCCGGCACCAGCAGCGCGCCCAGCGCCGAGGCATCGGCGGCCGCCGAGCCGTTGACCCCGGACATGAACACGCTGCCCACCACGTTGACGTGACCGATGCCGCCGCGCAGATGGCCGACCAGCAGCCGCGCGACGCGCATCAGCCGCTCGGTCATGCCGCAGGCGTTCATCAGGTTGCCGGCGAGGATGAACAGCGGTATCGCCATCAGCGAGAAACTGTTGAGACCGCCGAAGAACTGCTGGGGCATCATGCGCGCGACCATCCCCGGGTCGACGAACACGAAGCCCACCAGCGCGGTGACGATCAGCGTCAGGAACAGCGGAATGCCCAGCAGGGTGTTGGCCAGCAGGCAGGCGAACATCGCGGCGACCATCATGAAGCGGCCCCCTCGGCACTGGCCGTGTCGTCGGCACCGGGCTGGGGCAGCGGACGCGGGCCATGGATCAGCACCTGCAGCGTGAGCAGGCCGAAGCCCAGCGGCATGGCCAGCATGGGGATGGTACGGCTGATGCCCAGGCCCTGGGAGGTGAAGTAGCCGACCGACAGCGCGTAGTGCCAGCTCCACCAGGTCATCGCCACGGCCAGCGCCAGCGTCAGCAGCCACTGGTAGGCCAGCAGCACGCGGCGGGCGGTCGCGCCGAGGCGGCGTTCGAGCAGCGCCACGCGCATGTGCTCGCCGCGCACCCAGACATTGCCGGCGATCAGCAGCGCCGAGGCGATCAGGCAGTAACGGGCGAGTTCGTCGCTCCAGATCGGCGCCTGACCGACCACATAGCGGGTAACGACACCGTAGAGGATGTCGAGCAGGGTGATCAGCAGCGCCAGGCCGCCAAGGCCGGTGGTGACCCGCCCCAGCAGCGTCAGCAGGGTATCTCGGAACATGATGGTGTCACGCGCTCATGGCCGACGAGCGGCCATGAGTGCGTGCCTCGTCGAGTGAATGGGAGCGGTCAGTCGGTGAGCAGGTCGCCCTGCCCGGCATCCTCGAGCGCCGTCTCGATCCACTCGTCGCCGATATCCTTCTGCCGGAGCCAGTCGATGTAGGCCGGCTGGCCCTTCTCGCGGAAGGCGGCGAGTTCCTCGTCGCTGGGTTCGATCACCTGCATGCCGTTGTCGGCGAGGAACTGAATGCGCTCGTCGACGCGTTTCTCGACGTCCTCGCGGTTGAGCGCGTTGGCCTCCTGCACGGCCGCGTCGATCGCCTGGCGATCGGCATCGGAGAGGCCGTCGTACCAGCTGCCGTTGGCGATCAGGAACTGGTCCGAATACTGCACGTTGGCCAACGTCAGGTACTTCTGCACCTCGTAGAGGCTGCCCATGATGATGTACATCGGCGGGTTCATCTGGCCGTCGGCGACGTTGGTCTTGAGCGCCATGTAGGTATCGGTCCAGGGAATCGGCGTACCGGACGCACCGAAGGCCTCGTAGAGCGCCACCTGGCTGGGGTCCATGGCGCGGAAGCGCAAGCCCTCGAAGTCATCCGGGCTGCTGATGGGGCGCTTGGAGTTGGTGAAATCGAGGAAGCCGCCCTCCTCGATCACGCCCAGCAGTTCGGCGCCAGTGCGCTGCTTGAGCGCGCCTTCGACCTTGTTCCAGTAATCGCCCTCGTCGAAGAACTGGTGGGCGGCGTCGTAGTCCTCGAATAGGAAGGGGATGGCGCTGACGTAGATCTCCGGGACTATCGGCGACAGGCCGGCGAACGAGGCGATGTTCAGACTCGGCGTGTTGATCACCTGCTCCATGCGCTCCTGCTCCTCGCCGAGCATGGAGTTGGGGTAGAGCTTGAGCTGGATGTCGCCGTCGGTCTTCTCCTCGACCAGCCGCTTGAGGTTGGTGGCGAACAGATGCACGGCGTTCTTGTCGGCATCGGGCGGGCCGTTGTAGCTCAGATTGAGGGTGGTGGCCGCGTTGGCCAGGCTCGCGGTGGCGAGCAGGCTCGTCGCGGCGGCGGCCAGCAGGGCGTTGTACAGGACGGGAATGCGCATGAAGGGCTCCTTGTTGTTGTGCGATTCACAGCACGACCGGTGTCGGGCTGCGATGACACCTCGACGCTAGCCGTTGCGCCGTTGACCTTTCAAGTCGGCGCATGTTGCCTTCAAGGCAACGCCCGGGCATCCAGCACCCGCGGTGCATCGGCACTGAAGAAGCGCATGCTGTGCCGCAGGTGATGGATGAAGGCCTGGGCGGCCACCGTCAGCGGCCGCTCGGCCTGACTGACGATACGCGCCCGGGCATGACACAGCACATCGGCCTCGACCTCACGCACGACGATACTGCCCTCGTGGATCTCCTCGAGGACGGTCAACTCGGGCATGAAGGTCACGCCCAGCCCAGAGCGCACGAAATTCTTGAGCACCGACACCGAGTTGGTGGTCATGCGCGGCCGGTAGGAAAGATGCACCGCGTAGAGCGCCATGTCGACCAGCTGGCCCATGCCGGTCCGGCCGTCGATCAGTGCCAGCGGATGATCGGCGATCGCCGCCAGCGACAGCGGCGCCGGTGCCTCGGCCAGTGCATGCCCGGCGGGCACGATCAGATCCAGCGGCTGGCAGCGGTCGATGTGCGAGACCAGTTGCCGATCGTCGGGCGGCGCATAGAGCAGCGCCAGATCGACGGCGTCCTCCTTGACCAGCAGCATCGCCTCGGAGAGGCCGGCCATGCGTACCTCGATCTCCAGCCCCGGGTAGGTGGCCAGAAAGTTCTGCAAGGGGGCCGAGATCAGATCGGCGATGAAGCCCTCGCCCACGGCGATGCGCACTTCACCGCGCTCCAGGTTCTGCAGTGCCTGCAGGCGCGACAGGGTGGCCCGTTCGGCGGCGCGCTGATCGCGGTAGTGGCGCAGGATCAGCTCGCCGGCCGGGGTCAGCGCGACCCGCGAGGCGCGTACCAGCAGCAGGGTATCCAGTTCCTCCTCGAGGGCACGCAACTGGCGGCTGAGCGCCGACGGATTGACGCCCAACTGGGCGGCGGCACGGCGCAGCGAACCGTAGTGGACGATGGCGTCGAGGTATTCCAGGGCGCGGGTCTTGAAGGGGCTCATGAGTCACTCGGCCAGGTGGAGCGAAAGACCGCCGGGCGCGGTCGGTTCCGTATTATCCACCCATGGGACACCGGCGCCCATGCCCCAGCGGCGCCGGGCGTCCCGCAGCCTCCTGCCACCGAACGCCGCCCCGCTTGCTTCCCACCCCGGCCTTGTCGACGCCTCGGCCCTCGGCTATTCAGAGGTTCGGATGAGAACCTCGGCAGCCGCCGTGGATGCCCTCACTCAGCCACGCCCCGCCCTGCAATCCGGCCTCCGCCCGAAGAATCCAACGAAAGATTAATAGCAGAAAGTCTAAGGGCAGTTTCCATTCACGCCCTTTAGACTCCACCAATTATCGAAAACGAACATTTAATAGGGATTTCTGACCGAAAACGAACTTACCGGGTATCAGTATCGAACGACTTCCACTACCCGGCGCACAGAGACGACCGGCATGTGCGTATCGCTCACCGGCCGCATCGACCAACCTCGACAAGCACGCACAGGAGAACCCTCATGTCCCCGTTTCTGGGCGAGATTTTCGGCACGATGATCCTGATCATCTTCGGCGGTGGCGTCGTCGCCGGCGTGTTGCTCAAGCACTCCAAGGCCGCTGCCGGCGGCTGGATCGTGATCACCTTCGGCTGGGGGCTGGGCGTGGCCATGGCCATCTATGCGGTGGGCCAGATCAGCGGCGCGCACATCAACCCCGCGGTCACCGTCAGCCTGGCGGTGATCGGCGAATTTCCCTGGTCCAGGGTGCCGATCTATCTGCTGGGGCAGATGATCGGCGCCTTCCTCGGCGCGGTAATCGTCTGGCTGCACTACTATCCCCACTGGGAAGCCACCGAGGACAAGGCGGCCAAGCTGGCGGTCTTCTGCACCGATCCGGCCATTAGCCACTGGCCCTCCAACCTGCTGAGCGAGATCATCGGCAGCTTCGTGCTGGTCCTGGGCATTCTGTCGATCGGCGCCAACACCTTCACCGACGGCCTCAATCCGCTCATCATCGGGCTGCTGATCCTCGCCATCGGGCTGTCACTGGGCGGCACCACCGGCTATGCCATCAACCCCGCCAGGGACCTGGGCCCCCGCCTGGCGCACTGGCTGCTGCCGATCGCCGGCAAGGGCGACTCGAACTGGAAGTACGCCTGGATTCCGGTCGTCGGACCACTGATCGGTGGCGTGGCCGGCGGGCTGTTCTATCGCCACGTCTTCGTCGATGGCAGTGAGCTGGCCATGGCCATCGCCCTGGCGGTGGTCGTGGTCTGCCTGGCGCTGGACGTGATCGTCGTGCGACGCGGCTCGCATCGCCATGCGGGATCCCGGCACGCGGCGTCCCGCCACCAATAAGACACAGCTTGACCGGGCGCCAACGACGCCGAGGCGCCGGACGCACGCCCCCATTCATCGTCACAACAAGGAAGCACGCCCATGGAGACGCAATACATCCTGGCCTTCGATCAGGGCACGACCAGTTGCCGCGCCATCCTCTTCGATCGCGATGCGCGTATCGTCGGCATCGCCCAGAAGGAGTTCAACCAGTACTACCCGACCCCGGGCTGGGTGGAACACGATGCCATGGAGATCTGGGGCAGCCAGATGGGCGTGGCGCGCGAAGTGCTGGAGACCTACGGGGTCAAGCCGTCGCAGGTGGCGGCCATCGGCATCACCAACCAGCGCGAGACCACGGTGATCTGGGACCGCCACACCGGCAAGCCGGTCTACAACGCCATCGTCTGGCAGGACCGGCGCACCGCGCCGCTGTGCGACGATCTCAAGGCCCGCGGTCTGGAGACCTACATCCGCGAGACCACCGGCCTGGTGGCGGACGCCTACTTCTCCGGCACCAAGATCCGCTGGATCCTCGACAACGTCGAGGGCGTGCGTGAACGGGCGGAACGCGGCGACCTGCTGTTCGGCACCATGGACAGCTGGCTGGTCTGGAACCTGACCCGCGGCGAGCGCCACATCACCGACTACAGCAATGCCTCGCGAACCCTGCTCTACGACATCCGCAACCTGGATTGGGACCAGCGAATGCTCGACGAGCTGGGCATCCCGTCCAGCCTGCTGCCGGACGTGCGCTCCTCCAGCGAGGTCTACGGCACCACCGACGCCGAGATGTTCGCCGGCGCACGGATCCCCATCGCGGGCATCGCCGGCGACCAGCAGGCGGCGCTGTTCGGCCAGACCTGCTTCGAGAAGGGCATGGTCAAGAACACCTACGGCACCGGCTGCTTCCTGTTGATGAACACCGGCGAAACGCCGGTCCCGTCCGCTTCCGGCCTGCTCACCACCATCGCCTGGGGTCTGGACGGCCGGGTGTCCTACGCCCTCGAGGGTGCCATCTTCATCGCCGGCGCCGCCGTGCAGTGGCTGCGCGACGAGCTCAAGCTCATCGACTCGGCGGAGGACTCGGAATACTTCGCCGGCAAGGTCGAGGATGCCGGCGGCGTCTATGTGGTACCGGCCTTCGCCGGCCTGGGCGCGCCCTACTGGGACATGTACGCCCGCGGGGCGATCTTCGGCCTCACCCGCGGCACCCGCAAGGAACACATCGCCCGTGCCACGCTCGACTCCCTGGCCTACCAGACCAAGGACGTCATCGACGCCATGCAGGCCGACTCGGGTATCGCCCTGAAGTCCCTGCGGGTCGACGGCGGCGCGGTGGCCAACAACGTGATGATGCAGTTCCAGGCCGACATGCTCGGCGTCGCCGTCGAACGCCCGGAGGTCACCGAATCCACCGCCCTGGGGGCGGCCTACCTGGCGGGCATCGCCGTGGGCCTGTGGACCCAGGACGAGGTAGTCGGCAAGGGCCGGCTGGAACACACCTTCGAGCCGGTGATGGAAGCCGCGCAGCGCGAGCGCCACTACAAGGGCTGGAAGAAGGCCGTGCGGCGTACCATGGACTGGGAGCGTGAAGACGCCGACGAGGCCTGACGACCGCGGAGCGCCGGTCCTCTTCATGAGAAGACACAGGAGCCGCCCTTGTCCCTGCGCTTTGCGCAGAGACAAGGGCGGCTCCTATGGATTACCCGGGTCTGGCAGGCTGTCGGATCGGGCCCGACGCAACGTCTCGGAAGGAAGCTCGCCGAACAGCTGACGATATTCACCGGCAAAGCGACCGAGATGCCAGAAACCCCACTTCCAGGCCACGTCGTGTACGGTTTCCGACTCACGGCCACCACACCTCAACAACTCGCGATGGACCGCATTCAACCTAAGCGAACGCAAATAAGTCAGCGGATTGATGCCCAGCGCCTCCTGAAAGCAATACTGCAACTTCCGACGACTCGCACCAACTGCATTGCAGACCTCGACGACCGACGGAGGGCGCTCACCGGACGCCAAGACGTAATCGCAGGCACGATCGACGACGCGGCGTCTCGCGTGCGGTTGCAGCCGTTCGGGCTCTTCTCTGTTGGCAAGATCCAGCAACAGCATCAACATCATTTCACTGATGTTCTTGCTGACCTCGGGGCGGGACAGGGACGAGCCGTCACTGGTGACGCTATAGCGCATGACGCTATTGGTCAGGGCCTTGAACTCGGCCAGGGCGGAAGAGCGAGCCAACCGGAAGCAAAGCGGATCGGTGCTGATTTCCATTCCGCGACTCTGATCGACGAGCATCTTCCGGACCAATGAGGTATCGACCGCGATACTCACGACATCGAGGCTGCTGGTGGTCCTCAACTCCGGAAGACAGCGGCCCTGGGTCACAAGTAGATAGTCCCCGTTGATCGCCCTGCCGCCCAGATAAAAGTCGTCAACGTTCGCCTGCTGCGGCAAGCTGAAGACAGTGGCATCCGGTCCATCCCGCCAGACACAACCGCGTTTGACCATGGCCAGATTGGATTCGTCCCGGACGACCTGAAGGCCATCGAGCCAGAACTGGGTAAGGCTGCCCCGGAAGCGTCCCGGCGACATCTGATCGTATTGCATTTGCCAGCCGGCCAAGCCAGCCGCATGTTCTTCGATATCGTGCGTCGGCCTTCGCTTGAAGGTCGCCGCGATTTCGCCACCCGACACCAGCATGGCAGGGAGACTCCCTTCATGTTGTTTGAATTATATGTAATGAGCTCGCCTTGATGGATCCCCAGCCAGCGAACCGGACTACGCCTCGCCTGACCCGCGACCCAAACCGCTCACCGACAGTCCCACCTGGTGAAAGAAGACCTCGTGCCACCAAGAGGTAGGCGCTTGAAAAAGCCGGCGACCAACTCCCTGGATCGATGGCTGCAAGCGCATGATTCGCCGAAAGAACTCGGACCACACCGCGATTCCCAACTGCGGCAGAGCAGGGTCTATGGCCATGTCAGCTAACCCAATGACCTGAACGGCCCCTGCGCCACTTAACCCACAAAACAAGAGCCCATGTCAAGGTTTTTGACAACCGGCGATCAGCCGCTCTCGTGCGGTCCCGGACTGACACAATTGCGCCCGCCCTCCACCTTGGCCCGATACAGCGCCCGGTCGGCCGCCTCGACGAGTTCCCGATGCGAGTCCGTCGCCGTCGGCACGACGGCCGCACAGCCAATCGACACGCTGAACGCCGGGGCCGATGAGTCGGCCCCGCCACGCTCGACCACGGCCGTTCTCAGCCGATTCGCGACCAACACCGCCTGGTCGATATGGGTGTTGGGCAGAATCGCGGCAAACTCGTCGCCGCCCAATCGACATACCACATCGCCGGCACGCGCCAGGGTTGCCTTCATCAGGCCGGCCAGCAGCACGAGACACTGATCGCCCGCCTGGTGGCCGTGAGTGTCATTGATCGCCTTGAAATTATCGAGATCGATCAACAACACGCTCAACGCTGCCTGGTGGCGAAGCGCACGCCGCCACTCGAGTTCCAGTTGCTCGTCGAAGGTACGCCGATTGGCGATCGCCGTCAGCGGATCCGTGTAAGCGGCTGAGGCCATCAGCTCGGCTTTCTTCTTGAAGTCGATAAAGGTCGAGACCTTGGACTTGAGGATCACCTGGTTGAACGGCTTGGCGACATAGTCGATCGCGCCTTTCTCGAAGGCGCCTTCGATATCCGCCTCGCTGTCCGAGCCCGAAATGACCACCACCGGCGTGTGCAAGAACTCGGTTCTGTCTCGAACATGCTCCAGCACGCTCAACCCGCTTTGATCATCGAGATACAGATCCAGCAGAACGAGATCGACATTCGCCGGCATCACCCGTTTTGCCTCCTCGACACTGCGCGCGATCACCAGTTCGAACTGCCCACCCAGGATGCCGGCGAGGCTCGCAATGCCAACGGGGTCGTCTTCCACGATGAGAACGACCGGACGACTCGCGTCATCGACACTCGTGTTCATGGCATTCCATCTCCCTGCGAACCTCTTGAAGGGTCTGCCTGGCCACCTCGAAATCGAAGCGCTCCAGGGCCGTCTTGAAGCGCTCGGCCAGCGCCTCGCGATTCGTGTATCGTAAAAAGCCGAGGATACTGTCGACATCCGCCTCATCGACCAGGCGATTGCCGCCGAGGCGCTGCTCGACACGGGCCAGGGCCTCCCGACACTCGCCGATATCCGTACTCGCCGGTGGGCGCTGCGGGTCTTCCAACGAGTGCAGATAGGCTTCTATATCGGCCAAGTCATCGTTCAGTGCAGTGACCAGCGCCCGCCCCTCGTCGACGATCAAGGCATCGTCGTGGGTCCCTTCGGCATGGCCCGCCATGCGCTGCAGCCTGACATGGGCGATATTGCCGGACGCCCCCTTGAGTCGGTGTGCCAGGCGCCTGATGCTCTGGGCGTCCCCCGCGGCAAGGCTCTCCGTCAGGCGTTGCACGATGTCGCGCGCACTCGCCGCATAGCTGTGCAGACATTGCGCGAACAGTTCGGGAATCTGGCCGAACATGGCCGCATGTCGCTCGGCCGATATACAGTCCGGCAACCCATTCGCGGTTTCGCGATCCTCGAGTGCGCTGGAGACCGCGGCACCCGTCACCTTGGCGGATGAGAAAAACCGCGCCAGCATCCGCTGGATATCGGCGGGCAAGGCGGGCTTCGTCAGATAGGCCTCCATCCCGCTGTCTTTCGCGCTCTCCCGGTCCTGGTCCAGTACGGAGGCCGACAAGGCGACGACATAGGGCTGTCTGGCCAGCGGGGCACGCCGAATGCGGCGGGCGACGTCCTGTCCCGTCTCGCGTTCGAGGTGCAGGTCCATGAACACCAGATCGCAAGGCTGCTCTTGCAGGTACGCCAGCGCCTCGTCCCCCGTGTTGACGGACGTGGCGGACACGCCGAAGCGTTGGAGGTAGCTTTCGACGATTTCGCAATTGATGGACAGGTCGTCGACGACGAGCACCCGCACAGTCGGATACTGGGGAACGGCGCCATCGCCCTCGGCACTCGCGAGTGCCGACGCTCCGCTGCCTGTCGAAACGTCCCCGTCGCGGCGACCCTGGCACTCGTCGCCAATGACCCGGGCCTCATCCCCGAAGACCACGGGGATCTCGACGGTGAAGGTACTGCCCGCGCCCACCCGGCTGGTGACGCTCAGACGGCCCCCCATCAACTCGCAAAGCCTCTTGCTGATCGCCAGCCCCAGCCCCGTACCGCCAAGACTGCGACGTTTCGACCGCTCGGCCTGCCTGAACGTCTCGAAGATATACGCCTGGTCGCTTTCCCGAATACCGATGCCGGTATCCTGCACGGCAACGACCAGGCATTCCGTGTCATCCGTCCTGGACGTCCGGCTCAAACGAACCGCGACACGCCCCGCCTCCGTGAACTTGACGGCGTTACCGATGACATTAATCAATACCTGCGAAATCCGCAGCAAGTCGCCCTTCATGCTACCGGGGATCGCCGGTGCCACGTCGACGACCAGGTCCAGTCCCTTTTCTTCCGCGGCAATCGCGAAAAGTTCGACACTACGCTGCAGGAGCTCCTGCACCTCGAATTCCCGACAGTCGACATCGACATGGCCGGATTCGATCTTGGAAATATCCAGGATGTCGTTGAGCAGTGACAGTAGCCCCTCGGACGCGGACAGAGCCTTCCTCGCCAGGCTCCGGGGATACTCCTCGATGTTCGTATCCAGCATCAGCACCAGCATGCCCAGGATCGCATTCATCGGCGTTCGTATTTCGTGGCTCATATTGGCCAGGAAAGCTGCCTTGGCGGAGGCCGCCGCTTCGGCTTGCCGGGTCTGAACTTCGAGTTCCGCGTTCAATTGCTCGAGTTCCTTTTCCCGCGCCTTCAACTCCGTGACATCCAGGGCGATGGAAACGAAGCACGGCTTTTCTTTCATGACGATAGGGAAATACTTGAGGCTGACTTCGCGTGGCTCACCCGCCCTGTCGGTGAATCGGGCATTGCTGGAAATCGTCTCTCCCTGCAAGGCTCGCTGATAAAAATTCCGACGCTCGGCCACCACGTCCTCGCCGATGAAGTCAGATATCGGTCGACCGATTGTCTTTTCTTGGGAAAAGCGCAGCATATTCTTGCCATACCCGTTCATGAACTGGCATTTCAGACCCGAGTCCCAGACGCCGATGGCCAACGGCAACTGGTCGGTCAGCGTTTCTATGAAATCCAGGCTCTCCCGCAGCTCTCGCGTTTTCCTTTTCACCTCGGCTTCCGCGCGGACCCTGGCATTCTTGAGAAGCAGGATGACCAGTATGATCAGGACTTCTATGACGATCCCCGCCGCCAGTATGATGGTGGGCTGCTTGCTCGAATGAAAACGCTCGAACAAGGCGTTGGTCTGAACGTCGAAATCCCAATGACGCCCATAAAGGTCCAGCGAATACGTTTTCGCGAACATCGGCGTCGCATCGACGTTCTCCCCGCCATCGCCGAATTCGTCATACATCACGCTGCCGTTGTCGGTAATTCGCACCTGGATCATGCGTGCCACATTGGCCAGCGCGCCTTCCATCAGCCTGGACATGATGAACGGGGCATAGACCAGCCCTTCGAAGTGCGCGTCCCGTTGTCCGGGCGGCGGGGTCGTCTCACTGTCGTAGAACGGCTGGAAGAAGAGGAAACCCGGGGTCTTCTGGGCATCCTGCACGAGCACGATGGGGCCGGTGATCTGGGTCTTTCCAGTGATCATGGCACGCCGAGCGGCCTGGTAGCGATTGGACTCGTGGGCCATGTCCAGTCCCACGGCCGCCTTGTTCGCCGCTTCCGGTTCGATGAAGACGATGGGCCAGTAATCGTTGCGCGAATGCGCCGGGTGGATACGAAAGTCGGGGCGCTTGGCTCGCTGCGCCTCGACGAAGGCGTCGACATCATCGGGGCTGACCCGCTGGATGATGCCGATACCATTGATGCCGGGCAGCCGATCGGTCAGCGCAAGAGACTGGCTGAATGACCGCCAGGCCTCCAGCGACATGTCACCCTCCTTGGCATGGATGGCACCCACCCCCGAGACCATGGCAAACGCATAATTTCTCATGCGGTCCACGATCAGCTCGTTGAGCTGGCCAATCTGGTGCTCGAACTCTTCCCGTGCCTTCTCCTCGGCCATGCGCGCGGAGACCTGCCAGGCAACGAGGGTGAGCGCCAAGGAAAGCAGAATGACGACCCAGTGCAGGCCAGTTATCGAGGCAGGCAGATCACCGCGTTTGAATGTGGGAAAGGGCATGGCAAGTTTCCTGGGGCACACGGCCACCGCCGACGACTGAATCGGAGTATCCGGCGGCGTCAGGAAGTGGACAAGCGGCCCGGGGCGCCACGAGGCGCTTATACACAATATTCCACAAAGGCATTTCTGTGATTTTACGGCTCAACCTTTCAACCAATGCCACGGGTAGCAGGGCGCGCCGGGGCCTTGATCCTGCTAGGCTGGGTATCGCCATGACCGATGCCGTCCATGCCGCGCCTCATTTGCGCCCCGCCCGGGTCGACGATCTCGACAACGTGCTCACCTGGCCCGCCGACGCCACGGCGTGTCGGCGCTGGGCGGGGCCGCGCCTGCCCTTCCCGACCACGGCCAACACCGCCTGGATGACGCTGGAGGCGTCTTCGGAGAACAGCTTCGCGCTGGTCGACGGCGAAGGCGAGCTGCTCGGCTTCGGCCAGTTGCTGGAGCGGGACTATCGGGTGGTGCACCTGGCCCGGCTGACCGTCGCCCCGGCCCATCGCGGCCGCGGCCTGGGGCGCGTGCTTTGCCGGGCGCTGAGCGACCGCGCCAGAGACGCCTTCGCGGCCCGCCGGCTGACCCTCAACGTCTACGCCGACAACCACACCGCCCTGGGCCTGTATCGCTCGCTGGGCTTCACCGAACTGCTGCGCGACGACAGCGGCGAGATGATCTTCATGAATCGGGTCCTGACGGCCCCTTGAGGGCTCGTCGCTCGGGCGCGCTTCGGCAAGCGCAACCACGCGAAGCGCCGCCGCCATCGATGATGGCGGCGGCGCTGTGGGGATTTGCCACTCGGACCGAGACACGGTAGCTTGAGCCGATGGAATACTTGAGTGGAGCACTCGGACAATGACTCAACGCAAGAGCGTCATCACCCGCGTCTACGTCCCCACCCATGTTCGCGACCTGCCCAACGGCGAGCGGGAGACGATTCCCGGCCACTACCGCACGCCCGACAACGGCCAGGCGTCGAGGGGCAGCGACGACAAGCCCCGCGACGCGTGACGTCGCGGCATCTCAGCGGCTCAGGTCGACCTTGACCGTCTGCCCCTTGCCGACCGTGACCTGCTTGAGAATCAGCGGGCTGCGCGACTCACCGCCGGGCAGCAGCACGCTGCCGGCGACGTAGAACACGCCTGCCGGAATGCCGTTAGCGACGAAGTACCCGTTGGCGTCGGTCTCGGCGTAGTGGGTGTATTCCCGGGCCCGCGGATCGGCGGGCTCGATGCGCTTGCCGGCCAGCGCCACATCGGCGGCCTCGGCGGAGTATTGCGTCGCCGGCGCGATCGACACCGTCTCGTGGGCGCCGATCAGCGTCTGCCCGCGCGAGTCGGTATAGCGCAGACGCCCCTTGATCGTCGCACTGCCGTGCTTGTCGAGCTTGGCGTAGGTCTCGGCGGGAAACGCCACCTTGCGCTCGACCATGTCCGGCTGTCCGGCGGCGTCGCCACCGCGCTCGATGACCGTCGGGCGCGAGGTCTCGCCGCCCCCGGGCAGCATGCCCTGCAAGCTCTGGCAGCCGCTGAGCAGCAGCCCCAGCAGTACCACTCCCATCCATTGGCGCATTGCGTTCTCTCCTTTTCCGCGTGACGCCCGATTCTTGCGGGCGAAACCATCGTCGGGTGACGTCACGACGCCTCATGTGGCGTCGCGAGACGGCGCGCTCAGGACCATCCGCGAGCCACGGATGCGGATATCGAAACGGCCCAGGAAGCTCATCCCCAGCAGGGCGGTGTCGCCGCCGATGCCGGGGTTGATCGAGCCGCGCACGTCGCGGGCCTCGAGACCGCCCAGCGAGACCCGGTCGAGCGTGGTCATGAACCCCTCGGCGCGCCCGTTGGCGGTGTCGAACGTGGCGCGCACCCCACGCTCGAGCCCCAGGCGATCGGCGAGATCGGCGGGGATCGAGACCAGGCTGGCGCCGGTGTCCAGCAGAAAGGTCACCGGCTCGCCGTTGATCCGGCCGGAAGCCACGAAATGCCCGCCGGCATTGCGCGTCAGGGTGATCGGTCCGCTGCCGTCGTCGTGCACGAGCCCGGCGTTGGGATTGTGTCGCGCGGTCAGGCGGCCCTGGAACCAGATCACCGCCAGGCCCAGCAGCAGCACCCAGAACAGGACCATCATGCCCACCCCGATGCGCCGCACGCCGTCGTTGTCGTCGCTCATCTCGCCTCGATCATCGTCCACGTTCCCCCGGCCGGCTCCCGCGCCATCACCGCCGCCAGGCGACACGATCCACCATTCGTTGATGTATGTCACATCATCGCCGCGCCGGTAACGGATAATGGGCGCACCGCTTCTCTCTCGTCATCGTCAGGATACCAGCCATGTCCCAGGAACTCCGCAAGCGACTCGTCCGCGGCCTGGTCGTCGTCGCCATCGTGGCCGCCGTCGCCCTGCTGGCCTGGACGGCGCTGCGTCCCGACGGCCTGGGCGATGGCTTCGCCAGCGGCAACGGACGCATCGAGGCCACCGAGATCGACGTGGCGACCCGACTGGGCGGCCGCGTCGCGGCGATCGATGTCGCCGAGGGCGACTTCGTCGAGCCGGGTCAGGTGCTGGCCCGCATGGATACCCAGCCACTCGAGGCGCGGCTGGCCCAGGCCCGGGCGCAGGTCCGCCAGGCCGAGAACGCCCTGGAAACCGCCCGCTCGCTGATCGCCCAACGCGACAGCGAGAAGGCCACCGCCGTGGCGGTGGTACACCAGCGCGAGGCGGAAGCGACCGCGGCCGAGAAGCGCTACCGGCGCACCCGGACGCTGGTCGAGCGCAATGCCCTATCGCGTCAGCAGCTCGACGACGACTACGCCGCCTGGCAGAGCGCACTCGCGGCACGCGCCGCGGCCAACGCCCAGGTACGTTCCAGCGAGGCAGCGATCCGCGCCGCCCACTCCCAGACCACCGAGGCGGAATCCGCCGTGGAAGCCGCCCGGGCCGCGGTCGCGCAGTTGCAGGTCGACATCGACGACAGCCGGCTCACCGCGGATCGCAACGCCCGGGTGCAATACCGCATCGTCGAACCGGGCGAGGTGCTCCCCGCCGGTGGCAAGGTCGTCAACCTGGTCGATCTCACCGACGTCTACATGACCTTCTTCCTGCCCGAGCGTCAGGCCGGCCGGGTAGGGCTCGGCGACGCGGTCCATCTGATACTCGACGCCGCGCCGCAGTACGTGATTCCCGCGCGGGTCAGCTACGTCGCCAGCGTCGCCCAGTTCACGCCCAAGACGGTGGAGACCCAGAGCGAGCGCGAAAAGCTGATGTTCCGGGTCAAGGCGCGCATCGACCCGGCGCTGCTCCGGGCCCACATCGACAAGGTCAAGACCGGGCTGCCGGGCATGGCCTATCTCAAGCTCGATGACGACATCGAGTGGCCCGAGAACCTGAGAGTCAACGTCGCACCATGAGCGACGCCGCCCCCAGCGTGGCCCGTCTGCACGGCGTCAGCCTGCATTACGGCGATACCACGGCACTGGACGCGCTGGATCTCGCCATTCCGGCGCGCGGCATGGTCGGATTGATCGGCCCCGACGGCGTGGGCAAGTCGAGCCTGCTGGCATTGATCGCCGGGGCCCGGCGCATCCAGCAGGGCACGGTCACGGTCCTCGACGGCGACATGGCCGATGCCGGCCACCGCCGCGCCAGTTGCCAGCGCATCGCCTACATGCCCCAGGGGCTGGGCCGGAATCTCTACGCGACCCTGACGGTGGCCGAGAATCTCGAATTCTTCGGCCGGCTGTTCGGCCAGGACGCCGCCGAGCGCCAGCGGCGCATCGACGAACTGACCCGCAGTACCGGTCTCGAACGTTTCACCGAGCGCCCGGCGGGTCAGCTCTCCGGGGGCATGAAGCAGAAGCTCGGCCTGTGCTGCGCGCTGATCCACGACCCCGACCTGCTGATCCTCGACGAGCCCACCACCGGCGTCGATCCGCTCTCGCGGGTGCAGTTCTGGGAGCTGATCGCACGCATCCGCGACCAGCGTCCGGCGATGAGCGTGATCGTCGCCACCGCCTACATGGACGAGGCGGCGCGCTTCGACCATCTGATCGCCATGGACGCCGGCCGGGTGCTGGCCACCGGCAGCCCCGCCGAACTGCTCGAGCGTACCCGCAGCGAGACGCTGGAAGCCGCCTTCATCGCCCTGCTGCCGGAATCCCGGCGACGCGGCCACCACGAGCTGGTGATTCCACCACGCACCAACAGCGGCGAGGTCGCCATCGAGGCCCACCAGCTGACGCGGCGCTTCGGTGACTTCACCGCCGTCGATCACGTCGACTTTCGCATCGAGCGTGGCGAGATCTTCGGCTTCCTGGGTTCCAATGGCTGCGGCAAGAGCACCACCATGAAGATGCTCACCGGCCTGCTGCCGGCGAGCGACGGCGAAGCGCGACTGTTCGGCCGCGCGGTGGACCCGCACGATACCGATACCCGTCGCCGGGTCGGCTACATGTCGCAGGGCTTCTCGCTCTACGCCGAACTGACGGTGCGCCAGAACCTGGATCTGCACGCCCGGCTGTTCCAGTTGCCCGAAGACTCGCGCGAGGCGCGCATCGCCGAACTGCTCGCGCGTTTCGAACTCGGCGGCGTGGTCGACCAGTTGCCCGCCAGCCTGCCGCTGGGCGTTCGTCAGCGTCTGTCGCTGGCCGTGGCGGTGATCCACCGCCCCGAGATCCTGATCCTCGACGAGCCCACCTCGGGCGTCGACCCGGTGGCCCGCGACGACTTCTGGGCGCTGCTGGTCGAACTCTCGCGCCAGGAGGGGGTGACGATCTTCGTCGCCACCCACTTCATGAACGAGGCCCTGCGCTGCGACCGTATCTCGCTGATGCATGCCGGCCGGGTGCTGGCCAGCGACAGCCCGCAGCGGCTGATCGAGGCCAGCGGCCTGGACAGCCTGGAAGCCGCCTTCATCGCCTGGCTGCGCGAGGCCCAGAGCGACGACGACGCCCCCGCGGCAACGCCGCCGGTGGCGGACACACCGGCGGCGTCGGCCCGGCCGCCCCAGGCCCGGTTCAGTGTGCGCCGCCTGCTCAGCTATACCCGGCGCGAGGCCAAGGAGCTCGAGCGCGACCCGATTCGCGCCACCCTGGCGCTGGTCGGCAGCCTGCTGCTGATCATGGGCTACGGCATCAGCCTGGACGTCGAGAACCTGCGCTACGCGGTGCTCGACCACGACCGGACCACCACCAGCCAGGCCTATGCGCTGAACCTCGCCGGCTCGCGCTACTTCGTCGAGCGCCCGCCCCTGCACAGCGCCACCGAACTGGCGGCGCGCATGCAGAGCGGCGAATTGAGCCTGGCCGTCGAGATCCCTCCCGACTTCGGGCGCGACCTCAAGCGTGGCGACGCTCCCCGGATCGGGGTGTGGATCGACGGCTCGATGCCGATGCGCGCCGATACCATCCAGGGCTATGTGCAGGGCATTCACGGCGACTACCTGCGCCAGCTCGCCCGCGACAGCGGCCAGGCGGTCGCTTCGCCGCTCGATGTCGCCGTGCGCTACCGCTACAACCCCGAGGTCGAAAGCCTGCCGGCGATGGTCCCGGCGGTGATTCCGCTGCTGCTGATGCTGATTCCGGCGATGCTCACCGCGCTCGGTGTGGTACGCGAGAAAGAACTGGGCTCGATCGTCAATTTCTACGTCACCCCGGTCACCCGCCTGGAATTCTTGCTCGGCAAGCAGTTGCCCTACGTGGCGCTGGGCATGCTCAATTTCATCACCCTGGTGGCCATCGCGGTATGGGGCTTCGGCGTGACGCTCAAGGGCAACCTGCTGGTCCTGGCGCTCGGCGCGCTGCTCTACATCGCCTGCGCCACGGCCATGGGGCTGGCGCTGTCGACCCTGTTGCGCAGCCAGATCGCGGCGATCTTCGGCACCGCCATCGCCACGCTGGTGCCGGCGATCCAGTTCTCGGGCTTCCTGCATCCGGTCGCGGCCCTGGAAGGCGGCGCGGCGCTCATCGGCGCGATCTACCCGACCAGCCACTTCCTGACCATCAGCCGCGGCGTCTTCGCCAAGTCGCTGGGGCTCACGGCGCTCGCCCCGCACTTCATCGCCCTGGCGGCCACCCTGCCGGTACTGCTCGCCCTGGCGGTGGCCGGCCTGCGCAAGCAGGAGCGCTGACATGCCTCGCCTCGCCAACGTCCTGCAGCTCGGCCTCAAGGAACTGCGCAGTCTCTATCGCGACCCGGCGCTGCTGCTGCTGATCGTCTACGCCTTCACCCTGGGCATCTACGCCAGCGCCACCGGCGTCCCCGAGGCGCCGCACCGGGCCACCCTGGCGGTGGTCGACGAAGACCAGTCGCAGGCCTCGCAGCGCCTGCTCAACGCCTTCCAGCTGCCCTACTTCCTGCCGCCCGAGCGAATCGACCTGAGCGCGATGGACCGTGGCATGGACGACGGTCGCTACACCTTCACCCTGGTCATTCCGCCCGACTTCCAGCAGGACCTGCTGGCCGGCGAGTCGCCCACCGTGCAGCTCAACGTCGATGCCACCCAGATCAGTCAGGCCTTCACCGGCGCCGGCTACATCCGGCAGATTCTCGACGACGAGACGCGGACCTTCGTGCAGCGCTACCGGCAAGACGCCGCCGCGCCGGTCGAGCTGGTGGTCCGCAACGCCTTCAACCCCAATCTGACCCGTGCCTGGTTCGGCGCCATCAACGAGGTCGTCAACCAGATCACCCTGCTGTCGATCATCCTCACCGGCGCCGCGCTGATCCGCGAGCGCGAACACGGCACCCTGGAGCACCTGCTGGTGATGCCGGTGACGCCGCTGGAAATCATGCTCGCCAAGGTCGGCTCGATGGCCGCAGTGGTGCTCGTCGCCGCGCTGGTCTCGTTGATCGCGGTCGTCGAGGGCTGGCTGGCGATACCCCTGCAGGGCTCGCTGGCGCTATTCATCGTCGGTGCCGCCTTGCTGCTGTTCGCGACCACCTCGATGGGCATCTTCTTCGCCACCCTGGCGCGCTCGATGCCACAGCTGGGGCTGTTGATCATTCTGGTGCTGATCCCGCTGGAGATACTCTCCGGCGGCATGTCGCCCCGCGAGAGCATGCCCGAATTCGTCCAGCGGGTGATGCTCGTCGCCCCCACCACCCACTTCGTGATCCTGGCCCAGGCGGTGCTGTTCCGCGGCGCCGGCCTGGCGGTGATCTGGCCGCAAATGCTCGCCCTGGCCGGTATCGGCGCGACTTTCTTCCTCGCCGCCCTGGCGCGGCTACGGCGCTCGCTGCAGTAGTTACGCCACTCATGGGCGTGGCGCTTGGTCGCCATGTCCCGGGCTGCCGATTCCGTGAGTGGGGCATTAACATGCCCGTCCCTCTTGAGGGTATTTTTCCGAGGCTTTCGGTAGCAAGACGCTATCCCCCGGCCGGAGGATAGCGTCCCTGGACGGCGAGGGGCTCAGCTCGCCGCGATCAGCGTATCGCTTTTCTCGGCCGCTTGCCGTTCGGCCTCGATCAGCCTGGTGAGCAGCTTGCGGACTTTCACCGGGGCGATGTCGTTGCTCATCAGCACCGGTTTGAGACTGAAGAAGTCCGTGGTTTTCATCTCGGCGTGAACCGCCTCGATGATCGGTACGTCCTCGTCCTCGAAGGCGGCATGCATCGCCTTGATCTTCTGTTCATTGTATTCCGCGTCCTCCTCGCGATGGTTGCGTCGCGTGGCGAAGAAGTAATGGGTCCGGTCGACACTCTCCGGGGTGACGGTATGCAGGTCGTACTGGGCGATACAGCCGTCCAGATCGAGACTGGCCTCGGGGTCCTGGGTGGCGCCGACCGAGAGCTGGATATTGCCCGGCGGCGTCCAGGTGATGTCGAAGAAGTGCCGCGCCTCGCCTTCGGGGTCGGGCAGGAACTGATTGAAGATCAGCATCGCCGGGGCCTGCTGCCATTCCCAGCGCGCCGTGACCGAATGTGAGTCATCACTGACTTTGGGGACCAGGGGCGTGAGTTGACCGCGCGTGGTGATGATCTCGCCATGGACGTGATCGATGTGGCTGAGATCCATCACATTGTCGGTGATCAGTTGATAGTTGCCGTTGACCGGCATGTAGGTGTAACCGACGCTATCCGGGTGGCCGCTGACCAGTTCGCCGTGATCCGGGATCCGCTCGTAGTCGGCCGGCGCGTCACCCATCCAAATCCACAGGAAGCCGTCGCACTCGGCCAGCGGAAAGCTGCGCACCTGGGCCGCCTTGGGAATCATGCCGTTGCCGTGCGGATTATGCGTGCATTTGCCGGCACAATCGAAACGCAGGGCATGGTAAAGACAGACGACCTCGTCGCCCTCTCGCCAGCCCATGTGCAGTGGGGCGAAACGGTGTGGGCAGCGATCGTGGATCGCGACCGGGGTACCGTCCTGCTTGCGGTAGATCAGTACCGGCGTGTCGAGCAGGGTCCGGTGGAACAGTTGCTCGGCATCGACCTCTTGCGACAACGCCGCAACATACCAGGTGTTCATCAGATAAGGACTGTGGTTCTGGCGTTCCGTGTTCATGGGTCAACCTCCTCAGGGTCGCTTGGCGAACGTCTTGTTGTGGAGTGAGCCTGACGGCTCGGTCTTGCTCGGTTCAGGGAAAGAAATCGAGAACCAGGCGCGGCGACCTGGCTCGCGAGCAACAAGGCGTGAAACACTGGCCGGCAGCGTGCTCCTCATCGCTGAAGAACATGTCGCGGTGCTCGGGATCACCGTCGACGACGCGCATGGCACAGCTTCCGCAGATACCTTGTTCACAGGACAGCGCCACCTCGATACCGGCAGCCATTAGCGCCTCGGCCACCGTCTGTTCCGGGGGCACGCGCACGACCTGGCCGGTCGCGGCCAGTTCGACCTCGAATTCGCCGTCATCGGCATTGGCTGAAGCCTCGACCGCGCCCGCGAAGTACTCGCGGTGAATGCGGTCATCGGGCCAGCCCAGGCGCCGTGCGGTGGCGATGACGTGTTCCATGAAGCCGGCGGGGCCGCACACGTAGAGGTGGCTGTCGTCATCGACAGTGGCGAGCACCGCTTCGCTGTCGAGTCGTTGCGTGGCGTCCCCGTCGTCGAAGTGGAAATGTATGCGCTCGGCAAAGGCCGAATTGGCGAGGCGTTCCCTGAAGGCGGTCGATGCACTCGAGCGCGTGCAGTAGTGCAGGGTGAACGCGTCGCCCTGACGCGCCAGTTGTTCCGCCATCGCCAGGATCGGCGTGACACCGATGCCGCCCGCGAACAGCAGCGTGTGGCGTGCCGGTACCAGCGTGAACTGGTTGCGTGGGGAACCGATGCGCAGGGTGTCACCTGCCTGGATGGCGTCATGGGCACAGGCGGAGCCCCCGCGCCCTTGCGGCTCGCGCAGAATGGCGATCTCGTAGTGGGCCGCGTGCAGGCTATCGCCTATCAGCGAGTACTGCCGGATCAACCCATTGGGCAGTTCGACATCGATGTGCGCACCGGCGCCGAACGCTGGCAGCGCCTGGCCGTCGGGAGCCACCAGCTCCAGGCCGATGATGCCCTCGGCAAGCTGGGTACGGTGGCGCACCCGAACGGGAAACAGGGGGGCTTGCATGAGTTCAACTCCTTTGTCTCGACCGTCTTCGGGCCTGGCGTCACAGCACCTTGGTCAGGGTCAGGCGCAACATGTCGCCCTGAGGCCGATCCTTTGCGGTGTACTCGTTGAGGTAGGCGGCATTGAGCCCCAGTCCGGCCTTGGGCCAGAAATAACCAGCCTCGGCACCAATCGCATGCTGTTCGGCCTTGTCGTTGGGCGCGCCGGATGGCACATCCTCATCGCGTTCGAGCTGCCAGGCATCGTAGCCGACCAGGCCGATTTCCAGACCGCTGGCGAGGCGTTTGCCGAGCCCCCACTCCACGGTCAGGCTGTCGCCCGGGGTAATACCCGTGGTGTCCTGTTCACCGTTGATCTCGTAGCGCGACAGGGCCGAGAACGACCAGCTCTTCGCAGCATCGAAATAGAGGGTGCCGCCCAGGGTCAGCATGGTGGTGCGAAATCCCTTGCCGGTGGTGGCGGGGTCACCGGCATCGTAGTCCGCAGTGTCGAACCATTCGCCGGCGGCGAACACGGCATCCCAGCGGTGACCGTGCCAGCCCAGTACCAGCGGGCTCAGGAAGATATCGCCGACGCCGCTGTCGCGGTCATCGATGCCGACGGCGTCGAAGTCCAGCGACGTTCGCTGTAGCGGCACGATGGCCTCGGCGCCGTAATCGGCGCCCAGGAAGCGCTTGTCGCTGATCCACACCAGGCGGCTGACCAAGGCGCTGACCGAGCCATCGTTGTCGCCCGGCAGGTCATCGCCGCGGCCATCGGTCAGCGAATCGATCCGATAATGCACCAGGTAGGCGCGGTAATAGGTACCGGGGGGCGGCACGGTCGCCGCACGCAACCCTTCGACACCGGCCACGTAATGGCCGTTGACGGCCAGGGCGGAGTCGGCGAGCAGGCAGCCGCCCAGGGCCAGCGCGGTAGCCGACAGGAGATATCGCATGGAGAGCTCCTTCCTTGTCTTTATCGTTATCGTCTTGGGGCGGCGGGCGGCGTGGTACCGCCGGCCCACCGGGATCACACCTTGGCGGCGCCGGCCAGCTGGCTGGCCTGGTCCTGCTCGTCTTCCTTGGCACGCGGGCGAGCGTGACGGTTCTGCAACGCGGTCTCGTCGGTCCTGGCCAGCACGATGTCGAACACCACCTCCGAGAACGGCCCGTCCAGCTCGCGCCGGGCGATTTCGGCGGGGTCGTCGATGCGCTGGGCGGGGATCACCAGTTCCTCGCGGGTGGCGAAGGCGAAGTCGTCGAAGGTATAGGGATCGCCGGCCAGGTTGATCTGGGTGGTCAGGTGCTGGTGACCCGGCGCGGAGATGAAGTAGTGGATGTGCGCCGGACGCTCGCCGTGGCGACCGAGCAGCTTGAGCACCTGGTCGGTGGGGCTGCCGTTCGGCACCGCATAGCCGGAGGGGATGATGCTGCGCGCGGTGTAGCGGCCTTCGGCGTCGGTGACGATGGTACGGCGCAGGTTGTATTCGCTCTGGCTCGGGTCGAAGAACGAGTAATTGCCCTTGGAATCGGCGTGCCAGATCTCGACCTTGGCCCCGGCGATCGGCTTGCCGTCGATGTCACGCACCTGCCCGGTCAGCCACATCGCTTCGCCGGCGCTGTCGCTGCCGTCGTCCATGCGCGCGAAGCCCTCGGTCTCCGGCGCGCCGGCCACGTAGAGCGGGCCCTCGATGGTCCGCGGGGTACTGCCGGTCCGCCGGGCCTCGGCGTCGATGGCATCCTGGCGCATGTCCAGATAGTGATCGAAGCCGAGCCCCGGGGAGAGCAGGCCGAACTGGGTCTGGCCGCCCAGCGCGTTGAGCACGCTCACCGCCGACCAGTACTCCTCGGGGGTGACGTCGAAGTCGTCGATCAGCTTGTAAAGATCGGCGACCAGGCGGTGCAGGATCTGCTTGGCACGCGTGTTACCGCCTTGCTTGTCGAAACCGCTGACGGCGTTCAGGAAATCCTGGACCTCGGGGGTATCGAAAATCTTGACTGACATGGTCTGGCTCCTCGGTTGTTGTAATGCCTTATGGGTCTGGCTTTTTGGTTTGGCTTTCAGGGCACTCGGGCTGGCGCGGGCGTGCTCAGTGATCGCCGTCCCGCACGGACGAGGGATGGCGACACAGCGGCTTGACGTGGATTTCCATGTAGGGAAACAGGGGCAGGCCGCTGATGATCTCCTGAAGTTCGGCGTTGTCCTCGACATCGAAGACGCTGACGTTGGCGTAGCTACCGGCGACCCGCCACAGGTGGCGCCACTTGCCCTGGCGCTGGAGGTCCTGAGAATAGGCCTTTTCGGTCGCCTTGATCTCGGCGGCGCGTTCGGCCGGCATGTCGGGGGGGAGCTTGACGGTCATTTCGACGTGAAACAGCATCGGTGATCCTCCGGGTTCGACTCGACTTCAGCCGTCCTTGCGGCGGTAGAAGCTCAGCTTGTCTTCATCGAGGGCGACGCCCAGCCCCGGCCCGCGCGGCAGGTCGACGCCGAATTCGTGATAGTTCAGCGGCTCGGTGACGATGTCGTCGGTGAGCAGCAGCGGGCCGAACATCTCGGTGCCCCAGGTCAGTTCGCCGAGGGTCGCCCAGGCGTGCAGCGCGGCGGCCGTGCCAATGGTGCCCTCGAGCATGGTGCCGCCATACAAGCCGATGCCCGCTGCCCGCGAGACACCGGCCAGCTCCAGCGCGCCGCGCGGGCCACCGGCCTTGGCGATCTTCAGGGCGACGGCGCCACTGAAGCCGGCGGCCGCCAGGCTGAAGCCGTCGCGGGCATCGGCCACCGCTTCGTCGGCGAGCATCGGCACCACGAAACGTTGCGCCAGTCGGGCCAGCCCGGCATGTTCGCGGGCCGGGATCGGCTGCTCGATCAGGGCGATGCCGGCGTCCTGCAGTGCGGCGATGCCACGCACGGCGGTGGCTTCGTCCCAGGCCTGATTGACGTCGACGCGTACGCTGGCACGATCGCCCAGCGCCGCCTTGATCGCCGCCACGTGGCGGACATCGTCGTCGACGGCGTTGGCACCGATCTTGAGTTTGAAGTCGCCATGCCGCCGGTCGTCGAGGCGCTGGAAGGCCTCGTCGATGTCCTTTCGGGTATCGCCGCTGGCCAGGGTCCACAGCACCGGCAGATGGTCATGCCGCGCGCCGCCCAGCAGCTCGGCCACCGACAGCCCCAGGCGCTTGCCCTGGGCATCGAGCAGTGCGGTCTCGAGCGCCGACTTGGCGATGGTGTTGCCGCGCACCTGGGTGTGCATGCGGGCCCGCAGGGCATTGAGGTTGCTCGAGGGCTCGCCGACCAGCAGCGGCGCCAGGTAGCAGTCGATGTTGCGCTTGATGCTTTCCGGGCTTTCCGGGCCATAACTCAGGCCACCGATGGTGGTGCCCTCGCCGATGCCCTCGATACCATCGGAATGCCACATGCGCACGATCACCAGCGTCTGGCAGGCCATGGTGGTCATGGAAAGCTTGTGCGGGCGAATGGTCGGCAGATCGACCAGCAGAGTTTCGATGGATTCGATGCGTGCGGTCATGGTGATTTCGGCAATCCTGGGGACGATGGACCACAGTCTGCTTGCCGGCAGGGAAGCCAACCAATATCGTTTGAGTGCCTAGCCATACCCTGGAGGTATCATGGAGCTGCGGCATCTACGCTATTTCTGCGTCGTGGCGGAGGAACTCAATCTGACCCGCGCGGCCCAGCGGTTGCATATGGCCCAACCGCCATTGACTCGACAAATCAAACAGTTGGAGTCGGAGTTGGGTACCGCGCTGTTCCGCCGGCATGCGCGCGGCCTGGCGCTCACCCCCACCGGCCAGTTCTTCCATGAGCACGCCCTGCAGATCCTCGAAAAAGTCGACTCCACCGTCCTCGCGACCCGCCGTCTGGCACGCAGCGGCAGGCAGGTCTTCGCCATCGGCTTCGTGCCGTCGATCTTCTACAGCGAGCTGCCGTTGCTGATTCGTCAGCTACGACAAAAGGAGGAGGTCGAGTTGACGTTGAGCGAGCTGACCACCGTGCAGCAGATCCAGGCCCTCAAGGCCGGACGTATCGACATCGGCTTCGGCCGGCTGCGTATCGATGACCCGGAGGTCGAGCAGGAGGTGCTGTTCGACGAGCCGATCATCGCCGCGCTGCCCGCTACCCACCCGCTGGTCGGCACCACGCCGACCCTGAGCGAGCTCGCCGGCACGCCATTGATCGTCTACCCGGCCACGCCCCGGCCCAGCTACGCGGACATCGTGCTGGGCCTGTTCCGCCGCCGCGGCCTCAAGGTCAACGTGATTCAGGAAGCCAACGAACTACAGACGGCGATCGGCCTGGTTGCGTCGGAAATGGGCTTCACCCTGGTGCCCGAGCAGGTCCAGCGGCTGCAGCGCGATGACATCGCCTACGCGCCGTTAGCGGAGAGCGGCCTGACCTCGCCGATCCTGTGCAGTCGCCGCAAGGAGCCCCCCTCGGCGATGATGCATCAAGTGAATGGGATGCTGCGCAAGGTGTGGCGCAAGAGAACCGTTTAATACTTTAGAGGCATCGCTTGCCTGGCTAGCACGTCTCTATCAGGCGATCTTTCACCGCCAAAGACTCGGCCCTGGGCTATAGATCCTGGTTAAGAACCGCCGCAGCGGACGCTATCCCCCCTGAGTCGCGAAGCGGGCGTCTCGACGTCAGCGATTAGTTTCATAGCGAAACGGCATTTCGCTTCCGGCCCCGTCTTGGGCAGAATGATCGCCCGCCAAATGGAGAGCCAGACGAAAACACCATGGTCCGAAGCTATCTGGGTAAGATGAAGGGCGCGCCGGTGCAGCGCGCGACACCGTGCTGGAAGGACGCCTGCTGGTCCTGGCTGGGTGCCTTCGTGGGCGTGGCCGGCGTGGGGCTGCTGAGCAGCCGCCTGCTGGAGACGCAGCCGCTGCTGATGATCGGCTCCTTCGGCGCCACCTCGGTGCTGCTCTACGCCGCGCCGGAAAGCCCCCTCGCCCAGCCGCGCAACGTGCTGGGCGGCAACGTGCTCTCGGCGTTGATCGGCGTGCTGTGCTGGCACTTCCTCGGCGACACCTGGCTGGCAGCGGCGGCGGCCGTCTCGACCGCCATCCTGGTGATGCAATTGACCCATACCCTGCACCCGCCGGGCGGTGCCACGGCGCTGATCGCGGTGATCGGCAGCGAGCCGCTTCACGCGCTCGGACTGGGTTATGCGCTGATGCCGGTCGCCGCCGGCTGCCTGTTCATGCTCGCGGTGGCCGTCACCGTCAACAACCTGGCCCGCCATCGGCGTTACCCGCAGCACTGGTGGTAAGTAGACAGCTCACCGCAGAACCACGGACACGAAAACGCCGCGATCGAGATCGCGGCGTTTTCGTAAGGGCGGGGCCACTGCAGGCGGCCTACCATCGTGGCGCTCCCCTGCCGGGGGTGCCACGACGTCTGCTATTCAGTCGATGCCGTAGCGCAGGCCACCTTGGGCCAGAAAGCCCTGGTAGGCGCTCTCGGTCATGGCTTCCAGCACGCGGTAAGCGGCCTTGCCGATACGCTTGCTCAGAGACAGCTTGGCCGGTGCGGTTTCTTGCGTCTTCATGATGTGTCGCTCCCTGGTTGTTTCAGGTGATGGAACCATTATGCCCGACTCTTAGACTTTAGTCCAATCAATTAACCTTTAGTCGAAGAGTCGGAGAAAGACGCTCGCATCGGCCCACCCAGCGCAGCAGTACCGCCCCGCCGGCAGGAATCGACGCAAAAAGAGGCTCGATCGCGGGGAAAATTCGCGGTGAAGAGCCCCGTGGCAGGATGTCGCGGATGGCGAGAGAAGAAGCCGAAGAGAGGCGCGAGAAGGCGCCGGACAAGAAAAACGGGGCGCCACTGCGCCCCGCGGTACTTTCTAACAGGCTATCAGGCCTCGTTCAGTCAGGGGCCTTGGGCAAACGACGCTTGTGCTCGGTCTTGCGATAACCCGCGATGATGGTACGGGCGTCCTCGTCGGCGACCGTCTCTCCCGAGAGAAAACGGTCGATGGCCTCGTAGCTGACGCCCAGCGCGTCCTCGTCGCTGCGCTGAGGACGCAGCGATTCGAGATCCGCCGTGGGCACCTTGTCGACCAGCCACTGCGGTGCGCCGAGGTGGCTGGCGATGTCGCGCACTTGCCCCTTGGTCAGCCCGGCCAACGGCGTCAGGTCGCAGGCACCATCGCCGAACTTGGTGAAGAAGCCCATCACCGCCTCGGCGGCCTGATCGGTACCCACCACCAGGCCACCGTGAGTCCCCGCCACCGCGTACTGGGCGATCATCCGCTGGCGCGCCTTGATGTTGCCCATCACGAAATCGCGCTGCTCATCGTCGCGAAACGTCACCCCGCCCGTCTCCAGGGACTCGAGCATGGCATCGCTGGCCGGCTGGATATCCACCGTCAGGACCTCGTCGGGGGCGATGAAGTCCAGCGCCTGGGCGGCCTCGTCATCATCCTTCTGGGTGCCGTAGGGCAGTCGCAGCGCCCAGAACCGGGCATCGGGCAAAGCGTCGCGCACCGCCTCGACGGCCAGTTGCGACAGGCGCCCGGCGACGGTGGAATCGATACCCCCACTGATCCCCAGTACCAGGGCATGCTGGCCACTTTCCCGCATTTCCTGCTCCAGAAAGCGCAGCCGACGCGCGACCTGCTCGGCGGGATCACGCCGGGTTTCGACACCCAGCGCCGCGGCGATCGCGCGCTGGTCCTGCGAGGTAGGATCGTTGCTCATCAAAGCCTCCTTGCCGTTGACGTTGCGATGGTCGCCAGACCATCCGGTGGGTTGGCGCACCCGACTGCCGGCTCAAAGCGGCGCGATATCGCCGTCACAGACCTGGCGATGCAGGTCCGGGATACGCGACAGGCTCTCGTGGGCCGCGCTCAGGCGGACCTCGTTACGCTCGCCGGAAAGCCGCTGCGTCTCGCTGACGACGTAGACTCGCCCTTCGTGGCGAAATGCCCACGCCAGGCAGACGGTGCCCACCGGCGTGCCGTCGTCCCCCGGCTTGGGGCCGGCGATGCCGGTGTTGGCCAGCGCCAGATTAGCGGCACTGTTGTTGAGCGCCCCCAGGGCCATCGCCTTCGAGGTGGCCTCGCTGGTCAGGCCGTCGCGCGACATCGCCTCATAGGGCACGTTGAGATAGCGATTCTTGGCCTCGGGGGAATACACCGCCAGACCGCAGTCGATCGACTGGCCGCTCCCCGGGACACTGGCGAGTTCGGACACCACCAGCCCCGCGGTGCAGGATTCCGCGGTGGTGACCTGCAATTTCTGATCGGTCAGGTACTGAATGACCTCTTCGAGCCAATCCATGGGTTGCCTCCCTGGCTTCCTTGCTTGGCAATGAGCCGTGCGACAGCGGGCACGGCGGACTCCCGAACAGCGTAGTCGCAGGATCGGCAGTGGACCCATAACCTGTGATGGGCCGGTAAGGGGCACCGGGCATGGCTGTCTTACCGCCAGGGAGCGTCCTCGTCGGGGCCGGGGGAGTCAGGCACGCCCCCGTCGCTCTTGAGCCGCTGCCAGAACGCCCCGGCCATGCCATTACGATTACCCAGCCAGCGCACCAGGATGATCTCGACATGATCCGCCGGCATCTGCGGGTAGATACGAACCAGTCTGCCATCGTCGATCAGCGGGGCGGACATGCTGTGAGGCATGCAGGCAATGCCCTGCCCCATGGCCACCATGGGCTTGAGGGCTTCGGACACGGTCGCCTCGAAGACCCGCTTTAGCCGAGACGGCTCGGGATGACGCTCGACCTGGGCCCGTGACAGCTCGTGCAGCTGGGCGGTCCGCGAATAGGTCAACCAGGGAATCGTCCCCTTGCCGCTTCGACACGATCGCGCCAGCGCCGGCGTCCCTACCCAATAGAGTTCGTCGTGACCCAGTGACAGCACTTCGAAGTCCTCGCGCTGGAAGTAACGCTGCGATTCATCGTCCCGATAGAAGAGAATGAAATCGCTGCGTCCCGACATCAGCGACATGTAATAGTTTTCGGTGCTCTTGTGGCCGGTATCGATACGCGTGAACAAGGGCGCTTCCGGCGTGGAGTAGCGCGAGATCCACTGCGGGAAGAAATTGCATGCCAGCGTATGCAGCGACGCGAAGGTCAGTGGCCGATCGACGACTTTCACGCTCTGCTCGCATTCATGCGACAAGCGCACCAGTTCCGCGGCGGCGGGTATCAACGCATCCCCCGAGGCGGTCAGACGGATGGGGGTCACTGCGCGATCGAACAACTGCGTGCCGAGATGGGCTTCCAGCAACTGGATACGCCGGCTCAGTGTCGACTGCGAACAATTACGAAGCCGTGCGGCGGCGGTGAATTTGCCGGTTTCGGCAAGCGCCAGGAAGTCGGCGTACCAGAGGATATCCATGGCGCCTCGCTGAGTCGGGCGCGGCGCCCCGAGCACCGCGCGGACGGGGAAAGAATACTGACAAAATATCAGGTCATGCGAATATTCGATAGCCAGTACAGCGGTCACGATCAATCAATGCTAGAGCCACCCGTAGGGTGTGCGTAGTGTTGACCAGACGCCGACTGGCGCCAGAGACACCTGATGCAGGGGTCGATGGCCTGGTCAGAGGCCATGGCGTAGCTTCTTTCTCACGGCTGCGTCGGTCCCGGGCTACTCGAATCAACGTCACGGAACGGAAGGTAAATAACATGCAGAACAACAAGATGCTGGGACAGATTACCGCCATGGGCCTGTTGGGCCTGAGCCTGGCCTATGCCGGTGCCGCCCAGGCCAGCCTGCTCGATGACGTCAAGGCACGCGATGCCCTGCGCTGCGGTGTCAGCAGCGACAAGGCCGGCTTTTCCTATCTGACGGATGAGGGTCGGTGGAGCGGCATGGATGTCGACCTGTGCCGCGGGATCGCCGCCGCCGTGCTCGGCGATGCCGAGAAGGTGGAATTCGTGGTGACGACGGCCAAGAACCGTTTCACGGCGCTCGCCTCGGGCGAGATCGATGTGCTGTCACGAGCCACGACCTGGACAGCCTCGCGGGATGCCAATCTGGGTGCAGACTTCACTACGCCCTGGTTCTACGACGGCCAGGGGGTGATGACGCATGCCGACTTCGGCGTCAATTCCATCGAAGAACTCGATGGCGCCGTCTTCTGCCTGTCGCCCGGCACCACCTCCGAACAAAACCTGGAAGACTACTTCGGACGACGGGGTCTCAGCTATCGCACCGTGGTCATCGAGAAGAGCACGGAACTGTACAACGCCTTCCAGAAGGGACGTTGCGACGCCATTACCAACGACATGAGCGGCCTTGCCTCGCGCCGGACCCAGTTCGCCGATCCCGACGCCTATACCCTGCTCCCCGAGACGATCTCCAAGGAGCCACTGGGCGCCTACGTACCCCAGGGCGATGCCCAATGGCGAGACATCGTCACCTGGACCGCCTTCGCCTTGATGAACGCCGAGGAACTCGAAGTCACCTCGCAGAACGTCGAGTCACTGCGCGAGGAAACCCGGAACCCCAACATCGCTCGCCTGCTGGGCACCGATGGCCGTATCGGCGAGCGCTTCGGACTGAGCAACGACTGGGCCTACCAGGCCATCAGGCAGGTCGGCAACTACGCAGAAATATTCGCCCGCAACGTGGGCCCCGAGACGCCGCTGAAATTCGATCGTGGCCTCAACCGCCTGTGGAGCGACGGCGGGCTGATCTACCCGGCGCCCATTCGCTAAGCGGCCGGCTGCCCCGGTACTAGAAGACCCCGAGCGTCCGGCTCGTCCTGGCCGGGCGCTCGTCGCGCAGCATCGTCCGCTGCACCGCTGCGTTCGCGTGGCATCGTCTCGAGTAACGCTCATGTGGAACAATCCCCTGCAAAGTGCGCGCGTTCTCAGTGCATTGCAACAAGGCGGCATCCTCGCCCTCGTCGCCGGCGCCTTCTATCTTCTGATCGTCAATGCCAGCGCCAACCTCGATGCCCTGGGCATCGCCTCGGGCTTCGGCTTCCTGCAGGAACGCGCCGGCTATGCGATCAGCTTTCGGCTGATCGACTACACCCCGGATGACAGCTACTTTCGCGCTTATCTGGTCGGCCTGCTCAATACCCTGCTCGTGTCGGGCTTGAGCATCACCCTGGCCACCCTGCTCGGCGTATTCCTCGGTGTCTGCCGGGTCTCGGAGAACTGGCTGCTGGGCCGGATCAGCTATCTCGCCGTCGAATTCCTGCGCAATGTCCCGTTGATCGTCCATCTGATCTGGTGGTACGGACTGATGCTGGCGCTGCCCGGCGTACGCCAGGCCATCTCGCTGTTCGATGTCGGGTATCTCAGCAACCGCGGCTTGACGCTCGCCTGGGCCAGCGATGGCGCGCTGGTCGGCTGGGGGCTGCTGTGTGTCGTCATTGGCGGCGCCCTCGGCTATGCGCTGATGGCGCGTTACCGGGCCGGTCTTGCCTGGAAGGGCTTCGGGCCGCCCGTCTGGCCCGCCATGCTCGCGGGCGCCGTCGTCTTGCCGGTCATCGTCTACCTGATCAGCGGCAGCCACTGGCAGTGGGATGTGCCCGTTTCACGCGGCTTCGGCTTCAGCGGCGGCGTCAACCTCACCCCCGAGCTGATGGCACTGTGGCTGGCGCTTTCCGTCTACAGCGCCAGCTATATCGCCGAAATCGTCCGCGGCTCCATCCAGTCGGTGCCGCGCGGACAATACGAGGCGGCCCACGCCCTGGGCTTTTCCGAGATGCCCACCATGTTCCGGCTGATCGTTCCCCAGGCGATCTATCCGATGATCCCTCAGGTCACCAGCACCTACCTCAACATCATCAAGAATTCATCACTGGGCGTGGTCGTCGGCTACATGGAGCTGGTGTCGTCGACGGGTGGTACCACGCTCAACCAGACGGGCCAGGCCATCGAGTGCATCGCCCTGGTCATGGCGACCTACTGTGTCTTCAGCCTGGTCACCTCGCTGTTGATGAATCTCTACAACTACCGCGTCAGCCTGCGCACGCACGGTTAAGGAGCTCCCATGTCATCGTCCTCGACCGTCTCCACGCCCGAGCAGACGCATCGTCCGGCGCAATCGCCACCTCGCCAGGGTGGCGTGCAGCGCACCAGGCGCTGGGTGAAGCGCCACCTGTTCCCGACCCCCTTCCAGTCCCTGCTGACACTCGTCACTCTGGCCCTGCTGGCATGGTTTGTACCACGCGCCCTGGACTGGCTGATCCTCTCGGCGACCTTCAGCGGCGACAGCCAGGCCGACTGTCTCGGCGACGGCGCCTGCTGGCTACCCGTGACGCAACGCATCGAGCTGTTCGTCTACGGTTTCTATCCGGACACGCAGACCTGGCGCGTCAATATCGCCTTCGCACTCTCGGCGGCGATCTTTCCTCTGCTCTACCTCAAGCGCATCGACCGCCGCTGGGTGCTGGGCTACCTGGTCGCCCTGCCGTTCGTGATGTGGTGGCTGCTCAAGGGAGGCGCGGGGCTGGCGGAGGTCTCGTCGACGAAGTTCGCGGGCATTCTGGTCACCGTCTTCCTGGGCGTCATCGGCATGCTCTTCGCCCTGCCGATCGGCATCCTCCTGGCGCTCGGTCGCCGCTCGAGCAAACCCGCCATCAAGCTGCTCAGCGTGCTGTACATCGAGCTGGTGCGTTCGGTACCCGTCATCACGCTGCTGTTCATGGCGTCACTGATGATCCAGCTGTTCTTTCCCGAAGGTTTCACCATCGACATCCTGCTGCGGGTGCTGATCGTGCTGATCATGTTCACCGCCGCCTACATGGCCGAGACCATTCGGGGCGGCCTGCAGGGCATACCGCGGGGTCAGTACGAAGCCGCCAAGGCGCTGGGCTTCTCCTACTGGAAGACCATGGGACTGATCATCCTGCCTCAAGTGTTGCGCAACACCATCCCGCCACTGCTGACACAGTTCATCGGGCTGTTCAAGGAGACCACGCTGGTCGTCGTCGTCGGGGTACTGGATATCGTGGGCATTGCCATGAGTACCACTTCCGCCCCCGAATGGTTGGGTCTCGAGCACGAGGTCTATCTGTTCCTGGCGATGTTCTTCTTCACCATCTGCTTCGCCCTGTCTCGCTACGCGCGCCATCTGGAAAAACAACTGGAAAAGAGCCGCTCATGAGCCCTGTATCGACTTCTCCCTCTGCCACGCCGTCGCAGGATTCACCCGTCGTGCGGATCCAGCACCTCGACAAGTGGTATGACAAGTTTCACGCCCTCAAGGATATCTCGCTGGATGTCCGAAGCGGCGAGCGCATCGTCATCTGCGGCCCCTCGGGATCGGGCAAGTCCACGCTCATCCGCTGCATCAACCAGCTCGAAGTCCATCAGCAGGGCACGCTCGAGGTACTGGGCGAGACACTTGACGACAACCGCCAGCGCCTGCAGCGCATCCGGCGCAGCGTGGGCATGTGCTTTCAGCACTTCAATCTCTTTCCGCACCTGAGCGTTCTCAAGAACTGCACGCTCCCCCAGACCGCCAACCTCGGCATTGCCCAGTCCGAGGCCATCGAGCATGCCCTGGCGCTGCTCGACCGGGTGCAGATGCGCGAACACGCCAACAAGTACCCGGGCCAGCTATCGGGTGGCCAGCAGCAGCGTATCGCCATCGCCCGCGCCCTGTGCATGCGCCCCAAGGTCATGCTCTTCGACGAGCCCACCTCGGCGCTCGACCCCGAGATGATCGCCGAAGTGCTCGAGGTCATGGTGGACCTCGCCAAGGAGGGCATGACCATGATCTGCGTCACCCACGAAATGGGCTTTGCGCGTCGCGTGGCCGACCGCGTGGTGTTCATGGACCGTGGCGAGATCGTCGAGGAAGCCCCACCCCGACAATTCTTCGATACGCCGCGCTCGCCGCGTACCCGGCAGTTTCTGACGCAAATCCTCGATCACGGAGTCTCTACCGCATGAATGATGTCCCCATCGCCATGGCGATTCATGGCGGCGCCGGCGTGCTGACGCCCGGCCTGTTGACCACGCAGGACGAAAGCGACATCCACGAGACACTGCGACGGGCCCTAGACGCCGGCCAGCAAATACTGGAAGCGGGCGGCAGCAGTCTGGACGCCGTGGAAGCCAGTGTCGCGGTGCTGGAAGACTCTCCCTGGTTCAATGCCGGCAAGGGCGCCGTGTTCACCGACGACGGCCGACATGAACTGGACGCCGCGATCATGCGCGGCAGCGATCGTAACGCCGGAGCCATTGCCGGCGTTCATCACGTCCGCAACCCGATCCGCGGGGCGCGTGCCGTCATGGAATGCAGCGAGCACGTCATGCTCATCGGCGAAGGTGCCGATCGTTTCCTGGTGGAACACCAGCTGCCTCAGGTCGCCAATGACTGGTACGACACCGAACTCCGCCGCCGCCAATGGCAGGACAATCGCCTCAAGGGCGGGGCCCCGACGCTGGAGCCCAGCGAGGCCGACCATCGTGGTGGTCAGGACGATCCAGCGCCGGGCCACAAGTTCGGTACGGTGGGCGCCGTGGCGCTCGACCGTCACGGTCATGTCGCCGCGGCCACCTCCACGGGCGGTATCACCAACAAGCGCTATTCGCGAGTCGGAGACACTCCGCTGATCGGCGCCGGCACCTGGGCCGATGACCGCAGCGCGGCGATTTCCGCCACCGGGCACGGCGAATACTTCATACGTGCCGCCGTGGCCCACGACATCGCCGCGCGCATGCGCCATGCCGGCAAGGACCTCGAGGCGGCCTGCCACGAGGTGGTCTTTCAGGAGCTGAAGGCTCTCGGCGGCCAGGGCGGAATCATTGCCGTCTCGCCGGCTGGGGATACCCAACTTGTCTTCAATACCCCGGGCATGTATCGCGCCTGGCGGGACCGTCAGGGGCGGCGTCACACGGCGATCTACGCCAAGGATGACCGAGTGCATGACTGAACGAGAGCGGCCGGCCCTGACGGGCCGGCCGCTGTCTCTCGGTTGCAGGCTGCATCCAACGACGTTCTCTATGCAAGGCGCCCCGTTCTCAATCCGACGCACTCAGCCCCAGGGTCTTGCCCAGATCGATGCCGAACTGCAAGGCCACCACGACCCCGTCGTCATTGAGATCCCGCGCCGCCGGGTTGTAGACGTTGCTGGGGTTGATGACGTATTGCACCGACGGTTCCAGGAACACGTAGCCGGGCAAGCCAAGATGGTAATTCGTCTCGACACGGTACACGTTCCGGGACCCGGTATCGGTCGTCCCGCCATTGGCGATACGAGCGGCGCGCTGTGCCTCGAGCTGACGGCTCCCCAGGCGGGCATAACTCACCTTGATATTGGCCATGTCGGCCGGTCGATCAAAGGGGTTCAGATAGGTTAGCCCCGTTTCGACGAAGGCCTGGTAGGGTTGGTTGTCACCGGGCGCCGCCTCCATCGATCCGAACACGAGCAGCGCCTCCGGGTCCACGCTGTCTCCCCGTCCCCCATCCGGGCGCCAGAACGCCTGGCGGAACTTGAACATGACACCGGCGGTACCACTGCCGTCACGCTCGCCGGTACGCGGGTCGTACTGATCACTGGTGTTGTAGAACCCGATGAGTTCGTAGCGTCCGGGATACGTCGCCTCCGAGAACGTCGTCTCGTGGCCGATGGCGGCAAGAATGCTCTCCCCGGCGGAATCCGAGGGATTCCAGTCGAAGCCATGCCCCTTGTCCAGATACTGCTGAGGATCGGACTCGAAGACGCCCAGCTTCAGGCTCTTGTGGTTGCCTAGCCGGAGCTGCCCGAAGGCGCCCCAGGAGGCGTAGGGTGGCGGGAGCGACCCCGTCGCATAATCCCAGATGGGGTCGTTGCAGGCCACGACACTGGAACAGTTGTTCTCGAAGAAGTAGCGCCGGGCGTTGGTACGGCCCAGCACGGTCTTCAATCGGCCATCGAAATAGGTCTGCTCATAGGAAAACTGCGACAGGTAACCGCTGGAAATATCGTTGCGCGCCGGCGATCCACCGAAATAGCCGCCCGCGGCACCGGCATAGGCGGATGTGGTGGGTTGCCCGACATTATAATTGCCGGGGAAGGCAATATACTCCAGGTGGAAGGTCGCATCGGGTATGTCAAATAGCCTTTCCAGGTCGAAGTCGGCCCCGGCGAATATGTTATTGGTGACAGCGTGACTCCCTTCTCTGGGGCCGGTGGACGGGTTACCGACCCACAGGGACCAGAGCGATAGATGGGGCTTGATGCCGGCAGCATCGAGCTCTCTTCCCAGCCCGCTGAACAGGGGTTCTTTCTGGGTCAGGCGGGGGGCCTCTTGATTGTCATCGAGTCGCTCCGATAGTGCTGACTTTTCTGCCCAGGCGTTCGAGGATACCGCCATGATGACGGCGGCCGACAAGACCGGCCCGGCCAGCGCCAGCATGCGGAACTTGGAAATGTTTCGGCGCGAAATTCCATGCCGACCTTGGAAATGACGGCGTGCAGGGATCGAGGCGTTCATTGTTATCCTTATGATTATTTGGCGTGCGTTTATGACTATTGTTTTTTCGGCACCAGGGCCGGATTCAATTGAGTGATGTCGAGGCGAGCGTCTCTTGCGACCGCCTGGCCAGGACCGCCGGGGCAGTCTCCTGAAGCCCCATGGCCAGGATGCCGGCGATCACACAGATACCGCTCATCAGCCAGAGCGGCGCGGACTCGCCAGCCACGTCGGCCGCCGCACCGGCCACCGTGGGCAGGATGCCACCGCCCAGGACCTCGCCAATGCCGCACACGAAACCGAGGGCCGTGGCGATGTAGCGTGCATCGACGGTTTCGGAGGGAACGATGGCCATGAACAGCGGGAAGATGCCGTTCAGGGACCAGCCGAAGAAGAACAGCAGGGCGAGGATGAACGCATGCCCCTGGAAGTACATGGCGCCCAGGGTCAGAATCAGCCCCATGAAGGGCGTGATGATCATCACCGGCTTACGGCCGATTCGATCGGAAATACCGCTGACCACGAAGCTCCCGACGGCCGCCGAGATACCCAGGGTCCCCATCAGCCAGCCCATCACTTCTGGCGAGTAGCCGCGCACACTGGTGAGATAGATCGGCATGAAGGACCAGCAGACCACCAGATAGCCGACCAGCAGGATCGCCATCAGCGAGCAGATGACCATGTTTCGGTGGGCGAGCATCTCCTTGATACTCGGTCGCCGTGAGGCTGGCTTGTCACCCACCGCGGACGGTACCGGAGAAACGCCAGGCTCCCGCATCAGCCACCAGATCAATCCGGCGGCGATCAGCCCCGGCACCCCGGCGAGGAAGAACGCCTCGCGCCAGCCGAAGGCCGTGGCGATGGCGACCAGCACCACCGGGGCCGCAAAGGAGCCCAGCAGGTTCGAGCCGAAGTTCTGCATCACGCCCATGGCCACGCCCCTACGCTTGGGCGTCACTTCCATGGCCGTCACCGTCTGCGATATCGGCAGAATGGGTCCCTCGGCGACCCCCATGAGCAACCGCGCACCGAGCAGCAGCAGGAAGGAGCTGGCGAGCCCCGTCAGGAAGGAGCAGAGGGAGAAAATGATGGTGGCCAGAATGAGAAAGCTCTTTCTTCGCCCGCTACGATCGGACATCGCGCCGAATATCAGGCCCGACAGGGCCCAGGTAATCGACAGTGCCGACGCCGTCAGACCTATCTGGGTGTTCGTCAGCCCGAGTTCGGGCTGGACGAAGGGCATCAGAAAGTTCAGCGCATTCCGGTCGAAGAAGACGATACCGAAGTTGAAGCTCAGCAGGGCTACCAGAATGATCTGGTAGCGTGAGCTGACAGGCGCGTCGGGGATGGCATTAGCATTGTTGTTATTCATGATTGATTAGCACCTTGCATTGGCGAGTGCGGTTTTTCAGGGACTCGAATACCGTCGGCACGTCTTGCAGCGACACCGTCTCGGTAATCAAGTGGCGAGGTTCGACGGCACCGGCGTCGAGTACGTCCAGGGCACTTTCGTACTCGCGTCGGGAAAAGAAGGCCGCCGTCTGCAGACGGACTTCCTTCGACAGGGCGGCAAAGGGGACGAAACTGTCGGGTTTGGTGCAAAGGCCGAGGAGCAGGATCGTGCCATGCGGGCGCACCTGCTCGATGGCCTGGGCGATGAGTCCCGGCACACCGGCACATTCGAAGACGACGTCCGCCTCCCCGCCGAGCTGACGTTCCGCGGCCGCCACGGGTTCCTGCGGATCACAGACGAAACCGGTCGCCCCCATGTCATGGGCACGCTGCTCCTGATAGCGGGCGATGTCCTGGACGACGACCTGTCTCGCTCCGAAGCGACGCGCCCAGAACGCGGCCGCCAGACCGATGGGACCGGCACCGAGGATCAGCACGCGGTCCCCGGGGCGCATGCCGGAAAGCCGGACGCCGTGGAGCGCCACGGCCAACGGCTCGACGATCGCCCCGTCGTCCGTGTTCACCCCCTCGGGCAGCGCAATGCACTGGCGTGCCGCGGTGGCCGCGTATTCGCCATAGCCCCCGCCTTCGAGCACCATCTGCCGGCACCAGGCCGGGTCCCCCGACAGGCAGGAGAGACAGCGCCCGCAACTGCGGAAGGGCATGACGGAGACCAGTTGCCCCGTGCGCAGGTTATCGACCGCGGTACCGCAGGCGACGATCTCGCCGGCATACTCGTGACCCAGCACATCGCCGGGGCAGAGGCCGAAGACGGCATCTTCGGTCATGTGCAGATCGGACCCGCAGATCCCGCAGCGCCTCACCTGAATGACGACTTCATCGTCGCCCGGCGTGGGATCGGGAAGCTCGCGGATCTCCAGCGGCCGGTGCAGTTCATGGAAAACGGCAGCACGCATCAGCCGACCCTCCCCAGCGAGGTCCCGCCATCGATGACCAGTTGCGCCCCCGTCATGTACGAGGACGCCTCCGAGGCCAGATAGAGGGCGAGCGCCTTGATCTGCTCCGGGTCCGCCAGTTGCCCCAGGGGTACCTTGGCATCCCAGCTCTGGCGCACATCCGAGTCTTTCAGCCAGCCGCCGCCGATATTGGTGACGAAGCCCCCCGGCGCGATGGTGTTGACGCGTATCCCGAACGCCGCGAGTTCCAGGGCCAGTTGGCGGACCATGTGCGACACCCCGGCCTTGGCCGGCATGTAGGGCAGGCCCACCACGGGCTCGGTGATGACGGCGGCGTTCGACGAAGTGACGACGATGGAGCCGTGGCGCCGGGGCTTCATGTACTTAGCCGCCATGCGCAGGGTATTGAAGGTGCCCGTCAGATTGATGGCGATCGTGCGATCCCAGCGTGCCGGGTCCAGGGTGTCGACCTGCCCGTCCTCGTTGCGCCAGCCGCCCGGATTCCAGAAGCCCGCCCCCGGATCGATACCGGCATTGGCGAAGACGATATCCAGACCGTCGAAGCGGCGCACATGCTCCTCGAACACCAGGCGCGTCTGTTCCCGGTCGGCCACATCGAGCGCCTGGACATGCACCTCGAAGCCCTGCTCGCGCAAGCGCGCCGCTTCACGTATCGCGGCGTCGACATCGATATCCGCCAGCGTGACGCGAGCGCCGTTTTCCACCAGGGCTTCGACATAAGCGAGACCCAGACCCGAGGCGCCTCCCGTCACCAATGCCGAGCGTCCTTCGACGCTGAACTGTTCCAAGACACGCATACCCACCTCACAGAAACAGTTGATCGTTGATGGGAATGCCGTTTTCTTCGCAGTAAGTGACGTAGTGATTGATGAACCAGAAGACGTCCAGGGTTTCCGCCCATTCGCCATTCTCGTCGTAGAACTCATTGGCTCCCTGCATCCAGAACAGCGCCTTCATGCCATTCGGCTCATCGGTCACCAGGGTGTGGGCCTGGCCGGGCATTTCGGTGATGAAATCACCGGGGCCGCAGGTCCAGTCGTACTCCAGATAGCGAAAACTTCCCTCCATCCCCACGGCCCAGACCATGCCACGGTGCTTGTGTGTACCGATGACACCCGGCCCCTTTATCCACAAGATATTGCAGTAGACATTGTTCCTGACATCGAAAGCCAGATGGCGTATTGCGGCATTATCGCCAAAAGGCACCCACGGGCTTTCCGCTTCCGAGCGCCCGATATAACTCCCTTCTCGCCCGAAGCGATCCTGCATGGCTTTCATCGGCTCCGGCACTTCGACGATTTTATAGGCCGTGCTTGCGGGGGCATTCGACATGGTCTTTCTCCTCTCAATGTTGCGTCATCGGGGTCTTCCATTAACCAGCAGCAAGCCACATGCCACCGATGAAGAGAGATAGACCATTGTATAAGTCACAGGCATAACCCCCCATTGAGACAACGAAATCCCATCCGCAATGAAGACCAATGACTAACGGCAAGACAGGTCACGATCCTCTAGAATTTATAAAATTCATTTTTTTCACAAAAAATTCTAAAACCGAGGCCAAATCGAACTCATATCTGCGACTTTGGTAGGGTCAATACATGCCCAGAAAACTGCGCCTTTCGGAGATCACGGCACAGGCTCGGCGAGCCAATGTCGTCGAAGATGTGCTGCATGCCGGCGACCCGCCGACGCTGCACGACTTGACGGAGAGTCTGCGTTTCACCCCCAACGACGGGCGAATCTGGTTCGATACCCGCCGCATGCTGCTGTTCGGCGCCAACTCGTTCGGCGCCCTGCGTCGTGAGCTGATCGAGGCCCTGGGCCCCATCGGCGCACGCGATCTGCTGATGCGCGTCGGCTTCTCGGCCGGGGCCTCGGATGCCGCCTTCGTGCGCAAGCACTGGCCGGATAACGACGACGCCGGGGTCTTGAGCGCGGGCGAGCGCCTGCATGCGGTCATGGGGATGGTCAAGGTCGAGACCATACGCCGCGATCACGACATCCCCAACGGCACCTTCGACGCGGAGTTTCTCTGGCACGACTCCATCGAAGCCGCCGAGCACATCAAGGCCTACGGGCTTTCCCCGGAGCCCATCTGCTGGATGCAGCTCGGCTATGCCAGTGGCTATGCCAGCGCCTTCTATGGCAAGCGCGTGATCTATCGGGAACTCGAGTGCGCCGGCTGTGGCCATGCGCACTGCCGCATCGTGGGTGAAACCACCAATGAGCGCATGGACGACTTCGAGGATCTCGGCTGGCTGCAGCTCGACCGGCACACGCTGCCGAACGCCGAGGCACCGGCGCGAGCCTCCCGGCGCAAGACCGAGGCACCGCCAATCCCCGGGAGCACCGCCGCCGGTAGCGATTTTCAGAGGATCGTGGGGATTTCCGCCGCCGTCAGCATCGCCCTGCAGAAGATCGAGCGCGTGGCCCCCACGCCGGCCACCGTGCTGCTCAATGGCGAGTCGGGGGTGGGCAAGGATCTCTTCGCCAATGCGTTGCACCGCAACAGCCTGCTGGCAGAAGGTCCCTTCGTCGCCCTCAACTGCGCGGCGATCCCCGACACGCTGATCGAGGCCGAGCTGTTCGGCGTGGAGAAAGGCGCCTTCACCGGAGCGGAACGCAGTCGCCCCGGGCGTTTCGAACGCGCCGACGGCGGGACCCTCTTTCTCGATGAAATCCCGTCATTGAGCCTGGAAGCCCAGGGCAAGCTGCTGCGCACGCTGCAGGATGGCGAGATCGAGCGCGTCGGCGGGGGCCAGCCGATCCGGGTCGACGTGCGCATCGTCGCCGCCTCGAACAAGGATCTGTTTCAGGAAGTCCAGGCCGGCCGCTTCAGAGAGGACCTCTACTATCGCCTCAACGTCTTCCCGATTCGGCTGCCGCCGTTGCGGGAGCGGCGCGACGACATTCCGCTGCTGGTCGAGCATTTCTCACGCCACTACGCCGAGCGCTATCGGAAATCGATCACCGGGCTGACCCGCAAGGCCTCCGACGCCTTGCTGGAATACGACTACCCCGGCAACATCCGCGAACTCCAGAACCTGGTGGAACGTGGCGTCATCAATGCCATGGATGGCGGGCCGATCGATGTCTTTCACCTGTTCGAGGACACCGCCTTCTCCTCGAACCCCGGCCCCCGGCTCAGAATCAACCGCGCCGGCGACCTCGAGACGACCGACGCCGGCGGCGCCACTGAAGCCGGCCCCGCCGGTGCGCCCGGCAAGCCCGCGGTCGAGCGGGAAGTCGAAATGCTCGAACGGGTGCTCAGCGACAGCGAAGGCAACGTCTCCCAGGCCGCCCGCGACCTGGGCATCACCCGCGCCAAGCTCGCCTATCGACTGCAGAAGCTGGAGCTGGACCCCAGCCGGTATCGCTATCCCAACAAGTGGTGAGCGCTGGCGGGCGCCCTGGTCGACGTTGCGAGCCAAGCCGACAGTCCCTCTAAGGGCAGACAGCTCATTGCCCACGTAGATCGTTGAGGATCGCCTCGGCCACATCCACCCTCACCTTGCCTTGGGCCACGAGTTCCCGAGCCACCTTGTCGATTTCTTCACCCGCAGCCCCGACCATCACCGCGATGTTCTTGGCATGCAGGGCCATGTGCCCTTTCTGGATCCCGGTGGTGGCCAGCGCCTTGAGCGCGGCGAAGTTCTGGGCCAGGCCGACCGCGGCAATGGTGCAGGCCAGTCTTTCTGCGGTCTGTGCGCCCATGATGTCGAGTGCGATGCGGGCTGTCGGGTGGGAACGCGTGGCGCCACCGATCAACCCCACAGCCAGAGGCATTTCGATGGTACCAGTGAGGTTGCCGTCGGCGTCCGCTTCCCACTGAGTGAGCGAGCGATACTGTCCCGAACGGGCGGCGTAAGCATGAGCTCCGGCCTCGACGGCCCGCGTATCGTTGCCCGTCGCCAGCACCACCGCACTGACGCCGTTCATGACGCCCTTGTTGTGAGTCGCAGCCCGGTAGGGGTCGATATCGGCAAAATCGAACGCCGCCAGGATGCCGTCACGCACCTCGGCACCCCCGATATCGTCCAGCGACCAAGTGGCCCTTGCCCGGGCCAAACGACGATCCGCCAAGTTGGAGAGGATACGCAGATAGGTCCGGCCACCGGTCCACTCGGCAATCCTCGGTGCCACCGCTTCGGCCATGGAATTCACGGCATTGGCGCCCATGGCGTCGCGGGTATCGACGATCAGGTGGGTAATGACCATCGGCCCGGTCCGCCCGGGCAGGATGCGCACCTCGATGTCGTGGAAACCGCCACCGTGCTTGAGCAGGACCGGATCGGTCTCATCGCAGAGGGCCTTGATATCGGCAAAGTGCTCCAGAATCTGTAGCCGTGCGAACTCGGGATTGCTCACGCCGACCAGTTGTACCTGGGCAATCATCTGCGCACCGGACATGGCTGTGGTGAAACCGCCGGTACTGCGGCACTGACGCGCGGCATTGCAGACCGCGGCAACCACCGAGGACTCCTCGGTTGCCATCGGCACCAGGACGTCCCTCCCGTCGATCAGCATATTGGTGGCAACGCCCAAAGGCACGTTCATGGTCCCGATGACGTTCTCGATCATCGAGTCGGCTGTCGCCGAATCCAAGTTGCCAGTATTGCGCATATGGGCAACCGCATCGGCCCCCAGCCCTGCCGCCTTGGCGACCCTTTCCAGACGCTCGGCGGGAGACAGCTTGTGCAGCCCCGGAATACGGGAGGTCGTGGTTGTCATCGCGGGTTATCTCCAGTGTTCATTCAGTGAGCCGGCTGTGCGATCTGCTCGGGCAGCCAGGTCACGATGTCGGGGAAGAAGATGAAGAGCAGCAGACCAAGCAACTGCAGGATCAGGAAGGGCACGATCGCCCGGTAAACGGTTTCCATGCCGATGCCGTCCGGTAGCACACCCTTGATGTAGAACAGCGTGTAGCCGAAGGGCGGCGTGATATACGCCATCTGGGCAGTGATCAGGAACAGCACGCCGAACCACAGGGGATCGAAGTCGAAGGCGTCGATGATCGGCAGGAAGACCGGGACGCACAGCAGGATGATGCCAATCTCGTCCAGGAACAGACCGAGGAAGATCAGCACCAGCATCATCGCCAGCAGGACCAGCCAACGGCTCACGTTCAGATCCTGGATGAACTGCAGCAGCGAATCCGCACCACCGGTTCCGGTAAAGATGGCGACGAAGATCTTCGCCCCGATGGTGATCCACATGATCATCGTGGTCACCCGCAGGGTGTCCATCGCGGCCCCCTGGAGATTGCCAAACGTCAGCGTTCGTTGCAGCGCAGCCGACACCAACGCCCCGACAACGCCAACCGCGGCCGCTTCTGTCGGTGTGGCGATACCGGCGTAGATACTACCCAGTACCGCAACGACGATCAGAGTCGGCAGGATCAGCGACTTGAGAGAGCCGAACATCTCCCGCAGATCGACCGCCTCCCCCTGCTGACGCGGCGCCTTTTCTGGTTGAAGCGTGGCGCGGATCACGATGTAGAGGATATACAGACCCGCCAGCACCAGGCCCGGCACAATCCCCCCGGCAAACATCTTGCCCACGGAGATCTGCGCCGTGGCGGCATAGACGATGGTGATGATCGACGGTGGGATAAGGATGCCTAGCGTGCCGCCGGCACAGATGGTGCCCAGCGCCAACCGTTGGTCGTAACCCCGCTGGAGCATGGACGGCAACGCCAGGATCCCCATTGCGGCCACCGCCGCACCGACGATACCGGTCATGGCGGCCATCACCGTACAGATCGCCACAGTGCCCACGGCCAGCCCGCCGGGCAGACGCCGGAACCACAGTTCCATGGCGCGATATAGCGCGTCGATGATACCGGAGCGTTGCAGAACACTGGCCATCAATACATACAGTGGAATCGCCAGCAGGATGTCAGAGGTCATGGCATCAAAGGTCTGGAGTACCGTCAGGACCAGAGCGTCCGTGCCCCAGAGCGAGAGTGTGAACAGCACCGCCAGAGAGGACAGAACGAACGCCAGTGGCATGCCACTCAGCAATAACACCAGCAACCCCACGAACATCATGGACAGCACCAGGGTGGAACTCATACCGCCACCTCCCGCCCCAGGGCCCGCCGAGCCGCCAGGATGGTCTCCGCCACGGCCTGCAACGACAGCAACAGGAAAGCCACCGGAATCAGCGCCTTCACCGGCCAGATGGCTGGGTTCCAGGCGGTGAAGGACGTCTCGCCGCTGTCATAGGCATTCATTGCCACCGGCAGGCTTTGATCGATGAAAATGACCGCGACGGTGACGATCAACGGATAGGTCAGGCAATCCACCAGCCCGGCCAAACGGGGAGACAGTTTGCCGTAGAGGATGTCGACATTGACGTGACCCGCGGTGTGCAGCAGATAGGGCCCGGCCAACATGAAATACGGCCCGAACAGCAATGTCGCCAGCTCCATGGCCCAGGTGGTCGGCGCGTCGAAGAAGTAGCGGGAAACCACTTCATAGCTGATCACCGCCACCATGATGAAGACGAGCACGGAGACCGCACCGGCCACCCAGCGATTGATCGCCGTGATGAGCCGGCAGTAGCCGAGCAGAACAGCCATAGGGAAACCTCGGGAAAGGGCAGCCCGACGTTGCCGGCGGGCTGCGATGTGACTCGGAGGTGGACGCTTAGTCCATCAGGCCCAGTTCTTTCATGAAGACGATCTGGCTATCCAGGATCCTGTTGGCCAGCTCGTCGTCGCCCGCGGCCTTACGCCAGGCTCTCATGGCAGTGGGTCGGCCCTGGGCAATGACGTCCGGGCTCAGGTGGATGACCTCCACGCCTTGCTCCTGGAACGCCTTCAGGGCCACGGCATCCTGGGCCAGGATGTGCTGACGCAAGGACGACGAGATTTCCCGGGCCGCCACTTCGAGCGCCGCCTTGTAGGAATCCGGCAGCTTGTTGTAGGCGGCCTGATTCGCGACATAGCTGGTTGCGGTGGTCGGCTGGTGGAAGCCCGGTACCACCACGTACTTGGCCACTTCGCCGAGGCCGGCTTCCAGGTTGGCGGTCAAATCGCCACGATCCGCAAAATCGATCACGCCCTTCTCCAGCGCCTGATAGACCTCCGCCGTGGGTAGCGCCGTCGTGGCCACGCCGAACTCCGCCATGACGGTGCTGGCCAGCCCGACGAAGCGGCCCTTCTTGCCTTTCAGATCATCCAGGGAATGAATCGGGAACTTGGAGTGGATCGGCTCCTGCCCATAGACGGTTGGCGCGATATAGAAAAGCCCCGCCTTGGCATAGGCTTCGCGGGCCATTTCCAGCCCTCCCTTCTCGTAGAACCAAGCTTCGTACTGGTCCGGTTCGGGAAAACCGAAGGGCACGGTGCTGGTAAAAGCAAAGGCCGGGACAGACCCGGCTTCGTAGCCATCGAAGGTTTTCATCATCTGAAAGGCCCCGGCACGAACGGCCTCGAACGCCTGGGCCGACGGCGCCAACTGACCACCGGCAAACAGGCGTATCTGGAACTTTCCGTCGGTCAACTCAGCGACACGCTGGACGAATTTCTTCTCGTAATTGTAAGGCGTAGTCCCGGCATCCCAGAGCGCCTGCATACGCCAGTTGACAGACGGCATTTCATCCGCCGAAGCCACCAGAGGAGAAAAGGATGCCGTCGCCAAAACGGCAGCTGACAACGTCTTGACAAAGAGGCGGCGGCGTCCCTGATCTGTTGTTTTCATGGCGTTCTCCGATACTCATGTTGGTCAATGTTTTTGGTTTTCTTGTGCGTGTGCGGCGTCGGTAAAATTATATCGAGTCGCTTCCAGTTATGAGGGAGTGGCCACGATGCCCGAGCAGCCCCCATTTCGTCTGGCCCACTTTTTGACGCGCGTTGACGCGCGCTGTGGCAAGGGAAACGCTATATAAATGCCTGCGCGGACTCGGCGTACCCAACGAATCGCTTCGTTGCGTGGCACTGGGGTGCCAGCCCGGTCAAAAGCTCGCCTAACTTCATGTTATGTCTCGCTTTCTGCGTTCCATGCGCCTCGCGCTTCATCTCGTTCGTTGATTTATTCAGCATTACCCAAGGGGCGCTCTGGCGGGTCCAGTCCCTTGCCAGAAGGCATGATCGTTTTCGCTACTCTGCAGCTTCAGTCAAGCCTCCCCGATTCCGTGCCGGTCAAAAAGGTACAGTGCAGGTGATTGTACGATGTACTGTGCCCATGATAATTTGGGTACAATTTTGGACGGAGGCGATATGCCCAAATATCGTGACGTCATGGAGGCTATCCTCAAAGCCATGGATGAGAGGTACCTGGCACCGGGCACCAAGGTCGCCTCGATCCGTGAAGCTGCCCGCCAGTATGGGGTATCCAAGAACACGATCATCGATGCCTACGACCAATTAGTCGCCATGGGTCGGCTACATGCACGCCAGGGATCCGGTTTTTACGTCTCCAGACCACCGCCGTTGAGCAGTGTGGAAAAGACCAATGACTTGAGTGAGGCAGTGGACAGTGTCTCCCTGTTACGCGAACAATTGATAGGTAGCTTTACCGTACGCAGTGGCGATGGAAGAGCCCCTGCTAGCTGGATGGGGGGCGAAGAGCTTTCGCGTCTGACCAGACGCCTCGCCTCGACGGGAGAGAATAGCTTTGAATACGGCGCCCCTCAGGGCTACCCCCCACTCCGCGAAGCGATCGGCACCGTACTGGCGGGACGTTCTATACATGCCTCCCAGGACCAGATTCTACTGACGTTTGGCGCCAACCATGCTTTTGATTTGATAATTCGCCACTTTGTCGATACGGGCGACAGCGTCCTGGTGGAAACCCCGGGGTATTACCCCCTCTTTGGCAAGCTTCGCCTGGCTAAAGCCAAAATTGTCGGCATTCCGCGTAAAGAAGACGGCCCCGACCTCGATGACTTCGAGAGGAAGGTCAAACAGTACAGACCCAGACTCTTCTTTCTCCAGCCTAACGCGCAAAATCCGACGGGCAGCACCATGTCTCTCGGCAATATGCATCGACTACTGAGTCTCGCCGAACGGTATGGGATCACGCTGGTCGAAGACGACGCCTTCGCCGACATCTTGCCTCGCGGGAGTGGCCACCTGGCAGCTCTCGATGAATTTGAACGGGTCATTTACGTAGGTACTTTTTCCAAGACGTTATCTACCGGACTGCGTTCGGGTTACGTGGTTGGAAGCGTAAAACTAATAAACTCGCTAACAGATATCAAGATGCTGACCGTGGTGAACACCTCGACATTTAATGAGCGGGTCATCCATGAAATGATCATCCGCGGCCGTTATCGGCGCCATCTTTTTCAATTACGAGAAAAAGTCGCCAAGGCAAGTGCTGCCGCGATTCAAACCTTGAAAGAGGCGGGTGTCAAAGCTTATGGCGGGCCCAACGGTGGGTATTACATGTGGGCCTGTTTACCCCAGGCTATCGACACCATGAACTTGGCGAGGAAAGCCTCGGAAGAAGGCATATTCATTGCTCCCGGAGCCATCTTCTCATTGCGGCCGAATGGCCCCGACTCATCGGCCATGCGCATCAATATTGCCTATGCCAGCGATCATCGGTTCGTGAAATTCTTAAAGTCCAACATCGGTTAGCCCGCTTTTTTCATAGACCACGAGAGAAATCGGGCGAAAGTGTCACGATGCCCCTATGAGCTCACGACCTCAAGCCATTGCACACCCGGCCGACGACGTATCTCGTATCTCGATCGCCGCTCCACCCTACCCGAGCAGGAAATGCCCGCCCACCATCAGCAGCAGCAACGCGAACGTCAGCTTCAGAACCCGCGCGGGTAACCGGGAGGCGAGCCGTGCGCCGAGTCGCGCGCCCGGCACACTCAGGATGACGATGCCGAAAAAGGCCGGCCAGTAGACATAGCCCGTGGTCCAGTTCATGGCGACCGCATCACCGCCGACGAGCATCGCCGTCATCGCCCCCACCAGGGCCAGCGGGATGCCCGCCGCGGCCGCCGTGCCGATCGCCTGACGCATGGGGACGCTGCGCCACTCCAGGAAAGGCACCGTCAGCGCCCCGCCGCCGATGCCGAACAGCGCGGAGGCAATGCCGACCACGCTGCCGGCCGCCGCCATGCCCGGCCAGCCGGGAAGCGCCCGGGCGCCGCGCGGCCGGGCCCCCAGCAGCAGCTTGCCCGCCAGGCACAGGAAGAACAGGCCCAACAGCAGCGACAGGACACGCCCGGACAACGCATCGCCCAGAAAGACCCCACCGATCGCCCCGACCGTCATTCCCGGCAGCATCGGCAGCAGGCAGTCGAGACGCACGTTACCGTGACGATAATGCGCCCGGGCTGACGAAAGCGACGTGATGGCGATCGTGGCCAGCGACGTGCCTACCGCGAGATGCAGGGCGATGTCGCCCTCCACGCCTTGCCAGCCCAGCACTACCACCAGCAACGGCACCACGACGACGCCCCCGCCGATACCGAACACGCCCGCCAGGAATCCGGCCAGCAGACCAATCAGGGGATACGCCACCATGGCATGTACTCTCGCTGGAAATTGCAAAAATTGTCTTCGGCGATGCCCAAATGACTCGTCCTTTTTCGCGCATCGATCGGATCTTGCCGCGCGGCCGTGGATGCCCCGTCAAAACAGTACACTGATACGCAGGGCCCATGACGAGCGATTCGAGTCCAGTGAAATCACGCAGCGGCACGGGAAGAGTACACCAAGAGAGACGACGACCGGCCGCGCAGAAACGTACGCTTGCGCTGACCGGCCTGCAAGCTTTCGAGACCCGAATGATCACTGCGACCGGCGCCCCGATTGCCGGGTAAGAACACGCATCATCATGATGCCAGCTCGGTCTTCCGCAAGTAGGCGATCGCAGTGAGTCATGGCAACACCGTACCTGACGGGTCACATGTTGCGCTTGGCCAACTTGGTCGTCGAGACCGCCCCCCTTGGAAGAAACCACAGCAGAGCACTGACGAGAAGCGAAGCGCCCAGAGCGAGAACAAAGGCAAGTGCAGGGGGCAGTGACTCGGCACTGGCCGCCATCACGGCACTGAAAGCCACCAGGCTGAGCATCCCGAGCTGGGTATCGGCCAGGGTGGCGCGAGCCATCCCGGGCCCGTGACGCTGGTGCAGTGTCAGGGCGATGGTCAACATGCCGATGGGAAAGCTCAGGGCGATACCGGAGACGGCAGGCGCGATGGAATCGAGTACCACGGTGGCCAGGCAAACGATGATCCCGGCGAGCGAGCCGCGCATCAGCAAGTCGCCCCAGCACGGCGCTTGCGACACCGTATCGCGCGAAAGCCCCAGGGTGCGCATCAGCCACCGTGCCAATAACAGAGCCAACAGGAACACGGCCAATCCCAGCGCCACACCCCCCGGCAAGGAAGCAGCCGCAGCGGCCACCGGTAGCCAGATGAGCGCCGCCAGGGCGACGCTCACCGACGCCCCAAACCCGCCGGCCAACAGCACGTAGCCCAGGCAGAACGTCAGGGTCGCCAGCATGGCGTGCAGCGATCCCAGGGCCGCCTCGGCAACGAACGCCGGTGGCTGCTCACGCAACATGAAGAAGTATCCCGGCCCCAGCACGATGGGGGTTCCGGCCAGCACGCCGCCCAGCCTGGGCCCCAGCCGCGCCACGGCCAGGGAAACGCCGACCACCACCGACGCCGTGGACAACCACTTGATGAACAAGACACCGAGCATCGCTGCTCTCCCGACCGGCTACATCACGTCGCCGCTGTTGGGCCCGAGGGTCTGGCCGACATAGAGATCTCCATCCGGCGAGGCGGCCAGCATCAGTGCCGTGGGCGCGACCTCCTCGGCCTTGCCGAAACGGCCCAGGGGCAGTTCGGCCTCCTTGTCGGCGATCCATTGCGCGCTCAGGCCCTGCAGCATCGGCGTCAGGATCGGGCCAGGGGCAATGGCATTGGTCAGCACCCCGAAGGGCGCCAGTTCGTGGGCCATGGCCTTGGTCAGCCCCAGCACCCCCGCTTTCGCCGAACAGTAGTGGGCCAGCCCGACACCGCCCTTCAGCGCCAGCTGCGAGGCAATGTTGATGATCCGGCCGCGCTTGCGCTCGACCATGTGCGGCGCGACCTGGCGACTGACCAGGAAGACGCCCCGCAAGTTGATGCCGATCATGCGATCGAAGGTTTCGGTGGCCATCTCCAGCAAGGGAGTCTCGTCCAGGATCCCGGCGCAATTGACCAACACGTCGATGACCCCATGAGCCTTCAGGACATCATCGACCATGGCCGGCACCGAGGCCTCGTCGGCCACATCCACCGCATGCAGGGTGATACCCGGATCCAGCCTGGGCGCCCATTGGCGACAGGCCTCGAGATTGAAATCGGCCACGGCGACCGTGGCGCCTTCGGCCTGGAAGCACTCGACGATGGCGCGGCCGATGCCACTGGCGCCCCCCACCACGAGGGCGACCTGGCCCTGGAGTTTGTTTGTCATGAGAATATCCCGTCTCTTGAGACCGGGAGGCGAGACACCGGCCTCGCCTCCCTCATCAGGCGATCAGCTCGGCCAGCGCACGGTCAGCCCGCCATCGACGATCAATTGCTGCCCCGTCACATACGACGCATCGTCGCTGGTCAGAAAGCGCACCGTGCGCGCGACTTCCTCGGCGCGCCCCACCCGACCCGCCGGGATCATGTCGCCGGCGGCGGCCAGACCATCGGGCCCCAACGAGTTCACCGGATCGAGCGATTGCGGGGTCTCGATCAGGCCGGGTATCAAGGTATTGACGCGTATCCCGCGGGGCGCGAGTTCGACCGCCAGCGACCTAACCAGCCCCAGCAGGCCACTCTTGGCCGCCGCGTAGTGGGCGTGATCGTCCCAGCCATAGACGCCGCCCGCGATCGAGGAGATAGCGACCATCGCGCCGGGCCCGGTCATCATCCGGGATGCCCCGCGAAAGACGCGCATCACTCCGGTCAGGTCCACCGACAGCATGTCGTCCCACGCCGCGTCCGAGAGGTCCTCGAGCGATGCCTGACGCAGGATGCCGGCACCGGCCACGGCGATATCCAGGCGGCCGAAGTGGTCGATGGCCGCCCGCGCGAAGGCCTCGCACTGTTCGCCATCGCGCACATCCAGCGCCACGGGCAGGCACTCCCCGCCCGCGCCCCTCACCGCCGCGACGGTTTCCGCCACATCGTGGGGATCGCCCGGATAGTAGCCTGCGACCACGTTGACGCCGGCCCGAGCGTAGCTGACCGCCAGGGCCTGGCCGATTCCGCTGGCCGCGCCGGAAATGATCGCGACCTTGCCCGCCAGACCGTCATCTCGTGTCAGTGCATTCATGCCACGGCCTCCTCGATGGCGTCATGCTGGCGATGGTCCACGTGACGAGTGCCGAACATCAGCAGGCCACTCAGGAGCAACGGCAGGGAGCCGGCCAGGATGGCCGCCCAGGTCATGGTGACCCCCATCGTCAGCAGCAGGGATACCAGCCCCGAGCCCACGATGGCCCCCACCGGCGCCATCACGTGCGCCACGTTGGCTCCGGTGCCACGAACATGAGCCGGGAAGGACTCGCCCATGTAGAAGAGGATGGCGGCGAAGGGGCCCAGCAGGAAGAACAGCGTGATGGCATACATCAGATAGACGAAACCATCGCTGGCTGGGCCGAGCAGCATCAACAGACTGGCCAAGCCGCCGAGCAGGAAGCCCATGAGTACCGTGTTGCGACGCCCGATGCGGTCGCCCACCCAACCGTGGGTCAGGTAACCCACGAAGCCTACCGCGTTGGCCAGGATCAACACATACAGCGAGCTCTCGAAACTCACACCCTTGGCCTCGACCAGGACCGTCGTGCCCAGCACGGCGAAGACCTGGATCGCCATCCAGCTGAACAGCCAGACCAGCGACAAGGAGATGGTATGGCGACGCAACTCCGGCGCCAGCACGCCTTTCAGGCCCAGATTATTGCCGGTATTGACTACCACGTCGTGCTCGGCGGCCAGTTGCGCCGCCCCCTCGGCATCGCCGGACTTGCGCCGACGCTCGACTTCCTTCATCGCCGCGAATACCGGCGACTCCGGCAGCTTGAGCGCCATCACGATGACGATGATCGACGCGCAGGCAGCGACGAAGAAACTGCCGCGCCAACCCACCACGGGCAGCAGCAACGAGGTCATCCCCGCCGCGCACAAGGCGCCGACCGGCCAGCCGCTCTGGACCAGGCTGTACATGAAGCCACGCCCCTTGGCCTTCTTGTAGATCTCGTTGAGATAGACGGCATTGACCACCTCTTCGGAAACCGCGAAGCCGGAAAAGGCCCGGATGATGACCAGCGAGGCCGCCCCGATGGCGACCCCCGACAGACCGGAACTGACCGCCCCGCCGATGACCAGCAGGATCAACGTCTTCTTGCGCCCGAAGTGGTCGAGCATGGTGCCGACCACCAGAGACACGAAAAACACCCCGATGGTCGCCCAGGTGTTGACCGCCGTGGCCTTGGCCGGACTCCAGCCGAAATCGTCGGCGATGACGGGTAGCAAGGTGCCGAACAGGGTGTAGTCGTAGACCGACGCCACCCAGGCAATGAAACAGACCAGCGAGGCATAGCCGATCTGTTTCTTGGTGATGACTCTATTCCAGGGCTCGTCGGCACTGCCGCGATGCCCTGGGGAAGAAACGCTCGAGGTTGGCTCGGTCATCGACGTCACCCTCATTTTCGATTGTCGTTGTGTGGTGATGCGGAAGCGATTACGGGGTTACTTCCTCGGGTTGCGCTTGGCGAAATCGTCGGCGATCTCGTCGAACGTGCAGAAACGCACGCCCTCGTGGCTCTGCATGTGCTCGATGAGACGCTCGAGCATCATGAGCACCTGGGGGCGCCCCGACACGTCGGGATGGATGGTCATGGTGAAGACCGCGTAGTCGTTCTCGCGGTAGACCCAGTCGAACTGGTCCTGCCACATCTCGCCAAGATGCCGGGGGCTGACGAAGCCATGGCTGTTGGGGGATTTCTTGATGAACATCATCGGCGGCAGATCGTCGAGATACCAGTTGGCGGGAATCTCGATCAAGTCGGTTTCCTGCCCCCGGACCAGCGGCTTCATCCACTCCTTGGCGGGCTTGGAGTAATCGATCTTGGTCCAGGAATCACCGACGCGTACGTAGTAGGGGTGGAAATCGTCGTGCATCAGGCTGTGGTCGTACTTGATGCCACGCTCGAGCAGGAGCTCGTTGGTCACCGGGCTGAATTCCCACCAGGGGGCCACGTAACCGGTGGGTCGCTTGCCGGACAGGTTGGTGACCAGCTCGATGTTGTAATCGAGCACGTCGCGTTCCTGTTCACGGGTCATGGCAATGGGATTTTCGTGGCTATAGCCATGGACACCGACCTCGTGCCCGGCATCGACGACGGCCTTCATCTGCTCGGGGAAGGTCTCGATGCTGTGACCGGGGATGAACCAGGTCGTCTTGAGACCGTAGCGCTCGAACAGCTTGAGCAGACGCGGCGCACCGACTTCACCGGCGAACAGGCCGCGGGAGATATCGTCGGGTGAATCCTCGCCACCATAGGAACCGAGCCAACCGGCAACGGCATCGACGTCGACGCCAAACGCGCAGAGGATCTCTTTCTTGGCCATCTTGAACACCTCGTTGTTGAGTCTTGGGAAGGGTGTGCTGGTACGGACGACGACAGCCGCCGCGGCCGCCGATTTACTGAAGACTGGATACAAAGGTCATTTTTGTCAAGACAAGCCTTCCACACACCCTTGACCGCCTCTTTCTTGGGAATGGCCATAAACTCAGGCTTTAAGCCTGACAAATCCAATGAACCCAGGGTTATTCCCGATAAAAAAACAGAATAATGAACGATTATTCTGAATCGATAGATTCAGCTCGCGATCCCGGCGAGGAAAAGACAGCGCCAATCCAATTCTAGAAACGTCATTTTCAATCAATTGAATACAAAAGTCGTTTTACGCCGAAACAAGCCGCAACGACCTGACGCCCCGCCGCCCAAGGACGTACAGGAGAGAAACGGAAAAGCAGGGAGAGGCTCAGGTGATCTTGAGCAGGTAAGGGGGCAGGTTGGGCTCGGGGAAGACCGACAGCACCTTCAGCCGACGACGGGAACGCTCGGCCGCCGCCTGGAGGTGCGACTGCAGACTGGACGCCGCCGCGTCGAAGGCGCCGAACAGCAGGTGATCGAGGACCAGCTTGTGCTCCATCAGCAGCGGCTCGTCCGGCGGTACGCCCAGCGTCTGAAAGAAGATGCGATTGACGATGACGGGCAGTTGGCTCTGACCGATCATTTCGCGAGCCTTGCGATTGGGATAGAGCCGCAGGCAGCGCTGATGCAGGTCCTGCTCCAGCCGCGTGATGGCAGCGGCGCTCTGGCGCTCCGGATGGTCGATCAGGCACTGAACCGCCTCCCGCATCGCCTCCAGCTCGGCGCGATCCAGCAGCGGACCGGAGACCTTGAGCGCCGCCGGTTCCAGCAACACGCGAATCTCATAGTCCTCGGCCACCGCCTGGGCCGTCAGCGGGCCGGCCAGCCAGTGCGAATGGCGATCCTTTTCGATCAGCCGCTGATTGCGCAACCGACCCAGCACCTCCCTGGCCACGGTACGACTGACCCCGTGATGTTCGCTCAACACGGTCTCGATGATGCGAAAATGACCGAAGGCCAGGCAGGTCGCCACGGCCTCCTCGACCTGGGGGTAAATGCGATCGGCGGCCGACCGGGTATCCACGGCGGGCTGCTCGCCACCCCCCAGGCCCAGCATGTCGGGCGTCAGCGGGTCACGTACCGGCTCCACCGACTCCGGGTCCGACGTCGCCAGAAAGCCCCGCCCCTCGAAACGGCTGATCAGCCCCTGCTGGTGCAACAGCTCCAGCGCCTTGCGCACGGGGCCGCGGCTGGTGCCGAAAAGCCGGGCGATGGGGCCCTCGAGCAGAATCTGATTGGACGGCAGGCGCCGCGCCTGGATGGCCTCGCGCAACGTCTCCTGGATCATGACATACCGCGGCGCACGCCCCTCCTGCCGCTTGCTCGAACTGTCTGCAGTGGCCAGCACCCACTCCTCCCTGACGTCATCGACTCGTTCCTCGCGCTCGGCACGTTCGGCGCGAAACGCCCCATCACGGGCGCCGGCCTATTTTGACACTTCCCCCCAGGCCTTTCGAGGTCAAGAAAAACGACCCATGGAACCGATCGTCATTTTTCTCACATCGTGAATTCATGGCCAACCAGAAAACCGCCAATAAACAGTCTTTTGAAGGCGCTACGAGATGTCCTGAAGCAAAACCTCCTCGCCACCCCTTGGCATAAAATGATCTTTGTATTCATACTGCAATTACTGCACGACACCCGCGACGGCTTGCCGTCGACGGGTGCCGGCCTACAACAAACACACAACATCTCGAGGAACGCTGCAGTGGCCCATCAACAACGCAACCCCGACAGTCGCAGCACCGCCGAAGGCGGCGGCGCCCGGCAACACCTGCTCGAAGCCGCCATCCTGCCGGTCTGGCTCAACCAGCGCACCATCGGCTTCTTCGGCTTCATCTGGCTGTGGATCGGCATGGCCGTGATCATCGCCACCTTCCAGCTCGGTGCCGGCGGCGTCGCCGGCCTGCCGCTACTTCACGTCGTCGCCATCATCTTCTTCGCCAACCTGGTGCTCGGCGTCGTAATGAGTCTCACGGCGGATATCGGCACCGAACATGGCCTCTCCTTCGCCGTCTACCTGCGTGCGCCCTTCGGGATCAAGGGCACCCACCTGCCTGCGGTGTCGCGCGGCATCGTCGCCGCTATCTGGTTCGGCGTGCAGACCTACCTCGGCGCGCTGGCCCTCAACGGGATCGTCGAATATCTCTGGGGGTTCGATAACTGGCCTCTGTGGTACACCCTGTTCGCCGTCGTGCAGATCGCCAACACCGCGCTCGGCATCCGCGCCGTGGAGCTGCTGGCCTCCATCGCGGCGCCCTGCATCGTGGCCATCTCGGTGTGGATGTATTTCACCCTCGACGTGCTGGCCAAGACCCAGGGCATCAATATCTGGACCTTCGTCGGCGATCAGGATATCGCCGCCCTGGGACTGTTCTTCGCCAACATGGCGTTCTGGTCGGCGCTGGCGGTGGACATCCCCAACCTGACGCGCTTTCTACGCACCCCCGGCGGTGAGCGCAATTTCTTCACCCGCAACCGCAACGTGTTCGTCGCTCAGTTCCTGGCGCTGCCCGCCACGCAAGCCTGGATCGCCCTGATCGGCGGGGTCTCCTTCATCGCCGCGGGCGACTGGAACCCGGTCACGGTCATTCAAGGCCAGGGCGGCGGCCTGACCCTGATCGCATTGCTGCTGATGGTGATCCTCGCCCAGTGGTCCACCAACAACGCCGCCAACCTGATCCCCGCCGCGCTCACCTTCGTCAACGCCGGGGCACCGCGGGTCAGCTACCCGGTTGCCCTGGTCATCGCCGGGGTGATCGGTACCGCCGCCATGCCCTGGCTGATCCTCGATCATCTATTCACCTTTCTGAGTTACTACGGTGCCATCCTCTCGGCCGTCGGCGGCATCATGGTGGCGGACTATTACCTGTTGCGACGCCGGCGCCTCAACGTGCCCGCGCTCTTCGACACCGAGGGCCAGTTCCGCTTTGCCAACGGCTTCAACCCCGCCGGCATCATCGCCTGGGTGGCGGGCGGCGTCATGGCGCTGGTATTTCTGGAATACGCCTACGCCGTCGGTTTCGTCACCGCGCTCGTAGTGTATCTGGTACTGATGAAGGGCTGGATCCTGCGCCGCTACCCCCAGCAGGAACTGGTCTCCGATTTCGATGACCGCTTTCTGGCGACATCGGTGGGGCGCAACTGGGTCTATACCGAGCAGGGGCGTTTCGAGCGCCTGAGTACCGACGATATTCCTGCCTCGGCGCTGAAGCGCGAGGATCGCTGAGCATCGGCGGGCGTTACCGGGTGACGCCCGCTCAACCGGGAGACAACCCATGGATTCTCTTCCCCGCACCGCGCTGGCCATCGGCCAGGCCCTCCAGGCCGGCGACATCGACCCGGTGACGTTGACGCAGCACTGTCTGGAGAAGGCCAGGAACAGCGACGCGGTGTTCATCTCGTTGACACCGGATCGCGCCCTGGCGGAGGCCGAGGCTGCCGCCCACCGCCGGCGGCTCGGCATCCCGCTGAGCCCTCTCGACGGGGTCCCACTGGCCTGGAAGGACCTGTTCGACATCACCGGCACCCTGACCACCGCCGGTAGCCGGGTGCTCGCCAAGGCGCCGGCCACTCACGACGCCACGGCGGTCCGCCACGCCACGGGAGGCGGCCTGGTGTGTCTCGGCAAGACCAACCTGACCGAGCTGGCGTACTCCGGCCTGGGCCTGAACCCGCATTACGGCACCCCTCACCATACACCGGCGGGGCCGGAGCCCCGGGTGCCCGGCGGCTCGAGTTCGGGCTCGGCGGTCGCCGTGGCCCAGGGTATCGTCCCGGCCGCCATCGGCACCGATACCGCAGGCTCGCTGCGCGTTCCCGCCGCCTTCAACGGACTGGTGTCCTACCGTCCGTCCCGGGCCCGTCACGATCGCCGGGGTGTCACGCCCCTCGCCGCGAGCCTCGACACCATCGGAGCGATCGCGACGTCGCTGCCGGACTGCCTGGCCATCGACGACTTGCTGCGCGGCCAAGCCGTCGAGCCGCGAGAGCCGGCGGACCCCGGGCAGACGGTGATCGTGCTCGACACGACCTGCCTCGACGACGAACGCCTCGAGCCAGGCGTGCGACAACACCTGGAAGGTAGCGCCGAGCGACTCGCCCGGGACGGCTTCCAGGTGATCAGGCGGCCCATTGGCAGCGTCGGCGATACCCTGGATCTCATCCAGCGTCACGGCTGGCTGGGCGCCGCGGAAGCCTATACCGAGTACCGGGATCTACTCGAGCGCGACGAAGCCGAGCGCATGGACCCCCGCGTGCGGCAGCGACTGCTGGCCGCGCGACACATGACCCCGGATAGCGTCGTGACGCTGTATCGTCAGCGCCGGGAACTCCAGACGCGCCTGCGCCAGGACCTGGCGGGCGCGACGCTACTCACCCCGACCGTGGCCCACGTCGCCCCCCTGCTGTCGCCACTGGAGGCGGACCCCGAGCGGTTTGCCGAGGTCAACCTGGCCACGCTGCGCCTCAGCATGGTGGCCAGCCTGCTGGACTCCCCGGCGATCGCGCTGCCGAGCGGGCGCGACGACCAGGGCCAATACACCAGCATCCAGCTCAGCGCACCCTGCGGCGAGGACGAGGCGCTCTTGCGGGCGGCCCTGGCAGTCGATGCGTGTCTGAGCGACACCCCCTAACCCGATCACGTTTCCACGTTCAAGGAGATCCCATGTGCGGACTTTGTGGCGCCCTCGGCGGTGACGATCACTGGACCACGCATATCGAAGACCCGGAACGGGCCCATCACGAGCGCCGTCGGGCCCGCGCCTACCGGGCCCGGTTGCTCAATCGCGTGCTCGGCCCGAGTCGTCTGGCGGTCGAGGACTTCCAGGCGTCGAGCTTCGTGCTGGCGACCGCCACCGGCAAGCGGGAGATGGTCGAGGACCTGGGCGGCGTCTGGCGCCAGGCCGAGCAACTGAGCGGGCGCGAGCTCGATCCCCTGGATGCGGCATTCCTGGCGTCCCTGGGCTGACACCTCGGCGAGGAGACTCTCGATGACCGACACGACTGCGTTGCTACCGGTGCATGTGATTTCGGGCTTTCTGGGCAGCGGCAAGACCACCCTGCTGAAGTCGGTGCTGGCCAGCGAGGCTTTCGGCGACAGCGCCGTGCTGATCAACGAGTTCGGCGACGTGGGCCTCGACGACCGGCTGCTCGGCGAGATCGCCGAGGATGCGGTGCTGCTTGCCAGCGGTTGCGTCTGCTGCACTATTCGCGGCGAGCTGTCGGACGCCCTGCGGCGCTTGCTGTCACGGCGGCAGAACGGCGAGATTCCCGCGTTCCGGCGAATCGTGCTGGAAACCACCGGCCTGGCGGATCCCGGCCCGATCGCCTCCACCATTACCGCCGACCCTGTACTGCGCCACCACCTTCGCCCGGGGACCAACCTCACGCTGGTCGATGCCGTCAACGCCATCGACAGCCGCCGGCACCACCCCGTGTGGGAAGCGCAGGTCGCGGTGGCCGACAAGCTGGTCATCAGCAAGGCCGATCTGGTCGATACGTCCCGCATCGACCACCTCCACGACCTGCTGGATACCATCAACCCCGCCGCGCAACGACTGGGCCGCGAGGCCCTGGACCAGCCCAGCGATGCGCTGTTCGCCAGTGGCCCCCATCTCGAGCGTTTCACCCGTGCCCGGGTCAAGACATGGCTCGGCCCCTGGCGCGAATCGAACATCTCCGAGACACGAAGTCACCTGGGCGATGTCAGCGCCTTCCGCCTGGCCTTCGACGGCGAGCTGGACTGGACCTGCTTCGGCCTGTGGCTATCGATGCTCCTCAATCGTCACGGCAACCACATCATGCGGGTCAAGGGGGTGCTGCACGTCAGGGACGATCCTCGGCCGGTCATCCTCCACGGCGTACAACACACCATTCATCCCCCCGAGCATGTCGAGGCCTGGCCCGACGACGACCGCCGCTCGGAGCTCGTCTTCATCACGCGTGGTATCCCGGCCAGCCGCGTGGCAGACTCGTTGCAAGCCTTCATGAGCGCCGTTAGCGACCACCCTTGCCCCAGGATTTCCCATGCCTAACGCCGTACCTTCACCCGCTTCGGGCGGCCCCTACGTTCAACGCGGCCCGGTCAACCTGCGCGTGCTGGGTACTTCGGTCACGCTGCTGGAAAGCATTCGCCGGCAAGCGCGCGCCGACCTGGGCATTCGCCTGACGTTCGACGTGCTCGACGGTGTCGCCGCGCAACGGGCCGGCGTGCTGGCCCCGGACAGCTTCGACATCTACGACCAGTGGTTTCACAACGTGGATTTCGTGTGGCCGGCCAACGCCATCCAGCCCATCGACATCGCGCGCATCGACAACTGGGACAAGATCAACGCCCTGCCGAAGACCGGGCGCCTGACGCCGCACGCGCCGCTGGGCGCCGGCAGCAACCCGGTCGATCGTCTCTATATCCAGCCCGATGGCAGCTGCGGCGCTCGTCCCAGCGGCCACATCACCATGCTGCCGGTCAGTCATAACGTCGACAGTTTCGGCTACCGCCTGGACATGCTGCCGGACGGATTGAGTCGCGATCAGGAGAGCTGGGCCTGGCTGCTGGACAAACGCTGGCGGGGCATGGTCAGCCTGCAGAACGACAGCGCCATCGGCGCGATCGACGCGGCGCTGGCCGCCAAGGCGGCGGGCCTGGTCGACTTCAAGGATCTGGGCAACCTCAGCGTGGCTGAGATCGACAACCTCATCGACTGCCTGATCGCGCTCAAGCGCCAACAGCACTTCCGGGCGTTCTGGAGCAACCAGGACCAGGCCTCCTCCGACATGGTGCGTGGCCGGGTCGGCATCGAGAGCCTATGGTCGCCGGCCATGACCGACCTCAAGAAGCGCCATATCAAGGTACGCATGGCCTCGCCCATGGAAGGCTATCGCGCCTGGTACGGCGGCATGTCGATCTCGCGCCACGCCAAGAGCCGCACGCTCGATGCCGCCTATGACTATCTCAATTGGTGGATCTCCGGCTGGCCCGGCGCCGTCATGGCCCGCCAGGGCTACTACATATCCACCCCGGAGCTGACCCGCCCCCACCTGTCGCCCGCCGAATGGGACTACTGGTACGCCGGCAAGCCCGCCGCCGAGAACCTGGCCGACCCATCCGGTGCCAGCGGGCTGATCCACCGGGGCGAAATCCGCGATGGCGGTGACTACCTGACGCGCATGAGCCGGATCGCCGTATGGAATACGGTCATGGACGAGCACAACTATCTGGTCCGGCGCTGGAACGACTTCATGTCGGCATAAGGCATCGAAGAACCGGGGCGCATAAGAACGACGGTGCCATGCGCGATCTCGTGCAGCAGGTGGTTCATCTTCACGCGGGAAAGCGGCCCCCTCTGCCGTTTTCAGGGTGAAGAATAAACCCCGGCGGTTTATCAGGCCGCGCGTCAGTGCCGGGAAACTCTCGCGCTGGCCCGCAGCGCCAGGACGGGGTTTCTCTTGCCACGTCCGCGAAGGGCGGGACTCGGCCGGCTCCCGGCATGCTCACGCGGGCACCTTCCAATGAAACATCCCCGCCTTCTTCCCGAGGATCGTGGCGACGATGGATGGCTCGCTGGGTCTGCCCGCCAGGCCGTAGCACACATGCAGCGGCATCAGATGCTCCTCCCGGGGATGGCAGAAACGGGCGTGGGGGGCGCGATCCCAGTGGATCAAGCGCTCGGCGCGCTCGGATTCCGCGAGGCGCGTGTCGGTACAGGTTGCCGCCAACCAATCCTCGAAGGCCTGGTTGCGCGCCTCGATCTCCGGTGTGATGGGCGCGAAGAACGCCTCCATGTTGTGGAAGGAGAAACCGGAGCCGATCACCAGCAAGTCGTCGACGTCCAGCGCCCGCAGCGCCTTGCCGATGGCCAGGTGCATCTCGGCATCCAGGCCGTCGACCAGCGACAGCTGCACGCAGGGAATATCCGCCGCCGGGTACATCAGCTTGAGGGGCACGAACACCCCATGGTCGAAGCCCCGATGGTCGTCGAGCCGCGCCGCGATCCCGGCCCGCTCCAGCGCCTGATGAACCTGCCGCGCCAGCGCCGGTTCGCCAGGGCAGGGGTACTCGATCTGGTAGGACTCGGGCGGGAACCCGTAGTAGTCGTAGATCAAGCCCGGCCGTGCCCCCGAGGTGATGGTCGGCAGCGATGCCTCCCAGTGGGCGCTGATCACCAGGATGGCCGCGGGCTTGCGCAATTGGCCCGCAATCTCGGTGAGCCGCTCCACCATTTCGCGGTGATCCGGGTCACCCAGCAACGGCAGCGGCCCGCCGCCGTGGGAAATGAAAAGCACATCGGTCTTGTTGCTCATGACTACGCGTCCTCCCGTCACGCTCCACGGCCGTGACGTCATCGGTTAATTTCAGAGCCCGCCGGGCCCGGCCGGCACGACTCCGGCATCCGCGAAGCGCGCCATCAGCACGCCATCCAGGGAGAACCGGCCCGCACCCTGGATCGCCAGGGCCAGCGTGACCACGAACAGGCTCAGGGCGTACTCGAAGCCGTTGTTGGCGATGAACAGGCCATTGCCGACATGCACGGAGAAAATGGCCACCAGCATCGCGAAGGCCACCACCAGCGCCGCCGGGCGAGTCAGCAGGCCCAGTACCAGCGCCAGCCCGCCGAAGAACTCGGCACCGCCGGCCATAAACGCCATCAGTTGGCCCGGTTCCAGACCGATGCTCGCCATCCACTGCCCTGTCCCTTCCAGCCCATAGCCACCGAACCAGCCAAACAGCTTCTGAGAACCGTGAGCGGCCAGGATCAGCCCCACCGGCACCCGCAGGACCAGGGCGGCGATACCGCCTCGCGAGTGGAACAGGGTCCGTACGAATTGCGTGTTCATGAGCGTCACCTCGCCTCTTGCGCTGTCGTCGTGTCCCGAGGGCCCTTCCCCCGAGCGATGACGCCACTCTACTGTCACCGAAAAAGCAGAATAAGATGACGATCATTGGTTTTTTAACAACGCTTTGTTGATAATCTGGACACCCCTGCCCCCGGAGTGAGCGATGGACCGTATCGATGCCATGCGCGCCTTCGTCACCGTGGTCGGCGAAGGCAGCTTTACCCACGCCGCCGAGCGACTGGAGACGTCCCCCCAGCTCGTCAGCAAGTACGTTTCGCGACTCGAGCAGCACCTGGGGGTGCGCCTGCTCAACCGCACCACGCGCAAGATCCACCTGACCGAAGCGGGCAGGCACTATCACCAGCGCGCCCAGCAGGTACTCAACGACATCGACGACATGGAGCATCAGCTCGACGACCTGCACACCCAGGCCCGGGGCCTGCTGCGGATCAGTGCCCCGGTGTCCTTCGCCACCCGCCACCTGGCACCGCTGCTGGGCGACTTTCAACGCGCCCACCCCGGCGTCGGCATCGACCTGCAATTGAACGACCGTAAGGTCGACATCGTCGAAGAGGGCTTCGATATCGCTCTGCGGATCGGCCACCTGAAGAGCTCCTCGCTGATCGCCAAGCGGATCGCGCCAGTACGCGTGGTGTTCTGCGCCTCGCCCGGGTACCTGCAACAGCACGGCACGCCCCACAATCCGGAAGATCTCAAGGCGCATCGCTATCTGCACTACAGCTACATGGAGCCGGACGCCGGCGATTCGGCCTTCCGGGGATTGCCAGGGCGTGGCCAACACAGTGACGGCGGCCTGGTCAGCAATAACGGCGATGTGCTGGTCGAGGCGGCCATCGCCGGTGCCGGCATCGTCCTGCAGCCCACCTTCATCTCGGGCGCCGCGATCGGATCGGGAAAACTGCGGATCGTCCTGCCACGGCATGAGCCCGAGCCGCTGTCGCTCTACGCGGTGTATGCCCACCGCCAGTTGCTGGCGAGCAAGGTGCGGTGCTTCGTCGACTTCCTGGCGGGCTATTTCGGCGACCCACCCTACTGGGACCGGTTCGATCTTGCCCAGCAGCAGTGGACACCCCGTTAAGGCAGTACACTGAGACGAGGTGACCCATGGCAAGGCAAGCAGCTTCGATGAAGAAGACCCGTACCCGCTACTCCCAGGACTACAAGGCCGAGGCGCTGGCACTCGCTGACCGTGTTGGCATTAGTGCCGCCGCTCGAGAGCTTGGCCTTCAGTCCAGCCAGCTCTACCAGTGGCGAGCCAAGGCCCAGCAGCAGCAAAGCGCTTCAGCACGTGAGCAGGCGCTGGCCGACGAGAATGCCCGGCTCAAGCGGCAACTGGCCGAGAAGTCGGAAGAGCTTGAAATCACAAAAAAGGCGGCCGCGTACTTCGCCAAGCACCTCAAGTGAAGTACGCCTTCATCCACCAGTATCGTCAGGCATTCAGCGTCCAGCGGATGTGCGGCGTTCTCGGGTTGGCTCGCAGTGGCTACTACGCTTGGCGGCAGTGTGGCGGTGAACCGTCCCCGAGGCGCCGCCAGCAGGCGGTTCTCGATCAGCGAGTGGCCGAGGCCTTCAAGCGCCGGAAGGGGCGCTCAGGCGCCCCCGGATTGGTGCCGGACCTGGTTCACGATGGCCTGGCGGTGAATCGCAAGACCATCGCTGCCAGCCTGCGACGCCAGGGGCTTCGCGCCAAGGCGGCGCGCAAGTTCAAGGCAACGACGAACTCGCGACACTCGCTGCCGGTGGCGCCCAATCTGCTGGAGCAAGACTTCACCGCCACGGCGCCGAACGCGAAATGGATTGGCGGCATCACCTATCTGGCGACCGGTGAAGGATGGCTCTACCTGGCGGTGCTGATCGATCTGTTCTCACGCAAGGTGATCGGCTGGGCGATGAGCGAGCGAATGACTGCCGACCTGGCCGGGGACGCGCTCCAGATGGCGTTGTGGCGCCGTAAGCTGCCCAAGAAGGTCATCGTTCATTCGGATAGTAATACTGAGAGATGCCGGGTGTTTCAGGGTTGACCTGACTCACACAGCGATCGACCTATGCTGAAAGACCTGGTGCCGTGAGGGTTCTCGGGTCTCCTGACCCCCACTCTGATCGACCGGGTAGTGTGTCTTTCCTCGGACCTGTCGGTGACCCGGGAACACCTGGCGGCGAGGGCTCACCTCGTCGATGCATGTGACTCAAGAAGGGCCTGACGCTCGCTGCCTGTCCCGTTACTGTCGTGTCCAGGCTATCGCACTCGGTGAAGCCACCTTGCACTGATAGCCTGGAG
>NZ_QWBW01000046.1 GCF_004117855.1 Modicisalibacter coralii
GCGCCGCGAGTCCGCCAAGCGCTGGGTGCGCGAGCTGGCCGGCGAGGGGTGAAACGGCCAAGGGTGTATACATTTGATCGGCATAACCTGTATACAGTTGGATAATCCAATCTTGCAGTCCGAGGTCGCCATGCCGTCGGCGACGCGGCAAGTCACGGCGTGCCCGGCGCCGGTGGAGGAACGATGGCCTTCGACTCGTTGCACGCCTTTTTGATGATGGGCGGCTACGCATCGTACGTCTGGCCGGCCTGGGGCGTGACCGCGCTGTTGCTGGTGGGCAGCGTGTGGCATGCGCGGCTCGAGCGCCGGCGAGTGCTGCGCGATCTGCGACGGCGCAATCGCCGCGAGCGCCACGCGACAGTGAGACAATCATGACCCCGAAACGCCGACAGCGTCTGCTCGCGCTGCTGGGCCTGGTGGTCCTCGCCGCACTCGCCGTGGGGCTGACCGGCTACGCGCTGCGCAGTAACATCAACCTGTTCTTCACGCCGAGTCAGATCGCCGATGGCGAGGCCCCGGTGGGCCGCCAGATCCGTGCCGGCGGCATGGTCGAGAAGGGCAGCGTGGTGCGCGATGCCGACAGTCTCGACGTGCGCTTCACGGTGACCGACTTCGACAGCACGCTCGAGATCACCTACAGCGGCATCCTTCCCGATCTGTTCCGCGAGGGGCAGGGCGTGGTGGTGGTCGGCAAGCTGGCCGACGACGGCGTGCTGCATGCCGATCAGGTACTCGCCAAGCACGACGAGAAATACATGCCGCCGGAAGTCGGCGATGCGCTCGAGGCCGCCGGCAAGCTGCCCGCCGGCTACGGTTCGGGCCAATAGCGAGTGGAGTCGCGATGTTGCCCCGACTGATTCCCGAACTCGGCCACTTCGCGCTGATCCTGGCGCTGGGGATGGCGCTGATCCAGGCGGTCGTGCCGCTGGCCGGCGCGGCCACCCGGCGCCCGCTGTGGATGGCCTATGCCCGGCCCATGGCGCTGGGGCAGTTCGTCTTCCTGCTGATCGCCTTCTTCACGCTGATGGCGAGCTTTCTGCTCGACGACTTCAGCGTCGCCTACGTCGCCGACAACGCCAACTCGATGCTGCCCTGGTACTACAAGGCCACCGCGGTATGGGGCAGTCACGAGGGCTCGGTGCTGCTGTGGTGCCTGATGCTCGGCGGCTGGAGCTTCGCCGTGAGCCGCTTCTCGCGCCGACTGCCGCGGGACATGCTGGCCCGGGTGCTGGGCGTGATGGGGGCGGTCAGCAGCGGTTTCCTGTTGTTCGTGCTGCTCACCTCCAACCCCTTCGCGCGGCTGTTGCCCGACGTGCCCGGCGAGGGCGCCGATCTCAATCCGCTGCTGCAGGACGTGGGGCTGATCATCCACCCGCCGATGCTCTACATGGGCTACGTGGGCTTCTCGGTGGTCTTCGCCTTCGCCATCGCCGCGTTGCTCGAGGGGCGCATCGATGCCGCCTGGACGCGCTGGGCGCGGCCCTGGACCAATGTTGCCTGGGCGTTCCTCACCGTGGGCATCGCGCTGGGCAGCTGGTGGGCCTACTACGAGCTGGGCTGGGGCGGCTGGTGGTTCTGGGACCCGGTCGAGAACGCCTCGCTGCTGCCGTGGCTGGCCGGCACGGCGCTGATGCACTCGCTGGCGGTGACCGAGAAGCGCGGCAGCTTCAAGAACTGGACGGCGCTGCTGGCGATCTTCACCTTCTCGCTGTCGCTGCTGGGCACCTTCCTGGTGCGCTCGGGGGTGCTGACCTCGGTCCACGCCTTCGCCAACGACCCGGCCCGCGGCACTTTCATCCTTGTCCTGCTGGGGCTGACGGTGGGCGTGTCGCTATTGATCTTCGCCCTGCGCGCCCCGCGCGTCGCCCACGCCACTGCCTTCGGCTGGCCCTCGCGGGACGCGCTGCTGCTGATCAACAACATCCTGCTGGTGATCATGACCGTCACCGTGCTGCTGGGCACCGTCTACCCGCTGATCCTCGACGCCCTGAACCTCGGCAAGATCAGCGTCGGCCCGCCGTACTTCAACACCCTGTTCGTGCCGCTGACGGCCCTGTTGTGCCTGTTCATGGGGCTCGGCCCGCTGGCCCGCTGGAAGCGCATGCCGGGCCGCGAGCTGTGGCGGCGGCTGGCCGTGGCGGGGCTCGGTGCGCTGGTGCTCGGCGCGCTGGCGCCGCTGATCTATCACGGCCGCTGGGATCCGTGGGTCTCGCTGGGATTGGTACTGGCGCTGTGGCTGGTGCTCTCGCTGGCCCGCGACCTGCTCGACAAGCTGCGCCAGGCCCGCTCGCCCGCCACCGGGCTGCGTCGCCTGACGCCGGCCTACTGGGGCATGCTTCTCGGTCACCTGGGGCTGGCGGTGACCCTCGTCGGGGTGACCGTGGTGTCGAACTACAACGTCGAGCGCAACGTGCGCCTGGCGGTCGGCGAGCAGGTCGAAGTCGCCGGCTACACCTTCGCCATGCGCTCGCTCGGCAAGCGTCGGGGGCCCAACTTCGTCGCCGACGTGGCGACCATCGCGGTCAGCCACGCCGGCGACGCCCCGTTCATCATGCGCCCCGAGAAGCGCGTCTATCTGGCGCGGCGCATGCCGATGACCGACGTCGCGCTGAGCCCGGGGCTATGGCGCGATCTCTACGTCGCCATGGGCGAGGACCTGGGCGACGGTGCCTGGGCGCTGCGCATTCAATACAAGCCGTTCGTGCGCTGGCTGTGGCTGGGCGCGTTGCTGATGGCCGCCGGCGGGGTGCTGGCGGTGGCCGATCGCCGCTATCGGCGTGGCAAGGCGCGGGCGAGCCGGCCGGCTGGAGTCGAGGAGGTCAACGCATGAGGCGTCGTCTGTTGCTGCTGATCCCGCTGGCGCTGTTCGCGGTACTGGCGGTGTTTCTCTACCGGGGGCTGGCGCTCGATCCCAGCGGCCGCGATTCGGCGCTGATCGGGCACGCGTTTCCGGCCTTCGATCTGGCGACCCTGGACGACCCCTCGGTGCGTCATGACGCCGCCTTGTTCGACGGCCGGGTCACCCTGGTCAACGTCTGGGGCGCCTGGTGCCCGACCTGTCGCGAGGAGATGCCGCAACTGCTGGAGCTCGCCCGGCGCGGCGTACACCTGGTGGGCGTGGACTACAAGGACACCCGCGACAAGGGCCGGGCCTTCCTCGACGAGTTCGGCGATCCCTTCGCGGTCAATCTCTTCGACCCCGACGGCGATCTGGGCTTCGACCTCGGCGTCTACGGCGCGCCGGAGAGTTTCCTGGTCGATCGTGACGGCGTCATCCGCTACCACCACACCGGCTACATCACGCCGGCCGACGTCGAGCAGTCGATCCTGCCCCAGGTGGAACAATGGCGCGCGCAATGATCCTGCGGCTCTGGCCGGCGCTGTTGCTGGGCGTGGCGCTGGCGGCCTCGGCGGCGATCGAGGTCCGTCACTTCGACGATCCGGCCCTGCAGCGGCGCTACGCAACGCTGACCCACGAGCTGCGCTGTCCCAAGTGCCAGAACCAGTCGATCGCCGAGTCGGATTCGCCGATCGCCGCCGACATGCGCGACAAGGTCGCCGAGCGACTCGAAGCCGGGCGCTCGGATGCCGCGATCCGCGACTTCCTGGTGCGTCGCTTCGGCGAGTACGTGCTTTACGACCCGCGGCTGACGACGCGGACCTGGCTGCTGTGGGGCCTGCCGGCCGCCCTGGTGGTGCTGGGAGCGCTGGTCGTCGCGCTGATCGTGCGCTCGCGGCGGCGTGGCGCCAACCGCGCGCTGAGTGCCGACGAGCGCGCCCGGCTCGACGAACTGACTCGCCGCGAGGAGCGCTCATGAACCTGCTCTGGCTCTCCCTGGCTCTGCTGCTGTTGCCGGCGTTGTGGCTGGTCATCCTGCCGCTGCGGCGTGCCACCGCGGTGCACGCCGCCCAGCGGGCCTACGAGGCCGAAGACACCGGCAACGCCGAGAACCTGGCGGTGTATCGCCAGCGCCTGGTCGATCTCGAGGCCGCCCGCGAGCGCGGCGAGCTCGATGCCGAGCGCTTCGCCGAGAGCCGCCTGGAGCTCGACCGCAGCCTGCTCGACGACACCCGCGAGCGCCGCCATGGGGCGCTCAAGCCGGCCGCCGCGGGGCGTGCCCTGGTGCCGCTGTTGCTGATCGCCCTGGCGGGCGGCAGCCTGCTCTGGTACCAGCATCAGGGTGCCGAGGGCGATCTGGCGCTGTACGCCGCCGAGCAGTCGGTGCGCAACGATCCCGACGGCTCGCTGGCGATGCTGATCGAAAGGCTAGAGACGCAGGCCGAGCGCCAGCCCGACAACCCCAAGGTGTGGTACGAACTGTTCCCGCTCTATCGCGACAGCGGCCGGCTCGACAAGGCCGCCGACAGCCTCGAACGGCTGATCGCCCTGGAGGGCCGGCGCCCCGGACTGCTCGCCCAGCTGGCCCAGGTGAGGTTCTTCGCCGCCGAGCGTACCCTCACCGACGAGGTCCAGGCGCTGGTCGACGAGACCCTGGCCAAGGACCCGCGTCAGCCCGTGGTGCTGGGCATGCTGGGCATCGAGGCCTTCGATCACGCGCGTTACCAGGAGGCCATCGATTACTGGCGGCGGGCGATCGCCGGTTACGGCGACTCGGCCTCGGTGCAGGCGCTGCGCGAGGGCATCGCCGCCGCCCGGCAGCGTCTGGGCGTGCCGGCCGAACGCTCCGGCCCCCAGCCCGCCATCGCGGAGGAGGCTTCGCTCAGCGTACGGGTGAGCCTCGCACCGGCGTTGCGCGAGCGGGTTGCGCCGGGCGACAGCGTGTTCCTCGTCGCCCGCGACGTCGCCGGCGAGCTGCCGCCGCTGGCCGTGGCGCGGGCCACGGTAGCCGATCTGCCGCTGACCGTGACCCTCGACGACGGCGACGCCATGACGCCCCAGGCGACGCTCTCCCGGGTCGACCGGGTGCGGCTGGTGGCGCGGGTCTCGAAAAGCGGCCAGGCCACACCGCAGCCCGGCGATCTGGTCGGTGAAGCCGGCCCGGTCGCGGTGACCGGCGACGGCGACGTCCAGGCGGTGCGCATCGACCGGGTCGTCGAATGAGCCGCTCGCGGAATGGCCCCGGCGGACAATCCGCGCTTGGGCGTGACCGGGCACTTCGGTAGACTCGGATCGGTTGTCGTTGGTGTCGAGGATCCCGAACTCCCGCATGCGTCTCAAATCGATCAAGCTGGCCGGCTTCAAGTCGTTCGTCGACCCCGTCACCGTGCCCTTCGACAGCAACATGACGGCGATCGTCGGCCCCAACGGCTGCGGCAAGTCCAACGTCATCGACGCGGTGCGCTGGGTGATGGGCGAGTCCTCGGCCAAGACCCTGCGCGGCGAATCGATGACCGACGTCATCTTCAACGGCTCCACCGGGCGCAAGCCGGTGGGCCAGGCCTCCATCGAGCTGTTCTTCGACAACCGCGACGGCAGCATGGGCGGGCCCTACGCCCAGTACGCCGAGATCGCCGTCAAGCGCCAGGTCAACCGCGACAGCCAGTCCAGCTACTTCTTCAACGGCCAGAAATGCCGCCGCCGCGACATCGCCGATCTGTTCCTGGGCACCGGCCTGGGGCCGCGCTCCTACGCGATCATCGGCCAGGGCATGATCTCGCGGCTGATCGAGGCGCGCCCCGAGGAACTGCGCTCGACCCTCGAGGAGGCCGCGGGCATCTCCAAGTACAAGGAGCGCCGGCGCGAGACCGAGAACCGCATGCGCCGCACCCAGGAGAACCTCGAACGTCTCGACGACATCCGCGAGGAGCTCGACAAGCAGCTCGAGCGCTTGAAGCGTCAGGCCGAGGCGGCGCGCCGCTACCAGACCCTCAAGCAGGAGGAGCATCGCCTCAAGGGCGAGCTGGCGCTGTTGCGCGGCCGGGCCCTGCGCGCCCAGCAGACCGAGCAGGAAACCCGCGTGCGCGAGCTCGAGACCCAGGTCGAGCGCGAGATCCTCGGCCAGCGTGAATGCGAGAGCCGGCTCGAGACCTCGCGGGTCGAGCACGACCGGCTCAGTGAGCAGCTCGAGGCCCACCAGGCGCGTTTCTACGAGACCGGTGCGGCGATCGCCCGCCTCGAACAGCGCCTCGAACACACCCGCCATCAGGAGCAGCAACTGGCTCGCGACCTCGAGGCGTCGCGCCGCGAGCTCGTCGAGCTCGAGCGGCTTGGCGAGACCGACGCCCAGCGCCTAGAACGGCTCGACGAGCGCCTCGAGACGCTGGGGCCCGAGCAGGAGGAGGTCGCCGAGGCGCTGGCCGAGCTCGAGGCCACCCTGGAAGAGGCCGAGGCTGCCAATGACGAGGCCCAGTCGCGCTGGCAGGAGTTCCACGAGCGCGACCGGCAGGCCACCCACGAGGCCGAGCGGGCCCAGGATCGGGTGCGTCATCTGGAGCGCGAGCTGGAAACCCACGGCCGCGAGATCGAACGCCGCCGCCAGCAGCAGGCCGAACTGCCCGACGGCGGCGAACTGCGCGAGCGCCGCGAACGGCTCGCCGAGCAGCTCGCCGAGATCGATCTCGAGTTCGAGACCCTGGAAGCCCGGCGCGAGACCCACCAGCAGGAGCGCGACCAGGGCCGCGAGGCGCTGCGTCAGGCCGAGGCCGCCCGCGAGGAGGAGCGCCAGCGGCGCAGCCGGCTGCAGGGCGAGATCGCCTCGCTCGAGGCGCTGATCCGCGCCAGTCTCGACGACCAGGATGCCGCCCTCGATGCCTGGCTCAGCGAACACGGCCTCGAGGCGGCGCCGCGGCTGGCCGAGCGGCTGCGTGTCGAGGCGGGCTGGGAGCGTGCGGTGTCCTGGGTGCTGGGGTCCTGGCTGCACGCCCGCTTGCTGCCGGAGTTGCCGCGCCGGGCCCTCGACGGCGAGCTGCCCAGTGGCGAGCTGTCGCTGGTCGAGCAGAGCGAGCCGTCGGATACCCCGGCCGGCGCGCCCGGCGGGACCCTGGCCGAACGAGTCAGCGGTGCCGGCGCGGCGGCCGTCGTGCTGTCCCGTGTGCGCTGTGCCGGGGACGCCGCCGAGGCCTGGGCGCTTCACCCGCATCTCGCGCCCGGCGAGAGCGTGCTCACCGCCGACGGGCTGTGGCTGGGCGTGGGCTGGGCGCGGCGTCTGGGCGTCGCCGACGGCGACGACAGCGTGATCGCCCAGCAGCAGCGCCGCGAGGCCGCCGAGACGGCGCTCGCCGAGGTCGAGGAACGCCTGGGCACCCAGGCCGAGCGGCTCGAGACGCTCCAGGCCCGCGACGGCGAACTGGAAGCCGCGCTCGAGCACCTGCGCGTCGCCGAACGCGACCTCACGCAGCAGCGCCAGCAGGCGGCACTCGCCGAGGCCAATCTCGGCTCGCGACTCGAGCACGTCGACGGCCGTTTCGCGGAACTCGACGAGGAGATCGCCGATCTTCAGGAGCGTCGCGAGACCTGCGCGCTGGAACTGGAGTCGGCCCGCGAGGCCTGGCAGGCGGCGATGAACGATCTCGAGGCCGCCAGTCAGCAGCGCGAGGCCCTGGACCGGGCGCGTCGCGAGGCCCAGGAATCGCTTGCCGCCCAGCGCGGCCGGCTGCGGCCGTTGCAGGAACGCGCCCAGCAGCTGGCGCTGGAGCATCAGCGGCTGAGTACCGAGCGCGCCGGCCTCGACGAGCAGCGCGGGCGCAGCGACGAGACGCGCGCGCGGCTCGAGGAGAAGTGTGCCGAACTCGAGGCGCAGCGCGAGACCCTGCGCGAGCCGCAGGACGAGGAGCGCGAACAATTGGAGGAACTGCTCGATCGCCGCTCGCGCGAGGAGCAGACGCTCAACGCCTGCCGCGACGAAGCGCAGCGGCTCGGCGAGACGCTGCGCGAGACCGAGCTGGCCCGTCAGCAGCACGAGCGCAATCTGGAAGGCATCCGTCACCGCCTGGAGGAGGGGCGCATGCAGGTCCAGGCGCTCAAGCTCAAGGCCGATGCCCAGGACGAGGTGCTCGCCGAGCTGGGTCACCAGGCGACCGATCTCGAGGCCGACCTGGACCCCGAGGCCACCGAATCGGCCTGGCAGAGCCGCCTCGAGGCGACGGGCGAGAAGATCCGCCGACTGGGAGCGATCAACCTCGCGGCGATCGAGGAGTACGACCAGCAGGCCGAGCGCCGCGACTACCTCGAGGCGCAGCATGCCGAGCTCAGCGAGGCGCTGGAGACGCTCGACAAGGCGATTCGCAAGATCGATCAGGAAACCCGCACGCGCTTCAAGGAGACTTTCGAGCGGGTCAACGAGGGGCTGGGGGCGCTTTTTCCCCGGGTTTTCGGTGGCGGAACCGCGTGGCTGACGCTCACCGGCGAGGATTTGCTGGAGACCGGGGTGGCCATCATGGCGCGTCCGCCGGGCAAGAAGAACAGCACCATTCATCTGCTCTCGGGGGGCGAAAAGGCGCTGACGGCACTGTCGCTGGTCTTTGCCATCTTCCAGCTCAATCCGGCACCATTCTGCATGCTCGACGAAGTCGATGCGCCCCTCGATGACGCCAACGTGGGACGCTATGCCAAGTTGGTAAAGGACATGTCCGACACCGTCCAATTCATTTACATTACCCACAACAAGATCGCCATGGAGGCCGCCGATCGATTGATGGGCGTGACCATGCAGGAACCCGGGGTCTCACGCCTGGTATCGGTGGGTGTCGAGGAAGCCGCGGAGCTTGCCGAGGCATGAAGGGCTTGCAGTCGAATCGCGAACGGGTTACCAACGCATGATTGCGCAGTAGCGACAGGGAAAAATGAAGGGCGATTGCACTGGGCTTAGGAAAGGCTTGACTTTCTAAATTAAGTAGCCTTTTTTTTGTCAATCGCGCTATGCTAGTGACGAATCGATTATCAGGCATGGCGCCTTAGCAAACAGGCAAGACGACCCATGGAACTAAGAGAGTGGTTGATTATCCTGGGGCTGGTATTGGTGGCGATCATCGTCGTCGACGGCGTGCGCCGTCTCCAGCGTCAGCGTAAGGTGCCCCGCCTCGACGAGGTCGAGGGCAAGGAAGGCGATGCGGTAGACCCCGACGAGGCTGCCCGCCAGGCCGAGATCAACTGGGAGTTGCCCAATGGAGGGGCAAGGGTCGTCAGGCCGGCGTCGCAGACGACCGTCGAGCCCAAGCCCAATCTTGAGCGTCAGGATCACCCCGGGCCGTCCACGGTCTTCGCGCGGCGGAATCGCGAAGCGCCCGGGCGGGCCGAGCCGGCTGCCTCTGCCGAGCCTCGCGTGAGCGAGCGGCGCGGGGAGGCTGCGGCTCGGCCTGAACGGCGATCGGCGGCGGCCCCGGATGACGCGACGGCACGGTCCGCCGAGCGTCAACCCGAACCCCAGCAGCCGCCGGGCATGGCCCGGCGCGAGCAGGACGCCCCGGCTCCGGGCGACGATCTGCCGTTGCGCGCCGAACGCGAGGACATGGCCTATCACGAGGCCGAGGAGGACGCCGCGAAGAGCCGCTTCGGCAGCATGGCCTCGGCACTGCGCGCCGGTGGTCAGCGTGTTTCGCAATCGATGCAGCGGGTTTCCTCGCACTTCCAGCGTCACGACGAGGTAGAGGACGCGCACGAGCCGGCGAGGTCGATGCACCACCACGAACCGACGCTGGGCGACGAGGCGCCGGCCGCCGACGAGGCTCGCGAAGCCCGCCGAGCCCCGCGCTTCGACGAGGCCCCGCTCGAGCCGCTGGACGCGACCCCGGCGGACGCCTCGTCGCGCCGCGCCGAGGACGACGCCCACGATGCCCCGCGTGACGACGTGGTCACCCCGCATCCGGTGGTCGAGAAGGCCCGCCGCCACCACGTCAGCGCCCAGCGGGCCCGCGAGACGCTGGCCCACGCCGAAGAGGTGATCGTGATCAGCGTGCTGTCCCGGGACGAAGAGGGTTTCTCGGGCACCCATCTGCTCAATCTGATGCTGGCCTGTGGGCTGCGTTACAGCGAAATGGGCATCTTCCTGCGCTACGAGACCGAGGACGGCGACAGCGACCTGCAGTTCGCCATGGTCGACGTGATCAAGCCGGGCACCTTCGATCTCGAAGCGATGGACGACTACCGTACCCCCGGCATCACCTTCCTGATGCCGTTGCCCGGCGCCCAGGACTCCGCCGCCGCCTTCGAGGCGATGTTCGAGACGGCGATGGTCGTGGTGCGCAACCTGGGCGGCGAGCTGAAGGACGAGAACCGCAGCGTGATGACCGCGCAGACCGTGGAGTTCGCCCGTCAGCGCGTCCAGGAGTTCGAGCGTCGGCATCGCCTGCATCGTTCGCAAGCCAACTGACGTCCCGCCGCCCGGGCACGCCCTGCGACGACCCCGTGAGCGATCACGGGGTCGTCGCGTTGCAGGGCGGCGCTTACCTGTCATCGCCGGCCCGAGTCGGCCCGTCAACGAATCACCGGGATCACTGATCGCATGGCCCAGCCCGACAAGTCCACGCTCGACGAGGTGACGCGCCTGCGCACCGAACTCGACGATGCCAACTACCGCTATTACGTCCTCGACGATCCGGAACTCACCGATGCCGATTACGATCGCAAGCTGCGCCGTCTGCAGGAGATCGAGGCGCAGTATCCGGATCTGGTGACGCCGGACTCGCCCACCCAGCGCGTCGGTGCCGCGCCGGCCGACGGTTTTCCCGAAGTCGAGCACGCGGTGCCCATGCTGTCGCTGGACAACGCCTTCGACGAGGACGAGATCGTCGCCTTCGTCGAGCGCGTCAACGATCGCTTGGAGCGCGGCGACGACGATCTGGCGTTCTGCTGCGAACCCAAGCTCGACGGCCTGGCGGTGTCGCTGGTCTACGATCAGGGCCGGCTGGTGAGCGGCGCGACCCGCGGCGACGGCCGTACCGGCGAGGGCATCACCGCGAACCTGCGCACCCTGCGCTCGATCCCGCTCAAGCTGCGTGGCAGCGAGTATCCCGATCGACTCGAGGTGCGCGGCGAGGTCTACATGAGCCACTCCGGTTTCGCGGCGCTCAACGAACGCGCCCGCGAGGAGGGCAGCAAGGTCTTCGCCAACCCCCGCAACGCCGCCGCCGGCAGCCTGCGCCAGCTCGACCCGAAGATCACCGCGCGGCGGCCGCTGGAATTCTGTGCCTACCAACTGGTCGATCGGCACAACGCCGGCCTCGCCGATGCCGGGGTGGTCTCGCACAGCGGGCGAATGCGCCAGTTGCGCGACTGGGGCTTTCGCACCAGCCCCGAGCTCGCCGTGGTCACCGGCAGCCGAGGCGTCATCGATTATTGCCGGCGCATCGAGGAGAAGCGCGAACGGCTCGACTACGACATCGACGGCGTGGTGATCAAGGTCGACGATCTGCGCTCCCAGCGCGAGCTGGGGTTCGTCTCGCGTGCGCCGCGCTGGGCCACCGCCTACAAGTTTCCGGCCCAGGAGCAGTCCACCCGGCTCAACGACGTCGAATTCCAGGTCGGCCGTACCGGCACCATCACCCCGGTGGCACGGCTCGAACCGGTCAGCGTGGCGGGGGTCACGGTGTCCAACGCCTCGCTGCACAACGCCGACGAGATCGCCCGACTGGGGGTGATGATCGGCGATACGGTGGTGATCCGCCGGGCCGGCGACGTGATCCCCCAGGTGGTGCGGGTGATCGAGCGCGAGCGTCCCGACGATGCCCGCGAGATCGTCTTCCCGGAGCGCTGCCCGGTCTGCGAGTCCGAGGTCGAGCGCATCGAGGGCGAGGTGGCGATTCGCTGCCCGGCCGGGCTGTTCTGCGCGGCCCAGCGCAAGGAGGCGCTCAAGCACTTCGCCAGTCGCCGGGCGCTGGACATCGACGGCCTCGGCGAGAAGCTGATCGATCAACTGGTCGAGCACGGCTGGGTCGAGACGCCGGCCGACCTGTTCGATCTCGAGGCCGACCGGCTGGTCGAACTGCCGCGCATGGCCGAGAAGTCCGCCAACAACCTGATCAACGCCCTCGACAAGGCCCGGCACACCACGCTGCCGCGCTTCGTCTACGCCCTGGGGATCCGCGAGGTAGGTGAAGCCACCGCCAACAACCTGGCGCGTCATTTCGGCACCCTACAGGCACTGATCGACGCCGATCTCGAGGCGCTGGAAGCTGTGGAGGACATCGGCCCGGTGGTCGCCGCGCACATCCATGCCTTCTTTCGCGAGGCGCACAATCGCGACACCGTCGCCAAGCTGCGCGACGCCGGCGTCACCTGGCGCGAGGAGGCCGTCGCCGAGCGCCCGCAGCCGCTGGCCGGCCAGACCTGGGTGCTCACCGGCAGCCTGGAGAGCATGACCCGCGACGAGGGCAAGGCGCGGCTGCAGGCGCTGGGTGCCAAGGTCGCCGGCAGCGTGTCGAAGAAGACCGCCGCGGTGGTCGCCGGCGAGGCTGCCGGCAGCAAGCTGACCAAGGCCCAGGAGCTGGGGGTCGAGACGCTCGACGAGGCGACCTTTCTCGAACGCCTGGCGGCCTGGGAGAACGGAGAGGAAGCATGAGCGAGCGTTTCATCGAGGTCCCCTATCGCATGCTGCCGGGCGAGACGCTGGATGCCCTGCTCGAGACCTTCGTCACCCGCCAGGGCTATGACACCACCGACACAGGCGAGGGCATGCGCGGCTGGGTGACCGAACTCAAGCGCCAGCTCGAACGCGGCGAGCTGCTCATCGCCCACGACCTGCGCACCGAAACCACCGAGGTGATGACGCTGGCCCAATGGCGCGGCTTCGGCCGCGATCTGGCCGATGACGAGGAAGAGGGCTGAGTGGCTCGCTAATCGAGGCGCTTGCGCAGCCGTGACACGGTCAGCCCCAGCATCAGCCCGGTGAACACCCCCAGCGCGGCCAGCGACGGCCAGAGGTCGGCGAGCCCGGCGTCGCGCAGCATGATGCCGCGCACCAGGCGCAGGAAGTGGGTGAGTGGCAGCAGCTCGGCCAGCCACTGGGCGGGGCGCGGCATGCCGGCATAGGGGAACATGAATCCCGAGAGCATGATCTGCGGCAGGAAGGTGAAGAATGCCAGCTGCATGGCCTGGAACTGGCTGCGTGCCAGGGTCGACAGGAAGATCCCCAGCGCCAGGCTGGCGAGGATGAAGACCAGTGCGGCCAGGTAGAGCTCGCCGAGCGAGCCGCGTACCGGCACCGCGAACAGGCCCTTGCCCAGCAGCAGCACCACGCTGACCTGCACCAGCCCGATGGCGACGAACGGCAGCACCTTGCCCAGCGTCAGCTCCCATGGCGAGACCGGCGTGGCGATCAGCATCTCCAGGTTGCCGTTCTCGCGCTCGCGAACCAGGGCGATGGCGGTGAACAGCACCAGGGTCATGGTCAGGATCACGCCGATCAGGCCGGGCACGGTGTTGACCGGCGCACGGCGCTCGGGATTGTAGAAGTTGACCACCTCGATCGGTGCCACCCGTCGCGTCCAGCCCGCCGTGTCGGGTAGCGGGAAGCGCGCCAGCTGCCGTGCCGCCGCCTGGACCACCTGGTCGGAGCCGTCGACCACTAGTTGCAGCGCCGCGCGGTCGCCACGCTCCAGGCGCGTCTCGAAGTCTCTCGGCAACACGACCGCGACGCTGATGCGACCTTCGCGCAGCAGGGCGTCGATCGCCCGCGGCGTGGTCACGTGATAGCGCAGGTCGAGCACCTGACTGGCGCCGAGCCCGTCGATCACCTCTCGCGAGCGAGCGGTGTCGGCCTGATCGAGCACCGCGGCGTCGAGTCCGCGCACGTCGAGGTTGATGGCGTAGCCGAACAGCATCAGCTGCATGACCGGAATGCCGATGATCATCGCGAAGGTGAGGCGGTCGCGGCGCAACTGGCGCAGCTCCTTGACGACGATGGCGAGCAGGCGGTGCGTCTTCATGACGGGGTGGGGTCCGGTCCCGGCTCGGGTGGCGAGCGACGCGTGGCGGCGACGAAGACATCCTCCAGGGTGGCATGGTCGGCGCTCACCCGGGCCGCGAGTCCCGCTGCCGTGAGCGCCGCGGCGAGTTCGTCGGGGGTGACGCGGTCCGTTGCCAGTACCCTCAGCCCCAGACCGATCTGGGCCACCGCGATCACCCCGGGATGGGTCGCGAGATACTGGTGGGCCCGTCGGGGCCGACCGGTCTCGACGCGCAATGCCCGGCCGGGCAGGGCATCCATCAGTGCGCGCGGGCTGTCGTCGGCGGCCAGGCGGCCCTGGTCGAGGATCGCCAGGCGGGTACAACGTTCGGCCTCGTCCATGTAATGGGTCGACACCAGCAGCGTGGTGCCGGCGTCGGCGAGTTCGAACAGCGCCTCCCAGAAATCGCGGCGCGACTGCGGGTCGACGGCGCTGGTGGGTTCGTCGAGCAGCAGCAGGTCGGGGGTGTGCATCACCGTTGCCGCCAGCGCCAGGCGCTGCTTCTGGCCGCCGCTCAGGGTGCCCGCCAGGCGGTCGCGCAGTGCGTCGAGCCGATAGCGCGACATCAGGTCGTGGAGCCGTCGGCCCAGGCCGCGCGCGGGCAGGTCGTGGATCGCCGCCAGAAAACGCAGGTTCTCGAGCACCGTCAGGTCGCGATACAGCGAGAAGCTCTGGGTCATGTAGCCCAGCCGGCGCTTGAGCCGTTCCGCCTCGCGCGGCAGCTCGCAGCCCAGCACCGTGATGTTCCCGGCGCTGGGCGTGAGCAGGCCGCAGAGCATGCGCAGGGTGGTCGACTTGCCCGAGCCGTTGGGGCCCAGGAAGCCGTAGACCTCGCCGCGCGTCACCGTGAGCGACAGGTCGTCGACGGCCAGGGTATCGCCGAAGCGCTTGCTCAGCCCGCGCGTGCGGATCACCGGCTCACTGGTCATCGACGAGTTCCACCTCGACCGGCAGCCCGGCGGGCAGCCGTCGGGCGGTGTCTCCCTCGAGGCGCGCCTCGGCGCGATACACCAGACGGCTGGCGTCGTCGCCGGCCAGCGCGTAGTAGGGCGTGAAGGCCGGCTCGCTGGCGAGGCTTTCCAGGTGCGCGTCGAAGGGCTGGTCGACGCCCTCGACGTGTACCGTGACCGGGTCGCCCGGTGTCAGGGCGGCGCGCCGCCCGGCGGGTACGAAGAAGCGCGCGTAGGGCGCCTCGCCGACCAGCAGGCTGACCAGGGTGGCGCCCAGCGGCGGCTGATCGCCGGGACGAAACGGCAGGGCGTCGACGTGGCCAGCGCGTGGCGCCCGGATCGCCAGCCGTTCGCGGTCGATGCGCAGTTCGGCGAGGCTGGCGCGGGCCGCCGTCACCGCCGCAGCCGCCGCGGCGATACGCTCGGGGCGTTCGCCACGGGTCAGGGCCTCGAATTGCGCGGTGAGGGAGGCGACCTCGGCCCGGCGCTCATCGCGCTGGGTTCGCGCCAGGTCGAAACTCGACCGCGAGATCGAGCGCTGGTCCCACAGGCGCTGACTGCGTTGGTACTCGCGTTCGGCGAGCGTCGCCGCCGCCCGGGCTCGCTCCAGGTCGGCGCGTGCCGCGTCGAGGGTCTCCCGGCGGGTGCCGTTCTCGAGTTCGTCGAGCTGGGCCCGGGCCCGGTCCAGCTCCCCCTGGGCCCGGTCGAAGCGGGCATCGAGGCGGCGCGGATCCAGGGTCAGCAGGAGCTCGCCACGGGTGACGCCATCGCCCTCGGCGACCGCCCAGCGGCGCACCGGTTCGGAGGCTTCGGCGATGAGCGCGATGCGGTCCCACTCCAGGGTCCCGGGCATTGCCTCCGGGCGATCATCACAGCCGGCCAGTGCCAGCAGGATTGCCAGGCCGGCGCGGGCGGGCCGCAGGGCCGGGCCCGGACGGCGGCGTCGGCGGGCAAGACGGGAAATCGGCATGTGCATGAGGCGACTCTATCCCAGCCGAGCCGGCGGGATATTGATGCCCGTCACGCCGGGATGCGGTGACGCGCAGCGGGTTTCATGTTGCAGTGCAATACACAACTTCCTAGAGTGGGATGAAGAAACCGTCGTCGGGACGGAACGCATCGCGCGTCGCGGGGTCGACCCGATAGCGTCTCGTGAACGGTCGCAGGGGGATGAAATGGCACGACCCATGAATATTCTGGTCCTCCAGGGCGGCGGCGCTTTAGGGGCCTATCAGGCGGGCGTCTATCAGGCGCTCCATGAAGCCGACATCGAGCCCGACTGGGTGGTGGGTACCTCCATCGGCGCCATCAACGGGGCCTTGATCGCCGGCAACCACCGCCGCGACGTGCTCGCCCGGCTGGAGGATTTCTGGACCCGCGTCGCCCAGCCGTCGTCGAGCAGCGGCGCGGCACTGGAACACTACGAGACCGAAATGGCCAAGTTCCTGGCCTTGTCCACCGGGGTGCCGGGGTTCTTCCGCCCGCGGCCGGTGTGGGAGATCCCCCTGACCCGCAACTGGCACGGCTCGCCGCCGAGCTTCTACGACGTCACGCCCCTCGAGCGCACCCTGGAGGCGCTGGTCGACTTCGACCTGCTGGGGACCCGCGATCGGCACGACGGCAAGCGCCTGAGCGTCGGCGCGGTCAACATCGGCCGCGGCGCGATGCGCTACTTCGACAGTCAGGACGAGACCCTCTCGGTCCACCACGTGATGGCCAGCGGTGCGCTGCCGCCGGCCTTCCCGCCGGTATGGGTCGACGGCGAGGCCTACTGGGACGGCGGGCTGTGTTCCAACACGCCGATCGACTACGTGCTCGAGAGCGAACGCCCGGGCAGCGACATGGCGGTCAACTGCTACGTGATCGACCTGTGGAGCCCGCGCGGCCCGGTGCCCAAGACCATCACCGAGGCCATGCATCGCGAGAAGGACATCCAGTACGCCACCCGGGCCGGACACAATCTGCACTTCCTCAAGGAGATCCATCGGCTGCGTCATGCATTACGCAAGCTGGGCAAGCACCTGCCCGCCGATGTCCGCGATGACCACGAGGTCGCCGAGCTGCTGGGGCTCGCCCGCCAGGCGCCGGTCAACATCGTGCGGCTGCTGGCGCCGGCCCGCGAGGCGGAGACCGCGCAGAAGGATATCGACTTCTCCTATTCGACGATCATGGAACGCTGGCGCGCCGGCTATCGGGACATGCTGGGGGCGCTGGAGACCTGTCCCTGCCAGCGCGACCCGGTCAGCGACGAGATCGGCGCCAACGTCTGCAGCTATCGCAGCAATCTGGACGGCTACCTCGAGGACATGACCGATGTGCCGTTCGAGTGACGCGGCCGGCCGCGTCCGGTGTGTTAACCAAGGAGGAAAACCCGCATGTCACAACATCCCGCGCAGGACCGTATCAAGGACAAGGTGGCGCTGATCACCGGCGCCGCCAGCGGCATCGGCAAGCAGATCGCCACGCTGTTCGCCCAGCAGGGCGCCCGGGTGGTGATCCTCGATCTCGACCTCGAGGCGGCGCAGTCGGCCGCCCGGGAGTTGACCGAGCAGGGCGGCACCGCGATGGGCGTGGGCGCCGACGTCACCGACGAGCAGCAGGTCGAGGACGCCTTCAAGGCGGCGGTCGACGCCTACGGCCGGCTCGACGTGATGGTCGCCAACGCCGGCTCGCAGCACGTCGAGCCGATCCACAAGCTGTCCTACGACAACTGGAAGAAGGTCACCAACATCCAGCTCGACGGCAGCTTCCTGTCGACCCGCGCGGCCTTCCGCCAGATGATGACCCAGGACGGCGGCGGCTGCCTGCTCTACATGGGCTCGGTGCACTCCCACGAGGCCTCGGCGATGAAGTCGCCCTACGTCACCGCCAAGCACGGCCTGCTGGGGCTGTGCCGGACCATGGCCAAGGAGGGCGCCGAGTACGGCATCCGCGCCAACGTGATCTGCCCGGGCTACGTGAAGACCCCGCTGGTGGAGAAGCAGATTCCCGACCAGGCCCGCGAGCACGGCATGAGCGAGGACGAGGTGGTCGAGAAGGTGTTCCTCAAGGACACCGTCGACAAGACGTTCACCACCGTCGAGGACGTCGCCGAGACGGCGCTCTACCTGGCGACCTTTCCCTCCAACGCGCTCACCGGCCAGTCGATCGTGGTCAGCCACGGCTGGTTCATGCAGTAGGCGCGAATCACCGGGCCGTGCCGCGAATCAACTCGGCGATCAGCCGCCGGCCCGGATGCAGGTGATCGACCAGCTCGCGGGGCAGCGGCAACGGCTCGTCGCAGACCCGCGAGGCGATCAGTTCGGCGCACAGCGGTGCGCTGGCCAGCCCCCGGGAGCCGTGAGCGGCGCTGATCCACAGCCCCGGATGATGACGCCCCGGCGTGTCCGGTACGCGCCGTCGGGCATCCTTGGCCAGCGCGGCATAGTCGTGCTTCCAGGCCGCGGCGTCGGGCAGCGGTCCGGCGTAGGGGGTCTTGTCGGGGCTGGCGGCGCGCACCGCCGTGCGGCCGTGCAGGCGTGCCGGGTCCAGGTCGACGCCGGCGTCGCGCAACGCGGCGAGGTAACCCGGCAGGGTGCGCTCCAGCTCGGCCAGGTTGGCGGCGTGATCGGCCTTGCTGGGCGTGGTGTCGGTGACGTTGGGGTGGAAGGTGGCACCGAAGGTCAGAATGCCGTCCCGTGGCGGCGACACGTAGCCGCCGGCACAGACCACCCGCCGTGGGCGCGGCGCCGCGTCGGTCAGGGCGAGGTGGCTGACCTGACCGCGAATCGCCTGCAGCGGCAGCCAGGCACTCTGGGCGAAGCGGTTGGCCAGGGATGCGGCGGCGATCACCACCTGATCGGCGACGAGGCCGTCGCCGTCGCTGAACCGCAGCGACCAGCCGCCGTCGACCGCGTCGAGTGACGTCACCTCGCCACCCCGGAGGTGGACGCCCGGGGTATCCGCCAGCCGGCGGCACAGCGCCGCCGGGTCGACCCAGCCCGCCCGGGGATAATCCAGCCCACCCGTCTCCAGCGGCCAGCCGGCCAGCCCCCCGGCCGCGTCGTTATCGACGCCCCTCACCACGCTCGCGGGCAGCGGATGACCGTCCAGGAAGCGCCGCTGACGCCGGGCCTCGCGCTCGCCGGCGGCGCGTTGCAGCACGCCGCACTCCCGCCACAGGGTCTGCTCGGGGTCGAGCGTCTCGAGCCAGCGGCGACTGTGCAGCAGCCCCGCCAGGTAACAACGGCTCTGGGCGTTGGTCTCGGCGGCCAGCTTGACGTAGAGCGCGCCCTGGCGATTGCCCGAGGCGCCGGCGGCGGGGCCGTCGCGGTCGATCAGCGTCACCGCCACGCCGCGTCGCGCCAGGGCGTGGGCGACGCTGGTGCCGGCCAGTCCGGCGCCGATCACCGCGACGTGCCCGGCCGGGCGCGGCGCCGGGGGCACGAACCAGGTACTGTGACGCCGTGATTCGTCCACCGGCGGCTCGGTCAGTTCGGCGACCAGCATCTCGCGCTTGCGGCCGAAGCCGGGCACCTTGCGCCACGCAAACCCCGCCGCTTTCAGGCCGCGCTTGACCACGCCGGCGCAGGTGAAAGTCGCCGCGCTGGCGCCGGGGCGGCTGGCCGCGGCCATCGCCGCGAACAGCTCGGGTTGCCACATGTCGGGGTTCTTGCCGGGCGCGAAACCGTCGAGGAACCAGGCATCGACCCGGCCGTCGAGCTGATTCAGCATCTGCGTGCTGTCGCCGAAGTGCAGGTCGAGGATGACCCGCGCGTCCAGCCACAGCCGGTGCACGCCGGCCACCGCTTCCGGCCACTGGTCCAGCAGGCGTCGCGCCGGCGCGGCGAAGGCCGGCCAGGTGGCGAGGGCCCTGGCCAGATCGTCGCGGGCCAGCGGGAAACGCTCGGTGGAGACGATGTGCAGCCGCACCCCGGGGGGCGCGTGCTCCATGAAGCAGGCCCAGGCGCAGAGCACGTTGAGCCCGGTACCGAAGCCGGTCTCGCCGATCACGAAGGGGCGCGTTGCGTGCCAGCTGGCGAACCGCTCGGGCAGGCGGTTGGCCTGGATGAACACGTGCTCGGTCTCGGCACGACCGTCGTGGCGCGAGAAGTAGACGTCGTCGAAGGCGATCGAATGCGGCGCGAGCCGGTCGGTCTCGTCCTGGCGCCAGTCGAGATCGGGCGTGTCGAGACCGGCCAGCGGCGGCAACGTCGAGTCGGCGGGAGAAGGCAACGGCTAGGGCTCCGGTGGCATCGGGGTTGATCAAATTTTACCCGATCGTGGCCAGGCAGCGAACGTCTTGGCCTGGCGACAGGCGTCCGCGGGGTTTTCACAGAGTTTTCCACAACTCCTGTGCATGAACGCCGGCTGTGGACGAACCGCCGTCACGGTCCGTCCGAGTCGCCGTGAGTGCCGCTGGGGCGACGCGAGCGGCGGGCGTCGCGGTAACCGTTGGCGATGCGCCGCCGGATCGCGGCCGGGGAGAAGTCGGCCGGACCACTGTCGTCGGCGTCTCGATTGCCGATCACCCACAGCCGGTCGATGTGCCGGTAGCCGAGCAGGCGCCGATAGGCGGGACGCCGGCGAATCGGGCTGTCTTCGGGCAGGGCGCTCTCCATCGCCTCGACGAGTTCGATCAGGTCGTTGATCCGGCGAAGCAGCTTCAGATCGAGCTTGAGCTTGCTGGCGAAGTTGATCTCGAAGGCCCGCTCGACGACGTCGAGAAACTGCCGGGGCGCCGGCGCGTGCTGGCGAAAGGCATCGATGACGATCAGTTCGCGCTGCACCTCGCCGTCGCCGGGTGCCAGGGACTCGAGGGCATCGATCGCCGAGCGCAGCGGGGTGTTGGAGACCAGGCCACCGTCCCAGTAGTGGTGACCGTCGAGCGTCGTCGCCGGAAAGCCGGGGGGCAGGCTGGCGCTGGCCAGGATGTGTTCGAGGGTCAGCCCCCGGTGGTTGTCGAACTCGACGAGCTCGCCGCTATCCACGTCCACGGCGGTGACCGTCACCCGCACGGGGCTGGCGTTGAGACGCTCGACGTCGACCCAGCGTTCCAGCGACTCGCGCAGCGGCGTCGTGTCGTAGACATGGGTGGTAAGCCAGGGCGAGACCAGCCAGGCGGGGTCGAGCCGATACATGGCGGGGTTGGCGAACAGCCCCTGGTTGGCCTGGAAGGCCTCGGGCACCAGCGGCGAGGGGGGCAGGGCCAACTGGTCCCACATCGCCGCCAGCGTGGCGATCGGTTCGCCCCGGGCGCCGATCAGCACCGCGGCGGTGACGGCGCCGATCGACACCCCCGAGACGGCGTCCAGCCGCCAGTCGTCGCGTTCGTGCAGCGCCTTGAGCACGCCGAACTCGTAGGCGCCCAGCGCGCCGCCGCCCTGCAGGGCGAGCGCCGTCAGACAGCGACTCACGCGGCGCCTCCGGCGGCGATCCAGCGGGCGATGGATGGCCAGTACTCGGCGAGTGTGTGCCGCCCCATGAACAGGCCGATATGACCGCCCGGGGCGAGCGTGCTGATCACCCGGTCGGCGGGGCTGCCGAGCAGCGTGGCGGCGGCGAAGACCTGCTCGCGGGTGGTGATGTCGTCGTTCTCGCCGGCCAGCAGGTAGGCCGGGCAGGTGACGTCGCCCAGCGCCAGGCGCCGGCCCAGGCCGACGAAACGGCCGCGGGCCAGCCGATTCTCCTTGAACAGCTCGCCGATCGCCTGCAGGTACCAGCGCCCGGGCAGATCGAGCGGGTTCTCGTACCAGCGCGAGAAGGTCTCCTGCTTGGCCAGGTAGGCGGGGTCCTCGATGTGCTCGTAGAGCTCCAGGTACTTGTCGACGTACTGCTTGTCGGGGTGCATGTTCTTCCAGCCCTGGAGCATGAAGTCGCCGCGCATCAGGCCGTCGCCGAGGGCCACCAGGTGCTCGTAGAAGGCGATCGGCAACTGTTCGACCATGCGCTTGATGGGGCCGTCGCCGGCGGCGGTGTCGATCGGCGAACCGGCCAGCACCAGGGTCGTCACGCGGGCGGGGTAGCGGGCGGCGTACATCGCCGCCATCCAGCCGCCCTGGCATAGCCCGACCAGATTGATCCGCCCGCCCAGGTCGTCGATGCAGACGTTGAGTTCGGCCAGGTAGTTGTCGATGTCGTAGTCCTTCATCGCCGGCGTGGCGCTGTGCCAGTCGGTGACCAGCACTCGCGACAGGCCGTTGGCCAGCAGCGTCTCGACCAGGCTCTGACCGGGGTGATAGTCGGCGATGGTGGCGTGGTGTCCGGCGTAGGGAGCGATGACCAGGGTGGGTGTCTCGTCCGCGTCGGCGTCATCCGGCGAGAAGTCGCGCAGCGTCAGGGTGTGCAGCACCAGGCGTTCACGGTGGGGCGTGACGAATTCCGGCGGCGGGCCGTGATCGATCACCGCGGTCTCGGCGAGGAACTTGAGATTGTCGTTGAACAGCCGCCACTCCTGCTCGGCCAGCGTCGCCGCGGCGGTGAATGGCCAGAAGAGCGGAACGCTGTTCTCGGTGAGGGCGTGGTGGCTGGTCTTGTCGGCTGTCGGCTGGTGCATGGTGGCTTCCCTGGGTCAGGCCTGGCGGACGTAACAGCCCGGGGCCTCGGCCAGTGGCGGATGATCGTCGCCGCCCGGGTTCGGCGGGGCGACGTCGGCGGTGGAACGTTCGGTGAGCCAGGCCTGCCAGGCCGGCCACCAGGAGCCTTCCCGAGTGGGCACGGTCTGCTGCCAGGTGTCGGGATCGATGTAGGGCGCGTCGTCGCGGTGGGTGTGGATCTGGTAGCGGCGATGCGGATGGCCGGGCTCGCTGACGATGCCGGCGTTGTGGCCGCCGCTGGTGAGCAGGAAGGTCACCTCGCTGGCGTCGCCGAGCAGATGAATCTTGTACACCGACTGCCAGGGCGCGACGTGGTCCTTGAGGGTACCCACCGCGAAGATCGGCACGTGGATGTCGCTGAGGGCCACCGGCCGGCCGTCCACCGTGTAACGACCGGCGGCCAGTTCATTGTCGAGGAACAGCCGGCGCAGGTATTCCGAGTGCATGCGGTAGGGCATGCGGGTCAGATCGGCGTTCCAGGCCATCAAATCGTTCATCGGCTGGCGCTCGCCGAGCAGGTAGTCGCGCACCACCCGCGACCAGATCAGGTCGTTGGAGCGCAGCAGTTGAAAGGCCCCGGCCATCTGCGAGCCGTCCAGGTAGCCCTGGTCCCACATCATGTTCTCGAGGTAGGCGACTTCGCTGTCGCTGATGAACAGCATCAGCTCGCCGGCCTCGGTGAAGTCAACCTGGGTGGCCAGGGTGGTGAGTGAGGCGAGCCGCTCGTCGCCGTCGCGGGCCATCGCCGCCGCGGCGATCGACAGCAGGGTGCCGCCCAGGCAATAGCCCACGCCGTGCACGCGCTGCCCCGGAACGATCGAGCCGATCGCGTCCAGCGCCGCCATCGGCCCCAGGCGCCGGTAGTCGTCCATGCCCAGGTCGCGGTCCGCCGAGGAGGGGTTGCGCCAGGAGATCATGAACACCGTGTGGCCCTGGTCGACCAGGTAGCGCACCAGCGAGTTCTCCGGCGACAGGTCGAGGATGTAGTACTTCATGATCCACGCCGGCACGAACAGCACCGGCTCGGCCTTCACGGTCGCCGTGGTGGGGGTGTACTGGATCAGTTCGATCAGGTGGTTGCGATAGACCACCTTGCCCGGGGTGACCGCCAGGTTCTCGCCGACCCGGAAGGCCTCGCTGCCCACCGGCGGGCGCCCACTGATCCGGCGTTCGACATCCTCGACGAGATTCTGCCAGCCGCGCAGCAGGTTGGTGCCGCCCTGTTCCAGGGTCGCCCGGGTCACCTCGGGGTTCAGCCAGGGGAGGTTCGAGGGCGACCAGCGGTCGAGCAGCTGGCGGGCGATGAACGAGACCACGCGCTCGGTCGCCGGCGAGAGGCCGTCGATGTCGGTGGTGGCGTTGTGCCAGAACTGCTGGTTGAGCAGAAACCCCTGGTAGATCAGGTTGTAGGGCCATTGCGACCAGGCCGGGTCGGCGAAGCGCTTGTCCTGGGGCAACGGCTCGATGCAGGGCGCGGCGTCCCGCTGGGTGCCCAGCTGGCCGGCGTGGGTGGCGAGGCGGGTGAGCTTGCGCAGCGCCTTTTCCTGCAGTTCGAGCTGCTTGCCCGGCGACAGGGCCAGATGGCCGAGCCATTCGAAGTAGCTGCTCGCCAGGCCCGCCGGGCTGATGCCGAAGGTCAGGCGTGCCAGATTGGCCTTGAAGGCCCGGTCCAGCGCCCGAGCCGTGTAGTAGCCGGGGCCGGGCGGCATCGCCAGCGGCGAGAACGTGGCTGTCGGTCGGTGCGGGGCATCGAGTCGCGGGGGCTCGGCGGCGACGAAGGGGCGTGCGTCATCGTTCATGGCAGCCTCCCAGCCTCGGGGTGAGACGCTCAGCATAGAGAGCCCGTTCGCCCGGGCACAATGGCCGACACCGTCATCCGACGGTTTGTCTGATCTGGGTCAGTCCGGCGAGGGGCGGCGGGGCATGAAGAGGCCGGTTTGCCGGCGACCGTGGCCGCCGGTGAGGGGAGGGGTCAGGGCAGGACCTTCTTGAACGGCTTGACGCTGACCCGGGCATAGACGCCGGCGATCACGTAGGGGTCGGCATCGGCCCAGGCCTGGGCCTCGTCGAGGCTGGCGAATTCGGCGACCACCAGGCTGCCCGACATGCCGGCCTCGCCCGGGTCGTCGGCGTCGATCGCCGGATGCGGACCGGCGAGGACCAGGCGACCCTCGTCGCGCAGCGTCTCGAGCCGGGCCACATGGTCGGGACGGGCCGACTTGCGCTTTTCCAGGCTGTCCTTGATGTCCTCGCTGAGAATGGCGTAGAGCATGGGCGTGAAACCTCCGTGCAGGTTGGGGATGCCTCAGCGGTCGGAACCGCCGGGTGTCGCGGTCAGGTGGCGGCTCAGGTAGACCCCCTGGGCGAGCATGAACGCCAGGGTCAGGCCGAGCATGCCGAACAGCTTGAAGTCGACCCAGGTGGCCTCGTCGAAGGTCTTGAAGACGTAGACGTTGAGTGCCGCCATGGCGAGGAAGAATACCACCCAGGCCAGGTTCAGGCGGGTCCAGATCGCCCCGGGCAGGCTGATCGCCTGACCCATCATGCGCTGGATCAGCGGCTTGCCACCGAACAGCGGCGAGACCAGGAAGGCCACCGCGAACAGGGCGTTGACCACCGTCGGCTTCCACTGGATGAAGGTGGCGTCGTGGAAGACCACGGTGGCGCCGCCGAGCAGCAGGATCAGCGCCAGGGTGACGAGTTGCATGGTCTCGACGCGCCGCGTGCGCCACCAGGTGATTCCCACCTGGACGAGCGTCGCCGGAATCAGCACCAGCGTGGCCAGCACGATGTCGCCGCTGAGCTTGTAGACCGCGAAGAAGAGCGCGATGGGCAGGAAATCGAAGAGCAGTTTCATGGCAGGGTCCTGTGTGAACGGCGTTGACCCGCCCGTGCGGGGCGCGCAACATGACCGACCCCCATTCTGACAAAGACGCCCCGCGGCGTCATGCCAATGATTGCACTCCCCGAGACCTTCGCCGACGCCACCACCATCGACCTGCACATGCACTCCACCGCCTCCGACGGCGCGCTGGCGCCCGGCGAGCTGATGCAGCTGTGTCAGTCGCGAGGGCTCAGCCATGTGGCGCTCACCGACCACGATACCGTGGCCGGCGTCGACGAGGCGCGCAGCGAGGCGGAACGGCTGGGGATCGCGCTGCTCGCCGGCACCGAGCTTTCGGTGCAGTGGCGCGGGATGACGATTCACGTGCTCGGCTACCTGCCCGATGGCGTGCGCGGCACCCTGGTCGACGGCCTCGTCGCGCAGGCCGCGGCCCGCGAGGCGCGCAACCTCGAGATCGCCCGGCGGCTCGAGGCGATCGGCCTCGACGATGCCCTGGAACGGGCCCGCGCCACTGTCGAGGGCGACCGGCCGCTGGGCCGGCCCGATTTCGCCCGGGCACTGGTCGCCGCGGAACTGGTGCCCGACATGGCCGCGGCCTTCAAGCGCTACCTGGGCGCCGGCAAGCGCGGCGACGTCAAGATGCACTGGCCCTACCTCGGCGAGGCGGTGGGCTGGGTGCGCGATGCCGGCGGCGTGGCGGTGCTGGCGCATCCGCTGCGCTACAAGCTGACCCGGCGCAAGCGCGGCCTGCTGCTCGACGATTTCGCCGACGCCGGCGGGGCGGGGGCCGAGCTGATCAGCGGCTTCCAGAACCCCGACGAGACCCGCGATCTGGCCCGTCAGCTCAACGAGCGCGAACTGCTGGCCTCGAAGGGCAGCGACTTTCACTTTCCCGGGGGCTATCTCGCCCCGGGCAGCATGAGCGAGGCGCCGCGCACCGCGGTGGCGCCGTTGTGGCAGCACCCCGCACTGGGCGGATTCGCCGTCGGCTGATGTAAGCTCTAGGCTAGCTGGTAGGCTGGAGCGGGCGAAATCGCCGCTCATGACCATCGCAAGGCAAGGAGGGGCCATGACCCAATTCTTCCAGGTTCACCCGGAAACCCCGCAGAAACGCCTGATCGACCAGGCGGTGAAGATCATCCGTGACGGCGGCGTCGTCGCCTACCCCACGGATTCCGGTTACGCCCTGGGCTGCCACCTGGGCGACAAGAAGGCGATCGAGAAGATCAAGTGGCTGCGCTCGCTGGACGACAAGCACAACTTCACCCTGGTGTGTTCGGATCTCTCGGAGATCGGCACCTACGCCAAGGTCGACAACGCGGTGTTCCGGCTGCTCAAGAGCCACACGCCCGGCCCCTATACCTTCATCCTCAACGCCACCAGCGAGGTGCCCCGGCTGCTGCTGCATCCCAAGCGGCGCTCGATCGGCGTGCGGGTGCCCGACCACCGCATCACCCACGACCTGCTCAAGACCCTCGGCGAGCCACTGATGAGCGTGACCCTGATCCCGGTCGACGCCGAACTGCCGATGACCGATCCCGAGGAGATCCGCGAGCGCTTCGGGGCACATCTCGAGCTGATCATCGACGGCGGTGCCTGCTCGCTGGAGCCCACCACCGTGGTCGACCTGCGCGAACTGCCAGCGACCATCGTCCGCGAAGGGCGTGGCGATACCGCGCCGTTCACCGAATAAGAGTTCCTTTCAGAGCCGGTGTCGGGGATGGGCTTTCCCGGCGCCCATCGTTCACGGCGTTTGCCAATGAACTCCAAGCCCGTTTCGTCACTGACAGAGTGCCGGCCCGTCAGCCGGGGCCGGTCTCTCCGTTAGCGTCGCGTTGCCGGCGTGGGTCCTGGGTCTCCTCGTCGAGCCAGGTGCCGCAGCGCCGGCAATAGCGCGCGTCGCGCTCGTGCCCCTCCTGGCCGCAGCCCGGGCAGGCCTCGTCGGAATAGCGCTCCTCGCGGATCGAACGCATCATCTCCGCCGAGAACACGCCGGTGGGCACGGCGAGTATCGCATAGCCCATCACCATCACCAGCGCCGAGATGAACTGGCCGAAGGGCGTGATCGGCGTGATGTCGCCGTAGCCTACCGTGGTCAGGGTGACGATTGCCCAGTAGAGCGCCTTGGGGATGCTGGTGAAGCCGGCCTCGGGGGGCTCGATCAGATAGATCAGCGAGCCGAAGATGGTCACCAGCATCAGCACCGTGGCCAGGAACAGCAGGATCTTGCGGGCGCTGCGCCTGAGCGACTGCAGCAGGATGTTGCCCTCGCCGAGGAACTCCACCAGCCGCAGCACCCGGAACAGCCGCAGTACGCGCAGGATGCGCACCACCAGCAGCGACTGGGCGCCGGGAATCAGCAGGCTCAGCCAGGTGGGCAGGATCGACAGCACGTCGATCATCCCGTAGAAGCTCTTCAGGTAGCGCAGTGGCCGGTCGAGACAGTACAGCCGCACGGCCAGTTCCACGCTGAAGAGCAGCGTGAAGCCCCATTCGAGGGCGTAAAACCAGCTACCGTAGTGCTGGCGCAGGCTGGCCACGCTGTCGAGCATCACCACCGCGACGCTGAGCAGGATCAGCGTGATCAGCAGGATGTCGAAACCCTTGGCGAGGCGGGTGTCCGATTCGAAGACGATCTGAAAGAGACGGGTACGCAGGTCGAGTCTGTCCGGGGGTAGCGAAGACAAGCAGTGATTCTCCCAAGGGCTCAAGCGCGGTGCAGGGCGGCCAGTAGCGCCAGGCTGTGGCGGCCGAAGTCGCGGTCGAGCCAGTCCGGTTCGCCCAGGGCAGCGGCCAGCGAGGCGGCCGGCTCGCGGATCGCGGCGTCGAGCGCATCGTCGTCGGCCAGCGTCTGCAGGGCATCGCGGGCCCGGCCGAGAAACGCCGCATCGCCGCTGTCGGCGAGGGCGTCGAGGGCGGCGATCGCGGCGTCGAAGCGGCCCGCCGGCGAGGCGTCGTGCAGGGTCGCGGGGGTGGTCGGCAGCGGCCAGTGGGCGTCACGCAGTGCCGCGCCGCGGGCGGCCTTGCTCAGGTTGGCCGGGCGCAGCGGCACTTCGGCCGCGAAGGTCTCGGCGAGCGTCCAGAGCGCCTCGGGCGTGCCGCGCTTGAGCTCGAGTTCCAGCTCGTCGATCGCCGCCCGGTGTTCCCCGGCGAGGATCTCGCCGCGATCCAGCGCCACCTCGACGCTCGCTTCGCCGCTCTCTAGCAGCCAGCTCGTGCGTTCGAAGTCGGTGGTGAAGCGTGGCTCGAGGGCCGTGAGCACGTCGCGGCCCAGCGTCTGCATCGGCGCCAGTGTCTCGAGGCCGGCAAGATCCAGCGTGGGCCCGGTGATCGTCCATTCCCATTCGCCGCGTGCCGACAGCCCGCCCGAGCCCTGACCGGCGGTCTTCAGCGTCTGCAGCCAGCGTTCGGGCGTGCGCCGGATGCGCAGCGCGACCCGCGCGGCCTCCAGATCGCCCGTCGGCGTGTCATAATAGGTATTGGTCAGCGTCTCGCGGCGGGCAGGCTGGCCGGCCAGCCGGGGATGCTCGGCCAGCGCCCGCGCGCCGTCGGCGCCGAGGGCGAGTTTGAGTTCGATTTCCTCAGCCATAAGCAGGGCTCCGTTAATGACGGTTCGATGAATTCCTCATGACGCTGGGGCCCCCAATCACTATACTGACGCCGCCATTCACAACCGACGAATGATGCCGACATGGTGACCACCAACCCCTTTTCCGCGCTGTTCGGGCGTTCGCCGTTCAAGCCGCTGCTGGCCCACATCGTCAAGACCAGCGAGTGCGTCGATCAGTTGCTGCCGTTCTTCGACGCCACCCAGGCCGGCGATTGGGACGAGGCGGCCAAGTACCGCGAGGCGGTGACCAATCTCGAACATGAGGCCGATGTTCTCAAGACCCAGTTGCGCTTAAACCTGCCCAACACCATGTTCCTGCCGGTGTCGCGTTCCGACCTGCTCGAGCTGATCAGCGTACAGGACAAGATCGCCAACCGCGCCCGGGACATCACCGGCATCATGCTCGGCCGGCGCATGCAGATTCCCGACAGCCTCGCCCAGCCCATGCGCGAGTACCTCACTACCGCGGTGGCGGCCGTTTCCCAGGCGCGCAAGGCGCTGGAGGAACTCGAGGACCTGCTCGAGTCCGGCTTCGGACGCAACGTTTCCGATCTGATGCAGAATCTGATCCGCGAGCTGCACGAGCTCGAGCACCAGGCCGACGACCAGGAAGTCATCATCCGCCGTCAGCTCTTCGATCTGGAAGCCCAGCTTCCGCCGGTCGACGTGATGTTCCTCTACAACATCATCGACTGGATCGGCGATCTGGCCGACCGCGCCGAGCGCGTCGGCAGCCGTCTGCAGATCCTGACCGCACGCTGAGCCGGCACGCCGTCACGGCTGCCGGTTCGACGACTCACGCCACTCAGAAGAACATCTGCCTATGTCCATCATTGCGCAATACGGCGACGTATTCATCATCCTCGCCTGTGTCTTTGGCTTTTTCATGGCCTGGGGGGTCGGGGCCAACGACGTGGCCAACGCCATGGGTACCTCGGTCGGTTCCAAGGCCATCACCATCCGTCAGGCGATCCTCATCGCGGTGATCTTCGAGTTCCTCGGCGCCTGGCTGGCCGGCGGACAGGTCACCGAGACCATCCGCAAGGGAATCATCGACCCGGCGCTGCTCACCAATAGTCCCGAACTGCTGGTCTACGGCATGCTCGCCTCGCTGCTGGCCGCCGGGCTGTGGCTGCTGATCGCCTCGGCGCGCGGCTGGCCGGTCTCCACCACTCACTCGATCGTCGGCGCGATCGTCGGTTTCGCCGTCGCCGGGCTGGGCGTGGACGCGGTGGGCTGGCCCAAGGTGGGGCAGATCGTCGCCAGCTGGGTGGTGTCGCCGCTGCTCGCCGGGACCATCGGCTATGTGCTGTTCCGGTCGGTCCAGATCCTGATCTTCGAGAACAGCGACCCGTTCGCCGCCGCCAAGCGCTACGTGCCGGGCTACATCTTCCTGGTCGGCTTCATCATCGCCATGGTCACCCTGGTCAAGGGGCTATCCCATGTCGGGTTGCACCTGAACTTCGGCCAGAGCGTGCTGATCGCCATCGCCATCGGCGTGGTGATCATGGTGCTGGGCATCCTGCTCGAGAATCGCGTCAACCGCGAGAAGAAGCGCAGCGGCGACAGCTTCGGTTTCTCCAGCGTCGAGCGGGTCTTCGCCGTGCTGATGATGTTCACCGCCTGCGCCATGGCCTTCGCCCACGGCTCCAACGACGTCGCCAACGCCGTCGGGCCGTTGGCCGCGGTGATCAGCGTGGTCGCCTCGCACGGCAACGTCTCCGGATCGGCGGCCCTGCCGTGGTGGATCCTGGTGCTGGGTGGCGGCGGCATCGTCGTCGGTCTGGTGACCTACGGCCACCGGGTGATCGCCACGGTGGGCACCGGCATCACCGAACTCACCCCCAGCCGCGGCTTCGCCGCCACCCTGGCCGCGGCGACCACGGTGGTGCTGGCCTCGGGGACCGGGCTGCCGATCTCCACCACCCATACCCTGGTGGGGGCGGTGCTCGGCGTGGGGCTGGCCCGCGGCATGGCGGCGCTCAACCTGCGGGTGATCGGCACCATCGTGTTGTCGTGGCTGATCACGCTGCCGGCCGGGGCGCTGCTGGCGATCGTGTTCTTCTTCATGTTCAAGGGCATGTTCGGTTTCTGAGGCCCGTTCAGGCGGTGCTGGCACGACGGCGGGACGTCCCTCGGGGAGTCCCGCCTTTTCGTGGGCTCTGATATAGTCGTTCCTTCGAGGGCCGCGTCAGCACGCGGCATCGTCCCTTCTGCCATTCACCGCTGCCGGAGCTCCCCAGGCCGTGCACACGCGCTTACCCTTCGTCGACTGGTTCCGTAATTCCTCGCCCTACATCAACGCCCATCGCGGCCGAACCTTCGTCATCCTCATCGAGGGCGAGGCGATAGCCAACGGGCGTGGCGAGCAGTTGATCCAGGATCTGGCGTTGCTGCACACCCTGGGTGTGCGGCTGGTGGTGGTCTACGGCATTCGCCCGCAGGTCGGCACGGCGCTGGACGAAGCGGGCATCGAGCCGGTGCGCCATGACGGCCGCTGGATCGCCGACGGCGAGATCATGCGCCGTGTGGAACGTGTCGCCGCCGAACAGCGCCTGTGGCTCGAGGCACGGCTGTCGCTGGGCCTGCCCAACACCCCGCTGCACGGTGTCGAACTCACCGCCGTGTCCGGCAATCTGGTCATGGCCAAGCCGCTCGGCGTGCGCCAGGGCATCGATTTCGACCATACCGGCGAGGTGCGCCGGGTACGCGCCACGGCCATCGGCTCGCTGCTCGACCGGGGCACCCTGGTGATCCTGCCGCCGCTGGGCTTCTCGAGTACCGGCGAGGTGTTCGATCTCGATGCCGCCGAAGTCGCCCAGCAGACCGCCGTGGCGCTCAAGGCCGACAAGCTGATCCTGCTCGGCGAGGCC
>NZ_QWBW01000047.1 GCF_004117855.1 Modicisalibacter coralii
TCGCAGACGCTGCCGCCGAGCCACCCAGGGCCGAGCGCAAGACGCCGGTGCCCAGCGGCCAGTCGCTGCTCGCCCAGGCCTCGTCGAGCGTGCGCGAGCGCGGCTTCGAGGCCACCCCGGCCGGCGGCGGCGAGGCGGGCGACGCCAGCCAGCGCGGCGCCCGGCAGGCCGCCGAGGCGCGCTACATCGAGGACTGGACCCGGCGCGTCGAGACCTACGGCAACCGCTTCTATCCAGCCCCGCCGGAACTCGACGGCCAGCTGCGGATCCGGGTGGTGATCGGCCGCGACGGTCAGTTGCGCGAGGCAGAGGTGATACAATCCTCCGGAGAGCCCGAACTCGACCAGTCCGCCCTCGACACCGTGCGGGGCGCCGCGCCCTATCGACCCTTCGACAGCGGCATGGGATCGCGGGACAGCCTCACCATCACGCGGGTCTGGCGGTACGGCAAAGGCAACAACTTCGGCGTGCGTTGACGCCCGGGAGGCCCATGCAAAGCTTGCGCAATCATTTCCTGCTGGCGATGCCTCATCTCGAGGACCCCCATTTCGCCGGCAGCCTGAGCTACCTGTGCGATCACGACGACAACGGCACCATGGGTGTGATCGTCAACCATCCCCTCGAGCTGACCCTCGACGCCCTGCTCGAGCAGCTCGACATCGATGCCGACGCCTGTCCCGCCCGCGACCAGCCGGTCTACTACGGCGGGCCGGTGCATCGCGACCGCGGTTTCATCCTGCACCGGGGCAGCGCCGAGCCCTGGGACTCGAGCATCCAGGTCGCCGACGACGTGGCGCTGACCACCTCCATGGACATGCTTCACGCGCTGGCCCGTGGCGAGGGCCCGGAGCGCTTCATCGTCTGCCTGGGCTGCTGCGGCTGGGAGGCCGGTCAGCTGGAAAACGAGCTCAAGGAGAATACCTGGCTGACCGTCGAGGCCCAGCCGGGGGTGATCTTCGACCTGCCCCCCGAGCAGCGCCTCAACGCGGCGGCGGGGATCCTCGGCGTCGACCTCAACCTGCTCACCGGCGAGGCGGGGCACAGTTGAGCGGCGAGCGGCTGGTGCTGGCGTTCGACTTCGGCACCCGACGCATCGGCGTGGCGGTGGGCAACGAGCTGATCCGCCGCGCCACGGCGCTGGAGCCGCTGCCGGCGCGTGACGGCATCCCCGACTGGACGGTGGTCACGCGGCTGGTCGAGGAGTGGCAGCCGGATCTGTTCGTGGTGGGCCTGCCGATCGACAACGACGGCAGCGAGACGACCATGAGCACGCGCGCGCGCAAGTTCGGCAAGCGCCTCTACGGCCGCTACGGCAAGCCCTGCGAGATGGTCGACGAGCGCGGTTCGACCCGCGAGGCCAAGAGCATCGCCCGCGAGCGGGGGCATCGCGGCAACTACCGCGAGGAGAGCGTCGACGGCCTGGCCGCGCAGCTGATCCTGGAGAGCTTCTTCGCCGCCGGCGAGGGCCTGCCGCTGCGCCCGTTGGGCTGATCATCTTCGCGACGCCGAACGCCAACGGCCGGCCCTCTGGGGCCGGCCGTTGGCGTTGTGGATGTCACTCAGAGTGTCCGGTCGTCGACGCCGAAGGTCCTGGGCACGAACCAGCCCACGTCGCGAAGGTCCCGTTCGATCAGATCCTCGACCTGAAGCAGGGTGGCGAAGATCGCCATGCGTACCGGGATGCCGTTGTCGGTCTGGCGGAAGATCGCCAGGCGCGGATCGCCGTTGAGGTCGACGTCGAGGTCGTTGGCGCCCGGCCGGCTGTCCCGCGGCAACGGGTGCATGACCACGGTGGTGGCGCTGCAGTGGCGGTCGAGGAACGCCTTGTCGACGCGGAAATCGTGCGAGACGCCGGCGAAGCTCTCCGAGAGCTCCTCGGTGAAGCGCTCCTTCTGGATGCGCGTGGTGTAGACCACGTCGAGGTCGCTGAAGTCGCTGTCGAGGCTCTCGCGCTCCTCGATGCGATGGCCGCGCGAGGCCACCAGATCGATCAGGTGGCGCGGCATCTCCAGCCCCGGCGGCGAGACCAGGGTGATGCGCAGCGGCTCGTAGAGCGACAGCAGCTTGATCAGCGAGTGCACGGTGCGCCCGTACTTGAGGTCCCCGGTGAGCAGCAGATGCGCGCCGGCCAGGTGCTTGCCGAGGCGGGTGAACTCCTTGTCGATGGTGTACAGATCGAGCAGCGCCTGGCTGGGGTGCTCGCCGGGCCCGTCGCCGCCGTTGATCACCGGCACGTTGACCGCCTCGGCGAACTCGGCCACCGAGCCCTGGTCGGGGTGGCGCATGACCAGGGCGTCGCAGTAGCCGCTCATCACCCGGCTGGTGTCGTAGAGCGACTCGCCCTTGGCCATCGACGAGAAGGTGAAACCGGTGGTGTCGCAGACGCTGCCGCCGAGCCGACAGAAGGCGGCGTTGAAGCTGACCCGCGTGCGGGTGCTGGCCTCGAAGAACAGGTTGCCGAGCACCGCGCCCTCGAGCACCCGGGTGACCTTGCGGCGACTGGCGATCGGTTCCATGCGGCCGGCAACACGCAGCAGATGATCGACCCAATCGCGGGACAGGGAGTCGACGGAAAGCAGGTGGGACGTCATCGGCGTGGCCTCGCGGTCGGCTGGCGGAAAAGTTGCCCGCTAGTGTAACGGCCACGGGCGATGTCAGCACGTCGTCGATCGCTTGTCGGCCCCGCGGGGCGCTTCTATCTTGCAGTGATCGGCAGCGCCAGCGGAGTTGGCGCAATATGCACACACAGGAGTGACTGCCATGACCGATCGCAAGCAACCGCCCCAGGAGCAGGACAAGCAACCCGGCGACGAACACGCCATGCGACCCGAGCCGGAATTCATCCGCGCCAGCTATCGCGGCACCGACAAGCTCGCCGGCAAGACGGCGATCATCACCGGTGGCGACAGCGGTATCGGCCGCGCCGTGGCGCTGCACTTCGCCCGCGAGGGCGCGGACTGCGTGCTCGCCTACCTCGACGAGGAGCACGATGCCGAGGACACCCGCGCGCTGGTCGAGGCCGAGGGGCGGCGCTGCGAGCTGATGCGCGGCGACGTCGGCGACCCCGGCTTCTGCCGCGAGGTCGTCGAGCGCGCCCGGGCGGTGTTCGGCGGTGTCAACATTCTGGTCAACAACGCCGCCGAGCAGCATGACTGGGACGACATCACCCAGATCCCCGACGAGCAGCTCACGCGCACCTTCCAGACCAACATCTTCAGCCATTTCTACCTGGCCAAGCTGGTGGTTCCGCTGATGGGCGAGGGCGATACCATCATCGCCACGTCCTCGGTCAACGCCTTCAAGGGCAACGACACGCTGATCGACTACTCGGCGACCAAGGGCGCCATCCAGGGGCTGGTACGCTCGCTGGCGCAGTCGCTGGTGGGGCGTGGCATCCGCGTCAACGCGGTGGCGCCGGGGCCGGTGTGGACGCCGCTGATCCCGGCCAGCTTCGACGAGGAGAAGGTCGCCGGCTTCGGCGGCCAGGTGCCGATGGACCGCGCCGGCCAGCCCAGCGAGATGGGGCCGGCCTACGTCTACCTGGCCAGCGAGGAATCTTCGTACATGACCGGCCAGACCCTGCACCTCAACGGCGGGGTGATCCTCAACACCTGATCGGGGAGACGGCGGCGATCAGTCCCGATCGCCGTCGTCGGGGATCTGGCCGCCGACCTGGGTGGTGATCTCGCGCGCCGCGCGGCTGACCATGCCGCCCAGTTCCGCCAGCCGCGACTCGGGAATCCGCGCCACCGGACCGGAGACCGAGATCGCCGCCAGCGGGGCGCCGTGTTCGTCGTGCAGCGAGGCGGCCACGCAGTTGAGGCCGACGGCGTGTTCCTCGCGGTCGCAGGCATAGCCCTGGCGACGGATCTCGGCCAGGCTCTCGCGCAGCCGCGCCGGGGTGTCGAGGGTGTTGGGCGTGACCCGGTTGAGGCCGCGGCTCTGCAGGATGCGCTCGACCTCCTTGTCGGGCAGCCAGGCGAGCAGTGCCTTGCCCACGCCCGAGGCGTGCAGCGGCGCCCGGGAGCCGAGCCGGGTGATCATGCGCATCATCTGCGACGACTCGCTCTGGGCGAGAAACACCGCCATGCCCTCGTCGCGGATCGCCAGGTTGGCGGTCTCGCCGCTTTCCCGGGTGAGACGGCGCAGGAAGGGCCGCGCGGTGGCCACGAAGTCGCGCGCCTCGAGGAAGGTGTTGCCGATCTGGAAGGTCTTGACGCCGATCTTCCACAGGCCCAGCTCGCCATCGTGGGTGATGAAGCCCTGCTTGTGCAGTGCCTGCAGCAGGCGGTGCGTAGTGGAGGGGGCCAGGCCGACGATCTGGGCAATGTCGGACAGCCCCAGGCCGCTCGGCGCCGCCGCCAGCCCTTCGAGGATGTTGAGGCCGCGGACCAGTGACTGGCTGTGGCCGCCGGTGCTCTTGCCGGAGCCCGCCGGACGGCCGACTGGCTTGCGTTTGCTCTCTACTGTCACGCCCCGTTCTCCGTAATCGACTCGATCTCTGGCGAACAAGGATACACACTCCCGCCAGGACTGTCCGCCGTCACGGAAACGACTTCCATTTCTCGCGCTCGGCTCGTCGGGCGGGCGTGTCAGCGGGCGACGCGGCCCTCCAGGCGCAGCCGGGCGATGCGATGGATCTGCTCGAGGGCGGTGCGCCGCTCCTCGTCGGGCGTGTGCTCCAGGCGGCGCTCGAAGGCGGCGAGGATCCGGTGGCGGTCGCTGCCCTTCACGGCCATCACGAAGGGAAAGTCGAAGCGCGCCTTGTAGGCGTCGTTGTAGCGGTGGAAGCGGGCGAATTCCTCGGGACTGCACTGGTCGAGGCCGGCACCGGCCTGCTCGCGGGTCGAGTCGTCGGTCAGCTCGCCACGCTCGGCGGCCTTGCCGGCGAGGTCCGGGTGGGCGCGGATCACCGCCAGCTGGCGTGTTTCGGGGGCGGCGTCGAGCACCGCGGCCAGCGCCTCGCTCAGCCCCGCCGGCGTGTCATGGCGCTCGTCGAGGCCGGCATCCCAGGCCTGCTCGGCGATCCACGGGGAGTGTTCGTAGACGTCGCCGTAGCGGCGGACGAAGGTCTCGCGATCCAGCGTGCTGGGGCGGGGGTCCAGAATTTCCTCGGTCATGCGGCGCTCTCCTCGACGACGATCGGCGCCTCGCCGATCCGGTGGCTGAGATTGTATGACACGATAGACTATAAACTGTATACAAAAAAATTTTGAAATGTCGTCTACTAACCGCTAAAACTGTTTTTGTGCCTGCGGCTCTCGTCGCCGCCCGACATCTTGCTCCAGGAGACCTAGCCGATGGGACGCCTTACCACACACGTCTTGGATACCGCGCGTGGTGCCCCCGGGCGCGAACTGCGCATCGAGATCTTCCGCCTCGACGGCGAGGAGCGGGTCCGCCTCGGCGAGGTGATCACCAACGACGACGGTCGCTGCGACGCACCGCTCCTCGAGGGCGAGGCCTTCACCGAAGGCGAATACGAACTGCTGTTCCACGCCGGCGACTACCTGGACGCCCATGACGCGCCCGGCACCGCGCCCCGCTTTCTCGATCGCATTCCCCTGCGCTTCGGCGTCGCCGACGCCAGCCAGCACTACCATGTGCCGCTGCTGCTCTCGCCGTTCGGGTATTCGACCTACCGCGGCAGTTGATCCGTTACCCTCTGACGACCGATAACAATGCATAACACGAGTACTGGCTGATGGAAGCGTACCTTCTCGACTTCGGAAACATGCTGCTGCGCTGGCTGCACGTCATCGCGGCGATCGCCTGGATCGGCGAATCGATCTACTTCGTCATGCTCGACAACGGGCTGCGTACCCCCAAGGCCGCCGAGGACCGTGACAAGGGCGTCTTCGGCGAGATGTGGGCGGTCCATGGCGGCGGTTTCTATCACAACCAGAAATACGCCAGCGCCCCGGCCAAGCTCCCCGAGGACCTGCACTGGTCGTTCTGGAAAGCCTATACCACCTGGCTGTCCGGGTTCGGGCTGTTCCTGCTGCTGTACATGTCCAAGCCGGACTTCTACCTGATCAACCACTCCAGCGACTGGGCCTGGGCGGCGAATCTCGCCGGCTGGCAGGCCAATCTGGTGGCGCTGGCCTTCCTGCTCGGCGGCTGGGTGGTCTACAACGAGCTGTGCAAGCGCATCAGCCCCAACATGACCCGCGACGGGATTCTCAGCCTGGCGGTGGCGGTGATGATGATCGTCGTGGCCTACCTGAGCACGCACATCTTCTCGGGGCGCGCGGCCTTCCTGCTGACCGGCGCGGTGATGGCCACCGCCATGTCGGCCAACGTGTTCTTCTGGATCATTCCCGGCCAGCGACGCATGGTCAAGGCGATGAAGGCCGGCGAGACGCCGGACCCGCTCGACGGCAAGCGCGGCAAGCAGCGTTCGGTGCACAACACCTACTTCACGCTGCCGGTGGTGTTCCTGATGCTCAGCAACCACTACTCGTTCACCTACTCGCATCCCAATGCCTGGGTGATCATGGTGCTGTTCATCTTCGCCGGGGCGCTGATCCGCCAGTTCTTCGTGCTGATGCACAGCGGCCAGATCAAGCCGGCCTATCCGGTCGCCGGCGCGGCGCTGATCCTGCTCGCGGTGTGGGTCGCCATGCCGGTGTCCTCGACGCCGTCGGCCGACGGCGAGGGTGTCGCCTCGGCCGAGGACAGCCGGGACACGGCGAGCGCCACCCCGCAAGCGTCTGACGACGTGGCGGCCGGCGGTCCGCACCGCCGGCCGGCGTGGCGTTCGACGACGCGGCGCAGATCAAGCGGCAGATGGAGCAGATCCAGCAGGTGGTGGCCAGCGGCTACATGCCGCTGGGCAACCTGACCGAGATGACCGATCAGGAACGCCAGGCGATCGCCGCCTGGGGGCAGTGACCGCGCTTCGCGCGACGCTGCCCGACCGGCAGGACGGCCCGCCTCGGCGACGAGCGCGGGCCGTCGTCGTTGGTCCCGGGGGCGAAGTCGTCGTTGCCGGCAGGTTACGTATACAATGGTTGCATCGACGAATTCTGATACGGGGATCTCGAGCATGAGCGAACGCCAGCAAGCGCCGGGCAATGCCAGCGCGGCGGCTCACGGTGAACCGGCGAAGCGCCGACGCGGCAAGAACGGCGACGGCGCGCAGCGCCACGATGCCATCTATCGCACCATCAGCGACGCGATCATCGAGCATCGCCTGCGTCCCGGTGCGCGGCTGCGCGAGGATGCCCTGGCCGAGGTGTTCGGGGTCAGCCGCACCGGAATCCGCAAGATCCTCCAGCGGCTCGCTCACGAGCACCTGGTGACGCTCACCCCGCGTCGCGGTGCCAGTGTCACCCGGCCCACCGCCGAGGAGGCGCGCGACGTGTTCGCGGCGCGCCAGATGGTCGAGTGCGGGATCATGGAGGCCGTCGCCCGGCGGATCACCGCCAATGACGTGCGCCATCTGCGTGACCTGGCCGGCCGCGAACGCCAGGCGCTCAGGGGGGGCGAGCAGAGCACCGCGATCAAGCTGTCGGCGGCATTCCACGAGTATCTGGCCCAGCTTTCCGGAAACGCCACCCTGGCGGAGTTCATCGGGCGGCTGTGTTCGCGTTCCTCGCTGATTCTCGCCGTCTACGGCTCCGCCGGGCACCTGGGCTGCGAGTCCCATGACCACGACGAGTTGATCAAACATCTCGAGGCGCGGCGCGGCGAGCGGGCCACCGCCTTCATGGGGCGCCACCTCAAGGCGATCGAGGCCTCGCTGTCGATCGAGGAGGAGCAGGAGGAGACCCCCGACCTGCGCCAGATATTCGCCCTGTGACACGGCGCGTCGCCGTCCGCGCTTCCCCGCCCAACTATGGACACCCCGCGGCACAGCGGGTAGGATACGGCGCGTCGGTGCGCATCACGCACCGGCCTTCCGCCCTTAGCTCAGCTGGATAGAGCGTTGCCCTCCGGAGGCAAAGGTCATAGGTTCGAATCCTATAGGGCGGGCCAGATACAGCAAGGGCCTGCGAGTGATCGCAGGCCCTTCTTCTTTCCCGGCTCCCTCGCCGTTTGAAGCGAACCGCTGCATGCGGATCGACCGATCCCATCCGCCCCTTGTCAGGCCTTGTCACCCAGGGCGGTGATATGTTCCGGCAAGCGATCGTGGGAGCCGTACATGAAGTGGTTCTCCATGCGCTCCGCAAATTGGGCGGCTTCCGGTTCACGCCCCACCGCCATGGCCACTTCGCGCACGTGCATCGGCGATGCCCCGCAGCATACGCCGAGGTAATTGACCCCCAGGGCATGAACGTCGCGCGCAAAGGCGCCGAGCTCGTAACGGTTGCAGAACAGCGGGTCCAGGGCGGTCGGGAAGGCGCGTCCGTGGGGCGCCGGACAGCTGCATCCCTGATTGTCGGAGAGGTTGAAGAACGTCGGCTCCTGCTCGGTGGTGCGATAGGTCACCGGCAGTGCCGCCACATGGCAGGTAACGGCGTCGCGAATCTGCTGGATCCAGGGGCGCATGGTGTCCGGCCCCCGGAAGCAGTTCAGGCCGACCACGCTGGCGCCCTGCTGCTCGAGGGCGACACAGGTTTCCACGATACCGGGGCCATCGACCATGCGGTTCTCGGCCATCGGTGCCAGGGTGACCACGGCAGGCAGCCCCTGGGCCTTGATCGCTGCCAGGGCCGCTTCGGCTTCGCCGGCATAATAGAAGGTTTCCGCGATGATGAAATCGGCGCCTTCCTCGACGGCCCATTGCACCATCTCGTCGAACATGGCGCGCACGCTCTGCTGGGCGGCCGGATCTTCCGGGTCCCAGACGTTGCTGTTGGAAATGTTGCCGGCCATCAGGTTGCCGGGTTTTTCATCGGCCACCTTGCGAGCGATCTTCAACGCAGCCCGGTTCAGTGGTTCCAGCAGTTCCTCCTTGCCGATCACCCGCATTTTTTCGCGGTGGCCGTTGTAGGTGAACGCCTGAACGACATCCGACCCCGCATGCTGGAAATCGCGATGCAGCGCTTCCAGCGCGTCCGGGCGCAACAGCGCCACTTCGGGCACGAACTCACCGGCGGAGAGATAACCGCGCCGTTCGAGCTCGAACAGAAAGCCCTCGGCACAGATCAGGGGGCCCTGGTCGAGTCGTTGGGTGATCAGGTCTTGCGTCATGGGTGAATGCCTCGGCGGTGGTGTGCGTCTTCAATCGAGGCCGCATTTTGGCAGCCCCTCGGCGTCCACCACCAATGAAGAATTTCCACCTCAAGGTGAATCTGGCTCATGTTAGCAGGAGTTTCTAGTAGGCGGGTGCATATTCCATCCGCCCAGTCGTTGCAGGTTCCCCGATGATCAGGTGGGCGACAGGCGTTATCCTTTGCGGGCCGCCAAGGATGCCAGGTCGTTCATGACGTGGGTGGAAGAGAAGCCCCAGCCAATCAAACAACGATAGTGAGAGGTTTCTAATGAGATGGCTAAAGAGGATGAAGTTGTTTGATAAACTCCTGATTGCGATAAGCTTGATAATGATTGCCTGGTTTTATATCGGCGCCGCTATCAAGATGAACTTTGCACAGAACCTGTTAGTCTTCGGAATTGGCATGCCGTTTTCGATGTGGTTGACCTCTCGAATCATGGACGGGCCGGAGTCTCGGAGAAGGAAGCGGCGAAACGGGCTGATCCCCCTTTCACCACCTGACAAAAAGCCTTCCGTGCTGTCGAAAGCGTTCAGCGACAGTAGTTATTATCTAACGCAACTGCTTTTTCTGATTATTTTTTTCCCTTTCCTATTAATCGCCTTGAAATGGCTGGATTGATAGCTCTAAACGTCGACTCGGCCTTGTCGTGGACGAGCTCAATCCGCTTCGCGAATCAGTGTGAGCAATGCCATCGCCGCGGCCGATAGCGGGTGACGTCTTCGCATGATGACGCCCAGTTCGCGATCGATGGTCGGTTCGACCAGGGGGCGGTATTCGATCCCCGTGGCGGCGATCTGGCGGAAGCTCAGCGCGGGCAGCACGCTGATTCCCACCCCGGCGGCGACCATGCGCCCCACCGTGGCGATCTGGCTGACCTCGCAGAGCATGTCGAGCGGCGAGCCGACGTCGGCCATGACCCGGTCGATATCCTGACGCGAGCTCGACAGGCGGTTGATACCGATGAAGGGATACCCGGCCAGCTGGGCCCAGGTCACGGAGGTCTGCTCCAGCAAGGGGTGGCCCAGCGGGCACACGGCGACATAGCGGTCGTTCAGGATCGCTTCGAAGGTCAGGTCGTCGGATTCCCGGGGCGGGACCGAGAATCCCAGATCGGCCCTGCCTTCCCGAACCAGTTGATTGACCTGCTCGGCCAGCACGTCGTGCAGGCTCAGATTGATCTGCGGATGCTGCTCGCGAAAGGTCGCGATGACGGTGGGCAGCAGGCCTGCGGCCAGGGTGGGCAGGGCGGCGAGGGTGACCTTGCCGCGTTTCTTCAGGAAGCGTTCGTTGAGATCGTCGAAGGCCTCCGTCCAGTCGTTGAGCAACCGAGTCGCCACGGGCAGGAAGGCCTCACCCTCCGGCGTGAGCCACAACTGGCGCGTGGTACGGGCGAACAGCTTGCCGCCCACCGCTTCCTCCAGCTTGCGAATGGCGATGCTCAACGCCGGCTGGGAGAGGTGAATGCGTTCGCTGGCTTCCGCCAGGCTGCGCGAGTGGGCGACGGCGACGAACGCCCGTAGCTGCTTGACGCTGGGATTCATTTAATAAATATAAGAAAAATTAAAAACTATTCAATGTACAAAAGAATCCGGCGCGGCGACGCTATCCGGGAGGGCGCTGGACGCTCGGCGCCAACAATAACGCCAGACAACAACAAGGGCCCGCACGAGGCCCATGGAGCCACAATGAAAACGCTACTCACCGCCATGGCGGCCAGCCTCGCCGTGCTGGCCGCATCCGCCGCCGCACACGCCGAAGAACGCCTCCTGATCGGCTCGACATCCAGCTCGTCGAGTCATTACGGCTATTTCGTGGCCGTCAATCAGATCATCAACAACCAGGTGGACGGCGTCAGCTCGTCGGTGGCGGAGACCGGGGCGACGGTCGACAACCTGCGCCGGATCAGTCGCCGGCAGATCGACCTGGGCCTGGTCACCACCAACACCGGCTATCACGCCTATAAGGGCGTGGACGATTTCGAGGGCCACGCCGTCGACAGCCGGCTGCTCTGGGTCTATACCGTCGCCCCGCAGAACGCGGTCGTCCGCGAGGATTCGGGCGTCACCGCGCTGGAAGGGCTCGAGGATGTCCGCTTCAACCCGGGCATCACCGGCTCGGCGACGGAAGCCACCACCGAAGCGGTGATGAAGACCCTCGGCATCCAGCCCGATTACGTGCGCGGCTCGACCACCGACATCGTCAGTGCCATCAAGGACGACCGTCTGGCGGGCTACGTCAAATCCGGCGTGGGGGATCGGCTCGATGGGTCGACCATGGACATCGCGACCTTCACACCGGTGCGCATCCTGTCGCTGAGCGATGACCAGGCCGCGACCCTCCGCGAGAAGATGCCGGACATCGGTGTGGTCGATATCCCGGCGGGGGCGGGCGAGGGCATCCCGGCCTACAAGACCTGGGCCTTCGGCGTCGCCGTGCATGCCCGTCCCGGGCTGGACGAAGCAACCGCCTACCGGATCGTCAAGGCCGTCATGGAAAACCCGGAGCCGCAGGCCAACGCCTTCTCCGCGGTCAAGGGTGCCGACATGCCGCGCATGACGCTCGACGTGGGCACCGTCCCGCTGCATCCCGGCGCCGCCCGCTACTACCGGGAGCAGGGGCTGGAGATTCCCGACGCCCTGCAGCCGGTCGAGTGACGTTCGGGAGCAAGACGCATGCGTGAGTCCCTGACCAAAGCCCTGGCCCTGTCGCTGGGCGGGCTGATCCTCTATACCTCGGCGACCGGGGCCTTCGACAGCCTGATCCAGCGCAGCGTCTTCCTCGCGCTGGTCCTGTTGCTGGGGCTCGCCATCTACCCGCTGGGGGCCGGCACGCGCTGGCGGCCCCTGGGGATCGCCATCGACCTGCTGCTGGCCGCCGGTGCCGTGCTGGCCTGCGGCTACATCGCCGTCAATCAGCATCAGATCCTCACCGAACTGCCGTGGGCGACGCCGTCGGACATGCTGATGACCGCGGCGCTGGTGGTGACCATTCTCGAACTGTCACGCCGCGCCATCGGCCTGATCTTCCCGCTGCTCGTCCTCGCCGGACTGGGGTATGCCTTCCTGGGCGCCTACATCCCCGGCCCCCTGGGCCACCGGGGCTTCGGGCCGGCCTTCGTCACCGAAACCCTGTTCCTCGGTGACCTGGGCATCTGGGGCATGCTGGTCGGGGTGGCGGCCACCACCATCGCCGCCTTCGTGCTGTTCGGCGGCCTGCTGCTGCACACCGGGGGCGGGCAGACGTTCATGGATCTGGCGCTACGTATCAGCGGTCGCGCCCCGGGTGGCGCGGCCAAGGTGGCCACGGTGGCATCGGGGCTGTTCGGCATGGTGAGCGGCAGTGCGGTGGCGAACGTCGCCACGACCGGCAACTTCACCATCCCGATGATGAAGCGCCTGGGCTACCCGCGGCCCTTCGCCGCCGGTGTCGAAGCGGTCGCCTCCACCGGTGGCCAGATCGCGCCGCCGATCCTGGGGGCGGCGGCCTTCATCATGGCTGAGATCCTCGGCGAGAGTTATGTGCGTATCGCCCTGGCCGCGCTGCTGCCGGCGGTATTCTTCTATCTGGGGGTCTTCCTGACCATCCACATGGTCGCGCGGCGGCGTGGCCTGCAGGTGGTGCCCGACGACGAGTTGCCGAGCTGGGCCTCGGTGCTGCGTCCCGAGCGGCTGATCCCCATCCTGGCCGCGCTGGGCGGGCTCTTCTACGGCGTGCTGTCGGGCCGTTCGATCCAGACGTCGGCCTTCTACGGCGTGCTGATGACGGTGCTCGCCTATGTCGGCTTCGCCGTGCTGGCGCATCGCGCCTGGCGCGACATCGGGGCCTGCCTGCTCGCCGGGTTGATCGACGCCGGCAAGGGCATGGTGATCATCGGCGTGTTGCTGGCCGGCGCCCAGATCCTGGTGGCGATGATCGGCATGACCGGCATCGGCGTCACCCTGGCCAGCCTGATCGTCGAGGTGGGCGGGCAATCGACGTTCCTGGTCGCCCTCATCGTGGGCGGAGTCTGCCTGATCCTGGGCATGGGCATCCCTACCACGGCCGCCTATGTGCTGGTCGCATCCGTGCTGGCGCCGGCCCTCACCGAGATCGGGATCGAACCGCTGATCGCGCATCTGTTCGTGTTCTACTTCGCCACCTTGTCGGTCATCACACCGCCGGTGTGCGTGGCCGTCTTCGTGGCCTCGGGCATCGCCCAGACCAACTGGCTCCCCGCGGCCGGCGAGTCGGTCCGCCTGGCCGCGGCCATCTACGTCATCCCCTTCCTGCTGCTGATCTATCCGGCGCTGGCCGGGTTCGGCGGCTGGACCGACATCGTCCTGGCGACCTGTCAGGGGCTGGCCTTCGTCACGGCGTTCGCCGCCTTGATGTCGCGGGTCTCCGTGACCGGGCACCGCGGACTCGACGTCATCGGCCTGGTGCTGGTCATCGCCCTGGCCCTGACGCCGGGCTGGCTGACCACGCTGGCCGCGCTCGGCGGCCTGATCGGCCTGTATCTGCGTCATCGGCGCCTGGCTCGCCGGGATGGCATGCAGCGCCTTGACCCGCGAGAGATCCCCGCCGTGAAGGAGACCCGCACATGACCTTTCTGCTGGGCAGTGGCGCCGGTTTCTCCGGTGACCGCACCGATGCGGCGGTACCGGTGGTCGCCGAGCTGATCCGCCGGGGGCAGCCCTGCGCCCTGGTCTTCGAGACGCTGGGCGAGCGGACCCTGGCCGCCGCCCACCGGGCCCTGCGCGAGTCTCCTCGGGCGGGGTTCGAGCCGCTGCTCGAGGAGTTGCTGAGCCCGGTGCTGGACGACTGTCTGGAACACGGCATCACCATCCTGGGCAACTTCGGCGCCGCCAACCCCGCGGGGGCCTGCGAGGTGGTCGCCGGGCTCGCCCGCCAGCTCGGCCGGCCCGACGTGCGCATCGGCCGGGTTCAGGGCGACGATATCCGGGCCGCGCTGGGCGATCTCGACCTGCAGCTCTGGGAGGCCGAGACCCAGGCGCTACCCGGTGCCGATCAGTTGATCTCCGCCAATGTCTATCTGGGGGCGGCGCCCTTGTGCCAGGCGCTGGAACTGGGGGCGCAGGTGGTGGTCACCGGTCGTGTCGCCGACCCCGCGCTGTTCCTGGCGCCGCTGGTGACGCATTTCGGCTGGGCCTGGGACGACTGGGATCGGCTGGCGGCCGGGATCATGGCCGGTCATCTGGGCGAGTGTGGATCCCAGGTCAGCGGCGGCTACTTCGCCGACCCGGGCGTCAAGGACGTGGCGGGGCTCGCGACCCTGGGCTACCCGATCATCGAGGTGGAGGCGGAGGGGCGCCTGGTCGTGACCAAGCCGCCGGGCACCGGCGGGGCGGTGACCGAGCAGACGGTCAAGGAACAGCTACTCTACGAAGTCCACGACCCCGGTGCCTATCTCACCCCCGATGTCGTCGTCGATCTTTCCGGCATCAGCGTCCGGCAGATCGGGCCCGACCGGGTCGAGGTCACCGGCATTCGCGGCCGGCCGGCCCCGGCACGGCTCAAGACCACGGTCTGCTACGAGGGCGGCTGGCAGGGCGAAGCGGAGATTTCCTACGCCGGGCCCAACGCGCTCGGTCGGGCACGCCTGGCGGCGCAGGTGTTGCGCGAGCGCCTGGCATTCCGGGCGCCTGCCGAGCTTCGCCAGCGGCTGGATATCATCGGCCTGGCCAGCGTCTTCGACGACGACACCGGCACGCTGCAGCAGGCGCCGGCCGCGACGGAGGGCGACTATCGGCTGCGTCTGGCGGTCGAGCATGCCGAACGGCGCTGGGTCGAGCGTGCGACCCAGGAGCTGCTGGCGCTCTACTGTGCCGGCCCCGCCGGCGGCGGTGGGGTACGCCGTCACTTCCTGCGGCGCGTGTGTACCGCCTCCTATCTCGTCAGACGCGACGATGTGGACGCCTTCGCCACCCTCTTCGAGTCCGGGAGACTGCCCCATGACACCCTCTGATATTGCCGAGCTGGTGACAGTGCCCCTGCACCGGCTGGCGCACTCCCGGGCGGGAGACAAGGGCAACCGGCTCAACCTCTCGTTGTTCGCGTACAGGCCGGAGACGTATGCCGTCCTGGTCGAACAGGTCACCGAGGCCCGGGTGCGGGAGCTGTTCGCCCATCGCGGCGTCACTCGGGTCGATCGCTACCTGGTGCCGGGGCTCGGGGGGATGAACCTGGTACTGGACGACGTCCTGCAGGGCGGAGTGAACGGCGCGCTCAACCTGGACGGGCATGGCAAGACCCTGTCGTTCCTGCTGCTGGGCATGCCGGTCAGCGTCTACCCGCACCTCCTGTAACGCGATGATCAGCGCCGCCGCGACCGGCTCATGCCGAGCGGCGGTTTCGCGCCCGGGGGCATGGCCGGCGACACCTTGTCTTGCCTTCGTTCAACATGTCTGTAATTCTGGACATATGGACGATAACGATCTGCTCGAAACCTTCGCCGCGCTCTCCCAGGCGACCCGGCTGGAGACCTTCCGCCTGCTGGTACGCCATGAGCCGGAGGGGCTGCCGGCCGGCGAGATCGCCCGTCTTTTGGGGGTTCCGCACAACACCATGTCGACCCATCTCGGCGTGCTGGCACGCTCGGGGCTGGTGGTCTCGCGCCGGGAGAGTCGGTCGGTCATCTACCGGGCCAGCCTCGGTCACATGCGGGAGGTGCTCGGCTTCCTGGTGCGCGACTGCTGTGCCGGCCGGCCCGAGCTGTGCGAGCCGCTGCTCGAGGAACTGCAGCCTGGCTGTCCATCAACAGGGGATCCGTCATGATCAGCGTGATCTATCACAACCCAGACTGCGGCACGTCGCGCAATACGCTGGCGATGATGCGCCAGTCCGGCGAGGAGCCGCATGTCATCGAGTACCTGAAGACGCCGCCTTCACGAGCGAAACTGCTCGAGCTGCTCGCGGCGATGGCCATGGCCCCGCGGGAACTGCTGCGGCGCAAGGGCACGCCCTACGACGAACTGGGTTTGGACGACCCGGCACTGAGCGATGCGCAACTGATCGACGCCATGCTGGCGAATCCGATCCTGATCAACCGCCCGATCGTGGTCACGGAGCGGGGCACGGGACTGTGCCGGCCGTCGGAAAGGGTCCTGGCGCTGCTGCCCGACCCGGTGGCCGAGTTCACCAAGGAAGACGGCGAGGTCGTGCGTGCCCCGGGAGCGGCGTCGTGAAATCGCGTCGGTGATAGCCCCGAGCCGCCATGGCCCTTACATCCGATAGCGAGACAGGGAGTCGAACATGCTGGCCTTCGCCATCTTTCTGGTCACTCTGGTGCTGGTCATCTGGCAGCCCCGCGGGCTGGGTATCGGCTGGAGCGCGCTGGGCGGCGCCGCGGTGGCGCTGGCCACCGGCGTCGTCGACTGGGCCGATGTGGGTACCGTCTGGCACATCGTCTGGGATGCCACCTTCACCTTCGTGGCGCTGATCATCATCTCCTTGATCCTCGACGAGGCCGGCTTCTTCGCCTGGGCGGCGCTGCACATCGCCCGCTGGGGCGACGGGCGGGGGCGACGGCTGTTCCCGCTGATCGTGGTGCTCGGTGCGCTGATCGCGGCGGTGTTCGCCAACGACGGCGCGGCGCTGCTGCTGACGCCGATCGTCGTCGCCATCCTGGCGCGGCTCGAGTTCAGTACCGGGGCGGCGCTGGCCTTCATCATCGCCACCGGCTTCGTCGCCGACACCACCAGCCTGCCGCTGATCATCTCCAACCTGGTCAACATCGTCAGCGCCAATTACTTCGTGATCGGCTTCGATCGTTACGCCCAGGTGATGGTCCCGGTCGATCTGGTATCGCTGGCCGCCACCCTGCTGGTACTGGGGTGGTATTTCCGTCGCGAGATCCCGCCTCGCTATGACGTCGAACGTCTGGAGGTGCCGGCGGCGGCGATTCGCGACCGCCAGGTCTTTCGTGCGGCCTTCCCCCTGCTGATCGTGCTGCTGATTGCGCTGTTCCTGACCGAGCGCTGGGCGATTCCGTTCTGCGTGATCATGGGTAGCGCGACGTTGGTGCTGATGGCCATCGCCGGGCGCTGGTTCACCCCGGGGCACGTGCACGTCGTCTCGCTCAAGCGGGTGATCAAGAACGCCCCCTGGCAGATCGTGCTGTTCTCGCTGGGCATGTATCTGGTGGTCTACGGGCTGGGCAACGCCTGGCTCACCGCCGGCGCGTCACGGGTGCTGGTATGGCTCGCCGGGCAGGGCGATCTGGTGGCGACCGTGGGGACCGGCGTGCTTTCGGCACTGCTCGCCTCGTTGATGAACAACCTGCCCTCGACGCTGGTCGGCGCCCTGGCCATCGATCAGGCGCAGGTCGCCAGCCAGACCCAGCAGTTGATGGTCTATGCCAACGTCATCGGCAATGACCTGGGGCCCAAGTTCACGCCCATCGGCAGTCTCGCCACGCTGCTCTGGTTGCACGTGCTGGCCGGCAAGGGCTATCGCATCGGCTGGGGTCAGTACATGAAGGTGGGGCTGGTCATCACTCCGCCGGTGCTGCTGGCCGCGCTGCTCGCCCTGGCGTGGTGGCTGCCGGCAATCACCCCCTGAAGCGGGTCGAAACGCGGCGCCCTTTCGGTACCTCGAGGGCGTGAAACAGGGCGTGACCCGCGGGGCACGCCGGATGGTCTGCGTCGACTGAGCGTTGACGCCGGGCGTCCTCTTATGCCCAATGAAGGATTGACGGTCGTCGCCGGCTCCCCCGAGCGTATACGGCGATCGAGTTGCCGAATTCTGGCCATCCAATATCAGTAATTGTTGATATATGTCGATCATGGGTTGCCAGGTTCGCTGATGGCCTTTTCGCGGGGTAAGGTGCCATGGACAACAAGAAAATCCCTATCGGGAAACCCAGTAGTCTGCCGAATTTTTTTCACGATGATACGCGAGACGTGCATCAGCACGCGAAATGTCTGAAAGGCTGGCGCCTGGATTTTCTCCAGATGAGCGAAGGGCCTTTCGAAGGCGAAGTCGTCCTCTTCGAGCTGGAAGGGCTCAAGATCATCAAGGACAGAATCAGCCAGTCCGTGCTCAAGAAAGGCGAGCTGGAGAACGCCTCGATCAGCTTCAGCGTGCCGTTATCGCAACCCCAATCCCCGCTCGTCTGCCAGGGAAAGACCTATCAGAAACCCGGGGTGTTGGCCCTGAGAAAAGGCGAGTTGCCGGAAATCAGGGTGCCGGCCGGCCTCGAACTGCTCTGCCTGAGCATGGACTCCCGGTCTCTGCTGGGGTTGCTGGACGGCCCCGATACCGGTATCGAGCAGTCGCTGGCCAAACCCTGTTACCTGCCCATCCCGGCGGGCTATCGAAATCTGGCCCGGCTCTTCGAACTCACGTGCCAGTCGCGATTGTTTCATGATTACCCCGCCGTTCGGCGCGAGTTGCGCGATGACTTCCTGAGTCAGCTGCTGATTTTCCTGGAACGTGGCGAAGTCGAAAAGATCACCACATCCGCGCGCAAGCGCGTCGTCGATCGGGCGCGGGAGGTCATCGCCGCCAACGAGGACGATACGCTGACCATCCTTGCACTGTGCCAGGCCATCGGGGTGAGTCGACGCAAGCTGCAGTACTGCTTCCAGGACTGTCTGGGAGTCAGTCCCGTCACCTATATCAGGCTGTACCGCCTCAATGAAGTCCATAAGTCGCTGCTGAACGCGGGGGCAACGACCCATGTTCAGGACGAGGCGGCTCGCCGAGGGTTCTACCATCTGGGGCGTTTTGCCCTGGAGTACCGGCGGCTGTTTGGGGAAAGGCCCTCGGAGACGTTGCGACGCGTCCAGGCCAATCGTGCCGAATCCGGATAACGCCGAATCGGTGCCCGTGGTTAATCTCGTGCCCAATAATCACAACGACAAGGTGCACGATGAACAAGAATCTCGCAGTATCCCTGACGCTGGCCGGCATGGCCCTTGCGGGCCCGGCCCTGGCCACCGAGGCCGGGGCGCCCACCACCGCGATGGGGGTCTTCGACTTCGGCTCCGGTTTCCTTCCCCCGGCGACGCCGCACGGCAGTGTCGGCTTTCGCACGGCCTGGTACTCCGCCGATGACCTGAAGACCGCCGACGGTTCCTCCTCGCCCAACGACTTCTCCCTCGACGTGCTCTCGATCGGGCTGTCCTATATCTACATGACGGACAAGACGTTCCTGGGGGCCCGCTACGGTTTCGGCGGCGTGGCGCCGTTTTTCGACATGGATGCCTCGTTGCGCGTCAAGGCCGGCGGGCGCACGGTGTTCGAGGACGACGCGAGCCCGTTCGCCCAGGCCGACCTGCAGATCCTGCCGGTGATGCTCGAGTGGCGGCCGCGGCCGGGCATGGGGGTCACCGCGCAATTCCAGATCCAGGCCCCGACCGGCGACTACGACGAGGATCGGCTGGTCAGCCCGGGGCTCAATCACTGGGCCTTCTCGCCGATCGTCGGCTTCAGCTACATCACCCCCGGCGGCTTCGAGTTCTCCACGCTGTCGCAACTGGATATCAACACGCGCAACCACGCCACGGATTACCGCAACGGTATCGAGTACCGCAACGAATTCGCGCTCGGTCAGCATGTCGGTGCCTGGACGCTCGGGGTGGGCGGTTACTACTACGATCAGCTCACCGACGACGACAGCCCCTCGCTGGCCGACGGCGACGGCAATCGGGCCAAGACCTGGGCCGCCGGCCCGGCGCTCAGCTATGTCGAGCCCGGCATGCCGGCCGTGTGGCTTCACGCCTATCAGGAGTTCGGCGCCGAGAACCGTGCCGAAGGCTACAACATGGCGCTCCGTGTGGCCTACAGCTTCTAGGGGGGACGCATGACAACGACGACTTCACAAAGGCAGGCCGGGACCCGCGAGGGGGCCGTGTTGCTGCTGGGCAGCAGCCTGACCATCGTCGGCTCGGTGATGGTGACCTCGGTAATCCCCAAGATGATGGCGGAGTTCGCGCCCACCAATCCGCATGCCGACCTCTGGGTGCCGCTCGCCATCACCGGGCCGGCGCTGGCGATCGCGCTGTTCGCGCCGGTGGCCGGGTGGCTGGCGGATCGTGTCGGTCGCAAGCCGATGCTGGTGGTCGCGACCCTGCTCTACGCCATTCTGGGTGCCCTGCCGGCACAGCTCGATGCGCTGATGGGCCTGGTTGCCGCGCGACTGCTGTTCGGCGTCGCCGAGGCGATGATCATGACCGGCTGCTCGACCCTGATCGCCGACTACTGGCGCGGCGAGCAACGCATGCGCTACGTCAACGGCCAGGTGATAACCATCGGCCTGGTCGGGGCGATCTTCTTCGCCGTGGGCGGCATGCTGGGCGAGGCCTCCTGGCGTACCCCCTTCTATCTCTACCTGCTGCCGCTGCTGCTGGTGCCGTTCATGCTGCGCGTGCTGTGGGAGCCGTCCCTCGAGCGTCAGCAGGCGTCCGACCAGGAGCGGGGCGAGGGCCGGGTGGACGTGGCCGCGCTGGTGGCCGGCTGCCTGCTGATCGGCGTGGGCATGGTGCTGTGCTTCGTCGTCACCATCCAGACGCCGGTGGTGCTGGTCGGCCTGGGCGTGACGTCGAGTACCCTGATCGGGCTGGGCGCGGGCTGGGCGCTGCTCGCCTCGCTGCTGGGCGCGCTGCTGTGGCCCTGGGCACGGCGGGCGCTGGGCACGCGGGGCTGCAATGTGCTGTTGCTGCTGCTGCTGGCCATCGGGCTGTGGATACTCGCCGAGGCGCCCGACTACACGACCGTGCTGCTGGCGGTGACCATCCACGGCATCGGCGCCGGCATGCTGGTGCCCAATGCCATGGCGCCGGTGATGAACGCCCTGACACCCAAGACCCGCGGCCGGGGGATGGGCCTGTTCACCGGCTGCCTTTACATCGGCCAGTTCGTCAGCCCGCTGGTGGTGGACCTGGCGGCGGGCCTCGGCGGCGATCTGACACACGCCATCCTGCTGCTCGCCGGGCTCGGGGCGCTCTACGCCCTCGGCTGGGCTGGCGCGGCCTGGTGGGGGCGCGCGCTCGTGGCCGCCTCCCGACACGACCGTTCCCCTTCCTGATCCGGAGACTCATCGATGACGCATGACATTCACCCTCTGCTGGACACGCAAGACGGGGTGGCGCTCGGCCAGTACGTGCGCACGGGCGAGGTATCGAGCACGCAACTGGTCGAGGCGGTCATCGAACGCCTGGAGCGTGTCGAGCCGCATCTCAACGCGGTGGTCGAGCGGCTCTACGACACCGCGCGCGAGCGCAGTCGCCAGCCCGTCGTCGCCGGGCAGCCGTTTGCCGGCGTACCGACGCTGATCAAGGATCTCTTCTCGCCGCTCGAAGGCGCCTTGATGACCCAGGGGTCGCGTGCCCTCGATGCGGTGCGTGCCCCCTTCGACGACGAACTGGTGTCACGCCTGCGCCGGGCCGGCTGCGTACCGCTGGGTACCACCGCCTCGCCCGAGTTCGGCACCTCCTACACCACCGAGTCGAGCCTGCACGGCGCCACCCGCAACCCCTGGGACCCCGAGCGCAGCGCGGGCGGCTCCAGCGGCGGGGCGGCGGCGCTGGTGGCCGCTCGGGTCGTGCCCTTTGCCCACGGCAACGATGGCGGTGGTTCGCTGCGCGTACCCGCTTCCTGCTGCGGGGTGTTCGGCTTCAAGCCGAGCCGGGGGCTGATGCCGTCGGGACCGCTGGTCGGCGAGGGCTGGGGCGGCATGGCCATTTCCCATGCCATCACCCTCAGCGTGCGCGACAGCGCGGCATTGCTCGACGCCACCGCAGGGGCCGACCTCGGCGCGCCCTACGCGGCGCCGATCACGCCGATGAGCTATCGGGCGGCGACCGAGCGCGACCCCGGGGCGCTGCGTATCGGACTGATCGAAGGACCCACGCTGGCCCCGGAAGCCGCGGCCGTCGCCCGCCAGAGCGCGGCGCTGTGCGAATCGCTGGGGCATCGCGTCGAGCCGGTCACGCTGCCGCTCGACTGGGAGACGTTCTATCACCGCTGCTTCGACATCATCGGGCCCAGCACCCGCGAGACCCTGGACAGCCTGGGCGAGATGCGCGGCTCCCCCATCGACGAGCAACTGCTGGAGCCGCGTACCCGGGTGATGCTGCGCGAGCGCGGGGATCTGGACGCCACCCGTTACATCGCCGCGATCCATTACATGCATGGGCTGGGGCGTCGGATGGCGGCACTCATGGAGCAGTTCGACGTGCTGCTGTCGCCGACCCTGGCGCGCCAGCCGCCGCGCATCGGCGAGCTGGATGCCTTCGACGAGCGGCGCTCGCTGGCGGAGATCATCGGCGATTTCCATGGCTACTGCCCGTTCACCGCGCTGTTCAACGCCACCGGACAACCGGCGATGTCGCTGCCGCTCTACTGGACGGACACGGGTCTGCCGCTGGGCACCCATGTCGCGGGTCGCTTCGGCGAGGAAAGCCGGCTGTTTTCCCTGGCGGCCCAGCTCGAGCGCGCCCAGCCATGGGCCGGGCGGATTCCGCCGATTCATGCCGGCATGAGCGCGGCCCCCGACCTGCAAGCGGGCTAGCCGGAGTGGCCGGGCCGTGCCGGATCACGCGACACGGCCCGGCCGGCCCCGGGGCTTCTCAGGCCGCGTCGGGCTGACGTTCGGGCCGGGCCTCGGCGAACGCGGGCAGGGTCTCCAGATGCGCGACGATGCGCTCGAGTGTCGGGTAGGCGCCCAGGTCGCAGTCGAAGCGCCGGGCGTTGAACACCTGCGGCACCAGGCAGACGTCGGCTAGGCTCGGGGTGTCGCCGTGACAGCAGGCCCTGGTGGCCGGGGTGCCCGCCAGCTGCGTTTCCAGCGCGGCGAAGCCTTCGGCGATCCAGTGACGGTACCAGGCGAGCCTGGCGTCTTCCCCGATACCCAGCTCGCCGGTCAGGTAGCCGAGCACCCGCAGGTTGTCGAGGGGATGGATCTCACAGGCGATCAGCTGGGCGAGCGCACGGACCCGTGCGCGGCCCTCGGCGTCGGCCGGCAGCAGCGGCGGCGCGGGATGGCGTTCGTCCAGGTATTCGCAGATCGCCAGCGACTGGGTCAGCCGCGTGCCGTCGTCGGTCTCGAGCACCGGCACCAGGCCCTGCGGGTGGCGGGCGAGATGCGCCGCGTCGCGCTGTTCGCCCTTGATCAGGTTCACCGGCACCTGCTCGCAGGCCAGGCCCTTGAGGTTGAGCGCGATACGCACCCGGTAGGCGGCCGAGGAGCGGAAATAGCCGTAGAGTCTCATCGTGGCTCCCCGCTCAGGTCGGCCGGTACGGCACCACCGGCTGGTCGATGGCGCCGAAGAGGCTCTGGCCTTGGCGATCGAACATCTCGATGCGCACGCGATCGCCGAAGCGCAGGAAGGGGGTCTTCATCTCGCCGTGGAGGATCTTCTCGACCATGCGTACCTCGGCCAGGCAGCTGTAACCGACGCCGCCCTCGGCGATCGGCTTGCCCGGGCCGCCGTCTTCGCCGGGGTTGGACACGGTGCCCGAGCCGATGATCGCCCCGGCGCCCAGGTGGCGGGTGCGTGCGGCGTGGGCGACGAGCTGCGGGAAGCCGAAGACCATGTCCGGGCCGGCCTCGGGCTCGCCGAACTTCTCGCCGTTGAGATGCACGGTCAGCGGCAGGTGGACGCGGCCGCCCCGCCAGGCGTCGCCCAGCTCGTCGGGGGTCACGGCGATCGGCGAGAAGCTCGAGGCCGGCTTGGCCTGGAAGAAGCCGAAGCCCTTGGCCAGCTCACCGGGGATCAGCCCGCGCAGGCTGACGTCGTTGACCAGCATGATCAGCTTGATGTGCCCGGCGGCCTGCTCGGGGGTGACCGCCATCGGCACGTCGTCGACGATCACCGCCAGCTCGCCCTCCAGGTCGATGCCGTGCTCCTCGCTGATCGCCTCGATGGCCTCGGTGGGGGCCAGGAAGCTATCGCCGCCGCCCTGGTACATCAGCGGGTCGTTCCAGAACGATTCGGGCATCTCGGCGCCACGCGCCTGACGCACCAGCTGGACGTGGTTGAGGTAGGCCGAGCCGTCGGCCCAGTGGTAGGTGCGCGGCAGCGGCGAGTGCAGCGCGCTCATCTCCAGCGCGAAGGCCTCGGCGGCGCGGCCCTCGTTGAGCTCGGCATAGACGGCCTCGAGACGCGGGGCGAGGGCGTCCCACGCCTCGATGGCCTGTTGCAGGGTGGCGGCGATCCGCGGCACGCGCACGGCGCGCGTCAGGTCTCGGGAGACCACGATCAGCTGGCCGTCGCGGCCGTGCTTGAGCGAAGCGAGTTTCATGATGGGGTCCTTGTTGTCGTCGGGGAGCGGTGATCAGCGCTGGTCCGGGGAGAAGTGCGAGCGCAGCCCCGCCCAGACGTCGACGTAGTCGCGCTGGCGGAAGTCCGCGTTCAGGGCGGCCGGCGTGGGCTGGAAGACGTAGCGGCTCTCGAACATGAAGGCCAGGGTATCGCCCAGGTAGGCCGGCTCGAGTTCGGCATGCGTGGCCTTCTCGAAGGTCTCCGCGTCCGGGCCGTGGGGCGACATGCAGTTGTGCAGGCTGGCCCCGCCGGGCAGGAAGCCTTCCGCCTTGGCGTCGTACTCGCCGTGGATCAGGCCCATGAACTCGCTCATCAGGTTGCGATGGAAGTAGGGCGGGCGGAAGGTGTGCTCGGCGACCATCCAGCGCGGCGGAAAGATCACGAAGTCGATGTTGGCCGTCCCCGGGGTGTCCGAGGGCGAGGTCAGCACGGTGAAGATCGACGGGTCGGGATGGTCGAAGCTGACGGAGTTGATGGTGTTGAAGCGTGCCAGGTCGTACTTGTAGGGCGCGTAGTTGCCGTGCCAGGCCACCACGTCGAGCGGCGAATGATCGAGCCGGGTGGCCCACAGCCGGCCCGAGAATTTGGCGACGAGTTCGATGTCGCCGCCGACGTCCTCGTAGTCGGCCACCGGGGCGAGGAAGTCACGCGGGTTGGCCAGGCCGTTGGCGCCGATCGGCCCCAGGCCGGGCAGCTCGAAGGGGCTGGCGTAGTTCTCGCAGACATAACCGCGCGCCGCGGCGTCCTCGAGACGAACCTGGAACTTGATGCCGCGGGGCACCACGGCGATCTCGCCCGGGGCGACATGGAGCCGGCCCAGCTCGGTGCGCAGCGTGAGCGCGCCCTGCTGCGGCACGATCAGCAGCTCGCCGTCGGCGTCGTAGAAGAAGCGCTCGGTCATGTCGCGGTTGCAGGCGTAGACGTGGACCCCGCAGCCGCTCTGGGCGGTGGCGTCGCCGTTGACGGCCACGCTCAGCATGCCGTCGACGAAGTCGGTGGGCGCCTCGGGCAGCGGGCGCGGGTCCCAGCGCATCTGATTGGGGTCGGCGGCCAGCTCGGCCGGCGGCGCGGTGACCCAGTCCCCCGCCGGCAGTGGCCGGTAGGCGCTCTGCGCCACCGAGGGGCGGATGCGATACAGCCAGCTGCGCCGGTTGTGGCTGCGCGGCGCGGTGAAGGCCGAGCCGGTGAGCTGCTCGGCGTAGAGGCCGTAGGGGCAGCGCTGCGGGGCGTTCTGGCCCTCGGGCAGGGCGCCGGGGAGCGCCTCGCTGGCGTGGTGATTGCCGAACCCACTCAGGTAGTCGAGCTTGTCGGAAGGCATCGGGAAGACCTCTCTGCGTGGGAAGCGACGCCGCCTCCCGGGCAATTGGTTTCAATTGAAACTAAATGCTAGAGAGAGACCGCGATACGGGTCAAGCGCTACACGACGAAAGTGGGAGGTCGACGAGGGCGAGGCCGGGGTGGCGGTTGGGGGGGACATACGGAAACGCCCCGCGCCCCGCCGGGTCTTGCGACGCGGCGGGGTGCGGGGCGGCAGGGGCGCTCAGTCAGTGGCTATCAGGCGAACGTCATCTCCGGGACATGATCGGGCACGATGAGCTTGCCGGCGGTCTTGGCGACGATCTCGTCGACGCTGACGCCCGGGGCGCGCTCCTTGAGGATGAAGGCGCCGTTCTCGATCTCCAGATAGGCCAGGTCGGTGAGCACCCGGTTGATGCAGCCGGCCCCGGTCAGCGGCAGGTTGCAGCGCTCGAGCAGCTTGGACTCGCCGTGCTTGGAGGCGTGGGTCATGGTGCAGATGATGTTCTCGGCGCCGGCCACCAGGTCCATGGCGCCGCCCATGCCCTTGATCAGCTTGCCGGGGATCATCCATGAGGCGATGTTGCCGTGCTGGTCGACCTCGAAGGCGCCGAGCACGGTCAGGTCGACGTGGCCGCCGCGGATCATGGCGAAGGATTCCGCGGAGGAGAAGATCGCCGCGCCGGGCCGTGCGGTCACGGTCTGCTTGCCGGCGTTGATCATGTCCGGATCGACTTCCGCCTCGGTGGGAAAACGCCCCATGCCCAGCAGGCCGTTCTCGGACTGCAGCATGACGTCGATGTCATCCGGAATGTAGTTGGCTACCAGGGTGGGGATGCCGATCCCCAGGTTGACGTAGAAACCGTCCTCGAGTTCGCGCGCCACGCGCTGGGCCATCTGTTCGCGAGTCAGTGCCATCGGTGATGCCTCTTGTCTTGTTGGTCGTGAATGACGCGCTCAGTCCTGATGCACGGTGCGCTTCTCGATGCGCTTCTCGAAGGTGCCCTGGATGAGGCGGTCGACGAAGATGCCGGGCGTATGGATCTGGTCGGGATCGAGCTCGCCGGGTTCGACGATCTCCTCCACCTCGACCACGGTGATCCGGCCCGCGGTGGCGGCCAGCGGATTGAAGTTCTGGGCGGTGTTGCGATAGATGACGTTGCCGTAGCGGTCGGCCTTCCAGCCCTTGACGATGGCGAAGTCGCCGACCACGGACTCCTCGAGGATGTAGTGACGGCCGTTGAACACCCGCACCTCCTTGCCCTCGCCGATCGGCGTGCCGTAGCCGGTGGCGGTGTAGAAGGCGGGGATACCGGCGCCGCCGGCGCGCAGCTTCTCGGCCAGGGTGCCCTGGGGGGTGAGGACCACCTCGATCTCGCCGTCGAGCATCTGGCGCTCGAAGAGCGCGTTCTCGCCCACGTAGGAGGCATGGATGGTCTTGATCTGACGGTCCTCGAGCAGCAGCCCCAGACCGAAGCCGTCGACGCCGCAGTTGTTGGAATAGACGGTCAGGTCCTTGACCCCGCGGCGCTTGACCTCGGCGATCAGGTTCTCGGGAATACCGCAGAGGCCGAAGCCCCCGGCGAGCAGGGTCATGCCGTCCTCGAGTCCCTCGAGGGCCTCCGCGTAGGACCCTACGCGCTTGTCGAAACCGGCCATGGCGTGTCTCCGTGTTGTTGTGCGTCTTGGACTATGGCGCGGGGCGACTATTTTGTTAAGTTTGTTTTAAAAAATGATTGTTGAGTTTTTTCAATCAGTGAATCGGGGGCATGCCGATGACCGTGAAGCAATTGCGTGCCTTCCTCGCCGTCGCCCAGACGCTCAGCTTCGCCCAGGCCAGCGAACGGCTGCACGTCTCGCAGTCGGCGCTCAGCCTCGCCATCAAGGCCCTGGAATCCCAGCTCGGCGGGGCGCTGTTCGGGCGCACCACGCGCCAGGTCCGGCTCACTCCCGAGGGCGAGGCGCTATTGCCCCTGGCGCGGCGCCTGATCGCCGAGTGGGACGATGTCGAGGATACCCTGCGGCGGCGTTTTCGCCTGCAGCAGGGCCGGGTGGTGGTCGCCGCCATGCCGTCGTTCGCCGCCAACCGGCTGCCCCCGCTGCTGGCGACCTTCCGCGACCGTTACCCGCGCGTGGGTATCACCGTGCACGACGTCATCAACGAGCAGGTCATCGAGATGGTCCAGGCCCAGCGCGTCGAACTGGGCATCGCCTTCGAACCGCCGTCCGTGGCCGGATTGACCTTCTCGCCGATCTATCGGGATCGCTTCGTCGCGGCGGTGCCCCGGCAATCGTCGCTGGCCGGGCAGGCGGTCGTGACCTGGGCCCAGTTGCTGGCGCAGCCGTTCGTCGCCCTGCAGCGGCCCTCGCAGGTGCGCCTGATGCTCGAGCGGCATCTGCAGACGCGGGGCATGACGCTGCCGGTGGCCTTCGAGAGCCATCAGCTCGCCACGGTGGGACGCATGGTCAGCAGTGGGCTGGGGGTCAGCGCGGTCCCGGCGTTGTGCATCGAGCAGATGGCGTCGATGGGCGTTTGCTGCCTGCCGTTGACGGATCCGGTCATCGAGCGTTCGGTGGGGGTGCTGACCCGCGCCGACCAGGCGCTGTCGGTGGCGGCTTCCGCGCTCCACGAAGTGCTGCTGGCCGGCGACGCCTGACGGCGACATGCCGCTTGCCCTGCCGATACCTCGTGGCCTGGCGGACAAACCACCGGGACCCGGTCCGAGCCGAACGAACACCGAATCGTCACCTTCCTGAAAGATTTTCGGCCTAGAGTCTTCTGCGCGTTTCGAGCGGTCAGCGGGGTCGACCGTTCGAACCATCGACGACTTCGTCTCGCAAAGGAGCCTTGCATGTCTCGTTCGCCGCTTTCGTCTGTCGCGTCACGCTGCTGGCCCTCGGCCGCCTTGCTGAGTATCGGCGCCGCGGCCCTGCTGTCCGCCGGTTCGGCCCGGGCCGCCACCCAGATCGAATGGTGGCACGCCATGGGCGGGGGCCTGGGCAAGAAGGTCGACGAGATCGCCGCCGACTTCAACGCCAGCCAGGACGACTACGTCGTCAAGCCGGTGTTCAAGGGCAATTACACCGAAACCATGACCTCGGCGATCGCCGCCTTCCGTGCCGGCAAGGCACCGCAGATCGTCCAGATCTACGAGGTCGGCACGGCGACCATGATGCACGCCAAGGGTGCCATCGTGCCGGTCTATCAACTGATGGCCGACGAGTCCGCCGACTTCGATCCGTCCGCCTACCTGCCCGCGGTCACCGGCTACTACACCACCACCGACGGCAAGATGCTCTCGCTGCCGTTCAACTCCTCCACGCCGGTGACCTACGTCAATCGCGACATCCTGGAGCAGGCCGGCGTCGACGAGGTGCCCAGGACCTGGCAGGGGCTCGGCGAGGCGCTGGAGAAAGTGGTGGATTCCGGTGCCGCGGAGTGCGGTTTGACCACCACCTGGCCCTCCTGGGTGATGCTCGAGAACTACTCGGCGCGCAACGACATCCCCTTCGCCAGCGAGGCCAACGGCTTCGGGGGGCTGGATGCCCGTCTGCAGTTCAACGAGACGGCGGTGGTCGATCATATCCAGCGTCTTGCGCAGTGGCAGCAGGACGGTCGCTTCGTCTACGGGGGCCGCAAGGACGAGGCGGCGCCCAAGTTCTATTCCGGCGAGTGCGCGATGATGATGGGCTCGTCGGCCTCCTACGCCGGGGTGCGTGACAACGCCGATTTCGACTTCGGTGTCGCGCCGCTGCCCTACGACGCCGACGTGACCGACACCCCCAACAACACCATCATCGGCGGCGCCTCGCTGTGGGTGCTCAACGGCGCCAGCGAGGCCCAGAAGAAGGGCATCGCCGAGTTCTTCGAGTATCTCTCCTCGCCCGAGGTGCAGGCCGACTGGCACCAGTTCACCGGGTACCTGCCGATCACCACCGCGGCCGCCGAGTTGACCCGCGAGCAGGGCTTCTACGACGAGAACCCCGGTACCGACGTGGCGATCGAGCAGATGACCGGCTCTGCGCCCACCGAGAACTCCAAGGGGCTGCGGCTGGGCAACATGGTGCAGATCCGCGACGTGATCAACGAGGCCCTGGAGAAGATCTTCGCCGGCAACGTCAGTGTCCAGGCGGGGCTCGACGAGGCCGCCGAGAAGGGCAATGCGTTGCTCGAGAAGTTCCAGCGCGCCAATAGCTAATTGCCCGGCAGGTTCGGCCCGCCACCGTCAGCCGGTGGCGGGTCGAGATGCGTGGCGGAGATCCTGAATGACTCACTTCCAACGCTATCGTGTCACGCCCTGGCTACTGATGGCGCCGCAGTTGATCATCGTCGGGGTGTTCTTCTTCTGGCCGTCGCTGCAGGCGGTCGAACAGGCCTTCTACGTCGAGGACGCCTTCGGCCTGTCGCGGCAGTTCGCCGGGCTGGCCAACTTCGCGGCCGTGCTGCACGAGCCCGACTACTATCAGGCGCTGGGCACCACCGTGGTCTTCTCGCTGTCGGTGGCGCTGGGCGCCATGGCCATCGCCCTGCTGCTGGCGGTGCAGGCCGACCGCGTCATCAAGGGGGCCAACGCCTACAAGACGCTGCTGATCTGGCCCTACGCCGTGGCGCCGGCGGTGGCCGGGGTACTGTGGATGTTTCTCTTCGACCCCACCCTGGGGCTGGTGAGTGCCGGCCTCGAGTCACTGGGCATCGACTGGAACCACAACCTCGACGGCGATCAGGCGCTGCTGCTGGTGATCCTGGCCTCGGTGTGGAAGCAGATGAGCTACAACTTCGTGTTCTTCCTGGCCGGGCTGCAGACCATCCCCCGGAGTCTGCTGGAAGCCGCCGCCATCGACGGCGCCGGCCCCTGGCGGCGCTTCTGGACGGTGACCTTTCCGCTGCTGTCGCCGACCAGCTTCTTCCTGCTGGTGATGAACGGCGTCTACGCCTGCTTCGAGACCTTTGCCACCATCGACACCGTGACCGGCGGCGGGCCGGCCGGCGCGACCACCACGCTGGTCTACAAGGTCTACGAGGATGGTTTCATCGGCCAGGATCTGGGGTCCAGCGCCGCCCAGTCGGTGCTGCTGATGATCCTCGTGGGTCTGCTGACGCTGATCCAGTTCCGTTTCGTCGAACGTCGAGTCCAGTACTGATGCGCTACCAACGTCCCGGGCTGGATATCGCCAGCCATCTGTTGCTGGCCGTGGGCTGCGGCCTGTTCTTCCTGCCGGTGTGGCTGGCCTTCGCCGCCAGCACTCACTCCATGAGCGAGCTCTCCGGCCACGTCGCGCCGCTGTGGGTGGGCGACACCGGGCTGGCCAACTACGCGCGGTTGATCGAGGACCCGGTGAACAGCCTGGGCACCAACGTGCTGAAGCTGCTCGCCAATTCGCTGGTGATGGCGCTGGGCATCGCCGTGGGCAAGATCGCCATCTCGCTGCTGGCCGCCTACGCCATCGTGTTCTTCCGCTTCCCGCTGCGCCGGCTGTGCTTCTGGCTGATCTTCATCACCCTGATGCTGCCGGTGGAGGTGCGAATCGTGCCCACCTACCAGGTGGCCGCCGACCTGCACCTGCTCGACAGCTACCCCGGGCTGATCCTGCCGCTGATCGCCAGCGCCACGGCGACCTTCCTGCTGCGGCAGTTCTACCTGACCATCCCGCCGGAACTGGTCGAGGCCGCGCGCATCGACGGTGCCGGCCCCTGGCGCTTTCTGCGCGACATTCTGCTGCCGCTGTCGAAGACCAACATCGCCGCGCTGTTCGTGATCATGTTCCTCTACGGCTGGAACCAGTATCTGTGGCCGCTGCTGGTCACCACCGACGCCGATTACATGACCGTGGTGGTGAGCCTCAAGCGCCTGCTGACCACCGGTGACTCGCCGGTGCCCTGGCAGGACGTCACGGCCACCGCGATGCTGGCCATGGGGCCGCCGGTGCTGGTGATCCTACTGATGCAGCGCTACTTCGTCAAAGGCCTGGTCGACAGCGAGAAGTGACGACCGATTCAACGGGAAACGCTATGGCTACCTTGCAACTGAGCGCCCTCGAGAAACGCTACCCCAACGGCTTCACCGCCCTGCACGGGATCGACCTGGCCGTCGAGGACGGCGAACTGGTGGTGATCGTCGGTCCCTCGGGCTGCGGCAAGTCGACCCTGCTGCGCACCCTGGCCGGGCTGGAATCGATCACCGCCGGCGAGCTGGCCATCAACGCGCGACGCGTCAACGACCTGGAACCCGCCGAGCGTGACATCGCCATGGTCTTCCAGAACTACGCGCTCTACCCGCACATGAGCGTGTACGACAACATGGCCTACGGCCTCAAGAACCGTGGCGTTGCCAAGGCGGACATTCGTCGCCGGGTCAATGCCACCGCCGAGCTGCTCGACCTGGGGGCCTTGCTCGACCGCCGCCCGCGCCAGCTGTCGGGCGGCCAGCGCCAGCGCGTGGCGATGGGCCGGGCGATCGTCCGCGAGCCGCAGGTGTTCCTCTTCGACGAGCCGCTGTCCAACCTCGACGCCAAGCTGCGCGTGCAGATGCGCCTGGAGATCCGGCGCCTGCAGAAGCGCCTCGGGGTCACCGCGGTCTACGTGACCCACGATCAGACCGAGGCGATGACCCTGGCCGACCGGCTGGTGGTGATGAACGCTGGGCGTGTCGAGCAGTGCGGCACGCCGATGGCGCTCTACGACCGCCCGGCGACCCGCTTCGTCGCCGGCTTCATCGGCTCGCCGGCGATGAACTTCCTGCCGGTGACGGTCCGCGGCGAACGCCTGGAGCTGCCCGACGGCGGCGAGCTCGACCTGGCCACCGGGCTGGACGACGGCGCCGAGCTGACGCTGGGCGTCCGTCCCGAGCATCTGACGACGCTGCCCGACGGGGCGGCGATGCCGGCGTCGGCCGTGGCGCTCGACACCCGGGTCGAGCTGATCGAGCCGCTGGGCGCCGACACCCTGGCCTACACCCGCCTGGCGGGGCTCGACGAGCCCGTCGTGGCGCGCCTGGATGGCGAGCATGCCGTCGCCGAGGGGCAGACCTTGCGCCTTGTCCTGACCGGCGAGCGGTTGCACCTGTTCGACGCCGAGGGGCAACGGCTGGCCGAGCGCCGATGCGCCGTTGACGTCGTATCCTGAACGGATCGACCACGCGCCCGGCGGCCACACCGGCGCCGGAATCCACCCTGCCGACGAGGCGAGTTCCGACATGACCTATACGCCTGCCATGCCTCTGAGGCCCTTCGGCGATTGCCCGCCCGAGATTCTCGGCGGCATTCGCTATCTGCTCACCGATATCGACGACACCCTCACCGAGGACGGCCGCCTGCACGCGGGAACGCTGGCGGCGCTGGAGCGGCTCGCCGAGGCCGGGATCTCGGTGATTCCGGTGACCGGCGGCTGTGCCGGCTGGTGCGACCATATCGCCCGCGCCTGGCCGGTGGCGGCGGTGATCGGCGAGAACGGCGCCTTCAGCTTCCGGCGCCAGGGGGGCCGGCTGATCACCGCCTGGTGGGACAACCCGGTGCGCATGCGGTCCCGCCAGCGTCACGTGCTCGGCGTGGCCCGGCAACTGCTGCTCAGCCATCCCGAAGTCGCGCTGGCCCAGGATCAGGACTACCGGCTGTGTGACGTGGCGATCGACCACGCTCAGGCCGTCGGCCCGCTCGACCATTATCAGATCGAGGCGATCATCGATGGTTTCCAGGCCACCGGCGTGCGCGCCAGGGCCAGCTCGATCCACATCAATGCCTGGCAGGGCGACTTCGACAAGGCGGGCATGGCGCTGCGCCTGCTCGGCGATACCTTCTCACTGACCCGGATGCAGCTCGAGCACCAGGTGATGGTCGTCGGCGACGCCCCCAACGACGCCCCGATGTTCGCCACCTTTCGCCATACCGTGGGTGTGGCCAACCTGTCTCCCTACCGCGAACGCATGGGCTGGAAACCGGCCTGGATCACCCGCGGTTCGCACGGCCGCGGGGTGGAGGAGATCGCCGAGGCACTGCTGGCGGCGCGGGGTGGGTAGGGCAGGCTTCACGCCTTCACCGGTCCCGCCTGCTGACTGAATGCCACCACCTCACCCACCCAGCGCTCGAGACGCGTGCGATCCACGGCCTCGGCATCGTAGAGCAGGTAGTAGACCAGCGGGGCGACCAGGCGCTCCATCAGCGTCTCGACGCTGGGTACGGTCTCGCCGCGCTGGCCGGCGCGCTGGACGATCGTCTGCATCTGTTGCCGGTTCAGGTCGCTGCAGCAGCGGCGCCGCTCGGCGTCGTCGCTGGCCAGCACGTCGCGCAGCATGCGCTGGCCGGGGCGAGAGGTCAGTTCGTCGTGATACTGCTCGCTCCAGGCCAGCAGGTCGCCGGCCAGGGTCCCGGTGTCGGCCGGTGGCGTTTCGGGACGCAGGCGTTCCAGGTTCACGTCGGCGAGCAGTTCGGCGAGATTTCCCCAGCGACGATAGAGGGTCGAGGGCGTCACCCCGGCGCGCTCGGCGATCCGCGGCAGGGTCAGGGCGTCGCGCGGCAGCTCGCGCTCGAGTTCGTGAACGGCCTGGTGCACGGCCTGCTGGATGCGGGCACTGCGGCCTCCGGGGCGTACGGCGGTTTTCTGAGTCATGATTCCTTAACGCAAAATATTTGCTTTAACGGGGCGGAGGCGTCATGCTTCGCATTAACGCAAAATCTTAGCATTAAGGAGTGGGTCATGGCAGCTTCTTCCTCCCTTGACTGCACGCGGGGTGATGATTCTCCACGCACGGGACAGGCGCTGTTCTACCTGGGGCTCCTGGTCGTCTTCCTCGCCGCCTCGAGCGCGCCCACGCCGCTCTATCCGCTGTACCAGCGCGCCTGGGGGTTCTCGGCGACGCTGCTGACCCTGGTGTTCGCGGTCTACATGTTCGCGCTGTTGCTGACGCTGCTGGTCAGCGGCTCGCTATCGGACCAGCGGGGGCGCAAGCCGGTGATCGCCCTGGCCGTGGCGCTCGAGGCGGTGTCGATGGGCATGTTCCTGCTCGCCGACGGTCCCGGCTGGCTGCTTGCCGGGCGCATCCTGCAGGGCGTGGCCACCGGCATCGCCACCAGTGCCCTGGCGGCGGCGATCCTCGACAGCCACGCGCGGCACGGGCCGCTGATGGCCAGCGTCGGACCGCTCTACGGCATGGCCTTCGGGGCGCTGTTCTCGGGGTTGCTGGTGGGCTACGCGCCGGCCCCGCTGCGCCTCGTCTTCGCGCTGTTGCTGGGGGCGTTGCTGTGGCAACTGGCGTGGCTGCCGAGGATGCGCGAGACGGCCAGGACGACCCCCGGGCAGCCGCTGTCGCTGCGCCCGCGGGTACAGGTGCCGGTCGCGGTACGCGCCACTCTGCTGCGCGTGGTGCCGGTGGCCATCGCCGCCTGGGCGCTCGGCGGCTTCTCGCTGTCGCTGGGCCCCTCGCTGATCGCCGAGGTGGTGGATCTGCACAACCCGGCGATGGGCGGGCTGCTGGCCTTCCTGCTGCCGTTCGTGGGCGGCAGCAGCGTGCTCGTGCTGCGCCGGCAGACGCCGCGTCTGGCACTGCTGGTCGGTGGCTGGGGGCTCGCCGCGGGCATGGCGGTGATGCTGGCCGGCGTGCACGGGCACACCGCGTGGCTGCTGCTGGCCGGCACCACGCTGGCGGGCACCGGCTTCGGCGCCGGCTTCATGGGCGTGATCCGCACCATCACCCCGCTGGCGGCGCCCGCGGGGCGCGCGGCGCTGATGGCTGCCCTCTACGTGATCTGCTATCTCTCGGCGAGCGTGCCGGCGCTGATCGCCGGTGCCGCCACCCAGCAGGTGGGCCTGGAGACGACCACCTACGCCTACGGCGCGGTGGTGATCGCCCTCGCCGTGCTGGCGCTGATCGGTGTGCTCGGCGGCGGGCGCCGGAGCGTTGGCGCTGAATGCCCCGCTCGTCGATGTGCGCCGGCCGGGCCCCGCGATGAATGAATCACCCGAGTATCGCTATCGACGCATCGAACGACTCGCTGGCCGCGCTCAGCGCAATGAGCGCAGATTGGTCAGTACCGGGCTACCGGTGGCCGGGTCTTCGAGCAGCGTGCAGTCGATGCCGTAGAGCTCACGCACCAGTGCCTCGGTCATGATCGCCCGCGGCGGCCCCGCGGCGATGATGCGGCCGTCGAGCATCGCCACCAGATGGTCGGCGAAGCGGCAGGCGCTGACCAGGTCGTGGACCACCATCGCCAGCGTCTTGCCGGCGGCGGCCTGCGCCCGGATCAGTTCGAAGACCTCGAGTTGATGGCCGAGGTCGAGCGCCGAGGTCGGCTCGTCGAGCAGCAACAGCGGCGTCTGCTGAGCGATCGCCATGGCGATCCAGGCGCGCTGGCGCTGCCCCCCGGACATGGCGTCCAGCGGGCGGTCCGCCAGCGCGTGCAGATCCGCCGCGGTGAGCGCGGCATCGACGATCCGCTTGTCCTCCGCCGACCACTGCTGGAACAGCCCCTGATGCGGCTGACGGCCGAAGCGGATCAGCTCCGCGACCGTCAGCCCCTCCGGCGCCTGGGTCTCCTGCGGCAGCAGCGCCAGGCGCCTGGCCATCTCCCGGGCCGGCAGGCGCTGAATATCGCGCCCGTCGAGCAGCACCGCTCCGGCATCCGGTGCATGCAGCCGTGACAGGCTGGCCAGCAGGGTGGACTTGCCGCAGCCGTTGGGTCCGACGATCGCCGTTACCTGCCCGACCGGCAGTGTCAGGTCGAGGCCCTCGATTACCCGCCGCCGCGTGCGCCCGTGCCCGTAGCTCAACGACAGCTGTCTGGCGGCGAGTGGCGCCACCGATTCGCAAGGGGGACTCATGACAGGACACTCATGATAGAAAGCTCATGACACAAACCTCGACGAGGGGCGTAACAGAATCCAGAGCAGGAAGGGCGCGCCGATGATCGCCGTGACGATGCCCACCGGTACCTCGATCGGTGCCAGCAGCAGGCGTCCGGCCAGGTCGGCCGATGTCATCACCAGGGCGCCGGCGAGTACCGAGGCCGTCAGCGGCACGCCGCGCGGCGAGGAGAGCTGACGCGCGATCTCCGGGCCGATCAGCGCCACCAGCCCGACCGGCCCCGCCACCGCCACCGCCAGCCCGGTCAGGCCGACCGCAATCATCAAGGCCAGATAGCGACAGGCCTTGACGCGATAGCCGAGCCCGCGGGCCACCGCATCGGAGAAACGCAGCACCGTCATCGCCCGTGACAGCCAGGCCGCGCCGACGAAGGCGAGCAGCAGGCCGGCACCGAGCCACGCCACGGCGCCGGCGTCACGCGTGTTGAGACTGCCCACGGTCCACGGATAGGCGGCGTTGGCGGCATCGATCGCCACCCGCGCCATCATCAGTTGGGTCAGCGCACCGAAGACCGCGCCCACGCCGATGCCGGCGACGATGAAGCGGTAGCCGCGCGTGCCGATGTCGCTGGCCAGCGCGAAGGTGATCGCAGTGGCCGTCGCCGCGCCGACCAGCGCCATCGGCGGCGGCGCAAGGCTGGTCCCGACGCCGATCACCGAGGCGATCGCGAAGGCTGTTGCGCCGTTGTCGATGCCGACGATGCCGGGCGTTGCCAGCCGGTTGCGTGCCAGAGTCTGCATCAAACAGCCGGCCAGTGCGAAGGCTGCTCCGGTGGCGAGGCCGGCGAGCAGGCGCGGCAGGCGCAGCGCCTGAACCACGAAGACGTGCATCGCGTCGCTCTGTCCGAGCAGCCCGCTCAACGCGGTTCGCGGGTCGAGCGGCAGGCTCCCCACGCAGAGAGAGAGCAGCGCCACGCCAGCAAGCGCCAGCGCCAAGGCGAGGTTGGCCAGCGCCGCGCGACGGTCGACCAGCACGGAGAGATCCCGACCGACGACCCGACCGGCGAGCCGCCATGTACCGTGAGGCGGCGGCACCTCGGCGGCTCGCCGAACACGATGCCGGGACGGAGAGAGCATGCGAGCCTTCATGACCCTACACCGCCGGCAGTCGATGGGCGCGGACGACCGCGATCAGCACCGGCGCGCCGACCAGCGCCGTGATCACCCCGAGCGGCATCTCCGAGGGTGCCACCAGCAGTCTCGACAGCACGTCCGCCCCGAGTATCAGGATCGGCCCCAGCGGCAGGGCCAGCCACAGCGTGCGGCGAATGTCCGGTCCGGCGAGCGCTCGCGCCGCGAACGGCACCACCAGACCGACGAAGGCGATGGGCCCCGCG
>NZ_QWBW01000048.1 GCF_004117855.1 Modicisalibacter coralii
CCCTCGCCCCTACGCTTTCCCCCGCGCCAACGACGACTATGCTGTTGACGAGCCGGCGGGGTTTCGTCTGCCGCGACGGACCCGCCGACGTGTTCGACCGACAGCCAAGGAGTGGCCACCATGCGCAATGCCGAGATCGCCCGTCGTCTCACGACACTCGCCGACCTGCTGGAGATCGACGGCGCCAACGGCTTTCGGGTCCGCGCCTACCGCCAGGCGGCCCTGGCGGTCGAGAACCAGCCGCGCCAGATCGCCGACATGCTCGAGGCCGGCGAGGATCTCACCGACATCGAGGGCATCGGCGAGGATCTCGCCGACAAGCTCGCCACCCTGGTTCGCGACGGCCGATTGCCCGGGCTCGGCGATGCCGAGAAAAGGGTGCCACCGGCGTTGCGCGACCTGCTGCGTATCGACCAGCTGGGGCCCAAGCGCGTCAAGGCGCTCTACGACGAACTCGGCATTCAGGATCTCGACGACCTGAGACGAGCCGCACGCAACGATGAGATTCGCCGGCTTTCCGGCTTCGGCGAGAAATCCCAGGACAAGATCCTCGATGCCCTCGAGCGGCTCGACAGCGAAGAACGCCGCACACCGCTGCACGAGGCCCAGCAGGTCGCCGAACCGCTGGTCGAGTACCTGCGCGAGACCGGCGGCGTCAGCCGGGTCACCATCGCCGGCAGCTACCGCCGCCGCAAGGCTACCGTCGGCGATCTGGACATCCTCGCCGTATGCGACGATAGCCGGGCGATCATGCAGCGCTTCACCGGCTACGAGGAGGTCGACGAGGTCATTTCGCGGGGCAAGACACGCTCCAGCGTGCGCCTCGGCAACGGCCTGCAGATCGACCTGCGCGTGGTCCCGGCGGCGAGTTACGGCGCGGCACTCTACTACTTCACCGGCTCCAAGGCCCACAACGTCGCGGTTCGTCGCATCGCCGTCGACAAGGGGCTCAAGATCAACGAGTACGGCGTCAGCCAGGGCGACGAGCACCTGGCCGGGGAAGACGAGGAAGCGGTCTTCGCCCAGGTCGGCCTGCCCTTCATTCCGCCGGAGCTGCGCGAGAATACCGGCGAGATCGATGCCGCCTACCATGACCGGCTGCCCCGCCTGATCACGCTGGACGATATCCGCGGCGACCTGCACATGCACACCCGAGACACCGACGGCCGCGCCAGCCTCGAGGAGATGGCCGATGCCGGCAAGCGTCGCGGCTATGCCTATATCGCCATCACCGATCACTCCCAGCGGCTGCGCATGACACACGGCCTCGACAGCCGGCGCCTGCGCGAGCAGATGGCGGCGATCGATGCGCTCAACGAGCGGATCAAGGGCATTCGTGTCCTCAAGAGCCTCGAGGTCGACATTCTCGAGGATGGCTCACTCGACCTGCCCGACGAGGTGCTCGACGCGCTCGATCTGTGCGTGGCCTCGGTACACTCCAGGTTCGAGCTATCCCGCGAGAAGCAGACCGAACGCCTGCTCAGGGCGATGGACAACCCGCGGGTGCACATCATCGGCCATCCCACTGGGCGGATCATCAATCGTCGCGACGCCTACCCGCTGGATCTCGAACGCCTGATCGACGGCGCCCGCCAGCGCGACTGTTGCCTGGAGCTCAACGCCCAGCCTTCGCGGCTCGACCTGGGCGACCGTTACGCGCGTCAGGCCAAGGAGGCCGGCGTGATCCTCGCCATCTCCACCGACGCCCATGCCACCGGGCAACTGGGCAACATGCCCTACGGCATCGATCAGGCACGGCGCGGCTGGCTCGAGCCCGACGACGTGCTCAACACGCGCACGCTCGCGCAACTCCAGAAACGCCTGAAACGCCGCTGACACCCACACTGACGAGACTGGGCCATGGACGGCCGCGGCCGCCCGATCGACAATCGTCACTTCCGGTCATGCCTGCCAGGGAAACGCCATGTCATCCACCGCTACGCGCGACGCACTGCCTGCCTTCATCGCCCACCGCGGCCTCTCGGCCCGGGCCCCCGAGAACACCCTGGCGGCGGTGCGTGCCGCCCACGCCGCCGGCTGCCGCTGGGTCGAGCTCGACGTCCAGTTGCTCGGCGACGGCACGCCGGTGATCTGGCACGACGCGGGGACCCGGCGGTGCAGCGGCGAACGCAGGCGACTGAGCACGCTCGATCTGGCCGGTGCACAGCGGCTCGACGTGGGCCGCTGGTTCTCCGAAGCCTTTGCCGGGGAACGGATGGCCACCCTCGAGGCCATGCTCGAGCTGATCGTCGACCTCGACCTGGGCCTCAATCTGGAGTTCAAGGTCAACCGCGGCCGCGATGCCCGGGCGCTGGTCGAGCGCGTACTGCCCCGGGTCGAACGGCGGCTCGATCCCCAGCGCTGGCTGGCCTCGTCGTTCGATCGCACCGCCCTGCAGGCGCTGCGCCGCCTGCGTCCCGACCCCGAGCGACTGCGCCTGGGCCTGCTCTACGAGAAAGCGCCCCGTCAGTGGGCCGCTCAGGCGGCGTCGCTGTCGGCCTTCAGCGTGCATGTCGACTACCGCCGCCTGCGCGAGCCGCTCGCCCGAACGATCGCCGCCAGCCCCTACCGGCTGGTCTGCTACACCGTCAACGATCCACTGGCCGCCCGCCGACTTCGCGACTGGGGCGCCGCCGCCTTGATCAGCGACGATCCTCCGCGACTTGACCGAGGTCAATTGACGCGGGCAACGCCGTCGGCGGCCCTCAACCCCTGAGCCACCTTGCCGATAGGAGGGTAATGACCCTTCCATTGGCAAGGAGACCCGATGAATGCCTCGACCCTGATCGGCATGGTGGCCAGCTGCCTGCTGCTGGCTTGCGTGCTGCTGTTCACCGCCGAATCCCCGGACAGCTTTATCAACCTGCCGGGCCTGGCGATCGTGCTGACCGGCACCCTGGCCGCCACCTTCATCAGTTATCCCTTGCGGGAGGTGGTGCGCGTGGTCCGGCTGGTGGGGCTGGTCTTTCGCCGCGAGGACACCTACGTACGCGACGACATCCAGGAACTGGTCGACATGGCACGCCTGTGGTTCAAGGGAGACGTGCGCGCCGTCGAACGCGCCCTGGAAACCACCCGCAATCCCTTCCTGCGTACCGGCATCCAACTGGTGATCGCCAACACCAAGGAGCAGGAGATCATCGACCTGTTGCGCTGGCGCATCGCCCGGCTCAAGGCCCGCGAACATGCCGAGGCGCAGATCTTCCGCACCATGGCCGCCTATGCACCGGCCTTCGGCATGCTCGGTACCCTGGTGGGGCTGGTCAACATGCTCGAGGTCATGGACGGCGGCAGTCTCGCCCAGGTCGGCCCGCGCATGGCAGTGGCGCTACTCACCACCTTCTACGGCATCCTGCTCGCCAACCTGGTCTTCAAGCCGATCGCGGTCAAGCTGGAACGGCGTACCGAGGAGCGACTGATCGCCATGAACATGGTGCTCGAGGGCATCTCGCTGATTTGCCGGCGACGCCTGCCCTCCTTCATCGAAGAGACCCTGAACTCCTTCATGGCCAGCTATCGGGACGAGATCCGCGACCATCGCCCCGTGTCGGACACCACCGTGCCGGTTGACGGTGCCGCTCATGAGTGAAACGCATCAGGACCTGCTGCCCGGCCAGGGCGGGCCGAGCGAGGATGGCGAAAGCTGGCTGATGAGCTATCTCGACGTGCTCACGCTGCTGATCACGCTGTTCGTCCTGCTGCTGAGCCTGAGCGACCCGGCCACCGACGACCGGCCACCCTCGGCAGCGACGGCTGACCCCGGACGTCCCGCCACGAGCGGTGTTCAGCCACGGCACTCGGGGTTGTTGCCCCAACTGGAGGGTGTCGACGTCTCGCGCAGCGCCGCGGGTCTCAACCTGCGCATCCAGGATCGTCTACTGTTCGCCAGCGGCCAGGCCGAGCTGACCGATGACGGTCGCCGCATCCTGCAAGGCCTGGTTCCCTTCCTGTCGGACGTTCGGGGCGAGATCTCCATCGAAGGGCACACCGACGACATTCCCATTCATACCGCCCGCTACCCGTCCAACTGGGAACTCTCCAGCGCCCGTGCCAGTGCCGTACTGCGCTATCTGCTGGAGCGCGGCATTCGTGGCGAGCGCCTGCGGGCCATCGGCTATGCCGCGACCCGCCCCCTGCAACCGGGCGAGGACGCCGAAAGTCGGGCGGCGAACCGGCGCGTGGAACTGCTGATCCACGAGAAAAACCCGCGCGATAGCGGCAGTTGAGGCGCGATAGTCTTTTCAAGCTATCGATTTTTTTGAGATTTCATAACCTGTGTTAAACGCAAACTCCGAGTCCCGTGCCATGTTAAAGATGTTGAGCATGGATACGCCCAACGGGACAGCAGGGATGCACAGCGCACGCCCGGTCAGGGACGACCGGGACTTTGAACCCGCCACGGCCTTGTCTCCCGGTCACGGCGTTGACTTGCCCTCACCACCCCCGCAGAATCCCCCACCGTCGAGTCACAGGTGCTCGGGAAGCGGGTGAGACTCCCGCACTGCCCCCGCAACGGTATTCGCGTCCCTCGATGACAGGCTCAGGCCAGCCACTGCCCCACGGCGGGAAGGCGTCATCGGTTGTCGAGTCGAAAGCGCCCTTTCGTCCGCACGCGTCAGTCCGGAGACCGGCCTGCGTCTCTTCACTGGCTGATGCGGAGGGCTTCACCAGTGGCGACCGGTGCGTGGCTGCCCGGCGGCGCTTACCGTGTCGTCCCGGGCGATCCCCCGAGGCCCCTTGGCGGGCCGTCGTCACCCGTCCTCCTCATCGCGTAGCGATCACACAATACGCGCTTGAGGATCATTCCATGCCGTTCAAGAAGAATCCGCTGTGGCTGGCCCTGGGCCTGACCGCGGCGACCGGCGCCCAGGCCGATCAGCGCCTGGACACCCTGCAGGTCACCGCCAACCGCCTGCCCCAGACCCAAACCGACGTGCTCGCCAGCACCACGGTCATCGACCGCGACGAGATCGTGCGCCTGCAGGCCGACTCCGTGGTCGACCTGCTGCAGGCCCGTGCCGGCATCGAACTCACCCAGAACGGGCCACCCGGCACCCAGTCCAGCCTGTTCCTGCGCGGCAGCGAGTCCGACCACACCCTGGTGCTCGTCGATGGCGTGCGGATCAACTCGGCGACCAGCGGCGGTGCCAGCCTCGAATTCCTGCCGCTCTCCGCCATCGACCGCATCGAGATCGTGCGCGGCCCCCGGGCGGCGGCCTATGGCGCGGATGCGCTGGGCGGCGTCATCCAGATCTTCACCCGGCGCAGCACCGGCGCCGGGACCCAGGGCGCACTCAGCGTTCGCGCCGGCGGCAACGACACGACGCGCCAGTCGGCCTGGGTCGCCACCGGCGATGACGACACTCGCCTCGATGCCACGCTCTTTCACCGCCGGGGCGACGGCTTCAATGCCACCCGCGCCGATACCAGCGGCGAGCGCGACGGCTTCGACCGCGAAGGGGGCCAGCTGGGCTTCAGCCAGCAATTGAGCGACAGCGCCTCGCTGCGGCTCGATGCCCTGCGTCAGAACGTCGACGCCGAGTACGACAGCTGTTATCGCAGCGGCGACTTCTCCGCCCCGGAATCCCAGGACTGCCTCACCACCGGCTACCAGCAGGCCTTCAGCGGCCAGCTGGATGTCGCCGTCGACGACAGCTGGCACATGCAGGTCACCGCCGGGCATTTCGACGAGCGGCGCGAGGAGCGCTACGAGGGCGAGCGTCAGAGCCTGACCGAGACCCATCGCGACGAACTCGGCCTGCAGCATCGCTTCACTCGCGACAACGGCGTCGACCTGATCGGCGTCGACTACCGCCACGACTGGATCGACTTCGACAATCGCGCCGGCGCCGAGTACCAGCGCGACAGCCGCGAGAACGTCGGCGTCTATGCCCGGATCCAGCGTGACTACGGCCCGCACTCGCTGAGCGCATCGCTGCGCCACGACGACGACTCGCTGTTCGGCGGCCAGACCACCGGCAACCTCGGCTACGGCTATCGCCTGAGCGCCACGCAGCGCATCGGCGCGAGCTACGGTACCGGCTACAAGGCGCCCAACCTGAGCGACCTCTACGGCACCTTCAATCCCAACCCCGACCTGGATGCCGAGACCTCGAAGAACCTTGAGGCCTTCTGGGCCTTCGAACGCGATGCCTGGAACGCCCGCGTCACGGCCTTCGAGAACCGTATCGACGACCTGATCGTCTATACCGGCGTCTACCCCGACGCCAGCTACCGCAACGTCGACGAGACGCGAATTCGCGGTCTCGAACTGAGCGGTGGCTGGCAGGGACAGCGCCTGACCGGCCAGCTTTCGCTGACCGTCCAGGATCCGGAGGTGCGCCGCTGGTCGGATGACTACGCCGGCATCGAGCCCGGCGACCGGCTGATCAACCGGGCCGAGCGCTATGCCCGCCTCGACCTGGACTATGCGCTGACCCGCGACTGGCGGATGGGCTCGACCCTCTGGGCCTACAGCGAGCGCACCTCCTACGGCGGCGGCGAGGTCGGCGGCTATGGGCGGCTCGACCTGAGGGCGGCCTGGCAGGTCACGCCGCGCGTCGAACTCTCCGCCAAGCTCGAGAACGCGCTCGACCACGACTACCAACTGGTCGATGGTTACGATACCCGGGGCCGCTATCTGGAGGGCGGCGTCACCGTGCGCCTGTAAGCGACGCCCGCGCCCCCGGCATGGATTGCCGGGGGCGTGTGCGCCTCGTTATATTGACGCGGTTACCGGACGCCCGACGGGGAAGCGAGTCGCCATCGCGGCGTCCCGTCTACGGACCGGCCACGTGCCGAACGCACAGGCACCCGGCCCCATCACGTTCCAGGGAAGACACGATGAACCGACGCGATTTCTTGAAGGCCACCAGTGTCCTGGGTGGCGCCTTTCTCCCCCTGTCATCGGTGCTGGCCGCCGTCGATGCCCCCGCCAAGACCATCGGCCCCAGCGAATCCTTCAGTTATGCCTGGCTCAAGGGGCTGGCCCGTCACCTCTCCGAACAGAAGCACGACGGCGCCCAGGAGAATCTCCCCGCCGAGCTCCAGGGCCTGAGCTGGGACGAGTACCAGGCGATCAGCTTCCGCAAGGACCAGGATCTCTGGGCCGATATCGACCAGGCCCGCTATCGCGCCGAACTGTTCCATCTGGGCCTGTATTTCAAGAAGCCGGTGAAGATCTACGAGATCGTCGACGGCCAGGCCCGCGAGATCGCCTACGACCCGGCGATGTTCGACTACGGCAAGTCCGGCATCGACGGCGACGCCCTTCCCAAGGACCTCGGCTTCGCCGGGTTCCGCCTGTTTCACGACAACGACTGGAAGCGCGACATGGTGGCCTTCCTCGGCGCCAGCTACTTCCGGGCCGTCAGCGACTCGATGCAGTACGGCATGTCGGCACGCGGCCTGGCGATCGACACCGGCCTGCCGCGTGACGAGGAATTCCCCGACTTCACCCGTTTCTGGCTGGAGCGTCCCGACCCGCAGAGCAACGTGGTCACCGTCTATGCCCTGCTCGAATCGGCGAGCACCACCGGCGCCTACCGCTTCGCGATCAACATCGACGACGGCGTGACCATGGATGTCGACACGGCCCTCTACCCGCGCAAGCCGATCGAGCGACTCGGCATCGCGCCGATGACCAGCATGTACATGGTCGGCGAGAACGACCAGGCCGCCTACTGGGACTGGCGTCCCGAGATCCACGACAGCGACGGCCTGGCGATGCACACCGGCAGCGGTGAATGGCTGTGGCGGCCGCTGCTCAATCCCCGTCAACTGCGCTTCAACGCCTACGCCGACCAGAACCCGAAGGGCTTCGGCCTGCTCCAGCGCGATCGCAACTTCGATCATTACCAGGACGACGGCGTGTTCTACGATCGCCGACCGTCGGTATGGATCGAACCCAAGTCCGACTGGGGCAAGGGCGCCATCGATCTCATCGAGATTCCCACGCTCGACGAGACCTTCGACAACATCGTCGCCTTCTGGAATCCCGACCAACCCGTCCAGCCCGGCGACGAACTGCTGTTCGGCTATCGCATCTACTGGTGCGACTATCCGCCCTCGCAGCCGGAGCTGGCGCGCTGCGTGGCAACCCGCACCGGGCTGGGCGGCGAGGTCGGCCAGAAGCGCGAGTACTTCAGCTGGCGATTCGCGATCGACTTCCAGGGCGGTCCCTTCCCCTTCGACGCCGACCAGGACGTCGAGGTGGTACCGGTCATCGAGAACTCCGCCGGACGCATCGAGATCACCTCCGCCCGGCCGCTGCATTCGATCAATGGCTATCGGGCGATGTTCGACGTCGTGCCCCCCGACGACGGCACCGAGCCGATCAACCTGCGGGTCTATCTCAAGGCCGGCGACGAACCGTTGACCGAGACCTGGGTCTACCAGTGGACGCCGCCGCCCGCCGAGGATCGCGAACTGCACAACCCCGGGCACCTTTCCTGAGTTCATGGCCTGAATCCACGGCCCTTGCCGTCACGCGGCACCGCCCTATACTGTACATGAATACAGTATAGGGCGAGTCCCGCCATGACCATGAAACATCCCAGCCAGGCCCGCAAGGGCCGCGGCGCGACCTTCGATCCGCACAACCGCTTCGCCCCCAGCGTCAGCGAGGCCGTCGACGATGGCTGGTGGCAGGAAGCGTCCCCCGAACACATGGCCACCGAGGTCCGCGACGAACCGGCCAAGAGCGCGCTGTCGTGGAACCACTCCCCCGATCTCGGCTTCGATCGCTCCCTGAACCCCTACCGGGGGTGCGAGCATGGCTGCATCTATTGCTTCGCGCGCCCCAGCCACGCCTACTGGGACCTGTCACCGGGGATCGATTTCGAGACCCGGCTGATCGCCCGCACCGGCCTCGTCGAACGTCTGCGCGAGGACCTGTGCAAGCCCGGCTACGTCTGCCGACCGATCAACCTGTCGGGCAACACCGATTGCTATCAGCCACTGGAAGCCCAGCGTCACACCACCCGCCGGGTGCTCGAACTGCTGCTGGAGTGCCGCCATCCGATGACGCTGGTCACCAAGAGCGCACTGATTCTGCGCGACCGGGAACTGCTCGCGGCGATGGCCGAACGCCGCCTGGTGCGGGTGTTCGTCAGCCTCACCAGTCTCGACGACGATCTCAAGCGCACGCTGGAACCGCGAACCGCCTCGCCCGCGGCGCGCCTCAAGGTGATGCGCGAGCTGAGCGCCGCCGGCGTGCCGGTCGGCGCCCTGCTCTCGCCGATCATCCCGGCACTCAACGATCACGAGATGGAACGCCTGCTCGACGCCGCCAGCGACGCTGGCGCACGCACCGCCGCCTGGATGCTGCTGCGCCTGCCTCACGAGGTAGCGCCGCTCTTCGAGGATTGGCTCGCCACGCATTACCCACAGCGCGCCGCCAAGGTGATGAGCCTGATTCGCCAGAGCCGGGGCGGGCGCGCCAACGACCCGCGCTTCGGCCACCGCCAGCGCGGCGAAGGCGTGTTCGTCGACATGCTCGAACAGCGCTTCCAGCGGGCCAGCCGCCGGCTCGGCCTGGGGCGGCGTGCCGGGATGGGGCTCGAGTGCGGGGATTTCCGGCCACCGCATCGCCAGGGCGACCTGTTCGGGTAGGATGGGGGCCTATGAGGGTGTTTACAAAGTCGGCGAGCGAAGGCAAGACAAGGCAAAATCGGCCGAAAAAGCGGAGTTTACACGGAGTAAATGAGCATTTGAGGCCGATTTTAACGCCGTATTGTCGAGCGCAGGCATTTTGTAAACACCCTCTATGGATGTCGAGAGAAACCCCATGACCCTCAGCAAGACCCGCAGCAGTTTTCTTCGCCGCCTGTATGTCGCGCATCTGATCGACACCGGCACCGCCAGCGTGCCGGCGATCGTCACCGCCACCGGCATGCCGCGGCGCACCGCCCAGGATACGATACAGGCCCTCGCGGAGCTGGATATCCACTGCGTCTTCGAACAGAGCCGCGGGGAACGCCACCACATCGGCCGCTACGTGATTCGCGACTGGGGGCCGATCGACAGGGCCTGGGTCGAACGCCATGCCGAGTCGATCGCCACCCAGCTGGGCTATCGCTGAAGGGGATCGACTCCGTCGCCGACGGCCAGCGGGGCCCGGCCGGGATGCACCGTGACACGATCGCAACCACTCTGCTTGGACTGATACATGCCGGCGTCGGCGGCGCGCAGCAGCTCGCTCGCATCGCTGAATGCGTGCCATTGCTGGGTGGCGATCCCGTAGGAGGCCGTCACGAACAGTGGCCCGCTCTCCAGGTTGGCCAGGGGGGTCACCGCCAGCCGGGCACGCAGCCGCTCGGCGAAGGCCTGAGCGCCATGAGTGTCGCATCCGCCGAGCAGCACCACGAACTCCTCACCGCCGTAGCGACCGGCCTGCGCCTCGTTGCCCTGGGTCAGTTCCGCCAGCAAGGCCCCGAAGCGGCGCAGGACCTCGTCGCCGACCGCATGGCCGTACTGGTCGTTGACCGCCTTGAAACGGTCCAGATCGATGAACACCAGCGACAGGGGCCGTTCGGCCCGCTGCGCGTCGTCGAAGGCGCCGGCCAACGCCTCTTCGAGCTGCAGGCGATTGGCGAGGCCGGTCAAGGCGTCACGGCGTGCCTGCTGCGCCAGCTCGGCATGTTCGCGGCGCAGGGCTTCCAGCTCCTGGCGCTGTCGAAGCAGATCCTGCTGCAACTGCGCGTTGCGCTCCGCCAGCAGCATCTTGGCCTCGAGCATCAGCTGCTGGGGGTCGAGCCGCTCCGGCACGGCGACGTCGTAGAGGTTCGCCACGCCGGGCAACTGTTCCTGCAACCCCATCAGGCGCTCGATCAGGCTCTCGGTATCCAGGGAAAAGCAGGCCTCCACCGCCGCCATTTCGAGACTGAGGGCCGATTCACCCTGCAGCCAGCCATCGGCGATCCCGCCCGCGGCGATGATGCAGTTGGCCGCCCGAGCGGCCGGTCCGGCATCCTCGATCAGCGGGTCGTGACTGCCCGCGATCCAGTCGCGCATGCGCTGGGACAACCCCCAACGCTCGGCCAGCCAGGCGCCGACCATGGCGTGGTCGACGCCGAAGGCTTGCCGTTCGGCCTCGACCAGGCGGCGATGGTCGCCGGCCTCGGCGTGCAATGCCCGATAGCGTGCCGGGACACTGGCATGGAGCGCCAGGATGCCGATGTCCTGCAGCAGGGCAGCCGTGAAGAGCGCCCCGCTATCGGGCAGACTCAGCGACTCGGCCAGCGAGCGAGCGATCAACGCGCCGATCAGGGAACGCTGCCAGTAACGCTCGAGATCGAGCGTCTGCGCATCGTGCTCCGTGGCGGTGAAGACGAGACTGCAGCCCAACGCCATGGACAGGGTGCCTTCGAGCCCCACCCGGTGGACCGCCTGAGACAGGTCCTCGGCCGGCCGATAGCCCGCATAGATGACGGTATTGGCCAGCGACAGCAGGCGCGCCGAAAGCGCCGGGTCGCTGCCCAGCGTGGTCACGATCTCCTGGGTGTTGACATCGGGAGCGCGCGCCAATTCGATGACCCGCATCACCACCGTCGGCAGCGAGGGAAGCGTCGAGCAACGTTCGAGGGATTGGCTGAGCGTGTCGGGCAGCACGGGAGTCTCCTTGTCGTGTGTACCCGCATCGCGGTGAAACCGCCGGCGCTGGCGTCGACTCACGTCACCGCTCGATGTTGCCTGTCCCCTCGTCCCTGACGGATTCAGACATTCTTCGGGTATCTGGGCCAATACTTGTCATTCGGGGGCCTTACGTCAACCGAAATCGAGGGAAAAACCGGCGACATGACGGCATAATCCTGATTCAGTATCGACGGGCATTTTCACCGCATTTCTTCACCGGCATGAAAGCCATTGCGATCAAAGACCTGCCCGGTTCTCTTATCACCGTCCTTAAATTCAATCGTTTCAATCAGGCGTTTTTTTCAGAGGCTTTTTCATGACCGATCGCGACACACGACACCAGCGTTCCATGCAGAAACTCAAGCAACGCGTCGACGAACGCGTCGCCGCCGCGCAGGAGCAACGCGGCCTGCTGCTGGTCTTCACCGGCAACGGCAAGGGCAAGACCACCGCGGCCTGGGGCACGGTGACGCGGGCACTCGGCTATGGCTACAAGGTGGGGGTGGTCCAGTTCATCAAGGGACTGTGGGAATGCGGCGAGCGCGAGCGACTGCACGACGACCCCAACCTCGACATCGCGGTCATGGCCACCGGCTTCACCTGGGAAACCCAGAATCGCGACAGCGACACCCGGGCCTGTGAGCAGGCCTGGCAGCACGCCGAGCGCATGCTGGCGGACCCGGGGACCTATCTCGTGGTACTCGACGAGATCACCTACATGCTCAAGTTCGGCTATCTGGATATCGATACCGTGACCCGCGCCCTCACGCAGCGCCCTGCCGAGCAGACGGTGATCGTCACCGGGCGCAACGCCCATCGCGAATTGATCGAGATGGCCGATACCGTGACCGAGATGCACGACGTCAAGCACGCCTTCAACGCCGGCATCCAGGCCCGGCGGGGTATCGACTACTGAGTCGCGGCGGTGTCCGCCAGCGCCGCGCAGACCTCGGCCATGCCGTCGAGAAGCCGCGGCCCGGGACGGCTGATCAGATCCGGGCTCAGCGTGTAGAGGTGGTTCTCGCGCACCGCCGGAAGCAGTGACCAGCGCTGCCAAGCCGCCTGCCAGCCATCATCGGGCGCGGCGGCCAGAATCGCCTCGGGGTGCGCGGCGATCAACGCCTCCCGGCTGACCTGGGCCACCAGTACCGGCTGGTCGGCGAACAACGGCTCGCCGCCACAGGCGCGGATCACCTGGGTGACGATCTGACCGCCGGCCAGGGTGGTCAACGGCTCATGGCCGAGCTGGTAGAACACGCGAGGCGGCTCGGCCAGACTCTGGCGCTGGCTTGCCAGGCGTGCCAGGAATGCCCTGGCCCGCGTCTCGCCGCCGGCGGCGTGTCCGGTCAAGCGGCCCAGCTCGCGCAGCTCCTCGGCGACGTCCGCGAGACGCCGCGGCTCGCTGGCGTAGACGGCCACCCCCAGTTCGCGCAACCGAGCCACCAGCGCCGAGGGCGTGCCGCTGAGCCAGGTCACCACGAGATCGGGGCGCCGGGCGAGGATCGCCTCCGCCGACAGGCCTCGATAGCTGCCGACCCGGGGCAGCGCCCTGGCGGCCGGGGGATAGTCGCTGCCCGCGATGGCACCGACCAGGGCGTCGCCGGCACCCACCGCATAGAGCATCTCCACGGCGTGCGGGGCCAGGGCGACGACCCGCGTCGCCGGCGATTCGAGCGTCACCCGCTTGCCAGTGGCGTCCACCGCGGAGACACTGGCCCGAGCCTCGGGCAGGCAGGCACTCAGCACCAGGGCCAGCAGCAGGCAAGGCCCGGGCCCGATTCGTGAAAGAAACGTGCAACGCCGGAGCCGCCGGGAACCGTCGGCGTTTCCCGGGCTCCCATCAGGATACCGTCCCGCGGCGCTAACCCGACGATCGCCTCGGCCCCGGTCGGCGCGGTGTTCGGCCGCTCTTTTCCAGACAGGAGGTCTCATGTTGTCAGCCATCCCTCGCCGCTCGCTGTCGCGAGCCATGATCTTCACCGGCCTGATGGGCGCCAGCCTGCTTGCCCAGGCCCAGCCCGACACGCCCCCCAATCGGCTCAGCGTCCAGGCCCAGGCAACGCTGGCCGTGGCCCCGGACATCGCCACCTTGAACGCACGGCTCTGGGAGCGCACCCCCGCGGTGGCCGAGAGCGACGCCCGGCATGCCGATCCCGAGGCACTGGCCAAGGCCAGGGAGCGGCTGGAATCACGCACCGCCGAACTGATCCGCACGCTGGAGAAACAGGGTATCGACGACGGAGCGATCAACGCGGGCTCGCTGGTGGTCCGCCCCGACAGCGTCCAGCGTCGCGACGGCGATGGCCCTGGGGAAACCCTGGTGCGCACGCAACTGGAACGGCCGATCAGCCTGCGCATCGACGACCTCTCGCGGCTGCCGGCGATCCTCGACGCCCTGACCCGAGCCGGCGTCGATGCCCTGGACGGCGTGAGCTACGACCTGGCCGATCGCGACGCCGCCACCGACCAGGCCCTCGAGGACGCCCTCGAGAAGGCCCGTCACAAGGCCCAGTTGATGGCCCGGACGCTGGGCGTCGAACTCGGTGAGGTGCTGCAGGTCGACGAGACCGGCGTGCCCCGCTACACCCCGCAGATGATGAGCCTGCGTGCCGACGGCGCCGAGCGCAAGACGACCGCCGAATACCGCCCCGGCGAGATCGAACTCGATGCCGGGGTGTCGGTGGTGTGGTCGATCGAGAGCGCCGAAACACCGTAGCCGCAAGCCCGGGCCCCGGCGATCGACGCCGGGGCCGGGTGACCCTCAATCGACGTTGATCACCTCGAGGCCGCCCAGATAACCGCGCAGGGCCTCGGGCACGCGAATCGAACCGTCCGCCTGCTGGTAGTTCTCGAGCACCGCCAGCAGGCAACGCCCCACCGCCAGCCCCGACCCGTTCAGGGTGTGCAGCAGTTGCGGCTTCTTCTGCTCCGGACGCCGGAAGCGCGCCTGCATGCGGCGTGCCTGGAAGTCCTCGCAGTTGGAGACCGAGGAGATCTCGCGATAGGTCTCCTGGCTGGGCAGCCAGACCTCGAGATCGTAGGTCTTGGCGGCACCGAAGCCCATGTCGCCGGTACACAGCGTGACCACCCGGTACGGCAGTTCCAGCGCCTGGAGAATCGCCTCGGCGTGGCCGCGCATCTCCTCGAGCGCCTGATAGCTGGTCTCGGGATCGACCATCTGGACCATCTCGACCTTGTCGAACTGATGCTGGCGGATCATCCCGCGCGTGTCCTTGCCATAGGCGCCGGCCTCGCTACGGAAACACGGCGTATGCGCCGTCAGCCGCACCGGCAGCTCGCGAGCCTCGAAGATGTGGTCGCGGGCAAAATTGGTCAGCGGCACCTCGGCGGTGGGGATCAGGTAATACTCGTTGTCGCCCTCGAGGCGAAAGAGATCCTCGCCGAACTTGGGCAACTGGCCGGTGCCGGTCAAGGAGTCGCGATTGACGATGTAGGGGACGTAGCACTCCTCGTAGCCATGCTCGAGGGTCTGCTTGTCGAGCATGAACTGGGCCAGCGCCCGGTGCAGCCGCGCGATGGGGCCGCGCATCACCGCGAAGCGCGAGCCGGTCAGCTTGGCGGCCATCTCGAAGTCCAGATAACCGTGCTTGGCGCCGAGATCGACATGGTCGCGCACCGCGAAGTCGAAGGTGCGCGGCGTGCCCCAGCGGTGCAGCTCGACGTTATCGGCCTCGTCGTCGCCCTGCGGCACGCTCTCGTGGGGCAGGTTGGGCAGCCCGGCCAGCAGCGCCTCGAGTTCACCGCTGACCTCGGCCAGCCTGGCCTTGGCGGCATCCAGCCGCTCGCCCATGTCGCTGACCTCGTCGAGCAGCGGCTGGATGTCCTCGCCCGCCGCCTTGGCCTTGCCGATCGCCTTGGAGCGCACGTTGCGTTCGTTCTGCAACCGTTCGGTCTCGGTCTGGAGGTCGCGCCGCTGGCCTTCCAGCGACTCGAACCGCGCGGTGTCCAGCGTGAAGCCGCGGGTGGCCAAACGTTGCGCCACGTGGGCGAGCTCACTGCGAAGCAGCCTGGGATCGAGCATAAGAGCCTTTCCATTGACAAATAGCGATGGGAACGGCCGTCGCCCGCGGACAGCAGCGCGGCGGACGGCGAGGCCAGCCATTGTAAAGAATTCGCCGGACGCGAGCCACGCGCCCACTCGCTTATCGGGCTGAATCGATGAACCTTCCTGCCGATAGCACGTATGTCTAGCCGGTTCATGGCCTATCGTCTATGATCGGTCGGACAAAAAGGCCCATAAGGCCATATTCGAACGAATTCGTAAGACAAATTCAGCCCTCTCCTCTTTCACAAAGGCATCACGATGACCCCGACCGCAAAGCGATCCCTGTTCTCCGGCCTGATCATGGCCGGCACCCTGGCCATCACCAGTCAGGCGCTGGCCGCCACCACCATCCGCCTGGGCTGGACGACCGCCGACAGCGACGTCGACCCCTACGCGATCACCGCGCACTACTTCGCCGAAGAGCTGGACAAGGCCGCCCCCGACGAATTCGAGGTCAAGTTCTTCCCCAACCACCAGCTCGGCGATGACACGGAAATGCTGCAGGGGATGCAACTGGGCATTCTCGACGCCGGCGTGATCACCGGCACGCAGATCAGCACTCTGGACACGGCCTTCCAGCTCAACGACCTGCCCTTCCTCTACGCCAACAGCCAACAGGCCCACGAAGTGCTCGACGGCGAGATCGGCCAGGCGCTGATGGACCGCCTGGACGCCCAGGGCATCGTCGGGCTGGGCTTCGCCGAAGCCGGCTTCCGGAACACCATCAACAACGTGCGTGCCATCCAGACTCCCGACGACTTCGACGGCATCAAGCTGCGCGTCCAGCCCAGCGACCTGTACATCGCCAGCTTCCGGGCGCTGGGTGCCAATCCCACGCCGCTGGCCTGGAGCGAGGCCTTCACCGCCGTACAGCAGGGCACCGTCGACGGCCTGGAAATCCCGTTGCCGGTGATTTATGCCAACAAGTATCCCGAGGTCACCAAGTATCTCTCGTTGACGCAGCACACCTACAACGCCCTGGGACTGTTGATCTCCAAGCAGACCTTCAAGAGCCTCTCCGCCGACCAGCAGGCGACCGTCCGCCAGGCCGCGCAGAAGGCGATCGCCCGCCAGCGCGAGACGGTGGCCAGCAACAACGACAAGATCCTGGATCAGATCGAGAGCCAGGGCATGCAGGTCAACCGGGTCGAGAACGTCGCCGCCTTCCGCGACAAGGTCAAGCCGGTGTACGAGGAGTATCGCGACAAGATCGGCAGTGACCTGCTCGATCGCGCCCTGCAGATCACGACTCAGTAATCCCTCGAGGCCCGGCCTGGCGCCGGGCCTTCCTGCGTGGACTCTCCGTCATGTACCGCTATCTCGACGACGCCAGTCGGCTGTTGGCCAGGGCGACCCGATACCTGGGCGCCATCACGGCATCGATCATGATTCTCACCCTGCTGCTGGGCGTCTTCTATCGCTACGTGCTGCAGGACTCCCTGGCCTGGTCCGATGAGGTCGCCCTGCTGGCCGCCTCCTGGACGGTCTTCCTGTTCGCCAGCGAGCTGGTGCGGCGCTTCGAGCACGTGCGCGTCACCCTCCTGCTCGGCTGGCTTCCCGGTCGTCTCGCGGGGCTGCTGGAGCGCCTGAACGTGCTGCTGGTGCTGCTCTTCGGCATGGCCATGCTCTGGACGGGCTATGGCTTCATGGAGTTCACCCTGGGCCAGGTCTCGCCGGCGATCCGTTATCCGTTGTGGCTCAGGAACGCGGCGCTGCCGGTCAGCGGCCTGCTGATCAGTTTCCACGCCGCCGTGCTGCTGCTCCGCCCCCACTCGCTGAACGACTTGAGGACACCGCAACATGGGTGAAACGGGACTCGTGCTCACGCTGGGCCTGTTCGGCCTGCTCGCCCTTGGCGCGCCCATCGCCATCGCCCTGGGCCTGCTGACCCTGGTGGGCATCTGGATGGCGGATCTCAACCCGCTGATCGCGGCCCAGCGTTTCATCGCGGGCAGCAGCTCGACGGCACTGTTGGCCATCCCGGGCTTCATCTTCGCCGGTGAGCTGATGGGCGCCGGCGGTCTATCGCGGCGCCTGGTGAAAGTCGCATCGGCCTTCGTGGGCCATCTTCCCGGCGGCCTGTCGATCTCCACCGTCGGCGCGGGGACCTTCTTCGGCGCCATTTCCGGTTCGGCGCCGGCAACCACGGCGGCGATCGGCTCGATCATGATCGACGAGCTGGAAACCCGGGGCTACAAGCGGGGCTATGCCGCCGCCCTGGCCACCGCCGTCGGCCCCCTGGGCCAGATGATTCCGCCATCCATTCCCATGGTGATCTGGGGCGTGCTCTCCGAGGAATCGATCTCCCAGCTGTTCCTCGCCGGTGTGATCCCGGGTCTTCTCGCGGCTGCCGGCTTCTGCGTGATCAGCGTCCTCTACGCCAGGCGCCAGGGGATCCAGGGCCAGCCACGCGCCTCCGGTCGCGAGATCGTCGACGCCCTGCGCGACGGCATCTGGGCGCTGATCGCGCCCGTGGTGATCCTGGGGGGCATCTACGGCGGGATCTTCACGCCCACCGAGGCGGCGATGGTCGGGGCGCTCTACAGCGCCATCATCGGGGTGTTCGTGCATCGCGACCTGCAGTTGCGGCAACTGCCCGGCCTGCTGATCGGCGCCATGCGCACCACCGCGGTGATCATGTTCATCATCGTCACGGCCTCCGGTTTCGCCTGGGTGATCGCCAGCGAACAACTGCCGACCCGGATCACCGAGCTGATCCTGGGGCTGACCAGCAATCCGATCCTCCTGCTGCTGTTCATCAACCTGCTGCTGCTGGCGCTGGGCGCCGTAATGGACAATATTTCCGCCATGGTCATCATGAGCGGCGTTCTCATCGGACTCGGCACGCAGATCGGCCTGGACCCCATCCAGCTCGGCGCCATGGTGGTGATCAACTTCGCTGTCGGCATGGTCACGCCACCGCTGGGCTATTCGATCTTCGTCGCCTCCTCGGTGAGCGGCATGAGCATCGAGCGCATCGCCAGGCACTTGCTGCCCTTCCTGGCGGTGCTGCTGATCGTCGTGGGTTTGATCGCCTACGTGCCGGCCGTGACGCTATGGCTGCCCGGGCTGGCCCAATGACGCACGCACGAAAACCGGCCCCGACCGCCGCGCGGCGCGGTCAACGCCTGTCGGCCACGATCGTCGCCACGCTCGAGCGGGAAATCCGCGAAGGCCACTATCCGCTGGGCTCCCGGTTCCCCACCGAAGCCAAGCTCATGGCCCGCTTCGGCAGCAGCCGCGCGGTGATCCGTGAGACGATCGCCGAGCTGCGACAGGCGAACCTGGTGGTCACCCAGCAGGGAAGCGGCACCTATGTCGCCTCGGTGCTGCCCGAGCGCTCGGTGTTTGCGATGACGGCGGACGCCGTCGACCAGCAGGAACTGCGCTACATCTACCAGATGCGCCGCGAGATCGAGGCCGGCGCGGCGGCGCTCGCCGCGACCCACGCCACACCGCAAGATCGCGACGCGATCGCCGATGCCCTGGCGCGGCTGGCGGAGAGCCTGCAACACGGCGATCCCGGCGACGCCCATGACCTGGCGCTTCACCAGGCCATCGCGCAGGCCACCGGAAATCACTACTTCTCTGATTTCATTGATTTTTGTTATAACCGCATGTCGACGGCAATCAGCACGGCCCGGCACAACTCGGCCCGTGATGCCACCCTCGAGCAGATCGCCCAGGCCGAACACCACAACATCGTCGACAGTATTCTCAACCGGGAGCCCGAGGATGCCCGCGCCGCCATGCGCCTGCACCTGACCAACGCCATGCGCCGCCTCGGCCTGCAGTCTCCCACCGGATAGATCCGTGACCATGCACAGACCCGACATACCCGGCCCCAACCCGGCCCCCCGAACACCGCACCAGGCCTTGCCCGCCGGTGCCTGCGATTGCCATGCCCACCTGTTCGGCCCGGCGACCCGCTACCCCTACCACCCCGACCGCGGCTATACGCCACCGGACGCCAGCGCCGAGGCGTATCAGCGGTTATTGACCACCCTGGGCTTCGAGCGCGCGGTACTGGTGCAGCCGAGCGTCTACGGGACCGACAACCGGCGGCTGCTCGACGCCCTGCGCGAGGCCCGGGAGGCCGGCGTCGAACGACGCGGCATCGCCGTCGTCGACGCCTCGGTGACGGATGCCCAACTGCGGGACATGCACGACCTCGGCGTGCGCGGCATCCGCGTCAACCTGCTGTTTCCGGGCGGCGTGGATTTCCGTGCGATCCGGGCACTCGGCGAACGTATCGCCGAACTCGGCTGGCACGTCCAGTGCCTCGTCGACGTCTCGACGGTCGGCGATCTGCGGGCCATCCTCGAGCCGCTGCCGGTCCCCCGGGTCATCGATCACATGGGCCACGTGCCCACGCCCAAGGGCATCGGCGACCCCGGCTTCGAGAGCCTGCTGTCACTGCTCGCCGAGGGCAGGACCTGGGTCAAGCTCTCGGGTCCCGATCGGGTGACGGCGCTGGGCGCTGCCGCCCCGCCCTACAGCGACGTGGATCCCTTCCTGCAGGCCCTGGTGGCGACCAATCCCGAGCGCTGCGTCTTCGGCACCGACTGGCCGCACGTCAAACTGCCCGGCGCCATGCCCGACGACGGCGACCTGGTGGACGAGCTGCTGCGTCTGGTACCCGACACCGCCACGCGCGACAGGATACTCGTGCACAACCCCGCCAGGCTCTATGGCTTCTAGGCTCTGTACGCAAACGGCCTGCGCGCGCCGATGTTTCGTATAAGCCCTGGCCATCGTCCGTGGCAGGAACATGAGACCCCGGGTTCCGGGTCTTGTATTGGCACACCATGTTGGAGGCTCCATGATCGAGCGCCTTACGCCCGCTGAAGCCGGGGAGGCCCGCTACAGCCACTTCCTGCGGGCCCTCGCCGAGGCGGGATTCGCCGGCGACATCGCCCCGGATTACGCCAACCGCACGGTACTGGCCACCGACAACTCGATCTACCAGCGCCTGCCCCAGGCGGTGCTCTACCCGCGCGATGCCGACGACCTGGAGCGCATCGCCCGCCTGGCGAGCCAGACCGACTTTCAGGATATCGTGCTCGCCCCCCGCGGCGGCGGCACCGGCACCAACGGCCAGTCGCTCACCGACGGCCTGGTGGTCGACGTTTCCCGGTACATGAACCGCATCCTCGAGATCGATGTCGAGAACCGTCGGGTGCGCGTCCAGGCCGGGGTGGTCAAGGATCAGCTCAATGCCGCGCTGGCCCCCCACGGGCTGTTCTTCGCCCCGGAGCTGTCCACCTCCAATCGCGCCACCATCGGCGGGATGATCGCCACCGACGCCAGCGGCCAGGGCAGCTGCGAGTACGGCAAGACCCGCGATCACGTGCTCGAACTCGACACGGTGCTGCTCGGCGGCGAGCGCTTCACCAGCCGGCCGGTCGACGACGCCGAACTCGACACGCTGTGCGCCCGCGAGGGCGTCGTCGGCTATATCCACCGCACCGCGCGCGAGATCATCGATACCCAGCGCGAGCGCATCGCCGCCGTCTTCCCGCCGCTCAACCGCTGCCTGACCGGTTACGATCTGGCGCACCTGCGCACCGCCGACGGACGCTTCGACCTCAACAGCGTGCTGTGCGGCGCGGAGGGCTCGCTGGGCTTGCTCGCCGAGGCGACCCTCAACGTGCTGCCGATCCCCAGGCACTCGACGCTGGTCAACGTGCGCTACGCCGGCTTCATGGACGCGCTGCGCGATGCCAAGGCGCTGATGGGGGGCGATGCGACCGACGGCGAGCCGGCGATACCCCGCCCCACCTCGATCGAGACCATCGATGACAGCGTGCTGCTGCTGGCGATGGAGGACTTCGTCTGGGACAGCGTCGCCGAGTTCTTCCCCGACAACGCGCCCAACGGCGACGGCGAGACCGCCACGGCCGCGCACGCCGGCCAGGCCACGGCAACGCGCGGCATCAACCTGGTCGAATTCAACGACGACGATCCCGAACGCCTCGCCGCACGGGTCGCCGCCTTCTGTCGCCACCTGGAGAGCGATCAGCGGGTCGACCGGCTGGGCTACACCCTGGCCGAGGGCCGCGGCCAGATCGGCCGGGTGTACGCCATGCGCAAGCGCGCGGTGGGCCTGCTGGGCAACGTCAAGGGCGAGAAGCGGCCGATCCCCTTCGTCGAGGATACCGCGGTGCCGCCGGAGCACCTCGCCGATTACATCGCCGAGTTCCGCGCCCTGCTCGACGCCCACGGCCTCAAGTACGGGATGTTCGGCCACGTCGATGCCGGCGTGCTGCACGTGCGTCCGGCGATCGACATGAAGGATCCCGACCAGGCGACGCTGATCCGCACGCTGTCCGACGCGGTCGCCGCGCTGACGAAGCAGTACCACGGCCTGCTGTGGGGCGAACACGGCAAGGGCGTGCGTTCGGAATACGCCCCCCGGTTCTTCGGTGAGCTCTACCCCAGCCTGCAGCGTCTCAAGGCGGCCTTCGACCCGCGCAATCAGCTCAATCCGGGCAAGATCGCCACCCCGGCCCGAGCCGACGAGACGCAACCGGCACGGACCGGCGATCCGATCGCCGTGCAGTCGGCCGATCCGGGCCTTTTGACCATCGACGGCGTGCCGACCCGCGGCGAACTCGACCGTCAGATCGACGAGCGCGTCTGGCAGGCCCACGCCAGCGCGGTGTACTGCAACGGCAACGGCGCCTGCTACAACTACGACCCGAAGGACGCCATGTGCCCGTCGTGGAAGGCGACTCGACAGCGCATTCACTCGCCCAAGGGGCGCGCCAGCCTGATGCGCGAATGGCTGCGCCTGCAGGGCCGGGCCGGCGGCGACGTGCTCGAAGCGTCGCGCCAGCAGCGGGCCGAGGGCGCCTGGGGCTTCGTTCGCCGCCTGCCACAGCGAGTGCGCAACACCCTGGCCAAGCGTCGCGGCGAAGCCGATTTCTCCCATCAGGTCTACGACGCCATGGCCGGCTGCCTGGCGTGCAAGTCGTGCGCCGGCCAGTGTCCGGTCAAGGTCGACGTGCCGGACTTCCGCTCGCGCTTCCTCGAGGTCTATCACGGCCGCTATCTGCGCCCGCCCCGCGACTACCTGATCGGCGGGCTGGAATTCTTCGTGCCCTATCTCAAGCCGGTGGCCCCGCTCTACAATGCCCTGCTCGGCAACCGGCTGGTCGACCGCCTGCTCGCCGGGCCGATCGGCATGGTCGACAGCCCGCGGCTGTCGCGGGCGAGCCTGACCAAGCAGCTCGAGGCCTGGGGCATCGCCGAGGCCACGCCGACCACGTTGGGGGTGCTCAGCGACGCCCAGAAGGCGCGCAGCGTGATCCTGGTGCAAGATGCCTTCACCAGCCACTTCGAGGCGAAACTGGTGATGGACATCGTCGAGCTGCTCACGCGCCTGGACATCCGGGTGTTCGTCGCCCCCTTCGGGCCCAACGGCAAGCCGCTCAATGTCCAGGGCTTCCTCGGCGCCTTCCAGCGCACCGCCGCGAAGCAGGCCCGGCGCCTGTCGGCGCTGGCCGAGACCGGCGTGCCGCTGGTCGGTGTCGACCCGGCGATGACGCTCACCTACCGTCAGGAGTACGTCAAGGCGCTGGGCGCCGAGGCGGTGCCCGAGGTGCTGCTGCTTCAGGAGTGGCTGGTCTCGCTGGGCCCGCGGCTGCTGCCCGCCGGCGTGAGTCTCGACGACCCCGGCTTCCGGCTGCTCGCGCACTGCACCGAGAAGACCACCGCCCCCGGCAGCCCCAAGGCCTGGCAACAGGTGTTCGCCAACGCCGGGCTGGACCTCGAACTGCTCGCCAGCGGCTGCTGCGGGATGTCCGGCACCTACGGTCACGAGGCCCGCAACCGCGCGACCTCCGAGGCGATCTACGACCTCTCCTGGCGCGAGCCGGTCGAGGATCCGGCCAACGCCGGACGCCTGCTGGCCACCGGCTACTCCTGCCGCAGCCAGGCCAGGCGCCTGTCGGACACCGCGCTGGCCCATCCGCTGCAGGGGTTGCTGGCCGCTCTCAAGCGCAGCCAGAAGGGCGTCTGAGCGAGGATCATGCGAGAGACCGGCGGGGCGGCGCGCTCGCCCCGCCACCATCCGGCATCACGGGAGGACCCATGTCGCGAACCTTGATTCTGATCGGCCTGGCGATCGTCGCCGTCGGCCTGCTCTGGCCCTGGGTCTCCAAGCTGCCGTTGGGGCACCTGCCCGGCGACATCGTCATCAAGCGCAAGAATGTCGCATTCTATTTCCCGATCACCACCATGATCCTCGTCAGCGTCGTGCTGTCGCTGCTGGTCTGGCTGTTCCAGCGCTGACCGCGACACATCGACGAGGATTGCACCCGGCAAGGCCGGCGGTTAGGCTTCGCGGTCGTTCGCCGTTCCAGGACCCTCGATCATGCAGTATCCCGCCCTCGCACTGACCGGCATCGGTCTGCTGGCCCTGCTCTGCCAATGGGCGGCCTGGCGCCTGCGCCTGCCGGCCATCCTGCCGTTGCTGCTCGGCGGCATCGTCGTCGGGCCGGTCACCGGCTGGCTGGAGCCCGACGCCCTGCTCAGCGACCTGCTGTTTCCGCTGGTCTCGCTGGCGGTGGCGGTGATCCTCTTCGAGGGCAGCCTGACCCTGGACTTCAAGGACCTGCGCGGGCACGGCCGCACCGTGCGCCGCCTGGTCACCTGGGGGGCATTGATCACCGCCGTGGTGGGCACCGTGGCCGCCCGCACCATCCTCGGCTTGAGCTGGCAGATCGCCAGCGTGCTGGGAGCGGTCCTGGTGGTGACCGGCCCCACGGTGGTCCTGCCCCTGGTGCAGACGCTGCGCGCCCGGGCCCATCTTACCCAGATCCTGCGCTGGGAAGGCATCCTCATCGACCCGGTCGGGGCGATCGGCGCCGTGCTGGTCTTCGAGTTCGTCGCCCTCGGCCACGCCCAGGGCGCGATCTCGCATACGCTGGTGCTGTTCGCCAAGACCGCGCTGATCGGTTTCGGCCTGGGCATCGTCGGCGGTTACCTGTGGGGGCTGGTACTGCGTCACCACTGGCTGCCCCAGCGCCTGCACAGCTTCGGCACGCTGATGACCATGCTCGGGCTGTTCAGCGCCTCCAACCTGCTGTTCCACGAGTCGGGCCTGCTGACGGTGACGGTGATGGGCGTGTGGCTGGCCAACATGCGCGCGGTGCCCACCCAGCCGATCATCGAGTTCAAGGAAACCCTCTCGGTGCTGCTGATCTCGGGGCTGTTCATCCTGCTCGCCGCGCGCCTGACCGCCGAGCAGCTGGCGATGCTCTCGTGGCCGGCCTGGGCCTTCCTGGTGGTGCTGGTGTGGGTCGCGCGGCCGCTGGCGGTCTGGCTGTGCACCTGGGGCAGCGGCCTGCACTGGCGCGAGAAGGCCCTGCTCGCCTGGCTGTCGCCGCGCGGCATCGTCGCCGCCGCAGTGGCCTCGCTGTTCGCCCTGCGCTTCGAGGAGAGCGGCGTCGCCGACGCCGAGATGCTGGTCCCGGTGACCTTTCTGGTGATCATCAGCACGGTGGTGGTGCAGAGTCTGCTATCGCGGCCCATCGCCCGCCTGCTGGGAGTCAGCGAACCACCGCCGTCGGGCTTTCTGATTCTCGGCGCCAATCCGCTGGCCCGCGCGGTGGCCCGGGCGCTCACCGACGCGGGCTTCGCCGTGCGCCTGGCCGACACCAACTGGGATGCCGTGCAGGAAGCGCGCATGGCGGGGCTGCCGGTCTACTACGGCAACCCCCTCTCGGAGCACGCCGCCCAGCACCTGGAACTGACGGGGATCGGCCATCTGCTGCCGCTGTCGCCCTACCGCGAGCTCAACAACCTGGCCGCGCTGCATTTCGAGCACATTCTGGGCCACGGCCGGGTCTTCCGGCTCGCCGAGGACACCACGCGCAGCACCCGGCGGCATCGCGAACAGGCGATCGCCCATCTGCCGCTGCTGTTCGCCGACGACGCCACCTACGCCAAGCTCTCGAGCCTGGTCGCCCAGGACGCGGAGATCCGCAGCGCACGACTCACCGACAGCTTCGGTCGCGACGACTACTATCAGATACACGCCGGCCACCTGCTGGAACTGTTCAGCATCGGCCAGAGCGGCCGCATCCGCATCGCCAGCGACCGCCAGCCCCTCACCCCCAAGGCCGGCGAGACGCTGATCAGCCTGATCTATCCGACATCGCCGGAATACGACCCGCCGCGCCGCGACAGCGAGACCAGCGAGGATGCGGCGGCCTGAAACGACACCGGCCGCCCCGTGGGGCGGCCGGTATCGATCGAGAAGAACCGGTTTCTCTCTAGAAGAACAGGCTTCGCAGTGCCGCCCCGGGGTCGGCCTCGCGCATGAACGCCTCGCCCACCAGGAAGCCGTTGACGCCGTGCTCGCGCATGTGCTCGACGTCGCCGCGAGTATGAATGCCCGATTCGGTGATCACGGTCACCCCCTCGGGGACCCGCGACAGCAACTGGAAGGTGGTCTCGAGGCTGGTGTCGAAGGTGCGCAGATCGCGGTTGTTGATTCCCACCAGGGTGAGATCCAGCGCCAGCGCCCGCTCCAGCTCCAGGGCGTCGTGGACCTCGACCAGCACGTCCATGCCCAGCGCGTGGGCCTGTTGATGCAGGTCCTGGAGACGCGCATCGTCCAGGGCGGCGACGATCAGCAGGATGCAGTCGGCGCCGATCGCCCGTGCCTCGCTGACCTGATAGCCGTGGACGATGAAGTCCTTGCGGATCACCGGCAGGTCGCAGGCGCCACGGGCGGCGATCAGGTAATCCTCGTGGCCCTGGAAGTAGTCGGCATCGGTGAGCACCGAGAGACAGCTGGCGCCGGCCTCGGCGTAGGCACGGGCGATCGACTCGGGGTCGAAGGCCTCGCGGATCACGCCCTTCGACGGCGAGGCCTTCTTGACCTCGGCGATCACCGCCGGGTCGCCATCGGCGATGGTCCGGTCGAGGGCGGCGACGAAACCGCGTGGCGAGGACTGCTCGGCTGCCCGCTCGAGCAGCGTGGCCTCGCTGACACGCCCGCGGCGCTCGGCGACTTCCTCGTCCTTGCGGGCGAGAATCTTGGCAAGAATGGTCGGCAGGCCTTCCTGGCTCATGACGTCGTCCCTCCCTGATCGGCGAAGACGCGGGTGAAATCGGCCAGCTCCTTCATCTTCTCCAGCGCCAGGCCGGAGGCCATGGCGTCCTGGGCCAGCGCCACGCCCTCCTTGATAGTGTCGGCGATATCGCCGGCGTAGAGCGCCGCTCCGGCGTTGAGCGCGACGATATCCGCCGCCTCGCCCTCGCCGCGCAACGCCTCGCGCACCAGCCGCAGGCTGTCCTCGGCGGTGACCACCTTGAGCGGTTCCAGCGAGGCCCGCTCGATGCCGAAGTCCTCGGGGACGATGGTGTATTCGCGGATCTCGCCCTCGCGCAGCTCGGCAACCCGGGTGGGGGCCGCCAGCGAGATCTCGTCGAGCCCGTCCTCGGCATGCACCACCAGCACGTGGCGGCTGCCCAGGCGCTTGAGCGTCTCGGCCATCAGCCCCACCAGCGACGGCTGGTAGACGCCGAGCAGCTGGTGCTGGGCGCCGGCGGGATTGGTCAGCGGGCCGAGAATGTTGAACACGGTGCGCACGCCCATCTCGCGGCGAGGCCCGATGGCATGGCGCATCGCCTGGTGATGCATGGGCGCGAACATGAAGCCCACCCCCACCTGCTCGATGCAGCGCGCCACCTGAGCAGGGGCGAGATCGAGCTTGATCCCGGCGACATCGAACAGATCGGCGCTCCCCGAGGAGGAGGACACGCTGCGATTGCCGTGCTTGGCGACGTGGCCGCCGGCCGCCGCCACCACGAAGCTCGACGCCGTGGAGACGTTGAACAGGTTGGCGCCGTCGCCGCCCGTGCCGACGATATCGACCAGGTCGTCGCGGGCCACCGTCACCGGGGTCATCAATTCGCGCATCACCTGCGCCGCGGCGGCCACCTCGTCGACCGTCTCGCCCTTCATCGACAGGCCGATCAGGAAGGCGCCGATCTGGGCGTCGGAGGCCTCGCCGGTCATGATCGCGTTCATCACCGCGTGGGTGTCGGCGTAGCTCAGATGGCGGCCGCGCATGACCGCGTCGATCGCCTCTCGCATCTGCATGATGTGTCCCCCTCAGGCCCGGCGTTTCAGGAAGTTCGCCAACAGTTCGTGACCCTGGCGGGTCAGGATCGATTCAGGATGAAACTGCACGCCCTCGATATCCAGCGTCTTGTGGCGCAGCCCCATGATCAGCCCCGGCGTGACGTCGTCGTCATCCACCCAGGCGGTCACCTCGAGACAGTCGGGCAGGCTCGCCGCCTCGACCACCAGCGAATGATAGCGGGTGACCTCCAGCGGATCGTCGAGCCCGGCGAACACGCCCTCGCCGCGGTGACGGACACGCGAGGTCTTGCCGTGCATGACCTGCGGTGCCCGGACCACCTCGCCGCCGAATACCTGGCCGATCGCCTGGTGGCCGAGGCAGACCCCGAGGATCGGCAGGCGACCGGCGAAATGGCGGATCACGTCCATCGAGATACCCGCCTCGTTGGGCGTGCAGGGGCCCGGCGAGACCACGATGTGACTGGGCGCCAGCCGTTCGATGGCGTCGAGGGTGATGGTGTCGTTGCGATGGGTCTCGACCTCGGCGCCGAGCTCGGCGAGGTACTGCACCACGTTGAAGGTGAAGCTGTCGTAATTGTCGATCATCAGCACGGACATGGCACCAGGGTCCTGTTTCGGTTGAGAGTGAGTCGCGATCATGAGACGCGTCTTCCGGTTCGTCGGGTCCCATACCAGCCGTGCGGAGTCTCCGGGCACAAAAATGCCGCCCCGCAGGCGGCATTTGGACGTCCCAGACATGCACGTGCCGCCTCGCTCTAGAGGCGCCACCACCGCATGCGTGAGTCGGAGAGATCGGGTGCGTTCATGGCCACAATACTGCGGCGGGTGCCCGGACGTGTCAAGCAAACGCCGCTGCAGGGGAGGCGGAAAAGAGAAACGCGGAAATCAGGAATGAGGAAAAACGTGATAAGCGCCGCCGGCCACTCGCACCGTTAACCGGATGATGATTACCATTCGAAGCGTATACCTTTTGTGATTCTCTCGCCCGGCCGCCACGCCGGGTCGTCATGCGGAAATCCTGGATGTCTCTTTCGCGACTCCCCCTGGCCGGCTCGTTCGGCCTGGTCCTGCTTCTCAGTGCCTGTAGCGCCCTGCCTCCGGATAACGACTACCCGGCGCATGCCGAACAGGACATCACGCAGGTCCCCGACTGGTCGGCCGTCTCCGGCGGCGAGCCGGCCACCGGGCTCACCGAGCTGATCGGCGCGCCGCCCTTGACCGAACTGGTCGATCAGGCGCTGGCCGCCAACCCGTCGCTGCAGCAGACCTTGCTGGCGCTCAGGATCCGTCAGGCCGAGCGCGACGAGACCGGGGCCGAGCGCCTGCCCAGCGTGTCCGCCGGGCTCGAGGCCTCGCGGGGCGAGGATCGCGACGCCACGGTCTATACCGGCTCGGCCACGATCAGTTGGGAGCTCGACCTGTGGCACAAGCTGGCCAACGGTTACCGCGCCGCCGGCAAGGACGTCGCCGAGCAGCGCGCGATCTACCAGTCCTCGCGGGACACGCTGGCCGCCGAAGTGATGCAGGCCTGGCTCGAGATCATCGCCGACCGTCACGCCATCGCCATCGAGCAGCACCGCCTCGCGACCCTGGAGAAGAACGAGCGTTTCATCCTGCAGCGCTACCGCAGCGGTATCGGCACTCTGGAGGATCTCGCCAGCGCGCGCCAGTCGGCGGCCAGCTCGCGTGCCAGCCTCGCCGAATACCGCGAGTCGCTGGCCGAGCAGCAGCGCTCGCTGCGCGAGATGCTGGGGCGCAGCGACAAGCAGGCGATCAGCGTCCCCGACGACTATCCGGCAGTAACGCTGCCGCTCGCGGCGCTGCCGGAGCAGACCTTGAGACGCCGCCCGGATCTCAAGGCGGCCTATCTGGCGATCCAGGCCGAGGCCCTGCGCACCCGCGTCGCCTATCAGGAACTGCTGCCCAGTTTCAGCGTGCAGGCGGCACTCGAGGATGCCGCGTCATCGCCCCGGGCGGCGCTGCTCACCGACCCGGTCTGGTCGCTGCTCGGTCAGTTGACCGCGCCGCTCTATCAGGGCGGCGAACTGCGCGCCCGGGCCCGCGCCGCCGAACTCGAGACCGCCCGGGCCTACCAGGCCTATCGCGAGACGCTGCTGAGCGCGGTCAGCGATGTCGAGAATGCCCTCGGCCGGGAACGCAGTCTTGCCGAGCGTCAGCGCCATATTCGCGAGGCGCTGGCCAACGCCCGCGACAACCTCGACCAGTACCAGCGCCAGTATCGTGCCGGTCTGGTCGGCATTCTCGATCTGCTGGCCGTGCAGGAGACGACCTATGACCTGGAGGCCCGGCTCGATCAGCTCACCTACCAGCGATTGTCCAATCGCATCGACCTCGGACTGGCACTAGGCCTGGGAGTCAACGAATGAGGCGTTTTCGCCAGTGGGGCCTGATCGCCGTCGCCGCCGCGGTACTGTTCGGCGTACTCGCCTACGACCGTTGGCAGATCCAGTCTCGGGGGCAGCGCGGGCCGGCCCCCTCCCAGACCGAGCACCAGGCCCCCGACGTCTCGGTGATCGACGTCGAACCGGCCAGCTATCGCGCCCGGCTGACCGGCTACGGTGCCGCCCAGCCGCGCTATTCGCTGGCACTCACGGCACAGGTCAGCGGTCGGGTCACCGAGCTCGACGACGGCTTCGCCAGCGGCGAGCGCGTCGCCCGGGGCACGGCGCTGGTCACCCTCGAGGACAGTGACTACGCCGCCGCGCTCGCCGAGGCCCGCTACAATCTGGCCAGCGCCCGGCAGGCGCTTCTCGAAGCCAGGCAGGAACAGCGCCAGGCCCGCCAGGAGTGGCAGGCGTCCGGCCTTTCCGGAGAGCCGGATTCGCCGCTGGTACTGCACGGCCCCCAGGTCGCCACCGCCCAGGCGGCCGCGGACAACGCCGAGGCGGCCATGGCCAGCGCCCAGAAGGATCTCGACCAGACCCGCATCGCCGCCCCCTTCGACGCCCTGGTCGTCGAACGCGATGTCGCGCCCGGCAGCTACGTGCAGGCCGGCGATA
>NZ_QWBW01000049.1 GCF_004117855.1 Modicisalibacter coralii
GCCGAGCGTCGGTCGCGGCCTCGAGTTGCCGCCAGCCCCGGTTATCGATGTCGGCGATCACCAGACGGTGCACCGAGCGCCCGGTGCGATCGAAGATCTGCAGGCTGTGCATCGCGCCCCCGCCATAGTCATCGTCGATCAGGCAGGCCCAGTACCAGTTGGGCAGGAACCAGCGCATCAGCAAGTCGGGGCGCCGGACCGGCGTGACCCGACGCTGCTCCGGCAGATAGCCGTTGTGCGCCAGCTGGACATCGTGGCTGACCAGTTCGGCGTGCTCGCCGTGCGTGACGGCACTGACCCGCCCCAGACGCGGCAACAGCATGACCAGGTCGCAGGGGGTCATGCGCAGGCCGCGCACGCCATGCCCCAGCCGCGCGGCCTGCAGGGCCCCCTCGCTGACACCGAGGCGAGCCGCCAGTCGACACGGAGACAGCGCCGGCGCCCGCAGGCGTGCCTCCTCGAAGGCGCAGCGCAGTGCGTGATTGGTATCCATGGTTGTCCACCCCGCCGAGCTGTGTGGATCGCATTGCTATGTGGATCGTGTTACCGACGTAGGATTATAAACGATAAGCATTATCACTTGAAATGCATTCGTTGCCCAGACACGACGACGCCCCGCCGGAGTCATCGGCGGGGCGTCGTCTCGGGATCGGGATCGGCATCGCCAGTGTCAGCGCTTGCCGAACAGCTCGCCGATGTCCTTCGCCTCCCAGTGCGGGAAGTGCTTGCGGATCAGGGCGTTGAGCTCGATCTCGAAGGCCTGCCAGTCGACCCGCTGGTCGGCACCGCCCTCCGCCTCGGCGACCCCGCGGATCATTCCCGCGCCGACGGTGATATTGGTCAGCCGGTCGATGACGATGAAGCTCCCGGTCCCCGGGCTCTGCCGGTAGTCGTCCACCGGCACCGCCGCGGTCAGTTCCACCCGGCAGCGGCCGATGGCATTGAGCCCGAGCCGCTCGGCGCTCTGGTGCTCGAGGGTGTTGACGTCGATCTGGTAGTCGATGCCGCGGACCTGGCCGGCCAGGTCGCGGGTGGCGAGCTTCATGTCGTAGAGCCTGCCGGGCTCCAGCGGCGTGTCGTGCATCCACACGATGTCGGCCTCGAAGGTGTTGGACAGCGGCACCTCGTCGCCGGCGGCGACCAGCCAGTCGCCCCGCGAGACGTCGATCTCGTCATCCAGCGTGACGGTGATCGCCTGACCGGGATAGGCGGCATCGAGATCGCCGTCGTAGGTGACGATGCGCGCGACCGTGGCGGTCCTGCCGGAGGGCAGCGCCTTGACGGCCTGCCCCGGACGCAGGACACCCGCGGCCAGGGTGCCGCAGTAGCCGCGGAAGTCGAGGTTGGGGCGGTTGACGTACTGCACCGGCAGTCGCAGGTCACTCAGATTGCTGTCGCGGGCGATCTCGACGGTCTCGAGCAGTTCGAGCAGCGGCTCGCCGACGTAGTCACCCTGGTAGTACCAGGCCATCGCCTCGCTCTTGTTGACGACGTTGTCGCCTTCCAGGGCGGAGATCGGCACGAAGCGGATGTCACGGGCGCCGAGCTTCTCGGCGAAGGCCCGGTAGTCGGCGACGATCTCATCGAAGCGGGCCTGGGAGTAATCGACCAGGTCCATCTTGTTGACGGCGATCACCAGGTGCTGGATGCCCAGCAGGTCGGCGATGAAGCTGTGGCGCCGGGTCTGCGTCTGCACCCCGTGACGGGCATCGATCAGGATCACCGCGAGGCTCGCCGTGGAGGCGCCGGTGGCCATGTTGCGGGTGTACTGCTCGTGCCCCGGGGTGTCGGCGATGATGAACTTGCGCCGGTCGGTGGAGAAGTAGCGATAGGCGACGTCGATGGTGATGCCCTGCTCGCGCTCGGACTGCAGGCCGTCGACGAGCAGCGCCAGATCGACCTTCTCGCCGGTGGTGCCGCTGGTCTTCGAGGCCTGGGTGATGGCCGCGAGCTGATCCTCGTAGATCATCTTGGAATCGTGCAGCAGCCGGCCGATCAGCGTCGACTTGCCGTCGTCGACGCTGCCGCAGGTGATGAAGCGCAGCAGGTCTTTCTGCTCGTGCTCCTGAAGATAGGCTTCGATGTTTTCCGCGATCTTCGGCGATGCATGTGACATAGCAAGGTCCTGAGCTGTAAGCCGTAAGCGTTAAGCGGTAAGTAAACCCCAACCCACCGCCGCTTACCGCGTTGCGTCTATTCGTTTTCCAGTGTGACGATCAAGCCAGCGAGCATGGAGGAAATTTCCCGCGTTTCCTGTAGCCATTCACGGCCTTTGTCCTGAGGCACGTAATCGATTTCCATGCCGATATAGAGTTGCGTTCGTAACTCGGCGCAAGAGCCTCTGGCGACCACCAGAAAATGTCGCTTGTCTTTGTTCGTGTATCGGCTCATGCCTTCGGCAATATTGCTGGGAATGGAAAGCCCTGAACGTGTGACCTGATCTCGAAAACCGAAATCACGCAGGGTGGAAAAGGCCTTGTAGAGGTCTGCCGACAAGCGTGCCGAGCGTTTCCAAACCTGCAGTTTTTCAAAGTTCATGATTCCACTCCAAGCTGTAAGCCAGCACGAACCACCCATTGAAACAGACGGTCGGCTTCCCGTTTTTGACCTTTCTTACAGCTTAAAGCTTATGGCTTACGGCTTTCTAACGCGCCTTCGGCACGTTAGAAGTATCCCTCGCGCTTCTTGCGTTCCATCGAGCCCGCCTGATCGTGGTCGATGGCCCGCCCGGAGCGTTCGCTGGTCCGGGTGAGCAGCATCTCCTGGATGATCTCGGGCAGCGTGGCGGCCTTGGACTCCACCGCGCCGGTCAGCGGGTAGCAGCCCAGGGTACGAAAGCGCACCCACTTCTCCTCGGGGACTTCGCCCGCTTCCAGCGGCAGCCGCTCGTCGTCGACCATGATCTGCATGCCGTCGCGCTCGACCACCGGGCGCGGCGCGGCGTAGTACAGCGGCACGATGGGGATCGATTCGAGGTAGATGTACTGCCAGATGTCCAGCTCGGTCCAGTTGGAGAGCGGGAAGACGCGGATCGATTCGCCCTTGTTGACCTTGCCGTTGTACAGGTTCCACAGCTCGGGACGCTGATTCTTGGGGTCCCAGCGATGGTACTTGTCGCGGAACGAGTAGACCCGCTCCTTGGCGCGCGAGGCTTCCTCGTCGCGGCGCGCCCCGCCGAAGGCGGCGTCGAAGCCGTACTTGTCCAGCGCCATCTTCAGCGACTGGGTCTTCATGATGTCGGTGTACTTGGCACTGCCGTGGTCGAAGGGGTTGATGCCGGCGGCGCGGCCCTCCTCGTTGACGTGCTCGATCAGCTCCATCCCCACCTCGTCCGCCATGCGATCGCGGAACTCGATCATCTCCTTGAACTTCCAGGTGGTGTTGACGTGCATCAGCGGGAACGGCGGCGTGCCGGGGTAGAAGGCCTTGCGCGCCAGGTGCAGCATCACCGAGGAGTCCTTGCCGATGGAGTAGAGCATCACCGGATTGCGGAACTCGGCGGCCACCTCGCGGATGATGTGGATCGACTCGGCTTCGAGCTGTTTCAGGTGGGTCTGTCGCTCGGGAGAAAGCATCTCGGCTTGCAACCTCTCATGACCAGTGATGTTCCAGACATGGCCGGGTCGGCCGCGGACGACGAGGCAGCATCGCTCGAATCGAAAAGACCACCGGCCTGGAACGTGGATTGAGGCTACGTTACCGAGAGAGCCATGATAACGTCAAAGAATTAAGAAATATCCTTTAATCGCCTAATGGCATAAAAATCAGAGATCCACCCGCTCGACCCAGGTCGACAGGGCCCCCTCTTCCAGATCGACCACCCGCAGGCCGGGACGCGATGCCTCGTCGATGGCGAAGGTCGGCGAACCGCCGAGAAACTGATCCGCGGTGGCCGGGCACCCGTAGATGGCGATGTCGCCGTGGGCTGAGGCGTGCCGGGCCGTGTAGGCCTGATGGGCGTGACCGAAGAGGATCGCGCGTACCTGGCCGTAGGCCGCCAGGGTCTGCCAGAACGCCTCGCGGTCGGCGAGACCGATGGCATCCAGCCAGGTGGAACCGAGCTCGATCGGCGGATGGTGCAGCGCCAGCAGCACCGGTCGCTCGTCCTCCTCGAGCTTGAGGGCGAGTTCCTGCAACTGGGCCTTGCCGATTTCGCCGTGGGCCTGACCGCTGAGCCGAGAGTCGAGCATCACCAGCCGCCAGTCGCCGAGATCGACCTCGTCTAGAATCTCGCGCTCCTCGTTCATGTACTGCGGCCGGTCGTGATTGCCGGGGAACCAGAACCACGGGCACTCCATGGCCGAGAAGGCGCGTGCCGCGTGGCGGTAGGAGGCCGGTGTCTCGTCCTGGCTGATGTCGCCGGTCACCAGCAGCAGATCGGGGCGCAGCGCCCTCGCCCGATCGAGCACGCGCTGCAACTGACGAAACGGCACCCCCATCCGCGAGCGGGCCTCGGGGTCGGCGTGCAGATGGCAATCGGTGATCTGGATGAGCCGCATCGGGCCTGAGCTCCTGAACTGTGGGTCGACACGGGGACACCGGCCGGCAGGCGAGACGACGCGAGCGCCGTCGGGGCAGGGATCAGCGCAGCGGCGAAAGATCGGCGGCGTGGCCGTGGGCCAGACCGTGCTCGAGCCACTCGCCGAGGAAGCGATTGAGCTGGAGCTTTTCGTCCGGCTGGTGCATGCGCGGGTTGGGATAGCGGTAGCGGCCGCTGAAGTGCCGCTGGCGCTGGAAGTCGGTCACCTCGGCCATGCGCACGTCGTGATAGAGGTGCACGGTCATGCGCGGCGAGTCGATGATCCCGTCGAGAACCCCGGTCTGCGCCACGCGCGCGATGGTCGTATAGGGCGCGCACTCGACCACTTCCAGCCACAGCGTGCCGAAGCGGCCGGCCTGGCTCGCCAGCGGCAGTTCGCGAACGTCGCCGGGCTCCAGCTCGCCGACCAGGCGTGACAGGCGCAGATAGTTGGCCGAGCACTCCGCCTGGAGCGATTTCAGATCGGTGACATAGGCGGTCTTGGCCACGAATTCATCTCCTTGCTCGCAGTGAGGCCCGCTCGCGCACCAGCCAGAGGAGGGCGATCAGGCACATGGCATTGTCGAGTCGTCCCGCCTCGAGGAGTTCCCAGGCGCGTGCAAAAGGTAGCACATGCACCAGGATATCCTCGCCCTCCTCGGCCAGACCATGCACGCCGCCCAGTCCAGTACTGTCGACGAGACCGCAGAACAGCGTGACCCGCTCGTCGCAGGCACCGGGGCTCGGATAGTAACGATACAGCTCGATCAGCTCGTCGATATGACAACCGGCCTCCTCGACGGCTTCGCGACGCGCCACGTCGGCCGGGACCTCGCCGGCCTCCACCAGCCCGGCCACGGGCTCGAGCTTCCAGGGGCTCACCGGGTCCTCGAGCGCACCGGCGCGCATCTGCTCGACCAGGACCACGGCGTCGCGCTCGATGTCGTAGAGCAGCACCCCGACCGCGTCGTGACGCACGTGCACCTCGCGGGTGATCACGTCGCTCCAGCCGCCGTCGAACAGGCGATGGCGCAGCTCCCGGCGTTCCAGGCGAAAGAACCCCTGGTAGAGCGGTCGGGTCTCGATGCGCTCGACATCGGCGCTGTCGAAATGCGCCACGTCCGCGCTCGGCTTGTCGTTCATGGGCCCCTCGCTGGCCTGGGATGGGCGCCCATCGCGGGCACAATGCGGCCCATTATCCCGAGGCGACGGATAGATTCCAAGCGGCCCGTCGCCCCGGCGCCACGCTGACGGCTACTGCAAGGCGTCGAGCAACGCGGCGATCTCGCGGCGCAACCCCTTGTCGGAGGCGTCGCGTCCCGGCCGGTCGGGGGCCTTGCTGGCACGCTGCGCGTACTCCAGCGCCGCCGCGTCACGCCCCTGCTCATGCAGGAAGTCGGCGTAGAAGTAGAGGGTATCGATACCGTCGGGGCGGATGACGAGCGCCTTCTTGAGCAGCGCCTCGGCCTTCTCGTCGTCGCCGAAGCCGACCGGCCAGCCCGGCACCTTGGCGTAGAGGGTCCCCAGCGTCACGTAGGCCGTGCCGTCGTCGCCGTTCGGGTCGATCTCGATCGCCTTCTCCAGCGCGCCACGGGCCTGCTTGGCCAGGCCGAGCGCACCGAGGCCGCCTTTCGCCTTGGCCTGGGAGGCCAGGATGATGCCCTGCCAGGTCAGCACGTGGGCGTCGTTCGGCCGTGCCTCGGCGAGCTTCTCGGCATCCCGGGCCAGCGCGGCGAAGGCGTCTTCCTGGGCATCGCCCTGCATCTGGTAGTTGATGTTCGCCCAGCGCTTGATCAGCGGGAAGACCGGATCGGGAGCCGCCTGGGCGGCGCTCGCCAGCATCAGCAACAGGGCACTGCACAGCAACGTCGTCAGGGATCGGGTGAGGCGCATCGCGTTCGCTCCTGCATCGGGTGGAATCGGATAGGACCGAGAAAAATGTAACGAACGTTTGAATGAGCCGCCATGCGGTCTTGGTCGTAGAGACAGCCCCGGGGGCTTGGCCTACCCGGCGGCGTTGCGTAGGGTACGCGGATTCCCCCAGCCAAGAACGATGCCATGAAAGGTCGCAACATGACGCGCTGGCGCGATCCCGCCAAGGACCCGCGTCAGGAGAAGAAGAGCAACCTGATCACCCCGGAGGGCTTCGCCCGCCTCAAGGGCATCCACGATCACCTGTCGCGGGTACGCCGCCCGGAACTCTCGACCAAGGTCGGCGAGGCCGCCGCACTGGGCGATCGCAGCGAGAATGCCGATTACACCTACAACAAGAAGGAACTCAACCGGGTCATCGCGCGCATCCGCTACCTCGGCAAGCGCCTCGACGAGCTGCAGGTGGTCGACCGCCTGCCGGCCGACACCGAGCGGGTCTATTTCGGCGCCTTCGTCACCCTGGAGGACGAGGACGGCGAGGAACTGGCGCTGCGCATCGTCGGCCACGACGAGACCGACACCGCCAAGCGCTGGATCAGCGTCGATGCGCCGCTGGCCCGCGCGCTCCTCGGCAAGGCGCTCGACGACGAGGTAACGGTGGCCGCCCCCGGCGGCGAGACCACCTATCTGATCACCGCCATCGACTATCGCGACCCGGCCGGCTGACCCGGCGCTCAGAGGGTGTTTACAAATTAGGCGAGCGAAGGCAAGACAAGGCAAAATCGGCCGAAAAAGCGGAGTTTACACGGGGTAAATGAGCATTTTGAGGCCGATTTTAACGCCGTATTGTCGAGCGCAGGCATTTTGTAAACACCCTCTCAGTCGAGCAACTGGTAATCGATGGTCGTCACCACCCGCACCTTCTTGACGTCGGGCGTGTAGCTGTCGAGATCCTCGATCGAGAAATACCCCTGGGTGGCGCGCTGGATCGGCCCCACGCGGCTGCCCGAGTCCTCGGCGAACTGCTGGGCGGCGCGGCGCGCATCGGCGGTCGCCGCGGCGATCATGTCCGGCTTGATCGCCTCGAGGCCGGTGAACAGGAATTCGGTGCGGTAATCGAAATTGGGCGAGAGCAGGACACCGGCCTTGACCAGTTCCCCGGTGAGCGGCATGGCCGTCTTGACGGCATCCACCCGGGGCGTGCGCAGCAGTACGGTGGCCTCGCCGCGGTAGCGTTCGTCGGGCCGCTGGTTGCCATAGAGATTGGCGTATTGATCGACCACCTGGGGTGGCGCGACGCTGACCGAGGCCGGGTCGAAGCCCTGCCCGGCGAGGAAATCGCGAATCGTCTTCTCGTCGCGGGCCATCGCCGACTGCAGATCCGCCAGGTCGTTGGCATTGACCGTGTAATGCAGCGGCCACAGCGCCAGATCCGCCTTGACCTCTCGCTCGGCCAGCCCCTTGACGGTGACGCTACGTCCCGCCTGCTGCCAGACCTCGGCGGCGCCCTCGATATAGCTGCCGCCCCAGACCAGCCCGACGGCCAGCAACCCGCCCAGTACCAGGGCCCCACGCAGACTTCCCGCCATTGCTCTCTCCTTGTCGAACACCCTTCAACGCCTGATGGCATGATAGACCCGGAAACGCCGGTCGTCGGCCAGCACCGTGAATTGACCGAATGCCGCCTCGAGCCGGTCCGGGTACGGCAGGAAGGCATTGGCCACCAGCAGCAATTGCCCGCCCGCTTCGAGGTGACGCGGCGCCTCGTCGATCAGGCGCGCCACGGGCCCGTAATCGACGCGCCGCTCCTGATGGAACGGCGGGTTGCTGACGATCGCCGCGAAGCGCTCGCCCTCGCCGAGCGCCGAATAGACGTCGCTGTGCAGCACGCGCCCGTTCAGGCCGTTGGCGGCCAGGGTACGCCGCGTGGCCTCGACGGCGAAGGCGCTGACGTCGAGCGCCGTGACCTCGCCGCCCTGGCGGGCCAGCCGGGCGGCGATGATGCCATCGCCGCAGCCGACATCGAGCAGCCGCGCCCCGCCCTGCCCCAGATCGCCGGGCAGGTGATCGAGCAGCAGCCGGGTGCCGTCGTCGAGCTTGCCGTGGCCGAACACCCCGGGATGGCTGACCAGCGTCAGCCCCGCCGCCTCGAAGCGCGACCAGAGCTCGTCGGGATCCAGCGCCACCGGCTGGGTACGTGTCTCGAACAGGGTGCAGCGCCGCGCGCTGTCGCGCTTGCGACAGCCCAGGCCCAGCGCCGCCAGCACCTTGAGCACCCGCTTGATGCCGCCCTGGTTCTCGCCGACCACCTGCAACGGCGTCCCCGCGGGCAGTTGACGACACAGCGCCAGCAGCCACCATTCGCCCAGCGCATGGGCCTTGGGCCAGAACAGCACGGCGCCGGGCGGCGCGCCCAGCGCCGGTTCCAGCGACTCGTGGATCATCGCCCCGGTACTGTCACGCCATGCCCGGGCGGTCGCGGCATCGGCGCTCCAGAGCGCGCCGCCGGTATCGCGCAGCCAGGGATCGTCCGGTGGCGCCACCCACAACCAGTCGCGGTAGTCGAATGCCTGGCGCGCGAGCAACTGGCAGACCGGGGTAACGGCACTCATCGGCAGTCTCCACCTCGTGGGGATTCGGGTTTGCGCACGTGATACAGCAGGTAGCGGCCCAGGCGCCAGTGCGGCTCGACGTCACAGTAGCGGCGCTCGAGTTCGATCAGGCGGGCCAGCTCGGTTTCGTCCGGCTCGGGATGGCGCAGGTAATCGTGAAAGATGCGGATGCCGGCGACGTGCTCGACCACCAGCCCCGCCTCGGCCAGCCACTGATCGACCTGGGCATGCGTCAGCGGCGCGATCGGCGTCAGCCGTTGGCGCCGGCCGGTTCCGGCCAGGCGGTCATCCAGCGCCTTGGCCAGATTGCCCTTGATGACGTTGGAAAAACGCAGCGCGTCGCGGTTGAAGACCATCAGCGAGAGCTCGCCCCCCGGCGCCAGCAGCGAAGCCAGCGTGGTGATCGCCGCACGCGGCTCGGCCAGCCACTCGAGCACGGCATGGCAGACGATCAGCGGCCAGGGGCCCGGCGCGCGCTGGGGCAATGCCTGGAGGGTCGCCGGAAGGGGCGTGATACCCGCGTGGCCGGCGAGCGTCTCGCGGGCCCGGGCGAGCATGTCCGCCGACGGTTCGGCCAGCGTCACCGGGTGGCCACGCGCGGCCAGCCAGGCGCTCATCTGCCCCAGCCCGCCGCCGACGTCCAGCGCCGGTTGCCCGTCGAGCGTCAGGGTGCGCGGCAGCAGATGCTCGAGCAGGGCCAGACGAATCGCACCGCGGGGCTTGCCATAGAGACTGTCGGCAAACTTGTCGGCCAGACCGTCGAAGATGCGATCGTCCACACTCAGCGTCTCGTGAAAAAACCGCCAGTCTACGCCCTGGCCGCAAGAATGTCTGCGCCCGGCCCCCGCGTCGGGCGGTTCCCCTGGCATGAAAAAGCGCTCAAGTTCGGCCACCTTCGGCCGATAACCCGGTGATAGCCCGTCGATTGCCAAAGGAGTATCGCTCTTGGTCCCACTGCCGCCTCTGATCGAGTCCGTCGTTCGGGTGCTGGAGCTACCCGGCATCGCGATCACGGTGCTCGATGGCGAGCGCGAGGGCTTTCCGCTGCTCTTCGCCAATATCGGCTTCGAGCAATTGACGGGTCGCACGCAGGACGCGCTGATCGGCCAGGACTGCCGCCTGCTGCAACCCGGCCCCTCGCATCAAGACATCCGCGAGCCGATACGTCGGGTACTCGACGAGAACCGGGCCCTGAAGGAAACCATCGAGTACGCCCTGCAGGACGGCACGCACCTGCGCATCGAGATGACGCTGTCGCCGGTCGCCAACCACGACGGGCATCGCTATCTGATCTGCATCCAGCAGAACGTCACCGATCACCGCCGGCTGGGGCTGGCCATGGCGGTGTTCGACAGCACCCACGATGGCATCACCGTGACCGATGCCGACAAGATCATCATCGACATCAACCCGGCCTTCACCCGCCTGACCGGCTACGAGCGCGCGGAAGTGCTGGGCCACACCCCCCAGATGCTCTCCTCCGGCAAGCACGACGCCACCTTCTACCAGTCGATGTTCACCGCGGTGAACCAGCACGGCTTCTGGTCCGGCGACATCTGGAACACCCGCAAGGACGGCAGCCAGCTGATCGTCAACACCACCATCTCGGCGGTGCGCGACGATACGGGCGAGGTCGTCAATTACGTCAGCGTGTTCCGCGACATCACCCAGCAGCGCCTCAATCAGGCGCGCCTGGAACGCATGGCGATCTACGACCCGCTCACCGGCCTCTACAACCGCGAGCATTTCATCGCCATGCTCGAGACCCACCTGACCAGCCTGCAGTTCACCGAAAGCGGGATCGCGGTGCTGTTCATGGATCTCGACGACTTCAAGCCGATCAACGACGGCTACGGCCATGCCGCCGGGGACGAGTTGCTGGTCGAGGTGAGCCGGCGACTCAAGCGCCTGATGCGCAGCACCGACATCGTCGCCCGCTTCGGCGGCGACGAGTTCGTGATCGCCCTGACCGGCATGGGCAACGGCGACAAGGCGTCCAAGGTGGCGCAGAAGATCATCGACGACCTGATCCAGCCCTTCCAGCTCGCCAATGGCGAACTGGTCGGCATCTCGGTGTCGATCGGCCTGGCCTTCACCAACGACTACCGGCTCAGTACCAACACCCTCATCGACAGCGCCGACCAGGCCATGTACGAGGCCAAGCTGGGCGGCAAGAATCGTATCGCCCGGGCACACCGATACATCGAGGCCCGCAGTCAGGACGCCTTCCAGCGCATCAAGGAAGCCTTCGAGGATGGGGAACTGGAACTCTACTTCCAGCCGATCGTCGACCTGGCCAGCGGCCATACCCACAGCTTCGAGGCGCTGACCCGCTGGCGTCATCCCCAGGAGGGGGTGCTCGGCCCGCAGCACTTCATCGACGTGATCATGCACTCCTCGCTGAGCCTGCCATTCGGCCAATGGCTGGTCCGCGAGGCCGGGTACATGGCCAAGCAGCTCCAGAGTCACGGTTTCACCACCACCGTGAGCATCAACCTGTCCCAGGATCAGATCGAGACCGGCAGCTTCTTGCGCGCCATCACCGAGACCCGCGACGCCCTCGGCCTGGCCACGCCCTACCTGACCATCGAGGTGCTGGAATCCAGCCAGTTCCACGACCTCGACCTGGCCTGCAGCCAACTGCTCGAGGCCAAGCAGCTGGGCACATCCATCGCCCTGGACGATTTCGGCTCGGGGATCTCCTCGATCACCTACGCCAGTCAATTGCCGATCGACACCCTGAAGATCGACCGCAGCGCGATCAACAACATCGATACCCGCGCCAACCAGCGCCAGTTCGTCGGCGGCATCATCGACATGGCACACGCCATGCATCGCAAGGTGCTGGCCGAGGGCGTCGAGCGCGAAGCGCAACTGGAGGCGCTGAGAGCGTTCCAGTGCGACCTGGCCCAGGGTTTCCTGTTCGGCGAACCGATGCCCGCCGAGGAGGTCATCGCCCACTACCTGGCGAGCGATGCCGTGCCGGCCAACCCCCTGCGACCCATGCGGGAACTCGCCTGAGATCGCCCGAGCGACCGGCGGGTTTATCTCGACGGGTCAGACGCTTATAATGCGCTTCGGCTCGCCTCGCCCCTATAGCTCAGCTGGATAGAGCATCCCCCTCCTAAGGGGAAGGTCTCAGGTTCGAATCCTGATGGGGGCGCCACCCTTCTATCGGCACCTGCCCCACCCCTCCAAGCCGTTCCAGCAGTCCCCTCCGGAATCACGGCATTCGAAACCATAAAGGCACCTATATGACCATAGAAAGCCAGCAAGACATCGATGGAATCATGGAGGTAGGACGGGTCGTCGCCAAGGTTCGCGATGCGATGCTGAATGCCGTCGAGCCGGGAATGACCACAGCCGAGCTGGATGAACTGGGAGGTTCACTGCTGGAAAGCCTGGGAGCCAAGTCGGCCCCCCGGACGACCTACAATTTCCCCGGCGCGACCTGCATCAGCATCAATGAAGAGGCCGCGCATGGCATTCCCGGCGAGAGAGTGGTTCAGGCCGGCGATATCGTGAATATCGACGTTTCCGCCGAGATGGCGGGCTATTTCGCCGATACGGGCGGCACGATCGTCGTGCCACCGGTCACGACGGATAAAGCGCGACTGTGCCATGCCACGCAGTTGGCCTTGAAGCATGCGCTAGCGGAGGCCAGAGCAGGCGCCCCCATCAACAGAATCGGCAAGGCCATTCAGCGCACGGCGAAGTCGCACGGGTTCAAGACCATCAGGAATCTCGCTGGCCATGGCGTAGGACGCAGCCTGCACGAAGAGCCGGAGGGTATCGTCAGCTACTTCGACCCGCGTGACACACGGCGGCTGCGGCTTGGGCAAGTCATCGCCATAGAGCCGTTCTTGTCCACGAAAAGCACCTCGGTCACCGAAACGGATGATGGATGGACCCTCGTTGGCCATCCCTCGAATCTATCCGCGCAATTTGAACACACCATCATCGTGACGAAAGGCGCGCCCATTATTGCCACACTCTCCGAAGCCCGCAGTTGAGCGCCGCCTCGCCGAAGCCCGCTGCTGGCCGTAAGCGGCCAGCGCCGGCGTCGTCATGATCCCGTTAGCCCCGCCCTGGCACCTGCACGACCTCGAGCGCGAGATCGACGCCCAACCGATCCAGCATGCGCCGGAAATCGTCGACGGAGTAACGCGCGTCTTCCGTGACCAGCGTCCTGACCATTCCCGTGCCCGGGGTCCCCGGGCCGAGATTCGCCACCACACTCTCGGCGGGGTCCAGAAACCGGCATTGAGGGCGCGCACGCTCGAAAAACGCCTTGAGCCACGGCAGGTGGGTGCTCGACAGCGTCAGCACGTCGATGTCGGGCTTGCGCCGAAACAGGGTTTCGACGAAGTCGTCGACGCTCGCCTGGGTGCCCGGCGGATCGAACAGAAACGCACCGCTCTCGACCAGTTCCACCATGCTCGAGGCATTGATCAGTTCGACACTGGCCCCGGCGAGGTCATGGGAGGCAACGAAGTCCTCGAGCATCTCGCTTTCGACCAGCGACTCGACGCCCATGATGCCCACGGCGTGGGTGGCCGAGCAGGCCAGCGCCGCCGCGAGGGGCGGAAAGACGCCGAAGACCGACAGCCGCGTCATGGGGCGCACCGCATCGAGCACGGTGATCGATGGCGCGTTGGACGCCACGACGATGGCCGAGGGCTCGAACGTCTCCAGAAAGCGCAACGTGCGCTCCATGACCCGGGCCAGCTCGTCGGGCGCCTTGCTCCCATAGGGGAAACTGGCGCGATCCGCGAAGTAGATCACGTCCTGACGAGGCAGGCGCCGCTGTATCTCCGCCACGATGGCGTAGCTGCCGATGCCGGCATCGAAGACCGCGATGGGCCGGTGCAGGGCTTTCGATTCCATGGGGTTCCTGATCTCTGTGAAGCCTTGGGCATTATCTGAAAACTCGGCGAGCGAAGGTCAGACAAGGCAAAAATCAGCGAAAAAGCGGAGTTTACAGGGGTGTAAATGAGCATTTTGAGCTGATTTTTAACGCCGTATGACCGAGCGCAGACAGTTTTCAGACAATGGCTAGCGGTGTGAGGTGGCCAACGCCCCTCCCGCTGCCATGAAAAGCCCGCCGGTGGTGCGGTTGAACAGGCGCACGCGGCGCGACGTACCGAACCAGCGGCTGACCGTCGAGCCCACCGAGGCATAGGTGGTCATCGTCGCCAGATCGACCGCGAGCCACGTCATGGCCAGAATCGCGAACTGCGACCATTGCGGCTGGCCCAGGTCGATGAAGTTGGGAAAGAGCGCACCGAAGAACAGCAGATCCTTGGGATTGCTGATCCCCACGGAAAAGCCCTTGCCGAACAGCCGGAACCGGGAACGATGACCCGCCGGCACGGCATCCGGCTCCGACGCCGGGTCGGCCATCGGCTCTGCGGGGGATCGCCATGCCTGCACGCCCAGGTAGACCAGATAGACCGCCCCGGCGGCCTTCAACACCAGGAAGGCGGTTTCAGAGGTCGCGAGGATCGCCCCCAGCCCCAGGGACGACAGCGCCATCAAGGCAAGCGAAGCCATGGCGCCCCCCACCACCGTCGCCAAGGCGCGTCGCCGGCCATGGCGCAGCCCATGGTGCATGCACAGCAAGGCGACAGGGCCCGGAAACAGGATGAGTGCGGTGATGACACCGAGATAGGTCATCCATACGGCAACGTCCATCGTGGCGTGTCCTCGTGGGTCGTGATGGCATCGAAGCGGGGAACGTCCATCCCCGATGATTCGTTCGAGCTTATCTTAGCGAGACACGATTCGTCTCGTCGTTGTCGAGAAGCCAGCACTGCATCCCCATGGCCTTCCCTGCCCAGTACGGCCGCCGTGGCCACCCGCCAGCGATGCAGGCCCCGGCGCCCCAGGGCGCGCTGTCGACGCCCCTCCCCACCCGCGCGCTAAACGTGTCCGTTTTTATGCACTGATGCACTTGGCTTGGGAGCACGCCACAGCCGGGCCTGCGCGGGATCACATGACGCCCTACACTTATGCGAATTTATGCAGTTTCAGTACGTCCTGCTCACGGTGGGGTAGCGTTCACCGGGCTTGTCAAGCTAACTTAGAAGAGAAGCATTGATGGCTGCATGCTCGACAAAGCCTGAGCAAGCCTCACGAATTTCAAAATGATAACCATTATGAAGTTAAGGACGTCAAGCTAGCGTAGGGAGACCATCGTTGGAACAAGGCTTAGAAAGTACATTCAACACCCTCCTCGGAGACTTCTCATCACTGTCTCCAAGGATCAAGCATTTACCTATTAACGCCTCCAGTTGTGGAGAAAGGGTCAATATAAGATGCAGCTACATTTCCTTCAGAGATGGAAAGCAGACTTTTACAGACTTCATCAACATAATCTCTGAACATATAATACCTTTCTGCATACCTCGAAAAGAAATAGAAAAATCAGTTTCAGATGCATCCTCCGGCGACTTAGTTGCGGCCGGGCGAGCAATGACCGCTCTCCAAGAAAAAGCCAGAAAGTTATTTATAAGGGCTAAAAAAGGGAGCAATAGGTCTGGAGAAGCTGGCGAGATAGTATTGTATATTTTCAATGAGTGGCTTTTAAAAGCCCCTCAAATCGTATCTAAAATGTACTTAAAAACCAATCATCAAATGCCAGTCCATGGAACAGATGGAATACATGCAAAGTATCAACCACAAGAAAAAAAGCTAAACATATTCTGGGGTGAATCTAAGGCTCATGCTACTGTTGAATCAGCCTTATCTAGCGCATTGGACTCAATCAAAGAATTTATTGATGATGAGCAAGAAGGCCGAGAAATCGACATCATCTCCAGCTATCTAGATTTGACCAATATTGACGATCAAGCTAGAGAGGCGTTTTTGCAGTACTTGGACCCTTACTGCGAAGAGTCAAACGATAGAATAACCACACATTCATGCCTGCTAATATTTAGTCAAAACGGCCCAACTTCCGACAAATTAGAAAGTGCAGCGATAGAAGAAGAATTCATTGAAGAGTTAACCAATATAGCAAACAGGTTCATCCAGAAGTTAAACGACAATATTGAAGCCAAAGGGCTTTCTGATCAAAGGTTTGAATTCTTTTTGTTGCCCGTGCCCTCTGCGCAAGAGTTTCGTGACAAATTTCAAGAAAAAATTGGCTGGCCGAAATGATTAAAGAGCTTACAGAGCGAGTCTGGGAACATGAGAGCTTCCATAAAGAAATGCAAGCTTTTAGAAGCCATCATTTTGAGAAAAAATTCTTTAACTCATCAAACTCCACTTTTGACCAAGAATCATTGCGAAGATTATTACAAAGCGCAGCCATATTGGCACTCTCAGAAAACAACGAGCACAGAGAAGCGGCCTATAAAATTGCCACTTCTGCTTCTGAGTCGACGAACAATATTTATCCAGGCGTATCATCCCTGCTAATTGTTGTATTGAGCCGCATAGGTAACTTTCCGGCTCTGAAATACGCCTTAGAAAAATTCGCACTTTCTGAGGACCAACTACCAGTACAGCTATTAGCTGAGTCAAGCATTAGAAAAGAAAAAAACCTAGCGACGTGGGGGAAAGAAAGCGAAACACTAACAGATTTTCAGAAACAGTTGTGGGAAGAACTATTAACAGGAAGCAGCATCGGAATATCAGCCCCGACATCTTCAGGAAAGTCTTTTATATTACAAGCCTATGCAAGAAAGCTTCTATCAGAGAGAACAGCAAACAATATTGCATTCCTAGTACCTTCTCGCGCTCTAATCAACCAAGTGTCCGGAGAGGTATCAAAATGGGTCAAGCATGCTGACACGTCTCTTGAACTCATAACGACACCGATACCAGCATCCACTCCCTTGCCTGAGAGAGGCGTATATGTCGTTACTCAGGAACGCATGCAGCTTCTACAAGCAGCACATCCTGAGCTAAAGTTTGAACTGATGCTAATTGATGAAATGCAAAGCATCGCGGATGGCGCAAGGGGAGTTCTTCTTTCCTCAGTAATAGATGATGCATTGGTAAGAAATGAAAATCTACAGTTACTGTTTGCAGGGCCAAACATTCAAGATCCGGGAAATGTCTCAAGAACATTTGGGCGGACATCACGAACAGTTTACACGGATGAAGCCGTCGTGGGACAAGATATCATCTTCGTAGACTGTAGGATAGATTCACCTTTCTGCGCAGATTTGTACCTATTGACAGAGGGAAACAAATCACCTCTTGGCAGCATTAATTCAGATGAACCATTATTAGATCACCAAAGCAAGTTAACAAATATCGCTTTAACTCTAGGGAGAGGAAGCCAAAGTCTAGTCTATGCATTGGGTCCCAAAGAGTGTGAGGACTTGGCCTTTGGCTTAGCAGATACAGAAAAGTCTAAGCCGACACCATATATTAGGGAATTATCTGATTTTATAAAAGAAGCGATACACCCTAACTATCAGCTATCAGAAAGTGTGTTAGGCGGTGTCGGCTTTCATTATGGAAGGCTTCCAGCACTTGTTAGAAAAGCCATTGAAGATGCTTTCTCACATGGTGAATTGAACTATTTGGTAACCACCAGCACACTACTTTATGGTGTAAACCTTCCGGCTAAAAATCTCTTCTTGCACAAGCCACAGAAGGGGAAAGACAAACCGATCTCATCAAATGATTTTTGGAACCTAGCAGGCCGTGCGGGTAGACTAGGAAAAGAATTTACAGGGAATATATTTTTAATAGACTACGATGATTGGGCTAACAAACCAATGGAGGGCAACAGGGACTTGGAAGTCCAGCCATCTCTTGAGAACCAGATTATCGACCAGACCCACGAGCTTATTGACTATATTAACGACCCTGATCGAGCACCTAACAGAAACAATAACGATGAGTTAGAAAATACCTTTGTTAAATTGGCCAGGGATCACTTAGAAGGTAGGCTGGATGCCACGCTAGATCGATTAGGCATGCCGAAAAACAGTCCAGAGCGATCACTTCTGGCTGATTCCGTTTCTAATTCTCTGAAAAACTCATCTATTGACCGTGGCGCCCTTCTTGCTTCACCAACAGTATCGGTACATCGACAGCAAGCACTATTCGAAAGGTTAGAAAAAAGTTTAAAAAAATATGGCCCTGAAGGGATCATACCTAAGCACCCATTACACAAACACGCCTACAACTCATACGTTGCAGTGATAAAAAGGTGCCATGGAGAAATACTTAAGATCCCTAAAGAGGACAAATCCCATACATACTATTCAATGATGGCGATCAGATGGATGAAAGGCACCCCTCTGCCTCAGATAATAGACGACAACCTGAAGTACAAAAAAAAGATCGGAAAAAACTCTAATATTTCAACTGTGATTAGAGAAACCTTAACAGAAATTGAAACTGGACTACGATTCAAGTATGTCAGATTGTTTTCATGCTACAACGCCGTACTTGAACTAGTATTAAAAAAATACGGCATGAAGGAACTTCTACCATCGATACCCACCATTCCAATGTATTTAGAAGTCGGAGCTTGCTCACCTACAATGATAAGCTTCATAGGATTAGGGTTGTCTAGATACACATCCGAAAAACTAAACAGATTCGCCAGAAGAACTGGCATGTCTCAGGAAGAAGCGAGAAACTGGATAGTCCATCAAAACATTGATGCGATGAATTTGCCAAACGCGTCAATCGAAGAAATAAAGCGAACAGTTGCTATAAATTAGGTTTTGGCTTCCACTTATCCTAAAGAAACATGGTGGTGTTAGTTTCAAGTTTATAGACCGCGCTAACACCACCAACATCGACTTTCCTACCAATACTTATCAGTGCAGGTGAATCAAGGTACTCATCCAACCGTCATCAAACTGGCATACCTGATGGTATAGTGAAAAATAGACTGGATAGTTATCCCTTTATTTTCAGCAAGTTAAATAAGGGAATCGAATCCTGATGGGCTCAACTCTGAATAAAAGCCCAGGAGACAGCCGCGACCATCAGCAGAGCGAAGCCAAGACGTAGCAATCGGGAGAAAAGGGGTCGCTGCACGAGCGGCCGGATTGCACCGCCGACGCACATCCAGAAGATATTGGTGAAAACGGCCACCGCCAGGCAAACCCCCATGGTGGCCATGTAAGCCATGGCCGTTGGCGATATCGGCAGTAAGAACTGAGAGTAGATCACCAGCAATACCGCGTAGGACTTCGGGTTGAGCACGTTGAGCAAAATGCCATCGCGCATCGTGAGGCGGGCGCCTTCGGCCGCGTTCGTGTCGAGCGGCGTGGTGGCAATACGGTAGGCGAGGTAGAGCACGTAAAGCCCGCCCACGATTTGCAGTGTCAGCTTCATATTCGGCCAGGTCACCAGCAGCGCCGCCAGGCCAAGGGCGGAGGCCACCATCGAAAGCGCCAGTCCGGTCAGAATGCCCGCATAGAGTGAGAGCGTCTTGCGGACGCCGAATGTGGCGGATGTCGCCACGATCGTCATGGGGCCTGGCCCCGGGGAGCCGAACAGGAGCAGTGCCGTGATAGCGAGCGTGGTGAGTTGTGACATGGGCCTCTTCCTCTCCGAACACGGTCTCTCGCAGCGATGATGCCCGTGACACGCCACTCTGATTCGGAACCGATCGGTACCGTTTGCACATAACGGTACCGATCATTACCATCCAAAGTCAACATCTCGGAGGGGGAAGCCATGCCGACACAGGCTCGTGAACGACTGATCGCGACGGCGGAAGCGCTCTTCTATCAACGCGGCATCAATGCGGTCGGCATCAGTGAGTTGATTGAAACCTCCGGGGTTGGGCGTGCGTCGTTCTATCGTCACTTCGAAAGCAAGGACGCGCTGGTTCATGCCGTGCTACGCCACCGTAATGAAAGGGCCCTGGCATCACTCGAGGCAGGGATTGCCGCCAATGGCAGCTCGCCGCTTGGCGTGTTCGATGTCATCGCCGAGCGCTACGGACAAGCCGACTTTCGGGGCTGCGCCTTCATCAACGCCATGGTTGAAGCTGCCGACCGCCGCAGCGAGACCCACCGCATCGCCAGAGCGCACAAGCTGGCCCAGATACAGATCATGGCTCGCGTGCTCGAGCAGGCCGGCCACTCACCCAGCGACGAACTCGCCCGCGACTTTCAACTGCTCATCGATGGCGCCGTCATGGGTGTACTGCGTGAGGGCAATCTCCAACCGGTCGAGAGAGCAAAGCGGATAGCGGCCAGATTGCTGCCACGTCTTCGCCCATAGACTCGTCCGCCGTAATGGCACTCCCACAAGGCAGCCGGCTGTCGGCTCCCACCGTCCCAGCCGGGCTTCGGCCGAGACCTGCCCGGCAAACGCTTGATGCATGGTCTCAGCGACTTGGCGGCTCCATCGAGCCCTGACGCACTGGCAGGCTTGGCCGTACGGCCCGCCCTACCCGACCAAAGTCGTGTGGCGAAACTTTACACGTGTATATAAATTTCTTTTCACGAGACCACCCATACAGTTTCCGCCACATCAGGCCCCTGCTCGCAGCGGCCAGGCTTCACAGGAGTAGTCCATGAGCATTCTTCGCAAGGCGATTTCCACCATCGGTGCTGCCGCTTTGGCGTTTAACGCCTCGATCAGCTGGGCGGATGGCATCGGCGCCTCGTTGCTGACCCAGCAGCATCCGTTCTATATCCAGTTGGCAGAAGCCATGCAGCAGGAAGCGGCCTCCAGTGACGTGTCACTCGATGTCTCGATCGCCAACCAGGACCTGAGCAAGCAGCTTGCCGACGTCGAGGACTTCATCGTCAGGGGCGTCGATGTGCTGATCATCTCGCCGGTGGACAGCCAGGGTGTACTACCGGCGATCATGAAGGCCCAACAGGCGGGCATTAAGGTCATCACGGTCGATGTACCCGCCAAGGGCGTGGACGTCACATCCCATATCGGTACCGACAACTTCACCGGCGGGCAGCGAGCCGCCGAACTGATGGGTGAGGAACTCGGCGGGAAAGGCCAGGTGGCGATCATTGACTACCCCACCGTGCAATCCGTCGTGTCTCGCATCGAGGGCTTCAAGGACGGCCTCAAGGCGTATCCCGACATCGAGATCGTTGCCCAGCAGACCGGCACGACCCGCGCCGAGGCCCTCGCCGTCTCTCAGAACATGCTCCAGGCCAATCCCGACATCGATGGCATCTTCGGCTTCGGTGACGATGCCGCACTCGCGGCCAGCGTCGCCGTGAAGGCCGCCAATCTGGAAGACCAGGTCAAGGTGGTCGGCTTCGACGGCATGCAGGAAGCCCGCGAGGCGGTGGACACCAACCCGGTCATGGTCGGCGTGATTCAGCAGTATCCGGATGAAATCGGCCGCCAGGCGGTACAGACCGCCATCAAGATCATGAAGGGGGAAACGGTGCCGGCCGAGCAGCCCATCGTGCCCGGCGTCTACACCGGCAAGTAATGCCCTCCCCTGCGGTGGCTGCCTGGATGGCCACCGCTCGCCTCATCGATCCAAGGGTGTGTCATGTCCAGTCCCCAGCAACCGCCGCTTCTCAGTCTCAGCCGAGTCGCCAAGCATTTTGGCCCGGTAACCGCCTTGAAACGCATGGACTTGCAGGTTGAGCGCGGTCGGGTCCACACGCTACTCGGGGAGAATGGCGCGGGAAAATCCACGCTGATGAAAATCCTCGCCGGTGTTCATCCGTTGAGCGCAGGCGAGATGTGGCTGAGGGGCAAGCCTTATGCCCCGGCCACGCCCCAGGAGGCCGCACGAAGCGGGCTGTCCATCGTTTTTCAAGAACTTAGCCTGTGTAACAACCTGAGCGTGGCCGAAAACATCCTGGCGACCCGGGAGCCCTCGCGACTGGGCTGGATTTCCGATGCCAAGCTGGTTGCCACCGCCAGGGCGCTGGTGGATGACCTCGGCCTGCCCATCAACGTGCGCGCACGGGTGGGCGATCTTTCCATGGCCCAGCGCCAGCTGGTCGAGATCGCCAAGGGACTGAGTCACGACGCGGACGTGGTGATCCTCGACGAGCCGACCTCATCGCTGAGCGACTCGGAGGCGGAGCTTCTGTTTCGCATCATTGGCCGGCTGACCGAGCGTGGCAAGGCGGTGATCTATATCTCGCATCGCATGGAAGAAATCATGCGTCTATCCGACGACATCACTGTCGTGCGCGACGGCGAATACATCACCACGCTGAAGAAGGATGAGACGACGACCTCGGAACTGATCTCGCTGATGGTCGGCCGCCCCATGGAAAACATGTTTCCACCGCGCTTGGCCGAGACGAAAGAACGCCCGTCGACACCGATGTTGTCGGTGGAGGGGCTCACACGCCCCGGGGAGTTCAACGATATCTCGTTTCACGTCGATGCCGGCGAGATTCTCGGCTTTTTCGGGCTGATCGGCTCCGGTCGCTCCGAGATCATGAACGCCCTGTTCGGCATGCGTCGTGCGGCCGGCCGGATCCGCCTGGCCGGCGAGGTCGTGCAACTGGCCGATGCCGCCGATGCGATCGACAAGGGGCTGGGGTTCGTCACCGAGAATCGCAAGGAGCAGGGGCTGGTGCTGAACCAGACCGTGCGCGCCAACATCACGATGGCGTCGCTGGCGCAGATTTCCGCCGGCGGCGTCCTGCAGAACGCCAAGGAGCGACGCCAGGCCGGCGATGAAGTGAGTCGCCTGGGGGTGCGCACCCACTCCATCGAGACGGTGGTCGGCACGCTTTCCGGGGGCAACCAGCAGAAAGTGGTCCTGGCCAAGTGGCTCGCCACCCGCCCGCGAGTGCTGATCCTCGACGAGCCGACCCGTGGTGTCGACGTGGGCGCCAAGTTCGAAATCTATCGGCTCATTCGCCAGCTCGCTGCCGAGGGCACGGCCATCGTCATGGTGTCCTCGGAACTCCCCGAAATACTCGGCATGGCCGATCGCGTCGCCGTCATGTCCGAAGGCCGCCTGGCGGCCATCCTGCCCGCTGCCGAATCCACACCCGAAGGTGTCATGGCCCACGCTACAGGACAGCACGCATGAATATGACCTCATTTTCCCCCGCCAGTCACGAACGCCTGAAGTCGGCGCTACGCCAGTACGGCGGCATCTTCCTGTCGCTGATCGCGCTGTGCTTCTTCTTCTCGCTCACCAATGAGCGTTTCATGTCGCTCGCCAACTTCATGAATATCCTGCAGCAGGTTGCCGTCATCGCGGTGCTGGCCTTCGGCATGACCTGGGTGATCCTGCTGGGCGATATCGATCTCTCGGTCGGCTCCATGCTGGCGGTCGCCGGCATGGTGGGTGCCCAGGTCATCGGGCTTGGCTGGGGCTTCATGCCGGCCTTGGTCATCACGCTGATCGCGGGGGCCTTGATGGGCCTGATCAATGGCGTGCTGACCGCCAAGCTGATGCTGCCCGCCTTCATCGTGACGGTCGCCACCATGAGCATCTACCGCGGCATGGTCAGTCTCCCGACCAATGGCGCCCCGGCGATGCTGACCGACCCCACCTGGACAGCGATCGGCACCGGCAGCGTAGCCGGCGTGCCGATCATCATCTGGATCGTGGTGGGCCTGTTCGTCCTCAATCACCTGCTGCTGGCTCACACCACCTTCGGGCGGCGGACTTACCTCGCCGGCGGCAACCGTGAAGCGGCCATCTATTCGGGCATCAAGGTCGACCGTCTGAAGATCTCGATCTTCATGATCTCCGGTCTGATGGCAGCGGTGGCCGGCATCATGATGTCGTCGCGCCTGTATTCCGCGCAGACCAACGCGGGCATCAGCTATGAGCTGGATGCCATCGCCGCGGCCGTGCTGGGAGGCACCAGTCTCGCGGGCGGCGTCGGGACGATGGTCGGCACCCTGATCGGGGCCCTCATCATCGGCGCGCTCAACAATGGCATGAACATGCTCTCGGTGCCCTATTTCTATCAGCTGATCGTCAAGGGGCTGGTGATTCTGGTGGCCGTGTGGCTCGACGTCCGCGCCAAGCGTCAGAAGGGGTAATCCATGAGCCAGAAAATACTCACTATCGGCGAGATCCTGGTGGAGTTCGTGGCGACGACCCAGGGCGATGGGTTTGGCGAGGCACAGCCTCTGACGGGCCCTTACCCGTCGGGCGCGCCGGCCATCTTCATCGACCAGGTGGGTCGCATGGGCCAGGCTTGCGCCATCCTGGGTCGCGTCGGTGACGACGACTTCGGTCATCTGAATATCGATCGACTGCGCGATGACGGCGTCGACACCAGCGGCATCGAGATCGCCCCCGGCGAAGTCACCGGCTGCGCCTTCGTCCGCTACCGTCCCGATGGCAGCAGGCGCTTCGTCTTCACCCTGCCGCAAAGCGCTGCCGCCCGCCTCCCCGCCACCACGGCCGGCGAAGCCCTGATCGCAAGCTGCGATCACCTGCATATCATGGGCACCGCCCTCATCATCCCCGACATGGCAGCGCAGGCCAGGTCGGCGGCACAGCGCATCAAGGCGCGTGGGGGCAGCGTGAGCTTCGACCCCAACCTCAGGGCGGAAATGCTCGACACCCCCGGCCTGCGGGAGGCGCTCGCCGACATGCTGACCCAGACCGATCTGTTTCTGCCGTCCGGCGACGAAATCTTCCTGTTCTCCGAGGCCACCACGGAACAGGACGCCGTGGACGATCTGCTTGGCCTCGGCATCAGGGACATCGTCGTCAAGCGAGGCAGCCAGGGCGCCAGCCACTACTGCCGCGACGGGCGCACGGACGTGGCGCCACTCGCGGTGGAGGAAATCGATCCAACCGGCGCCGGCGACTGTTTCGGCGGGGCCTTCGTTGCCCTTTGGCTGAATGGTGCCGCACCGGAAATCGCCCTGCGCTACGCCAATGCCGCCGGGGCCCACGCGGTGACTCGCCTCGGGCCCATGGAAGGCGCGGCCACCAGACATCAGCTCGACAGCTTGCTAGCTTCACAGGAGACCCGCTCATGACCGTACCCTCGATTCGAGACCTCGCGGCCTGGCGCCAGCAACCGGGCCCCTCCGGCATCCCCTCGGTGTGTTCGGCCCACCCCCTGGTGCTCGAAGCGGCGATGCGGGCCACGCTGACCACGCGCCTGCCGCTGCTGATCGAGGCCACCTGCAATCAGGTGAATCAGGACGGGGGGTACACCGGCATGACGCCCGCTGACTTTCGCGCCATGGTGGTGGGCATCGCCGAGCGAGCGTCCTTTCCCCTCGAGCGACTCATCCTCGGTGGCGACCATCTCGGCCCCAACCCGTGGAAGGCGCTGGATGCCGAAGCCGCGATGGGCAAGGCCGAGACGATGATTCGCGCCTACGCCGCCGCTGGCTTCACCAAGCTACACCTCGACTGCTCCATGGGTTGCGCCGGCGAGCCGATCGCCCTGGACGATGCCGAGACCGCCGCCCGCGCCGCACGTCTGGCCAAGGCCGCCGAGGAGGCCAGCCCCGACCCCGACCAGGCGCCGGTGTATATCATCGGCACGGAGGTCCCCGTCCCGGGTGGTGCCCTGGAGGCGATCGAGGGCCTCGAGGTCACCCGCCCCGCCGCGGTACGCGAAACCGTCGCGGTCCATCGTCGCGCTTTCCGCGAGGCCGGCCTGGAAGACGCCTTCGAGCGTGTCATCGCCGCCGTGGTTCAGCCCGGCGTCGAATTCGGCAACCACAATGTCATCGTCTACGATTCCAGCGAGGCCAGCGCACTGAGCCGGACCCTCGACGACCTTCCGGGGCTGGTCTTCGAAGCCCACTCCACCGACTACCAGCCACCCTCGGCGCTCGCCGCGCTGGTCGAGGACGGCTTCGCCATCCTGAAGGTCGGGCCCGGCTTGACCTTTGCCCTGCGCGAGGCGCTTTACGGTCTCGACATGATCGCGACCGAGCTCTATCCCGAATCAGGGCGTCATAGCCTGCGCGACACCATGGAAGCGGTGATGCTGTCATCGCCGGACAACTGGCGGAAGTACTATGAAGGCTCCGCGCAGGAACAGGCGCTGTTGCGCCACTTTTCGTACAGTGACCGTATCCGTTACTACTGGCCGGAACCGCAAGCCAAGGCCGCCGTGGAGGCGCTGTTGCAGCAGCTCGACGGGGTCGACATTCCCGAACCACTGATCGCCCAGTATCTCGGCGGTCTGCTCAAGAAAGTGCGCAACGAGGTGGTGGCGCCTCGCGCACGGGACTTGCTGTTCGCGGCCATCGAGGACGTCATGACGGACTATATCGAGGCTTGCAAGGGATGATGCACCGTGGATGATGGGCACACTCCGCAGGAAAGCGAGGCAGGGATGAGCAACGGTGGCACGAGCGACATTCGTACCATGGAGGAGTTTTCGGCCTACGTCGGGCTGTCACGGCCCACCGTCTCGAAATATTTCAATGCCCCGGACAGTGTCCGCCCTGCCACGCGGCAGCGGATAGAAGCGGCGATCGAAGCCTGCGGTTTCACGCCCAACTTGTTCGCGACCAACCTGAAGAGAACCCGCACCCGGGTGCTGGGCATCATCGTGCCTACCGCCACCGACCCCTTCTACATGGAGCTGGTACGCCAAGTGGAAGAACTCGCTTCCCGAGCGGGGTACGTGCTGTTCATGCTGTCCTCGAACGGTCGGCCAGATCGCGAGGTCGACGCCATCTCGCGACTGGAGTCGATGAACATCGCCGGGGCCATCGTCGTGCCCCTGGGCACCGAGGGCCCGAGCGCCAGGCTGGTCAGCCTGGAGCGCCGCAGCTCCATCGTCTATGTCGACAGCGCTCCCGATGCCGGCACACCCTTCGTCGGCACCGACAACACCCAAAGCATCGGCCTGATGGTCGAATACTTGTGTCGCTCGGGAGAGCCCCCCGGCTTTCTGCCCATGCCCCCCATCAACCGCAACGCCGAAGCTCGCCTCGCGGCCTATGAGGAGGCGATGGCAAAAGCCCACGAAAGCGCGCGAGTGCTTGCGGTTCCCAGGCAGCTTGACTGGGACTTCGAACGCTACGGCCATGAACAGACGCGCCATGTCCTGGAGGCCGGCCTACCCACGCGCACCATCCTATGTGCCAATGACCGGATCGCGCTGGGGGCGCTGCTCGCCGCCTGGCAGGCCAAGGTGCCCGTGGGCCGTACCGAGGACGCTCGGTTGCGAATCGCGGGGCACGACGATCACCCCTTCGCCCGCTACTCGGGCCCGCCCTTGACCACGGTGTCGCAGGATATCCGGGGCATCGCGCAACGGGCCATGGCCACGCTATTGGCCCGCATCGATGCGCCCGAAACCGATGACGAGCCCATGCAAGAAGCCGCCCTGTTTGCCGGCCAACTTGTCCTGCGCGATTCCGCCTGAGTACGCTCTCGACCCGCCCCACCATGCGCGAGGCGCTTGTCCAGCCTGAAAAATGCTGCAGGAAATGTCGGAAAAGGCAGTGACCACGGTCATTGGGCACGTCCGGGGGCACGATGATCAGTGCCGTACCGCATCGCGATAATTGACAATGGGGGATTCCAGCAGGATAACCGATGTCGGAGCACGCCACATGATAGGGCCGGACGCGCACGCGCGTTCAGATGACATATCGGGCACGCTGCCCAACACCCGCTGAACATCAACTTGGCAAGCAACCCGGGAAACAAGCAATGGTATGGTTCTTTCGATGCCTGGTCGTGCTGTTAGCGACTGCCTCTACGTTTTCTTACGCTCATGACGTCGGCTTTCGAACAATGACCATATCGCCATCCGTTGAAAGCGATGGCTTCCCGATGGCTGTTTTTTATCCAACCAGCTCCGAGCCGAAAGTCGTCGAAATGGGCCCCTTCAAGCTCGACATAGCCGTGGGCGGAGACGTTCTAGAAGGCAGGCATCCATTGGCCATCGTGTCCCACGGTTCAGGCGGGAGCTATTTGTCCTATAAAGATATTGCCATCTCACTGGCCAGGAGCGGCTTTATCGTGGGTATGCCGCTGCATCCCCACGACAACTACCTGGATAACACCTCAGCAGGCTCTGCCGCCAACTACATCAACCGTCCCAGGCAGATAACGTTGGCAATTGACAAGCTTCTCGGCACGCCGGGCCTGAACACTTACATTGACCCGGAGAAAATAGCGGTTCTGGGGCACTCCGTGGGAGGGTATTCCGCTATCGCGGCAGCAGGAGGCATCGGGGACACTCGCCGCCTGATTGAAACATGCAACAAAAACCCTTGGCTGACTGATCCGTATTGCGCCCCCGCACGTGATGGCTCCTTGGCGAAAACGCTCATAAACAGCCCCAGGGACGCCAGGATAAAAGCCCTGGTCTTGATGGCACCCGTGGGCATATTGTTTTCTGCCCAAGGCGCTCTAAACGATGTCAACATCCCTGTCTTACTGCTGCAGGCAGAGAAGGATGACGAGGTGACGGAACCGTACAACGCCGACGTCATCGCAAAGGGCCTTCCCGACAAGCAGAAACTGACCCGCAAAATGATACACAATGCCGGCCATTACTCCTTCTTGACATCATTCCCGGAGTTTCTCGAACCCGAACTGGGCCCGATTGCAGAAGATCCCCAAGACTTCAATCGGGTGGAATTCCAACAAGAGCTAGGCGAGATCATCGTGAATTACCTCGACAGGGTCTTGAAGATACGGCCTTGAAATAGAACGACAACCTCCTTGACACCAGCGATCACTTTGATACTGCTCCCTCGAGCGACACTCCCTCGCCCGCCCCTTCAACACCGCCCTCCAGCCGTCTCCCGCCAGCCATCCCGGGGCCCGACAAGTCTTCGGGCCACCGCGGATCGCCGAGTTGCCGATTTGTGCTAACGCCGATGGGCTTTGCCGCGCAAGATAGTTGACAGGGATACGCCCACCGGGGGACCGCCTCCGGCGTGCCCCGCCGCCACTTAGAGTGCATTTCCAAACCCTCTGATGATGGGTGCCGGTGGCAGGGCAAAGCGAGGGTCCTTTGCCATGGATGGCAAAGGTAGCGCCCAGGGAGGGGTTCACAGCGCCCTCGCGACGCCCTGCCGCCGGAGAAGCTCACGTCGTCTACCGGTTGTGAAAGACGTTCTTAGTCACCGCCTGAACAGGCACGAGCCTGACAACCAGGCGCGGCGATCTCCCGCTTCAATAATCCAACAACAAGTCGGAATTCAGCCATGGTCAACGATACCCGGATCGACTTCATCTATCTCTCCGAACAGGACATGATCCGTGCCGGCGTTACCGACATGGTGGCCTGCGTGGACACCATGGAGGAGATGTTCGGCCTGCTCTTCCACGGCGACTATCGCATGGCCGGGCCCAACAACGATTCTCACGGGGCCATGATCATGTTCCCCGATGAATCGCCCTTCCCCACCATGCCCAAGCCCACGGCCGACCGCCGCCTGATGGCCATGCCGGCCTATCTGGGCGGCAACTTCTGCACGGCGGGCGTCAAGTGGTACGGCTCCAACATCGCCAACCGGGAAAAGGGGCTGCCGCGCTCGATCCTGATGTTCACGCTCAGCGATGCCGACACCGGCGCGCCCCTGGCCTACATGTCGGCCAACCTGCTCTCGGCCTATCGCACCGGCGCGGTGCCGGGCGTCGGCGCCCGTCATCTGGCACGCAAGGATTCGAAGGTGGTGGGTATCTTCGGGCCCGGCGTGATGGCGCGCACCTCGCTGGCCGCCTTCGTGGCGGCCTGCCCCGGGATCGACACCGTCAAGGTCAAGGGGCGCAGTCGGAAAAGCCTGGATGCCTTCATCGGGTGGGTCCACGCGCATTACCCGCAGATCACCGACATCCAGGTGGTCGACGACATCGAGTCGGTGGTTCGCGATTCGGACATCGTGACCTACTGCGCCTCGGGGGAAGTGGGCAATCCCGAGGCCTACCCGCTGGTCAAGCGCGAGTGGGTGAGCCCGGGCACTTTCCTGGCCATGCCCGCACCGTGCAACTTCGACGCCGGCATGGAGGCACCGGACGTTCGCAAGGTTCTCGACAATACCGGCCTGTACGAAGCCTGGTACGAGGAAGTCCCCAAGCCGGCGCATAACTGCATTCCCCTGGTCGGCCTGAAGTTCATGGACATGATCGCCGATGGCCGCCTGTCCGCCGACGCGCTCGAGGATCTGGGCGCCATCGTGGCCGGAGCCACGCCGGGTCGCCGCAACGACGACGAGATCATCCTGTTGTCCGTGGGCGGCATGCCGGTCGAGGACGTGGCCTGGGGCACGGTGATCTATCGCAAGGCGATCGAACAGGGCATCGGCGTCACGCTCAACCTCTGGGAAAGCCCGGCCTTGAGCTGATGACACCGTCTGCATGCCGGCCAGCGCCACCCGGCGTTGGCGCTCCATGAAATCCGATGACATTACCGGGAGAGAGATCATGACCAGGATCGTGAAGGTCAAGACAGGGTCGAAGTTCGAAGAACTGGGGAGTTACTCACGTGTAGTGGCGGTCGATAACTGGATCCTGGTATCCAATACCGCCGGGCGCAACCCCGAGACCAAGGCGATCCCCGATGACGTGAGCGAGCAGCTGCTGCAGGTCCTTGCCAATATCGACGGTGCGCTAGGGTCGGTGGGCAGCGGTCTCGCCGACATCGTGTCCGCGCGGATCTTCATCCAGAACCCGGCGGATACCGAGACCGTCATGACACTGTTCGGTCGGAAGATGCGGGGTATCGACCCGACCATCACCGTGACCTGCCCGCCGCTGGGCGCCGCG
>NZ_QWBW01000050.1 GCF_004117855.1 Modicisalibacter coralii
CGCATCCATGACGCCTACGAACAGGGCGTGAGCAGCCTGGCGAGCCACGAGAAGACCCGCGAGGTGGCCCGCGGCAGCCTGGGCGAGAGCCCCAACCAGTGCCAGCCGGGGCTGTTCGTCACCGCGGCGAGCGACTTCCTCGCCGACGAGCGGCTGCAGGCCGAGGTGTTCGGCGCCAGCTCGCTGATCGTCGAGTGCGCCGACGAGGCGGAAGTGCGGCAGGTCGCCGAGCACCTGGAAGGCCAGCTCACCGCCACCCTGCAGATGGACGACGCCGATCTCGACAGCGCCCGGGCGCTGCTGCCGATCCTCGAGCGCAAGGCCGGGCGCATCCTGGTCAACGGCTGGCCGACCGGGGTCGAGGTGTGCCACGCCATGGTTCACGGCGGGCCCTACCCGGCGACCTCGGACGCGCGCACCACCTCGGTGGGCACGGCGGCGATCCATCGCTTCCTGCGCCCGGTGTGCTACCAGAACCTGCCGGACGCGCTGCGTCCCGAGGCACTCAAGGAGGCCAATCCGCTCGATCTCAAGCGGCTGGTCGACGGCCGGCGCGAGGGCTGAGCGCCGACGGCGCCACTCGCGCATGGCACTGACGGGACGGCTCCGGCCGTCCCGTTTTTTGATCGCGCAGTTGGCCCGACACGCTGGCACCCGCGTGTCAGCGGATCGCCAAGGACGCCCCAACGAAAAGACCCCGGCAATGTGCCGGGGTCCTTACCGTCTTGAACGGTCAAGCACGCATGTCGCGATTCACCCTCTGGAGAGGCGATAGCGGCGCATGCGCGCCATCAGGGCTTAGAGCGCCTTGATGTTGGCAGCCTGAAGGCCTTTCTTGCCCTGAGTGACTTCGAAGGAGACCTTCTGGCCGTCCTGCAGGGTCTTGAAGCCTTCAGCTTGAATTTCGGAGAAGTGAGCGAACAGGTCATCGCCACCGTCATCGGGAGAGATGAAGCCGTAGCCTTTGGTGTCGTTGAACCACTTGACAGTGCCAGTTGCCATTTGTCGATTTCCTTACTTGCGGATGATGGTGCTGGGCTAACGCGGACCATTCCACGCCATTTGCCCAAATTGCGCGGGTAAGACAAGAGGGGAATGCGCACTCAGAGTCTTCGAAGGGTCGACAACAACTGACGCTATTCTACTTGCTAACCAACGCAGCGGATGATGCATCATTGCCTCGAACCACGTCAAGCTACGTTGAGAGGGTCTTACGCGTTACGATGCCCGCACAAAGCACCATAGATGGAAAAACCGGGGACGTCCAGAAAGTCGACACCCTGTTTGGCGAGACGGGCCGAGGCTTCGCGACCTCGCTCGTGCCGGGCGATAGCGCCCCGCGCGACAGCGAATCGGCCGAGGTGAGTCATCGCTTGCGCGGGCGGCGGCATCACCCGGCGTGAACCTCGACGCACTCCTGCTTCACCTGCCGAACATGGTATCGTCCGACCATCCCTAGATCCCGGAACCAACGAGGAAGCGGCGTGACACAACTGGCATCCAGCAACACTCACAGCAAGGCGATCGGCTATCTCTTGTGGCTGTTCGGTTTCACCGGCGCCCATCGCTTCTATTACGGCAAGCCGGTGACCGGCACGATCTGGTTTCTGACGCTGGGCCTGCTGGGCATCGGCTGGCTGATCGACCTCTTCCTGATCCCGGCCATGGACCGTCAGGCCGACATCCGCTTTCGCGCGGGGCCGATCAACTACACGGCGGCGTGGGTGCTGCTGACCTTCCTCGGCGTGTTCGGCATCCATCGCATGTACATGGGCAAGTGGGTGACCGGCTTCCTTTATCTGATCACCGGCGGGTTGTTCCTGATCGGGATCCTCTACGATTTCTGGACGCTCAACGACCAGATTTCCTACAAGAACGCGCGTCGCGGCCTGTAAGCGCCGCCCAGCCACGGGCGTAGGGAAACGCCCACTGCAACGACAAGGAGAGTATGACATGGCCGAACGCATGGCCCTGACCGGCTTGCTCGATGGCATGGATGAAGCCCACTCCGGGAGCAAACTGTGCCTGCAGGATATCGTCGACACCTTCGCCTCGCGCGGCTTCGGGCCCTTGCTGGTGGTCCCCGCCCTGATCGTGGTCCTGCCCACGGGCGCCATTCCCGGGATCCCGACACTGTGCGGCCTGTTCATCGCCATGGTGGCCATCCAGCTCGCACTCGGCAAGGATTCGCCCTGGCTGCCGCGCCGCCTGCGCGAGCGCGGCTTCGACCACGAACGCTTCCATCGAGCGGTCGTCCAGGTACGCCCCTGGACGCAACGCTTCGACCGGCTGCTGAAGCCGCGCCTGGTGGGGCTCCTCAATCCGGTATCGCGGCGACTGATCGCCCTGCTGGCCGCCCTGCTCGCGCTTTCCATGATGCCGCTGGAGCTGCTGCCTTTCGCCGCCGCCCTGCCGGCGCTGGCCATCGCGTTGATGGGCCTTGGCCTGGCCGCGGAGGATGGCCTGCTGATGGTGCTCGGCCTGGCCGTGGTGGTAATCGGCGCCCTGGTGATCTGGCGCTGGCTGTTACCCTGAGTCGGCTTCTCGCCCCCGGCCAACGAGGACCTTCATGCTGATCGATGCCCAGTTCCTGCCCTTTCTGCTCGCCATCACGCTGCTGAGCATCACCCCGGGCGTGGACACCCTGCTGGTGATCCGCAACACCGTACGCGGCGGCGTGCGCGACGGCATTCTCACCAGTCTGGCGATCTGTTGCGGGTTGTTCGTGCATGCCACGGTGTCGGCGCTGGGGATTTCGCTGATCCTGCTGCAATCGGCCTGGGCCTTCGCTGCGCTCAAGCTTGCCGGGGCCGCCTATCTGGTCTGGCTGGGCGTACAGAGCCTGCTCAGCGCCCGGCGCGGCACGCCGTTGCCGGTGGCCGGCGTGACCGGCGCGAAGCAACGGGTCGGCGTCTGGCAACCGGTCCGCGAAGGCCTGTTGTCGAACGTCCTCAACCCCAAGACCGTGGTCTTCTACATGGCCTTCCTGCCGCAGTTCATCGCCCCCGGTGATCCGGCGCTGCTGAAGTCGCTGTGGCTGGCCGGGGTGCACTTCGTGATCGCCAACCTCTGGCAGATCGGTATTGCCCTGATGGTGGGTCGCGCCGGCCACTGGCTGGCCAAGCGCTGGCTTTCCCGGACCCTCGACACGGTGACCGGCACGGTGCTGGTGGCCTTCGGCATCAAGCTGGCCCTGCAGCAGCGGCCCTGACCCTCAAGGGTCGCCGCCCCGTGCCGGCACGGTCGTGATACGTATCATGCGCTCCAACAAGCGGTTCCTCGACGATAAGCGGGTCAGATCCGCCCTGACTCGGCTCCTTCCACTAGCTTCCCACGCTCCCCCAGCGAGCGGCGAAAGAGCAGCCAGGCCGCTGCGCAACCGAACACCGGACATCAGCATCGCGCGCAGCGGCCAGCCCAGTGCATTGGCGGCGGACACCACGATCATGCACACCCCCAGCAGCGCATAACTGGGCAACAGTGCGCGAATCAAGGTCGCCAGGCCATGCTGTATGTCGGGATTGCCCGACAGCAGCACGGCCAGCCAGGGGGCCAGCAGGGCCATGATCACGCCCAGCGACAATTGCCAGATCACCACCACCCTGAAGGCCAGCGCCATCAGGCGTCGAATCTGCGGCCAGTCACCGGCGCCGTAGCATCGCCCCAGCCAGGGTGGCAACGACATGGTCAGCGCCAGCACCACCATCAGCGATACCGTCTCGAGCCGGCTGGCCAACCCCCAGGCCGCCACCCGGCTCTCGCCCAGATCGGCGACCACCGCGGTGGCCAGCATCGCGGCCAGTGGCGGCATCAACTGGCTGACCATCGCCGGGCCGGCGATGGCGAGGAAGGGACGGGTCGACACCCGGGCTTCGGCGACGAGCCCGCGGCCGGTCAGCCAGTCGGTGTGGCGCACCCGATTGCCCACCACCAGCAGGCCAATGGCGAAGGCGATGGCCGTGGCCAGGGCCGCGCCCGGCAGCCCGAGCCCCGACCAGGGACCGATACCGAAGATCAGCAGCGGATCCAGCACCAGGTTGATCAGACTGGTCACGACCATCAGCTTGCCGGGCAGCCGGGTATCGCCGTGGGCGCGGAACAGGCTGTAGCCGAAATACAACGCCGCCCCCAGCCAGGCGGCCAGCAGTTGCAGGTTCCAGTAGTCGCGGATCAGCGGCAGCAGCGTCGCCTGAGCACCCAGCCCGCGAAACAGCGGGGTCTGCAGGCCATACAGAACCAATGCCAGCACGGCCACCAGCAGACCGCCGCCGATCAGCACCAGCGCCCCCAGCCGGCGGGCCCGGTCCGCCTCCCCGGCCCCCAGGGCCCGCGAGATCAGCGCCGCGATGGCGATGCCGATACCGACCTGGACACCGATGAGCAGAAACGACAGCGGGAAGGTGAACGACTGCGCGGCGAGCGGCGCGGTCCCCAGCCGGGCGATGAAGGCACTGTCGACCAGTTGGAAACCCAGCAGCGACAGCACGCCCACCGCCATCGGCCAGGTCTGTCGCCAGAGTTGACGAGGTAACGAGGAACTCACGCGTTCTCCCTATCGGACATGCGGGGTGGCGCATTCTGGCATGTCGCGGATGACAGCCCAATCGCAGGCCGTGAAAAAGGCCGGCTACAGGGAACCGGCCTCGGCAGCGACCCTCGAACCGTCACTCGTCCCAGCGAGGGGCAAAGCCGGGATTGGCGATCCGTTCGCCGACATCGAGGTGCTCGATTCGCGCCATGGCCTCGTCCGACAGCGTCAGGTCGAGCGCCGCGAGGTTGGCTTTCTGGTGTTCGGGTTGCGAGGACGAGGGTATGGGCACGATGCCACGGGCGGCGACCCAGGCCAGTGCCACCTGCGCCGGCGTGGCATCGTGATCGGCGGCGATCTGGTGCAGTATCGGCTGGTTCATCACCTTGCCCACCGCCAGCGGCATGTAGCCGGTGACGGTGACTCCCAGGTCCTGGCAGGCCTCGACCAGTGCCTGGTTGGCGAGAAACGGATGGACTTCGATCTGGTTGGTGACGATGTGCTCGCCGCCGGGCACCGACAGCGCCTGGTCGAGATGGGCGATGGTGAAGTTGGACACGCCGATGTGGCGTGTCAGCCCCTTGTCGCGGGCTGCGGCGAGGGCACCGATGTATTCCGACATCGGCACCTCGTCGCCGGGTGACGGCCAGTGGATCAGTGCCAGATCGACGCCCTCGACGCCCAGTCGCCGCACGCTTTCCTCGAGACTGGCGATCAAGTCGTCGTGGCGCAGACGGTCCCACCACACCTTGGTGGTCAGGAATATCTCGTCGCGCGGGACGCCGCTGCGGCGGATCGCCTCGCCGACCGCCGCCTCGTTGTCGTACATCTGGGCGGTATCGATGTGCCGGTACCCCAGCGAGAGCGCCGAGGACACCGCAGCGACGGCCTCCTGATCCTTGAGCCGGTAGGTGCCCATACCGATGTCGGGAATCTCTGCCTGGGCCATTGCGTGACTCCTTTCCTTGCGGTGAAGACGCTGTCGGGCGGCGGACGACCGGCAGCGGTGTGTCTTGCGGGATGCTTAGGGAAACGCTGCATAAATGCCTGCGCGAGCGAATCGCTTCGTTGCGTGGTACTCGAAAACTCGCCTAACTTCATGTTATGTCTCGTTTTCTGCGTTCCATGCGCCTCGCGCTTCATCACGCTCGTCGATTTATTCAGCATTTCCTTAGTTCTCTAATGACTGATCCGGGGTAAAAAAATTCCGCCCCGGGGACGGACGATGGTAGGTTCGTGTCAGGTTAGCAGCGAAGAACACGCCATGGACGAGACCACCAACATCGTGCTGGTGGGGGCCGGCCACGCCCACCTGCACCTGGCCGCCCGGGTCGAGCGCCTGATCGAGCGGGGGGCCCACGTCACCCTGATCTCGCCGGGGGACTTCTGGTACTCCGGCATGGCCAGCGGCATGCTGGGCGGCGATTACCGGGACGACGAGGATCGTCTCGACCCGGCGGCGCTGATCCGCGCCGGCGGCGGCGAGGTGATCGACGACAGGGTGGTCGGCATCGACCGCCAGGCACGGCAACTGCGCCTGGCCGAGTCACCGCCCCTGGCCTACGATCTGCTGTCGCTCAACCTGGGCAGCCGTGTCGCCACCAACGCCATCATCGGCATCGGCGGCGACGCTCACGTCTGGCCGGCCAAGCCGGTCGGGCGACTCTGGCGGCTGCGCCAGCTGCTGGAAACGGCGCTCGCCGAACAGGCCCCCCTGCCACGGCTCGCCGTGATCGGCGGCGGCCCCACCGGCGTCGAGCTCACCGCCAACCTGCTGGGTCTGGGCGAACGCTACGGCCGCGAACTCGAGATCAGCCTGGTCAGCGCCAGTGAGCGCCTGCTTCCCGAGGCGCCACGCAGCGCGAGTCGTTGGGTCGCCCGGCGTCTGTACCGGCGTGGCGCCCGGCTGGAACTGGCGGCCTCGGCGGTGGCCTGGGAGCCCGGGCGGCTGAGACTCGACGACGGCAGCGAGGTCGGCGCCGACCATGTGCTCCTCGCCAGCGGTCTGGTGGCGCCCGATCTGGTGGGTGAACTCGGCCTGCGCAGCGATGCCCGTCAGGGGCTCGCGATCACGCCGGCCCTGCATGCTCCGGAAGACCCGCGGATCTTCGCCGTCGGCGACTGCGCCTGGCTCGAACACGCCCCCTACCCCAAGCTGGGCGTGTTCGGTGTTCGCCAGGGGCCGGTGCTGCTCGCCAATCTGGAGGCCCGGCTGACCGGCGCCGCCCCGCGCCATTTCCAGCCACAGCGGCGTTACCTGTCGATTCTCAACCTGGGCGACGGACGCGGCCTCGGCCTGTGGGGACGATTCTGGTGGCGAGGGCGCTCGGCACTCGCCCTCAAGCGCCGACTCGACCACCGCTTCATGGCCGCTTACCGCGCCGGGACGGGCCGCTGAGGCCCCGTCCGGTGCGCGCGACTCACCCCGGGCTCAGGCCGCGCAGGCGCTCGCCGCGACGCCGCAGCAGCTCCAGGGTGGTCAACAGCAGGATCGACAGTCCCACCAGCAGCGTCGCCACCGCCAGGATGGTGGGGCTGATCTCCTCGCGAATGCCCGACCACATCTGGATCGGCATGGTGCGCTGTTCGGGTCCGGAGACGAACAGCACCACCACCACCTCGTCGAACGAGGTGATGAAGGCGAACAGCGCCCCCGAGACCACCCCCGGCGTCACCAGCGGCAGTACCACCTTGAAGAAGGTCCGCACCGGGTTCGCGCCCAGGCTGTGGGCGGCCCGGATCAGCGTGGTGTCGAAGCTCGACAGCGTGGCGGTGACCGTGATCACCACGAAGGGGATGCCCAGCGCGGTGTGCGCCAGGATCACTCCGAGGTAGGTCTGGGTCAGGTGGATCTTCGAGAAGAAGAAGAACATCGCCGCCGCCGAGATGATCAGCGGCACGATCATCGGCGAGATCAAGAGCGCCATGATCAGCCCGCGCGCCGGCATGTGCCGGCTCGTCAGTCCCAGCGCGGCGATGGTGCCCAGCACCGTGGCCAGCAGCGTCGCCGAGATACCGATGATGAAGCTGTTCTTGATCGAGTCGAGCCAGGCGCTGGAGGTGAAGAATTCATGGTACCAGCGCAGGGAGTAGCCCGACGGATCGAGATGCGCCATCGCCCGGGTGAAGGTGAAATAGGGCTCGGCGTTGAACGACAGCGGGATGATCACCAGCAGCGGGCCGATCAGGAACAGGAAGATCAGCGCGCACAAGCCCAGGAAGACGTAGTGCCAGAGGCGCTCGCCGCGCGTGGCGTAGGATGGAAGAGCCATGGCATCACCCCAGTTTGACCTTGTCGACGCCGATCAGGCGATTGAAGAGCATGTAGAGCACGATCACCACCAGCAGCAGGATCGACGCGATCGCCGCCGCCAGGCCCCAGTTGAGCGAGGTCTGCATGTGATAGGCGATGTAGTTGGTGATGAAGCGACCGGACTGCCCACCCACCAGGGCCGGCGTGATGTAGTAACCGATCGACAGGATGAACACCAGGATGCCGCCGGCGGCGATACCGGGAATGGTCAGCGGGAAGTACACCCGCCGGAAGCTCAGCAGCGGCTTGCCGCCCAGTGAGCGCGCCGCGCGCATGTAACTCGGCGGGATGGTCTTCATCACCGAATACAGCGGCAGGATCATGAATGGCAACAGGATGTGGGTCATGGCGATGATCGTGCCGGTCTTGTTGTGGATCATCTGCCAGCGGGCGTCGTCGGCGATCAGCCCCACCGCCACCATGATGTCGTTGAGCACCCCCTGCGACTGGAGAATCGCGATCCAGGTGGTGGTGCGCACCAGCAGCGACGTCCAGAACGGCAGCAGCACCAGGATCATCAGCAGATTGGAGTGGCGCAGCGGCAGGTTGGCGAGCAGGAAGGCGACCGGATAGCCGAGCAACAGCGTCAACAGCGTGATCACCGCGCTCATCCAGAAGGTCCGCCAGAACAGCCCGACGTAGACCTGCATGTACTCCGGCACCGCGACGATGTCACCGTCGGGCGAATACTGACGATCGATCGCGGCCAGGTAATAGGAGAGCGTATAGGGTGAGGACTCGCGCTGGATGACGCGCCAGGTGGCCAGCTCGCCCCAGTCGGCGTTGATGGCGATCAGCGCCGGCTTGTAGGGCGGCTCGACCCCCTCGATGCGCCGCGCGGTGCCCATCACCGCCGAGCGCATCCCGGATTTCTCGTAGTTGAGTCGGCTGGCCATCTTGCCCAGACTGCGCGCCTTGTCGCCCGCCTCGAGATCGGCGGCCAGGGCGGCGTAGACGGCTTCGTCGGGCAGCGCTTCGCCGTTCCAGTCGGCCAGAGCCTCGGCGGTGCGCGGCAGCGCGGTGGCCACCTCGGGATTGTCGACGCTGCGCCAGAGCATCTCGGCGATGGGCATCACGAAGGCGATCAGCAAAAAGGCCAGCAAGGGCGATACCAGCAGCAGCGCCTTGAGCCTGGAACGCCGCACGGCGCGGCGCAGGCTGGTCTTCAGCGGCACGCCGTCGGCGGTGGTCAGGGGATACGAGGATGAATCGGACACACAGGCCCCTCCGTCAGGAAATCGACACGACGGACACGCCGCTCCCGGCGGGAGCGGCGCGCCGGACTCACATGGCCAGCCAGGCGTTGAAGCGCTGGGTCAGTTCGTCGTTGTGGTCGGCCCAGAAGGTGTTGTCCTTGGGGATCGCGGTCTTGAAGTTGGGCGGGAAGGTGGGCATGTGCGTCTTCATGGGAATGCCCGTCGCGGCATGGGTGGTGACCATCGCCGAGGACGACTTGCGCGCCGGCCCGTAGGAGATGTACTTGGCCTGGTCGGCGAGGCGCTGGGTATCGGTGGCGAACTTCAGGTAGTCCTTGACCTTGTCGAGCTTGCCGGTGGGTACCACCCAGCCGTCGAGCTCGAAGACCTGGGCGTCCCAGATGATCTTGAACGGCTGCCCCTCGGCGACGGCGGCGTTGAAGAAGCGCCCGTTGTAACCGGACCCGAAGGCGACTTCCTGATCGGCGAGCAGTTGCGGCGGTTGCGCGCCCTCCTCCCACCAGATCACCTGATCCTTGATGGTGTCGAGCTTCTCGAAGGCCCGCGCCACCCCTTCGTCGGTCGACAGCACATCGTAGACGTCCTTGGGATCGACACCGTCGGCGACCAGCGCCCATTCGAGATTGTTGATCGGCTTGCGCATCAGCGCCCGCTTGCCGGGGTACTTATCGAGATCGAAGACGTCGGCGATGGTGCTGGGCTGATGATCCGCGGGGAACATCTCGGTATTGAAGGCGACGACATTGGAATAGACGATCTGCGGCACGAAGCATTCACCCAGCGAGCCGGCGATGAAATCCTTGCTCGGCGGCGTGCCGTCGGGCGCGTCGGCCAGCAAGGCGTCGGCATCGATCGTTTCGGCCAGTCCCTCGTCGCATGCGATCATGGCATCGGCCGGCAGCATGTCGACCAGATCCCAGGTCACGTTGCCCGCCTGGCTCTGGGCACGTAGCCCCGCCAGGGCGTTCGAGCTGCGATCGATGTTGACGATCTCGTCGCCGGTCTTCTTCATCCACGGCTCGTGATAGGCCTTCTGCTGGCTTTCGCTGTACGCCCCGCCCCAGGAGACGATATTCAGCGTCTGGGCCTGCGCCGCCACGGCGGCCACCAGGGCCGAGACACCCACGGCGCCGGCCAGGGTTCCCTTGAATCGCGTTTTCTTGATCATGCTCGTTTCTCCGCTTGTTGTTGGCATGCCTCTTGATCGGCCTGCGCTGCGCCGCCGCAGGACCATTCGGGAAAGGAGGATCGGGATCGTTCAGGCGTCGAGCGCGCGGCAATCGCGAAACGTCCAGCCGACATCGACGGTGTCGCCGGGCCGCAGGGTCGCGAAGCCATCCGCATTGGGCGTCTTGATGATGAACTCGTCGTTGCCGCACACCGACAGCCGGGTGCGCAGATGATCGCCGAGATAGATCACCTCGAGCACCTTCGCCGTGAAGCGGTTGTCGAGCGGCTGCGCCGACTCGGCGCTCACCAGCGCGACCCGCTCGGGCCTCAGCGACAGCGTCGTGCGCGCGCCGACGGCGTCAACGGCCACCGGCTTGGCGATCACGTGCTCGCCGCTGTCGAGACGCACCGCGCAGCGTTCGCCGTCCAGCTCGACGACCTCGCCCTGGAGGCGGTTGTTCTCCCCGATGAAGTAGGCGACGAAGGCGTTGTCGGGTTGCTCGTAGAGCGTGTCGGGCGAGGCGAGCTGCTGGACCACACCATCGTTGAACACGGCGATGCGGTCCGACATGGTCAGCGCCTCGGTCTGGTCGTGGGTGACGTAGATCATCGTCACCCCCAGGTCCGCATGGATGCGCTTGATCTCGTACTGCATCTCCTCGCGGAGATTCTTGTCGAGCGCCCCCAGCGGTTCGTCCATCAGCACCAGTTCGGGCTCGAAGACCAACGCCCGCGCCAGCGCGACGCGCTGCTGCTGACCGCCGGAGAGCTGGGCCGGACGCCGATCGCCGAAACCGTCGAGGCGCACCATGGCCAGGGCGCGTTCGACCTTGCGCTCGATCTCGGCCTTGGAGAGATGCCGCACCTCGAGGGGAAAAGCCAGGTTCTCGGCCACCGTCATGTGCGGGAACAGCGCATAGTTCTGGAAGACCATGCCGATACCCCGCTTGTGCGGCGGCAGGTCGTTGATCGGTTCGTTCTTGAGCAGGATCTGGCCGTGGGTGGGGGTTTCGAACCCGGCCATCATCATCAGGCAAGTGGTCTTGCCGGAGCCGGATGGGCCCAGCAGGGTGACGAATTCACCGCGGCGGATGTCGAGGTTGAACCCCTTGACCACCAGCTCGACGCCGTCGTAGCTCTTCTGCACGTCGATGAAGCGGGCGAAACAGGGTTCGTCGGGGGAATCGGCCCGGGAGACCCGAGGCTCGGCTTCTAGGGTTTGGGTCATGCAGTGATCCCTACGCAAAGTGTCTTTATTGGATGTTGTTACTCGGCGTGCCGGACTGCAGGGAGATCTTTTTTTGTCGCTTTCCAATGACTCTACGCGCCGAAAGCGGCGATCCACAACCGCCCCAGGGGACAATCAGCGTTGAAGGGGGGCACTGCACGTTGACCGTGCATTGACTAGGAAGCGGCCGAGCGAGCGTCGGCTCGCTCGGCCACCGGCGGGATTACTGGCGTACGCCCTCGACGACCAGATAGAGATCGACGGTCTTGGCCGTCGGCCCGAGCTTGCTGGTATCGATGCCGAAATCGGACAGCGTCAGGGTCGTGGTGCCTTCGAAGCCCTGACGATAGCCCCCCCACGGGTCCTCGCCACCCCCGATGTGATCGACATCGATGACGATCGGCTGCGTCTCGCCGTGCAGCGTCAGGTTGCCCTCGAGCTTGCCCTCGCCGTCGCCGGTCGATTCGAAACCGGTCGACTCGAAGGTCGCCTGCGGATACTTGGACGCATTCAGGAAATCACTGCTGAGCAGGTGCTTGTCACGTTCGGCGTGGGCCGAATCGAGGCTCGCGACATCGACGGTGACATCGACACTCGACTGCTCGGGCTGATCCGGGTCGTAGTCGAACGAACCAGTGAAGTCATCGAAGTTACCCAACACGTAGGAATAGCCCAGATGGCTGATCTTGAACTGAATGAAGGCATGCTGCCCTTCGCTGTCGATCTTGTACTCGGCGGCCTGCGTCGCCAGCGGCAACAGGCTCGAGGCACCCAGCAGGGCGATGGCGGTCTTTTTCAACATGAGATGAACTCCTTGGATAGCGGCACGCGAGGTGCCGTCACTCGGGTGAGCGTTGTGACAAACGCGGATCGAACATGCGACGCAGCGTATCGTGGCCATCGAGCCAGTGATGCTTGAACGCCGCCAGGGTGTGGCCCAGCACCAGGATCATCAGCGCCCAGGCCACGTACCAGTGAACGTCGCCGGCGATACTCGCCTGGTTCGGCAACCCCGATACCAGAGCAGGCACCGTGAACCACTCGAAGACGGGAATGCCCTGCCCTTCGGCGGTGGAAATCAGATAGCCGCTGACCAGCACCACGAACAGCAGGGCGTAGAGCAGCAGATGACCGGCATGGGCGAGGCGCGCCTCGAGACGCGAGCCGGGAGCCCTCGGCGTGGGCTGTACCAGCCGCCAGAGCACCCGCAGCAGCGTGACACCCAGCAGCAACAGGCCGAGCGAGCGGTGCCACCATGGCGCCAGGTGGTACCAGCCGTCGTAGTAGCCCAGGCCGGTCATCCACCAGCCGAGCGCGAACAGGCCGATCACGGCCAATGCGCTGAGGCCATGGATGACGATGCTGAGCAGTCCCCAGCCGTGAAGCGTATTGCGCCACATGGGTCGTCTCCGAGGTGGTCGAGGGATCCAGCATAGCGGCGCCAGCGATGTCGGACAGCCACCCGAGTGGAAAGGCAGCCTTTACCCAGACGAAACAATCCGGGCCCGAAAGCCCGGATCATCTTCGCGTGAGACGGAAAAGCGGGCGGTCACTGCCGCAGCACGTGGAGCAGGAGATCCGCAGTGGGTGCGCTGGAGGCGGGATTCTGTCCGGTGATCAACAGGCCATCGCGCAAGGTGAAGGCGGTGAAGTCGCCCTCGCTGCGCTCGAACCGGGCTCCGCGCTTGACCAGCTCGTCCTCGAGCAGATGCGGCACCACCTCGGTCAGCCCCACCGCCGCTTCCTCGCTGTTGGTGAAGCCGGTGACGCGACGACCCTCGACGACCGGCTTGCCGGCCTCGTCACGCACCTCGAGCAGCACGGTCGGGGCATGGCAGACCGCGGCGACCGGCTTCTCGGCGGCCAGGAACGCCTGGATCAGCTTGCCGGCGTCGGCATTGCCGGTGAGGTCCCACAGCGGGCCGTGACCGCCGGGGAAGAACACGGCGTCGAAGTCCTCGGGATTGACCGTGGCCAGCACCCGGGTATTGGCGAGTTGCTCGCGGGCCGCGTCATCCTGCTCGAAGCGCCGGGTGGCCTCGGTCAGGGCGTCTTCCTGGGTGGAGTTGGGATCCACGGGCGGCTGACCGCCGGCCGGCGACGCCAGGGTGATCTCGGCGCCGGCATCCTTGAAGACGTAATACGGCGCGGCGAATTCCTCGAGCCAGAAACCGGTCTTCTGGCCGGTGTCACCGAGACTGTCGTGAGAGGTGAGGACCATCAGGATCTTCATCGCATTCCCTCCTTGGCGGGAGATGGGTGACTGACCCTGGATATGGTGATGACGCGCCCTGGCTTCAAGCCGCCATCACGAGGCCCCGTCAGGCGGGGCCTCGCGGGTCCGGGCACGACAACCGCTAGGCGTGGCGGCCGGCCGCGTCAGACCAGGGTGTCGAGCCCGCGGGCCAGATCGGCCTTGAGGTCGTCGAGCCCCTCCAGGCCCACGGCGATGCGGATCAGGCCTTCGCTGATGCCGGCAGCGGTCTTCTGCTCCGCCGAGAGCCGTCCGTGGGTGGTGGTGGCGGGATGGGTGATGGTGGTCTTGACGTCGCCCAGGTTGCCGGTGATCGACATCAACTGGGTGGCATCGATCACCGCCCAGGCCCCCTCGCGGCCGCCGGTCACCTCGACACCCAGCACGGCCCCGAAGCCCGATTGCTGCTGTGTGGCCAGGGCGTGCTGCGGATGACTCTCGAGCCCGCTGTAGTGAACCCACTCGACCGCCGGATGGGCCTCGAGCCAGCGCGCCAGCGCCAGGGCGTTCTCGCAGTGGGCGCGCATGCGCACGCCCAGCGTCTCCAGCCCCTTGAGGAAGATCCAGGCATTGAACGGACTCATGCAGGGCCCGCAGGTGCGCACCACGCCGAACAGCTCCTCGAGCTCCTTGTCGCGGCCCACCACGGCACCGCCGATCGCCCGCCCCTGGCCGTCCAGGTACTTGGTGGCGGAATGGATGACCAGATCGGCCCCCAGCTCCAGCGGGCGCTGCAGAGCCGGCGTCAGAAAGCAGTTGTCGATCGCCAGCCAGGCGCCGTGATGATGGGCGATCTCGGCCAGCGCGGCGATGTCCACCAGCTCGGAGAGCGGGTTGGACGGCGTCTCGGCGAACAGCAGCTTGGTGCGCGGGGTGATCGCCGCCTCCCACGCGTCGAGATCATCGACTTCCACATAGCGGGTGATGATCCCGAACTTGCCCAGATACTTGCTGAACAGGCTCACCGTGGAGCCGAACAGCGAGCGCGAGGCGACGATCTCGTCGCCGACCTCGAGCAGGGCCAGTGCCGTGGACAGAATCGCCGCCATCCCGGAACTGGTGGCCACGCAACGCTCGCCGCCCTCGAGCGCCGCCAGACGCTGCTCGAAGATGCGCACCGTGGGGTTGGTGAAGCGCGAGTAGATGTTGCCCGGCTCCTCTCCGCCGAACTTGCGCGCCGCCTCGGCGGCGCTGCGGTAGACGAAGCTCGAGGTGGTGAAGATCGGCTCGCCGTGTTCCTGCTCGGCGGTACGCACGTGGCCGGCGCGAACCGCCAGCGTCTCCAGCGACAGGGCGTCGGTGTCGAAATCGTCGTGTTGCATGGAAGCGCTCCCTAGCCGTCGTCCTCGACGTCGTTGTGCAGGTCGACCACCGCATGGACGTTGTCGCCCTGGGTCTTGGCGGCATCGTTGCGCGAGGCCTCCAGCGCCGCCAGGTAGGCCTCGTCGATGTCGCCGGTGATGTACTTACCGTCGAACACCGAGCAGTCGAACTGCTCGAGCGTCGGATTGACCTCGCGACACGCCGCCTTGAGATCCTCGAGGTCCTGATAGACGATCCGATCGGCGCCGATCAGTTCGCCGACCTCGGCTTCGCTGCGGCCGTGGGCGATCAGCTCGCTGGCCGCCGGCATGTCGATGCCGTAGACGTTGGGATAGCGGACCGGCGGCGCCGCGGAAGCGAAGTAGACCTTGTTGGCACCGGCCTCGCGGGCCATCTGGATGATCTGCTTGCAGGTGGTGCCGCGCACGATGGAGTCGTCGACCAGCAGCACGTTCTTGCCGGCGAACTCGATGTCGATGGCGTTGAGCTTCTGGCGCACCGACTTCTTGCGCTGGGTCTGTCCCGGCATGATGAAGGTCCGCCCGATGTAGCGGTTCTTCATGAAGCCTTCGCGGAAGGTCACCCCCAGGTGCTGGGCGAGCTCCAGCGCGGAGGTCCGCGAGGTGTCGGGGATCGGGATCACCACGTCGATGTCGTGCTCCGGCCACTCCTGGAGGATGCGATCGCCCAGGCGACGGCCCATCTGCATGCGCGTGCCGTAGACGTAGGCGCCATCGAGGATCGAGTCGGGACGCGCCAGGTAGACGTGCTCGAAGATGCACGGCGCGAGTACCGGATTATCGGCGCACTGCAGGGTACGGATACGTCCCTGCATGTCGACGAAGATCGCCTCGCCCGGCGCCAGATCCCGGGTCAGCTCGAAGCCGCCGACGTCCAGCGCCACCGATTCCGAGGCAATCATCACGTCCTGCCCCTCGCTGGTCTCGCGGGTACCGAACACCACCGGGCGGATGCCCTGCGGATCGCGGAAGGCGACCATGCCGAAGCCGTTGATCATCGCCACCGCGGCATAACCGCCCCGGCAGCGACGATGCACCCGACGCACGGCGTCGAAGATGTCCTCGGGGTTGAGGTGATGGCCCTGCTTGCCCAGCTCGTGGGCGAAGACGTTGAGCAGCACCTCGGAGTCCGAACTGGTGTTGATGTGGCGCAGGTCGGTGGTGTAGAGCTCCTGCTTGAGCTGGTCGGAGTTGGTCAGGTTGCCGTTGTGCGCCAGGGCCAGGCCGTACGGCGAGTTGACGTAGAACGGCTGCGACTCCGCCTCGCTCGAGGAGCCCGCCGTCGGATAACGCACGTGGCCGATGCCCAGGTTGCCCTTGAGCCGGGTCATGTGACGCGTGTGGAAGACGTCGCGCACCAGTCCATTGCTCTTGCGCAGCAGGAAACGTCCTTCGTGCCAGGTCATCATTCCGGCGGCGTCCTGCCCCCGGTGCTGGAGCACCGTCAACGCATCATAGAGCGCCTGATTGACCGGCTGAGTGGCCATGAGGCCCACGATACCGCACATTCCGCCTTTCCTCGCTTGCAATGGACTCGGGATGCCCGTCTCGGACATCGCGTCGGTGAAGATTACTGCGTGGGCTGCCGCTCGCCGGGCAGCCGCACCGGCAGCGACAGGGCCCGCCATTCGTCGACCTTCTGCGGGTTGCGCTGCTGCCAGTCGGTGAACCGGGCCACGGCCCAGTCGCGCAGGTCCTCGAAGGTCGGGCGCAGCCGCGCCTCCTGCCAGGCCTGCAGCTGGACCAGCGGTGTCAGACTGATCAGCACCGTGGCCAGCACCAGGATCGCCCCGCCGCGCAGCACGCCGAAGGCGGCCCCGGCGACGCGATTGAAGAAGCCCATGCCGACCCACTCGATGGCCGCCTGGACACCGCGAATCACCATGCCGCAGAGCATGATCACCGCGAAGATCACCAGCACGAAGGCCACGATCAGCCGGACATCGGGGCTGTCGATCAACCCGGCCAGCCAGTCGGCGACCGGCGACGCCAGAAATCGCGAGGCCAGCAGGGCGAGGATCCACGCCCCCAGGCCCAGCGCCTCGCGGACCAGCCCGCGCAGGAAACCGGCCATCATCGAGGCCGCGAGAACGGCCAGGAACAGCCAGTCCAGCCAGGTGAAGGTCATCCCCCCTCCTGGACGCGGATCAACAGCCCCTGGATGTTGACCTTCTCCTTGAGCGCGGCACGGGCCTTCTCGCCCGCCTCGGAACTGGCGAAGGGCCCGATGTAGACCGAGGTCAGGTTGTTGTCGCGGGGCCGGCTATAGGCGTGGAAGCCCTGGGCGTTGAGCTTCTTCTCGAGCCGCTCGGCATTGCCCGGCTCGCCGAAGCTGCCCACCTGGACCGCCCAGTCGCCGTTCTCCGTGGTCGCCGGGGTGGGCGAGGACGGCGTCTGCGCGTCGGGTTCGGACGCCGACTGCGATGCCTCGGGGGACGACTCGCCGCGCTCGCCCTGCTGCTCGGCGTTACGGGCGATCTCGGCGATCGGATCCGACTTGGGCTGACTGACGGCCTGCGACGGGGCCGACTGCGATGCGGCCTCGTCACCCGACGCCGCCGGCTCCCGGGACGTTCCGGACGAGGCCTGCGGCGACTGGATCTGACCGAGACTCGACGGCGGCTCGGGGGCCTCGACCGGCGCCTGCTCGACATCGATCGGCTGGTCGATGGTCAGCGAGGGTTGCGGACGCTCTTCCCGCGCCGGCGGCTCGTCGAAGAGCATGGGCACGAAGATGACACCCAGCGCCAGCAGGATCACGGCGCCACTGATACGTTCGCGCATTCCGTACTTCATGTTTGCCTCCTAGCGATGGGCCTGGGGCCCGTGGCGGGAACCCTTCCCTTCCCGCGCGGCATGCCAGCCGAGTACCTCGGCCACGGTGAAGAAGGAACCGCAGACCAGCACCTGATCGTCGGCCGCGGTCCGGGCGGCGAGCCACTCGGCACCGGCTGCGGGAGACTCGGCCCGGTGCAGCACGTCCTGCTGGTGCTCGACGAGCAGCGAGGCCAGCGCCTCGGCGCTGCGCCCGCGCGGCCCGTCCAGCCCCACCGGGACCCAGCCGTCCACCTGCGAGGATAGCGCGTCGATCACGCCCGCGGCATCCTTGTCGCCGAGCATGCCCAGCAGCGCGAGGCGTCGTGCCGGGCGGGGCGAGGCGGCGAGCCGTTCCGCCAGATAGCCGGCGGCATGCGGATTGTGGGCGACGTCGAGACACCAGTTGTCCAGCCACTGCATGCGCCCGGGCAGCGTCACGTCGGTCAGCGCGCGACGACAGCGCGCGGCGTCGAGCGTCACCTCGGCCAGGGCCAGGGCCTGGAGGGCCATGGCCGCGTTGTCCAGCGGCAGCTGCGGGTCGGTCAGGCCGTCGAGCGTCAGCGCCCGGCCGTGGGCGTCACGGCCCTGCCAGGACCAGCCGGATGCGGTGTCGCGACGCCAGAAATCCGCGCCCAGGGCGTGGACCCGGGCGCCGAGTTCGCGGGCGCTGTCGAAGACGCTGTCGGTGATGTCCCGGCCCAGTACCGCCGGACGGTCGGCGCGCAGGATGCCGGCCTTCTCGCGGCCGATCGTGGCCAGGTCGCTGCCCAGGAAGTCGGCGTGGTCGAGCGCCACGGTGGTGACCACGGCGATGTCGGCATCGACGACGTTGGTGGCGTCGAGCCGCCCGCCCAGCCCGACCTCGAGGATCGCCAGGTCGGGACGACGCTCGGCGATCGCCCACAGTGCCGCCAGGGTTCCGGCCTCGAAGTAGGTCAGGCTGATCGGTTCGGGCGCCAGTCGCGCCGCCTCGACCCGCGCGAAGCCGGCGACCAGCAGGGCGTCGTCGGCTTCGCGGCCGTCCAGGCGCAGACGCTCGTTGTAGCGCAGCAGGTGCGGCGAGGTGTAGGTGGCGGTGGAATGACCGTGGGCCCGCGCCAGCGCCTCGAGCATCGCCACCGTGGAGCCCTTGCCGTTGGTCCCGGCGACGGTGATCACCCGACCGGCGATCGCCCGCTCGCGTAGCCCCAGCCGCTCGGCCACCACGGCGACCCGTTCGAGGCCCAGATCGATGCTGACCGGGTGCTGGCGCTCGAGACGCGCCAGCCAGTCATTGAGTGACACCGGTTCGCTCATTCAGCGGGTATCGCCCCGGGATTCGTCATCGGCGAAGGTCTCCTGTTCGGCCTGCGCCTCACCGGCTTGCTCGTCGTCGTCCGTCTCGACGACCGGTTCGGCCGCGTCGGGCAGCCCCTCGAGCGGCCAGTGGCTCAGCTTGCGCAGCACGCCGCCGAGTCGCTCGCGCATCTCGTGACGGTGCACGATCATGTCGACGGTGCCATGCTCGAGCAGGAACTCGCTGCGCTGGAAGCCTTCCGGCAGCTGCTCGCGCACGGTCTGCTCGATGACCCGCGGCCCGGCGAAACCGATCAGCGCGTTGGGCTCGGCGACGTTGAGATCGCCGAGCATCGCCAGCGACGCCGAGACACCGCCGAACACCGGGTCGGTGAGCACCGAAATGTAGGGAACACCGGCCTGCTTGAGCTTCTCGAGCGCGGCCGAGGTCTTGGCCATCTGCATCAGCGAGAACAGCGCCTCCTGCATGCGTGCCCCCCCCGAGGCGGCGAAGCAGATCAGCGGCACGCCCTCTTCCAGCGCCAGGCTGGCGGCACGCACGAACTTCTCGCCGACCACCGCGCCCATCGAGCCGCCCATGAAGGTGAACTCGAAGGCCACGGCGACCACCGGCAGGCCGTCGAGCCGGCCGCGCATCACCACCAGGGCGTCGTTCTCGCCGGTCTCCTTCTGGGCCGCCGCCAGGCGGTCCTTGTACTTCTTGGAGTCGCGGAACTTGAGGCGGTCGACCGGTTGCAGGTCCTGGGCGATCTCCTCGCGGCCCTCGTCGTCGAGGAACCAGTCGAGGCGCTTGCGGGCCGTCAGGCGGAGATGATGGTCGCACTTGGGACAGACGTTGTGGTGCTTCTCGAGTTCGGGGAGGTAGAGCACCGCGTCGCATTTGGGGCACTTGCGCCACAGGCCGTCCGGCACGCTGGTACGGCGGTCATTGCGCTGGATGCGCCCCATCGACGGCACGATCTTGTCTAGCCAGCTCATGGTCAGAAGGTATCCGTTCTGCTGCTGTCGCGACCCGGACGAGACTCGGCCGGGCCGACGCGTTGGTTACGAAGGGTGTGGGGCTCAGGCGTCCAGCGCCTGACGCATCTCGCCCAGCACGCGCTTGAGCGCATCGGGAATCGCCTCGGGCGCCTCGGCGCCTTCGGCGATCCGCGACACCAGCGCACTGCCGACGATCACGCCGTCAGCAACCCGCCCCACCGCCGCGGCCGTGGCCCCGTCGCGGATCCCGAAGCCGACGCACAGCGGCAGCCGGGTCAGCTCGCGCAAACCGCCGAGCTGCCGGTCGACGGCATCGACGTCGAGCGTGGCGGCCCCGGTGACGCCCTTGAGGGAGACGTAGTACAGGTACCCTTCACCGTGGTCGCATATTGTAGCGGCACGCGAGCGCGAGGTGGTAGGGGCGACCAGGAAGATCGCCTGCAGGCCGCGCGCCTTGAACAGCGGCGCGATCTCGTCGGCCTCCTCCGGCGGCATGTCGACCGCCAGTACGCCGTCGACCCCGGCCTCGGCGGCCTCGTCGGCGAAGCGCTGGTAGCCGAAGCGCTCGATGGGATTGAGATAGCCCATCAGCACCACCGGTGTCTCGGCGTCGTCGCGGCGGAACTCGCGGACCATGGCGAACACGTCGGCGAGCCGCGTGCCGTGCGCGAGCGCACGCTCGCAGGCCTTCTGGATCACCGGTCCGTCGGCCATCGGGTCCGAGAACGGCACGCCGAGCTCGATGATGTCGGCCCCGGCCTCGACCAGGGCGTGCATGAAGCCCACGGTATGCGCGGGTGCCGGATCACCGGCGGTGATGTAGGGAATCAGTGCGGTGCGGCCCTGCTCCTTGAGGGCAGCGAAACGCTGGTCGATACGATTCATTGTTGCCCTCTCAGATGTCGACGCCATCGATCTTGGCCACCGTCAGAATGTCCTTGTCACCGCGCCCGGACAGATTGACGACGATGTGCTGGTCGGGGCGCAGGGTGGGCGCCAGCACCTTGGCATACGCCAGGGCATGGGCCGACTCGAGCGCCGGCATGATGCCTTCGAGACGGGTCAGCTCGCGAAACGCCTCGAGCACCTTGTCGTCGTTGGCGGCCACGTACTGCACGCGCCCGACGTCCTTCCACAGCGCATGCTCGGGGCCCACGCCGGGGTAGTCGAGTCCCGCCGAGATCGAGTGGGTGTCGGTGATCTGGCCGGCCTCGTCGGACATCAGGTAGGTGCGGTTGCCGTGGAGCACGCCACGCGGCGCGTTGGCGGTCAGCGGCGCGGCGTGGCGACCGGTCTCGACGCCGTCACCGCCGGCCTCGACGCCGTACATGGCGACGTCCTCGTCCTCGACGAACGGATAGAACAGGCCCATGGCGTTGGAGCCGCCGCCCACGCAGGCGATCAGGGCGTCGGGCAACCGGCCGATCTGGGCCAGCGACTGTTCGCGGGCCTCGCGACCGACCACGGCGTTGAAGTCGCGCACCAGCATCGGATAGGGGTGCGGCCCGGCCACGGTACCGATGATGTAGAAGGTGTCGTCGACATTGGTCACCCAGTCGCGCAGCGCCTCGTTCATGGCGTCCTTGAGGGTCCGCGAGCCGGATTCCACGGGAATCACGTTGGCCCCCAGCAGGCGCATGCGATAGACGTTGAGCTTCTGCCGCTCGACGTCCTCGGCGCCCATGTAGACCTCGCAGGTAAGGCCCAGGCGCGCGGCGACGGTGGCGGTGGCCACGCCGTGCTGGCCGGCGCCGGTCTCGGCGATCACCCGCGGCTTGCCGCTCTTCTTGGCGAGCAGCGCCTGGCCGATGGTGTTGTTCACCTTGTGGGCGCCGGTGTGATTGAGGTCCTCGCGCTTGAGCCAGATCTGCGCGCCGCCGAGCTGGCTGGACCATCGTTCAGCGTGGTACAGCGGAGACGGGCGGCCCACGTAGGTCGCCAGGTCACGGTCGAATTCCGCCTGGAAGTCCGGGTCGTCGCGAAGGTCCCGATAGGCCTTCTCCAGTTCCTCCAGCGCGAAGCTCAGGGTCTCCGAAACGAACCGACCGCCGTAGGGGCCGAAATGGCCGCGTGCATCGGGCAATCGGGTCAGGTCGCTGAACTTGGTCACGAAAGACACCTCACAGGGTCGCTTGGGCTCAAGGGGTTTGAGTCAGGGTCACTTGGTGGATGAACGCGTGCAACTTGGCGGGGTCCTTGACGCCCCGGGAGCGTTCGACGCCACCCGAGACATCGACCGCGAAGGGGCGTACCGCACGCACGGCCTCGCCGACATTGCTCGGGTCGAGACCTCCGGCGAGGATAACAGGTTTTGCCAGGCTTGCGGGGATTCGCGACCAGTCGAAGACCTCGCCGGTGCCCCCCGGCACGCCGGGCTTGTAGGCGTCGAGCAGCAGCGCCCGGGCGTCCTTGTAGGCCGCCGCCGCGGCGGGCAGGTCCACGTCGTCGCGCATGCGCAGCGCCTTGATCCAGGAACGCGGGGCGTGCCGGCACTGCTCGGGGGTCTCGTCGCCGTGGAACTGGATCAGATCCAGCCAGGGGGCACAGCGCTCGATGAATGCCGGCTCCTGGTCGACGAACAGTCCCACGCGCGTGACGAATGCCGGCACCCGCGCGGCCAGGTGCGCCAGGCGCCCGGGATCGATGGCGCGGTCGCTGCCCGGCCAGAGCACGAAACCCAGGGCATCGGCACCGGCGGCCACCGCCGCGTCGACGTCCGCTTCGCGGGTTAGGCCACAGATCTTGATGCGGGTACGCGGCATGTCGGGTCTCCTTGCCGATGTCCTCGTCAGCCGGCGTCGTTGGCGATCGCCGCCGGGTGGCGGGCGCCGGCCTCGCCCCGCCGGTAGCGGACCATCGGCGTGTCCGGCAGCGGCCGCTCGCCGGTCCACTCGCCGAGGAAGGCCAGCAGGTTGGGGCCCAGCGGCTCGCTGGGCAGCGCAAAGCGCTCGTCGTAGATCGAGTCGACGAAGTGCAGCCCGCAGCCCGGCGCGGTGACGTCGCCGCGCGCCCGGTCGCGCATGGCCAGCAGTTCGGCGAGGTAATCGCCGCCCTGGTCGCCGCGCCCCACCGCCACCAGTGCGCCGGCGATGTTGCGAATCATGTGGTGCAGGAAGGCGTTGGCCTGGACGTCGATGACCACCAGCGGTCCGTAGCGATTGACCTCGATGAAGTGCACGTGGCGGATCGGCGACTTCGACTGACAGCCGGCGGCACGAAAGCTCGAGAAATCGTGCTCGCCGACCAGCGCCTGGGCGGCGGCGTGCATGCGCGGCACGTCCAGCGGCTCGCGACACCAGGTGGCGTTGGCCCGCTCGAGCACCGGCCGGTTGGACTGGTTGAGGATCAGGTAGCGGTAGCGACGCGCCAGCGCCAGAAAGCGCGCATGGAAATCGTCGGGCACCGGCCTGACCCAGCGCACGGCGATGTCGCGCGGCAGGTTGGCGTTGGCGCCGAAGACCCAGGCCTTGTTGGAACGCGGCACCGGCGCATCGAAATGCACGATCTGCCGGGTGGCATGGACGCCGGAGTCGGTACGCCCGCTGCACAATACCTTGACCGGCGCGTTGGCGACCTTGCCCAGGGCGGTTTCCAGCGCCGCCTGAACCGACGGCGAGTGCTTCAGACGCTGCCAGCCACAGTAGCCGGTACCGTCGTACTCGACCGCCATGGCGAGGCGGCCGGTCAACGGGCGTTTTTCATCGAGAAACTCGAAAAGGGACATCGCTCACTACGGGTTCGGGACCGGCAAGGCGCCCGGTGAGCCGCCCTACAGGCCGTGACGATCTAGTAAAGCCCGCGCCTCGCCGGCCTGCTCGCCGTCCCCCGACTCCAGCAGGGGTTCCAGCAGGGCTCGGGCGGCATGCGACTCGCCGTCGTCGAGATGCTGGCGAGCCTGCGCGAGACGTCGTTCGGCATCGGCAGGCGAAGCGCTGGCCGTGGAGCGCTCATTATCCAGATCGAGCGGATCGAACGCCACCTCTTCGACGATCCAGCCCTGCCCGGCATCGACGCCCGATTCAGCGGCGCCGGCGCTCGCCGACTCGCCCAGCGCGGGATTGTCGAGCCCGGTGAAATCCTCGGGGTAATCGACCACCGGCTGGGCCAGCCTTGGCTCGTGGGAGAGCGCGTCGCTCGGCTCGAGAACGGGGGGCTCGTAGTCGATGACACTTTCGGCACTCGCCGTGTCGCCTTCGCTTCGCTCGGCTGCCGTTGCGGATGGCGCTTCCCCATCGTCGTCCATCGGGGCATCGTCGGGCTCGTCGTGTCTCCCGGCCGACCGGGGAGCGATGCCGCGGATGTCGGCGGCGGCCGTTGTATCGTCGACGAGCGCCTCCTCGTCAGCCCCGTTCGGTGCCGCAACGCCCGTATCCGCCTCAGCGAGGTCGATTCGCTCGGCGCCATCGGCCCGCTCGGTGATATCGGCCTTCCCGGCGGCGTGAGGGGCTGCCGCGCCGGCCGGTACCAGTCGTTCCAGCAGATCGCGAGCCTCGCGGCGCTGCGCCTCGTCGCCCTGGCGTTCGAGTTCGGCCGCCTCGCGCTCGGCGGCCGCGCGATCGCCCAGCGCCACACAGGCGCCCAGCAGCTCGAGCCTCAGATCCTGACGATCGGGCTCCCGGGCCAGGCTCTGCTCGAGGCGCTCGCGCGCCTGATCGTAGCGCCCGTAGGCCATGTAGATCTCCGCCTCGCTGATCGCCTCCGCCTCGGGAGGCATCTCGCTGGCCGACGCTGGCGCCTGCCGGGAAGACGCGGCTTGCGTCTCCGCCACGGGCCGCGACACCGGCACGACGCCCGGCTCGTCCACCGACCGCCGATCACCGGCCGCCGCCCCCTGGAGTGACGAGAACGGCCTGGCAGGCGGTTCGTCGGACGCTTGACGGCGCTCGCGACGCCGCATCCAGGTCCAGAGCCCCAGCAACAGGGCAATCGCGGCACCGCCCAGCAGGGCCAGGTTGTCGACCAGCCAGTCGAGCATGCCCCGCTCGGGGGCAGCGTCCCTCTCGTTCGGCGCCGCCGCCGGCGCATCACGACCAGCATCGCTGGCGGGCGCCTCGCGGCGTGTGGTCAGGGCCGTGGCCAGTTGATCGCGCAGCCCGCTGATCTCGGTGCGCAGCTCGCCGACCTGCTCGGTCAACTGGTCACGCTGGGCGCGGGCCTCGTTCAAGCGCTGCCGGGTCGCCTGCAGCTGTGACTCGAGTTCGGCGAGGCGTGTCGACTGGCTCGCCTGCAGGGCGGCGGCCAGCGCTGCCGGCGACAGCGGCTGACGACCGGCGTCCGCCGCGCTCCCGGCGGCCAGCGCCCGGTCGTCGAGCACGCTCAGCCGCGAGCCTCCCGGCGACGGCTCGCCATCGTCCGCGGCGGGTTGCGACACCGGGCCCTCGTTCGTGGCCACGTTCGCTTTGCCAGTACCCGATGATGTCGCGGTGTCCGGTGGCGACGTCGCGCCCCCTGTCTGCCATTGGCGCGTCTGGTCCCGAATCTGTCGATCGGCGACCTCGGGCTCACGGGCCAGAATCGCGTCGCGGGAAGGCACGTCCAGCGTGACGCCGGCGCGCAGGTTGTTGACGTTGCCGTTGGCAAAGGCATCGGGGTTGGCACGCTGCAACGCCAGCATGGTCTGTTCGAGACTCGCGTCGACTGGCCGGACTCGCCTGGCCAGGCCCGAGAGGGTGTCGCCCGGGGCGACGCGCAGCGACTGCGGTGTCGCGGCGACCGATGCGACGGCGTCCTCCGCCGCCGAAGACGACTCGCCGGTCGCCACGCTGCCGGCGGAGCTCGCGGGCCGGGCCGGCGTCGCCGCGGTGCCTGCACCGGGGGCCAGGGCCGGCATCTGTGCGTAGCCGGGCGGATCGAGCAACAGCGTGATCTCGCGACGCTGGCGGCCCCCCGGCCATTCCAGCGTCAGCAGCAGGTCGAGATAGGGTTCGTTGACCGGCTGGCGGGTGGTGAGTGTCACCGCCAGATCGCCGCGGCTGCGCTCGATGGCCACCTTGACGCTCTCCGCGAGGGTGGTGCGGGGAATGCCCGCCTCGTCGAAGGCCGCGGCACTGGCCAGACGGGCCTTGAGCAGCGACGGATCCAGCCCGCCGAGATCGGTCAACGGCAGGCGTGCCCGGAGGGGCGCATCGAGGCTGGAGCGAACCTCCGGCTCGGCCAGCCCCAGCGCCAGCGTCACGGGGCTGGCCACCAGCAACGCCAGGCAGGCGCCCCAGGAAAGTGTACGTCTCATCGTTTTCCCCGCGCCGGTTCCACGTCACTCTCGTGTCGCTCTCATGGCGTCTTGGCGAGATCGTGACGGCGTCGTTTTTTCGTATCGGAATGGTCAGACACTATCATTACTACACGACCTCATTCGAAATCGCGATAACAGCGACCGAAAGCGTTCGCTATTCATGCCTCGTCAACGCAAGAACGCCTCCCGGAGGAGGCGTTCGTCATGGCCGAGCGGCGCGACCGGGTCGCGCCGGGCGCTCACTGCTCGCGCAGGATCGAGAGCATGCGCTTGAGCGGCTCGGCGGCGCCCCACAGCAACTGGTCGCCGACCGAGAAGGCGGTCAGGTACTCGCCGCCCATCGCCAGCTTGCGCAGACGCCCCACCGGTACCGTCATGGTTCCGGTCACCGCAGCCGGGGTCAACTCGCGCAGGGTGGCTTCCTTCTCGTTGGGCACGACCTTGACCCAGTCGTTGTGCCTGGCGATGCGATCCTCGATCTCGTCGAGCGGCACGTCCTTCTTGAGCTTGATGGTGAAGGCCTGGCTGTGCGAGCGCATGGCACCGATACGCACGCAGAGCCCATCGATGGGGATCGGGTTGTCGGTGTGGCCGAGGATCTTGTTCGACTCGACACCGCCCTTCCACTCTTCCTTGCTCTGGCCGTTGTCCATCGGCTTGTCGATCCACGGCAGCAACCCGCCGGCGAGCGGCGCACCGAAGTTGTCGATCGGGAAGCCGTCGCCGCGCATCGCCTCGGCGACCTTGCGATCGATGTCGAGGATCGCGCTGGCCGGATCGTCGAGCTCGCTCTTGACGCTGTCACGCAGCGAGCCCATCTGGTTGAGCAGTTCGCGCATGTGCTTGGCGCCGGAGCCCGAGGCGGCCTGATAGGTCATCGAGGTCATCCACTCGATCAGATCGGCCTCGAACAGACCACCCAGGCCCATCAGCATCAGGCTGACCGTGCAGTTGCCGCCGGTGAAGGTGCGGGTGCCCCGGGCCAGCTGGGCATCGATCACGTGGCGGTTGACCGGATCGAGAACGATGGTCGCGTCGTCGCTCATGCGCAGGGTGCTGGCGGCATCCAGCCAGTAGCCCTTCCAGCCTGACTCGCGCAGCGGCTGATAGACCTTCTCGGTGTAGTCGCCGCCCTGACAGGTGACGACGACGTCGAGCGCCTTGAGCGCCTCGAGATCGAAGGCATCCTTGAGCGCTGGCACGTCGACGCCCACGTCCGGGCCGGGCTGGCCGACCTGCGAGGTGGTGAAGAAGACCGGCTCGAGACCGGCGAAGTCGTTCTCCTCACGCATGCGATGCATGAGAACGGAGCCCACCATGCCCCGCCATCCGACGAAACCGACTTTCAACATGAAACAGTCCTCCTGACGTTCTGGGGTTGCCCCGTGAACCGGGATAATCGTGAATTATTGAAAACCAGGGTAACAAATAATCTGACGCTATGCTTCAGATGACTCATCGCGGATATCAGGCCTGCCGAAAGGCCGCCACCACAGCATCGCCCATTTCCGCCGTACTGACACGCCGCGTGCCCGCGTAGGCGATGTCGGCGGTGCGCAGGCCATCGTCGAGCACCCGGCCCACGGCGCGCTCGATGCGCGCGGCCAGTTCGCCCTCGCCGAGGCTGTAGCGCAGCAGCATGGCCACCGAGAGGATGGTTGCCAAGGGGTTGGCCTGGCCCTGGCCGGCAATATCCGGCGCGCTGCCGTGGCACGGCTCGTACATGCCCTGCCCCTGCTCGTTGAGCGAGGCCGAAGGCAGCATGCCGATCGAGCCGGTGAGCATCGCCGCGGCGTCGGAGAGGATGTCGCCGAACATGTTGCCGGTGACGATCACGTCGAACTGCTTGGGCGCGCGGACCAGTTGCATGGCGGCGTTGTCGACGTACATGTGCGACAGCTCGACGTCCGGATACTCCGCCGCCAGGCGCTCGATCACCTCGCGCCAGAGCATGGTGACCTCGAGGACGTTGGCCTTGTCGACCGAGCACAGTTTCTTGCCGCGCTTCTGGGCCATCTCGAAGGCGACCCGACCGATGCGCTCGATCTCGGCTTCCGAGTAGACATAGGTGTTGTAGCCGACGCGCTGACCGTCACGTTCCTCGATGCCGCGCGGCTGGCCGAAGTAGATGCCGCCGGTGAGTTCGCGCACGATCATGATGTCGAGCCCGGAAACCACCTCCGGCTTGAGGCTGGAGGCCTCGGCCAGCTGCGGGTAGAGCAGCGCCGGGCGCAGGTTACCGAACAGATTGAGCTGCTTGCGCAGACCCAGCAGGCCCTTCTCGGGACGCTTGGCGATGTCCTCCAGCTTGTCCCACTTGGGCCCGCCCACGGCGCCCAGCAGGATGGCGTCGGCGGCCTTCGCCTTGGCCAGCGTCTCGGCCGGCAGCGGCTCGCCGTGGGCATCATACCCGGCACCGCCGACCAGGCCCTGTTCGAGGGTGACGTCGAGGCCCTGCTCGCGGCAGGCCTCGAGTACCTTGACCGCCTCGGCGGTGATTTCCGGACCGATGCCGTCACCCGGCAGAACGAGAATCTTGCGACTCATGAGCGATTCCTGAATGGCGTCGGCCCCGCTGGGCCGACGCGTCGTGAATGGGGCGCTGTCCTTGCGCGGCCGTCGTGCGACGGTGTCCCGGTTTGTGTCCAGCGTTGTGGTTGTCTGGGCGCTGACGAGCGCCGGTCAGCCCGCCTGGCGGAACAGCCAGGGGCGCTTTTGCCGATGCGCCTGCTCGAACTCGCGGATCGCTTCCTCATGCTGCAGGGTCAGACCGATGTCGTCGAGCCCGTTGAGCAGGCAGTGCTTGCGGAAGGCGTCGAGTTCGAAGGTCAGCACCTCGCCGCTCGGCGTGGTCACGGTCTGCGCCTCGAGGTCGACGTCGAGCCGGTAGCCCTCGTTGGCCTCGACTTCCCGGAACAGCCGCTCGACCGTGGCTTCGTCGAGGGTGATCAGCAGGATGCCGTTCTTGAACGAGTTGTTGTAGAAGATATCGGCGAAGCTCGGCGCGATGATCACCCGGAAACCGAAGTCCTCGAGCGCCCAGGGAGCATGCTCGCGGGAGCTGCCGCAACCGAAGTTGCGCCGCGCCAACAGCACGCTGGCTCCCTGGTAACGGGGCTGATTGAGCACGAAGTCGGGGTTGAGCGGACGCTGACTGGCGTCCTGCCCCGGATAGCCCTCGTCGAGATAGCGCAGCTCGTCGAACAGGTTGGGCCCGAAGCCGGTGCGCTTGATCGACTTGAGGAACTGCTTGGGAATGATCAGGTCGGTGTCGACGTTGGCCCGGTCGAGCGGGGCCACCAGGCCCTGGTGCTGTTTCAGTGCTTGCATGGCTCAGGCCTCCTCGGGCTGGCGGTTGAATTCACGGACGTCGACGAAATGCCCGGCCAGGGCGGCGGCGGCGGCCATCGCCGGGCTGACCAGATGAGTACGCCCGCCGTAGCCCTGACGCCCCTCGAAGTTGCGGTTCGAGGTCGAGGCGCAGTGCTCGCCCGGCTCGAGCTTGTCGGCGTTCATCGCCAGGCACATCGAACAGCCCGGCTCGCGCCACTCGAAACCGGCCTCGATGAAGATCTTGTCGAGCCCCTCGGCTTCGGCCTGGCGCTTGACCAGACCGGAGCCCGGCACGACCATCGCCAGCTTGACCGAGTCGGCGACCTTGCCGCCACGCGCCACCCGGGCGGCCTCGCGCAGGTCCTCGATGCGCGAGTTGGTGCACGAGCCGATGAACACCTTGTCGAGGCGGATGTCGGCGATCTTCTGACGCGGCGCCAGGCCCATGTAGTCGAGCGCCCGGGTCACGCCGCCGCGGACCGTCTCGTCGGCCTCGGCCGCCGGATCGGGGACTTCGCCGGTGATCGGCGCGACCATCTCGGGACTGGTGCCCCAGGTCACCTGCGGGGCGATCTCGGCGGCGTCGAGCACCACCTCCTTGTCGAATACCGCGTCGTCGTCGGAGACCAGCTCGCGCCAGTCGGCGACCGCGGCCTCCCAGATGTCGGCGGCAGGTGCGAAGGGACGCTCGCGCAGGTAGTCGATGGTGGTGTCGTCGACGCCCACCAGGCCGACCCGGGCGCCGGCCTCGATGGCCATGTTGCAGATGGTCATGCGCCCTTCCATCGACAGGTCGCGGATCGCGCTGCCGGCGAACTCGACCGCGTAACCGGTGCCGCCGGCGGTACCGATGCGGCCGATCACCGCCAGCACGATGTCCTTGGCGGTGACACCGGCGCCCAGTTGGCCCTCGACGCGCACCCGCAGGTTCTTCATCTTCTGCGCCACCAGGCACTGGGTGGCCAGCACGTGTTCGACCTCGGAGGTGCCGATGCCGTGCGCCAGGGCGGCGAAGGCGCCGTGGGTGGCGGTATGCGAATCGCCGCAGACCACGGTCATGCCCGGCAGCGTGGCGCCCTGCTCGGGGCCCACCACGTGCACGATCCCCTGGCGGGCATCGTTGATGCGAAACTCCTCGATGCCGAAACTCTCGCAATTGTCGTCCAGGGTCTGGACCTGGATCAGCGATACCGGATCCTTGATGCCGGCATTGCCCTCGGCGCGCTCGACCAGCGTGGTCGGCACGTTGTGATCCGGCGTGGCCAGGTTGGCGTCGAGTCGCCACGGCCGGCGGCCGGCCAGACGCAGCCCTTCGAAGGCCTGCGGCGAGGTCACCTCGTGCAGCAGGTGGCGGTCGATGTAGATCAGGGCGCTGCCATCGTCGCGCTGCTTGACCAGGTGTTGCGACCACAACTTGTCGTAAAGCGTCTGGCCTGCCATGGGTCTCCTCCAGCGGGCTCGTGCGAGCCGGGTTGTCACGTGGGCCGGGGCGTCCGGCATATCGACATTCTGGGATGTCTTGCTTGCCGACTAGCCTAAGAAGTTGCCATCATGAAAGCAATTCATGTTTTTCATTCTTTGGATTCCAAACAGGAATTCATCAAGTCAGGCGAGCCCCATGGACACCCAAAGCCTTCAGGCCTTCGTCGCCGTGGCCGACAACGGCTCTTTCTCGCTGGCCGCCGAGCAGCTGTTTCTGACCCAGCCGGCGGTCAGCAAGCGTATCGCCAGCCTGGAGGATCAGGTCGGCGCCCGGCTGTTCGATCGCATCGGACGCCGCGTCACCCTCACCGAAGCCGGTCGCTTGCTGCTCGGCCGGGCCCGCGAGATCCTGGTGATGGTCGACGACAGCCGCCGGGCCCTGGCCAACCTGTCCGGCGACGTCGGCGGCAGCCTAACCATGGCCACCAGCCATCACATCGGCCTGCACCGCCTGCCGCCGCTGCTCAAGGCCTACACCCAGGCACACCCCGAGGTGCGCATGGACATGCGCTTCCTGGATTCCGAACAGGCCTATCAGGGAGTGCTGGACGGTGAACTGGAGCTCGCCGTGGTGACCCTGGCGCCCTCCCCCAATCCACAGCTCACCGTGGTGCCGGTGTGGGTCGACAAGCTACGCTTCGTGTGCGGCAACGAGCACCCGCTGGCCAGGCACGAGACACTGCCGCTCGCCGCGCTGTCGGACTTCGATGCGGTGCTGCCGGGGCCGCTGACCTTCACCCGCGGGATCGTCGTCGAGTCCTTCGCGCGGGAGGGGCTGCAGGTGGAGGTGGCCCTGTCGACCAACTACCTCGAGACCCTCAAGATGATGGTCGCGATCGGCCTGGGCTGGAGTGTGCTGCCGGAATCGCTGATCGACGACGAGCTCAGCGTCCTGCCGATCGAGCACCGCCCCATCGAGCGCCCGCTGGGCTACCTGTTCCACAAGAGCCGCACCCTGTCCAACGCGGCCCGCTCGATGATCGCGATGCTCGACGAGGCCCGAACGCAGGAAGCCCGCCGTCGGGAATGACGGCGGGCTTCACGATACGACGGGTGAGGCTTACGAAGGGATCTAGTCGGCAGCGGCCTGGGAAGCGAGCACCTCGGGAATGGTCTGGCGCACGTAGCGCCCCGGCGCCGGCTCGATCGGTTCCAGTTCGCCGTCGCCCGGTTGACGGGCCGGGACTTGCTTGTCGGGGTCGGCGTACTTGTTGTCGGTCATCCAGGCCTGCCAGTGCGGCCACCAGGACCCCTCATGCTGGGTGGCGCCCTCGAACCATTCCCGCGGCGTCGGCGGCAGTGCGTCGTTGGTCCAGTAGCCGTACTTGTTCTTGCTCGGCGGATTGACGATCCCGGCGATGTGGCCGGAGCCGCCGAGCACGAAGGTCACCGGCCCCTTGGGGTACTGGGTACCGTAGTAGGTTGAGTTCCACTTGGCGATATGGTCGTCGCGGGCCGAGACGAAGTAGCTGGGCGTGGAGATCTTGCGCAGGTCGATCTTGACCCCGTCGAGCTCGATGCCGCCGGGCTCGACCAGCCGATTTTCCAGATACATGTGACGCAGGTACCAGCCATGGGTGGCCGCCGGCAGGTTGGTGCCGTCGGTGTTCCAGTAGAGCAGGTCGAAGGCCGCCGGGGTCTCGCCCTTGAGGTAGTTGTTGACGAAGAACGACCAGAACAGGTCGTTCTCGCGCAGCAGGTTGAAACTGAACGCCATCACCCGGCCGTCGAGATAGCCGTCGGCCTCGAGCTGCCGCTCGATGCCCTGGAGGACCGGCTCGTTGATGAACACGCCGATCTCGCCGGGATCGCTGAAGTCCTGCAGGGTCGCCATGTAGGTGACCGAGCGCACCTTGCGCCCGCGCCGGGTACTGGTCAGATAGGCCACCGTGCTCGCCGCCAGGGTGCCACCCACGCAGTAACTGAGCAGATTCACCGACTTCTCGCCGCAGGCCTGTTCGATCGCCCCCATGGCGGCGATCGGTCCCAGCTGCATGTAGTCGGCCCAGGTCATGTCGCGCTGCTCGGGGCCGGGATTGCGCCACGAGATCAGGAATACCGTGTGGCCCTGATCGACCAGCCACTTCATCAGCGAATTGTCCTGGCGCAGGTCGAGAATGTAGTACTTGTTGATCCAGGGCGGCACCACCAGCAGCGGTGTCTTGAACACCTCCTCGGTGGTCGGGGTGTACTGGATCAGCTGGATCAGCTCGTTCTCGTAGATCACCTGGCCCGGCGTCACGGCGATGTTGGTGCCGACCTGAAAGGCCTCGC
>NZ_QWBW01000051.1 GCF_004117855.1 Modicisalibacter coralii
GAATGCGCCTTGACCACCACCGGGCAGCCGGCGGCGAGTGCCGAGGCGGTGTCGCCGCCGGCCACCGAGAACGCCAGCGGGAAGTTCGAGGCGCCGAACACCGCCACCGGGCCCAGCGCGATATGGCGCTGGCGCAGGTCGGCGCGGGGCATCGGCTGGCGCTCGGGGAGTTCCGGATCGACGCGCACGTCGAGCCACTCGCCGGCGCGCACCACCGAGGCGAACAGCCGCAGCTGGCCGCAGGTGCGGCCGCGCTCGCCCTCGATGCGCGGGATCGCCAGGCCCGACTCGTCGCTGGCGCGCTCGATCAGATCGTTGCCCAGCGCCTCGATCTCGTCGGCGACGGTCTCGAGGAACGTTGCACGTTCCTCGAGCGAGGTCTCGCGGTAGGTGTCGAACGCCGCCCAGGCCAGCTCGCAGGCACGGTCGACCTCCTTGGCGGTGCCGCCGGCATAGACCGGCTCCATGCGCTGGTTGGACGACGGATTGATGGCCTGGATCGGGTCGCTCGATCCGGCGACGGCCTGTTGGCCGATCAGCAGTTTGCCTTCCAGTGTCATGCTTCCTCCCTCGTGCGTGGGGCAATAGGGGCTATTGCCGGTAAGACGCGTAGTTATCGCGTGCTCGACTCAAGTGCTCCAGCATGGCGTCACGGGCCGCTGCGGGGTGTCGCGCCAGGATCGCCTCGAGGATCACGTCATGTTCCTGGCCGACGCGCTCGAGATAATGGCGCGTGGCCTCGACGTCCAGTTCGACATCCAGCAGCTTGGCCCGCGGGATCGCGCCGAGATCGAATTGCTCGTAGAACGTGGCGAAGACCGGGTTGTGGGTCGCCCGGGCAATCGCGAAATGGAACGCGAAATCTTCCTCGCGAGCCTGCGAATCGTGCCGACACGCCGCGACGAATGCCCGATGGGCGGCCTCGAGGCGCCGACGGTCCTCGGCGTCGTGACGCGTCGCGGCCAGGGCGGCCGCCTCGGGTTCGAGGGTCAGGCGCAGCTCCAGGATGTGCAGAATGTCCTCGACGGTCGTCAGGCTGATCCGCTTGGCCGGCAGGGCCTCGACCGGCCGCGAGCGCAGCACGCGAGTGCCGATGCCGCGGCGCGTCTCGACCAGTCCCAGCGACTTGAGATGCGTGATCGCCTCCCGGACCACGGTACGGCTGACGCCGAACATCTCGCAGAGGCCGTTTTCCGGCGGCAGCTTGTCGCCGACCGGGATACGGCCCTCGACGATCAGTGTCTCGAGTTGCCGGGATACCTGGCCGGAAAGGCTGCCGTGCTGCGAGACACGTGACACGCCGAGTTGATTCATTGCTTGCTTCATCGTCCGTCCTGGATGCCGCGAAATACCTCGCTCGTCCCTCACCGGGCCTGTGCCGGCCGCTCGGGATCGAACCGCCAGTTCGCTATCAAGTATTGCATGGCCATGACGCCGTTGCGTCGTGACGCGGCGCTCATGGCCGCCCCCGGCCTCACAGGAACATCATCCAGGTGATGAACCCGGCCATGAACAGACCGACGACCTCGGGCCACAGACCGAACCTGAATTCGTTGACCTCCTCGGGGGAGTCGCTGATGGTCAATTCGTCTTCCTGGCGCGTCAAATCTTGGTTGGACGGTTGCATATCGGCCTCCTCACTGGAACATCAGGTTGGGCAGCCACAGGGCCAACTGCGGGATCAGCAACACCAGCAGCATGCCGATCACCTGGAGCCCGATGAAGGGCAGCACGGCCCGGAAGATATGCTGCAACTCGACGCCCGGCGGCGCCACGCTCTTGAGGAAGAAGCACGCCGGGCCAAAGGGCGGCGACAGGTAGTAGATCTGGATGTTCATGGCGAACAGCACCCCGAACCACACCGGATCATAGCCCAGACCCACCACCACCGGCGCAAAGATCGGCACGGTGATGAAGATGATCGCGATCCACTCGAGAAACGTCCCCAGCACCATGACGATCGCCATCATGATCATGATCACCGCCAGTGGCGGGACGTCCAGGTTCTTCAGGAAATTGCTGAGAAAGCTCACCCCGCCGATCAGATTGTAGATGCCCACAAGGCTGACCGCCCCGAGCACCAGCCAGATGATCGAACCCACGGTCAAGGCGGTCTGACGCATTGCATCGCGGATCATTCGATACGAGAACTGCTTGAGAATCACGGCAATGATCATCGCCCCCACGGCGCCCATCGCCGCCGCCTCGGTGACGGTGGTGATGCCCGAATAGATCATGCCCAGGACCATGCCGATCAACAGGAACGGCAGGATCGCCCCCTTGAGGTACTTCAACCGTTGCCACAACGGCAAGCCCGTTTCGGGAATGTCGTTGATCGGCGCCAGCGCCGGATTCATCTTGCAGCGCACCACGATGTAGGCGATGTAGATGGCGGCAAGGATCATCCCCGGGATCGCCCCGGCGGCGAACAACTTGGTGATCGACACCTGAGCGGCGAGACCGTAGACGATCATCACCACCGAGGGCGGAATCAGTGTGGCCAGGGCACCGGCGGCGCAGATGATGCCGATCGACAGGTTGCGGTCGTAGCCCAGGCGCAGCATCTGTGGCAAGGCAATCAAGCCGAGCATGACGATCTCACCGCCCATGATGCCGCTCATCGCGGCGAGGATCACCGCCACGACACAGGTTTGCACGGCCACCGAGCCGCGTGCGCGCCCACCGAGGATCGACATGCTGTCGAACAGGGCGTGGGCGATACCCGAACGTTCGAGCACGTTGGCCATGAACACGAAAAAGGGCACGGCCACCAGCTCGTACTTTTCCAGGACGTGGTAGACGTTGGACGCCACCAGGAACAGCCCCTTGGGGCCGAAATAGATCAGGGCCGTGCACACCGACACCGACAGCGTGGTCACCCCCAGCGGAATGCCGAAGGCCATCAACGCCAGCAGCGCCAGGACGATCAACAGTGTGACGAGTTCGATACCCATTATTCGTGGCCTCCCCGGGCGTCGGATTGTTCACGGGCCCGGTCTTCGAACCAGTGGACCACGTTGGCCAGGAGCTGGAGCAGATACAGGGCCGCCCCGACCACCAGGGTCGGCTTGAGGTAGGCCGGCAGCAGCGGGTTGAAAGAGCTGCCGCTGCGCTCGGCGCCATGCATGGCCATCATCGCCGGTTCCCAGGCGGCGTAGATCAGGGCGGCCAGGGCGAAGATCGCCACCCCCAGGGACACCAGCTCCATCTTCTTCCACACGTGAGCCGGCACCAGCAGCTCGACCATGGTGATGGCGATATGGCGCTTGCGTTGGGTCACGTAACCGCTGGTCAATACCCACCCCGTGGCGCACAGCGCCATTACCGTCTCGAAGGTCCACTGGGTAGGAGCGTCAAAGATATAGCGCATGACCACCTCGAAGGCGGACAATGCGATGCAGGCAAAGAACAGTACGGCGCAAGCATACCCGATGAAGGCGCTGACTCGATCCATACCCGCCGCCAGTCGGCTGAGTAGTCGCATAGCAGACTCCGGACATGAGAAGGGTCACGGCCGGTCCATGCCGTGACCCGAAGCGGGGACGCGTTAGCCTTGGGTGTTCTCGGTCTTGTCGTCGTTGCCCTGAGACGCCTCGTCCTTCAGCAGGCCGTGCGCCTTCATGTAGGCGACATGCGCATCGAACGCTTCCTGAGCCAGTTCGCTCTTCTGGGCATAGGCCTCCCAGGATTCGCGGGCGATTTCACGGAACTTGTCGCGTTCGGACTGCGGCCAGTCGATGACGGTAATGTCGCCCTTGGCCTTGTCGCGGGCGACCAGCTTTTCGTCCTGCTGATGGACGGCGTCGGCCAGATCATTGAAGGCGTCGTAGAACCACTCGTGCAACGCCTTCTGGTCCGCTTCGCTCAGCGACTCCCAGGTACTCTGGTTGAGCGTGAACTGCTGCGACGACATGCTGTGAATGCCGGGATAGATCGGGTACTTGGCGATGTCGTTGAGACCGGAAGCGTCGTTGTTGACGTAGGCCGATGCATCGGCGGCATCCACCACGCCCTGCTGCAGCGAGGTATAGACCTCGGAGAAGGGAATGTTGACCGGCGTCGCCCCGGCCCGCTTGAAGACGTCGGCCGCCAGGCCCTCCGGCGAGCGGATCTTCACCCCCTTGAGGTCGTCGACACCACGGATCGGCACGGCGGCGACCAGCGCCTCGCGCTTGTAGGGGCCACAGCCGACGACATGCACCTTGTCACCGACTTCGGCGTCGATCGCCTTCTGCAGGACGGCCTCGCCGCCCCCGTTCTTGCAGAAATCGAGGAACTGGGAAGGCTTGTCGTAACCGGCAATCAGGTCGCCCATCAGTGCAAAGACCGGGTCCTTGCCGCTGAAGTAGGACGGCGCGGTCAGGTCGCCATCCAGCAGCCCCATGGCGACGGCGTCCATGGTTTCCTTGTAGGGCACGACACTGCCGGTAGGCATCAGGTTGAGCGTGACATCGCCGCCCGTGGCTTCCTCGACCTTGGGAACCCAGTTGTCCTGCAGGTACTGATAGGCGTAGTCGCCGGAGTTGAAAGAGGTCTGGACCCGCAGTTCCTTCGCCTGGACGGCAGTCGCCGCCAGCATCGCGGTCGAAGCCAGGGAGATGGAATAAACCAGCGTGCGCATCTTCATGTTGTTTACCCTTGTCGCTGTTGTCGTGTTCAACATCGTTGCATGCCGCCCCTCGGAGCGGTCTCAGAAGCGGGGAGACTTGCCGGTCCAGTGCGGATCGTACTTCTGCATCTCCTTCACATCGTTGCGCGAACGGATGCCGCACTCCTGATAGTTGCGAGCCAGCACCGCGAGGGATTCACGGTCCAGCTCGACGCCCAGGCCCGGGGCATCCGGAACACGGACGCTACCGTTCTCGAACGCGATCTTGCCGCCGACGATGACCTCTTCCTCCTGCCACGGATAATGCGTGTCGCAGGCATAGGTCAGGTTATCGATCGCCGCCGCGGCATGCGTCATGGCCATGAGGCTGATGCCCAGATGCGAGTTGGAGTGCATCGACAGCCCCAGCCCCCAGGTCTCGCAGATACGGGCGAGATCGCGCGTGGCCTGGAGCCCGCCCCAGTAGTGATGATCGGAAAGGATGACGTCCACCGACTGACGGCGAATCGCTTCGGGAAAATCGAAGAAACCGATCACGCACATGTTGGTCGCCAGCGGCATCCTGGCGGTCTCGTGGACCTTGCCCATGCCCGCCTTGCCCGGTGTCGGGTCCTCGAGGTACTGCAGCAGGCCGTCCATCGCCGGCATCAGACGCTCGGTCGTCTCGACCGTCCACCCGCCGTTGGGGTCGATACGCAGCGGATGATCGGGAAACGCCTCCTTGAGGGCCCGGACCGCGGCGAGTTCCTCCTCGGGTTCGAAGACCCCGCCCTTGAGCTTGATCGACTGGAATCCGTATTCGTCGATCATCTGGCGTGCCTCGCGCACCACGGCTTCCGGCGTGATCACTTCGCCCCACTTGTCGACCCAGCCGTCATCGAGGGACTTGTGCTCGCCGTACTTGTAGAACAGGTAGGCGCTGAACGGCACCGCATCGCGGACCTTGCCACCCAGTAGATCGCAGACGCTACGACCGGTCAGCTTGCCCATCAGGTCGAGAAACGCGACCTCGAACGCCGCAAAGATACGCGGCAGGGTGGTCGCCTTGTTGGTCCCCGGGGCCAGTTCGAGTCCGGTCTCGTCGGGGTCCTCTCCCCCCACGGCCTCGTCGACGATCGCCTTGAGCGTGTTGAGCTGAAAGACATCGAGTCCTTCCAGCTTCGGCGCCACCTTGTTGAGCTCTGACAGCGTCTGCTCGTCGCCATAGGACTCGGAGAGACCGTACTGGCCATCCTCGGTGATCACTTCGATGATCGAACGCAGCGCCCAGGGCTCGTGGATGCCGCTGACGTTGAGCAGGGGCGGATCCCGAAAGGCGATGGGCGTGATGACGACCGACTTGATACGCGACATGACGTACTCCCTCGTGGGCATTCGTTACAGGGTTTCAGCGCGTTCTACGAGCGCCTTGAGCGTGTTTCGCTCGTCGGCGGTGGGCATCACGAGCGGTGCGCGCACCGCTCCTGCCGGCTTGCCGATCAGCGCCGCGCCCGCCTTGATCAGGCTGACGGCATAGCCCTTCTTGTTGTCGCGCAGGTTGATGAAGGGAATGAAGAACTCGTTGGTGATCGTCTTGACCGTCGCGGTATCGCCCTGTCGCAGGGCCTTGTAGAACTTGCTCGCCATCGCCGGCACGAAGTTGAAGACCGCCGAGGAGTAGGTGTTCACGCCGATCGACAGGTAGGCTTCGGCGAAGATCTCGGCCGTCGGCACCCCGCCCACGTAGACCAGCCGGTCACCGACCGTCTTGACGATCTTGTTGAGGGCCTGGATGTCGCCCTTGCCGTCCTTGAGACCGATCAGGTTGGGACAGGCATCGGCGAGCCGTTGCACCGAGTCCGCCTCGAGCACCCCGTTGCCGCGGTTGTAGTAGACGACGTTGATCGAGGTCGACTCGCAGATCGCCCGGGCGTACGCCACCAGGCCTTCCTGCGGGCACTCGGTCAGATACGGCGGCATCAGTAGGATGCCATCCGCCCCGGCCTCCTCCGCCGCCTGGGCGTAAGCCTTGCCGGCGCCGACGCTGAGACCGGCGCTGGCGATGATCGGCAGCTTGCCGCCCACCGTCTCCACGGCCACGGTGACGATCTCGCGGAATTCGTCGAGCGTCAGGTTGAAGAACTCCCCGGTACCACCGGCCACGAAGATGGCGGAGATGTCATGGCCGACGAACCACTCCAGACGCTTGCGGTAGCTGTCGCGGTCGAAACGCCCCTGGTCATCGAAATCGGTCACGGGGAAGGAAAGCAGGCCATCACCGATCGCCTCGATGACTTCGTTTCTGGAAAAATTCACGGATCGTTCCTCTTGCCCGGCTCGGGTGTTTGAGACAACTGGTTCGCATGACAGGCAATCGCTGGGGGTCGCCATCACCAGATGTCATACATCATACAAGTTAGAAATCTAGGAGCCCGGCAGAAGTATGACAACCTAGACCATGGTCTATGCGCCCAAGGTCAAAGGTGGTCCAGAAGCGCTCTCGCGCTGGAAATGACAGGCCCCGAGGCTCGATGCACGAGTTCCGGGGCCGAGCGACAAAGCAACCGGGCCGAATGCCGGCTCAGGCGAGATCGCCGGGATGGCGGAAGGCGACGAGATCGGCGCAACCCGCCGCCCAGACCTCGGCTTCAAGGGCGGCGATGGCCGCGGTGGGCATCGGCAGCGAACTCCGGCGATCGCCCTCCACCAGGCGCCCGGTCAGCTCGCCGACCAGCGGCATGTGGCTGACCAGCAACGTCGGTGTCGCCGCGGCCTCGACCTGCAGCCAGTCGATCACCGACGCCACCGGATCGTCGGGGGTGATCGAGGCGAGCGTTTCCACGTCCTTGCCGAGCGATTCGGCGACGATCCCGGCGGTCTGCTGGGCGCGTCGATAGGGGCTGGCAACGATCCGCAGCGCCCGGCGTTGCGCCTCGCTCAACGACCCGGCGAGCCAGCCCGCCATGCGTCGCGCCTCGCCCCTGCCGTGCTCGGTGAGTTGGCGAAGATGATCGGGCCGTCCCGGCGCCGCCTCACCGTGGCGCATGATCCAGATCGTCGCCGTCATGATTCCTCCTCGCGCCGCTTGGCCTCGACCACGTCCGCGCGGGCCAGGGTGAATTCCACGTCGCTGCTCTGCTCGTTGCGCATCAGCAGGGTGGCCATCTGGCGGGCCGGCACCTGATTGAACAGGACCTGGTAGAGTCCCTCGCAGAGCGGCATGTAGACACCCTCCTCGCGCGACTTCTCGCGGACCAGGCTGACGGTGTTGACCCCCTCGGCGACCTGCCCCAGCGCCTCGACTGCCTCGTCGAGCGAACGCCCTTCGCCGAGCGCGAAACCCACCCGATAGTTGCGCGAATGCTGCGACGAGCAGGTGACGATCAGATCGCCCACCCCGGCCAGCCCCAGGAAGGTCATCGGATTGGCCCCCTGAGAGACGGCGAAACGGCTCATCTCGGCCAACGCCCGGGTCATCAGCATGCTGCGGGTGTTCTCGCCCATGCCCAGCGCCGCGGCCATGCCGGCGGCGATGGCATAGATGTTCTTGAGTGCCCCGCCGAGCTCCACCCCGTAGCGATCGTTGCTGGCGTAGACCCGGAAATAATCGCAGCCCAGAGCGTTCTGCACCTTGGCCCGGGTCAGCGCGTCGTCGCTGGCGATGACCGTGGCGGTGAGCTGCTTCTCGGCGATCTCCGCGGCCAGGTTGGGCCCCGACAGCACGCCGATGTGGGCAAAGCCGGTCTCCTCCTCGAGGATCTGGCTCATCAGCTTGAACCCATCGGCCTGGATGCCCTTGGTGGTGCTCACCAGGATCTGTTCGGGGTGCAGGAAGGCACGGGCCTGGCGCACCACCGTGAGGAAGGCCTTGGAGGGGATCGCCACGAACACCAGCTCGGCGTCCTCGAGTACCGTCTCGAGATCATCGGACGCCTCGACGGCGGGATTGATGACGAAGTCGGGCAGATAGCGCGGGTTGCGATGCTCGCGGTTGATCGTCGCCGCCAGCTCGGGATCGCGCAGCCATTGGCGCACCCGCGCCCCGTTATCGGCGGCGATGCTGGTCAGCGCGGTCCCGAAGCTGCCGCCGCCCAGTACCGCGACCTTCAAGCGATCATCGGACATCCTCGACCTCTGGCTGGGGTGTGATGCAGGCATTGTAACGAAAAAACGCCCCGTGTCGGGGCGTCTCGAGATCGACGATGGCGCCGGCCCGTTGCCGGACCGACGCGCTGGCTGGCGGGATCGATCAGTCGATCAGCGGAATCAGCGAATCGATGCTCGAACGGGCATCGCCGTAGAGCATGCGCGTGTTCTCCTTGAAGAACAGCGGATTCTCGATGCCCGAGTAGCCGGTACCCTGCCCGCGCTTGCAGACGAACACCTGCTTGGACTCCCAGACCCTGAGCACCGGCATGCCGGCGATCGGGCTGTTGGGGTCCTCCTGGGCGGCCGGATTGACGATATCGTTGGAGCCGATGACGATCACCACGTCGGTCTCGGCGAAGTCGTCGTTGATCTCGTCCATCTCCATCACGATGTCGTAGGGAACCCGGGCCTCGGCAAGCAGCACGTTCATGTGGCCCGGCAGGCGTCCCGCCACCGGGTGGATGCCGAACCGCACTTCCTTGCCGGCGGCGCGCAGCTTGCGGGTCAGATCGCTGACCGCATTCTGCGCCTGGGCGACCGCCATGCCGTAGCCGGGCACGATGATCACGCTGTCGGCATCGTTGAGCGCGCTGGCCACGCCGCCCACGTCGGTGGCCACCATCTCGCCCTCGATCTCCGCGGCCGGCCCCTTGCTGCCGCCGAAGCCCCCCAGGATCACGCTGACGAAGTTGCGGTTCATCGCCTTGCACATGATGTAGGAGAGGATCGCCCCGGACGAACCGACCAGCGCGCCGGTGACGATCAACAGATCGTTGGAGAGCGTGAAACCGATCGCCGCCGCGGCCCAGCCGGAGTAGCTGTTGAGCATCGACACCACCACCGGCATGTCGGCGCCGCCGATGCCCATGATCAGGTGGTAACCGATGAAGAAGGCCAGCAGCGCGATCAGCAGCAGCGTCCAGAAACCCGCGCCGTTCAGATAGGCGATCGCCAGCAACAGGGAAAGGATCGCCGCCCCGGCGTTGAGCGCGTGCCCGCCCGGCAGCTTGTGCGGCTTGCCGTCGACCTTGCCGGCCAGCTTGCCGAATGCCACCACCGAGCCGGTGAAGGTCACCGCGCCGATGAACACGCCCAGCACGGCCTCGACCTGCAGGAAGGTCAGCTCGGCCGGCGTCTTGTGCGCCAGCAGCGCGGCGAAGGCGGAGAATCCCTCGGTGCTGCGCTCGGCGATCTGGGCGGCCAGCACCCGGCGGCGCTCCAGATCGGCGTTGAAGCCGATGAACACCGCCGCCAGACCGACGAAGCTGTGCAGCGCCGCCACCAGCTGCGGCATCTCGGTCATGGCGACCTTCCTGGCCACGTAGGTGCCGATCACCGCGCCGATCAGCATCATCGGCAGCATCCACCAGTAGCCGCCGATGTTCGGCCCCAGCGCGGTGAACACCACCGCCACGGCCATGCCGACGATGCCGTACCACACCGCCCGCTTGGCCTTTTCCTGGTTGCTCAGCCCCCCCAGCGAAAGGATGAACAGTACACTCGCCGCGATCGCCGCGGCAGAAACGAACTCGTGTCCCAACATGTCGTGTCTCCGCGGTTCAGGACTTCTGGAACATGGCCAGCATCCGGCGTGTCACCAGGAAGCCGCCCACGATGTTGATCGATGCGATCAGCACGGAAATGCCCGCCAGCAGGCCGACCAGCCAACTGCCGGAGCCGATCTGCAACAGCGCGCCGAGGATGACGATCCCGGAAATGGCATTGGTCACCGCCATCAACGGCGTGTGCAGTGAATGGCTGACGTTCCAGATCACCTGGAAACCCACGAAGCATGACAGGGCGAAGACGATGAAGTGCTGCATGAACGACGCCGGGGCCACCAATCCGAGCAGCCACATCAGCACCCCGCCGACGGCGAGCATGGTGACCTGACGCTTGGTCTGGGCGACGAAGGCGGCGTGTTCGGCGGCCTTCTTCTCCTCCGCCGTCGGTTCCTTCTCTTTCGCCTTGGGCTTGGCGGCACCGATCGCCTTGACCTTGGGCGGCGGCGGCGGGAAGGTGATCTCGCCCTGGTGGGTCGCCGTGGCCCCGCGTATCACGTCGTCCTCCATGTCGTGGACGAGCGTGCCATCCTTCTCCGGCGTGAGATCGGTGAGCATGTGCCGGACGTTGGTGGCGTAGAGCAGCGACGCCTGGGTGGCCATCCGCGACGGGAAGTCGGTGTAGCCGACGACGATCACGCCGTTGTCGGTGACGATGCGCTCGTCGGGCACGGTCGCCTCGCAGTTGCCGCCCTTCTCCGCGGCCAGATCGACGATCACCGAACCCGGTCGCATCGCCTCGACCATGTCCTGGAGCCACAGCTTGGGCGCCGGCTTGCCGGGGATCAGCGCGGTGGTGATGACGATGTCCACCTCGGGCGCCTGCTCGCGGAACAGCGCCAGCTGCTTCTCGCGGAACTCGGGGCTCGAGGGCTTGGCGTAGCCGCCGCTTTCGGAGCCGTCCTCGCTGTCCTCGAAGTCGAGGAACAGGAATTCCGCCCCCATCGACTCGATCTGTTCGGCAACCTCGGGGCGCACGTCGAAGGCACGCACCACGGCACCCAGGCTGGTTGCCGTGCCGATCGCGGCGAGCCCCGCCACCCCGGCGCCGACGATCAGTACCTTGGCCGGCGGCACCTTGCCCGCGGCGGTGACCTGACCGGTGAAGAAACGCCCGAACTGGTTGCCCGCCTCGATCACCGCCCGGTAGCCGGCGATATTGGCCGTGCTCGACAGGGCGTCCATCTTCTGGGCACGGGAGATGCGCGGCACCATGTCCATGGCGATGACCGTGGCGCCCCGGGCCTTGCAGCGCTCGAGCATCTCCTCGTTCTGGGCCGGCCAGAAGAACGAGATCAGGGTCTGCCCCTCGTGCAGGCGGTCGGCTTCCTCCTCGGAGGGCTCGCGCACCTTGATCACCACGTCGGCCGTCTCCCAGAGCGCCTCGGCGCTCTCGACGACCTCGACGCCGGCCTCGCGATAGGCGGCATCGTCGAAGCCGGCGGCGCTGCCCGCGCCGGCTTCGATGAGGCACTCGTGACCCAGCTTCTGGATATGACTGGCGCTCTCCGGCGTCAGCGCGACACGCGCCTCGCCCCGGGCACGCTCCTTGGGTGCACCGATCTTCATGACACGCTTCCCTCCCCTGGACGGTGGTCACCTTCCCGAACGGCAATGACCTGCTTGGCCGAGTGCAGTCTGGCGACCGGACCCGGCTCCCTCGAAAGTCGAACGTCGAGCATCAGTTGCGACTCCTTGCTGGTTGGCATTTTTCTGGCGCCCTCCCCGTTAGCGACAGCGAAAGGTACGACCCGATGGTCGTAAAGCCCTCGTCTCATCGACAATCTGGAGAGCGACGAATCGTGGTCAAGCGACGCATGGTCCCCCAGTCTTTTGGCAAACGCGGCAAAGATCAATATCCGACCCCAAAAAAACCATCATAATCATCGACTTATGCCATGCATAAAGCAGCACTTATGCTCAAACCCAGAATTAAATATCTGTTTTTATAGAGAAAATTGGAAATATCAAACCTGTGGTTTCGATTATGAATGGCATAAGTAATCGGTTATTCCTGCTGGCACGCCGCGGCAATCGTGACGCCGATCCCTGACTTCGGCCTCCGGCAAGCCGGGTCGAATTCGCCGCGATTCCTCAAAAAAGACGGATCACGTCATGCGTGCTGAGCACGTTTCCGCAATGCGCATCGAGCAGGACCATGCCGAACTCATGTACCGCTTCGGCACTCCAGTGGGTGCCGTGACGGTCGGTCAATTCGAAGTCGGCACAGGCGTCCTCGACGATCGTCACCGCGAAGTCCAGACAGGCCGCGTGGGTGGCCGTGGCATTCACCGCCCGCGAGGTGGCCACACCCGCCACGACCAGACGCGAGACACCGTGACGGCGCAGCCAGGTTTCCAGGCCGGTACCCACGAAGGCGCTCTCGACGTACTTGGTGACGATGCGCTCCCCCTCATGGGGCATCACGCAGGGCTTGAAGGCGGCACCGGCGTTGCCGGGATACAGCGGCGAGGCATGCAACCGGGCATGGTGACGAACATGGGTCACCAGGCCATCGCCACCCCGCCAGCAGGCCAGCAATTCGCTGAGATGATCTTCCAGGGCAGGATTGTTGCGCCGCCCCCAGTAGGCCGTGTCGTCGATCCCCCGCTGCACGTCGATCAACACCAGCGCCGTTCCCCCGTCGCGGGCATCGGCGGGACGCAAGTGGGCTGCACCATGGGAAAAGGGCATCGCGCGGGCTCCTGAAGCGAACGCATGTCCACTCAGCATAGGTGTCCGCGCAAGGATTCGCTTGCCACGCTCGGCCAATCGACATAGCGACGGAAACACGCCCCCGCCGCGGCGGACCGCGACGGGGGCGTACCGCGGACTGCCGATCAGACGGTGTCGTCGCGGCGATGACGCTCGATCAGCGAATCGTTGCTGCGCAGCAGCCCGAGCAGCACGTCCTGATAGTCGTGGCGGGTGGCATAGCCCTCGAGCGCGCCGACCAGGGACTCGGCGGTGACCTCCCGCCCCTTGGCGATCAGCCGGGCGCGCAACTGACGCAGGCCGGCGTAGGCCTGGTGCGTGTTGAGGTTGCGCAGGTAGCTGCGCACGGCGTCCTGAACGCTGGCGAAGACCTGGTAACCGCGCCCGCTGCCCCGCTGTTCGAGCCCGCAATCGGCGCTGAAACAGCGCATGCCGAAGAGATTGTTGCCCTGACGGGCAAACCGCGAGGTGCCCCACCCCGACTCCTCGACCGCCTGGACCACCACCAGCGCCACCGGCACCGGGGCGACCCGGGTCAGCAGCGTCGCATCGGGCTTGCCGCGACACTCGACGTCGTAGGCGCGGCACAGGTCGTTCAAGGCGGCTCGCTGACTCTCGCCTTGCGGCCCGCCCTGGGCCTCGAGCCCGGCGAGGAAGGCCCGCTGCTCGGCAATCCGGGCATTCTCGGCCTCGACGATGGGCACCACCAGCTCGAGAAACGCCTGCTTGCGCGCCGGCCCCGCCGGATAGCTGCGCAGGTCGGGAAGTTCGGTGATCAGGGTCTCCTCGAAAGCGGCGGCGGAGCCAGGCGAGAGCGACGTTTCGCTCGGGGCTGCCATCTTGTCGCTCGAGGCTGCGGTCGGGAGGGGTCTCGTTTCCGATGCCGGCTCGGCGTGAGCCATCATGGGAAAGGAAGCAACGCCGATACCGAGACACATCATCAAGGCTAGCGGGGATGTGACTCGCGGACGTCGCCGGAAGGGACGACATCGACGCATGACGATGATTCTCCAGAGGAAAACAGTCACCAGCCGCTCCGAGAGCCGCTGGACCCGTTTGCTGCATCGCCGTATAAAACGACAAAACCCGCCGGCCAGTCAAGGCCGACGGGTTAGCGATGGCTCACAGGCCGAGACCGTTCAGGCGGTCAGCAGCCCGTTGAGACGCTTGACGTAGGCCGCCGGGTCGTCGAGGTGACCGCCCTCGGCGATGATCGCCTGATCCAGCAGGATGTGCGCCAGATCGGCAAAGCCCTCGCCGTCGGTCGCCTCGAGACGCGACACCAGGCGGTGCTCGGGATTGAGTTCGAGGATCGGCTTGACCTCGGGCATCGGCTGGCCGGCGGCTTCCATGATGCGCCGCATCTGGAAGCCCATCTCGTGCTCGGAGAGCACCACGCAGGCCGGCGAATCGGTCAGGCGATGGGTCACGCGAACTTCCTGGACGCTGTCGCCCAGGGCGTCCTTGACGCGCTTGACCAGATCTTCCTTGGCCTTGGCGGTCTCTTCCTGGGCTTGCTTCTCTTCCTCGCCCTCGATGTCGCCGAGATCGAGATCGCCCTTGGCGATATCGACGAAGGCCTTGCCGTCGTACTCGGTGAGATGGCTCATCAGCCACTCGTCGATGCGATCGTGGAGCAGCAGCACCTCGACGCCCTTCTTGCGGAAGATCTCCAGATGCGGGCTGTTCTTGGCCGCATTGAAACCGTCGGCGACGATGTAGTAGATCTTCTGCTGGCCTTCCTTCATGCGCGAGACATAGTCGGCCAGCGACTGATCCTGCACCGCGGTATCGGTATGGGTGGTCGAGAAGCGCAGCAGCTCGCTGATCTTGTCGCGATTGGCGTAGTCTTCCGCCGGGCCTTCCTTGAGCACGCTGCCGAAGGCGTTCCAGAACGTCTGGTAGGCGTCCTTGTCCTTGGCCAGTTTCTTGAGCATGTCCAGCGCGCGCTTGGTCAGCGCCGACTTCATCTTGTCGACCTGCGGGTCCTTCTGCAGCAGCTCGCGGGAGACGTTGAGCGACAGGTCCTTGGTGTCGACGATGCCCTTGACGAAGCGCAGGTAGAGCGGCAGGAACTGCTCGGCATCTTCCATGATGAACACGCGCTGCACGTACAGGCGCACTCCCCGGGCGCCGTCGCGCTCGTAGAGATCGAACGGCGCGCGCTCCGGTACATAGAGCAGGCTGGTGTACTCGAGCTTGCCCTCGACCTTGTTGTGGCTCCAGGTCAACGGGTCGCTGAAGTCATGGGCGATATGCTTGTAGAACGCCTTGTACTCGTCGTCGTCGATCTCGCTCTTGGGCCGCACCCACAGCGCCTGGGCCTCGTTGACGGTCTCCCAGGTGGTGACCTCGCTGCCCTCGATCTCGTTGCCGTCGTCGTCCTTGGCGGTCTCGGTCTTGGGCATGCGCACCGGCACGTCGATGTGATCCGAGTACTTGCGCACCAGGTTGCGCAGCCGGAAGTCATCGGCGAATTCCCGGGCGTCTTCCTTGAGATGCAGGACGATCTCGGTGCCGCGTTGCGGCTTGTCGACGTCGGCGACGGTGAACTCGCCCTCGCCGCGCGAACGCCACTCGACACCGCTGTCGTTGCCGGCGCGACGGGTGCGCACGGTGACCTCGTCGGCGACGATGAAGGCGGAATAGAAGCCCACCCCGAACTGACCGATCAGCTTGGCATCCTTCTGCTGCTCGCCGGAGAGCTGCTTGAGGAATTCCGCCGTCCCGCTCTTGGCGATGGTCCCCAGATTGGCGACCACATCGTCGCGGGTCATGCCGATGCCGTTGTCGCGCACGGTGACGGTGCCGGCTTCGGCGTCATGCTCGATCTCGATGCGCAGGTCGCTGTCGCCTTCGTAGAGGGCATCGTTGTCGAGCGCCTGGTAGCGCAGCTTGTCGGCGGCATCCGCGGCGTTGGAAATCAGCTCGCGCAGGAAGATCTCCCGGTTGGAATACAGGGAGTGGATCATCAGATGCAGCAGCTGCTTGACCTCGGTCTGAAAACCCAGCGTCTCTTCATGGGTGGCGGTGGTCATGGTGTCGGGCCCCTCATGGTGTTGAAAACGGTACGCCCGGGATATGGGGTTTCCGGTCGGCTTTTCAAGCACCTGGCGTCATCGGCAAGGCTCTCCCCCTCACCCCGCCGGGGGCGGGTCGCTCAGCAGGAAATGCATGCGCGCCGTGGCCACCGGCTTCGCCGGGTCGTCCTGCCAGGCGAGAGCACGGACGTTGGCCAGACGCCGGCCCTCGCGGACCAGCAGGCACTCGGCTCGGGTCGCTACCGGAGCGGCACTGCGCAGATAATCGATGGAGAAGTCGATGATCTTGGGCAGTCGCGTACTGCGCGCCTCGCGCATCAGCGCCAGGGTGCCGGCGGTTTCCAGAAACGCCGCCACCACGCCGCCGTGCAATGCCGGCACCAGGGGATTGCCGATGTTGTGCGGATGCGGTGCCAGGACGAACTGCAGCGTGTCGTCCACTGCCTCGACCGTGATGCCGAGATGCCTCGCATAGGGGATGTCGTCGACCAGCGCCTGCAGGTCGTCGTCCTGACGAAGGCGCCGGAACCAGTCGTCACGATTCATCGGTGCCCTCCCCGGCGAACAGGGCCTCGGCCAGCCCCGCCGGCGTGTTGCGTTCGCCGAGACGCACGAAGTTGGCCGTGCAGCGGGCCACCGGTCGCGCCGCGTCCTGCCACAGGCGGCCTTCGGTGAAGACCACCGAGTCGGTGATGTGCACGACCCGCGCCGCGCCGAACAGGTCCTCGCCGGCGACGGCCGGACGCAGATGGTCGATGCGCAGGTCGAGGGTCGGACACACCTCCGGCCGCGGCAGACCGCACAGCACGCTGGCCCCGCACAGGGTATCGAGGGTCATGCTCAGCACGCCGCCATGGATCAGGCCGCGCACCGGGTCGCCCAGCAGCACCGGCTGCCAGGGCAGGCGCACGCGCACCTCGGGTGGCTCGACGGCCTCGACCGTCAATCCCAGGTCGCGGGTGTGCGGCACGGCGGTCACGAAGCGCGCGATGGCGCGCTGCCAGTCGACGTCCGAGGTGGGTCCGGCCATCGTTCAAACCCTCGTTTGAATTCAGCACTAACGATAGCTCGTCGAAGGGCGTCGGACCATCCGACGTTTGGACCGGAACCGGGCTCTCAGCGGTCGTCGGGCGGGCGCCGGTAAGGCAGATCGACGCCCTTCCAGCGGCGATAGTCGGTGAGCGCCGCGTCGACGCGGGTGAGCAGCCAGCCGACGATCACCACGTCGTCGACCACCCCGATCAGCAGCAGGAAGTCGGGAATCAGATCGAGCGGCGACACCAGATAGACGACCGCCAACGCCATCCAGCCGAAGGCCGGCCACGGCACCGGACGATAGCGGCCGCGCATCACGTCGGCACACATCGGGGCGAACAAGCGCATGGCGCGCCCGATGTGCGACAGCGCCCGGCCGCGTTTTTTCAGCCGGGCGGCGATGTTCCATCCCTTGAAGGCGCCCATGTGCTCTCCTGTCGTCGTCGTGCGACACTACTCAAGATCGCACGTATCGGCGAGGATGAAGCAGATCGCAACCGATAGGCAAGCACCGAGGAGGAGCCGTCGATGCCCCTTCGAGTTCCCCGTCATGGACTCGCCCTGCTGAGCGCGCTGATGATCAGCCTGCCGGCTTCCGCCGCCGCCGACGAGACCGATGATCGCGCCCTGCGCGACGCCCTGAACGCCGCGCGCCACCACCAATGGAACCGGATCGACGAATCGGCCATCGAAGGACACGTCCTCGCCGGTTACGTCGAGTACCATCGCCTGCGTACCCGCCTGCCCGATGTGTCGCCGGACGAGATCAACGCCTATCTGGCCCGCAATGCCGGGTCACCGCTGGCCGCCTGGATGCGCGGCCTCGCCGAAGTGGCCTACGGCAAGGCGGGCCGCCTCGACGACCTGCTGGCGGTCAGCGACGGCGAACCCAGCGGGACGATCCGCCAGTGTTACTACTACACCGCCCTGCTCGACCGCGCCCCCGACGAGGCGGCCGAGGGCGGCCGCGCCCTGTGGCTCACCGGCCATTCACAGCCCGGCGAATGCGACACGCTCTTCGATACGCTGCGGCGCCGCGGCGAGATCGCCGGTCCCCAGATATGGCAGCGCCTGCTGCTCGCCTGGGAGAACGGCGAGAGCGGCCTGATGGCCTACCTGGAGCGCCAGCTGCCCGCCGACTGGGGCCAGGCCGAGGCCGCCCTGGAGCGGCTGCGCAAGGATTACGCGGCGATCACCCGGGTGCCTCGCGACGTCGGGCCCCAGGGCGCCAGCGGGCCGCTGTTCGCCGCGGCGATGCATCAGTTCACCCGCGCCGATACCGAAGCGGCACTGGAGGCATGGCGCAAGGTCGGATCGCACCTGACCCTCGACGACGATCGCCGCCACGCCGTCGAGAAGGACCTGGCGTTCTACTCGATGGTCCGCGAGATCCCCAACAACCGGGGCTGGGTCGATGACGTACTGCCCCGGCTGAACGATCCCGACCTCTACGAACTGCGCGTGCGCCGCGCGCTGGCCGAGCGCGACTGGCAGGGGGTGATCGACTGGGTCCATCGAATGCCCGATGACCCACGCCAGGACGCCCGCTGGCAGTACTGGCTGGGTCGGGCCCTGGCCGAACTGGGCGACTCGCAGACCGCCCGCAAGGCCTACGCCGCCGCGGCCGACCAGCGCAACTTCTTCGGTTTCGCCGCCGCCGACCGGCTCGGCCAGCCCTACGATCTCAACCGGGCACAGGCCACGTTCAACGACGCCTACCGCCAGGAGGTCGCCAACTGGCCGGTGGTCCAGCGCACCGAAGCGCTGATGCGCATCGGCGAGCCGGGGCTGGCCCGCAGCGAGTGGTATTACGCCTCGCGCAAGGCCGATGCCCCCGAGGCGCAGGCGCTGGCCGACTATGCGCTGCGCCGGGGCTGGTACGCGATGGTCGTCCAGACCACCATTCTCTCGCAGCAGTGGGACGCCCTCGACTGGCGCTTCCCGCCCGCCTATCGCGAGAGCTTCCAGCGCTGGGCCAAGCAGGCCGACGTCGACCCGTACCTGCTGATGGGGATCGCCCGCCGCGAGAGTGCCTTCAATCCGCAGGCCCGCTCGCCGGTGGGCGCCCGGGGCCTGATGCAACTGATGCCGGCCACCGCGCGCCACATCAGTCAACGTCACGGCTTCGACGCCCCCGATACCGAGCAACTGTATACCCCGGAGACCAACATCAAGCTGGGCAGCCAGTACATCCGCGAGATGCTCGATCGCTACAGCGGCAATCGGCTCGCCGCGGTGGCCGCCTACAACGCCGGGCCGGGCCGCGTGGATCGCTGGCTGCGCGACGCGCCGCAGGCCTTCGACCTGTTCGTCGAGAGCATTCCCTATCACGAGACCCGTCAGTACGTGCAGGCCGTACTCGCCTACCGGGTGATCTTCGAAAGCCTCGCCAAGGGGGGCGACACCCGCAACGTCGCCCTGCTTGATGCCGCGGAGCGCCAGCCCCGCTACGATGCCTCGCTGCTGGCCCGCAACTGAGGCGCGACATCGCCACGCAAAAGAACGGGGGCGGCCATTTGGCCGCCCCCGTTTTTGTCACTTCAGCGTCTCAGAAGCCGCGCTGCTTGTAGCGCTGCGCCTTGCGGCTCGTCTGCGGGCGCCGGCGCCCGTAGCTGCCATTGGCGATCTTGCCGCGACGGCTGCGCTTGTCTCCTTGAGCCATGTTCACCTCCTGGCTATCGGCACATGTCATGTCGAATCGTCAGTGTGGTGAACACGCGCCCGCAGGGTCAAGCCTGCGTCGTTCAGGCCCGCGAGCGACGCGGCAGCGGGTCATCGCCGCTGCTGCGCCGACGTGCCGGGCGCTCCGGGGCACCGCGATCCTCGGCGATCTCCAGGGGGCGACCGGCGACGCGGGCGCGCGCCATCTTGGCGAGAATCGACGTCGGCAGGCTGCTCGGCAGCTCGACCACCGAAAAGGCATTGCGGATGTCGATGCGACCGATACGCCCGCCCTCGATACCGCCTTCGTTGGCCAGCGCGCCGACCAGTTGGCCGGGCTTGACGCCATCCTTGTGGCCCACCGACACCCGATAGCGGGTCATGCCCTCGGAGGGGCCGCTGTCGCGGCGGCGCGGCGGCTTGCCGTCGCGCGGCGCGGCCTTGCGCTCGCCCGGCTTGGGCAGACGCCCGATGGGGGCCTCGTCGCCACGTGCCAGCGCCGCGAAGACGCAGGCCAGCTCGAGCGGATCGTGGCCCTCGGCGACCAGGCGCTCGATCAGTGCGCGCTGCTCGTCGGCACCGGCGGTCAGCGCCGCCAGCGCACGCTCGCGGAAACGCTCGTCGCGATGGGCGCGGATCGCCGCTTCGTCGGGCAGTTCGGTGTCGGCCATGGTCTGGCCGGTGGCCTGCTCGAGCCAACGCACCTTGCGGGTCTCGCGAACGCCGGCGAAGGTGATCGCCACCCCCGAGCGACCGGCACGGCCGGTGCGGCCGATACGATGCGTGTAGGCTTCGCTGTCCTGCGGCAGGTCATAGTTGACCACGTGCGTGATACGCGGCACGTCGAGGCCACGCGCCGCCACGTCGGTGGCGACCAGCACGTCGATCTTGCCCTTCTTGAGCCGCGCCACGGTACGCTCGCGCAGGCTCTGGTCGAGATCCCCCGACAGCGCCGCGGCATTGATGCCGCGTGCGGAGAGCTGCTCGACCAGCGTGGTGCAGGCGGCACGCGTCCGCACGAAGACGATCGCCGCATCCACCGGCTCGACCTCGAGGATACGCGACAACGCTTCCAGCTTGGCGGCACCGTCGACGCGCACCAGACGCTGCTCGATGCTTTCGGCGGTGCCCGCGCGAGCCTCGATGGCCACCTTGACCGGATCGACCAGATAACGGTTGACGATGCGTTCGATCTCCGCCGGCAGCGTCGCCGAGAAGAAGACCCGCTGGGCGTCGCTGGGGGTATCGGCGACCACGCGCTGGACGTCGTCGATGAAGCCCATGCGCAGCATCTCGTCGGCCTCGTCGAGGACCAGCGCCGACAGTCCTTCGAGCTTGAGGCTGCCGCGATCGAGGTGATCGATCACCCGGCCGGGGGTGCCGACGATGATCTGCGCGCCGCGCTTCAGGGCGCCAAGCTGTTCACGGTAGTCCTGGCCGCCGCACAGGCTGGCGACTTCCAGACCGGACAGGTTCTGGCCGTACTTGCCGAACGATACGGCGACCTGCTGGGCCAGTTCACGGGTAGGCGCGAGCACCAGTACCTGGGGCTCGCGACGACCGAGGTCGAGGCGGCTGAGCAGCGGCAGGGCGAAAGCGGCGGTCTTGCCGGTTCCGGTCTGGGCCTGGCCCAGCATGTCCCGCCCTTCCAGCAGGGCCGGGATGGTCTGCGCCTGAATCGGCGAGGGTGTTTCGTAGCCCAGCGTCTCGAGAGCGGAGAGAACGGCAGGCACGAGTGCCAGGTCGCCGAAGCTCGGCGAGGCAACAGAAGTCGAGGTCATATCACACCTTGAATGGCCGGCATCGATGCCGGCGGAAAATGTCGTGGTGCCTTGCCGCTTCCGCTTGCCTGACGCCTGAGGCGGGCAACTTGACATGGCACCGGGTCGCGCTCGGCCGAACGACGCTATCGTCCGGCCCGCTCCTGCGTCCTGTCCGCTTGACGACCGCCATTGCGGGTGTACCGGCTGGCGGACAGTGTGGCGACCTCATCGATGCCGAACCGCTGGGCAGCGGCGGCATTCCATCAATGCACCCAGGCACGAAATCGTCGACTCTTCAACGAGCCGTCGGTGCGCCTTGCGAGAGAACGTCCCCAGCCGTCGTGGCTGCATTCGGGGAATCATTCAACAGGATGGTGGGGTCAACACATGCGAGGAAATGGCATACTACCATCGTCGAGGGCCACTTGCCTACGCTTTTTCCATTTCGTTCAGTCAATCGCCGGCCCAGCGAACGGAGCCGGCCATTTCTTGGGGAACCGCATGCCGAATCTCTGGGTCGATGCCGATGCCTGTCCACGCGCCGCACGCGACATCCTGATCCGCGCCGCCGAACGCACCGCCACACCGACCTGGCTGGTCGCCAACCATACCCTGCCGCTGCCCCCCTCGCGCTGGGTCAAGGGGCTATCCGTCGCCAGCGGCTTCGATGCCGCCGACCACGAGATCGTCCGCCGTATCGCGCCGGGCGACCTGCTCGTCACCGCCGACCTGCCGCTGGCCATGGAGGCACTCGACAAGGGCGCCAGCGTGATGACCAACCGCGGCGAGTCGCTGACCGCGGACAACATCCGCGCCCGGGTACAGATGCGGGATTTCATGGAAACCCTGCGCGCCAGCGGCGAGCATACCGGCGGCCCCAAGAGTTACTCGGACGTCGACCGCCGCGAATTCGCCAATGCCCTGGACCGATGGCTGGCCAAGAATCGCTGATCCGGCGTTTCGCATCTGCAGGCAGATGCGGCTGACAAGGTTTGGCATGGAAACCCTGCGCGCCAGCGGCGAGCATACCGGCGGCCCCAAGAGTTACTCGGACGTCGACCGCCGCGAATTCGCCAATGCCCTGGACCGATGGCTGGCCAAGAATCGCTGATCCGGCGTTGCGCATCTGCAGGCAGATGCGGCTGACAAGGTTTGGCATGGAACCCCTGCGCGCCAGCGGCGAGCATACCGGCGGCCCCAAGAGTTACTCGGACGTCGACCGCCGCGAATTCGCCAATGCCCTGGACCGGTGGCTGGCCAAGAATCGCTGACCCGGCGTTGCGCATCTGCAGGCAGATGCGCCTGACAAGGTTAGGCATGGAAACCCTGCGCGCCAGCGGCGAGCATACCGGCGGCCCCAAGAGTTACTCGGACGTCGACCGCCGCGAATTCGCCAATGCCCTGGACCGATGGCTGGCCAAGCAGAAATAAGAAGGAAGAAGGAAGAAGGAAGAAAAGCCAATGTGCCCCCTTCTTCCTGGCACGAAACGCCGATCTTCTCTCTTCCAGGCGCGGAGCGCCGTTCTTGCCTCTTCCGGCTCGGCGTCAGTGCTTCTCGCGCACGCCGCGCCCCGGCAGGCGCTCGCGGTCGTGCGGCCGGTCGAGTTCGAGTAGCGGCCCCTTGGGAACGATGCGAGTCGGGTTGATGGTGTCGTGGCTGTAGTAGTAGTGGCGCTTGATGTGCCCCAGGTCGACCGTCTCGGCGATGCCCGGCCATTGATACAGCTCGCGCAGGTAGTTGGACAGGTTCGGATAGTCCTCGATCCGCCGCAGATTGCACTTGAAGTGGCCATGATAGACCGCGTCGAAGCGCACCAGCGTGGTGAACAGGCGGATGTCGGCCTCGGTGAGCCACTCGCCGGCTAGGTAGCGCTGCTCGGCGAGCCGGGCCTCCATGCGATCCAGGGCCTCGAACAGCGCCGTGACGTGCTTCTCGTAGACGGCCTGCTCGGTGGCGAACCCTGACTTGTAGACGCCGTTGTTGATGTGGTCGTAGACATCGGCGTTGACCGCATCGATGGTCTCGCGCAGATCCGCCGGATAGAAGTCCAGGTGGTTGCCGGTGAGATGATCGAAGGCGTCGTTGAACATCCGCACCAGGTCCGCGGACTCGTTGCTGACGATGCGCCGCTCGCGCTTGTCCCACAGCGCCGGCACCGTGACCCGGCCGGTATAATGCGGGTCGGTCAGGGTATAGAGCTGGTAATGGTAATCGACGCCGTTGACCGCATCGCCGCTCGAGCCTTCGCTGGTGTCGTAGGTCCAGCCGTTGCCCAGCATCAGCGGGCTGGTATGCGAGACCCCGATCAAGGGTTCGAGCTGCTTGAGCTTGCGCAGGATCAGGGTACGGTGCGCCCAGGGGCAGGCCAGCGAGACGTAGAGATGGAAGCGATCCCCGGCCGCCTCGACGCCGGGCTGGCCATCGGGACCGGGCCCGCCGTCGCGGGTGACCCAATCGCGCAACTTGGCGGATTCCCGCACGAACTCCCCGCCGTGGGACTCGGTGTCGTACCACTGGTCGTGCCAGCGTCCGTCGATCAACAGGCCCATGATGTCGCCTCCTCGTGTCTACGATGATGTCGAGACTCAGGATAAATCGATTTCATCGACGTTGCCGCGCAATGTTTGCCCATCTTCATTCGATATAATCGAACTTCGGCAGGCCAATACCGCCCGATGCAAGGCCCGGGCCATGGCATGTGTCGCCGGACCGGCACGATCGCGATCCTGGAAGATCAACTGCATGGGCACCTCGCGCTCGCCGCCGGCCGCCAGGGGCAACGGCACCAGGCGGCCTGCATCGAGGGCTTCGCGAATGCGCGTTTCCGGCAGCCAGGCGAATCCCAACCCGCGCTCCAGCATGTCCTGCGAGGTGGCCAGATGGCTCACCGTCCAGCGCTGCTCGGCCTTCAGCCAGCCGGCGTCCATCGACTGGCGCAGCGCCGAGTCGCGCACGACCAATTGCCGATGCCGAGTCAGGTCGCGCAGATCCAGTTCACGGCCGAGCCTGTGCAGAGGATGCGAGGGATGGGCCACGGCGATGAAACGCAGCGTCACCAGCGGCTCGCCGAGGAAGCCCTGCGCGGCGAGCCCGGAGATCACCAGATCGGCCCGCCGGTCGTAGAGCATCTCGACCCCGCCGTTGAGTACCGTCTCGTGCAGCTGCACGCGCACGTGCGGATAGTCGTCGGAAAACTGCTGGAGCGCTTCGGCAAGGGCATCGGGGGGAAATATCTGGTCGACCGCCAGCGCCACCTCGGCCTCCAGCCCGGTCGCCAGACTCGCCGCCACGTCCTCGATCGCCGCGGCGTTCTCGATCAATTGCCGGGCCCGACGCAGCAGCATCTCGCCGGCCTCGGTGAGCCTGACCTGTCGGCCCACCGGCTCGAGCAGCGCCACACCGAGCTGCGCCTCCAGCTTGTGGACGGCATGATTGAGGGTCGAAGGGCTCTTGTGCACGACCTCGGCGGCACGGGCAAAACCGCCTTGGTCGATGACGGCCGCCAGCATCTGCCATTGGGCCAGGGTGACGCGTGACATTTCGTTTTCCTCGAAAGGTATCGGCAAAACTATGCGCTTAACCTTCGAAAAAATCGTCCTACAATCGAAATCAGTCAAGTCACGATCAGGAGTTTCGCCATGTCCGCTCGTACCATCGAACGCCTCGTCACCAGTCATCCCAGCCAGGACGGCGACGGCGTCAAGATCTCGCGTATTCACGATTTCGGCGGCGGGCTCGACCCGTTCCTGATGCTCGACGAGCTGGGCTCCGACCAGCCGGACGACTACATCGGCGGCTTTCCGCCGCACCCGCATCGCGGCATCGAGACCTTGACCTATGTTATCCACGGCGGGCTCACTCATGAGGATCACCTCGGTCATCGCAGCACCATCGGCGCCGGC
>NZ_QWBW01000011.1 GCF_004117855.1 Modicisalibacter coralii
CCCCAACGCCGCCAACGACGCCCTGACCACCGCCGAAGACACCGCGCTGACCATCGACCCGGCGACCCTGCTGGCCAACGACAGYGACGTCGACGGCGACACCCTGACGATCACCAGCGTGAGCGGTGCCGAGCACGGCAGCGTCGTGCTCAACGCCGACGGCAGCATCACCTTCACCCCGGCCGCCGACTACAACGGCGCGGCGAGCTTCGACTACACCGTCAGYGACGGCCAGGGCGGCAGCGCCACGGCCACGGTCGGCGTGCGCGTCACCCCGGTCAACGACGACCCGAGTGCCGGCGACGACAACGCCGACCCCAACGCCGCCAACGACGCCCTGACCACCGCCGAAGACACCGCGCTGACCATCGACCCGGCGACCCTGCTGGCCAACGACAGYGACGTCGACGGCGACACCCTGACGATCACCAGCGTGAGCGGTGCCGAGCACGGCAGCGTCGTGCTCAACGCCGACGGCAGCATCACCTTCACCCCGGCCGCCGACTACAACGGCGCGGCGAGCTTCGACTACACCGTCAGCGACGGCCAGGGCGGCAGCGCCACGGCCACGGTCGGCGTGCGCGTCACCCCGGTCAACGACGACCCGGTGGCGAACGACGACAGCTATACCACTCATGGCAAGCTTGGCGGGCTTTACTCGGAGTATTTCGCCTATCAAGAGGGGGCTGACGCCGACGGCCCGAATCTGGCGAGTGTCTCGCAGGTTCAGGCCTTCATCGCCGAGAAAGGCACGCCCGATGCGACCTTCGTGGCAAGCTCGCTGTTCTACAACTACATCACTGGCAACCTCGCCAATCCCGACAATCTGAAGACGTTCCTCGGTGCCGACGCCGATTCGCTGAGCACGCAGATGCCGACGACCGGAACCGATGCCATTCTGCGGATGCAAGGGGTCGTCGAGCTGCAAGCGGGCAGTTACACGTTCAAGATCCTCTCGGACGATGGCTATCAGGTATCGATCGATGGCAAGCCGGTGGCCACGGTTGACCACAATCAGAGCCCGGCGACCAACGAGCACAGTTTTACGGTGGCCCAGGGCGGCACGCACGCCATCGAGATCGTCTACTGGGATCAAGCAGAGCGGGCGATCTTCCAGCCCGAACTGAAGTTCGGCGACGGTGATTATTCGCCACTCGGTGACTTCGTTGTGGATTCACCGCTGACTACCGCGGAAGACACTTCGATCTACCTGCGTACCGATGATCTGCTGGCCAACGATACCGATGCCGATGGCGATACGCTGACTGTCACGAGTGTCGGCAATGCCAGCCACGGCAGCGTCGTGCTCAACGCCGACGGTACCATCGTCTTCACGCCGGCCACCGACTACAACGGTCCTGCCACGTTCGAGTACACGATCAGCGATGGTCAGGGCGGCAGTGATACGGCAACGGTCACGCTGTTCGTCACCCCGGTCAACGATGCACCGGTGGCGAACCCGGATTCAGCGGGGGTCTCCGCAGCGCCGGATATCGTCTACCTCGCCACGGCACAGGGGACGCTGGAAGCCTGGAATCTGACCACAGGAGGGCAGAGCAGTGTCACGATCAAGGACGCCGCCGGCAATGAGGTCACTTATCTGGGCGATATTTCCCCCAGTGCGACGTCCGGAATGCTTTACGGTGTCGCCTTTGCCGGGACGACGCTCTACAGCATCGACGCTGAGACCGGGATGGCAACCGCCGTGGGCGCCGTGTCGGGCCTGAACGGTATCAACGCCCTCGGCTTGATGCCGGATGGCAACCTGATCGCTGCGAGTGCCAGCACAAAGGGGTTGTTCTCGATCGACCCGACGACGCTGGTGGCTACCAAGATTGCCTCGACCGGTTTCACATCGGGCGGGGACCTGCAGTATGTCGGCAACCATCTCTACGTTGCCGATTCGGACGAGCGTGTCCTCGAGGTCGCGTTGAACGATGACGGCAGTATTCGCACCGATGCCACCGGCAACGCGACCACGACTGTGGTAGCAACCATGAATGCGCCGGTGTATGGATTGGCGGAAAATGCCCAGGGCGAATTGCTGATCATCACCACCGACAACCTCGCCACGCCGATGAACGTCGACACTCAGACGCTCGGAACGCCGACCACGCTCGCGGTACCCAGTGGCGAAACGATTTACGGTAGCGCCAGTATCGTCGATCCCGGCTCGACGTTGGCCAGCGGTAACCTTCTCACCAACGACAGTGATCCCGAAGGTGATCCACTGACGGTGACCAGCGTCGCCAATACGCAAGCTGGCACTCAATCCAGCGTTGCCAGTGGTGCGAGCGCGACCCTTCAAGGAGTCTACGGCACGCTGACGCTCGAGGCGGATGGTAGCTACCACTATGTACTGGACGCCAATCGTGCGGCTACCCGAGCGTTGTCCGAGGACGAGCAGGGAAGCGATCAGTTCACCTACACCATCAGTGATGGCCAGGATGGTACGGCCAGCTCGACCCTGACGGTGACGGTCACCGGTATCAATGATGCGCCTTCCGCCCAACCGGCGGGTGTTACGGGGCAGGAAGATACCGCGATCACCCTGGCCTGGAGTGATCTTGGGGTCACCGATGTCGACTCGTCCGATGCGGCCCTGGGTATCGTCGTCACTGGCCTGCCGGATTCCGGCCAGTTGCAGCATCAGAATGCCGACGGACAATGGGTCGCGGTATCCGTCGACGACGCCTTTACCAAGGCCGATGTCGATGCGGGGTTACTGCGCTTCATGCCGGCGTCCAACGAGTCTGGCTTCGATGGCTACGGGGGTAACGGGTTCGGCGACCAGCAGGCCGACTATGCGCACCTGTCATTCAGGCCGACCGATGCGAGCGGCATGGGTGACGAGTCGACTCTGACGATCGATGTCACGCCTGTCGCGGATGCCCCCGAGGTCAGTATCTCGGTCGGCGACCTGGTGTCCTCCGAGCGCGGTACCAGGCTGACCGTCGAGGATTCCTCGGTCACCATCACCGTCGATGCAGGTACTATCTCTGCCCAGGGGCTCAGTGGTCGTGTCTTCGAACCGCCTTTCTCAAACGGCAATCTCAACCCGGGCAGTGCGGGCAATTCTCAGAACGCGGATGTCATCGTCCTTTCCGGTGATTTCAACAAGCTCGTCAACGGCAACCAGCCTGTCAATTCGATCGACGGTCAGGACAAGGATTACCTCTATCTGAGCAAGTCGTATGCCAGCTACGGCGTCGCATTGGGGGAGCTGCACCAGAACTCGGGTTATGACGGCCGCATCACCGATCTCGACACCGGAGTGACGATCACGCTCAACAATATCCGTGGATTGATCTTCGGCGATGGCGTCACCATGATGCCGCCCGAGGTGTCGACGACCATTACGCCCACCGGTCACGACATCGTGGCTCTCGATCTGTCTGCCGCACTGGTGGACGTGGACGGCAGCGAGGTACTGACGGGAATCACGCTGTCGGGTATTCCCGAGGGGGTGAAGATTCTCGGTGATGGCGTCACTGCACTGGATAATGGTGACTGGTATGTCGAGAACAGCCAGGGCACGTCACTGGACGATCTCGACCTTACCATGAAGATTCCGCTCGATAGCGGTAGCTTCGATATACAGGCGTCCGTCGAGTCCCGTGAAATCGTCGACGGGGCCATCGTCGACTCGGCATCGGCTGTCGATAGCGCCAGTGTCGAACAGTACGCCGTGACCATGGGTACCCCGGTGGACGACACCATCGAAGGGACCAACGCCAGCGATATCATCGTCGGTGACGCCACCGGCCTGCAGTTGGTACCGGGTGCGAACTACAATGTGGCCTTCATCGTCGATACATCAGGCAGTGTGTCGCAGTCAGACGTGAATTCTGCAAAGAATTCATTGACCCACATGTTCGACTCGCTCAGTCATATCGTCAGTAAGGAAGGTGCTGGTAACGTCAATGTCTTCCTGCTGGATTTCGACAGGCAGGCTGGCAGGAATGTCAGTGTCGACCTGTCCGATCCTGATGCCCTGGTCCGGCTGAAATCCGTGCTCGACTCCATGCAAAGTGGTGGTGGCACAAACTACGAGGATGCCTTCAAGACAACGGCCAACTGGTTCTACAGTGACCTCGTGACGTCCAACCCCGGGACGAATCTGACCTACTTCATCACCGATGGCTTGCCGACGTACCACCAGAGCGATGAAGCCAAGAGCGCCGTCGTGGGCACTTATGGCGGGCAAACCTGGACCTTCGACGCCGAGGACTACCAACCCGGCCAGAACCATTACATGAACATTGCCGGCGAAGACCGGCTCGTGGTGGACAGTTCGGGTAATGTGCATCAATGGGGTTATCACAGCGGCGGTTGCAGTAGCGGCTGGTATGACGAGGTCATCGGCCAGGTCCAGGACGATGGTCGGGGTGGTCATGAAATATCGCTTCTGGACGGGGATGGGCAGAGTACTCCCAGCTCGCTCGTGAATGATTCACTCGAGGCGTTTGCGCTGCTCGAGGACGTCAGTACGGTTGACTCGATCGGCCTGGGTGATTCTCTGCAGGAATCGCAATTGAGCCGTTTCGATAGTGACGGCACGGTGCAGACGAGTATCTCTCCCGAGAGCCTAGCCGATGCCATTCTCGGCAAGAACGTGGAGCTCCCTGCCGGTGACGATGTCGTCGATGGCGGTGGCGGCAACGACATCATCTTTGGTGACAAATTGGACTTCGACGGGGTCGAGGGTAACGGCCTGACGGCTCTCAAGTCGTATGTCGCGGGCAGGCTGGGCGTCGAGGACCCCGATTCGCTGTCCACCGAAGCATTGAAGGGGTTCATCGTGAACCATCACGCCGAATTCAATCAGCTCGATCCGTCGGGCGGTGACGACATCCTGCGTGGTGGAGCCGGTGACGACATCCTTTACGGCCAAGGTGGCGATGATCTGCTGCAGGGTGGCTCGGGAGATGACATCCTCTACGGTGGCATGGGCGCGGACACGTTCAAGTGGTCACTGGGCGACCAGGGGGCGTCGGGTAGCGCTGCTCAGGATACCGTCATGTCATTCAATACGGCCGAAGGTGACACGCTGGATCTGTCGGAGCTGCTGCAGGACAGGTCGGACTCTCTGGATGCTTACCTGCGTGCCAGCGACGACGGCGAAGGCGGTACCGTGCTGCATGTCAGTACATCGGGAAGCTTTGGTGATGGCAGTTCCCTGGATGTTGCCGACCAGACGATTCACATGCAGGGCATGAACTACAGTAGCGATATCGTCCAACAGATGCTGGACAGTGGCCAGTTGATGCTGGACCAGTGATGGCCGTTCGCTGAGCGAGTCCTGCCCCCTTCCCGGCTTGGCCGGGAAGGGGGTGAACCGGTAGGGGGAAGCATGTATTTTGATGACGGCGTGTTGGAAACATGGCTGAAAGGGGATCGAGATGCCGTCGAGTTCATCGGCATCATCAGCGATATCGCGCATGTCTGGGATGACCTGATCGATCGCGACCATCCTGTCGATGACGAGACCATCGACCGTGTCTTTTCGAACATGTTGATCGATCTGCCTCGCAATGCGTTCTATGTGAAACATTTCGATCGCTTGCATGCCATCCTCACCACGGCGATAGCGAACTGGCAAGCGGCGAACAAGATGGAGCGTGAGGGGGACGATTATGAACGAAGCATTGCGTTCATTCTGCGCTCCTCTTATGTGGATCTCGTGACCCAGTCTGCGTATCTGCTTGGCGGCGCGGCATGGGCCCGCCAGGTGGCCGAAGAGATACGCCTGATGACGCACCGTGAAACCTATGGCGGCTATCTCGAGGCACTCGACAGGGAACGTGCGCGGCGCGAGAAAGGCGGGGCTGCCAGGTCTGCTCTACCTGAAGGGGCGGTTCTGGTTGCCCCGCGCGAGAAGAAGCACCCGGTGAAGCCATCGTGAACGCGTCTGTAAGGTGGCATTGCATGCCGCCAGGGAGGCTGCTGTGTTTTATGTAAAACGAGATGCGTCAGGCACGCCCGTCATGGTGGCGCGTGAACCTGGTGAAGATTGTCATGAAGCCCTGGAAGCCAATGATCCTGAAATCCTGGCCTTTTTCGAACGAGAGGGCCTGATGGGGCAGCATCGCAAGCTTCGCGATACCGATCTGGCATTCGTGCGCGTCCTGGAAGACGTCATCGAGTTATTGATTGCCAAGGGCGTCATAAGCTTTACGGAACTGCCCGAGGCCGCCCGTGAAAAGCTCCTCAAGCGCCAAACACTTCGCCGGCAGGTCAATAGTGTCGAGTTGCTCGGCGATGAAGACGATGAGTGGTTGATCTGACTTCGACCCCGGCCCCGGCGCGAAGCCTATGCCGGGGCGCCTTGCTCGCTGCCTGTCGGGCTGACATTCGCCGATAGGGTTCCGCCCCCCTTTGTGTCGGCCTGGCGGGTGAGGGGCGCGCTCAATCCTGCCGGTCGGTGACCCCTGGCCCCGTAACCCCATCGAAACCGAGATCGAAGAGCGTCTCCTGCTCGGCGCGATTGCCGACCCCCTCGGCAATGACCAACACGCCAATGGAATGACTCAGCGTGGCGATGCCGCGCAGGAAGGGGTGGGTCTGATCGTCCTTGTCGATATGCCTGACCAAGGACGAATCGACCTTGAGATAGGCCAGTCCCAGGTCATGGAGAGACTCGAGTTTGGCGAACTCCGGGCCGACATGCTCGATACCCAGCCGGCAACCGAAGGGACGGATCTCTTGCGACAGGGCGCGGAAGGCGGCCATGTGCCGGACCGCTGCCGACTCGGGAACTTCGATCCAGAGGCGGCTTGCCGACTGCGGGTGTGCTTGCAGTCGCTGACGCAGTGCCGCGACGAACCCGGTGTCACGGATGGATTCGCTGGACAGATTGATGCCCAGCGGAATGGCGTCGGTCGCGATGGTGTGCAAGGCGGTGTCGACCACGGCCAGGTCGATAGCCTGGTTCAAGCCGGCGCGTGATGCCCAGGGCAGGAATAGGCCGGCCGGTTGCCAGTCGCCGCCGAGCATGAGGCGTGCCGGACACTCATGGTGGAGCAATCGTCTATGGTCATCCAGTACCGGATAGCGGGCCAGTTGGACACCGTGGGTCGTCAGGGCTTCGTCGAGAGCCCGGCGCCAGTCGTCATGGGTATGGTAAGGCAATTGGCCGGCGTCGGTCGTGGCGATCTCGATGGCCATGTCGCCCCGGGCCTCGGCCTTGGCGAGTGCGCCATCCAGCGCGCTGAGTAATTCACCGCGGGTATTGTCGCGGGTATAGGCGACCAGCGAGACGGGCAGTTCGACATCACCGTGTTCGGTGATGGATTGCTCGTGCAGCCGGTGCGCTATGGCCGCCCTCAACTGAACCGAGTCATCGCATCCCGGCAGGATCATGCCGAAATCGGTGCCGTTGAGTCGACCGACGAGGCCATCGTCGTAGTCGTCGGCCAGGCGGCGGAGCCTGTCCGCTACCTCGACCAACAACTGATTGGTGGCCAGGTATCCCAGGCGATCGTTGAGAGCAGCCAGGTTGGCGATACGAACCATGACCAGATGACCCGCCGAACGCTGACTGTCGCTGGTCAGCATGGCATCGAGCCGGTGGATGAGGGTGTCGCGCTTTGCCACACCGGTCACCTCGTCGTGTTGCAAGCGTCGCCGTAGCTTGTCCAGCTTATGCGTTTCCTCGGCGAGCATGCGACTGACCACCGTGGATAACTGGTTCATGGCCTGAACGACATCGCGCAGTTCCCGGGTGCGTGGCACGCTGCTGATGGTGAAACGCCGCTCGCCGATGTTGCGGGCCTGGGTGACCACGGTCTGCAGGGGGCGACGAATGGTCCGCACGATCCACCAGGCCAGCACGGCACTGACCAGGGCGGCGACGGCAAACCACGCCATGAGATCCAGGACATTACGCCATAGCGCGCTATAGGCATAACCGACATGGGTTTCCAGGGTTATGGTGGCAAATTGTTTCCAGCCGTCCTGAACGACCGCTGTTCCCGGCGGAACATCGAAATCGACGAGATCGACGAACCACGCCGGGGCGTCGGTGGTGACGGCATCGCTGACTCGCTGCTCGAGTTTCTCACCCTCCGGTGAGGTCAGCTCGATGCGTCGATAGTGGCCGGTATCGAATTGGGCCGACACCAGCAGTTCGACCGTGACGGGGTCCTTGTCGAGTTGGCTGAGAGAGAGTGCCAGGGCATGAGCGTTGTCGGCATTCTTGATGCGCAGTTCCTGCTCAATGTATTGCTTGCTGGTCAGCGTGCCGATGAAAAGGCTGCCGCCGAGGGTGAGCAGGAGTAATACCAGGATGGTCAGCCATAATTGCTTGATCAAGGACATTGAAGCGTGCTCCTGCCGGGCCCGGGAATGTGAGTGCCGCGACACCTGATGCTCATAGGAAACCCTGTGCCGCCATGCGTTGCAGAACGCGTCGCCAGCGGGACAGGCGCTGTGTCGGGTCGGCCAGCGAGCGCGTGGCCCCACCGGCCCACAGGCCGTCGCTGTTGAAACTGAACACGGGGGTCAGATCATCGCGCTGGCTGGCGGGCAGGATGGTGGGAAGCAGATTGTCGAGTACCACGGGCTCGTCCTCGGGAGACTCATAATAACCCAGGACCATGTGTGCCTGGGAGCGGCCACCGAGGCCGATGCGCGCACGGACATAGATCATACGCAACCGTTCTCCGGGTATGCCGAGCTTCTTGAGTGTCTCGTACTTGGCGATGGCGTAGTCCTCGCAGTCCCCCGCGCCGCGCCCGAGTGTTTCGAGGGGGGTCGCCCAGTAGTCCTTTTCCTTCCACACGTCGATGTCGTCCAGCCAACGTACATGCCGGTTGAAAAAGTCGTTGACGTCTCTCAGCTTCCGGGAGGTCGGCTGCCCGTCGAGCGTATCGAGCAATTGCAGCCAGGCGTCCAGAACGCGCGTGCCATCCTGGCCATATTCGCCGGTCATGAACGTTCGCATTCGCGAGACATCCATGGCCGCACTGGCCAGACTCAAGACGCCGCCGGTCGAGAGCAGCACGATCATGAAGAACAGCAACGCGCGCCACCGTAATGCGGCGGAAGCAGGCTCTCGTTGGCGTCTGGCTCTAGGCAAGTCAAGAATCCGAGGTGGTGCGCGATTTTGCTCACCCAGCAGAATAAGCGATTAACGCCAGGTGCGAAGCCAGCATATGCGGTATTAACGCCGGCCATTTCCTGGCAGTGGCCTTGGATGAGTCTGTCGCGCAGCGGATGTGAGCGCCACGCGTTTCACGCCCGCCCCGGGCCCTCCCAGACGCGCAGGCGCCCCAGCCAGGGCAGTTCCCGGCCGGCTTCGCGCAGCCGGCTGGCCTGGCTGTCGAGATTGCCGGGCGTGGTGCGTTCGGCGACGTAGAGCGAGATGTCGATGCGGTTGCCGATGTAGTGAAGATCCAGCGCGACACGGCGTTGCCAGCAGTCGAGGCTGCCCCAGGCGTCGTCCAGGGCCTGCTCGACGTCCTCGCGCAGGGGCAGGGCGGCGTCGCGGGCCGGCACCTCGTCGTGGGAGTCGTCCTCGGGGTCGATGTGAAAGGTGATGTCGGCGAGCTCCGGATAGGCGTCGTAGAGGTCGCGGCAGACCTCGTTGCCGATCTCGTGGGCTTCGGAAACGGTGAGGCGCGGTGCCACCACCAGATGCAGGTCGAGCAGCACCCGCTCGGCGACCTTGCGGGTGCGCAACTGATGCAGGTCGTGCACGCCGGGCACGGCCAGGGCCAGTTCGCGCATGCGGCGCTGGTCGTCTTCGGGCAGTGCGGTGTCGATGAGTTCCTTGCCGGCATCCCAGAGCAGTGCGGCACCGATCTTGCCGACCAGCAGGCCCACCACTACCGCCGCCGCGGCGTCCATCCAGCCCAGCCCCAACTGAGTGCCGATCAGCCCGGCCAGGACCGCCACCGTCGACAGGGCGTCGCTGCGGTGATGCCAGGCGTTGGCCTCGAGCAGGGGCGACTTGATGCGCCGCGCGGTGGTCAGCGTATAGCGGAACAGCCACTCCTTTGCGAGTAGCGCGATCACCGCCAGGCCGATCGCCACCGGCCCGGCCGGCGGGATGGGAGCCCCGGCGATCAGCCGGCTGAGGCTGGCCCAGGCGATGCCGCCGGCGACGAACAGCAGCACGCTGCCGAGCAGCAGGGTGCCCAGCGTCTCGATGCGGCCATGGCCGTAGGGGTGGTTGTAGTCGGGTTCCTGGCGCCCGAAATGGGTGGCGACGATCACGAAGGCGTCGGTGACCAGGTCCGAGAAGGAGTGAATACCGTCGGAAACCAGCGCCGCCGAGCCGACCAGCAGGCCGACCACGATCTTGGCGATGCCCAGCAGGGTGTTCAGCACACCCCCGATGAGGGTGATGCGGTGGGCGGCGCGGAGGCCGTCGGGCTGGGGCGATGTCGAATTCATGCGCGGTGGTCCGGGAAGGCGAAAAATTTCTGCGTTATAGTTGCCGCCCAAACACAGGGAATCAAGGGATCGACCGAATGGCTTCACTCGCGATGCCGCGGATGGCGCTTGCGCCGTGGGCACCGGTGGTCAGGGTACTGGCGGTGTTGTGGCTGGTGCTGGCCGCCTTCATGGTGATGCCCTGGCTGGTGCTGATCACCGAGGGCGACCCCGATGCGCGGGCCTTTGCGGTATCGCTGGCGATCATTCTGGCCACGGTGGCCATGGCGCTGCTGCTGACCCGGCGGGTGCCGATCGAGCTCAAGCCGCGCCAGATGTTCGTGCTGACCACACTGAGCTGGGTCACGGTGAGCGGTTTCGCCAGCCTGCCGCTGGTACTGGGCGCGCCGCAGCTGTCGTTCGCCGATGCGGTCTTCGAGTCGATCTCGGCGATCACCACCACCGGCTCGACGGTACTCGTGGGGATCGAGCGGCTGTCCGATGGTCTCAAGCTGTGGCGGGGCATGATGCAGTGGCTGGGCGGCATCGGCATCATCGTCATGGCGATCGCGATACTGCCGTTTCTCAAGGTCGGTGGCATGCGGTTGTTCCATACCGAGTCCTCCGACTGGTCCGACAAGGTGATGCCGCGCACCGGCGGTATCGCCAAGGCGACCATGAGCGTCTACCTGGGGCTGACCGGCGCGGCGGTGCTCTGTTACTGGCTGGCGGGGATGCTGCCACTGGATGCGGTGGTGCTGGCGATGACCTCGCTGTCGACCGGGGGCTTCGCCAATTCCGACGCCTCGTTCGGCGCCTATGCCCAGCAGCCGGTGCTGCTGTGGCTGGGCACGCTGTTCATGCTCAGCGGCGCGCTGCCGTTCGTGCTCTACATTCGCGCGGCGCGCGGCTCGCCCGGGGTGCTGTGGAACGACCAGCAGGTGCGCGGCATGCTGCTGCTGTTGGTGCTGGCCATCGTGGCGCTGACCCTCTACCGGGTGCTGCAGGGCACGCCGGCCTTCGAGGCGCTGACCCAGGTGAGCTTCAACGTCGTTTCGGTGGTCACCACCACTGGTTACGCCTCGGACGACTACACCCAGTGGGGCGCGTTTCCGATCGTCGCCTTCTTCTATCTGACCTTCGTCGGCGGCTGCAGCGGTTCGACCAGCGGTGGGATGAAGATCTTCCGCTTCCAGATCGCCCTGCTGACCCTGCGCAACCAGCTGCGCTTCCTGATCCACAGCAACGGGGTGTTCGCCCAGCGTTACAACGGCAGCATCCTCAACGAGGAGATCGGCCGTGGCGTGGTGGCGTTCTCGTTCTTCTTCTTCCTCACCGTGGCCGGCATCGCGCTGGGGCTGTCGATGCTGGGGCTCGATCTGGTGACGGCGCTGTCCGGGGCGGCGACCGCGGTGGCCAACGTCGGCCCCGGACTCGGCGACATCATCGGTCCGGCCGGCAACTTCGCCACGCTGCCCGACGCCGCCAAGTGGCTGTTGTGCGTGGGCATGCTGATGGGGCGGCTGGAGATTCTGACGGTGTTGGTGCTGCTGACGCCGATGTTCTGGAGGAAATAGCCGGAACTGGCTGCGCTCGGTCATGCGTCGTTAAAAATCAGCTCGGATTGCTCATTTAACACCCAGTAAACTCCGCATCCTCGCTGATTTTTGCCTCGCCTGACCGTCGCTCGCCAAGTTCTCTAGCGGTTAGCCTTCAGTCGTTGCTGTTGGCTCGTCCGGCGCGGTTGAGCACCGGGTTGGCGTATTGGGCGAGCCACCAGTCGCGCAGTTCGTCGGGTACGCCGGCCAGGCGTTCGTCGAAGCGCCGACGGTCGGCGTCGGTCACCTCGGAGAGATCGACCAGGTCGGGTGCCAGGCCGCTGGCTTCCAGGGCCATCTGGTGGCTGGGGAATAGTCGGTAGCCACTGAGCACCTGGCGGTCGATCTCGGCGGCCACCGCATCCGGGCTGGCGAACTCGCTCTCCAGCGGGGTGCCGAAGGTCAGCTTGATGCGCCCCTTGTAGCCGGTGATGCCGGCGACGATCGAACGGATGTCCTCGAACTCGACCTTCTCGTAGCGGCCCGCGGTATGGACGGCGTGCAGCTCGCGCGCCTTCTGCAGGTCGCAGGGGTCGTACTCGTAGCTGATCGACACCGGCACCAGGCGCAGTTCGCGGATGGCCTCGGCGAAATCGGCGTTCTTGTCCTCCTGGCGGCGCGCCATGGTCAGCATCTTGATGATCGCCGCATCGGAGCGGTCGATGCCGTTCTTGGCGCGCCCCTCGCGTTGGGCCAGCCAGACCGGCTGGTTGTCGACGCTGATCGAGTGGCGGATGTAGTTGGAGAGTGTCTGGTAGGCGGCCAGCATGGCGCGCTTGCCGCGGGCCGAGCGGGGTACGATGAAGCTCTTGTTGAGACGCATCAGGTCGGTGACGAAGGGCTTCTGGAGCAGGTTGTCGCCGATGGCGATGCGCACCGTGCTGCGCCCGGCCTGATAGAGCGCGTAATTGACGAAGGCCGGGTCGAGGGCGATGTCGCGATGGTTGCCGATGAACAGGTAGGCGCGCTGCGGGTCCAGCGCCTCGAGCCCGGCGACCTCGAAGGCATCGGTGGTGTTGGCGAGCATGCGCCGCATGTAATGGGCGATGTGATCCTGGAAATCGCCCACGCTGGCGATGCCGCGCATCTGCCGCTGCAGGCCGAAGCCGGCCAGACGCCGGGCCAGCCAGGGCGCATGGCGTGACAGGCGGGGCAGGCGGTAGCGGGTGATGGCGTCGAGGAACTCGCGGTCGTGGGCGAGCCGGTCGAGCACGCCGGGCACCTCATCGTCGTGATAGGGCCGGATCTTGTCGAAGGTATCGGGGGTGAGCTGTCGTGTCATGGTGTCGTCGCGGCGGGAGCGGCCTCGCCGCCCAGCCAGTCGATGAGTTGTTCGGTGGTGCGGGTCAGCACCTGGGCCATCAGCAGGAAGTCGGTTTCCAGACGCAGCACGGGGTCGTCGTCGGTCTCGGTATCGGCGGCCTCGTCGAGCACCGCGTCGGCGAAGCGCAGCGACTTGAGCGCGAGATCGTCGTGGAGCACCAGCGAGAGCGACTCGTCGACGGTCAGCGCCAGGCGCGTGACCTGACGGCCAGCCTCGAGGGCGGTCTGGATCTCCTCGCCGTCGAGGTCGACCTGGCGGCCCCGCAGCACGCTTTCGTCACCGGTCGCCTTGAGTTCGACCTGATCGCCGAGCTCCAGCCCCGCGGGGCGTTCGTCGGGCTGCTTGAGCCAGTCGGTCATGGCGCGCACCGGTGTTGTCCGGGTGGCGAGCGGCGTGACCTTGAGCGAGCCGAGCGTCTGGCGCAGCAGGTCGAGGATGTCCTCGGCGCGGGCGCGGCTGGAGGCGTTGACGCCGATCAGCGCGTTGCGCGTGTCCCACCAGAGGTCGACGCGCTGGGTGCGCACGAAGGCGCGCGGCAGGAACTCCTCGTAGATCTGCTCCTTGAGGGCCTGTTTTTCCTGACGACGCAGCGGGCGGCCTTCCTGACCCTCGCGGTCGGCGACGCGCGTTTCGAGTTCCTCGCGGACCACGGACGCCGGCAGCAGGCGTTCCTGGCGCAGTGCGGCGAGCAGGCGGTGCCCCTGGAGTTCGTGCACGTGCTGCTGGCCGTTGCGGCCGGCCGGCGTGCTCCAGCCCAGGCGTTTGGCTTCACTGCCGCCCAGCGGCCGGAAACCGTTCTCGTCGAGCGCCGACTCCAGCTCGTCGCGGGTCAGCGAAGGGGCGTCGTGCAGGCGATATAAATGCAAGTGCTTGAACCACATGGCGTCGTCCCCAGGCAAAGGACGCACATTATGGCGAATTGGTCCCTTCCCTACCAGTCGTCATGCGCCGACCTACCACGGAAGTCGAGGGTGGCCGGGGTTTGAAACCAACGTTTGTTACGGGGCGGGGCGCTGGCTAGAATCGTGACATTTACTGACCCGGCAAAGGATCGTCTCGTCATGGACCAACGCATTGCCCGCTCGACCCTTCGTGTGCGCGGCTTTCATCTCGACGGTTATCAGCACGTCAACAACGCCCGTTACCTGGAGTTCCTGGAGGAGGGGCGCTGGGCCTACTTCGAGAAGCAGTTCGATCTGGCCAAGTTGTTCAACGAGGGCCTGGCGGCGGTGGCGGTCAACCTCAACATCAATTACCGGCGGGCGGCGGTGATGCACGACGAACTCGAGATCCTCACCTCGCTGTCGTCGCTCAACCACCGCAGCGCGGTGATTCATCAGGTCATCAACCGGATCGCCGATGGCAAGCGCATCGCCGATGCCGACTTCACCTTCGTGCTGCTCGATACCCGCAGCGGGCGTGCCATGGCGATCGACGGCGAGTTGCGCGAGACCCTGCAGCGCCACGTGCTCGACGCCCCCGCCGGCACCGAGTGAGTCGCCCCGGCGCTGCCTAAATCGCCGTCACGATGGTATAATCTCGCGATTCCCGGGCTACCGCGAATCCCTTCGTCGGGCGCACCCGGCGTGCGGATGTCGTTCGCCGGCTGCAACGCCGGGGCTTACCAGTCGCAGTGCAAAGGATTTGACCACACATGGGTGACATCGCCAGAGAGATTCTGCCAGTCAATATCGAGGACGAGCTCAAGCAGTCGTATCTCGATTACGCGATGAGCGTGATCATCGGCCGAGCGCTGCCGGACGTGCGTGACGGGCTCAAGCCCGTGCACCGCCGGGTGCTCTATGCGATGCACGAGTTGAGCAACGACTGGAACAAGCCCTACAAGAAGTCCGCGCGTGTCGTCGGCGATGTGATCGGTAAGTACCACCCGCATGGCGACAGTGCGGTCTACGACACCATCGTGCGCATGGCGCAGGACTTCTCGATGCGCTACGTGCTGGTCGACGGTCAGGGCAACTTCGGCTCGATCGACGGCGACAGCGCGGCGGCGATGCGTTACACCGAGGTGCGCATGGCGCGCCTGGCCCACGAGCTGCTCGCCGACCTGGAGAAGGACACCGTCGACTGGGTCGACAACTACGACGGCACCGAGCGCATTCCCGACGTGCTGCCGACCAAGGTGCCCAACCTGCTGGTCAACGGCGGCTCGGGCATCGCGGTGGGCATGGCCACCAATATCCCGCCGCACAACATGGCCGAGGTGATCGACGGCTGCCTGGCCTTGATCGACGACTACACCCTGAGCGTCGACGACCTGATGGAGTACATCCCGGGCCCGGACTTCCCGACCTCGGGCATCATCAACGGCAAGGCGGGCATCCTCGACGCCTACCGCACCGGCCGCGGACGCATCTACGTGCGCGCCCGCCACTCCATCGAGCACGACGACAAGTCCGGTCGCGACCACATCGTCATCACCGAGCTGCCGTACCAGGTCAACAAGGCGCGGCTGATCGAGAAGATCGCCGAGCTGGTCAAGGACAAGCGCGTCGAGGGCATCGCCGAGCTGCGCGACGAGTCCGACAAGGAAGGCCTGCGCGTGGTGATCGAGGTCAAGCGCGGCGAGGCCGGCGAGGTGGTGGTCAACAACCTGTTTGCCCACACCCAGCTCGAGACGGTGTTCGGCATCAACATGGTGGCGCTGGACAACGGCCAGCCCAAGACGCTCAACCTCAAGGAGATGCTCGAGGCGTTCGTCCGCCACCGCCGCGAGGTGGTCACCCGGCGTACCCTCTACGAGCTCAAGAAGGCCCGCGAGCGCGGCCACATCCTCGAAGGCCTGACGGTGGCGATCTCCAACATCGACGAGGTGATCGAGCTGATCAAGGCCTCGCCGAACGCCGCGGAAGCCAAGGACAAGCTGCTCGAGCGTGCCTGGCAGCCGGGTCAGGTGACCGGCATGCTCGAACGCGCCGGCGCGGACTCCTGCAAGCCCGAGGATCTCGAGGCGGGCTTCGGGCTGTCCGACGACCGCGCGCAATACCGTCTCTCGCCGGCCCAGGCCCAGGCGATCCTCGAACTGCGCCTGCATCGCCTGACCGGTCTCGAGACCGAGAAGCTGCTCGACGAGTACCTGGGCATTCTCGAGAAGATCGCCGAACTCAGCGAGATCCTCGCCTCGGCCGACCGCCTGCTCGAGGTGATCCGCGAGGAGCTCATCGCGGTGCGCGAGCAGTATGGCGACAAGCGCAAGACCGAGATCCAGATCAGCCGCCTCGACCTGACCATCGAGGACCTGATCAACGAAGAGGACATGGTGGTCACCATCTCCCGCTCTGGCTATGCCAAGACCCAGCCGATCAGCGACTACCAGGCCCAGCGTCGCGGCGGTCGCGGCAAGTCGGCGACCAGCATGAAGGACGAGGACGTCATCGAGCATCTGCTGGTGGCTTCGACCCACGACACCGTGCTGCTGTTCTCCAACAAGGGCAAGGTCTACTGGCTCAAGGTCTACGAGATCCCGGCGGCCAGTCGCGGCTCGCGCGGCAAGCCGCTGGTCAACCTGCTGCCGCTCGACGAGGACGAGTCGATCAACGCCATGCTGCCGGTGCGCGACTACGACCCCGACAGCTACATCTTCTTCGCCACCGCCAACGGCACCGTCAAGCGAACCTCGCTGGATCAGTTCTCGCGGCCGCGCAGCGTGGGCCTGATCGCCATCGATCTCGACGAGGGCGATCGCCTGGTGGGCGCGGCGGTCACTACCGGCAACGACCACGTGATGCTGCTGTCCTCCAACGGCAAGGCGATCCGCTTCGAGGAGACCAACGTGCGCGCCATGGGACGTACCGCCCGCGGCGTGCGCGGCATGCGCCTGACCGAGGGCGCCGAGGTGATCAGCCTGATCATCCCGCGCTCGACGCTGATCGACAGCGAAGGTGACGGCGAGGGCGATGCGGCGTCGAACGTTGCCGCTGCCGACGAGGCGGCGAACCAGGAACAGATCTACATCCTCACCGCCTCGGAAAACGGTTACGGCAAGCGCACCCGGCTCGAGGCGTTTCCGCTGCGCGGACGTGGCGGGCAGGGCGTCATCGCCATGCAGACCAGCAGCCGCAACGGCGCGATGGTCGCGGCGATCCAGGTCCACGGCTGCGACGAGATGATGCTGATCACCGATCGCGGCACCCTGGTGCGCACCCGCGTCGAAGAAGTCTCGGTGACCTCGCGCAACACCCAGGGGGTGATGCTGATCCGCCTGGGCGAGGCCGAGACGCTGGTCAAGACGGTGCGGGTCGACGAGCCCAGCGACGACGGCGACGACGAGGTGGCAGAGACCACCGGCGAAGACGATGCCAATGGCGCCGATGCACAGACGCCGACCGGGGCGCCGGACGACGCCGAGTGATCGCCTGACCGATTGCGACCGCCGCCTCTGCGGCGGTCGTTCTTCAAGAACCAGTGAGACCCAACGCTGATGACACGTCACCATAACTTCTGCGCCGGACCGGCGGCGCTGCCGACCCCGGTGCTCGAGCGGGCCCGGGAGGAAATGCTCGACTATCGGGGCCATGGCCTGTCGGTCATGGAGATGAGCCACCGCAGTCCGACCTTCGAGGCCATCGCCGCCCGTGCCGAGCGCGATCTGCGCGACCTGCTGGCGATTCCCGACGACTACAGCGTGCTGTTCATGCAGGGCGGAGCCTCGCTGCAGTTCGCCTGCGTGCCGCTCAACCTGCTGGGGCCGGGCGGCACGCCCAACTACCTGGACACCGGCATCTGGTCGACCAAGGCGATCAAGGAGGCCGAGCACCTGGCCGGCGCGCACCTCGCCGCCAGCTCGCGGGATGCCGGCTATGCGCGGGTGCCGGGGCGCGAGGCCGTGCAGCTCTCCGCCGATGCCGCCTATCTGCACTATTGCCACAACGAGACCATCGGCGGCCTGGCCTACGATTACGTGCCCGAGGTCGAGGTGCCGCTGGTCTGCGACATGTCCTCGTCGATCCTCTCCGGCCCGCTCGACGTGTCGCGTTACGGGGTGATCTACGCCGGGGCCCAGAAGAACATCGGTCCGGCCGGGATCACCGTGGTGATCGTGCGCAACGACCTGCTCGACCGCGCGCTGGCCACGGCGCCGACGCTGCTCACCTACAAGGCCTTCGCCGATCACGGCTCGATGCTCAACACGCCGCCGACCTACGCCTGGTACCTGGCGGGCCTGGTGTTCGACTGGCTGAAGAACGACATCGGCGGCCTGGACGCCATGGCGGCGATCAACCGGCGCAAGGCGGCGACGCTGTACGACGCCATCGACGCCAGCGACTTCTATGCCAACCCGATCGCGCCGGCCAATCGCTCGCGCATGAACGTGCCGTTCACGCTGGCCGACGATGCGCTCAATGGCGTCTTCCTCGACGAGGCCGAGGCGGCGGGGCTGCTCAACCTCAAGGGCCACCGCAGTGTCGGTGGCATGCGGGCGAGCCTCTACAATGCGGTGACCCAGCAGGCGGTGGACGCCCTGGTGGACTTCATGGGCGATTTCGAGAAACGCCACGGTTGAGCGGAGCCAGCTTATGAGTGACGACACCCCCATCAATCTCGATGCGTTGCGGACCCGTATCGACCAGATCGACGGCGAGATCCTGCGCCTGATCAGCGAGCGTGCCGAATGCGCCCAGCAGGTGGCGCGGGTCAAGACCGCCGAGGACCCCCAGGCGGTGTTCTATCGTCCCGAGCGCGAGGCCCAGGTGCTGCGCCGGATCATGGCGCTGAACAGCGGGCCGCTGGATGCCGAGGAGATGGCGCGCCTGTTCCGCGAGATCATGTCCGCCTGCCTGGCGCTGGAACAGCCGGTCAAGGTCGCCTACCTGGGTCCCGAGGGCACCTTCACCCAGCAGGCGGCGCTCAAGCACTTCGGGGAAAGCGCCAAGAGCCTGCCCATGGCGGCGATCGACGAGGTGTTCCGCGAGGTCGAGGCCGGCGCGGTCCACTACGGCGTGGTGCCGGTGGAGAACTCCACCGAGGGCGTGGTCAACCATACCCTCGACTCGTTCATGGACTCCGGTCTGCACATCAGCGGCGAGGTGGTGCTGCGCATTCACCACCATCTGCTGGTCGCCAATACCACGCGCCGCGACAAGATCTCGCGCATCTACTCGCATCCACAGTCGTTCGCCCAGTGCCGCAAGTGGCTCGACGGCCACTACCCGCACGCCGAGCGCGTACCGGTGTCGTCGAACGCCGAGGCCGCGCGGCTGATCAAGAGCGAGTGGCACAGCGCGGCGATCGCCGGCGACATGGCCGCCAAGCTCTACGACCTCGAGAGAATCGCCGAGAAGATCGAGGACCGCCCCGACAACTCCACGCGGTTTCTGATCATCGGCCACGAGGCGGTGCCGATGTGCGGCGACGACAAGACCTCGCTGGTGGTGGCGATGCGCAACCAGCCCGGGGCGCTGCACGACCTGCTCGAGCCCTTCCACCGGCACCAGATCGACCTGACCCGTCTCGAGACCCGGCCCTCGCGGACCGGCGTCTGGAACTACGTGTTCTTCATCGACTTCAAGGGCCATCTCGACCAGCCGGAGGTGGCCGCCGTGCTCGACGAGGTGCGCCTGCGCGCCGCCGAGATGAAGGTGCTGGGTTCCTACCCGCAGGGTGTGCTGTAGATGGCATCGAGCCAGGCACGGCGGCGCCCGGCGGCGCCCGACGAGCCGCGCATCCTGATCGTCGGCCTGGGCCTGATCGGTGGCTCGCTGGCCGCGGCGCTCAAGGCGAACGGCTTCGTCGGCGAGATCGTCGCCTGCGATCGCGACCCCGACGAGATCGCCCGTGGCATCGCCATGGGCGTGGTCGATGACGGCGGCACGCGGCTCGCCGACTGGGTGGCGTCGAGCAGCCTGGTGGTGCTCGCCGTGCCGGTGCTGGCCATGGAAGCGGTGATGCGCGAACTGGGTGCGCTGCTCACCGACCAGGTGGTCACCGACGTGGGCAGCACCAAGGTGGCGATTCGCGCCGCCGCCGAGCGGGTCTTCGGCGCGCTGCCGTCGCGCTTCGTGCTCGGCCATCCGATCGCCGGGTCCGAGAAGAGCGGGGTGGCGGCGTCCGATCCCGCGCTGTACCGCCATCACAAGGTGATTCTCACCCCCGCGCCCGACAGCGATCCGGCTGCGGTGAGGCGTGTCCGTGCCCTGTGGGCGGCCTGCGGTGCCGAGGTGCTGGAAATGGCGATCGAGCGCCACGATCAGGTGCTGGCGCGGACCAGCCACCTGCCGCACCTGCTGGCCTTTTCGCTGGTCGACACCCTGGCGCGCCAGGACGAACGTCTCGAGATATTTCGCTATGCCGCCGGCGGGTTTCGCGACTTCACGCGGATCGCCGGCAGCGATCCGGTGATGTGGCGCGACATCTTCACCGCCAACCGCGACGCCGTGCTGGCGGCGCTGGACGATTTCGAGGCGGGCGTGGCGCGGCTGCGCACGGCGATCGTCGAGAGCGACGGCGATGCCATGCTGGCGACCCTGGATCGGGCCAGCCATGCCCGGCACTATTTCGACACCCTTCTGAATCAGACGAGATATCAGGCGATGGAACAACGCAACATCCGCTACCGGGTCAGCCCCGGGGGTGCCGTCCAGGGCACCATTCGCGTGCCGGGCGACAAGTCGATCTCGCACCGTTCGATCATGCTCGGCGCGCTGGCCAACGGGGTGACCCAGGTCAAGGGCTTTCTGGAAGGCGAGGATAGCCTGGCCACCCTGCAGGCGTTCCGCGAGATGGGCGTGGCGATCGAAGGGCCGCACCAGGGCCGCGTGACCATTCATGGCGTGGGCATGCACGGCCTGCAGGCGCCCGCCGGGCCGCTCTACGTGGGCAATGCCGGCACCGCCATGCGGCTCTTTGCCGGGCTGCTCGCCGGGCAGGCCTTCGATACCGAACTCACCGGCGATGCCTCGCTGACCAAGCGTCCGATGGGCCGGGTCGCCGATCCACTGCGCCGGATGGGCGCGGTGATCGAGACCGCCGAGGGCGGCCGTCCGCCGCTGACGATCCGGGGCGGGCAGCGGCTCGTCGGCATCGACTACGACATGCCCATGGCCAGTGCCCAGGTCAAGTCGTGCCTGCTGCTGGCCGGCATGTACGCCGAGGGCACCACGCGGGTGCGCGAACCGGCACCGACCCGCGACCATACCGAGCGCATGCTCAACGGCTTCGGCTATCCGGTGCAGCGCGACGGCGATCTGGCCTGGCTCGAGGGCGGCGGCACGCTCAGTGGCGGGCCGATCGACGTGCCCTCCGACATCTCCTCGGCGGCCTTCTTCCTGGTCGCCGCGGCGATCACCCCGGGCGCCGACCTGACGCTCGAACACGTCGGCATCAATCCCACGCGGATCGGCGTGATCAATATCCTCGAGGCGATGGGCGCCGACCTCGAACTGCTCGACCCGCGCGAGGTGGGCGGCGAACCGGTGGCCGACATTCGCGTGCGCCATTCGGCCCTCAAGGGCATCGAGATCCCCGCCGATCAGGTGCCGCTGGCGATCGACGAGTTCCCGGCGCTGTTCGTCGCCGCCGCCAACGCCGAGGGCACCACCCGCCTGCGCGGGGCCGCCGAGCTGCGCGTCAAGGAATCCGACCGTCTCGCGGCGATGGCCGACGGCCTGACGACCCTGGGCGTCGTCAACACGCTCCACGACGACGGCATCGACATCGTCGGTCGTGGCGGTTCGGGCGAGGGCGCCAACTACGGCGGTGGCCGGATCGACAGCCTGGGCGATCACCGCATCGCCATGGCCTTCGCCGTCGCCGCGCTGCGCGCCGGCGAAGCCGTGGTCATCGACGACTGCAACAACGTCGCCACCTCGTTCCCCGGCTTCGTCGAACTGGCGCGCCGCGTCGGCCTACAACTCGAGGAGGAGACGGCATGACGGCATCCCGAGCGCAGCACCCGGTGCTCACCATCGACGGGCCGGGCGGCGCCGGCAAGGGCACGGTGAGCCGGCGGGTCGCCGAGCGGCTGGGCTGGCACCTGCTCGACTCCGGCGCGCTGTACCGACTCACCGCCCAGGCCGCGGCCAAGTATGGCGTGGCGCTGGACGACGTCGCCGGGCTGGCGCGGCTGGCCGAGACCCTGGACGTGGCCTTCATCGCCGAACAGGGGCGCGCCAACGTGCTGCTCGAGGGCGAGGACGTCGCGCAGACGATCCGCACCGAGGCGGTCGGCGAGCGGGCCTCCCAGGTGGCGGCTATCCCCGAGGTGCGCAGCGCGCTGCTGGCGCGCCAGCGCGATTTTCGCCAGCCGCCCGGCCTGGTGGCCGACGGCCGCGACATGGGCACGGTGGTCTTTCCGGACGCCGCGCTGAAGATCTTCCTCACCGCGAGCGCCGAGGAACGTGCCCGACGACGCCTGCTTCAGTTGCAGGAAGCGGGCGTGGATGCTAGTCTACCGAGTCTTTTGAAAGAGATTCAGGCTCGTGACGCGCGCGATACCCAGCGCGCCGTGGCGCCACTCAAACCGGCAGACGATGCCGTCGAGCTGGACACCACCGAGCTGACGATACCGGATGTGGTCGATCACATTCTGCGACTGCTTGAAGATCGGGGTCTCGCGACCCAGCTTTGACGTGTCCCGATGCGATAACGCTTCCGGCGCCCCCGGCCCGACGTGATGACGTGGCACCGGCAACCTGACGATTGCTTCCGAGAGCCGGTCCAGGTCGAACCAGCGCCAACGTCCCCGGGGATATGTAGAGTAGGCCCGCACTCGCTGGTGGTGCGGAGAGGGCGAATAATCGCCATTAACGTTGATCACGTAGGATGCTCATGAGCGAAAGCTTTGCTGAACTGTTCGAACAGTCCCTCCAGGACATCAACATGGAACCCGGTGCCATCGTCATGGCGACCGTGGTGGACATCGAAGGTGACTGGATTACCGTCAACGCCGGTCTGAAGTCCGAAGGGCAGATCCCCGCTGCTCAGTTCCGCGACGAGAACGGCGAACTGACCATCGGTGTTGGCGATGAAGTCAAGGTCGCACTGGAAGCCGTCGAGGACGGGTTCGGTGAGACGCGTCTGTCTCGCGAGAAGGCCAAGCGCGCCGAAGCCTGGAAAGAGCTGGAAGCGGCCTTCGAGAAGGACGAGATCGTCAAGGGCGTGATCAACGGCAAGGTCAAGGGCGGTTTCACCGTCGACGTGTCCTCCATCCGTGCCTTCCTGCCGGGTTCCCTGGTTGACGTGCGTCCGGTGCGCGACACCACGCACCTGGAGAACAAGGAACTCGACTTCAAGGTCATCAAGCTCGACCCGAAGCGCAACAACGTCGTCGTCTCTCGCCGTGCCGTGCTCGAAGCCGAGAACAGCGCCGAGCGTGAAGCGCTGCTGGCGACCCTCCAGGAAGGTCAGCAGATCCAGGGTATTGTCAAGAACCTCACCGACTACGGTGCGTTCGTCGACCTGGGCGGCGTCGATGGCCTGCTGCACATCACCGACATGGCCTGGAAGCGCATCAAGCACCCCTCCGAGATCGTTGCCGTGGGCGACGAGATCAACGTCAAGGTGCTCAAGTTCGACCGCGAGCGCAACCGCGTCTCGTTGGGCCTCAAGCAGCTGGGCGAAGATCCCTGGGTCAACATCAAGGATCGCTACCCGGAAGGCACCAAGGTCAACGCCCGCGTCACCAACCTCACCGACTACGGCTGCTTCGCCGAGCTGGAAGAGGGTGTCGAGGGTCTGGTCCACGTCTCCGAAATGGACTGGACCAACAAGAACATCCACCCGTCCAAGGTCGTTCAGGTCGGCGACGAGGTGCAGGTGATGGTGCTGGATATCGACGAGGAACGTCGTCGTATCTCGCTGGGTATCAAGCAGTGCACCACCAACCCGTGGGAAGACTTCAACGCGCGCTACAACAAGGGCGACCGCGTTGCCGGTACCATCAAGTCGATCACCGATTTCGGTATCTTCATCGGTCTGGAAGGCGGCATCGACGGCCTGGTGCACCTGTCCGACATCTCCTGGTCCGAGACCGGCGAAGAAGCCGTGCGCCAGTTCAAGAAGGGCGACGAGGCGGAAGCCGTCATCCTGTCGATCGACCCCGAGCGTGAGCGCATCTCGCTGGGCATCAAGCAGCTCGAGACCGATCCGGTTTCCGAGTTCCTGGCGGTCAACGACAAGGGCGCGATCGTCACCGGTCGTGTCGTCGAGGTCGACGCCAAGGAAGCTCACGTCGAGCTGGCGACCGATGTCATCGGTGTCCTCAAGGCCTCCGAGATCAGCGCCGATCGCGTCGAAGATGCCCGCAACGTGCTCAACGAAGGCGACAGCGTCGAAGCCCGCATCGTCGGTGTCGATCGCAAGAACCGCGCGATCAACCTGTCGGTCAAGGCCAAGGACCAGGCGGACACCCGTCGCAATCTGAGCCGTCTGCGCGATCAGGAGCCCGAGACCGGCGGTGGCCCGACCACCATCGGCGACCTGATCAAGCAGCAGATGGGTCAGGACTGATCGAACGCGCTGTTTGAACGCGAGCGCCGAGCGCTCCATGAAACCGCGGCCTACGGGCCGCGGTTTTTTTAGGTTCATCGCATTGTGCCGGGAAATGCGGCACGGATCATCGCGAACAAGCTTCCTTCCACACCCCCCTGCCGGTTGGCTTGGCCTTGTGGGAGCGAATTTATTCGCGATGGCGGTGGGCACTGTACCTCCCCCGGCCATGCCGGGCGCCTGCGGCGCCAGTCGGGAACAAGTTCCCTCCCACAGGAATCCCCATGCTCCAGGGGGCCATCCAGGCTGGTTTTCGTGGGGAATTTATTCCCCATAGCGGGGCCTTGACGCTTCACGCTGATCCGCGAAGAACCTTTTTATGACTGACGCTCGCTCGGGCTAGCCCCAGCATTAGGTGACGGGGCCGATTACTCGCCGTCGAGCGGCGCGTCGATATGGCGCTCCAGCGCGCTGAGCAGCCCGCGCAGCAGCGAGAGCTCCTTGCGGCTGGGCTGGGCGCGGGCGAACAGCGCGTGCAGGTGGTCCGAGGTGCGGGCGTGGGGCTGGTTGAGAAAACCGGCATCTTCCATGACCCGCTGGAGGTGCGCGTGGAAATGCGTCAGTTGCTGCTGGGTGGGCAGCGGCCCGCGGCCGGGGGACGCGCCGGTCAGGCGCTGGCGCTGTCGCCAGGTGCGATGGACCTCGTAGGCCAGCACCTGGACCGCCTGGGAGAGATTGAGCACGCCGTAATCGGGGTTGGCGGGAATGCTCACCTGATGGGTGCAGTGGCGGATCTCGTCGTTGGTCAGCCCGAAGCGCTCGCGGCCGAAGACCAGCGCGACCGGCCCCTGGTCGGCGTTGTCGACGACCTCGTCGGCCATTAGGTCCGGTTCGTCGTAGTGGGGCAGCGGCAGGCTGCGCAGCCGCGCGCTGGCGCCGACCACCTGGACGCAGTCGCTCACCGCCTCGGCGAGGCCGTCGACGACGCGGGCCGAGGCCACGACGTCGTCGGCGCCCGCGGCCAGTCGGGTCGCTTCGTCATCGGGAAAGCAGCGTGGACTGACCAGCGTGAGCTGCGTCAGGCCCATGGTCTTCATCGCCCGGGCGGCCTGACCGATGTTGCCGGGGTGAAAGGTCTGGACGAGAACGATGCGGATGTTGTCGAGCATGAATCGGACTTGCCTTGGTCGGGGAGGGGCTCAGTTTACGCGAGGGCGTCGCCGGGCACGAGGGAGTGCCGGGTTGTCTCCGTGCGGGTCGTCCGGCTAGACTGCTTGGCCTTCCAAGGAGGCCCCATGTCACGTTCGCCGAAGTCGTCGCCCGCGACGTCCGAGAGCCGGCTCGCCCCCCGCGAGCTGCTGTTGTATTGCCGCGCCGGATTCGAAGGCGATCTGAGTGCCGAGCTGCAGGCCAAGGCCGAGGCGCTCGGCCATCCCGGCTACCCGATCGCCGCCGCGAACGAGTCGCACGTGCGCTTCGTGACCCTCGACGAACAACCCGCCAACCTACTGCACCGGCAGTTGCCGCTGGACGCGCTGATCTTCGCCCGCCAGTCGCTGGTGGCGTTGCCGGTGCTCGAGGCGTTGTCCCGCGATGATCGGGTCACGCCGATCGTCGAGCAGGTCGTCGCCAGCGGCTGGAGTTTCGAATCGCTGTGGCAGGAGACCCCCGACAACAACGATGCCAAGGCGCTGAGCGGCTTGACCAAGGCGCTGCAGCGCCCGCTCGAGTCGGCCCTGCGCAAGCGGGGCGCGCTGCGTCGCAAGGCCCAGGGGCGGCGCCTGCACCTGTACTGGACGCGCGGCGATCGGGTCCAGGCGGGCATGAGCTTCCCCGGCAATCGCAGCGAACAGCCCGGCGGTATTCCGCGGCTACGGTTCCCGCGCGAGGCGCCGAGCCGCTCGACGCTCAAGCTGGAGGAAGCCTGGCACGTCTTCGTGCCGCGTGACGAATGGCCGGCACGGCTGCACGAGGGCATGCAGGCGGCGGATCTCGGCGCGGCGCCGGGCGGCTGGACCTATCAACTGGTGCGGCGCGGCATGCACACCTACGCCATCGACAACGGGCCGATGGCGCCGGCGCTGATGGCCACCGGGCTGGTCGAGCACCTGCGCGAGGATGGCTTCACCTGGGAACCGCCCCAGCGGCTCGACTGGCTGGTGTGTGATATCGTCGACAAGCCGATGCGCGTGATCGACATGGTGGAGCGCTGGTTGATCCGGCGCTGGTGCCGCGAAGCGATCTTCAACCTCAAGCTGCCCATGAAACGCCGCTGGGACGAGGTCGAGCGCTGCCTGACGCGGCTGGCGCAGTCGCTGGAGGCGGTCGGCGTCGCCGCGGAGATCGCCTGCAAGCAGCTCTACCATGACCGCGAGGAAGTCACCGTTCACGTACGGCTACATTAAGACCGGATCATCTACGCGAGAATTGCGATGGAGTCTTCCCCCCGTTTCGATGCCGAACTCGATACCAGCGGGCTGTATTGCCCGGAACCGGTAATGCTGATGCACAACCGGGTCCGCGACATGCAGCCCGGCGAGGTGCTCAAGGTGATCGCCACCGACCCGGCGACCACTCGCGACATCCCCCAGTTCTGTACCTTCCTGGGCCACGAACTGCTGGCCCAGGAAACGCAGGCCGACAATACCTACCGGTACTTCATCAGGCTGGGTTGAGCGCCGCCCGGACGGGGTCAGTCGTCCTGAGCGACCATGCAGGCGAGGGCCTCCAGCGTGGCCGGATCCTCCTGGCGGATGCGATTGGCGATGGCGCGCTGGAAGAAGTACACCACCGCATGGCGGCTGTGGCCGGCGTAGAGACAGTCGTCGCCGGCGACCACCGGGGTCGATTCGACGCGGCTTTCATCGACCAGCAGCGCCTCGACCTCGCCATTGCTGTAGAGCCGCCAGCCGAAGACCAGCTTGAGTTGCCAGGTGGACTGCTGGTCGTCGAGACACAGGGCATGCGTGCCCAGCGTCTCGGGAAGCTGCTGCAGCAGGGTGGTCTCGCCGCTCTCCTCGTAATCGAAGTAGGCGGCGGCGTGCTCGAGTTCGTAGATCTTGTGCTCGGGCGGGCTGAGGAAGACTTCCTCGGTCTCCGGGTCGCGATAGCCGACGAAATGCCCATGCTCGGGATCGTCGAGATCGTGACACGGGGTCAGCGCTTCCATCCACGGCACCATGCCGACCACCTCGCCGTCCTCGCGCAAGCCCCAGGCGAGCACGGGCATGCCGTAGAGCGTCTCCGGATCCGAGGCCAGATGGTAGACCATCTCGAGGCCGTCGAGCTCGGGCGCCAGTCGGATCAGGCGACGCTTGGCCCTCAGCCGGTGTCGCATGGCGTCCAGGTCGATGACCTGGGCGGAGCGGGGGGATAGTGGGCTACCCATGGTTATCCTCCTCATCGGCAATGTTTCGGCCAGGGCCTCGCCTCACTATTAGCACAGCTCGACCCGGAAAGTTAAGCCCCGCGATCGCCGCTCGGCCCGGCGGGGGCGAGACAGCGTTGCCGCAGGCGCTCACGCAGCGCGGCGTGCTGGGCCCGGGCGGTACGAAAGGCCGGCCATGGCGCCTCCGGATGGGTGAGCGACAGCCAGTGACGGCGATAGGCGTCGATGGCCGGGCGCGAGACCGTGAACGCGCTCAGCAGGGCGTCCACGGCCGTCAGCCAGCGCTGCGCATCCCGGGCCAGGCTGTCGAGGTCGGCCCGCAGGCGCTGGCTTTCCTGCCCGTCGAGCGCGGCGGCCAGACGCTCGTCCGCCGGGGGCTCGGCGGCGGTGTCGGGCGCGCAGAATGCCGGGTCGGCGAGCCGTGCGGCAATCACCGGGTCGAGGTCATCGAGGCGCCGCGTGGCGAGCAGCAGGCTGCGCAGGATCCGTGCGGTCAGCGGCGCGTCGCGCAGCGCCTTGAGGTGGTTCTCGAGCGTGGCGGAGTCGGGCGTCCAGCGCGGATCGTATTGATGCAGCACCATCCGTCTCAGATAGCCCAGCGCCGCCAGTTGTGCCTCGAGGGAAGGCGTTCCACCGAGGGGCAGCGGCGCGCTGGCGCGCGAGAAGCTGCCCGTCCATTCGCTGGAGTCGAACAGGCCGTTCCAGCTCGCCCGTGGCAACTGGCGCGTCTTGCGCGCGAGCAGGTCGGCGAGTCGCTGGCGGTCGTCCTTCGCCAGGTCGCCGGCGCTGGTATCGTTCCAGCAGGCCTGCAACTGGCGCCAGAGCGCGAGTTCGTAGAGCCAGCGCTGGCTGGGGGCGGCCACCTTGCCGAGCTGGCTGTTGCGCTGGGCGACCAGGCGGACGATGCCGCAGCGGCGCAGCGCGTAGACGTCGAGCAGCCCCTCGCGGATCTCGTCGATGGTGAACCGGCGTGCGTCTCGTCCGGGGAAGGCGGCGATGTTGCGGGGCGGCGGCGTGGCGGGCGCCTCGACCCCCAACGCCGCGGCCAGGCGCTGCTGGTAGTCGATGAGCCGGTGGTCGGCCTCGCTGCCGCCCTGACAACCGGCGAGCAGGGCAGCGAGCAGCAGAACACCCGGCAGCAGGGCCGGCAGCCGGCGACGCCTCGGCCGTTCAATCGCCTGCCATGGCCGGCGCGTCATGGCACCACTCCCGACTGATGCGCCACAGCCGCCAGCCGAGCAGCACGGCGGCGACACTGAGTCCGGCGATCATGCCGATCCAGTAGCCGTAGACGCCCAGCGCGGGAATTCCCGGCCAGTGCCCGCCGGCCAGCAGGTAACCGCTGCCCAACCCCGCCAGCCAGTACGAGATCAGGGTGATGGCCATGATGATCCGGGTGTCCTTGTAGCCGCGCAGCGCCCCCGCCAGGGTGACCTGCAGGGAGTCGGAGACCTGATAGAGCAGGGCCAGGTAGATCAGCGACAGCGCCAGTTCCTGGACCGCCGGATTGGGCGTGTAGAGCGCCACCACCGGCCCCGCGGTGAGCCACAGCAGCAGGTCGTTGAGCAGCGCCACCAGCAGGCCGACCAGCGCGCCATTGGCGGCCACGAAGCGTGCCCGGCGCGGCGCGCCCCCGCCCAGGGTGTTGCCGACGCGGACCGTCAGCGCCATCGCCAGCGACAGCGGCAGCATGAACAGAATCGAGGTGTAGTTCAGTGCCACCTGGTGCGCCGCCACGGTGATCTCGCCGAAGCTGGCGATCAGCAGGGCGATCAGGGTGAACAGCGTCACCTCGACGAAGATTGCCACGCCGATGGGAATGCCCACATGCAGCAGTTCGGCCAGTTGCTCGCGCTGCGGGCGATGCCAGGTCAGCCACAGCTGAATCGGGGCGAAGACCTTGCTGCGCCGGGTAAAGCCGATCATCGTCAGGCACATCACCCACATGGCGATCGCCGTGGCGATACCGCAACCCTGGGCGCCCAGTGCCGGCAGGGTCGCCAGCGGGGCGGGCAGGGCGTCGCCGAACAGCGCGACCAGGCCATCGCCGCCGTAGATCAGCAGGTAATTGCAGGGAATGTTCGCGGCCAGGCCCACCAGGCTGATCCACAGCGTCGGCCGGGTATGGTTCATGCCGTCGGAGAAGGCGCGCAGGGCCTGGTAGATCGCCACCCCGGGCATGCCCAGCGCGACCATCGCCAGGTAATCGCCGGAAAGCTCGGCGACGGGGCCGGGGACGGCCATCAGCCGGAAGACCGGCGCGACGCCCCAGACGAGCAGCACCGCGGCGAGCCCGCCGAGCAGCAGCGCCAGCCACAGGGCCTGATGCACGAAGGGGCGGATCGCCGTGTCGCGCCGGGCGCCGAGCAATTGCGCGACGATCGGCGTCAGGCCCATCAGCGTGCCGGTCATGAACAGCATCAGCGGCAGCCACAGGCTGGAGCCCACCGAGACCGCGGCGAGATCGCGGGCACTGGCCCGCCCGGCCATGATCACGTCGGCCACGCTCATCCCCGACTGGGCGAGCTGGGCGCCACAGATCGGCAAGGCCAGGCGCAGCAGGTCACGGGTTTCGCGGCGGCTCTCTCGCCAGTGTCGACGCCACGTTTCGGTCATGTCGATGCTCCCTATCGACGCAGGTCATGAAAGGGCCAGTCTAACAACCGCGGTACATTTCCGCGCGTCGCCCGGCGCCGTATAATGCGCGCCATGAACGACACGCCTTCCACCCCCCACCGCATCACGGATGCCGTGGCGCTCTTCGACGGCCTGTTCGCCGACACCTTCGACACGCGCCTGGTGCGCGGCGGTGACGAACCGCTGTATCTGCCGGCGGATGCCGACTGCCCCTGGCACCGGGTGATCTTCGCCCGGGGCTTCTTCGCCAGCGCGCTGCACGAGATCAGTCACTGGTGCATCGCCGGCGCCCGACGCCGCCAGCAGGAGGATTACGGCTACTGGTACCTGCCCGACGGGCGCGACGCCGATCAGCAGGCTGCCTTCGAAAACGCCGAGGTGGCGCCCCAGGCGCTGGAACTGCTGTTCTCGCGGGCCTGCGGGCGGCGCTTTCATGTCAGCGTCGACAACCTCGGCGACGTGCCCGTCGATCGTGATGCCTTCCGCGCGCGGGTCGAGGCGCGGGCGCTGCGCTACGAGCGCGAAGGGCTGCCGGTCCGTGCCGCGGCGTTTCGCGACGCTCTCGACGCCTATTACCGGCGCGGGGCGCGCCGGGAGGCGGCGATCGCGGCGGGACGCGAGGGGCTGAGGGTCGCCCTGGCCGAATCGCCGTGAGTCCCGCCGGGCCGCGTTTTTCGGCTCAGGCGTGGGAAGCCTCCGCCAGCCGCTGGTGCAGGTAGAGCATCACCTGCACCTCGTGGTCGGGGCGCAGCGGCTCGAGACCCAGGTCGGCGAACAGCTCGTTGCGCGCCCGCGCCCATTCCCCCGGCGCCAGATCGGGATAGAGATCGTCCACCGGGGCCAGCTCGACGAACGGGTCGACGCCGAAGTCGTCGAACAGCCGCGAGAGCGCCGCCTCGTCGTCGCTGACTCCCGCCGTGTAGAGGGTGGCGCTGAAGTGATCCTGTTCGAGCTCCTTGAGCACGTCCAGGGGGCTCAGGCCGAAGGTGCGCAGCTCGTCGAGGCTGTAGTCGCCGAGCTTGAGCAGTTCGTCGTCGAGCCAGTCGTCGTCGGGCTGGATCAGGGTGTGCTTGATCAGGCCGTCGGGCAGCGCCCAGGCGATGGCCAGCGGCAGGGCGTCGTCCTCGCCGGTCTCGACGGCGATGAAGCCGGGAAAATCACTCATGGTGGCAAGCCTCGAGTCGGAAGAAGCGCCGGGCGGTGGCGGTGGTGGCCGTGGCGATGGTGGTCGCGTCGTCGCCGCGCCAGTGGGCGATCTCGTCGACGATCCAGGGCAGCAGTGCCGGTTCGTGGCGGCGCGCCCGGGGCTTGGTCGGCAGGTTGCGCGGCAGCAGGTAGGGGCAGTCGGTCTCGACCATCAGCCGTTCGAGCGGGATGTCGGCGAGCAGCTCGCGCAGATGGTGGCCGCGGCGTTCGTCGCACAGCCAGCCGGTCAGGCCGATGTGCAGGTCGAGGTCCAGATAGCCGTGCAGCGTCTCGCGGTCGCCGGTGAAGCAGTGCACCACCGCATCGGCGATGTCGTCGCGCCAGCTCGCCAGCATCTCGCGCATCCGCCGGCCGGCGTCGCGCTCGTGGACGAACAGCGGCAGCCCGGCCTCGGCGGCCAGGCCCAGCTGGGCCTCGAAGGCGCGCTCCTGGTCGGCCGGCGCGGAGAAGTTGCGGTTGAAGTCCAGGCCGCATTCACCGGCGGCGACCACTTCGGGGCGGCGATACAACTCGGCGAAGCCCTGGGCCAGCTCGGCGTTCCACTGGCTGGCCTCGTGGGGGTGAACGCCGGCGGTGGCGTAGAGCCCCGGGTGGGCGTCGGCGAGGGCGACGGCCTCGCGGGCATGGCGCAGGTCGGTGCCGGTGACGATCAGCGTCTCGACACCGGCGTCGCGGGCACGCTCGATCACCGCCTCGCGATCGCGGGCGAAGCTGTCGTGGGTCAGGTTGGCGCCGATGTCGACCAGCGGGGCCGGCGCCGTGAAGCGCAGCGCCTCCGGCAGGGGCATCTCGTCGCGGGTGTCGGGCGTCGTTGGGGACATTCGCCGCTCCTCGGTGCATGGGCCGACCATTGTAACGCGATGCAAGGCGGGGCCACAGCGCCGCGGTGGCTGCGTTACAATGGGCTTTTGACATTCGCGAAGCGAGGTAGTGCGTGACGCTGCTACGTCTGGAACAGCTGCACCTGGCCTATGGCCCGCACGTGTTGCTCGACGGCGCCGACCTGGTGCTCGAGCGGGGCGAACGCCTGGCCCTGGTGGGGCGCAACGGTACCGGCAAGTCGACCCTGCTGGGGTTGGTCGCCGGCGACAACCTGCCCGATGACGGGCATATCTGGCGTGCCCCGGGGCTGCGCATCGGCGTGCTCGAGCAGGACCTGCCGGTGGCCAGCGGCGAGACCATCTTCGACGTCGTCGCCCAGGGACTGCCGGAGGCGGGGGCCCTGCTGGCCGAATATCACCACCTGATCCAGGCCGACGACCCCGACATGTCGCGCCTGGCCCAGTTGCAGACCGAACTCGAGTCGATCGACGGCTGGTCGTTCCATCAGCGCATCGACACCGTGCTGACCCGCCTGGGGTTGCCCGCCGACTCAGCGATGAGCGGGCTTTCCGGCGGCTGGCGGCGGCGCGTGGCGCTGGCTCGCGCGCTGGTCGCCGAGCCCGATCTGCTGCTGCTCGACGAGCCCACCAACCACCTCGATCTGGATACCATCACCTGGCTCGAGGAGCAGTTGGCGAACTTCACCGGGGCGGTGCTGTTCATCACCCACGACCGCGCCTTCCTGTCGCGGCTGGCCACCGGCATTCTCGAGCTCGACCGTGGCCGGCTGGGCCGCTACCCGGGCGACTACGCCCGTTATCAGGAACTCAAGACCCATGAACTCGAGGTCGAGGCCCGCGAGAACGCCGAGTTCGACAAGAAGCTGGCCCAGGAAGAGGCGTGGATTCGCCAGGGCATCAAGGCGCGGCGGACCCGCAACGAGGGGCGCGTGCGGGCCCTCCAGCAGATGCGCAAGGACCGTGCCGACCGGCGCGAGCGTCAGGGGCGGGCGACGATTCGTGTCGATACCGGCGAGCGCAGCGGCAAGCGCGTGGTGGAACTCACCGGCGTCAGCCAGCGCTATGGCGACGACTGGATCATCCGCGACCTCGACCTGGAGATCCAGCGCGGCGACCGGGTCGGCCTGATCGGCCGCAACGGCGCCGGCAAGACCACGCTGCTCAAGATCCTGCTCGGCGAGCTCGAACCCACCGAGGGTCGGGTGCGTCTGGGCACCAACGTGCAGGTGGCCTACTTCGACCAGTTGCGCGCGGGGCTGGAGCCGGAGAAGAGCGTCTACGACAACGTCGCCCAGGGCCGCGACCGGGTTACCGTGGGTGGCAAGGACAAGCACGTCATCAGCTACCTGCAGGATTTCCTGTTCACCCCCGAGCGGGCGCGCCAGCCGGTCAAGGCGCTCTCCGGCGGCGAGTCCAACCGCCTGCTGCTGGCCAAGCTGTTCACTCAGCCGGCCAACGTGCTGGTACTCGACGAGCCGACCAACGACCTCGACGTCGAGACGCTGGAACTGCTCGAGGAGTTGCTGCTCGACTTCTCCGGCACGCTGCTGCTGGTCTCCCACGACCGGGTGTTCATGGATAACGTGGTCACCGAGGTGCTGGCCTTCGAGGGCGAGGGCCGGGTCCACCAGTACGTCGGCGGTTACAGCGACTGGATTCGTCAGGGCGGCAAGCTGCCGCCGGCGCCCTGGGCGTTCGACGCGCAGGGGATCGAGGGCTCGGCGCGTCAGGGCGCTCAGGCAGGGGCCGGCGAAGCGAACGACACGGCGAGCGAAGCGCAGGCGGCGGACGATGGCAAGCGACCCAAGCGGCCGGTCAAGCTCTCCTACAAGCTGCAGCGCGAACTGGATGCGCTGCCGGCGACGATCGAACGGCTCGAGGCGGAGATCGCCGATTACGAGACCACGGTCGGGGATCCGGGCTTCTACCAGCAGGAGGCGACCAGGGTGACCGCGACGCTCGAGGCGATGGCCGCCAAGCAGGCGGAACTCGATGCCGCCATGGAGCGCTGGATGGAACTGGAGGCGATGGCCTAGGGCGACGGCTGAGCGGCGGGCACCGGCGTCGATGCCGGTGCCCGCGACGGCGTTACTCGGCGGTGGTTTCGCCGTCCTTGCCGACACGTACCGCCAGCACGTCGCACTCGGCGCCGTGCAGCACGCCGGTGGAGGTCGAGCCCAGCAGCAGGGCGAAGCCGTGACGGCCGTGGGAGCCGACCACGATCAGGTCGACGTCGTTCTCCTTGGAGAAGCGGTGAATCTCGGTGTCCGGCATGCCGACCACGACGTGCTGATCCTCGCGGGGAACGTCGTGGGGGTCGGCGATCTCCGCCAGGCGCTGCTTGGCATGATCATCCAACTGGTCCTGGATGCTGGTCAGGTCCATGGGGATGTCGCCGCCGTAGGCGAAGCCCAGGGGCTCCAGCGTATGGATGATGGACAGCTTGGCATGGTTGCGGCGGGCAATGGGGATCGCGCGCTCCAGGACCCGGGTGGAATCCTTGGTGAGGTCCACGGCCACCAGGACGTGATGGTATTCACTGCTCATGGGAAAGCCCTCCCTTTCGACGAAACATGCCTTCACTCTAAGGCGTGGTTTTGCGCTTCACAACGATCCATATCAACGTTTTAGGACATGTCGATGACATTCTGGCTGGTTCTGGCCTTCACCATCCTGGCGATCCTCTCGCCGGTCCTGTGGCTGCGTCCCTCGCCGCGCGATCGGCGGCTGATCGACCTGCGCCGGGCCGCGCGCGAGGCGGGGGTGAGCGTGGATTTCGGCAAGGCGCCGCTGCACGAATCGAGCGGGCTGGTGGCCTATCGCTGGCGTTATCCGCAGACCCGCCCGGGGTCGCGCTTCGTCGCGGTGCGCGATGCTCACGCCAGCGAGGCGCTCAAGCCCTGCGCCGACGGCTGGCGCTGGCGCATCGAACCGCTGCGGCCGATGGGCGAATCGGCCCGTCATGCCTTCGAGGCGGTGCTGGCTGCGTTGCCGGAGGATGCGCTGGTGCTGGAGTCGACCCGCGATCATCTCTGGGTCTGGTGGAGGGAATCATGGAACGCGACACAGTTCGCCCATCACGAGCCGGCGATCGCCGGGCTGCGCGATGCGCTGGAGGGTGACGCGCCCCGCCGTGGCGGGCCGGCGACGCCGCCCTGAAAGAGGCTGGCGGGGCCAACAGGCCCCGCCGGGCAGTCAGCAGTCGTCGTGATCGGGTGTCCGCGTCTGCAGGCGCAGGCCGTTCTTCTCGATGCGCGAGAGCAGGTCGTCCAGCGTAGCGAGTTCTTCCTCGCTGATGCCGGCGAACATCTCGGTGCGCGCCTGGCTGGCGACGGCATCGATCTTTTCCAGCAGCGGCGTTGCCTGGGGTGTCAGGTAGACGCGCTTGGTGCGTCGATCGCTGGCGCAGGGGCGGCGTTCGATCAGCCCCTGGTCGGTCAACTGGTCGAGCGTGCGCACCAGCGACGGTGCCTCGACGCCGATGGCGCGAGCCAGGTCGCACTGGGGCTGGCCGTCGCCCATCTGCCATAGATGGTAGAGCGTCACCCAGCGGGTCTGGGTGAGGTCGAGCGGCGCCAGGCGTTCATCGAGGATGGCGCGCCAGAGGCGAGGCAGGCGTGTGAGCTTGAATCCGATAGTCTCAGGCATTGGAGTTGTCGTTTCGCAGGCTAATATCATCCTAGATTGTCCGTGAACCACCGTGCATTGCAACCCCCTGCACGGTGCATGAATCAATCGCCGCCGGGCAAAAGCTGACGAACGTCAAGACCCGGAATCCCGGGCGGCGGACGGATGGCGCCGTCGGCCCGTTCGGCGCCCTGGGGCGAGGTGGCGACACGAAAATGCATGACGCCGAGCCGCTGGCCGGTGGCGGTCATCACGTCGATACGCCAGTCACCGGCGGAATCGCCGGGGAAGTGCTGCTTGTGGGTCCAGGCACGATAGCCCTTGTCGCGACCGCCGTGAATGATCAGCGGAATGCGGTCGATCACCTCGCCCTCGTGGCGCCAGACGTGATAGATCTTCTCGCGCAGCCCCCGGGGGGCGCGAATCGCGGTGTAGGCATACAGCCCCTGGGCCTGGAGGGCGGACTGGGTCAGTGTCAGGCTGCCCTCGGGCCGACGCTGCCCGGTGTCAAAGCCCGGCGACAGGGCGCTGCCGGTGATCCACAGCGTCGCCGGCGGGATCCAGGCACGCCCCGCCCAGGCGGCGCCACCCAGCAGCATGGCCAGGCCGATCATCGCCAGCCACCGTAACAGCCCCTTGGGACGCAGCAGATGGATCAGGCTGGGCAGGCTGAAGACCATGGTCGCCAGCACCGCCAGCAGCAGCGTCTCGCCGGTGGTCAACTGGAGCATGATCGGCAGGGTGACCAGGATCACCAGGAACACGCACAGCGCGTGAAAGCCGAAGTACAGCCAGCGGTGGCGTTCGGCCAGATGGAAGTAGAGCGGGTCGAGGATCGATACGATCCCGCAGGCGATCATCGCCAGGGTGAAAAACGCCTGGCCGCTGGCCCAGACCGTGGTCGCCAGCAGGAACGGCAGGGTGAAGAACAGCGTCTCCTGGTGGATCATCTGGGCGATGAAGGTGGTCACGCCGCGTGGCAGCGTCGGGTAGCCGCGGCGTGCCAGAAGACGGCCTATCATGCTCTCGGAGAGCAGCAGGATCCAGGCGACCAGCAACCCCAGCGCCAGCAGGGCACCGAGCGACTGCTGACGATCGACCAGAAAGAAGCTCAACGCGCCGATCAGGAATGCTAGCGGCGGCCATAGCCAGGCGTAGGGGCGCAGCCGCTTTACGACCCGTTCGGTGACGCGTTGCAGGCGCAGCAGCCGCGAAAAAGTGGCGGTCGTCATCGATGAAGTCTCACTGCAGTCTCCGGGGCCAGGACGCAGCGCATGCTAACAGGTGTCGGGAAGCGGCGGGAGTCGCCGGATCGCTACACTCTCGCCGTGATCCGGCCGCGATGAAATCCGCGATCCGTGCTTGACGGCGTGGCCGGGCTTGGCTCAAGCTAGCCGTATTCAAACGCTTGTATGAATACCGTTCCCCTCCAACCCGTGGAGATAGGTCCATGATCTACCAAGGCAGTGCCCTCACGGTGGCCAAAGACAGCGATGGCATCGCCACGCTGACCTTCGACCTGGCCGACGAGTCGGTCAACAAGCTATCCAGCGGCGTCATCGGCGAGCTGCAGGAGGCCGTGACGGCCATCGAGGCCGACGAAGGGCTCAAGGGCCTGGTGATCGCCAGCGCCAAGCCGGCCTTCATCGTCGGTGCCGACATCACCGAGTTCCATGGCCTGTTCGCCAAGGGCGAGGACTATCTGGTCGACATGAACCAGCGGGTTCATGCGCTGTTCAACCGTATCGAGGACCTGGCGTTCCCCACCGTCACCGCCATCAACGGGCTGGCGCTGGGCGGCGGTTTCGAGATCACCCTGACCACCGATTTCCGGGTCATGGCCGACTCGGCCCAGGTCGGCCTGCCCGAGACCAAGCTGGGTATCCTGCCGGGCTGGGGCGGCTGTGTCCGCCTGCCGCGCATCACCGGCGCCGACAATGCCATCGAGTGGATCGCCGCCGGCAGCCAGAACGACGCCGAGGCGGCACTGAAGATCGGCGCGGTGGACGCCGTGGTCCCCGGCGAACGGCTCGAGGCGGCGGCGCGCGACATCCTCGCCCGCGCCAATCGCGGCGAACTCGACCATCGCGCCCGGCGCGCCGAGAAGATCGAGCCGCTCAAGCTCAACGCCATCGAGCAGATGATGGCCTTCGAGACCGCCAAGGGCTACGTGGCGGGCAAGGCGGGGCCGCACTATCCGGCGCCGATCGAGGCGATCAAGGTGATCCAGAAGGGCGCCGGCGAGAGCCGCGAGCGGGCCCAGGCGATCGAGGCCAAGGCCTTCGCCAAGCTGGCGCTCACCGATGTCTGCTTCAACCTGGTGGGGCTGTTCCTCAACGACCAGGCGGTCAAGAAGCGGGCGGGGGCCTACGAGAAGCAGGCCGCCGCGGTGGAACGTACCGCGGTGCTGGGTGCCGGGATCATGGGCGGCGGCATCGCCTACCAGAGCGCCTACAAGGGCACGCCGATCCTGATGAAGGACATCAAGGAGGAGGCGATCCAGCTGGGCCTGAAGGAGGCACGCAAGCTGCTCTCCAAGCAGGTCGAGCGCGGCAAGCTGGATGCCGATGGCATGGGCGAGCGGCTGGCCAACATCCGCCCGACGCTGTCCTACGGCGACTTCGGTGACGTCGACCTGGTGGTCGAGGCGGTGGTCGAGAATCCCAAGATCAAGGGCGCGGTGCTCGCCGAGGCGGAACAGGCCGTCGGCGAGAACACCGTCCTGGCGAGCAACACCTCGACCATCTCGATCTCGCGGCTGGCGCAGAATCTGACGCGCCCCGAGAACTTCTGCGGCATGCACTTCTTCAATCCGGTGCACCGCATGCCGCTGGTCGAGGTGATTCGCGGCGAGAAGACCTCGGACGCGGCGGTGGCGGCGACGGTCGCCTATGCCCGCAAGATGGGCAAGACACCGATCGTGGTCAACGACTGCCCGGGCTTTCTGGTCAACCGCGTGCTGTTCCCCTATTTCGGCGGCTTCACCAAGCTGGTCGAGCAGGGCGCCGACTATGAACGCGTCGACAAGGTGATGGAGAAGTTCGGCTGGCCGATGGGTCCGGCCTACCTGCTCGACGTGGTGGGCATGGACACCGCCCTGCACGCCAGCGAGGTGATGGCCGAGGGCTTCCCGGACCGGATGGCCCAGGACGGCGAGAGCGTGATCAAGGTGATGGTCGACAACGACCGGCTGGGCCAGAAGAACGGCCGCGGCTTCTATCGCTACGAAGAGGACAGGAAGGGCAAGCCCAGGAAGGTCTCCGACGACGCGGCCCGCTCGCTGGTCGCCGAGCACGCCAAGGGCAAGCAGGAATTCGGCGACGACGAGATCATCGCCCGGTTGATGGTGCCGTTGTGCCTGGAAACGGTGCGTTGCCTGGAAGACGACATCGTCGGCAGCCCCGCCGAGGCGGACATGGCGCTGATCTACGGCATCGGCTTCCCGCCGTTCCGGGGCGGCGCGCTGCGCTACATCGATGCCACCGGACTCGCCGAGTTCGTGGCCCTGGCCGACCGTCTCGCCGATGAACTCGGCGCCCTGTATCGGCCCACCCAGCGCCTGCGCGACATGGCCGAGAAGGGCGAGCGTTTCTACGCCGACCCGGCCGACGCCTCGGCCTGACCACCACTTCGGATCCGATTTTCAGGAGAGCAACGATGAGTTTGAATCCCAGGGATATCGTGGTGGTCGACGCCGTGCGTACCGCCATGGCCAAGGCCAAGAACGGTGCCTTCCGTCACGTTCGCGCCGAGAACCTGTCGGCGGCGGTGATGCAGGCGCTGTTCGATCGCAACGACCGGCTCGACCCCGCCGAGGTCGACGACGTGATCTGGGGCTGCGTCAACCAGACCCTCGAGCAGGCGATGAACATCGCCCGCAACGCCGCGATCATGACCGGCATACCGCGCAGCGTGCCGGCGCAGACCGTCAACCGGTTGTGCGGGTCGTCGATGAGCGCCCTGCACATCGCCAGCGCCAACATCCGCGCGGGCATGGGCGACTTCTACATCATCGGCGGCGTCGAGCACATGGAACACGTGCCCATGACCCACGGCGTCGACGTCAACCCGGCGGCCAGCAAGTACGCCGCCAAGGCGGCGATGATGATGGGCCTGACCGCCGAACTGCTGGGCAAGATGCACGGCATCACCCGCGAGGAGCAGGACAAGTTCGGCGTGCGCTCACACCAGCGCGCGCTCGCCGCCAACGAGAAGGGCTACTTCGACGACGAGATCATCGGTGTCGAGGGCCACGACGCTGACGGCTTCCGCTGCCGGGTGGATCGCGACGAGGTGGTGCGCACCGACGCCAACCTCGACGACATGGCCAAGCTCAAGCCGGCCTTCGATCCGCGCAGCGGCACCGTGACCGCGGGGACCTCCTCGGCGCTGTCGGTGGGCGCGGCCGGCCTGGCGGTGATGAGCTACGAACGCGCCCAGGCGCTGGGGCTGGAGCCGCTGGCGCGGGTGGTCTCGACCGGCGTGGCCGGTTGCGACGCCTCGATCATGGGCTACGGCCCGGTGCCCGCCACCAAGAAGGCGCTCAAGGCGGCGGGGCTGAAGATCGAGGACATCCAGACCGTCGAACTCAACGAGGCCTTCGCCGCCCAGTCGCTGCCGGTGCTCAAGGATCTCAAGCTGATCGACCGGCTCGACGAGGCGGTCAACCTGCACGGCGGGGCGATCGCGCTGGGCCACCCGCTGGGCTGTTCCGGGGCGCGTATCTGCACCACGCTGCTCAACGTCATGCGTCAGCAGGACACCACCCTGGGCCTGGCGACCATGTGCATCGGCATGGGCCAGGGCGTGGCGACGGTCTTCGAGCGCTTGAAGTAATCCGCTGCGGCCTGTCTAGCCAGCCAGACACCAACGGCGCCCCGCGGGGCGCCGTTGGCGTTCGTGGGGCGGCCTTGAATCGGTTTTTCTGATCCTCTGGCGTCGATAACTATCATTTAACGACTCGGGCGCGCCTTCTATGATGGTCGTCACCCAACGCCGGGGTGCCGGGAGACGAGCGCCGACGCCTCGCATCCCGCGCACGGTCGTCCGACAGTGCCGGGCGATGCCCATCCTGACCGCGTTCGAGGGGATATCATGGCCCGAGACACCGTCGTCGACCTGCTTGCCGACCTGGTGGCCTTCGACACCACCAGCCAGCGTTCCAACCTGGCGCTGATCGCCTTCATCGAGGATTACCTGGCCCGTCACGGCGTGGCGTCACGCCGCGTGCCCGACGCGAGCGGGGAAAAGGCCAATCTCTATGCCACCATCGGCCCCGCGGATCGTCCCGGCGTGATGCTCTCCGGGCACACCGATACCGTGCCGGTGACCGGCCAGCAGTGGCGCTTCGATCCGTTTCGCTTGAGCGTCGAGGGCGAGCGCCTGTTCGGCCGTGGCACGGCCGACATGAAAGGGTTCCTGGCCGCCGTGCTGGCCGCCGTCCCCACGCTGGTGGCGACCGAACTGGCGGTGCCGGTGCACCTGGCGTTCTCCCATGACGAAGAGGTGGGGTGCCTGGGCGTGCGCACGCTGCTGGCGGACCTGGCCCAGCAGCCGGTACTGCCGGTCGCCTGCCTGGTCGGTGAACCGACGTCCATGCGACCGGCCACCGCCCACAAGGGGAAACTGGCGGTGCGCCTGCATGTGCGGGGCAAGGCCTGTCATTCCGGCATGGCGCCCCAGGGCGTCAATGCCATCCACGCCGCTGCCCGTTTGATCGGTTGGGTCGAGCAGACGGCCGCAACCAAGGCGAGTCAGGGCCCCTTCGACGCGCGCTTTGCGGTGCCCCACACCACCTTGCAGGTCGGCACCATCCAGGGCGGGGCGGCGCTCAATATCGTGCCGCAGGACTGCCAGCTGGATATCGAGATCCGCAACGTCCCCGCCGACGACCCCGAGGCGCTGCTCGACAGCTTGATGGCCGTCGCCGCCACGCTGGAAACCGAAATGGCCGAGACCGCGCCGGAGGCGAACATTCGCCTGGAACGGCTCGGCGATTACCCGGGACTGTCGATGGCCGACGATCATGCCCTGGTGGACTTCATCATGGCGCTGCTCGACGACCGGGCCCTGACACGCATCGGCTACGGCACCGAAGGCGGGCTGTTCCAGCGCGAGCTGGGGATTCCGACGCTGGTCTGCGGGCCCGGCAGCATGGACCAGGGCCATCAGCCCGATGAGTTCGTGACCCGCGACCAGCTGGACCGCTGCGAGCGCTTCCTGGCGCGGCTGGCGGCGACGCTGGCCGGCCCCGAGGCCCATCGTCTGGCAGTGGGCGAGTTCCCGCGGCCCGCGCCCGCGTGATTCGGCGCACGGCCCGCCCCAAACGACAAGGCGACACCCGTGACGGGTGTCGCCTTTTTCGTGGGATCGCCTACCTATCGATGGCTGGCGTAGCAGGGCGACGAACTCGGTGAATCCCGGCTGGCGTCGTCCTCGTGTTCCAGGGCCTCGCTCACCATGTCGCGCAGGATCGGCAGGTGCGAGTCGTCGAGATCCCGCGCGGCACTCAGCAGGGTCAGCCGACCCTCCCGGGCCCAGCGCATCAACGGCAGCAGGCAGTCCGGCGCATCCTGGATCTCCCAGCGATAGCGCCGGGCGAAGACCGCGTCGCTGATCTCGCCCTGATGCTTCTGCCGCCGCAGGGTGTTGGAGGGCGAGGCGTCACGGTACCAGTCGGTGAGTTGCAGCGATTCGCGGCGCTTGCCGCGTGGCCACAGCCGGTCGACCAGCACCCTCGCGCCGTCCTCCGTGTCGGCGTCAGCGTAGATTCGCTTGAGGCGAATGTCGTATCCCATGCAGGCCTCCTTGCTTTACGGTTCCCGCCCCGGCGTACCCAGGCTCGTCGTTATCGGGCGTTGGTCGCCTCTTGCGTCGTTGTTCTCCCATCCTAGCGCAAGGTTGCCCTTCGCTGGGGGTTCTTACGGTGAGTCGCCATTCACGATAGCGCCAGGGCGAACAGGGCCATGGCGGCGAGAAAGCCGACGATGAACACCAGCGAGCGGGCCGTCGCCCAGTCGGCGGCGTAGCACAGGGCATGCAGCAGCCGGGCCGCCACGAACAGCAGGGCGGCGCCCTCGGCCACGGCGCCCTGAACGCCGGCCAGCAGCGCGGCCGCGATCGCCGCGGTGAAGAGGATCAGCGCCTCCCAGGCGTTCTGCTGGGCGGCCCACAGCCGGGCGCCCAGCCCGGTGATCTCGGCATACTGGGCGCGCGGGTAGTGATTGTCGAAGCTGCCCAACTGACGGCGACGGCAGATCCCGCCGAGCATGGCGAGGGCGTAGGGAATCAGTGCCACCACCAGCAGGCACCCCAGCAGTACGGTCATTCGAGCCTCCTTGCTTGCGTTGCGATTGCCGAGCCCCGAGCTTAGTCATCGCCGGCGTTGCCGGCCAGTCACGGAGCTTGTCGCGCACGGGTGGTTTACACTGGCACCTCACGGACGAAGCGGGAGGCTACCCTTGAGCGAGCGACTCATCACCGCCATCGATGAACGCGGAGGCGTCTATCCCGTCGGCAAGCTCGAGGCACACCGTCGGGCCCTGCCGCATCTGGCGATTTCCGTGTTCGTCTTCCGCGGCGGGCAGACCCTGCTGCAACGCCGCGCCCCGGGCAAGTATCATTCGCCGGGCCAGTGGGCCAATGCCTGCTGCTCCCACCCGGACTGGCAAGAGGCTATCGCCACCTGCGCGGCACGCCGGCTGCGCGAGGAGATGGGGCTGGAACTGCCGCTGAGGCCCGCCGCCGTGATGGATTATCGCGCCGAGGTGGGCGGTGGCCTGGTGGAGAACGAACGCGTGCATTTCTTCGCGGCCGACTGGCCGACGCCGGCGCCGACGGTGGCTCCCGACCCCGAGGAAGTCGACGCCTATCGCTGGGTCGACGTGACGACGCTGCGCGAGGAAGTGGCGATGAACCCGGACGCCTTCACGCCCTGGTTGCGTATCTATCTGGCGCGGGCCGGGGAGACCGGAATCGAACGCCTGCGGGCTTCGGGCTAACTCCGGGTTCTTCGCGGACAGCGTGAAACGTCAAGGCCCCGCTACGGAGAATGAAATCCCTCCCGCGAAAACCAGCTTGGATGGCCCACTGGCGCATGGGGTCTCCTGTGGGAGGGAACTCGTTCCCGATTGGCGCCGCAGGCGCCCGGCATGGCCGGAGAAACTACAATGCCCGCCGCCATCGCGAATAAATTCGCTCCCACAGAGGCCAACCAATCGGCAGGGGACCTACCTCTAGCGGGGTGTTTCCTCGCTCAACATCCCGACGTCTTCCACGCAGTCGGTGCCGGTCACCGTCGCGCGCAGGGCGTTGCAGAAGCTGTCGAAGGCCTCGCTCATCTGCCCCGGGCTGCGGTGGATCTCGATCTCCACGTGGCCCAGCTCGGGCAGGCCCTCGTCGATACCCAGGACGCGACACCCGGCGGGGACGCTGCGCGGCGTCTTCACGGTCATCGCCAGGCCCGCCTGCACGGCCAGGTTGATGCCGGTGGGGGACGGGCTGGTGTAGCGCACGTCCCAGGTGCGCGATTCCCGGCCCAGCGCGGCGAAGGCGTGGGCCCGGAAGATGCAGCCCTCGGGGTTCAGCGCCAGGGGCAGGCGTGACCAGCCGGTGGGGTCGACGTGCTCGGCGGCCACCCAGACCATCGGCTCGCGGCCCAGCAGCTCGCCGGTGTGCGTCGGGGCGTGGCGAATCGCCAGCACCACGTCCAGCAGGCCTTCCTGAAAGCGTTCCACCAGGCTGGCGCTGATGTCGCAGACGATCTCGATGCGCACGTCGGGATGACTCTCGGCGAATTGGGGCAGCAGCCCGGGCAGGTAGGCGCTGGCCTGTTCCTCGGATATGCCCAGCCGAATCGACTGACCCTTGCGGTCGGCGCCCATCACCCGTTGTGCTTCGTCCTGCAACTTGAGGATCTGTCGCGCATAGGGCAACAGTCGCCCCCCGGCCGCGGTCAACAGCACGCTGCGACTGGTGCGCTCGAACAGCGCCTCGCCCATGCGGTCCTCGAGGCGCTTGATCTGCAGGCTGACCGCCGACTGGGTCCGGCAGAGGATCTTACCAGCGGCACTGAAGCCTTCGCACTCGGCCACGGTGACGAAGGCGCGTAGCAGGTCGGTATCCATGATCTATGAGACCCCGTAATTAATTATATCTTAATCATTCATTTTCATTATGAAATTGCCGGCTCTAGGCTGTCCAGGTGAAACCACGATGTAAAGGAGATTTCACCATGCACGCCACCGCCGGGGCAGAAAGACGCGAGACGTCGCTGGACGGGCTCGTCGACCTCGCGCAGTACCCCATCGCCCGGCTCGACCAGGCTGACGGTCAGGCGCTGATCGAACGCTGCCGCCGGCAACTCGCCGAGGATGGTTGCGTGGTGCTCGAGCAGTTCGTGCCGCAAGAGGCGCTGGCGCGTCTCGAACGCGAGACCGAGCGGCTCTCGCCCGAGGCGCACTACAACCAGAACGAGACCAACCCCTACAACTCGTCGGGCGATCCGAGCCTGCCGGCTTCGCATCCGCGCAACCGCTTCGACGATCGTACCAACGGCTTCGTCGCCGGCGACCGGATCGACGAGACCACGATCATCCGCCAGATCTATCGCAACCCGGACTTCCAGCGCTTCATCGCCACCGTGGTGGGCGTCGACGAGATTCACGAATACGCCGACCCGCTGGCCGACCTGGTGGTCAACGTGTTGCGCGAGGGCTGCCAGCACCCGTGGCACTACGACACCAACGAGTTCATCGTCACCATGATGACCCGCCAGTCGCAGGGTGGCGGACGCTTCGAATACGCCCCCGGCATCCGCAGCCCCGAGGGCGAGAACTTCGAGGGTGTGCAGGAGGTGCTCGACGGCGACCGGTCGCGCCTGAAGTCGCTGGCTCTCCAGCCGGGCGACCTGCAGGTCTTCTTCGGCCGTTACTCCCTGCACCGTGTCACCCCGGTGGTCGGCGACCGCGAGCGCCACACCGTGATCTTCGCCTACGCCAAGGAGCCGGGCTTCGTCGGCCGGCCCGAGCGCGCCCAGCGCATCTTCGGGCGCATGGCGCCGGTGCACGAGCGCCTGCTCGAAGAGGGCGCCACACGGCGCAGCGACAGCCTCGCCGATTGATCCCCATTCCGAGACACCCGGCACGTCTTGCGGCGTGCCGGGTGTCTGTCTGCAAGGACCGACCATGAACACCATCGAATCCGATCGACTGACCGACAACGAACCGGACAGCATCCCGGTCGTGCCCTCCGCGCCGATGGCCAACGGCGACAGTATTCCCACCGCCTTCGATCCCAGGCAGTTGCGCGCCGGGCGGCTGGCACGCCTGCGCGCGATGATGGCCGAGCAGGGCTACGCCGCCGTGGTGTTGTTCGACCCCTACAACCAGCGTTACGCGACCGGCTCGCGCAACATGTTCGGCTACTTCCTGCGCAACTCCACGCGCTACATCTACGTGCCGCTGGAAGGGCCGGTGATCCTCTTCGAATACCCCGGCAGCGCCCACGTCTCGACCTGGCTCGAGACCATCGACGAATCGCGCACCTCCAAGGTGGTGTGGTCGGCGGTCAACCAGCGCGACAACCTGTCCTCCGACCCGTTCGGCATCGAGATCGCCGAGCTGATGGAAGAACACGGCAAGGGCAACAAGAAGATCGGCCTGGATCGCTGCGCCCTGAACCTGGCCCGCTCGCTGGAGGCCCAGGGGCTGGAGGTCTTCGACTGCATGCAGGACACCCTGCACTGCCGGCGCATCAAGACCCCGGAAGAGATCGCCTGTCTGGCGCAGTCGATGGCCGGCAGCGAGGCCGCGGTGGCCGAGGTCGAGGCGGCGATCAAGCCGGGTGTGACCGAGAACGACCTGTTCGCGATCCTCTACGGCAACGTCATCCAGCAGGGCGGCGAGTTCATCGAGACCCGCCTGCTGTCGTCCGGCCCGCGCACCAACCCCTGGTTCAACGAGGCCAGCAACCGGGTGATCCGCCCCGGCGAACTGGTGGCGCTGGATACCGATACCATCGGTTGCCACGGCTACTATTCCGACTTCTCGCGGACCTTCCACGTCGGCCCCGGCAGGCCCACCGCCTACCAGCAGAGCCTCTACCGGATGGCCTACGAGCAGGTCCATCACAACATGGCGATCCTCGCCCCGGGCATGAACTATCGCGAGATTGCCGAGCGCGCCTGGAAGATCCCCGAACGCTTCCTCGACCGCCGCTATCCGTCGATCATCCACGGCGTGGGCATGCACGGCGAGACGCCGCTGGTCGCCCATCACATGGACTTCGACCGCTTCTCCAAGGACGGCATCCTCGAGCCGGGCATGGTCGTCTCGGTGGAGAGCTACATCGGCGAGGTCGGCGCCGCCGACGGGGTCAAGCTGGAGGAAGAGGTGCTGGTCACCGAGACCGGCATCGAGAAGCTCTCTCGCTACCCGTTCGATGAGGCGCTGCTCGGCAGAGAATTCTAAGGCTGACCCGTACCCCTGACCGACGCCAACGATTCGCAACTATTCGCAAGAATATAGAGACGCTATGACAGACGTATGCCACTGGATCGCCGGCGAACGCCTGGCGGGTGAGCGCACCATAGACGTGATCAACCCGGCCACCGCCGAGCCGGTACGCCGCCTGGCGATGGCCGACACCGCCACCGTGCAGCGCGCCATCGACGCCGCCCGCGAGGCCCAGCCCGCCTGGCGCGACATGCCGCCGGCCAAGCGCGCCCAGGTGATGTTCCGCTTCAAGAGCCTGCTCGAACGCGGCGCCGACGAGATCTGCGCGCTGATCAGCGAGGAACACGGCAAGGTGCACGAGGACGCCATGGGCGAACTCAAGCGCGGCATCGAGAACGTCGAGTACGCCTGCGGCGTGCCGGAACTCCTCAAGGGTAAGTATTCCCACAACGCCGGGCCGGGCATCGACACCTGGTCCAACCACCAGCCGCTGGGCGTGGTCGCCGGCATCACGCCGTTCAACTTCCCGGCTATGGTGCCGCTGTGGATGTATCCGATGGCGCTGGCCTGCGGCAACGCCTTCATCCTCAAGCCCTCCGAGCAGGCGCCTTCGGCCGCCGTGAAGATGGCCGAGCTGCTCGACGAGGCCGGGCTGCCCAAGGGGCTATTCAGCGTCGTCAACGGCGACCGCGAGGCCGTCGACGCGCTGATCGAGGCCCCCGAGGTGCGGGCGCTGTCGTTCGTCGGCTCCACCCCGGTGGCGCGCAGGATCTACGAGGGCGGCACCCAACAGGGCAAGCGCGTGCAAGCTCTCGGTGGTGCCAAGAACCATGCCGTGGTCCTGCCGGATGCCAATATCGACAACGCCGCCAATACGCTGATCGGTGCCGCATCCGGCAGTGCCGGCGAGCGTTGCATGGCGATCTCCGTCGCCGTGTGCGTGGGTGACGCCACCGCCGATGCCCTGGTCGAGCGCCTGGCCGCCCAGGCCCGCGAGCTGAAGATCGGCCCGGGCACCGAGAAGCGCCTCGACATGGGCGCGCTGATCAACGCCGGCCAGCGCGACAAGGTCGCCGGCTACATCGAGCAGGGCGCCGCCGCCGGTGCCGAGCTGGTGGTCGACGGCCGCGAGCATCCGCTGGTGGACGGCTCGCCGGGCTACTTCCTTGGCGCCACGCTGTTCGACCGCGTCACGCCGACAATGAGCATCTATCGTGACGAGATCTTCGGCCCGGTGCTGTGCGTGGTGCGCGTCGAAACCCTCGACGAAGCCATCGCCCTGATCAACGCCCACCAGTACGGCAATGGCACCTGCGTGTTCACCCGCGATGGCGAGGCGGGGCGGCGCTTCGCCGATGCCATCGAGGTCGGCATGGTCGGCATCAACGTGCCGCTGCCCGTGCCGGTCGCCTTCCACAGCTTCGGCGGCTGGAAGGACTCGCTGTTCGGCGACCTGCACGCCTACGGTCCCGACGCCGTACGCTTCTACACCCGCCGCAAGGCCATCTCCCAACGCTGGCCGCAGCACAGCGCCCAGGAAAGCGCGCAGTTCAACTTCCCCTCGTAACCCAAGCCCGCAAGCCTGACCCCCACGCCCGCGCCGCCCAGGCGGCGCGGGTGTTTTCGTGTACGCACCGTTCATGCGACCAACTGTCGCTCGACGCCGAGCCGCGATAGGTTAAGTATCGTTTGATCTTGCCGATACAACCTAATGGCCCAGACGGTGGAGCGTTCAATGCTTCGCCTGGCGGTAGCGTGGGGAAATGGTAGCGGTGCTTGTGGGGTAGGAAGCCGGTCCGAGGCCCGCATAGTGGCAAGGTGGTAGGCGCTTTTATTGGTGCTATATAGCGAGATCCATCGGATAGTCTTGAAAAAATCAATGGTTTGGCCGTGCAATATAAGAAGCTTGAACGAGCGCGCGCGTTCAAGTTGTTATCAGAGCAAGCTGTCTAATACCTTTTATATGTTCTGGAGAAACAGAGGAAGGTTTGATGAATAGGGTGGATGACTGGTCCGAGAGTGAACTAACTCAAGGCTTAACTTACGCCGGTTTTATACTATTAGCTTTCGAGCTGGTGACTAGTCTAGTTGTCTGTCCAATAAAAGCTTTTTATGCCGACACCTCGTTCGGAGAGGGCATGCCATTTCGCTCCTATGAAGACGATGTAAGCTACAGAGATAAAAGTGAGTTACAGGCTTTTCTGCTTTACTTGCGCGATTTCATGGAGGCTTTAGATTCTGAGGATGTGTTGACAATTCAAGCACTTCGTCGGCACAGAAATGAGGTGGCTCATGAACTGCCAAAGGCTCTTCACATCAAGCCCAATAGCCATCTGCCCCTTTTAGAAAAAGTCGATAAAGCTCAGTTTAAATTGAGTAACTACCGCACTTACATGGAAGTCGGTACAGATCCGGCATTTCGGGGCAAGGGTATCGATTGGGATACAGTTCATGGTCAGGAGTATGCAATGTTTCGAAAGATTATTGAATCGGTCCGAGTCATGGACTTAAACGTGTCCAAGTACATATAACAAGGCCTGGCACGCGACGCCTACTGCATTGCGGCTTCGCCTCCATTCCGTAGCCGCGCATGCTGGCTGGCGTTAGGCAAAAGTTCAACACCGAATTTGTAGGTAGTAAATGTACATATCAAAAATTGAGCTTGATAACTTTAAGTCATTTAAAAAAATCGAGGTTAATTGCAGTGAGAATTTTAATGTTATAGTAGGTGAGAATAATATTGGAAAAAGTACTATTTTTGAGGCGTTAAACTTATGGAAGTATGCTTATAATACGCTGATACAGACGCGGAATAGCAAAAAGTTTTATAAAGCAAACGCTAATTATTACATACCTTTTTCTGAGCTGAGTCAAATTAGACTCGTCAATGATGATGATATTTTTTATGATCATAGCTTGGGGAATGCTTCGATAACATTAACCATTGCTGATGGCAATGAGAGTTTTTCACTCAAAATAAGGTTTGAAAAGCCAGGGATAAAAAACTCATATCTTAGAGTTTTCAACAGTGAAGGGTTTTCTGAGTTTGAACGTTTTTCGGCACATATAGAGAGCAAGGAATGCTCACTTAAAAATGCAATATTTATCTATCAAACACGACCAATTTCAACAATATTCAAAAACGAACCCTTTTATAATGATGCTCAGATTGAGAAAAAAATAAGCATCGGTAAATCTCATGATGTTTTAAGAAATAAAATATTAAAAACAGAAAACATTCAAGCTAGTAAAGTTGCTGAAAAGTTCGATAAGCTTGAAGGTAGAATAAACAAAGTTCTCAAATCTGATTATCAGATAAGGTTTAAAAACAAAAATAGAATTGATGAGGAGTATGTTAGGATAACAGCCCAGTGCTCATCCCATAGAGAATTAGAAATTTCAATGATGGGTAGTGGTTTTTTGCAGGTTGTTGAAATTTTCTCAACTATTGAATACATAGAGAAAAGCAAAGGTGGAATTTGCCTTATACTGATTGATGAACCTGACTCTCATGTACATTCGGATTTACAATCACATCTAATTGATGAATTGAAATCTCATGATGAAAGTCAAGTTTATGTTATAAGCCATAATGACCGGCTAATTAATAAAGTTGATGAGGGAGAGCTTTTTTACCTTAATAAGACCGTTAAAAATCAAGGAGTACTATCTGCATTGCGTATTGATAATTTTTCCACCGTTAAAGAGGGCCTTGCTAGCGTTTTAAATGAAATTGAAAATTCCAGAGATAAGCCAATTGTTTTAACTGAGGGTAAAACTGATCAAAAAATCTTGGAAGTGGCATGGGGCAAGTTGAACGGCGACGCTGAAATGCCTTTTTCAATTGTTTCATCCGGGATTCATTTTGATGAAAATAGCCGAACAGGAAATGCTGATACAGTAAGAAGATCACTTGAGTATCTTGCAAATATCGTTGACCACAAAGTAATTGGGTTGTTTGATAACGATCGCGAGGGAAATGAGTGTTTTCGAGGGCTAAATAAACAAATATTTGAAGATCATGAAATAGCCAAGCAGGTAAGAAAACACCGAACAAAAGAAATATATGGTGTGACATTGCCTGTTCCTGCCTTTCGCTCCCATTTTGTAAATGAAGCCGTGCTAACACAAAGGTATTTTGTAATGGAGCACTATTTTTCTGACGAAATTCTCGATGCAAATAACTTGAAAGACGACCCAATACTTCAAGGAACTGATGTGTTCAATATTAAGGGTAATAAAAATAGCTTCTCTGAAATCTGTTCCAATATTTCCCCTGCAGAGTTTGAGAGTTTCAGACTGCTGTTCGATCAGTTAAATGCGGTAGCTCAGGTTGAAAACCCCTAACAAAGCGCTGTTGTTGGATAATTTTTACACCGCTTTGCGGCTCCAAATTGCCGCAAAGCTTCGCGTTAGATTTCACGACACGGCTCGGTTGCAACCTCTAACTACCGGTGCGGATACAATCTGTATCGTAGCCAGCAAGCAGTACTTTGGAAGGCGGTAAAAATAGAAGATGACTACATGAAGCTGAACATAGATGATCCACGTGAACTGTATCGCGGGGTTAACGCTGAACTAGATGACATAATCAGTGAGCTAGCCACCGAGTCAGACGATGAGCAATTGAACGGCGCCCAGCGTGAGGCCCATTCGTTACTGCGGGAGCATCGGTCGAACCTTCAGGATCAGCTGGAAGCTCTTGAGGCCAACGCTGAGTGGGATACCTTCACTATCGCGTTTTATGGCGAAACGGGGGCGGGAAAATCCACAATCATAGAGACCATGAGGATATTGCTTAAAGAAGACAGCAAGCTGAAAGATCAAAAAGCCTTCCGGGATTTTCAGGGCAAATACGAGCTGACAGGTGACAGGCTGGGTGCGCTCCAGTATGAGGCAGAGCGACTTGGCCGGGAAATTGAAGATCTCCGCGAAAAATGTGAAGAAACGTCTTCGAACTATGAGCAGCTAAGTGCGGAGTCCAGGAACAAGATTGTCCAATATCGTGAGCTGGTACTGGAGCGAAAACGGACGGCGTCCTTGTGGCAGAAGTTTCTGCACTTGTTCAGGGAAACGGAAGAGGAGCTGGCTCTTGCCCGTGAAGAACAGCAGTTATGCAAGATCGAAACAGAACGCGAGAGCGAGCTGTCGGTTCTAAACGAACAGAAAATAGGACTGGAAAACCAGCTGGCAGAAACCAGGGACAAGCTGCAGGAGTTCAGGGAACACCTGCCGGAGCTTGAAGCTTTGTCTGACGGCGGAATCATAGGAGATGGCCGCTCAGATTTCACTCGAAGGACGCAACGATTCGACTTCAGCGTAGCTGGCCAAGAATTTACACTACTCGATGTACCGGGAATAGAAGGCACTGAGCGCCTGATCGCGGAGGAGATTGAAAAAGCCCTTCAGGCAGCCCATGCTGTGTTCTACGTCACGAACCAGCCCGCACCTCCACAAACGGGGGACCAGGAACGAAGGAAAGGTACTCTCGAGAAAATCAAAATGCACCTTGGGGCCTCAACAGAGGTCTGGTGTGTTTTCAATAAAAAAGTTATAAATTCCAGGTATGCGCTGAAAGATCGCCCGCTTATCTCTGAAGATGAACATGCCAGCTTGCAAGAACTTGAAGAGAAAATGGAAGAACAGCTCGGGTCGCATTTTCAGGGTGTGCGCCCGTTGACCTCGCTCCCGGCCTTCCTGGCAGCAACAGATCATTTTGCTCCCGATTCGCAGAACGCGAGACGCCGCAAGAAAGCTCTATCCGAGTTTGAAACAGACCTGCTGATCGAGTTATCCGGGGTGGAGGCATTTATCCGCTTTATTCAGGACAGCGTGCTCGAGGATAGTCAGCAAAAGATTCAGAGGGCCAATCTCTTCAAGGTCAAGGATGCTCTGGACAAGACCACCGTCGTCCTCGACCACGTAAGACAGGGAATTTCAGAGTTGGCGGCGGATCTCCGCCTCGGCGAGCAGAGTTCGAAGAAGCAAATCAGAAGTGGCTTTTCGTCATTCAGGAAGCGTCTTGAATCTTCCGCCGAGACCTCAATTGAACGCTTCAGCAGCGATGTTCTGAACGAAGTGTATTCAGAAATTGACGACGATATCAGCAATGATGCCTTTAAAGCGATTTTGAAACAGCTGATTAAAACTCATCAGGAGCGGCTGAATGAAAGTTTGAAGAAGGCGATGGCGCAGCAGATCGAGCGTTTTAAAAAAGAGACCGAGAACATAGTCAAGCGTTTCGAGGATAAAAGTCGCGAGTTGACGGATATTTACACCACGATTGCTAGTGCCGATATTGATCGTGATTTCGACCTCAAACTGGATATCGACAATGGTTTGCGATTGACGAACCTTCTGGCAGTCATCGCTGGTGGAGCATTGCTTTGGTGGAACCCAGCAGGCTGGTTAGTTATTGGTATGGGAGCAGCCAGTATTGCAATCGGTGCATACAAGGCCGTACGTGGATTTCTGAGTTCCAGTTACAAAAAATCGCAGCAACGAAAAGCTGCTGATGAAAACCTCAGAAACATTACCGGCCAATTGCGCGAATCACTGCAAGAAAGTCTCGAACAAGGTCTCCCGGAGATGAAAGAAAAAGTCACTGAGATTGAGCAGGCACTCGCCATACCTGCGGGCAAGGCGAGGGCACACGCAGACCTGATTAACCAGTCGAATACAAAAATCAAGACGTTGTCGAGCATGATCGAAGCTTCAGGAGCTCTGTAATGAAAGACACACTCAATACCTTCAAAGACCAGCAGAACGATTCTCTGGAGCTGTTGAACAGACTTTCGAAGTTTTTGACGCAAGGTGAGAAGGCCGGGGTTCCGATTGATCAGGAGTTGCGATCAAAGCTTCAGGCAGCCATCCAATCCGTGTCTGGCGAACGGCTCAAGGTCGCACTCATAGGCGGTTTTTCAGAGGGCAAAACGTCTATTGCCGCCGCATGGATGGAGCAGCTCGATAAGTCCAGTATGAAAATCAGTCACAGTGAATCCTCTAATGAGGTAAAGGTCTACGAGGTGGGTGAGGACTTTGTTCTTATTGATACCCCGGGTCTGTTTGGCTTCAAGGAAAAGTACAACGCCGAGAAGCAGGCTATAGAAAAATATAAGGACATCACCAGAAAATACGTGAGTGAAGCACACTTGGTTCTGTATGTCATGAACCCGACTAACCCGATCAAGGAGAGCCACGAGGATGATCTGCCCTGGCTGTTCCGCACCTTGGGGCTCCTGTCCAGGACAGTGTTCGTACTCAGCCGCTTCGACGAAGTGGCGGATGTGGAAGATGAAGATGATTACCGGGATAACCTCAAAGTTAAATATGACAATGTCGTTGGTAGACTTCGCACGGCAATAGAGCTTGACGATAAAGAAGAGAAAAAACTATCGGTAGTTGCTGTGGCGGCAAATCCGTTTGACCTGGGCGTTGACCACTGGCTTCAGAACCCCGATGAGTTTAAAAAGCTGTCGCATATTGCTGAGCTTCAGGTGGAGACGGCGCAGAAGATTCATAACAGCGGCGGCGCAGCGGCCCTTGCAGAAGAAATGCGCGCCAGTGTCATCCGCGATGTTTTGAGTAAGCAGTTGCCGATAGCGATAGAGAACGACCAGAAGATCTCACAGGAAGTCACTAAGCTGGACGAGCTTAATAACCATCTAAAGCTGCAGCTGGCGACCACCGAGCGGGATATCGAAGACGCGAGGATAGGGCTACGGGAGTTCGTTGCCCGATATTTTTCCGATCTGATCCTCAAAGCGAAAGGTTGTAGTCTCGAAACTTTCGGTGATTTCTTTGAGCGGGAAATTGGCTCTGAAGGTATTGTGATCGCCACTCGGTTACAGAATGAATTTAGCCGTCAGGTTCAGCCGATTACGCTGGAAGTTGAAAAAATGCAGATTGGCTTTGACAACGAGGTCAGTCACTTCAATACCACGATCAAGTCGATGGGCAAGCAGGGTGTAAACCATGTCCTGAACGGAAATTTCATCAATAGAGACTCGGTCCTTGCGGCCCGGGACGGAGTTGTGAATGTTGCGAAGTCCGTTGGGGTCGATCTTGGTAAGTATCTTAATTTCAAGCCCTGGGGGGCCACCAAATTTGCCAAAGGTGCGAACGGGGCTCTTGCTGCAGTAGGTTTGGCGTTTGAGCTATGGGATAGCTGGGAAGAACATAAGCGCCAGACCGAATTCCAGAACGCAATTGCCAAAATGGTGAGTAATTTCGAGAAGCAGCGGGAGGAGCTGCTGACACTAATCAACTCGGACCAGTTCAAGGAAATGTTCTTTGGGAACTATCTTGAGCTCCGGCAGAAAGTCGCGGAGGTAGAGCAGATGCTCAATCAGAGCCGCGAAAGCCAACAGAGGTTTCAAGCATGGAAATCCGAAGCGGAGGCAATAAAAGTGGATTTCAGGCGTATGGGATGAATGTAAGTTCTGTATCCCGAATCCATAGAAGGATCTGTCAGGATTCCTCGGTGGGGTGCGGGTATGTTGGTTGAATGTAGCAAGAGGAAAACGCTATGGAGAGCTCCAGCTATGAGGTTTAATGAAATCTAATACCTGTTATGCATAAGTTATGAATAAGAATTGCACGCATCCATCGCTGAAATGCCTAAATCAATACGACTTGATTCGCAAATACCAGTGCGAGTTTTGTAAAGCGATAATGATTTGCACCTGTGACAGGGAGCACGGCGAGCGGTTCTTGCCTCACCAGCTTAAATTTGGCTCTTGGTATGGTTCCAGAGAGAGGGTGCCCGTCACACTTGGATTCCAAGAGAACACGTGTCCGGAGTGCAGAGGAGAAAAGCCCGAAGCTGCTCCAAAGGCTCCCATGCATGGTGCAACATCAAAGATAGGCAGGTACTACTGGCGTGAGTTTTTTTTGAGACCACGAAAAGATTCTACGATTTACATCTAGAGATTGACCCGAACGACTCTAGCTTATCTGAGTTTAGTTTTCCGGATGAACGGAAGATTATAGAGAAGCAGGGCGGATGCAGCTTCTGAGTGCAACACCGTCAATGCATTGATGACGGAGCCTCATGGTACTGCGCCATCAGTTCGCTCATCATTTCAATGGGACATGTGAAGTCGAAGCGCTTCCGCGGGCGCATATTGAGTTCAAGCGCTATCTCATCCAGTTCTTGCTGGCTGTAGACCGATAGATCCGTTCCCTTGGGCAAGTACTGCCGTATGAGCCCATTGATATTTTCGTTGGCACCTCTCTGCCACGGGCTATGCGGGTCACAGAAATAGATGGCAACACCGGTATTCTGGGTAATCTGAGCGTGCTGCGCTATTTCGCGCCCCTGGTCATACGTCATGCTCTTCCGTGCAGCCAACGGCATGCGGTTCAGCGCAGCGCTAAAGCCTTCCACGGCAGAGGTAGCGGTCGCATCGTGCATCTTGGCCAGGATCAGGTAACCGCTTTTCAGCTCGACAAGGGTGCCGATAGCCGATGCATTGCCCTTGCCTTTGATCAGATCACCTTCCCAATGCCCTGGGAATTCACGTTTCTCTACCTCGGGAGGGCGGAGGTGGATGCTGACCATATCAGGAATCTTGTTGCGCCGGTCAACTTGCCCACGCCGCGGCTTGCGAGTCGCTTTTCCTTGCCGTAGGCAGTGGATCAACTCTTTTCGTAGCTCGCCGACGGGCAACGCATAGATGGCGTTGTAGATCGTTTCACGGCAGACGTAGGAGTCTCGGAGGTCAGGGATATTCATACGCTTGAGCTTGCCGCTGATCTGCTCGGGGGACAAGCGCTGACGCAGCATGTGCTGAATCAAGACGAAGCGTGGATTGCCAGGAAGCAGCTTGCGCCTTGGCCGGCAGACTGTCCGGCGATCTTGGCGACGCTGTTGCGCATGTGGCACACGATATCTGCCATCGATTGCGGCGTATCTCTCGGCTGATCGTCGACGGAGACCGCTCGAGCAGAGCCGCCACCTTCCTGATGCTCAAGCCCTGCGCGAGGCTGACCTGGATCGTCGCATGTTCTTCGATGCAGAGTTCAGAATATGACATGGGGTCAACACCTTACCGATTCAGTCAAGTGTTGCACTCAGAATTTGCGGCCAAGCCTTTTGGGCGATAAAAGGTTTTAAGTTATCGATGAAGAAGCTCTTCTCAACCCGCGAGATAGAAGGCATATATTCAGGTGCCAACTCTGCCGTTTGGCATTCTCATCACCACGCGCGTGTTAGCGCTAAGAAGCACACCCGCGAAGAAGATTTCGTTGCGACGTTGGTCACTGATGGTGTTCCTCTTCTGGCCCAACGGTGGGCCAGCCTGCTTGAGCCAAAAGGAATTTCGATTCGAGTATCTGGGGTGTTTTGTCACGGGCACCCTCAAGTGGCATTCGGCTCGCCGCGTCGCCGTGTCGAACTTGCCGACTTACTCATCGTTCATCAACATATTGGCCGTACGAAAGCGTTCGCTCGGGCAATTCTCTTACAAGCAAAAACGTCGACTAATGGCACCGCACATCTCAAGTCCAATGACCCACAGCTGGAGTTGTATTCAACTTGGCCAGCATTTGAATTCGTCACTGGAGGGCTTCTTTCAGGGTTGCGTAACTTTGGGAAGAATTCCTCAGGTTCACGTTACGTGCTCGTCTTGAACCTACCGCAATATCCTGAAGAAATAGACTGGCCGGATCAGTGTCCTTGGGCGACGAGCCAAACCACACGAAATCTGGAAGCGGATAAATCCTTAGCGAAGCTTCTAGGTAATATGTTGTTGTTTCGAGATGGAAGGACATTCTCACTTCATAGACCACGAAGCGATTGGTCAAAGACGATCAAGGAATTGCTACAGGTAACCGGCAGCAAAACTTACCGAAGATCAAACATTGGCCGCGGCGATACTCCGAGGGGGGCAGGCGATTCAACAGAGTCGGTTCTATACTATGCTGGCAGCCGCGCTTTCCCGATAGCCAGTAGATTTCAGTCCAGTAGCAGGATGCCGATCCTAGAGCAAGCCTTTGATGTTGCATTGAAAACGGATGAGGGTGATCAAAAGATTCCGCCAAATGGGCTTGATAGACCCGGCGAACAAGACCCGGGTGGAGTGTCCTCATTAATTATTGAAACCTTTGATCCGGAGCGAGAATAATGAGCTGCAAAGTCCAACCCGCGCCTAACAAGTGCAGGCACGGCGACGCCCACTACATTGCGCCTTCGGCTCCATCCGGCGGGCGCGCATGCGGCAAGCGTTAAAAATCAAGGGGTGTCATGGTCAGTAATATCGTCTCAATAATTAGCGCTATCATTGCCGCGATAAGTCTCGCGTTTACTTGGCTTCAGTGGCGAAAGATCAATCGCAAAATTGCGATGCTAGATGATGCTGGTGCTGCAATTGAAATACTCCCCGCCTGGTACACAGGGAGAATGATGATGGGCCAATGGTGGTTCGGTTTAAGAACGACCGACGGCAGCCTGATAGCATTTAGCACGATCCACGCTATATCCGATGATGGGAAATGGATGGATGTGGAGCTGTTAACCGAAGACGAAGTGCCGGATAAAAGTCAGTTGAACATAATTTGTGCTGTAGCTGATGATCGCCGCAGGGCTTCTGTCCAAATAGACAAAATTGTTGCGGCGTATGATCTTGTCACCAGCTAGCCAGCAGATTTTTAACAAGTCGCTTTAGTACGCGGCCGATGGCCGCCGGACGCCCTTTCCATTGCGGCTTCGCCTCCATTACAAGGTCGCCGCTAAGCTCAGCGTTATGCAACCGGAGGAGACTAGTGGTTGACATAGAACTGTCCGATCTTATTGACGGCCCCGAATTGGACAACTGCAAGATACATCTAGCAAGTTGGAATGGTCGGAATCATCCGCTAGATGTGTTTGTCAGTGATAGAGAGCGGTGGAAAGGATGGAACGAGTATCGTGGCCATAGGGACGATTTCAACAAGAAATTCATATTCTCTCTGATTCAATTCTATCCTGAGGCAGATACTTGGCTTTTTGGCGGTCTCTTCCGGGTTGTTGCGCGTTACGCCGACCGGTATGAAGTCGTGCTGGACAGGAAGTACGACAATTTTGTTGGGCGTTTGAAAATTCGTTTTAAGCGAAGTGGGCGGGCCAAAGCGGTTACACCGAACCGCTATTTTCAAGAAATGACTGTCTCGGAGCTGCTGAAGGAACCATATGCAGGAGAGGAGTTTCCCGGGTATGAGGATATTTGTCTGTCATTTGAGAAGCTTGAAACAGTAGTTACACAGGATAGAAAGGACTGGCGGTCAGCGCTATCCAGCGTGAAAGGCGTATACTTGATTGCGGATAAGAGCAACGGAAAGAAGTACGTGGGTTCCGCCTATGGGATAACAGGGATATGGTCGCGTTGGTCGTGCTACATAGGGAACGGACATGGCCATAATGATGAGCTTACGGCCATTATAAAAAAACATGGGAAAGCGTACGCACGGAAGAACTTTGTGTTCACGCTTTTGGAGTTCCGCCCGATGAAAGCAGATGATCAGTCAGTGATTGATCGAGAGTGCTTCTGGAAGAAAGCGCTGCTTACACGAAGCGACCACGGGTACAACAAGAATTAGCACTTGGCCGCAAATTCTGAGTGCAACTCCTTACCGATTCAGTCAGGTGTTGCACTCAGAGTTTGCGGCCAAGTATTTATGATCAAAAAAGTTGTTAAAGATGAGATCCTTTCCAGGATCGAGAAGGCTGAAAAAGAACATGGGGTGCGAGTACTCTTTGCCGTTGAATCAGGTAGCCGAGCTTGGGGTTCGAGTCATCTAATAGTGACTACGATGTTCGCTTTATATATGCCCATCCCAAGGACTGGTATGTGGCTGTTGATCTGGAAGACAAGAGAGATGTTATTGAATATCCGATTGTCGACGAAATCGACATCAATGGGTGGGACATCAGAAAAGCTCTGAAGCTCTTTTCTAAGTCAAATCCTGCATTTGTGGAATGGCTTCAGTCACCCATTGTCTATATCGAGAGGGGCAGTTTTGCCCAGGAAGCGCGGGATCTTCTTCCAAAGGTGTACTCCATTGAAAAAGGAATATATCACTACCGCAGCATGGCGAAGACGAATTACAGAGGATATCTCCGTGAGGAGCTGGTTCCCATTAAGAAGTATTTCTATGTGTTGAGGCCGCTGCTTTCAATTATGTGGCTGGAAAGATATCGGCAGCCAGCGCCTATTGAATTTGAAAAACTTCGGGAAATGGTCATAGATAGAGCTGATCTAGATGCCCAGACTTCAGAATTGCTCGAAAGAAAAAAGAGGAGTTTGGAAAAGGAGCTGGCGCCGCCGATCACCGAGTTTAACCATTTCATTGAGTCTGAGCTTCAGCGGTTGGAATCTTTTGCAGAGAGCCCCGATAAAGGCGGGAAAATCATGAACGATCTAAACTCTTTGTTCCACGAGAACTTGAGTTAACAAGGGGCTCAAGCCGACCGGTACTCTGCTGCGCTCTGTACCGGCGGCTTAGTCCAAGCGTTATTCGCTATAGTGATTTCTGAGCTAAATGGATACGTCTGAGCTTTTCGAGCTTTTGGGAAAGAATATTGACTCCCAAGAAGTACATTCATTCCTGGAAAAGCATCCGTCTTTTAAGGTTGGCGACCCGGACTATGGGCGCCAATACGTCGAATCAAAGAGCGATGGTGTAGATCTTTTATTTGAACCAGATGATGGTCCGCAGGGTGGGAAGACCAAACATCTCAGAAATTGCCAAACCATTTTCCTGTATGCACAAGGCAAGGATGAGCATGAGAGGTTTCCAGGTGAGGTTCCGTTGGGCCTCAGGTTTTCGGACTCGCGAGAAGACCTTATCGATAAAGCTGATCCAGAAAGGACATGGAAGATTGGGCAGGGTGAAGTTGATGTTACGTTTCCTAATCCGGATCATGACCGTTGGGATTTGGGGAATAAACTAATATCGGCTCACTACAGCAAGAAAACGGGTTCGATTATGTATTTCATAGTTGCCCGAAAAGAGCATAACTAAGCCATGCGCCGGTTGCCAAATCCTCTGCTCCCCTCTGGTTTTTCCACTGGTGATGGCGGCGTTAACAAGCGAGAAGGTCATGTACTCTGGATTTATGGTGTGTGAGGCTCTAGAAGAATGTCATCTTTGCTTTTACGTAAGGCGCTATAGAGAGGGAGTTTTCCAAGACATATATCACGAGCACATCCCACGGTCACAAATGTCTGCGGACTCAGCGAAGGCTGCATTGCAAGCACTTGTCGTAAAGCATTCTGGCTGGAGCGATGAGCATATTCTTCATGCGTATATGAACAAGCGGGCGAGGAACCCATCAAGGAACAATGGACTTAATCTGCGAGTGGGGTATCCAGCAGAAGGCGTGCTTCGTATTAGTTGCTGCAATTCAAATATTGAGGCCTGGGTGGACGAGCGTGTTGTCAAGTAGTAGCAGTATACTTCATACAGTCACCGGTGTCAACGCCATTGAAGTCTGTCCGGATTTCATCACTTCAGATTGTCCGGTTTTTATCAGTGCTCTTTCATCGGAACAGGTTCAGGGTCGTGTGAGGGCTCGTCCTCCTTCGTGGCAGGTGTGGTCACCAAGCCAGCTCGTCGTTTGTCCTTCAGTCGATAGCTTTCGCCTTTGATGTTCAGGGTGGTCGAGTGATGCAGCAGTCGATCCAGTATCGCCGTGGCAATGACCTGGTCACCAAAGATCTCGCCCCAGTCCATGAACGACTTGTTCGAGGTGAGGATCGTACTGGCCCGCTCGTAGCGCCGGTTGATTAAGCGGAAGAACAGGCTGGCCTCCTCGCGCGTCATGGGGAGGTACCCCATCTCGTCGAGCACCAGTACCTTGGGGTAGGTCAACTGCTGGAGTTGCCGATCCAGGCGATTCTCTTGCCGTGAGCGCATCAGCGTGCCGACCAGCCGATCCAGGGTCATGAACAGTACGCGGTGGCCGGCTTCGGCGGCCTTGACGGCCAAGGCGACAGCGAGGTGGGTTTTTCCCACGCCAGGTGGCCCGAGCAGCACCACGTTTTCGCCCCGTTCGACGAAGCCCAGGCCGGCCAGCTCGCGCACGATCTTGTGATCGATGCTGGGCTGGAAGCTGAAGTCGAACTGCTCCAGGGTCTTGATCCAGGGTAGGCGGGCCTGCTTCAGGCGYGACTCCAGTCCCTTCTGGTGGCGCCCGCCCCATTCCTGTAGCAAGGCCTGTTCCAGGAACTCGCGGTAGTTCAGGTCCTGCTTGCTGGCGTGCTCGCAGAGGCTGTCGAGCGAGGCCTGCAGGTGCTCCATCTTCAGGCGATTGAGTAGCTGTTCCAGAGCCATCACAGTACCTCCTCGTAGGCCCGCAGGTCACGCTGCTGCACTGACAGGGTCTGCTGCCACAGGGCGGCATGGTGCTCCGGGACGGTACGCCACCCGGCCTGTGGCGCTTGCAGGCGATGTTGGGCGATGGCATCACCGGCCGGCGAGTAAACGGTCAGCTCATCGTCCAGACTCAGCCGGATCACCACCGCTTGGCCACAGTAACTCTCGGGGACGCTGTAGCGGTTACCCCGAACCTCGATGTAGCCGTCCCAGCCGACCTGGCGCAGATCGTGGTAGCGGGTGTCGAAGTCCATTGCCGGCAGCGCCTGGAGAGCCTCGACCTCGGCAGTAAAGCGCTCGACCGGGGTCTGGCGGAACTGACGCAGCGGTCGCTGATCGGCCACCCGATCCAGCCACAGCAGGAGCAGCTGGTTCAGGTGGGCGTAGCTCTCGAACTGCCGGTAGCGCTGGAAGAAGTGCTGCTTTACATAGCCCACCATGCGTTCGGTCTTGCCCTTGGTGCGCGGGCGCTGTGGACGGCACGCCTTGGGTGCGAAGCCGTAGTGGTTGGCCAGTTGCAGGAAGCCGGCATTGAAGATCACCCGGTGGTCCCTGGCGTGCTTCAGCACCGCCGCCTTCTGGTTGTCGACCAGCACCGTGCGCGGCACGCCGCCGAAGTGGCGGAAGGCCTGCACCAGTGCCTCATAGGTGTGCTCGGCATCCTGGCTGGACGCCGCCCAGGCATGGAAGCGCCGTGAGTAGCCCAGCGTGTTGACCGCAAAATAGACCTTGCAGCGCTGGCCGGCGACGACCGTCTCGATTTCACCCCAGTCKTGCTGAAGCTGGAAGCCGGGCTGGGTCTCGAAGCGTACGGTCCGCTTGCTGGGCCGTAACGCCCGCTTGGGCTGGATGTACATCCGTACGATCGTGACGCCGCCGCTGTAACCCTGCTCGCGAATCAACTGGAAGATCACTTCGGCGTTCCAGACGTTGTCGGCCAGCAACTGATCAATGATCGGCTTGTAGGGATCGAGCTTGCTCGCTCGCGGCCTGGCCGGTCGCCCGGAAGGTGCCTCCTCGCGGGCCAGATGGCGGCGCACGGTCCGTTCGCAACAGCCGATCTGATGCGCAATGTCCACGAGGTGGGCGCCTCGCTGGTGAAGTTGCCTTATCATGAGAAAGTCCTCTCGGCTCAGCATGGCGCGGCCCTTACCGGTTTGGTCACCAGCAAGGAAAGGCCATGCGGGTCGGGGGGACAATCTGTGTTGATGATTTACGGACTTATAGCTCCGGCGTCGACACCGGACTCGATACCGCTTGCCGCTGTGCAGGGCGTGTGTGCAATAAAAGTGAGGAAGTACCGTGCAAGGCACAGTAAAATGGTTTAGCTCTGAAAAAGGTTATGGCTTCATTACGTCTGAATGCGGAAAAGATTATTACTTCAATGTTCAAGGTGTAAGTGGAGCAGTTTTGCCATCAAATGGAGACTCGGTTCAATTTGAATCAAGGTCAGGCAGTAAAGGCCCAAGAGCGATAAACGTTACGATTACCGAAAAAGCCCCTGAGAGAAATAGCCGCCCTTCCGATGACAGGATTAACTGTCCAAAATGTGCTAAAAAAATTGTACCTAGAATCATTACTTATCGAGGTAGTCCGAAAAAGTCTGTTTGTCCGTACTGTGCTGCAACCGTCAAGGATTTTAGCTCCAACATCATTGGTTACATAATTATGGTAGTCATTGTTATCGCAGTGCTGATGAACGTGATGTGATCATAAATTGGATAGATGCGCGTTCAAATTTACGTCTTGTTTAACGCATGGGTTATGCCCTCTGTATGCGCTTAACTCCGTTTTCGGTTTTTCGCAGGTTGACACGGTGATGGTTGTAAGTATGTTTCGATGTTGCCGATGCAATGTAATCTCTCAGACGGTGGAGCATTCAGTGCTTCGCCTGATGGTAGCGCGAAGGAAGCGGCATGAGAGAGTGGGAGAGGACGCAAGTCTGTCCGAGGACCGTATAGCGGCAAAGAAGGTGGAGAATTTGTTAGTAATATATGGCTGGTTCGGAGTGTAGCCATGGTAAATCAATGGACTGACCGTGCAGTACAATAAACTTTAACCAGCGTGTACAGTGATGGTATTCGCCTGACACATGCCCCCGTGGGCTCCCTATAGTTAAGCAGTGTTTTCTGCCGTTTTCCTGGGCTCCTTCTTCGTCGCCTTAGGGAGTCCCTTCTTGAAGACGGCATAGGGCGTCGCCCCCTTCATGTTGCGGCCCTGATGCGGCCGTTGCGTGTTGTAGATGACCAGATAATCGTCCAGGTCCTGCTGCATCTCTTCCAGGGCCTCGTACCACTTGGTGCGCCCCTGGATGCGGAAGTGCTCGTCCAGAAGGGTACGGTGCAGCCGCTCGACGAAGCCGTTGCTCTGCGGTCGCCGAACCTTGGTGGTGCGATGCTCGATCTCTTCGAGCTGAAGGAACAGCTCATACGGATGCTGATCCTTCCGGCCGCAGAACTCTCGGCCGTTGTCGCTGAGCACCGTGCTGACTTTGGCGTTGTGGGCCTCGAAGAAAGGCAGCACGTCGTTGTTGAGCACATGTACTGCCGTGATGGGCAGTTTGCTGGTGTAGAGGCGCCCCCAGGCGTAGCGGCTGAAGCAGTCGATCACGGACTGCAGGTAGACCTTGCCGACCCCCTTGAGCGTGCCGACGAAGAAGGTGTCGACGGCCACCAGTTCACCGGTGTGGTGGACCTCGATATGGCGTTCGCGGAACTCAGGGCTGAAGCCTTCCAAGTGGCGAACCTGATCTTCGGTCAGCTCGATCTTCTGCTCGCGTGTGGCCTTCTCGAGCCGCAGCAGGCGCTCATGACGGGTCAGCAAGTCATGGCGTTCCCAGACGCCTCGGACTCCCGTAGAGCTGACCTGAATACCACGTAGCGCCAGTTCTTGAGCGACGCGAACCGGACCGTGGGTGGGGAAGGCCAGGCTGTGCTCGAGAATGGCCGTTTCGATCTCTTCGCTGACGCGGTTGGGGTGTGGTCCCCGCGGCCCGGGAAGCTTGTCGACAAGCCCCTCGGAGCCGAACGTCTGATAGTTGCGACGGATCTCATAGAACTGCTGCCGGGAGTAGCCCATGACCTTGCAGGCCTTGCTGACGTTCTGCAGATCCTTGGCCAGTTCTAGGAGACTGAGCTTGCGTCGTGCTACCTTTTCTTCGGTGGTCATAGTCGTTTCCTCATGGTGTTACAGCCGAGCGTCAGACACTCGTTCTATAACCCACGGGGAGCACTATGGCCACTTTGCTTTTCAGCGGCCGACTGTCAGGTAAATACCGTCACACCTCAACCAGCGTGCAGTTTAAATTTCTATCAGAGCGTACTGTCTAGTACCTGTCAAAACTCTATGAGAATCGAACCATTTTTCAATCTTGATGATGTTTCCCTGAGTGTGAACCAGGATGAGTTGATCCAGCTGCTTGGCGCTCCAGTGAGCAACAGCGTAAACCGGTCGGGCTTGTATGAATTTGATTACGGTCGGCGAATTTTTCGGTTTGCGAAAAGTGGTTTCTTGAGTGAGGTAACCATCGAGGCTGAGTTGGTAGAGTTTGGCAAAATTAGCGTTCCGTTTACTGTGTTGGTTGATTTTATAAACTCCAACGATCCTGGGGCTTTTGAAAAGTATGGATTCATAGTGAGCCCGGCTTACGGAGTAGCGTTCGATCCAGAGTACCACCCCTGGGTTACAGTTCTAACCAGAAGAGGGCTGGACGCATGGAAAAAGCTTTAACAAGCTACGTAGGTCGGTCGTCCCTGACGGGCCGCCGCTTCGCTGTGCATTATTTTGGTAGGGATATGTCGTGCTTTCAAAGGTCATAAGTGGTGGACAAACTGGCGCTGACCGGGCGGCGCTCGATGCGGGCCTTGAATGGGGCTTTCCAATCGGCGGGAGTTGTCCTGTCGGGCGGATGGCTGAAGATGGGCCAATCAATGATGCCTATGGTTTGACCGAAATCGGCGGTGGATATCGCCAGCGGACGAAGCAAAATGTCATCGATTCAGACGGCACGGCCATTTTTTACGAGTCTTATCTTCAAGGGGGAACGGAGGCAACCGTTCTTTTTTGTATTAAGCAAGGAAAACCGTATAAGCTCATTGATATTGAACTGATTAAACCGGTGCGGGCAGCAGAACTCCTTGGTGAGTTCGCCCGTGAATTCAACGTCAGTGTATTGAATGTCGCAGGTCCCAGATCAAGCAGTTGCTCTGCAATATACAGTTATGTGAGACGGGCAGTGGGCCTTGTGATACAGCAATCAATATAACCAGGCCAGGTGCGGTGATGGCTTTTTCGTTAAGGCTGCGCCTTTGCTACAAAGCCGTGCATGCTGCAAGCGTTAGCGCTATAGGTGAGTGTTGACGAGATTGGCTATTACCTGGTGTCCGCCAGTCGAACTTGTCGACGAGCAGCTTTACTTGCACTAAAATCGAACGTGCTGCGACATTGGGTTATAAGATATGGATAAAGAGCTGGCGAATCGAATCGCTGAATTCGAGCCGCAGGATGGTAATTGGTTACCTCTTGAAGAGTTGCTTCAGCGAGCCCTTTTAGCCGCTGATATGCAGGTCTACTATCCAGCAATTTTTAGGCTCTTTGAGCGTTATCCAGATGAGGATGGTGCAGGTGTTTTTTGGACCGCATTGCATGGCATGGAAGATGCAGGTGGCTATGAAAAAGATCTGCTGGAGTCTTTCCAGAGGTCTCCGTCAGAGATGACCGAGACAATATTGTTACGTCTGCGAAATTCGGGTAGTGAATATGTGTCAGATGTTCTTGTTGATGACTTGATCGGAGGTTAAGTGTACAGTGATGGTATTCGCCTGACACATGCCCCCGTGGGCTCCTTATAGTTAAGCAGTGTTTTCTGCCGTTTTCCTGGGCTCCTTCTTCGTTCCCTTGGGGAGTCCTTTCTTGAAGACGGCATAGGGTGTCGCCCCCTTCATGTTGCGGCCTTGATGCGGCCGTTTCATGTTGTAGGTGACCAGATAGTCGTCCAGGTCTGGCGCTATCTTTACCAGCGTCTCAACCACACGGCGCCTTCCTTCGGGAGGCGCCGTGTGTCGTTTTGGGCCGCCTGTTCGGGCGGCACGACGAGCAAAAGCCGTGTCACCTCGATGCGTTGGGAAGGGGAGTTACCCCTTGAAAGAAGTCGATTGCAAATGGCGATCGATCTTCTCAGTCCGCAAAGGTGGGGTCTTCGGCATGGAGAATCGCCTTCATTTCTTCGAAATGGGCGATCGAAAAGTCCCGAATAGACTCCCAGTCGCGCGCCGTCGCTTCGGCGACTTCATCGGGCAGCACGTTCAGCGGCTGGCCGGTCGCGTAGGCTTGCACCAGCGTGCGGCAGGCGCGCTCGAGGGTGTACATGTCGTCGAATGCTTCGCCGACGGTCTCGGCCGCGACCATGACGCCGTGATTGCCCATCATCAGGCGGGTCTTGTCGCCCAGCAGTCCGGCGAGGCGTTCGCCTTCGGCTTCGCTGTTGGCCATGCCGCTGAAGCCATCGTCGATCGCGACGCGGTTGAAGTATCGCCCGGTGTTCTGGTCGATCGGCAGCACCCGGGGGTCTTTCAGCGTGGCGATGGTGGTGGCATAAGGGGGATGAAGGTGCAGCACGACGCGGGCCTGCGGCATCAATCGATGCATCTGGCCGTGGATCGACCAGGCCGTGGGATCGACGACCTTGTTCAGATCCGGCGCTTCGCCGTCGAGATCGAACAGCACCAGGTCGCTTGCCCGAATGGTGGAGAAATGCTTCCACTTCGGGTTCATCAGAAAGCGCCGACCGTCGGCGGAAACCGCTGCGCTGAAGTGGTTGGCCACCGCTTCATGCAAACCCTGCTTGGCGACGATACGGAACAGGGCGGCCATGTCCACGCGCAACTGCCATTCGTCGGGGTGTGTCGATTCGGTCATGATAGGTCTTCCTGTTGGTGATTGTAATGTGAAGCCGGCTGATGAGTGATCGGGTTCGATATCCCCTGACAGAACCCTTTCTTGTTCATGGCGTTTCTTGAAGGTGTGATCCTGTGTTTAGCCGTCGGTCTCTTTCGGGGGCTTGTCGCTGTCGCTCATGAGGTCTACCAACTCGCTTTCCTTCAGAAAATCCTGCATTGCCTGGGCGACGGGGCTTAGGCGAATGCCTTTCAAGGTGGCGATTCCGACCGTCAGCGCCCGCACCTCGCCCTCCAGCGGGATGGCTCGGAATGCCTTGCCGTCCAGCGCCAGGTGGCGGCCGGGAGGCACGTTCAGCAGCGTGAAGCCAAAGCCATTGGCGACGAGCCCCCTGACCATGCCGATCGATGTCGCGCGGTGGGCGATCTTTGGCTGACGCGGCGCGTCGACGAACAGCGAAAGGAAGTAGTCCCGGCTCATCGGCCAATCGAGCAGCACCATGGGGTAGTCGCTCAACGTCTCGATGGACACACGCTCGTGCGCGGCCAGCGGATGATCCGGCGCGACGGCGGCATAGGGCGGGAAACGGCATAGCGCCTGGAACTCGATATCGTCGGGGACCTGCATGTCGTAGACGATCCCGAGCTCGTAGCGTCCGCTGCGCAGCCCCTCGATGATGTCCATCTGATGGCCTTCGTCGCACTGTGGCTCGACCCGCGGGTAGGCTTTCAGAAACTCCTGCATGAGCCGGGGCATGAAAATGGGAGCGAAGGTCGGGAAGGCGACCATGCTCAATGGCCCGGCCACGTCCTGCCCCAGCGACACGGCGAATTGCATGAGCCCCTCGGCGTCGTGCAGCAGGGAGCGCGCCCGGGTCAACAGCAGCTCGCCCCCTCGGGTCAGCGACAGGCCCTGGGCATGGTGGCGCACGAAGAGCTGGACACCCGCCATATCCTCGAGCTGTGCGATGGCGGCAGAGATCGACGGTGGAGACACGTTGATCTTCTGGGCCGCGCGCGTCACGCTCCCCAACTCGCCGGCGATGACGAAATAACGCAACTGCTTTAGCGTGGCATGAAGCATGGAAATTCCTTGATACGAGCTATCGCCGAGGCATCATGCGCTGGACCCGTGACAGCGTCCAGCCACGGCAGGTTCCAGCCCTCGACACGCAGTCGCTATCTCGCCGCCTTCGCATCGGCCGCCGGGCCGATCGCCTCAGCTCGCCGCATCCAGCCCCGATTGCTGAACGAAGAACGACGCCCCCTTCGGCTTCTGGGGCAGCCGCAGCACGTTGGCCGTGGTGCGTACCGTGCCGGTCTCCTCGCCACGCAGCAGCATGCCCTGATGCTGGCTCGGCAGCGGATTGTCGCCGTAGGGAAGGGCATCCTCGGCGGCGTACACGGTGATGAAGAGGGTCCGCGGCAGGTTCGAGGCATTCGGTGCGGAGGCGTGCAGCAACCGTGTATGCATGAAGCACACCGAGCCCGCCGGGCCGATGCACTCGACCGGCGACTGGCACTCGCGCTCGACGACCTCGTCATCCACGCTGCCGGTGAAACGTCCCCCCTGCCAGTGCGAATAGAGCGGCTGCTTGTGGCTACCGGGGATGACCTGCAGCGGGCCGTTCTCGGCGGTCACTTCGCCGACCATCAGCAGCGCCGTCACCAGGTCGTCGTTGCTGTGCGGCGTGAACAGAAAATCCTGATGCCATTTCACCTGGGTTTCCGTGCTGGGCAGCTTGGAATTGACCTTGCTGTGATGCAGGCGCACGCCGGCGGCACCGATCAGCTCATGCACCATGTCGGTCATGCGGGAGTCGGCCGCCACCTGGAGATACGCCGGCGAGATCTCGGTCGGCGAGGCGACGCGGCGCAGCGAAGGGTGCTCGGCACTGTGGTCGCCGCCGACGTCGAAGCGGGCCCGGTGATCCAGGGTCTCGCCGTAGGCGGCGGTCTGCTCGCGGCTTTCGTCGACCCAGTGATTGAATGCCTCGTTCAGGGCGTTCAGCTCGCTGGCATCGAGCACGTTTTCGACGACGAGATAGCCATCTCGGTGGAACTGTTCGATCTGGGCTGCGTCAAGCATGGTGTCATTACCTTGTTGTTGAGAATTCACTTGTTGCAATCGGTCCGCGCGGCGGGTCACGCCGCGTTACTGATCTCCCGGCACGCCGTAGCTGGGCGCCGCGTCGGGCTTTCTGGCTCGCGCCACGTAGTCCTCGAGCTGCGGGGCATAACGCGACCACAGCTCGCGGAGACCGGCGATGGGGGCCTCTGCCCAGTCGATGCGAAGGTTGATCACCGGCCACGGTTCGTCGGGACGGGCGACGACGAGCCCCGCCGAGTAGACCGGCCCGGCTTCGCCGCCGGCAGCCAGCCCCGCCTCCATCGCGACCAGCAGTCGCTCCGCCAGCGGCCCTTCACTCTGCTCGAATGCCTCGACCATGGCCTGCGGCACCTTGGCATCGGCGAGCAGGTTGCCCGCCGCAACGCAATCCACGCCATCGGCACGACCGACCACGCCAAGCGCATTGTCGCCATCGTAGACCGCGGTGCGGCCCTGGCCGTCGATCAGCAACAGCTGCCGGTATTCGGGGGCCGCTTCGCCCGCCAGCAGTTGCTGTAGCGTCTCCTGCGGGGAATGTCCGCCCGCCATCAGCTCGAGCCCCTTGGGGCCCAGTGCCGGATTGGTGACATTCTGGGTCAGTACCGCGCCATTGGGGCCGGCAAAGGCACAGCGCGCCGCGACACAGATGCTCGACGAGCTGACCGCGCAGCCGGTCTCGCCGGTTTCGGCGCAACGCGCCGCGATCGAAAAGGTCATGCGTCCTCCTCGGGAATCACCGCGATCACGTCGATTTCCATCAGCCACTCCGGCTGCGCCAGACCGGCGACGACCAGTCCGGTCGAGATCGGGAACACCCCGCGCAGCCATTTGCCGACTTCCCGGTAGACCGGTTCGCGAAAGCGCGGATCGGTGATGTAGGTGGTGGTCTTGACGATATGCGACAGATCGCTGCCCGCTTCCTCGAGCAGTTGCTTGACGTTCGCCATCGCCTGCTCGGCCTGGGCGCGCGGGTCGCCCAGGCCGACCAGATTGCCGTCGAAATCCGTGCCCACCTGGCCGCGGACATAGACGGTGTTGCCGGCGCGCACCGCCTGGCACAGGTCATTGTCCAGCGTCTGGTTGGGGTAGGTTTCCTGGGTGTTGAACATGCGAATACGCGTATGCGTCGGCATCAGCTGGCCCTCTGAGGACGTGGCGCGGCGTGCGGGATCGTCTCGTCGTCCGCCGGTGCCGATTGTGCGAGTTCGGCCGCGTCGTAGTGGGCGAGATAACCGCGCATCTTGGCGATATGATCGGCGATGTGCTTGGCATCGTGCCAGACACCCCAGATGAAGCTCGAGCCACGGCGGGAGAGCCACGGCAGCCCCAGGAAATAGACGCCGGGCTCGCTGGAGACGCCGCGCTGGTGGTCGGGCCTGCCGTCGCTATCGAACGCATCGACCTCGAGCCAGCCGTAATCCTGCGAGAAGCCCGTGGCCCAGATGATGGTGCTGATCCCGGCTTCGGCCAGATCGAGTTCGGCGAGTGGCTGCGTCACGCAGTCCGGGTCCGACGGGATGACACGCGCCTCCGGCTCCGGCGGCAGATCGAGGCCATTGCGCTCGACATAGGCGTCGGCGCCATCGAGCAGGGCCAGGTAATTGGCGTCGCCGGCATCCAGGTTGGCGCGCAGGTCCGGCGCGAAGCGTGCCACACCCGCCTCGAAGGCGTCGGTACGTCCGACCAGCGTCACCCCCTCGTGAGCGAGCCGCCGAAAATCGATGGTGTAGCCCCCGCGAGCGCCGGTCACCGCGATGGTGACGTGTTCCGAGCCCGGCTGGCGAACCTCGTTGTCCCACTCGCCGAGTACGCCGAGCCACCAGCAGAAATCGCGGCCGCGATAGGTTCGCGGCGGGCGGTGGTGGGGGCCGACGGAGAGATAGACTCGACGCCCCGCGCGGTTGAGTTCGGCGGCGACCTGAGTGCCGGAGGACCCGGCGCCGACGACCAGCACGGCGCCCTCGGGCAGTTGCTCGGGGTTGCGGTAATCGGCCGTGTGCAACTGGGTAAAGCGCGGGTCCTGCGGGGCGATCGCCGGAATGACCGGCGTCTGGAAGGCCCCTGTCGCGGCGACGACGCGCTGCGCCTCGATCCTGCCCCGCGAGGTCTCCACCGTGAAGCCGGGGCGGCCCCGATTCGCCGTCACACGGGTGACCTCGACGCCGGTACGCACGGGAACCTCGAATTTCCGTGCATAGGCTTCGAAATACGCTGCCACCTGCTCTTTCGGCACGAAGCCGTCCGGCGCCATGTCCGGGAATTCCATGCCCGGGAAACGGTCATGCCACGCCGGCCCGTTGGCGACCAGCGAGTCCCAGCGCGCCGTGCGCCAGCGCTCGGCGATGCGGTCGCGTTCCAGCACTAGGTGCGGCACGCCATGGCGGGTCAGGTGCTCGCTCATGGCGATGCCGGCCTGGCCCCCACCGACGATCAGCGTGTCGGTCTTCGTTATGTCATTCATCATCTTCATGTCCTTGAGAGATCGCGCAATCGGCGGGTAACGCGCTGGGCCGGGCCCGTCGCTACGACGCCCCGCGGGAGACTGGCGCGGGATGGCGCTGTCGAGCGTCAACACGTGAGTGAAACCCCGCGGGGACGTCTCGGCTGCCGTCGTCGAAAGGGATGACGCGATGGGGCGGGGCCGGCTCGGCGGTGGGGCAGGGCACGACGCTGACGGCCGGGCTCTTGCGCCGGAAGGTGTAACCGGTCGCCGGGCCGGCACCGTTTGGGTGCATGGCATCAGGCCATGGCGCCGAATCGCTGCTCGGCCCTGGGCATCTCTGCGCTGTCGCGCACGCCGGAGAAGGGATCATCTCAACCTCCGATATTGTTATTGGCAACGCGAGGCGAGTCGCGTGGTTCTCATGGTAGATAGGCCGGCTGGATCATTAAAATATTGTTATCCGTTCTTTGGGTTCAGTTTTTTTGATTCAGCGGCCCTCGGTCCGCTCAGGCCAGTTTGCGCAGCAGTCCGAGGCGGGGCCGATGCCGATCTCAGCGATGCCACGCATGGCATGAGGGTTGCATTGAGTTTCTCGAGAAGGGCTATCACGACGGGCGGTGGGGCAGGCCATTGACGCGCTTGCGAAGCTTTAGCTTTACCTGAATCTGGACTGGTTAGGTTTTTGTTAATCAGGGGTGTGGATAATCATTATTTAACTTGGCTACGACTTTCGGTTTAGTGGATTCCAGTGGTGGCGGTGTCAGGCCCTGACTGACCCATTGCAGTGCTCCACGGTAAAAGACCGCCATGCCCCTGGCAGATGGGCACGGCGACAAACCAAGAACAATGACTGCACAGACACCACCGGCGACGGCGGTGTCGGGAGAAACGACAAGATGCAAAAACCCTTCGAACTGACTCGCCGGGGGTTCCTCGCCGGTTCCGCGACGCTGGGTGCCGGCCTGATTGTGGGGCCGGGACAGACGTGGGCCGAGTCCTGGAAGCCGAAACCGGGCGGTCACTTTCGCGTCGGCATTGGCGATTTCTCGGCCACCGACACCATGGATGTGACCACCAACGACACCAAGTTCTTCAACGTCGCGCAGATGACCACGCGCAACTGCCTCGTGGAGGTGGACGGCGACGGCAAGCTGATCCCGGAGCTCGCGACCAGCTGGGACAGTGACCCGGCCGCCAAGGTCTGGACCTTCAAGCTTCGCCAGGGCGTCACCTTCCACAACGGCAAGACGTTCGGCCCCGAGGATGTCGTCTTCACGCTGAAGCGCCATCTGGAAGCGGGATCCACCTCGGGCATCAAGCCCTTCCTCGGCGACGTGGAGTCATTCGAGGCCACCGGGCCGGATGAAGTCACCATTACGCTGTCCAGCGGTAACGTGGATATCCCGGCCATTCTCTCGATCCCGATGTCCGCCATCATCGCCGACGGCACTCGCGACCCCAACGACGGTAACGGGACCGGCCCCTATATTCTGGAAAGCTTCAGGCCGGCCATCGGTGCGTCGTTCAAGCGCAACCCCAACTACTGGAAAGAAGGGCGCGGCCACTTCGACAGCGTCGAACTGGTCGCCATCGCCGATCCGTCGGCACGCACGTCGGCGCTGATCGGTGGCAACATCAACACCTACAATCAGGTCGACCTCAAGACGGTGGAACTGCTCAAGCGCAGCTCCTCGGTGCGGATCATCTCGTTGCCCTCCAAGGCGCACTACTGCTTCCCGATGATGCAGACGATGGCCCCGTTCAAGAACCCGGACGTGGTCGACGCGATGCGCTATGCCATCGACCGCAAGGACATGGTCCAGCGGATTCTCAAGGGCTATGGCACGGTCGCTAACGACCAGCCGATCTCGTCGGCATACCCCTACTTCAATCCCGACATTCCCCAGCGCGAGTACGATCCGGACAGGGCAAGATCGCTGCTCAAGAAAGCGGGAATGAGCAACCTCAGCGTCGACCTCAACGTCTGCGAGGTGCCCTTTTCCGGGGCCACGGATGCGGCAGTCCTGTTCAAGCAGTACGCCAAGGACGCGGGCATCGACATCAACATCAAGCGCGTGCCGGACGACGGTTACTGGGACAAGGTCTGGACCCGGGTGCCGCTATGTACCGCGCGCTGGTCGGGGCGGCCGACCGAAGGAATCATGATCGGCGGTGCCTACACCAGTGCGGCGGCAGAAGCCGGCTGGAACGAAACCGGCATGCGGGATCCGCAACTGGATCAACTGGTTTCCGCGGCGCGCCAGGAGACCGACGAAGCCAAGCGCCGCCAGATGTATTACGACATGCAGGAAATCATCCATACCCGCGGTTCGAACAACATCTTTGCGTTCGCGAACATCACCGACGCTACCAGCAGCAAGGTCGCCACGCCGAAGAAGATCGCCACCAACCGCGATCTGGACGGCTTCCGAGCCACCGAACGCTGGTGGTTCTGGCACTGATTTTCAAGTGATGACGGGCGTGACGTCTCGCGCGTCGCGCCCCCCAACTGCGTGGACCTGTCGTGAGCATTCTGACCAAGACCATCCTTCAGCGGCTGCTGATCGGGATCGCCATGCTGGCGGTCATCTCGGTAGTCATCTTCCTGGCCGTGGACCTGCTCCCGGGCGATATCGCCCGCGCCATGCTCGGCAACGCGGCATCCAACGAAGCCCTGGATGCCATGCGCGCCAAGCTCGGGCTCGACCAGCCGGCCATCATTCGCTTCCTTGACTGGGCAGGCGGCGTCCTGCACGGGGACTTCGGGGTTTCCCTCGCCACCCGCGAACCCGTCTCGGAGACCATTTCCACCCGCCTCTACAACACCCTGTTCCTGGCCGGCATGGCAGCCAGCATCGCCGTGCCGATCTCGCTGCTGCTGGGCATCGGCGCGGCCCTGTGGCGCGACAGCAAGTTCGACCGCATCGCGTCGCTGCTCACCCTGGGCGCGATCTCGGTACCGGAGTTCTTCGTCGCCTATTCGCTGGTGGCGCTGTTCGCCATCTACTTTCCGATCTTTCCGCCCATCGCGACGCTGCCTCAGGGTGCCGGATTCATGGACCGGATCGATGTGCTGATCCTGCCGGCGCTGACACTCTCGTTTTGTGTCATCGCGCACATGATGCGCACCATCCGCGCGGCGCTGATCGACGTGCTGGACAGCCCCTACATGGCGATGGCCGAAATGAAGGGCATCCCGATGCGCAGGCGGGTGCTGAGACACGCGCTGCCCAATGCCATGGCCCCGATCATCAACTCCATCGTGCTCAATCTGGCCTATCTGATCGTGGGCGTGGTGGTGGTCGAGGTGATCTTCGTCTATCCCGGCCTGGGCCAGGTTCTGATCGACAGCGTCGCCAAGCGCGACCTGCCGCTGGTACAGGCGGCCTGCCTGATCTTCGCCGCGCTCTACCTGTTCCTGAATACGGTGGCCGACGTGCTGGCCATCGCCTTCAATCCCCGACTCAGGTTCCCACGCTGATGACCCTACCTTCCCGAATCTTCACTGCATTGCGCTGGCTGCTCATCGCGGCGGTCGTGCTCTGGCTGGCCGCGGCGCTGGCCGCCGGTCTGGTCTCGCCGTTCTCGCCCGACGCCATCGTCGGTGGTGCCTGGTCGGGGGCGTTCTGGCAGGACACCTCCGAACACGCCGGGCAGATCCTGGGTACCGACCAACTCGGCCGGGACATGCTCACCCGCTTGCTCTACGGCACGCGCAACACCATGTTCGTGGCCCTGACAGCGACCTTCGCCTGCTTCGTGCTGGGGATCGTCTTCGGCTTCTGGGCCGCCATCGTGCGCGGCAAGTTCGACATGATCGCCTCGCGCATCGTCGATCTGATCATCGCCGTGCCGTCGCTGATCGTGACCCTGCTGGTGATCACCGCCATGGGGCCGTCGATTCCCGTACTGATCGGCGTCATCGCCGTCGTCGATGGCACCCGCGTCTACCGGCTCGCGCGGCTGGTCGGCATGAACGTCACCACCCTGGAGTTCTTCGAAACCGCCAAGCTGCGCGGCGAAAACAAGCTGTGGCTGATGACCCGGGAAGTGCTGCCCAATGTGGTACGGCCGCTGATCACCGAGTTCGGCCTGCGCTTCTGTTTCATTTTCCTGTTCATCGCCTCGCTGAGCTTCCTCGGTCTGGGCGTTCAGCCACCCACCGCCGATCTCGGCTCCATGGTGCGCGAGAATGCCCCGGCCATCTCCTTCGGGGTGCTGGCACCGCTGTTTCCCGCCGCCGTGATTGCCACCCTCGCCATCGCCGTCAATTTCGTCACCGATGCCATCGCCGATCGTGTTCGGCCGACGCCATGAGCCATGCCATGAAGCCCAACCATCAGACATCCAACATCACCCCGTTCAGGAGCCGTGCCATGCGACCATCGGAATCCGATGCGGCGCTTCTCAGGATCGAGGACCTGCGTATCGAAGTCGACAAGGAGGGCACCTGGTCCGAGATTCTTCACGGCGTCAGCGTTGCGCTGAAGCGCGGGGAAATCCTCGGCGTGATCGGCGAAAGTGGCGCCGGCAAATCCACCATCGGCCTGGCCGCACTGGGCTACACCCGCAATGGCGGGCGCTTCTCGGGCGGCAAGGTCTTTCTCGACGGTGTGGAGATGCTCTCCGCACCAACCGCCATCCTGGAGAAGATGCGCGGTACCCGGGTGGCCTATGTCGCCCAGTCCGCGGCCAGCCACTTCAACCCGGCCCACACGATCGGCGCGCAGTTCGCGGAAGTGCTGCGGCTGCGCACCGGCATGAAGAAGCAGGACATCGCCCGCAAGGCGGCGGATCTCTATGCCGAGCTCGGCCTGCCGGATCCGGAAACCATCGGCAACCGCTATCCGCACCAGCTCTCCGGCGGTCAGTTGCAGCGCGCGATGATCGCGATGGCGATGGCCACCGACCCGGACCTGCTGGTGTTCGACGAGCCGACCACGGCGCTGGACGTGACCACCCAGCTCGATGTGCTCGGCTGCGTCAAGCGGGTGCTCGACCGCGCCGGCGCCGCCGCGCTCTACATCAGCCATGACCTGGCGCTGGTCGCGCAACTGGCCGACCGCATCATGGTGATGCGCAACGGCGACATGGTGGAGACCGGCGCGACCCGCGAGATGCTGGCCAATCCCCGGCAGACCTATACCCGCGAGCTGCTCGAGGGCCTGCAGACCCAGCGCGATGCCGTGTTCGTGCCGGAACCCGACACCCAGCCGCTGCTGCGTCTGGACCACCTGAGTGCCAGCTACAGCGGCTCGGAAAAGGTGCTGGACGACGTCACCGTTCACGTGCATCGCGGCGAGACCGTGGCCATCGTCGGCGAGAGCGGCTCGGGCAAGTCGACGCTGACGCGCTCGATCTGCGGGCTACTGCCGCCGATGGCCGGCGAGATGCTGTTCGATGACGCCGTGCTCCCGCCACGGCTCGACAGGCGCCAACCCGACACGCTCAAGCGCATCCAGCTCGTCCATCAGCTACCCGATCTCGCGCTCAACAGCGCGCAGCGCATCGGCACCATCATCGGGCGCCCGCTCAAGGTCTTCCAGGGGTTGACCGGACGCGCCCAGGCGCAGCGCGTGACCGAGCTGCTCGAGATGCTCGAACTGCCGGCCAGCTATGCCCGACGCTATCCCGCGCAACTCTCCGGGGGTGAAAAACAGCGCGTGGCCATCGCCCGGGCGCTGGCCGCCGATCCCGCGCTGTTGATCTGCGACGAGGTCACCTCGGCGCTGGACCAGCTCGTCGCGGCCGGCGTGCTGCGCATCCTGCGGCGGCTCAAGCAGGAACTCAGCCTCGGCATGATCTTCATCACCCACGACATGGCCACGGTGCGCGAGATCGCCGATACCGTCATCGTCATGCGCCAGGGCAAGGTCGTGAATCGCGGCTCGGTGCACGACGTGTTGAACGATCCCGACGAGCCCTATACCCGGGAACTGGTCGCCGCGGCACCGGAGATGGACCCGGACTGGATCACGCGGGTGCGGCCGAATTTCAACAACAGGCGCCGAACCGGCACCTGAGTCTCGCGCCGAGGCGGGCGCCGGCGGTCGACGCGACGGCTGGCGCTCTTTCACCACTTCCTGTCATCGGAGACGTCCATGTCCGATCCCGGCAATCTGCTGGTCATCCTGTCCGACGAACACACCGCGGCGGCGCTTGGCGCGGCGGTCGCCGACGTCCAGGTCCACACCCCGTATCTCGATCGCCTCGCCGCGCGTGGGGTTCGCTTCACCAACGCCTATACGCCATCGCCCATCTGCGTGCCGGCCAGGGCCGCGTTCGCCACCGGGCGCCACGTGCACGACATTCGCCTGTGGGACAACGCCATGCCCTACGTCGGCGATCCCCGGGGCTGGGGCCATGCGCTTCAGGACAAGGGGATTCGGGTCGAGTCGATTGGCAAGCTTCACTACCGCGACGACGAGGATGACACCGGGTTCGACGCGCAGCACGTGCCGATGCACGTCGCCAACGGTCACGGCATGGTGTTCGGCTCGATCCGCCGGCTGGAGGATCGCGTGTTGCAGCGCGACACGCGCATGCTGGGCGACTACATCGGGCCGGGCGACAGCCCCTATACCCAATACGACGCCGCCGTGACCGACCTGACGCGGGAGTGGCTGGCGGCGAGAGCGCAGGAAGCGCGCCAGGATCCGTGGTGTCTTTACGTCGGTCTGGTCGCGCCGCATTTCCCGCTGATCGTTCCCCAGGCGTTTCTCGACCTCTACCCGGAAGGGAGCCTGCCGCCGATCAAGCTGCACCCCCGCGATGGCTACCAGCAGCACCCCTGGGTCCATCTGGAGTCCCTCGCCTTCGTCGGCGACGAGGGAATGCGCGACGAGGCCGAGCGGCAGATGGCGCGCCGCGTCTACTACGCGCTCTGCAGTTACCTGGACCACAACATCGGCTGCATCCTGGACGCGCTGGAAGCGACCGGGCTGGACCGGAACACCACGGTCATCTACAGCAGCGACCACGGCGATAACGTCGGTGCCCGGGGTTACTGGGGCAAGGGCAACTTCTACGAAGAATCCGTCACCGTGCCGCTGATCGTGGCGGGGCCGCGGCTACCCCGGGGCAGCGTATGCCGCACGCCGGTGTCGTTGATCGACATCTCGGAGACGATCATCGATCACTTCGACGCACCGCTCGCCGGCGAGCGCCCCGGGCGCTCCCTGTATCGGATTCTCGCGGAGGCGGACGATCCCTCGCGGGGGGTGTTCAGTGAATATCACGCCGTGGGTGCGGTCTCCGGCGCCTTCATGGTGCGTCAGGATGGCTGGAAGCTGATTCACTACCAGGGCTTCGAGCCGGAACTCTTCGATCTCAACACCGACCCGGGCGAGTTCAACGACCGCGCCCACGACCCCGCCTGCGCCGACCGGCTCGCCGCGCTTTACGAGGTGCTTTACGGCATCTGTGACCCGGCAGAAGTCGATGCGCAGGCCTTCGCCGACCAGGAAGCCTTGATCGAAGGGTACGGCGGCCGCGAGGCCGCGCTGCAAATCGGCTCGCGCGGCGCGACCCCGCCGCCAAGCCGCTGATAGCGGTGCCATCGAAAGACGCGCTGTTCGGCAACCCGCACGTCGATGACTCCGACGCCGTGCGCTTCTACACCCGTCGCCAGGTCATCTCACCACCTTGGTTGCAACGTAACGCCCAAGCAGTCGTTCAGTTCAACATCCCCGTGTAAGCCACTCACACGCCAGAAACCACGCCCGCGCCGCCCCGACGGCGCGGGCGTTTTCGTGTAAGCACCGTTCATGCGACGAACTGTCGCTCGACGCCGAACCGCGCTAGGTTAAGTATCGTTTGATCTTGCCGATACTCCCATAATGACCCTGACGGTGGAGCGTTCATTGCTTCGCCTGGCGGTAGCGTGGGTAAGATCAGGGGGCAGGGGGATTGCGTTAGTTTCAACGCGCCAGAACTGGCAAAGGCAGCAGGCACGCGAATTCTGCATAACGTGCCGAATTTTTCTTAGGATTCTTTTAGAATCAAAAGGTTAAGAGCGAACAGACTGGCTCGGTAAGATTGTTGAACGCGCCTGCTCGTTAAAGTGGGAAAACGAGCGCGCTATCTAATACCTGTTAGGGTTTATGCACATGCTCACACCAATGATGGTTCAGTACCTGGTCGGCCTTTGCTGCTTAAGGCACGACCCAAAAGCTGTCGATGTCACGATCGGGAACCTGGTCTTGGATGAAGCTGCCGGCAAAGAGCGTGATGTCGATGTGACGGTCACCGTCACTGACTCAAACGGTGAAGTGTCTGCTTTCAAAGCCTCTGAGGTAAAACACGAAGGTAAGCCCTTGGACGTAGTTGCGGTAGAGCAGCTCATTCTGAAGTTGGCTGACATGCCTAGAGTTACTCACAAAGCTATTTTTTCAACTTCGGGATACACCGATGGGGCTCAGGCCAAGGCAAAGAGGCACGAAGTAGATCTATACAGCATGCTGCCTTGGGATCGTCCAATAGCAGAAAATTTTCCAGACTTTCCAGGAGTTGGAACACCCGGCGAATTTTTGGCTCACTTTCAAAGTAGCTTGTTATATTGGGCTGAGTGGCAGAGCTATTTTGTTTCTACTACCGGGCCAGAGTCTTTCTCGTTCGAAGACGAAACGCCGCTGTTCTCGCCTGAGGGAAAGAATCATCAGCAGTATTCGACGATGCTTGATTATTTGAATGAAGTATTGATGCGATCTACTGGGCTCTTATGTACGCAAAGTCCCGCCAGTAATGTGCTTAAGACCTTTCCGTACAACATGCACAATGAAGCAGAGGGTTATATGGCTGGGCCCGCTTGGCCGCATACTCATACGCTTGACCTGTCAAATGACGAGGTTTATCTGCGATTGGAGGGACTTGCCCCGTTCCGCTTGGATTCCGTAACTATTTCAGGTCACTTGCAGTGGCGTAAACGAGTTATCGAACCACAGTTCCATATCTTTGAACGCGTCAGTGACCAGGCGATTTTCGCGGGTGCGGCAGTAGCTGACTATGGCGTTGATGATGGGCGTATGTTCGCCATGATTTTTCCAGCCAAGGGGCGTGAAGTCGGAATTCACCGTTTTCAGATACCAGAAAAACAGAGAAACTTGATCCGTGGTCTTAAGATACATACACCGCCCTAACAATCGCAGGCACAGCGACGGCTTTTTCATTGCGGCTGCGCCTTCATTACAAAGCCGCGCGTGCTGCGGGCGTTAGATTTTAGGAGTACATGTTGAAAGATCGTGTTTTGACTTTGCTACAAAAACTTAGGGGAGAAGTGCCTGGAAATACGTTTACTGGCACTGGAATTGTTGTTTATGATTCTCTTGAGAGTCTACCTCTATTTTTTATGAGCGATCATTCAAAAGTTGTTGAGGGCGATGTTTATAAAACAATTTTAGAAAGTAGCTTAGCAACAAATCCAAATCATGATGGTTTTAACATGATTAATAGTGATTTTGAAATAACTCATAGGAATGTATATTTTGCCCCCCCAATAAATCAAGAAGTAGGCTTTGATAATTGTAAAGGCTATGGGACTAGGTATGTTGCAGCTTTAATGGGGTCTACAGTATCTGGTGTGTTACTAACTGCTGTTGTCAGTAATTCATATGGGATAGTTATCTTCAAAGATGGTGAGATTGTCTGGGAAAGCAAGCAGTGATTAATTTATTTTCGATAACAAAGCTTATTGTTGTATTTGCGTTAATTTACTTTTTGATAATCACAGGCCTAATTTATCTATTGCCAAAAATTGGTATCGACGAACTTAGTGACACTCGCGTCGCTTTCTCTGTCGGTACTGTTTTTGAACTCCTAATAATATACTTGTTTTCTTCAGGGTGGAGGACGATATGGAAAGCACTCCCTTTGCTTAATAATTTTTTATTTCCTGATTTGAATGGGGAGTGGGAAGCTAAAATACATTGGAATTGGGGCGGTAAAAGTGGCTGCAAAGACGGTAAGGTTTTTATTAAACAGTCATTTATAAAGTTCAGCGTTGATTTAGTTACTGATGAGTCAGAGTCAAAAACTCTTTTAGTAAAGCCATTTAAAGACCCTGAGTCAGACCAGGCTGCTTTTTATTATATGTATCGCTCTGAATCAAAGGCAACTAGTTACACAAGCAAGAATGAACACAAAGGTGCAGCAATCCTACATCTAAGCCATGGAAATCGTAATATGATGTCAGGAAACTACTTTACTGATAGAGAAACCTTTGGATACTACGAATTCACGAGAAAAATCTAACAAGGAAATTCAGGTGACGCCTGCGGTGCACCTGATTTAGGCGTTATGCACAATTATGACTGAAGACGATTACAAAAAACGGTTGGTCAACCTGCTTCAAGATGACTTCGAACTTTTTCCAGAGTACGGAGGAGCTTGGCCGACCGGAGAAGTGGTCTATTTAGATTTCTTCTGTAAGCCCAAGCAACACGTGATCGATCAGGGCTTTTCAATCGATTGTTTTGCTGTGGAAGTGAAGTCACCCGATGTGGGGCGTGAACCTATAAAGAAATTGCTGGATTGTGTTCTGCAATCATACTCTTACACGCTTTGTGATTTTAAAGGGCAGCGGCCAAAATTCACCTTAATTTACCCTGAGCCTCGCATGTTTTTTTGTGCTCAGAAGCCAGAAAAATACACAGGGCAGCACAACCCAATGAATGAGCCAGAGATCGATATAGTAAAGCGGCTTATGCAGCGGGCTAATGTCGGTGAGCTCGTTGAGGATAAGAACTTTGGGTACGAATTCCGTTTTTCCAGAAACAGAATGTATGACCCTGTAAGAGGACCCAGTAAAGTGGCAAATTTAGGTAGCGTTCGTCGTATCGGATCGCGGAAAGTGAAGGCATAACAAGGCCATTAAGGTTATTCCGGGCCGATGGCCCTGCACCGGACGCCCCTGTCGGGGCGCCGCTTATGGCTGGCGTTAGCTCTACGGGACTGCTTATGAACAAAGATCTCATGGATTTATACGCAAGCAGATGGGGTGTCCTTAGCTCGCGTTTGAGCGAGTTGGATTCTAGCTGCTACACGAATCCATTCCTTATATCCGTTGACGAACATCGTTTAGAAAAGGCCAACTATCACATCATGATCTTTGGTCAAGAGACGAAGGGCTGGCACGACGGCGCCGGAAAAGTGAGGCAACCTAGCGAATTAATGGCCGGTTACGACAGTTTTTTCTGTCAAGGTAACTTTTACCGCGGATACGGAAGGAGCTCATTTTGGAAAGCGTTTCGATATTTCGAAAAAGAATTGGCGAAATATGAAAGTGATTTAAATATTTATTTCACTTGGAATAACATTAATAAAATTGGCCGGCCTAATGGGAAGACTGGCGTGGATTCGAAAGCGCGGATGGTTGAACGAGAATGTTTTCGAGTAATAGAAGATGAGATACAAATTACCCATCCAGACTTAGTGATATTCCTGACGGGGCCAAATCGTGACTCGGACATACGCTTCAGTTTTGACGAAGCGAGCATGAATGCAGCGACGCCTTCCCACTCCCAGCGCGCAATATCGTTTGTAAGTGCGCCGACTTTACCCTCAACCAATGTTCGAACATATCACCCATCTTATTTCGGTGGCTTCAATCGGTCTCGCAGAGCTGTGCTCGATATAGTAGCTAATTCGGCGACGCAAAGATGAAAGCTAACAATTCGCTGCAGTTGACCGCCCAAAGCGCTGGCGCGCTTTGGTCTCCCTCCGCAGCTTTTGGCTGCTCCGGTGGCAACTGAGCTTAGGCGTTAGATGCGGTACAAACGAAAGGAACATGCATGAACGTTACCCAAGCAAAGAATTCTTCTCGTAGCTTCCATCTCGCATGCCAGCGTACCCTCGAACAACGCCAGACAAGTCATGGACAGGTCGAAATCCTCATGGTTCCGGGTGTTGTATGTGCAGCGTTTTCCATTGAGCTTGGAATAAAGGCTATAGCACTGGGAGAAGGGACACAGCCCACAGGGCACAAACTAGACAAATTGTTTGGAACCCTAAGTGCCCCTGAGCAAGACGCAATCAAGGAGTCGATCGGCCTACCGAATACGGATTTCCAAAAAGAACTTGAAGCAGCGGCCGGTGCATTTGAGGAATGGCGATACATATACGAAGGTACAGAGACAGTATCGGCGAATCTCCAGTTTCTACAGAGATTTTCTAGTGCCGTGCAAAGTCGGCTGTGATCAGCTCGCACCTCGCAATCACAGGCACTGCGACGGCTTTTCCGTTGCGGCTGCGTCTCCATTCCAAAGCTGCGCGTGCTGCGGGCGTTATATGCATTTCACCCATAGTCGATGGAAACCTTTTGATGACTGATTACTTGGGTTCTTGCCTGTGTGGCACAGTAAGCTTTGAGATTAAAGGTGAATTTGACAGTTTTTATCTGTGCCATTGTCACCACTGCCAAAAGGATACGGGGTCGGCTCATGCGGCAAGTCTGTTCTCGCGGTCAGCTGAATTGACCTGGTTGGCGGGTGCCGATGCCGTGACTTCCTTCACGCTTCCTGGCACTCGGCATGGCAAGAGCTTTTGCAAGCTTTGTGGTTCGGCCTTGCCAAGCGCTCAGGTCGCCGGTTTGCTCGTCGTGCCGGCGGGGTGTTTGGACACTGACATCACCATGTTGCCAACGGCACACATCTTTTCAGCCAGCAAGGCTGCCTGGGACCAAGGGCTAGGGGAAGTGCCGGAATTCGGCGGGCTGCCGGATTGAGTGAGCCTCTCATGACCGGTGGCCGGTGGCCGGTGGTCATTACAGGTGGATGCACCTGAGCGGCACGTCGCAAAGCCAACGGCCATGTAAAGAGCGAAGGGAGGAAGGTATACGGCGCTGATCGGTGACCCTCAGGCATGTAGTGGGTTGAATCCGCCACTGCCGCCACCATCTTCCAAAGATAAGCCGTCGTGATGGCATTATCCGGTTTTATCGTTTCACCACACTCCACGGGAGGAACTCCATGCCCTTTGCACCGTCCAGCATGCACGTCGAAAGCCCCGCCTTCGCGCCGAATGGGGCGATTCCCAAGCGCCATTCGGCGGAAGGCGAGGATCTGTCCCCGGCCCTGAGCTGGAAGGACGCGCCGGCGGGAACCCAGGGGTTCGCGGTGATCTGCCACGACCCGGATGCGCCGCTGGTCAAGGATGGCAGCTACGGTTACGTGCATTGGCTGCTCTACAACCTGCCGGCGGACGTCACCTCGCTGGAGGAGGGCACCAAGCTGGGCACCACCGGCGTCAACGATGGCGGTGCGACCGGCTACGGTGGCCCCATGCCGCCGGAGGGCCACGGGGTGCACCAGTACTATTTCTGGGTACTGGCGCTGGATACCCTCACCGAGCTGCCCGAGGGGCTGACGCAGCCGGAGCTGCTCAACCAGCTCGAACCGCACATTCTGGGCATGAGCCGTCTGGTCGGGACCTATCGTCGCGACTGATCGGCTTTTGACGGTTTAGATGCCGCTCCAAACGCACACGGCGCCTCCCCTTGGGAGGCGCCGTGTGTCGTTCCGGGCCCGCGAATTGGGCGTGTCGTCGCTGGCCCGTTGTACGTCGGTAGACGCTGACAGGCGGGCGTTTGCGGCCCCTCGCGTTCGGCAAAAGGCTGACAAGGCTGGCAAAAAAGGGCCGGTCAGTGGTCGATGAGTGATCTATGGTAGGGATGAGGCTCTGGCCCTGATGAATACTTGTCGATAGAGGAGGTGTTACATGCTCACTCATGTTTGGGGTCTATTGGCGCATCCGAATCGCGAATGGAAGCAGATCCACGACGAGAAGGAGACGATCACCCACCTCTATGGTCATCACGTGCTGATCATGGCGCTGATCCCGGTGGCGTGCGCCTTCATCGGTACCACCCAGGTCGGCTGGGACTTCGGCGGCGGCCACACCATACGGCTCAATTACTTCGATGCCTTCGCCGCGGGTGTCGCCTTCTATCTGGCGATGCTGATCGCGGTGGGCTTCATGGGCACGGTGATCCATTGGATAGCGAAGCGCTATTCCAGCCGCCCCAGCCGGCGGCGTTGCATCATCTTCGCCGGTTACGTGGCCACGCCGATGTTCGTCGGCGGTGTCGTCGCGCTCTACCCGCTGGTGTGGCTGTGCATGCTGGCGGTGGTGCTGGGGCTCTGCTACAGCGCCTATCTGCTGTATCTGGGCATTCCCAACTTCCTGGATATCAGCCGTGAGGAGGGCTTCGTGGTCACCGGCTCCACGCTGGGCATCGGCGTGCTGGTACTCGAGGCGCTGCTGGGCGTGACGGTGCTGCTGTGGGGCTACGGCGCCAAGCTGCTGGGCATCGAACTGTAGCGACCGGCGCTCGCCGTCGCAGTCACAAGGACCGGGCCCGGGGGCCCGGTCTTTTCGTTATGGCCTGTCACAGCAGCGCGAGCAGGTCGCTCGCCGGTCGCGTTTCCAGTGTCTCGACGGCGTGGCGAATCGCCGTCGCGCGTTCACGCCCCAGCGCCGGTTCGGCGAGGGCGTGGAACTTGGCCTCCAGCTCGGCGTCGGCGAGCGGGTTGGTGGGGTTGCCGCGCGCCTCGCGGGGCGCGCTCTCCAGCACACGACCATCGTTGAGCTGCAACCGCGCCCGGGCCCAGCGCTCGGCCGGGAAGCGCGCGTTGAACGTCGCGTCCTCGCGGGTCTCGACGCGCGCCGCGATGTCGCGGACCACCGGGTCGGCCAGCGCCGTGGTCACGCCGTGGACGTCCACGGTGCCGAAGTACACCGCGCAGGCCACCGGCCAGGGCAGGCTGTACTGGGCCTGCTCGGTATCGGCGGGGTGCACGGTATGCAGCCGCTTGGCCTCGTGGAAGGTGTCGATCTTGATGCGCGCGATGTCGCGTACGTCCAGGGACTCGTCGACCAGGTCGAGCACCGCCTCGACGGCGGGCTGGGCCCAGCGGCACACCGGGTAGGACTTGAAGTACTGCTCGAACAGGTACCAGCGCTGGCCGAGATCGGCCCAGATCGGTTCGACGGCGGCGTCGGTCAGCGTCACGGCCGGCGCGCCGGTGAAGCCCTCCCGGGCCAGTAGCGCCGCCGAGACGCCGGTCATCGCGCCCCAGCCGGAGCCGTCCTTGACCATGGTGGGGTGATCGATGCAGCGCATCATCTGGCTGCGCGGCCCGTAGAACTCGGCGATGCCCAGCGCCTCGCGTAGTCGTGGGGCGTCCAGGCCGAACAGGCGCGAGGCGATCGCCGCCACGCCCAGGGCGTTCCAGGCGCCGGAGGTGTGGTAGTCGCACGCCGTGGCGTGCAGCGCGATGCCGGCGCGGGTGGCGATTTCGTAGCCCAGCGTCAGCCAGCCCAGCAGCGCCTTGCCGCTCAGCGCCTCCACCTCGGGCAGGGCGAGCAGGCCCGGCAGCACCGCCACGCCGGCGTGGCCCTTGGTCAGCACCTGGCCGTCGTGGGCGTCGAGGGCGTCGATCAGCCAGCCGCCGTGGAGCGCCACGCCGGTCGACGAGGCGCGCGCCGTCGAGAACAGCAGGGGCCGTTCGCCGCCGTGCTGCGCGGTGACGAAGCGCTCGGCGATCGTCGCCAGCGGTGTCCGGGTCGCGCCGGCGGCCACGCCGAGCAGGTCGAGCAGGCAGCGCCTGGCGTGCAGGTAATGGGCGTCATCCAGGCTCTCGGGGTCGAAGTCCTGAATCCAGTCGAAGGGCAGTGGGCTCATGGGGCGGTTCCTGAAGACGTGAGTGGGTGGCTCAGCGGTAGCCGTCCATCAACTGGCGGATCAGCGGCGTGTCGGCATCGCGCAGCGTGGGCAGTTCGAAGCGGGCCCGGGCGATGGCGGTTCGCGAGACGTCGGCGGCGATCAACTGTTCGCCGGCGTCGGCCTCGGCCAGCGATTCGCCGCGCGGGCCGAGAATGCGCGACCCGCCCCAGAAGTGGCTGTCGCCCTCGGGGCCGTAACGGTTGGCCATTACCACCGGGGTGCCGTAGGTCATGGCGTAGAAGCGCACGTTCAGCACCCAGTTGTCCTCGTTGGAGAAGGATTCGCTGACGATGCCCGACGCCGAGTTGATCGGCGCGCAGAGGATCGTCGGCCGGGCGAGCAGGGCGGCGTGGACCAGCGCCGGGTTCCACAGGTCGGCGCAGATCAGTTGCGTCGCCGTCCAGCCGGGGCGGATGGTGGTGTGCGTGAGCCGTTCGCCGTGGCTGAACCACTTGCCTTCCTCGAGGCCGCCGTAGGTCGGCAGGTTGAGCTTGCGGTGCACGCTGACGACTTGGCCGTGCTGGAGCATCGCCAGGGCGTTGTAGTATTCGCCGGGGCTGGCTTCCTCGACGAAGCCGACCACCGTCTGCATGTCGCCGGCGGCGTCGGCCAGCGCCTGCAGTCGCGGGTCCTCGCGCGGGAAGGCGACGTCGATCACCCCGGCGCCGAGCCCGTAGCCGGTCAGCGAGAGTTCGGGGAAGACCAGCAGTTCGAGACCGCGCCGGCGCCCTTCGCCGATGATCGCGTGGTGGCGCGTCAGGTTGGCGTCGACATCGCCCAGCGCGGCGTTGATCTGGGCCGCGCCCACGCGCAATGTGTCCTGGTAGTGCATGCCGTCCCCTTTGCTGCGTTGGAAACGTTGCCGCGTTAAAAACGCGATGGCCGCCTCGCGGGCGGCCATCGTGAAGCGTGCTTACAGCAGGTCGTGTTCCTCGAGGAAGTCGTGGGCGACCTTCTCGATGGCTTGCTTGTCGACATCGACACTGGCGTTGAGCGAGGCCATGGTCTCGTCGTCGAGCAGCTCGGAGAGCTTGGCCATCTGCGCGTCGAGTTCGGGGTTGGCGTCGAGGGTCTCCTGGCGTACCACCGGCGTCAGCGAGTAGGCCGGGAAGAAGTTCTTGTCGTCCTTCAGGACCCGGAAGTCGAAGGCCGGGATGCGCCCGTCGGTGGCGAACACCAGGGCGACATCGACCTGGCCGTCGCGCAGCGCCGGGTAGGTCAGGCCGGAGTCCATGCGCTTGACGTTGGGGCGGCCGAAGCGGAAGCCGTAGGTCTGCTGCAGCGGGCGCAGGCCATCCTCGCGGGCGTAGAACTCGGCGTTGGAGGCGAAGGTCAGCGCCTTGCCGTCGTTGACCGCCTTGGCCAGGTCGGAGATCGTCTCGATGCCGCGCTTGTCGGCGTCTGCCTCGCGCATCGCCAGGGCGTAGGTGTTGTTGGCGTGGGAGGGCGCGAGCCACACCAGCCCCTTCTCGGCGTCGAGTTCCTTGACCTTCTGGTAGGTTTCCTCGGCCGACAGGCCCTCGGCGGACTCGTCGTTGTAGTTGATCAGCGAGGTCCCGGTGTATTCCCAGTAGAGGTCGATCTGGCCGTTCTCCTGGGCCTGGCGCAGCACCGCCGAGCCCATCCCGGCGCGCTTGTCGACGTCGTAACCCAGCCCCTGCAGGTACTGGGTGGTCATGCTGGTGAGGATCTGCTGCTCGGTGAAGTTCTTGCCGCCGACGACGATCTCGTCGGCCTGGGCGGTGGCGGCGATGCCGGCGCTCAGGGCGAGTCCGGCCAGTGTTGCGGTCAGGGTGCGAATCATGGGCTTGGTTCTCCTTGCGGTTATTGTCGGGCGCGCGGATGGCCGCTCTCGATCAGGCGCGCGCCGGGTTGACCCCGCGCGGCACGACGAGGAAGGCGACCAGCGCGATCAGGGCGTCGACGACGATGGCCAGCAGGGCGGTGGGAATGGCCCCGGAGAGCATCATCACGGTGTCGTAGAGGTCGATGCCGGTGAAGATCAATTCCCCGAGCCCGCCGGCGCCGATCAGAAAGGCCAGCGGCACGGTGCCCACGTTGATCGCCAGCGCCGTGCGAATGCCGGCGAAGATCACGTAGAGGGCGTTGGGCAGCTCGACCCGGAAGAGACGCTGCGCGGGTGACATCCCCAGCCCCGCGGCGGCCTCCATCAACGCCGGCGACACGCCTTTCAGGCCAACGTAGGTATTGCGGGTGATCGGCAGCAGCGTCGCCACGGTCAGCCCGAAGACGGCCGGCGTGGTGCCGATGCCCAGAAAGCTCATCGACAGCGCGAGTACCGCCAGGGTCGGGATGGTGGTGCCGACGTTGAGCACCTGCATCAGCGATTCCGCCCAGCGGCTCATGCTCGGCCGCGAGAGCAGGATGCCCAGCGGTACGGCGATGGCGATGGCCAGGCCGCCCGAGACGGCGGTCAGGAACAGGTGCTGGACGGCCAGGTAGCGGATGTCGGGAATGTAGTAGGCGAACTCCCCGATCATGCCGCTGCGCTGGGCCCAGACGCCGGCCGCGAAGAGCAGCATCGCCAGCCCCCAGCGCCCGGCGCTTTTCAGCGAGCGAATCGGCATGCCTTACTCCTTGCCCGCGGGTTGCGAACGCAGCGCGGCGCTCTCTTCCGAGCGCGAGCGATAGCGGGACCCCAGGTGGTGGGTCATGGCGCGCTGGGTGATATGGCCGCAGACCCGACCGTCGTCGTCGACGCAGGGCATCCAGGTGGTGTCGTTGGCGAACATCTGCGAGGCGACCTTGCGCAGGTCGTCGTCGAGCCGGGCCACCGGCGGCGCCGCCTGGAAGTGATCGCGACAGTAGCCACGGGTGGTGCGGGCCACCGCCCGGGTGACCATCCCGGCGGGCTCGTTGCGGTCGTTGATCATCAGGATGGCGTTCTGGTAACCGAAGTCGTCGATGCGTGACAGGGCGGTTTCCAGGGTGTCGTCGGGGCGCACCGTGCCCAGGTCGTCGGAGAAGACCTCGCGCACCTTGACCAGGTTGAGACGCTTGAGCGCGCGGTCCTCGCCGAGGAACGACTCGATGAAGGCGTTCTTGGGCGCCGAGAGCAGGTCGTCCGGCGCCGAATACTGGACCAGCCGGCCTTCGCGGAACACCGCGATGCGATCGCCCATCTTGATCGCCTCGTCGATGTCGTGACTGACGAACATGATGGTCTTCTTGAGTTCCGCCTGCATCTTGAGGAACTCGTCCTGGATCACCGCGCGGTTGATCGGGTCGATGGCGCCGAAGGGCTCGTCCATCAGCATCACCGGCGGGTCGGCGGCGAGCGCCCGGGCGACCCCGATGCGCTGCTGCTGACCGCCGGACAGCTCGCTGGGATAGCGCTTGAGGAACGCCTCGGCGTCCATGGCGATCATGTCCATCAGCTCGCGGGCACGCTGCTTGTAGGCCGCCTTGTCCCAGCCCAGCAGGCGCGGCACCACCGTGATGTTCTCCTCGATGGTCATGTTGGGGAACAGCCCGATCTGCTGGATCACGTAGCCGATGTTGCGGCGCAGGTCCTGGGTGTCCATGCCGGTGGTGTCCTGGTCGTCGAGGAACACCTTGCCTGAGGTGGGGCGCACGATGCGGTTGATCATCTTCAGGGTGGTGGTCTTGCCGCACCCGGACGGGCCGAGCAGGATGCAGATCTCCCCCTCGGGCACGTCCATGGAGATATGGTCGGCGGCGACGACGGCCCCCTTGGGCGTATCGAAGACCTTGGTCAGGTTGTCGAGTCGTATCATGGCAGAACCTTGTCGATTGGGCGTTGTCGCGCTCAGGCAGCGGTGGCGTCGCGTTCCATCCCCTTGGGGGTCAGGCGCTTCTGCAGCGCCAGCAGGGCGTAGTCGACGACGATCGCCAGCAGGCTCACGGCCACCGCGCCGACGATCAGCTGGCGCGGATCGGACTGCGAGATGCCCCGGCTGATCAGGGTGCCCAGGCCGCCGGCGCCGATGTAGGCGGCGATCGCCATGACGCCGATGTTGAGCACCACGGCGGTCCGCACGCCGGCCATGATCACCGGCACCGCCAGCGGAATCTCGACCATGCGCAGGCGCTGATTCTGGCTCATGCCGATGCCCCGGGCGGCCTCGCGCAGCGCCGGGTCGACGTTGTTGATGGCGGTGTAGGTGTTGCGGATGATCGGCAACTGGGAGTAGAGCAGCACGGCGATCACCGCGGGCACGTAGCCGATGCCGTAACCGAAGATCGACAGCAGCGGGATCATCACCCCGAACAGGGCGATCGAGGGAATGGTGACGATGATCGAGGCCAGGTAGAGCACGCCCTTGGCCAGGCTCTCGTTCTTGGTGATGGCGATGCCGATGGGAACGCCGGTGAGCGTGGCGATCCCCACGGCCACGCTGACCAGGCTGATGTGTTCCAGGGTCAGGGTCCCCAGCAGCTCGAGATTATCGAGCACGTATTGCAGTAATTCCACGGGCTTGGTCCTCGCACTGGCGAACGAGTATGTCGTTTGAGTGCTTAGAAATTTCTTATCTGAGAGGCGTTTTATAAGTTCGAATTATGAAGTGAGCATAACATGCTTTTCTCGGCCGCCCGCCGCAGCGGGCATTGGGATGTGCAATGCCAGTCATTTGAGGTGGCAATGAGCCCTGGATAGGAAATCCCCCGGCTTCGCCGTATCCTCGTCGACGATAATTCCGTGTTTTCATGCACCTCCCAGGAGGCCCTCACGTGAGTGCTTACAGGGCGAATTACCGACTCGCCGCCGCCCAGATCAACTGCTCGCTGGCCGATGTCGCGGCCAATCTCGAGACCCATCGTCGACTCATCGCGCAGGCCCGTCAGCGGGCTGTCGATGTGCTGCTGTTTCCCGAGCTGTCGCTGACCGGCTACGACCTGGGGGAGCGGGTCCCGGGGGTGGCGATGCGCCGTGACGATCCGCGACTCATCCGCTTGGCGGAGGCGGTCGGTGACATGCTCGTCGTGGTGGGCTTCGTCGAGACCGTGGGGCGTGGCGAGTATGCCAACGCCATGGCGTGCCTGTGCCACGGCCGGGTCGTCGCCGTGCATCGCAAGCTCAACCTGTGCACCTACGGCGGCCACGAGGAGGGCAAGCATTTCGGCAAGGGGCAGGCGCTGACCGTGGCCGACGCCGACGGTCTCGCCTGTGGCGTGATGATCTGCGCCGACCTTTGGAACCCGGGGCTCGCCCATGCGGCCATGCTGGAGCGCCCCGACGTGATGCTCGCGCCGGTCAACGCGGCGACGGGGATGGTCGATGGCGATTTCGACGACGAAGGCAACTGGCTGCTCTGCCTGAAATTCTACGCCATGATGTACGCCACGCCGCTGGTCATGGCGCACCGCTACGGCGCCGAGGGCGATGCCTGGTTCTGGGGCGGCAGTTGCATCGTGGGTGTCGACGGCGGCGTGCTGGCGCGGGCCGACGACGGCGAGGGGCTGGCGGTGGCCGCGATCGACACCGCCGATATCGCCCGGGCCCGCTTCGCCATGCCCACCCATCGCGACGCCGACACCCCGCTGGTGGCCTCGCTGCTGGCGCGGCGGCTCGAGCGCGAGCGGCAGGGCTGAGAACGCTCGTTACACCCAGCGTCGGGGGCGCCGCGTGATCCAGCGTCGATCGATGACGCGTTCGCCGTTCTCGAAGGCCTGCAACCGCGCTTCCAGATAGAACCCGTCGGCGTCGCAGCGCAGTTGTGCCCAGGTCTCGGTGTGGGCGCACCAGTCGTCGCGCCGGAAGGTCTGCCGCCAGCTCTTGCTCATGGTCGCGGTAGCCGGCGCGTCGGGGTGGATGGCGTAGCGTTCGTCCGCCGAGGCGACGTTGCGCAGGCCATGGTCGTAGGCGACCTCGCCGAAGTCGTCGACGATGGCGTGCCGCGTCCAGCCGTCGGTCAGCGAGTGGCTGACCTCCCGGGACTGGCCGCCCGCGCGCACCACGCGATGCTGCACGGGGCCGGAGAACACCGCCGGCGCGAAGCTCACCGGCGGCGTTTCGTGCGCGGTGCGCTCGGGCAGGACGAGGTGGCAGCCAGTCTCGTGCAGGGTCAGGGTGACCGGGTAGGGACTCGGCCAGACCAGCGGCCAGTAGGCGGTGGTCACCGAGACGCGCAGCCGGTGGCCGGCGACGAAGCGGTGACAGGCCTGGTTGAGGCGCACGGTGACGTCGAGCGGGGTATCCCGGGGCACCTCGGACGGGGCGGCGTGGCTGTCGCGGTGGCAGAGGTTGAGCACACCGTAGGAGACGCGCTGCGACACGCCATCCGGCGATACGTCGCAGAGCCGCACGATCAGGTTGGCGCGGGGCTGGTCGACGCTGACGCGCAGCGCCAGTTCCGGGCGTCCCAGGATCACCGTGTCGCTTTCCAGCGGCGGAGTGTCGTAGACCAGCGAATGGGCGTCGTCGGCGCGCTGGTCGCCGGCGATCTCGGGGCCGCTGCTGTGAGGGATGTACTCGCCGCACTGCAGGCCGTTGTCGGCGGGTGCCCACAACCGTGCCTCGCGGTGGGTGGCGTCATCGTCCGGCGCCTGCAGTCGGCCGTCGCCCAGCGCCAGGGTGTGCGAGCGCACGTGCGGGCTCGGCCACTGCGTCTCGGCGAGCCACTCCCCGGGAATGTCGCGGCGTTGCGGGTCGGCGCCGGAGAAGCCCTGGCAGTACACGCGGTAGAGCGGCTCCGCCATGATCCCGGTGTCGCGATCCTTCAGCCAGTGATCCCACCAGCGCAGCGCTTCCTGGAGGAAGCCGATGGTCGGTCCTGGCATCGCCAGATGCGGGTAGGCGTGGGGCCAGGGACCGACGATGCCGCGTCGCGGCCCCGGGGCGTGTTCGACGATCTCGGCGACGAAGTTGACGTAGGCGTCGGCCCAGCCGGTGACCGCCAGGATCGGCGTGGTCAGCCGCGCATAGTCCTCGCACACCGAGCCGTGGCGCCAGTAGGCGTCGCGCGTCTGATGATCGAACCAGTGCTCGGCGACGAACGGCTGATGGGCGAGCCGGTGTCGCCAGAGGTCGCGCCAGTCGTCGCGCAGGGCGGGATCGGGCGGACGCGACATGAACGACAGCGACGACGCCGCCCAGCCGAAGTTCTCGTTGAGTACGCAGCCGCCCTTGTAGTGGACGTCGTCGTGGTAGCGGTCGACCGTGGCGCCGACGGCGATGATCGCGGCGAGCGCCGGCGGCCGGCGAGCGGCGACCTGCAGCGAATTGAAACCGCCCCAGGAGATGCCCAGCATGCCGACGCGCCCGCTGCACCAGGGCTGCGCGGCGATCCAGGCGATCGCCGCGACGATGTCGTCCTGCTCGCCGGTGAGGTATTCGTCCTCGAGCACGCCGTCAGAGTCGCCGCTGCCGCGCAGGTCGATGCGCAGCGCGGCATAGCCGTGGCCGGCGAAGTAGGGGTGCATGCGTTCGTCGTCGGCGCTGGTGGCATCGCGCTTGCGGTAGGGAATGCACTCGATGATCGCCGGGACCGGGTGTGCGTCGGCGTCCGCCGGTCGCCACAGGCGCGCCGCCAGGCGCGTGCCGTCGGGCAACGGAATGAAGAGCGCCGGCTCCTCGACGATGGCGTGCGGAAAGTCGCGGACTTCCCGGGCGTCGGGTTGGCTGCCGCTGGGAAACATGGCCTGTCCTGTCGTCGGAACGGGGCGATGCCGGCATCGCCCCGACGGTGAGACGAAAAAGGGGGAGAAACGAACGGTCAGGGGAGCACTGAATAAATTGGCGAGCGGTGTAAAGCACGAGGCGTACGGCGCGCAGGGACCGCAGCCTATGGGGTATAGGTGAGGATCCTGAGCACCGCACAACGAAGTGATTTGCCCGCGCAGCCATTTATGCAGGGTTTCCCTAGAGGAGGTCGTGTTCGGTCAGGAAACTCCGAGCCACCTTGTCGATGTCCTGATCGTCGATGTCCACGCGGCTGTTGAGATCGATCAGCGTCGTGTCGTTCAGGGCGGCGGACATGCGGTTGAGCAGTGGCTTCAGGTCGGGATGCGCCTCGAGGGTTTCCGCGCGGACCACCGGCGCCAGCTGATAGACCGGGAAGAACTGCTGGTCGTCGTCGAGGACCTCGAAGTCGAAGGCGCCGTTGCGACCATCGGTGGCGAACACCAGGGCCACGTCGACCTCGCCGTCGCGCAGGGCGTTGTAGGTCAGCCCCGAATCCATGCGCTTGACGTCGGCGCGCGGGAAGCGAAAGCCGTAGGCCTCCTGCAGCGGCCGCAGGCCGTCGTCGCGGGCGTAGAACTCGGCGTTGGAGGCCAGCGTCAGCCCGGCCCCGTCGTTCATCGCCGCGGCCAGGTCCGAGAGCGTATGGATGCCGCGCTGCTCGGCGTCGGCCTCGCGCATGGCCAGGGCATAGGTGTTGTTGGTGTCCGAGGGATCGAGCCAGACCAGGCCCTTGTCCGCATCCAGCCGCTTGGCGGTGGCGTAGGTCTCGGCGGCAGTGTCGGGTTGCGGCTGATCGTTGAACAGGATCACCGAGTTGCCGGTGTATTCCCAGTAGAGGTCGACCTGACCGTTCTCCTGGGCCTGGCGCAGCACCGAGGTGCCCAGGCCGTCGCGCTTGTCGACGTCGTAGCCGTGGGCGTCCAGCAGTTGGGCGGTGGCCGAGGTGAGAATCAGGTGTTCGGTGTAGTTGAGGCCGCCGACCACGATCGGCTCGTCGGCGGCCTGGGCCGTCGCGGCCGCGCCGGCAAGGCTCAGCCCCAGGGTGGTCAGCAGTGTCGCGATGGGGTGCTTCACAGCGAGAGTCCTCTGTTGTTATCGGATACGACTTTCGTCGCCGATCCAGAGTAACGCACCCCGCCGCGTCGATTGATGAGTATCCGTGATACCTGCGATAGCGGATCCCGCGGATGGGGCGGAGGCCACACGGCACTCCGGGGAGTGCCGTCGGGGGTCACCGGGAGGCGGGGGCCGGCGACCGGGCGTCGCGGTTGCTGACGATGGCGATGCCGGCCAGCGCCATGGCGATGGAGATCAGTGGCACCGTGTAATTGAGCACCGCGTAGGGCGCATAGGCCCAGGCACTGACGCCCAGCGCGCTGTAGACGAAGATCGCGTCGGTGCTCCACGGCACCAGCGCTGAGGTGATGGTGCCGCCGTCCTCCAGGGCCCGGGACAGGTTCTTGGGGTGCAGGTCCTTGTCGCGGAAGGCGTGGGCGTACATGCGCCCCGGGATGATGATCGAGATGTACTGCTCGGCGGTGATCACGTTGGTCAGGAAGGAGGAGCCCACGGTGACGGCGCACAACGAGCGGCCGCTTCTGGCCAGCGCGACGATGCGCCCGACGATGGCGTCGAGCATGCCGGTACTTTCCATGATGCCGCCGAAGGTCATGGCGATGATCGCCAGCGAGATGGTGTACATCATGGCGTCGAGCCCGCCCTGGCTGAGCAGCTTGTCGACCCCGGCGTTGCCGGTATCGGCGACATAGCCGCCCTGGAGGATCGTGAACAGCGATTCGACGTCGCCGCCCTGCACCCACAGGTAGGCGAGGCTGCCCATCACGATGCCCAGGATCAGCGTCGGCACGGCCGGCACCTTGCTGATCGCCAGCAGCGGGATCGCCAGCGGGATGACGAACAGCCAGGGCGTGATCACGCTGTTGGCCTCCAGATTGGTGATCACGGTGGTGATGGCCCGGTCGATGTCGGCGCCGCCATGCCCGCCGGCCATGATCCAGAACACGATCAGCGCGATCACCAGCCCCGGCACCGTGGTGTAGAGCATGTGCCGGATGTGGGCGAAGATGTTGGCGCCGGCGATGCCCGAGGCGAGGATGGTGGTATCGGACAGCGGCGACATCTTGTCGCCGAAGAAGGCCCCGGAGACGATCGCCCCGGCCAGGGCCGCCGGTGACAGGCCCATGCTGGTGCCCGCGGCCATGCCCGCCACGCCCAGGGTGCCGATGGTCGACCAGGAACTGCCCATCATCAGCGTGCTGACCGCGCAGATCAGCATCAGGGTGGGCAGGAAATACTCCGGCGACAGGAACTCGAGCCCGTAGTAGATCATCGTGCCGACCACCCCGCCGGCGACCCAGGAACTGATCAGCAGGCCGACCAGCATCAGAATGATCACCGCCGGCAGCACCTTCTTGATGCCGTCGTAGACGAACTGTTCGATGTCCGCCCAGGCATAGCCGTAGCGCCAGGCCACCAGACCCGCGGCCACGGCGCCGATCAGCAGGGGAACGTGAGGGCTGCCGTCGAACATCATGATCGTCGTCATCATGGTAATGATCATCACGGCGAAGGGCAGCAGGGCGACGAGAAAGGGGATGGGACGTCGTTGTTCGGACATTAAAACGACCTTGAAATGAGGAAACACTGAATCACTGCCTGCGCGAGCGCATCGCTGCGTTGCGCGGTACTCGAATGCTCGCCTAACTACCTGTTATGTCTCGCATTCTGTGTTCCGTGCGCCTTGCTCTGCATCACGCTCGGCAATTGCTACAGCGCTTCCTGTGACTGTAGACGCCATCGCCCGCGACGCGGGCGTGGGGTCAGTGACTGGGCAACAGGCCGGGATCGAGCAGCGCGTTCAGCACGCCCGCGGCGAGCAGCGTTTCGGCCTGCTCGATGTCGGGGGCGAAGAAACGGTCCTCGGCGTAGTAGGGGACCCGCTCGCGCAGCCACGTGCGAGCCCGTTCCAGCGCCTCGGTGCTGTGCCGGCCCTCGCGGAAGTCGAGGCCCTGGCAGGCGGCCAGCCATTCGATGGCGACGATGCTGCGCACGTTGGCGGCCATTTCCCACAGCCGCCGACCGGCGGCGGGGGCCATCGACACGTGATCCTCCTGGTTGGCGGAGGTCGGCAGGCTGTCGACGCTGTGCGGGTGCGCCAGCGCCTTGTTCTCGCTGGCCAGGGCCGCGGCCGTCACCTGGGCGATCATGAAGCCGGAATTGACCCCGCCGTTCTCGACCAGAAAGGGCGGCAGCTGCGACATGTGCTGATCCATCATCAGCGAGATGCGCCGCTCGGTGAGCGAGCCGATCTCGGCGATCGCCAGTGCCAGGTTGTCGGCGGCCATGGCCACCGGCTCGGCGTGGAAGTTGCCGCCCGAAATGATATCGCCTTCGCTGGCGAATACCAGCGGGTTGTCGGAAACGGCGTTGATCTCGACGGCCAGTACCTCGGCGGCCTGACGCAACTGGGTGAGTACCGCCCCCATCACCTGGGGCTGGCAGCGTAGCGAGTAGGGGTCCTGGACCTTGCCGCAGTCGGCGTGCAGGTCACTGATCTCGCTGCGCTCGCCGAGCAGCCGGCGGTAGGCCGTGGCGGCGTCGATCTGGCCGCGCTGGCCGCGTACCTCGTGGATGCGCGCATCGAACGGCGAACGCGAGCTGAGCGTGGCCTCGACGGTCAGCGCGCCGCACACCGTGGCGGCGGCGTACAGGTCCTCGGCCTCGAATAGCCCCTTGAGGGCGTAGGCGGTGGACACCTGGGTGCCGTTGAGCAGCGCCAGGCCCTCCTTGGGGGCCAGCGTGAGCGGCTCGAGGCCGGCGACAGCCAGCGCCTCGCGGGCCGGCAGCCACTCGCCGCGATGGCGTGCCTGACCCTCGCCGAGCAGCACCGCGCTCATGTGCGCCAGCGGGGCCAGGTCGCCGGAGGCGCCCACCGAGCCCTTGGCCGGGATCCGCGGGTAGACCTCGGCATCGAGCAGCGCGATCAGTGCATCGAGCACCACGCGGCGGATGCCGGAGAAGCCGCGCGCCAGGCTGTTGACCTTGAGCGCCATGATCAGTCGCACCAGGGCGTCGTCCAGCGCCTCGCCGGTGCCCGTGGCGTGCGAGAGCACCAGCGAGCGCTGCAGATCCTCGAGCCGGTGCTGGGGGATGCGCGTCTGGGCGAGCAGGCCGAAGCCGGTGTTGATGCCGTAGACGGTACGGTCCTCGGCGACCACGCGGTCGACGCAGGCAACGCCGGCGGCGATCGCGGCATCGGCCGGCGGTGGCAGGGCGAGGGACACCGGCGCCGCGAACACCTGGCGTGCCTGCGCCAGGGTCATCTCGCCGGGTTGGATTTCAAGGGACATGCAGTGGCTCTCCTGAGCAGGCCTGAGCAAGGTATGTTGGTCATGGCGCGATGCGCTATACCGGCGACAAGCCCGAGCGAGGGCGCTGTAAACCCGTCCCTGGGCGTTGCCGATGCCTTCCCTGGCATCGAACCCTCGCTTCGACTCGTCCCCGGCGCTCATCGCGCGAATGTATGGGGTCGCGTCATGACTGGTCGAGCATCGGTAGGTCGAGAGTGTTCTCCGCCGCGCAGCGCCGGGCGATAGCGTAGCCGGCGTCGGCATGGCGCATCACCCCGCTGGCCGGGTCGTTGCGCAGTACCCGGCCCAGGCGGGCATGCGCATCGTCGCTGCCGTCGGCGACGATGACCACCCCGGCGTGCTGCGAGTAGCCCATGCCCACGCCGCCGCCGTGGTGCAGCGAGACCCAGGTGGCGCCGCCGGCGGTGTTGAGCAGTGCGTTGAGCAGCGGCCAGTCGGAGACCGCGTCGGAGCCATCCTGCATGCCTTCGGTCTCGCGGTTGGGGCTGGCCACCGAGCCGGAGTCCAGATGGTCGCGGCCGATCACCACGGGCGCCTTGAGTTCGCCGTTTCTGACCATCTCGTTGAACGCCTGGCCGAGGCGCGCACGATCCTTGAGGCCGACCCAGCAGATGCGTGCCGGCAGACCCTGGAAGCTGATCCGTTCGCGGGCCATGTCCAGCCAGTTGTGCAGGTGCGGGTCGTCGGGGATCAGTTCCTTGACCTTGGCGTCGGTCTTGTAGATGTCCTCCGGGTCGCCGGACAGTGCCACCCAGCGGAAGGGGCCGATGCCCTGGCAGAACAGCGGGCGGATGTAGGCCGGCACGAAGCCGGGGAAGTCGAAGGCGTCGTCGACGCCCTCCTCGAGGGCCATCTGGCGGATGTTGTTGCCGTAATCGAAGGTCGGGATGCCCTGCTTCTGAAAGGCCAGCATGGCGCGCACGTGCACCGCCATCGACTGCTTGGCGGCCTGGGTCACCATCCCGGGTTCGGTCTCGCCGCGGGCCACGTAGTCGTCCCAGGTCCAGCCGGCGGGCAGGTAGCCGTGCAGCGGGTCGTGGGCGCTGGTCTGGTCGGTGACCATGTCCGGCTTGACCCCGCGCTCGACCAGCTCGGGCAGCACGTCGGCGGCGTTGGCGCACAGGCCGATGGAGATCGCCTTGCCCTCGGCGGTGTAGCGCTCGATGCGCGCCAGGGCGTCGTCGAGATCGCTGGCCTGCTCGTCCAGATAGCGGGTGCGCAGGCGGAAGTCCAGACGCGACTGCTGGCACTCGATGGTCAGCGAGCAGGCGCCGGCGAGCGTCGCCGCCAGCGGCTGGGCGCCGCCCATGCCGCCCAGCCCGGCGGTGAGGATCCAGCGGCCGGTGAGCTTGCCGTCGTAGTGCTGGCGGCCGGCCTCCACGAAGGTCTCGTAGGTGCCCTGGACGATCCCCTGGGAGCCGATGTAGATCCACGAGCCGGCGGTCATCTGGCCGTACATCATCAGGCCTTTTTTATCCAGCTCGTTGAAGTGCTCCCAGTTGGCCCAGGCGGGCACCAGGTTGGAGTTGGCGATCAGCACCCGCGGCGCGTCCTTGTGGGTCTGGAACACGCCCACCGGCTTGCCGGACTGGATCAGCAGCGATTGATCGTCCTCCAGACGCCGCAGGGTCTCGACGATCCTGTCGAAGCATTCCCAGTCGCGGGCGGCGCGACCGATCCCGCCGTAGACCACCAGGTCCTCGGGGCGTTCGGCGACGTCGGGGTGCAGGTTGTTCATCAGCATGCGCAGCGGCGCCTCGATGAGCCAGCTCTTGCAGGAGCGTTCGGGTCCGGTGGGCGCGGCGATGCGGCGGCTGGGATCGTGGCGCCGGGTGATCGGGCGCTGGCCGTCGGGCAGGGTGTGATGCTGGTTCATGGTGATGTCCTCGTTAGCGATGTCGGGCGTGAAACGGTGTTGTCCCCGAGGGCAGACCCTCCGGTGGGCAGGCACTTCGCGAAGGCGCTGTGAACCCTTCCTTGGGCGCTACCGATGCCATCCCTGGCATCGGACCTTCGCTGCGGCCTGCCCCCGGGGCACTCTGCCGGTGCGTGCCATGCACCCACTCAGCCAGTCAGGGTCAGAGTGTGGACGATCCGGGCGGCGACCTTGGCGGTCCGACCGTCGATGTCGTGTGTCGGGTTGAGTTCGGCGATATCGGCCAGGGCCAGCTTGCCGCTGTCGCGGACCGCCTCGACCAGCGACTCGAGCAGCGCCAGTGGCACGCCGCGGGCGGCCGGCGCGCTGACGCCCGGCGCCTCGGCGGCGGGCAGCACGTCGAGGTCGACGGTCAGATAGAGCCGGTCGCAGCGCACCATGAAGCGTTGCAGGTCGCGCCGGATCGCCGGCAGCGTGGCGTGAGTGATGGCGCGATCCTCGCGGCTCAGCACGCCGAGCGATGCGGCCCGCGCGAACAGCGCCCGGGTGTTGCTGGCGCGACTGACCCCCAGACAGGCGTAGTGGAACGGCCAGCCACGCTGCCGGCAGTCGGCGGCGATCTGGGCGAAGGGGGTGCCCGATGAAGGGCCGTGCTGCGGGTCGCGCAGGTCGAAGTGGGCGTCGAGATTGACGATGCCGACCCTCGGCGTTCGTTCGTCGGCGGTTCGCCGGCGGGCTTGCAGATGCCGGGCCAGGCCCTGCCAGCTGCCGAAGGCGATCTCGTGACCGCCGCCCAGCACCAGCGGCGAGTGACCGGCGTCGAGCAACGTCGCCACGCGCTCGCCGAGGCGTCGCTGGGCGTCTTCGAGGGCATCGCCGTCGCAGCGCACGTCGCCGGCATCGTAGGCCGGGCCTCGGCGGTGCCAGGCCAGTGGCGCCAGGGCCCGGCGGATCGCCGATGGCCCGTCGACGGCGCCCGTCCGGCCGTGATTGCGTGCCACGCCGGCATCCGAGGCGAAGCCCAGCAGGGCGCAGCCCGGTGCGTCGCCCTCGGCGAGCGGTCGGATCCGCTGGTGCCAGCGTTCGCTGTCGGGCTCGGGGTCGGTGCGTCCCTGCCAGAGGCTGCGGTCGAGGGTCTCAGCCATGGGTGAGTTCCCCTTTGAAGAGGCGCTGGCGCAGGCGACCGGGCTGCACGGCATAGGCGAGTTCGGCCGGGGTTTCGACGTCCCACACGCACAGATCGGCGGGCGCGCCGACTTCCAGGCGGCCGAGCTCGGTCCGGCCCAGGGCGCGGGCGCCGTGGGCGGTCATCCCGGCCAGCGCCTCGCGGGGCGTCAGCCGGAACAGCGTGCAGGCCAGGTTGAGCATCAGGGTGGGCATGAACAGCGGCGAGCTACCCGGGTTGGCGTCCGTGGCCACCGCCATCGGCACGCCGGTACGCCGCAGGGCGTCGATCGGCGGCGCTTGCGTCTCGCGCAGGGTGTGAAAGGCGCCGGGCAGCAGTACCGCCACGCTGCCGGCCGCGCGCAACGCCTCGACGCCGGCCGTGTCGAGGTATTCGATGTGGTCGGCGGACAGCGCTCCATGACGCGCCGCCAGGGCGCTGCCACCGAGATTGGAGAGCTGCTCGGCGTGAGCCTTGATCGGCAGCGCGTGCGCCCTGGCGGCCCGGAAGACCCGCTCGCACTGGGCGGGGGAGAAGGCGATGGTCTCGCAGAACACGTCGACGGCGTCGGCCAGGCCCTCGCGTGCCGCCGCGGGGAGGATCGCCTCGCAGACGTGATCGATGTAGCCGTCGGCGTCGTCGGCGAACTCCGGCGGCAGTGCGTGGGCGGCCAGCAGGGTGGTGACGACGCGAATCGGCAGCGCCTCGCCGAGGCGGCGCGCCACGCGCAGCATCTTCAACTCGTTCGCCAGGTCCAGGCCGTAGCCGGACTTGATCTCGACACAGGTCACGCCGTCGTCGATCAGAGCCTGCAGGCGCGGCAGAGCGCGTGCGAACAGGGTCTCCTCGCTGGCCTCGCGGGTGGCGCGCACGGTGCTGATAATGCCGCCGCCGCGGCGCGCGATCTCGGCGTAGTCGACGCCCTCGAGGCGCTGCTCGAACTCGTCGGCGCGATTGCCGCCGAACACCAGGTGGGTGTGGCAGTCCACCAGGCCCGGGGTCATCACGCCGCCGCGGCCCATCTCGCGGCAGTCGGCGAACGCCGCCGGATCGAAGCGTGACATCGGGAGGCGTTCGGCGATGCGCCCGTCCTCGACGATCACCGCCATCGGCTCGGGCAGGGTGGCGAGGCCGTCGAAGAGGGTCATGTCTCGCCATGCCATGCGTGTCGACCGGGTCATGAAAGTCTCCGTTATCCGTAATGTATATACATTTAAGCGGTCGCCCGATACGCGTCAAGGTCGGCGACTCGCAGGCCACCGCTGCGGCGTGCATCGACTCTTCCACAAACCCATGGTTTTAAATGGATTTCTTGAGATTTCACGACGACGGCGAGGCGTTATTAGACCTTGGTCCAACTGACGCTGGCGGGAAAAGGGCGTGACGATGGGGGCGTCTTAATGTATATACATTAAAAAATCACAACGAGAGGCGATTCCCATGTCCCATTCCGACGAAGCCTTCGAGGGGGCCGATGAGACGCGAGCCGACGGTTCGCCGAGCAACGTCCTGCGTCTGTTCGTGCCCAGCCTGCTGGGTATCCTGATCTTCTTCGTGCCGTTGACCATCGACGGCAAGACCACCATTCCGCTCGATCACATGGTGACCGGGGCGCGTCATCTGCTGGGGGCGCTGGATGGCTGGTACGCGCTGGCGCTGATCGTTGCCGGGGCGCTGTATCCGGTGATCAGCGGGCAATGGCGGCGCAGTCTCACCGACCGGGTGTTCACCGTGCTCAAGTGGCTGGGGGTCGTCGCGGCGGTCATGGCACTGTCCGGCTGGGGGCCGGCGGCACTGTTCGAACCCGACATGCTACCGTTTCTGTTCGACAAGCTGGTGATCTCGGTGGGGCTGATCGTGCCCATCGGCGCGGTGTTTCTGGCGCTTTTGATCAGTTACGGGCTGCTCGAGCTGATCGGCGTGCTGATGGAGCCGGTGATGCGGCCGGTGTGGCGCACCCCCGGCAAGTCGGCGATCGATGCGGTGGCCTCGTTCGTCGGCAGTTATTCGATCGGCTTGCTGATCACCAACCGCGTCTACCAGGCGGGCCAATATTCGGCGCGCGAGGCGGCGATCATCGCCACCGGCTTTTCGACGGTCTCGGCGACCTTCATGATCATCGTCGCCAAGACCCTGGACCTGATGGCGGTTTGGAACCTGTATTTCTGGCTGACGCTGCTGATCACCTTCTTGGTCACGGCGGTCACCGTGCGCCTGCCGCCGCTGTCGCGCCTCGACGATACCAAGTCGGTCACGGAGGACGCGGTCCCCGCCGGGCAGCGCCTGAGCACCGCCTGGCGGACCGGGCTGGCGGTGGCCGCCCGGGCGCCGGGGTTGCGGCGCAACGTGGCCTTGAACGTCAAGGAGGGGCTGCTGATGGCGATCGGCATCCTGCCGTCGATCATGTCGGTGGGGCTGATCGGGCTGCTGCTGGCCAAGTACACGCCGCTGTTCGACTGGCTGGGCCTGGTGTTCTACCCGGTCACCGCGCTGTGGGGGCTCGACGAGGCCCGGGCGCTGGCCCAGGCGGCGTCAGCCGGGCTTGCCGAGATGTTCCTGCCGGCCCTGCTGATGGGCGATGCCGGCTTCGCGGCGCGCTTCGCCACCGGGGTGGTCTCGGTCGCCTCGGTGCTGTTCTTCTCGGCTTCGATCCCCTGCATCCTGTCGACCAGCATCCCGCTGTCCGTGGGGCGCATCGTCGTGGTGTGGTTCCTGCGCACGCTGCTCAGCCTGCTGCTGGCGATTCCGGCCGGGTACATGGTGCAGGCGCTGGCCGGCGGCTGAGTCGCGCCGGGCCCAGCGATCAGGCGCGGCGCCGCTGCATGGAGGAACGCAACTTGTAGCGGTCGCCGGGATGAAGCAGCCGCGCGTAGCTGATCAGGTGGTCGTCCGACCACGTCCGGCGCACCATGCTCAGGCAGGGGGCGCTGGCGGGGATCTCCAGCCATTCGGCGGTGTGGGCGTCGACCAGCACCGCCTCGACCACGTGCTCCATGTCGGAGATCGGGCAGGCGGCGACCAGGACTTCGTTGGGCGTGTGCCGGGCGAAGTCGGTGTCCAGGTAGTCGGGCACCCAGCGGGGATTGACGTAGCGATCCTCGAGCTGGATCGGCACGCCGTTCTCGCGATGGATCAGGATGCTGTGGAAGACCCGGGTGCCGAGGCGCACGCCGAGGCGCAGGGCGACCTCGTCGTCGGCCTCGATCGCCTCGCGGCGCAGCACGTCGTTGCTGTAGACATGGCCGCGGCCCTGCACTTCCTCGGCGATGTTGTGGATCTCGAGCAGCGAGGATTCCGCCTTGAGGTCGGTGACGAAGGTGCCCAGCCCCGCCTGACGCACCAGATAGCCTTCGTGGACCAGGTCGCGGATCGCCTTGTTGGCGGTCATGCGGCTGACCTCGAACTGCGTGGCCAGCTGCTCCTCCGGGGGGATCTGGTGGTGGACGGGATACTCGCCCGTGCGGATGCGCTCGAGCAGGTACTGCTTGATCTGCTGATAGCGGGGCGCCCGGGTCATGAGGGTGTCTCCATCAGGCGCTGCGATAGGCCTGGGGCATCTCGGCGAGCAGACCGCGGCCGCCGGCGAGGGTCAGGGCGAGATCGTTGAGGCCGTCCCAGACGGGCAAGGGCAGGCCGCCCTTGATCGCCTGGTCGATGCGCTGGGCGAACAGCAGCAGCTTGTGCAGGCGACGGTGGGGCAGCCGCTGCAGGGCCTGCTGGTAGTTGGGGCGCCGCTTCTCGGGGATCATCGGGCGCTGGGCCTTGCAGGCGTGTTCGAGGCTCTGGCCCTGATCGAGATGCTGGCGCAGCGAGAGCAGGGTGCGCATCTCGCGGGTCAGTGCCCACAGCACCACCGGTGCCTCGATACCCTCGCCGCGCAGGCCGCGGACGATGCGTACCGCGCGCTCGCGTTCGCCGCGCAGACAGGCGTCGGTGAGGGTGAAGACGTCGAAGCGGGCGTTGTCCTCGACGCCGCCGGCGATCGCCTCGACCCCGAGACGCGCGCCGGGCGGATGCAGCAGGGCGAGCTTCTGCAGCTCCTGGTCGGCGGCCAGCAGGTTGCCTTCGGTACGTTCGCCGAGCAGGCGCGCGGCGTCCATGTCGAGCTGCAGGCCGTGGCGGCCGGCCCGGTCACGCATCCAGAAGCCCAGCCGCGCGTGATCCACCGGCCACACCGGCACGAACAGGCCGAGCTTGTCGAGGGCCTTGAACCACTTGCTCTGCTGCTGGCGGCGGTCGAGCCGGCCGGCGGTGATCAGCAGCACGTCGTCGCTGCCCCCGGCCTGGGCGGCGTAGGCTTCCAGGGCCTTGCCGCCTTCCTGGCCGGGGGCCTGATCGCCCAGGCGCAACTCGATCAGCTTGCTGGTGGCGAACAGCGACAGGCTGGCGGCGGACTCGGTGAGCCGCCCCCACTGGAAGCCGTTCTCGACGTGGAGCACCTCGCGCTCCTCGACGCCGCGCTCGCGAGCGACCCGGCGCACCTCGTCGCAGGCATCGCGATGCAGCAGCGGCTCGTCGCCGGCGACGATCACCACCGGCGGCAGGGACTTGCCGAGCGCCTCCGGGAGCTTGTCGGGAAAGACCTTCATGAGCTCGGGTCGAGACTCTGCAGGCGATCGAGCAGACGCGACGCGGCCTCGCGGCGCAGGTCCTTGATGGCCGCCTCGCGGCGGTCGCCGCGAACCAGCAGGTCGCTGGCGTTGGTCTGGTAGATCGACGACACCTCGAGGTCCTGGCGTTCGAGCAGGTAGGCGTCGTCTTGCACGCGCTGGACCGAGAAGGGCACGGACAGGCGCAGCTCGATGTCGCGGCTGCCGGCATCGTTGGTGGTCAGCGGCGTCTCCACGAGTCGCTCGGTACCCAGGTTGAGCCGCCAGGGCGCGTCATCGACCGTGTCGACGCCGCTACGCCGCAGGGTCTGGCGGACCGCGTCGGTGAGCGGTGCGGCCGGCCCGGCGAGCGTCAGGCGGTCGAGGCGCATCGCCACTTGGTCGCGGCCGCGCAGGTGAAAGCCGCAGCCCGCCAGAGAACCGGCGGCGAGCAGGGCGAGCGACCCGCCCAGCGAGCGGGTCAGGAAGGTACGACGGTTCATGGCGGTCTCCTTGCCTCGACTCACGTCGATCTCAGTTGGCGACGATGTTGACCAGCTTGCCGGGGACCACGATCACCTTGCGTACCGTCTTGCCCTCGACATGACGCTGCACGTTCTCGGCGGCCATGGCTTCGGCCTCGACGGCATCCTTGGCGGCGTCGGGGGCGACCTCGATGCGCGCGCGCAGCTTGCCGTTGACCTGCACGGCGAGTTCGACGCTGTCCTTGACCAGGGCGCTCTCGTCGAGCCGGGGCCAGCGAGCGTCGATCGCCGGTTCGTCATGGCCGAGCTGCTGCCACAGGACATGGCAGGCGTGCGGGGTGATGGGGGCGAGCAGCAGCACGCAGGCCTCGACCGCCTCGCGGGCCACCGCCAGCCCCTGCGGGCGGGTATCCGTGAAGCGGCCCAGCGCGTTGGTCAGCTCCATCACCGCGGCGATGGCGGTGTTGAAGGTGGTGCGCCGGCCGATGTCGTCGCTGGCCTTGGCGATGGTCTCGTGGGTCTTGCGGCGCAGGGCCTTCTGGTCGTCGTCGAGCGCGTCGACGTCGAGCGCGGCCGGGGTGCCGGCGTTGACGTGGTCGGCGACCAGCTTCCAGAGGCGCTTGAGGAAGCGGTGGGCGCCCTCGACGCCGGCATCGGACCACTCCAGCGACTGTTCCGGCGGCGCGGCGAACATCATGAACAGCCGCACGGTGTCGGCGCCGAAGCGATCGATCATCGCCTGCGGGTCGACGCCGTTGTTCTTCGACTTGGACATCTTCTCGATGCCGCCCATCTCGACCGGCTGGCCGTCGCCGCGGTAGACGGCGCTGAGCGGCCGGCCCTTGTCGTCGCGACGCACGTCGACGTCGGCGGGGTTGAACCAGTCCTTGCCGCCGTCGGGGGATTCCCGGTAGAAGGTCTCGGCGATCACCATCCCCTGGGTGAGCAGGCGCTGGAAGGGCTCGTCGCTCGCGACCAGGCCGAAGTCGCGCATCAGCTTGTGGAAGAAGCGCGCGTAGAGCAGGTGCAGGATGGCGTGCTCGATGCCGCCGATGTAGAGATCCACCGGCAGCCAGTAGTCGGCGCGCTCGTCGAGCATGGCTTCGGGGTTGTCGGCGCAGGCGAAGCGGGCGTAGTACCAGCTCGATTCCATGAAGGTATCGAAGGTGTCGGTCTCGCGGGTCCAGCCGTCGCCCAGGTCGAAGAAGGCGGGCATCTTCTTGAGCGGCGAGCCGCTGGCGTCGACCTCGACCTCCATGGGCAGGGCGACCGGCAGCTCGTCGTCGGTGAGCGGCACGGTCTGGCCCTCGGGGCCGTACTTGATGGGGATCGGCGCGCCCCAGTAACGCTGGCGGGCCACGCCCCAGTCGCGCAGGCGGAAGTTGGTCTTGACCTCGCCCCGGCCGTCGGCCTCGAGGCGCAGGGCGATCGCCCGGAAGGCGCCGTCGAAGTCCAGCCCGTCGAATTCGCCGGAGTTGATCAGCTTGCCGTGCTCGGCGTAGGCGCCCTCGGACAGGTCCGGCGCGTTACCGTCGGCATCGGCGATCACCGCCTCGATGGGCAGGCCGTACCTGGTGGCGAACTCCCAGTCGCGCTGGTCGTGGCCGGGCACCGCCATCACCGCGCCGGTGCCGTACTCCATGAGCACGAAGTTGGCCACGAAGATGGGCACCTCGCGGCCGGACAGCGGATGGATCGCCTTGAAGCCGGTGTCGCGGCCGCGTTTTTCCATGGTCGCCAGGTCGGCTTCGGAGGTGCCGCCACGGGCGCATTCCTCGAGGAAGGCCGCCATCTCGGCATCGCCGTCTGCGGCGGCACGGGCCAGCGGATGTCCGGCGGCGACGGCGACATAGGTCACGCCCATCAGGGTGTCGGGGCGGGTCGTGTAGACGTGCAGGGCATCGTCGTGGCCGGCGACGTCGAAGGTGAGCTCGACGCCGCGCGACTTGCCGATCCAGTTGCGCTGCATGGTCTTGACCTGCTCGGGCCAGTCGACATGCTCGAGATCGGCCAGCAGTTCCTCGGCGTAATCGGTGATCTTGAGGAACCACAGCGGGATTTCCTTGCGCTCTACCAGGGCGCCGCTGCGCCAGCCGCGGCCGTCGATCACCTGCTCGTTGGCGAGCACGGTGTTGTCGACCGGGTCCCAGTTGACCGTGGACATCTTCTTGTAGACCAGGCCCTTCTCGACCAGCTTGGTGAAGAACCACTGTTCCCAGCGGTAGTAGTCGACGTCGCAGGTGGCGAACTCGCGGTCCCAGTCATAGGCGAAGCCCAGCGCCTTGAGCTGGCTGCGCATGTAGTCGATGTTCTGGTAGGTCCAGTCGCCGGGCGGCACGCGATTCTTGATCGCCGCGTTCTCGGCGGGCATGCCGAAGGCGTCCCAGCCCATCGGCTGGAGCACGTTCCTGCCCTGCATGCGCTGAAAGCGCGAGACCACGTCACCGATGGTGTAGTTGCGCACGTGACCCATGTGCAGCTTGCCGCTGGGGTAGGGGAACATCGACAGGCAGTAGAACTTCTCGCGAGCGGCGTCCTCTATGGCCTTGAAGCAGGCGTTCTTTTCCCAGTAGTCCTGGGCGGCTGACTCGGTGACGTGGGGCTGGTACTGAGTGTCCATCGTTTGCGTGGTGCACCTTGCATGTGGGCTTGTGACTGATGGCACCGAACGCCTCGATGCCGGCGTGACCCGGGCTGACGGCTCGACCCGCGATCGGGGAGCGCGGTCCGGCCCCGGGAGATAACACCCTGCCGTACAATATGTTAGAAATCGGTCAAGGCGGTCACGGATACCGTTCGTGTTCGCCCAAGGATACCCTAGACGTGCATCGGCAGGTAGGGGCCGCCCCGCCCCCGCGCCGCTTGCCGCAACGCCGTGGCGTCCGGATGATGCTACGGCGACCCGATACAGCCATTTGAGGAGAGGCGCGATGAGTGACGACCAGCAACAGGACCGGCGTTTGCACGATGCCTACGAGCGCGTGCTCGACCGCATGCGCGACGGCGCCGACGAGCTGTCCTGGGACCGGCTGCAGCACGAGCTCGACGAGGCGGTGGCCTTCGAGGCGGACGTCGAGGAGTTCACCAAGGACGAGATGGCGCTGCTGCGCGCCTGGGTGGAGCGCGACCTCAAGGATCTGCGCCACTACCTGGCCGCGGGCGGCGCCGGGGTCGCCAGCTGGCTGGGGATCGATCTCGACGTGCTGTCGCGCAAGGTGACCGACGCGCTGTTCTCGATCGCCGATCGCAGCGTGGTCGAGCGCGAGCGCTTGGAGGACGATCTCGAGGCGGCACGCGCCGACTATGTCGAGGGCGAGCTGGCCGTTCCCGGGCGCATGGCCTGCGTGCACTGCGGCGAGACGGTGGTGCTCGACGCGGTCACTCGCCTCGAGCCCTGCCACGCCTGCGGGCATCGTTACTTCATGCGGGCCCCCAGCGACGCCGCGCCGACCGACGGCTCGGCGACCGACCGGTCGAACGGCTGAGAACGCATTTCCAAACCCCGTTGATGATGGTGGCCGGGCGAAGCGAGAACCCTGGGTCATGCGCGTCCATTACCGGCGCGAACGCGATCACCGGGCCGTGTCGCGCCTCGGGCCCGGCCGACGCAGGCCGGGCAGCAGCATCAGCCCGGCGAGTAGCCAGGCGGGCCAGCTGCCGGTGCGGGTGAAGGGCGTCTCGCCCTGCATGGCGCTCACGTCGCCGCTGACCAGGGTGGTCTCGAACTGCGGGGCGCGGGTGGTCACCCGGCCCTGCGGGTCGATGATCGCGGTGACGCCGTTGCTGGTGCCGCGCAGCACGTAGCGACCGTTTTCCAGCGCGCGCAGGCGGGCCATCTGGATGTGCTGCAGCGGGCCGATCGAACGGCCGAACCAGGTGTCGTTGGACACCGTCAGCAGGACGTCGGCGCGGCGCGCGCGGCTCGCCACCAGGTCGGGATAGATGATCTCGTAGCAGATCGCCGTGCCGATGGTCAGCCCGGCGGCGTGGATCGGTGCCTGGTCGCGCTCTCCCGCCGAGAAGCTCGACATGGGCAGGTCGAAGAAGGCGATGATGCCGCGCAGCAGGCTCTCCAGCGGCATGTACTCGCCGAACGGCACCAGGTGCTCCTTGCGATAGCTGCCCCGGGTGTTGCCGAGGCCGATCACCGCGTTGTAGTAGCCGCCGGCATCGCGCTCGACGATTCCGGTCAGCAGGGCGGCGTCCGGTGGCAGCGTCGTTTGCACGCGCTCCAGATAGGGCCGGGCCTGGGACTCGAACATCGGCAGCGCGGTCTCCGGCCAGACGATCAGGTCGGTGCCGTCGGGCACCTCGCGGGTCAGCCGCGCATAGGTGTTGACCGCATTGCGCTGGCCCTCGGCGCTCCACTTCATCAACTGCGGCAGGTTGCCCTGCAGAAGTGCCACCTGCCGCGGTTCGCCCCGGGGCTGGGTCCACTGGGCGGGCAGCAGCAGCGGCAGGCCCCACAGGACGACGAGCGGGGCCAGCGCCCACCAGCGCCGGCGCAGCAGCAGGTCGGCGCCCAGGGTGCCGGTCAGCACGGTGACCAGCGACAGCAGGAAGACCCCGCCGAGCGGTGCCAGCGGGGCGAGCGGCGAGTCGACGTGGGCGCTGCCCAGCAGCAGCCAGGGGAAGCCGGTGAACAGATAGGTGCGGGCGACTTCGCTGGCGATCCACAGGCCGGCGAAGCTGAGGCAGGCCAGGCGCGGCCCGGTGAAACGGCGGTAGAGCCAGAACGGCGCGGCGTAGAATAGCGCCAGGGTGACGGCGAACAGCGCGGTCAGAAAGACCGCCAGCGGCACGCCCGTGTAGCCGTAGTCGTGGATCGAGACATAGATCCACGAGGTCCCCGAGGCGAACAGCGCGAAACCGTAGCACCAGCCGCGCAGTGCGGCCTGCCCCGGGGTCAGGTCGTGGATGCCCACGTAGACCAGGGCCACGGCGACGGGGCCGAGCCACCACAGATGAAAGGGGGCGAAGGTGAGCGTGGTCAGGCAGCCGGCGATCAACGCGGCGATATAGCCCATCCACGGGCGGTAGACGGTCGGCATGGGGCACTCCTTGTCGGGACGTGCCCCTTATACCAGAGCGTGGCGACAAACTCGACGCGGGGGTCAGTCGTCGGTTTCGTCGGCGGACACCTCGGCGAGTTCCTCGGCCTGGAGCAGGCGGATGCGGCGGTTGTCGGCGCCCAGCACGGTGAAGCGCCAGCCCCCCAGGTCGGCCTGCTCGCCGCGACGCGGCAGATAGCCGAAGCGCTGCATGACCAGCCCGCCGACGGTGTCGAACTCCTCGTCGGAGAAGGCGGTATCGAAGCGCTCGTTGAAGTCGTCGATGGGCGTCAGGGCACGGATCGCGAAGGTGCCGTCGCCCATGTCGCGGATGTCGTCTTCCTCGTCGGTGTCGTGCTCGTCCTCGATGTCGCCGACGATCTGCTCGAGGATGTCCTCGATGGTGACGATGCCCGCCGTGCCGCCGTATTCGTCGACCACCACCGCCATGTGGTTGTGGGTGTCGCGGAATTCCTTGAGCAGGCTGTTGAGCCGCTTGGATTCGGGAATGAACATCGCCGGACGGATGACGTCGCGCAGTGCCACCTGGCGGCGTTCGCCGTCGTTGACCTGCAGCAGCGGCAGCAGGTCCTTGACCAGCAGGATGCCGAGCACTTCGTCGAGATTCTCGCCGACCACCGGATAGCGGGAGTGGCCGGTCTCGAAGATCACCGGCAGATAGTCCTCGGGGGACTGGTCGATGCTGATGGCCGTGACCTGGGAGCGCGGGATCATCACCTCGCGGGTCTGCTGGTCACTGATCTGGAAGGCGCCCTCGATGATCGTCAGAGCATCCGGGTCGAGACGCAGCCGGGCGGCGGCCTCGCGGAGAAAGACCAGCAGTTCGTCACGGGAGCTTGGCTCGTCGGCGTCGCTGGAAAAGGCGCTGAACAACTTCTCGAGCCAGGACTTGTTGTTCTGGCTACTCGATCGGTCTTCGCTCATGCGTCGGGTCTCGTGTCCTCGCTGTCTCGTTCGCCGGGGTCGGGCGCATAAGGGTCGGGAATGTCGAAGTCGGCGAGAATCCGGCGCTCGAGCGCCTCCATCTCCTCGGCTTCCGCGTCATCTATATGGTCGTAGCCCAGCAAATGCAAGGTGCCGTGAATCACCATGTGCGCGTAATGATGCGCCAGCGGCTTGGCCTGTTCGCGGGCCTCGCGATCGACCACGCCGTGACAGATCACCAGGTCGCCGAGCAGGGGCAGATCGAGGCCGGCCGGGGCCTCGAAAGGGAAGGATAGCACGTTGGTGGGCCGGTCCCTGCCGCGGTAGTCGTGATTGAGGCCGCGGCTCTCGTCGTCGTCGACGAAGCGGACGGTGAGTTCGACCTCGCCGCCGCCCGCGCTGCCGGCATGGCGCCGATGGTGGGTCAGCGCGCCGGCGACCCAGCGCGCCAGCCGGGCCGCGTCGGGCAGGGCGTCGTCGGCGCCGTCGAGCGCCACCTGGCGATCGACGAGGACCCGGGCGTCATCGTTCATGTGCCGGATTCCGAACCGTCGGACGCCGCCGCCTGCTGTTCGCGACGCGCCTGTTCGCGGGCCTCGCGGCGCGCCCGGTCCTGGGCTTCCTGCTCGGCCTCGAACAGGTCGTAGGCCTCGATGATGCGCTGGACCAGCGGGTGGCGGACCACATCCTTGGCGGCGAAGTGGGTCACGCCGATCCCCGGGGTGTCCTTGAGCACGTCGAGGACCTGAATCAGCCCGGAGTTCTGGCCGCGGGGCAGGTCGACCTGGGTGATGTCGCCGGTGATCACCGCGGTGGAGCCGAAACCGATGCGGGTCAGGAACATCTTCATCTGCTCGCGGGTGGTGTTCTGGCTCTCGTCGAGGATGATGAAGGCGTTGTTGAGGGTCCGGCCGCGCATGTAGGCGAGCGGGGCGATCTCGATCACCTGCCGCTCGATCAGCTTGGCCACCTGTTCGAAGCCGATCATCTCGTAGAGGGCGTCATACAGCGGGCGCAGGTAGGGGTCGATCTTCTGGGCCAGGTCGCCGGGCAGAAAGCCCAGTTTCTCGCCGGCCTCGACCGCCGGACGCACCAGCAGGATGCGGCGCACCTCCTGCTGATTGAGCGCCTCGACGGCGGCGGCGACGGCCAGGTAGGTCTTGCCGGTCCCCGCCGGGCCGATGCCGAAGTTGATGTCGTGCTTGCGGATGCTGGTGACGTAGCTCTGCTGGTTCAGCCCGCGCGGCTTGATCAGGCTGCGCGGGGTGCGGATCACCACCTCGGCCTCGTGATCGCTGCCTTCCTCTTCCTCGAGCGCCTCGATGCCCGATTCCTGGAGGAACAGGTGCACGGTGTCGGGTTCCAGCTCGCTGGCCTCGGTCTCGCGGTAGAGGTGTTCGATGACGTTGGCGGCGGCCTTCACCCGCGGGCCGGGGCCGGCGAGCTGGAAGGTGTTGCCGCGATTGCGCAGGGTGACCCCGAGACGCGATTCGACCAGCTTGAGATGCTCGTCCCGCTGACCGCAGAGATTGGCCAGCCGCATCGGGTCGTTGGGCTCCAGGGTCAGGGTGATGACGCGGTTCGCCTGAGTGCTTTGTTGGCTCAAGAACAGAGAATCCGTGAGTTGAGGATGATGAAGTCAGCTTAATGCCCCGAGCGAGGTCGGGGCAATCGGGAAACGGCCGGGGGCGTTCCGCCGACGCCCGCCGAGGGCGCCGACGAGCGCGTCAGTAGCAGACCGGCGAGGCCAGTTCGCCACGCAGCGAGTTGGGCAGCGCCTCGTTGATCTCGACGTCGACGAAGGTGCCGATCAGTTCCATGGGATTGGCGGCGCGGAAATTGACCACGCGATTGTTCTCGGTGCGCCCCGAGAGCTGCCCCGGATCCTTGGGCGAGAAGCCGGTCACCAGGATGCGCTGGGTGGTGCCGACCATGCGCCGGCTGATCTGCATGGCGTTCTGGTTGATGCGCTCCTGGAGGATCGCCAGGCGCTGCTTCTTGACCGCTTCCGGGGTGTCGTCCTCGAGGCCGGCCGCCGGGGTGCCCGGGCGTGCCGAGTAGACGAAGCTGAACGAGACGTCGAAGCCGATGCGATGGATCAGGTCCATGGTCGCCTCGAAGTCGGCCTCGGTCTCGCCGGGGAAGCCGACGATGAAGTCCGACGAGAAGCTGATGTCCGGACGCAGCTCGCGGATGCGCTCGAGCTTGGCGACGTACTCCTCGGCGGTGTGGCCGCGCTTCATGGCCGCCAGGACGCGGTCCGAGCCCGCCTGCACCGGCAGGTGGAGGTGGCTGACCAGCTCGGGGATCTCGCCGTAGGCCTCGATCAGGCTGTCCGAGAATTCCACCGGGTGCGAGGTGGTGAAGCGGATGCGGTCGATGCCTTCCACCGCCGCCACGCAGGCGATCAGCTCGGCCAGATCGACCTCGTCGCCCAGGGCGTTCTCGCCACGGTAGGCGTTGACGTTCTGCCCCAGCAGGTTGATCTCGCGCACGCCCTGGTCGGCGAGGTGAATGACCTCGTCCATCACCGCCTCGAAGGGCCGCGAGACCTCCTCGCCGCGGGTGTAGGGCACCACGCAGAAGGTGCAGTACTTCGAGCAGCCCTCCATCACCGAGACGAAGGCGGTGGCGCCGTCGGAACTGGGCTTGGGCAAGTGGTCGAACTTCTCGATCTCGGGGAAGGTGACGTCGACCACCGAGATCGGCTTGGCGCTCTTGCTGCGCTGCTCGAGCATGTTGGGGATGCGATGCAGCGTCTGCGGGCCGAACACCATGTCGACGTAGGGCGCCCGCTTGCGCAGGTTCTCGCCCTCCTGGCTGGCCACGCAGCCGCCGACGCCGATCACCAGGTCGGGGTTGCGCTCCTTGAGCTTCTTCCAGCGCCCCAACTGGTGGAAGACCTTCTCCTGGGCCTTCTCGCGGATCGAACAGGTGTTGAGCAGGATGACGTCGGCTTCGCGCTCGTCGTCGGTCAGCTCCATTTGGTGCGATTCGCCGAGCAGATCCGCCATGCGTGCGGAGTCGTACTCGTTCATCTGGCAGCCGTGGGTCTTGATGAAGAGTTTCTTCGTCATAGCGTCGTGTCGGCGTCGGGCGCGACAAGTCCGTGTAAAGAGGGATGAATGCGTGCGGGAACGGGAATGGCGCGATTATACGGATCACCGGCACGGCTTGGCCAGCCCGCCGCCTTCTAAGGCGATGTGTCTGTGATATTCTTGGCGGCTGGACGGACCCGGCGGGGCCTTTGATTCTCATTGCGTGACGGGAGCGGTATGGCGAAATCGATCTACCGGGTGGTCTTCTACAATCAGGGGGAGATCTGGGAACTCTATGCCCGGGACATTTACCAGAGCGATCTGTGGGGGTTCATCGAGGTCGAGTCCTTCGTCTTCGAGGATGCCTCGAAGCTGGTGGTCGACCCGTCGAGCGAGAAGCTGCGGCGCACCTTCGAGGGCGTCAGCCGCAGCTATGTGCCGATGAACGCCATCGTGCGCATCGACGAGGTCGAGCGCGAGGGCACGCCCCGGGCGGTCAAGGCCGAGGGCAAGGTCGCGGAGTTCCCGCGGCCCTTCAACATGCCGCCCCGGGACGACGGATGATGATCAAAAAATGACCGATTTGTTGCCCTGGCAGGTCTCGCGGCCCGTCTGCTGATTCAACCACCCGGTTTTCCCAAGACTTATCCACAGAAAGTGTGGATGGGGACCAAGAGCCGGGCCGCCGACACGAACGGAATCGTGTCGGCGATGTCGACACATCGCGTGGAGCCAGCGCTCCCAGAGCCTTCCGACAGCTGAAGACAGCCGAAAAAAATGCTCAAGATCAAGACGTTGATGTCAAGCCTCGCACTGGGGCTGAGTCTCACCGGGGCGGCCGGACAGGCCGATGCCCAATCGACCGACGACACCCGTTGGGTGGCCGACGACCTCAAGGCCTTCGTGCGTAGCGGCCCCACCGACAACTATCGCATCGTGGGGGCGCTGACCTCGGGCGAGCCGGTGACGGTGCTGGGTACCCAGGGCGACTACACCCGGGTGCGCGCCGAGAGTGGCGATGTCGTGTGGATCAAGAACGACCAGTTGCAGGACCAGCGCAGCCTGAGCGAGCGGGTGCCGGCGCTGAAGGAAAAGGTCGCCACGCTCAGCGACAAGCTCGACGGCATCAACCAGACCTGGCAGTCGCGCACCGCGAGCATGACCGACACGCTCGAGGCCCGCGAACAGCGCATCGCCGAGCTGGAGCAGCGCAATGGCTCCCTCGACCAGCAGCTCGCCCAGGCCCAGACGACCCTGCGCGAGCTGCAGGCGCGCCTGGACACCCAGGAACAGGATCTGCTGATGCGCTATTTCATGTACGGCGGCGGCGTGGCCGGTGCCGGTCTGGTCGTCGGGCTGCTGGTGCCGCACCTGCCGCGCCGCCGCAAGAAGCGCGACCGCTGGTTCTGAGGACGAGAGGCGAGACATGCCCAACGAATGGCTCGACCGCTGGCGGGAAGGCCGGATCGGCTTTCACCGCGAGACGGTGCATCCGGCCCTCGAGCGTTACTGGCCGACGCTCGAGATCGATACCCCCGGCAAGGTCCTGGTACCGCTGTGCGGCAAGAGCCTCGACATGCGCTGGCTGGCCGACCGGGGCCACCCGGTGCTGGGCATCGAACTCGCCCGTCAGGCGGTCGAACAGTTCGTCGCCGAAGGCCCGGGGGACGTGTCGCGCTACCGCCACGGGGTGTTCGAGGTCTACCGCCAGGCCAGCATCGAGGTGTGGTGCGGCGATTTCTTCCATTTCCACATCGATCAGGCGCTGGAGATCCAGGCCTTCTACGACCGGGCCGCGTTGATCGCGCTGCCCCCCGCCACCCGTCAGCGCTATGCCTTCCACCTCGCGCAATTGCTGCCGCCCGGGGCCAGGGGGCTGCTGATCAGCCTGACCCGGGAGCGCGACATCGAGAAGGGGCCGCCCTATTCGGTGGCGGCCGAGGAGGTGGAGCGGTTGTTCGCGCCGAACTTCGAACTCACCCAGTTGGCGGTGTCATCGCCGGACGAGGCGGGCCTGGCGGAGCAGGTGTGGCGCCTGGTGCGGCGCGGCCCGGGCCGCTGGCGCGCGTAGGGCAAGGTGCGGCGCCGGGCGCAGGGATCGAGAGGCGGGGTCAGCGTGACAGCAGCTCGCCGATCGCGGCGTCGCCGAAGGTCCGGTCGAGAGCGTCGCTGAGCAGCTCGGTCACCATCTGGTTGTTCTTGTCGTAATCCGGGGTCAGGGCGTAGCTCTGCGAGCGCCGGGAGGTGTAGACGCCGGTGTAGGTGGTGCCGTCGTTCTCGGCCACGGCCTGCAGCTTGGCGACCAGTTGCGCCTTGTCGAGCATCGCCTGGGCGTTGCCCTTGGCGTAGCTCAACTGGGTGAGGGTCAGCGTCAGGCTGGGGCGGCCCTCGGCGGGCTGGGAAGTCGGCTGGAAGCCCATCTGGCGCAGGGCGGCCTCGGCCTGGGACTCGAGCTTGGGGATCACGGTGTGCGCGGGCAGGGTGATGGTGTCGGTGGACATGCGCTTGCCGCTGCGTGTGCCCAGTACGTCCGACTCGCGCCCGTCGACCGTGGCCAGGGTGACCATCTGGCCGTCGCCGGCCCGTGGCAGGTTGCCGGAAACCGTCGGGTTGACGTCGAGATACTGCGGGCTCTGGGCGCAACCGGCGAGCAACAGCGTGGCCAGCAGCCCCATCAGGCCCAGCGCCCGGCGTGTGATTGGCATCGTGATTCCTCCCTTGTCGATGGCGGGCCGCCGGATCGAGACGGCCCTTCGGGCTGCAGTATAACGCCCCGGCCACCAGAGGGAGAGTCGTCAGGAGGCGCCGGCGGTGACTCGCCGAGCGGCGGCGCCATCGAAGCGATGCCAGCGATGTGGTTCGACGAACAGGCGCTGACCGCGGCGGATCGCCAGGCGCTCGAAGTCGGCGTGGCGCACGGTGGCCAGCCACGGCTCGGCGAGCCAGTCGGCCTCGAGCTCGACGCGCACCTCGGCCCCCACCGGCGATACCGCCGTCACGCAGACCGGCATGTGGGCGCGCTCGCTCGGCGCCTCGGCGAGGCGCAGCTCGTGGGGGCGCAGCAGCAGTTCCTCGCGGCCATCGTCGAGATCCACCGCCAGCCGCGCCGCGCCACACACGAACTGGCCGTCGCGGACGTCGCCCTCGAGGCGGTTGACGTCGCCCAGGAACTCGAACACGAAGCGGTTCGCGGGGCGGCGGTAGAGCGTCTCGGGCGCGTCGATCTGCTCGATGCGGCCGTCGCTCATCACCACCACCCGGTCCGATAGCTCCAGTGCCTCCTCCTGATCGTGGGTGACGAACACGCTGGTGAAGTTCAGCTCGTCGTGCAGGCGCCGCAGCCAGCGGCGCAGGTCCTGGCGTACCTTGGCGTCGAGCGCGCCGAACGGCTCGTCGAGCAGCAGCACGTCGGGCTTGAGCGCCAGGGCCCGGGCCAGCGATACGCGCTGCTGCTGGCCGCCGGAGAGCTGGGCGGGGTAACGGTCGGCGAACGCCTCGAGGCGCACCATCTCCAGCAGGCGCTGGACCCGGGCGCGGATCTCGCCGCGACTCGGCCGCTCGCGACGCGGCAGCACGGTGAGGCCGAAGGCGACGTTGTCGAACACGCTCATGTGCCGGAACAGCGCATAATGCTGGAAGACGAACCCGATGCGCCGGTCGCGCACGTGCACCCGGGTGACGTCGCGCTCGCCGAAGCGGATGGTGCCGCTGTCGGCGCGCTCCAGCCCGGCGATGATCCGCAGCAGGGTGGTCTTGCCCGACCCCGAGGGCCCGAGCAGGCCGACCAGCTCGCCGTCGCCGATCTCGAGATCGAGCGGTTCCAGCGCGGTGGTGCGGCCGAAATGCTTGGCGACATTGCTCAGTTGGATGCTCATGCGGCGGTCTCCCGGCGCGCGGCGCGCCATTCCAGCCCGGCCTTGGCGGCCAGGGTGAGCAGGGCGATCAGCGCCAGCAGCGATGCGGCGGTGAAGGCGCCCACGGTGTTGTAGTCCTGATAGAGCAGTTCGACGTGCAGCGGCAGGGTGTTGGTCTCGCCGCGGATCGAGCCGGATACCACCGACACCGCGCCGAACTCGCCCACCGCCCGGGCGTTGGTGAGGATCACCCCGTAGAGCAGGGCCCAGCGGATGTTGGGCAGGGTCACCCGGCGGAAGACCGTCCACCCCGAGGCGCCGAGGGTGACCGCGGCCTCTTCCTCGCGGGCGCCCTGGGCCTGCATCAGCGGGATCAGTTCGCGGGCGACGAAGGGGCAGGTGACGAACAGGGTGACCATCACGATCCCCGGCCAAGCGAACATCAACTGGATGTCGTGGCTGTCCAGCCAGCCGCCGATCCAGCCGTTGCGGCCGTAGAGCAGCAGGTAGACCAGACCCGCGACCACCGGCGAGACCGCGAACGGGATGTCGATCAGGGTCTGCAGCAGACGCCGCCCGGGGAACGCGAAGCGGGTGACCAGCCAGGCCAGGAAGACCCCGAACACCAGGTTGACGGGGATGGTCAGCAGGGCGACGAACAGCGTCAGGCCGATCGCCGCCAGCGTGTACTCGTCGCTGAGGTTGGCCCAGAAGGTCGTCACGCCCTCGGCGAAGGCCTGGGCGAAGATCGCCACCAGCGGCAGCAGCAGGAACAGCGCCGCGAGCAGCACGGCGAGGCCGATCAGCAGCCGGCGCGTACCGGGCGTGTCACCGATGCGATGCATCATCGACCTCCATGCAGGCGCCGGATGAAGCGGCCCTGCCACAGGTTGAGCGCCAGCAGCAGGACCAGCGACGTGGCCAGCACCACCGAGGCGATCGCCGAGGCGCCCACGTAGTCGTATTCCTGCAGCTTGACGAAGATCATCAGCGAGGTGATCTCGGTCTCGTAGGGCATGTTGCCGGCGATGAAGATCACCGCGCCGAATTCGCCCAGCGAGCGCACGAAGGCCAGCCCGGTGCCGGTGACCAGCGCCGGCCACAGGTGCGGCAGGATCACCCGCCGAAAGGCCTTGGCGTCGCTGGCGCCGAGGGTCAGCGCCGCTTCGTCGACCTCGCCGGGCAGGTCCTCGAGCACCGGCTGCACGGTACGCACCACGAAGGGAATGCTGGTGAAGGCCATCGCCAGGGCGATGCCTACCCAGGTATAGGCGATCTCGATGCCCAGCGGCGCGAGCAGCCGCCCCATCCAGCCGTTGCTCGAATACAGCGTCGCCAGGGTGATGCCGGCGACCGCGGTGGGCAGGGCGAAGGGCAGGTCCATCAGCGCATCGAGCAGGCGCCGGCCGGGAAACTCGTAGCGGACCAGCACCCAGGCCATCAGCAGGCCGAAGACAGCGTTGATCAGCGAGGCCACGGCGGCGCCGCCGAGGGTCACCAGGTAGCTGGCGACCACCCGGCCTTCGCTGATGATCGCCCAGTACTGGGCCGGGCTGAGCTGCGACAGTTGTCCGACCAGGCTGGTCATCGGCAGCAGCAGAACCAGCGACACGAACAGCAGGGTCACGCCCAGCGAGAGCCCGAACCCCGGCAGTACCCGCTGGGACGCTGCCCCGGTCAGCACGGCGAGTCGGCTCATCGACGCTGCAACTGGTCCAGCACGCCGCCGCTGGCGAAGTGGGTGTCCATCACCTGTTCCCAGCTACCGAAGACGTCCTCCACCCGCAGCAGTTGCGTGTCGGGGAAGCGGTCGGCGAATTCGGCCTTCACCGTCTCGTCGTTGACGCGATAGTTGAAGCCGGCCAGCAGGCGCTGTGCCTCCTCGGTGTAGAGGTAGTCGAGGTAGTCGTGGGCCAGCTCGCGGTTGCCGTTGCGCTCGGCGTATTCCTCGACCACCGCCACCGGGAACTCGGCGAGGATGCTCACCGGCGGCACGACCACGTCGTACTCGTCGCTGCCGTATTCCTGGCTGATGTTGTTGACCTCGGATTCGAAGCTGATCAGCACGTCGCCGATGTTGCGCTCGACGAAGGTGGTGGTGGCGCCGCGACCGCCGGTATCGAACACCTTGACGTTGCCGAGGAAGCGCTTCATGAAGTCGCGGATCTTCGCCTCGTCACCGTCGAACTTCTGGTCGGCGTAGGCCCAGGCGGCGAGATAGGTGTAACGCCCGTTGCCCGAGGTCTTGGGGTTGGGGAAGACGATGTCGACGTCGTCGGCGACCAGGTCGTCCCAGCTCTCGATGTGCCTCGGGTTGCCCTCGCGCACCAGGAAGGCGGTGGTGGAGAAGTAGGGGGAGGCGTTGTTGGGGAACTGCTGCTGCCAGTCCTCGGCGACCAGGCCGGCGTCGGCGAGCACGTTGACGTCGGTGACCTGATTGTAGGTCACCACGTCGGCCTTGAGGCCCTGGAGGATGGCGCGGGCCTGCTTGGACGAGCCACCGTGGGACTGCTTCACCTCGACGCTCTGGTCGTGGCTGGCTTGCCACCAGTCGACGAACTTGGGATTGATGGTGGCGAAGAGCTCGCGGGCAATGTCATAGGAGGAGTTGAGCAGTTCGCGATCGGCGGCCATGGCCGGGGAGGCGATCCCGCCGGCCAGGGTGGCGGCGGTGGCCGTGGCGACGACGCTGCGCCGCAGGAAAGTGAAGAACGGCATGTCGGCTCCAGGAAACGTGTGAGTTGAGCGAAGGCTAATCCAACTCAAATGGAATTACAACAATGTCGGTTATTCGTTATTTGAATAAGCGTGTCGCGGCTCTCTCATATCGGCCTCAGCGCGGTGAGGCGTCACGGGGCGCCGACAGGGGGCGGCTGACCAGCCACAGGCCGATGGCCGGGCCGGGCAGCAGCAGCCAGCTCAGCCACACGCCACTCACCGGCCACAGCGGCATCAGCAGGATCAGCGAGAGCACCGAGATACCGAAGCCGATGGCGTTCTGCAGGGTCAGGCCGGTGCCCAGCAGTGCCGCCGGGCAGGCCCGCGCCGAGAGCGCCGAGAAATGCGCCGAATCGACGATCGCCAGCGCGCTCCAGACGCCCAGCAGGACCACGTGCCAGGAAGCGGGCAACTGACTCAGCCACGGGTAGAGCAGACAGCAGCCCGCCGAGCCGGCCAGGCCGGCGGCCGCCACGGCACGGCTGCCGACGTGCTGGCTCAGCCAGCCGCCCAGCCAGCAGGCCGGGCCGCCGATGGCGATCAGCGCGAAGCTGCCCAGCGCCAGCGTGACGGCGTCGGTGCCGGGCAGGGCGTGAGCCAGCAGCAGCGGCAGCAGGGCCCACAGCGTGTACAGCTCCCACATGTGACCGAAGTAACCCCCGGCGGCGCGTCGGTAGCCGGGAATCCGAAACACGCTGACATCGAGCCGGGTGCCGGAGGGTGAACGCCCTCGGTGGTCGCGTCGCGTGGCGCGCATGGTCTCGGGCTCGCCGAGGGTCAGGAGCATCGCGCCACCACCGAGCGCCAGCAGCGAGGCGCCCCACACCGCGCTGGCCCAGGGCAGTTGCCAGCGATCCAGCAGGCTCAACCCCTGCAGGGCATGGGGGAGCGCCGTGCCCAGCACCAGCATGCCCACCAGCCAGGCCAGGCCCAGCCCGGTGCGTCCCGGTGCCCAGCCGACCATCAACTTCATGCCGATCGGGTAGATGCCGGCCAGCGTCATGCCGGTGATCAGGCGCAGGCCGACCGCCGGCCACAACCCGCCGGCGAAGGGCAGCAGGGCATTGCTGACGGCGCCGATCAGGCAGGCGAGCGCGAACAGGCGGCTGGCATCGAGGCGGTCGGCCAGGCCGCTCAGGCCGATGCCCAGGGTACCCAGCAGAAAGCCGACCTGCACCGCGCCGGTCAGCCAGCCCAGATCGGTGGGAGCCAGCGACCAGACCGTCTGCAGCGCGCCGATCACCGCGTTGGGCGTGAACCACAGGGCGGTGCCGAACCATTCGGCGAGGGCGATCACGAGTATCGGCATGCAGCGTCTCCGGGCGGCGTCGGCTTCCGATTGGCCCATGGCGGTGCCGATGTGTCGATGACACCTTGGTCGCGGCGTGGCGTTTCGCGGGGGCGGGCGGGCCCCGCTACGGGCCCGCCCGGCGAGCGACGGGTCAGAGGCCCATCGCCGAGGAGGTCGAACGGCGCGGGTCGGCACCGCCGTAGAAGACGCCGTCGTCGATCAGGATCGACTGCGCGGCGCCCATCGCGTCCTGCTGGCTGACGGTATGCCCCATCGCCTCCAGCAGCGCGATGGTGTCGGGGCTCACGCCCTGCTCGATGCGGATCTCGTCGGGCAGCCACTGATGGTGGATGCGCGGCACGCTGACCGCGGTCTGGACGTTCATGTCGTGGTCGATGACGTTCATCAGCACCTGCAGGGTGGTGGTGATGATCCGCGAACCGCCGGGGCTGCCGGTGATCAGGAAGTTCCGGCCGTCCTTCTTGACGATGGTCGGGGTCATCGACGACAGCATGCGCTTGTTGGGTTCGACCTTGTTGGCCTCGCCGCCGATCAGGCCGTAGGCGTTGGGCACGCCGGGCTTGGCCGAGAAGTCGTCCATCTCGTTGTTGAGCAGGAAGCCCGCCCCGTCGACGACGATCCCCGAGCCGTAGCTGAAGTTGATGGTGTAGGTGTTGGAGACCGCCAGGCCCTGGTCGTCGGCGATCGAGAAGTGGGTGGTCTCGTTGGATTCGTAGGGCAGCGGCTTGCCGGGGGCGATCTCGCTGCTCGGCGTGGCCCGGTCTAGCGGGATCTCGGTGCGCAGCGCCTCGGCGTAGGCCTTGGAGGTCAGCCCCGCGAGCGGCACGTCGACGAAGTCGGTGTCGCCCAGGTACTTCGAGCGGTCGGCGTAGGCGCGCTTCATCGCCTCGGCCATGAGGTGGATGGTGCGCGCCGAATTGAAGCCCATGGCGCCGATGTCGTAGCCCTCGAGGATGTTGAGCATCTGCACGATGTGCACGCCACCGGAGGAGGGCGGGCTCATGGCGTAGACGTCGTAGCCGCGGTAGCTGCCGTGGCTGGGCTCGCGGATCGTCGGCTGATAGGCGGCGAGATCCTCGCGGGTCATCAGGCCGTCGTGCTTTTGCATCTCGGCGGCGATCAGCCGGGCCGTCTCGCCCTCGTAGAACTCGCGCGGGCCCTGGGCGGCGATGCGCTTGAGGGTGGCGGCGAGCTGCGGCTGGCGGTAGATCTCGCCCACCCGGTAGCTGCTGCCGTCGGCCTTGAAGAACTTGGCGCGGGTCGCCGGCCACTTCTCGAGGCGGTCGCGGGCCTGTTCGACGCCGTCGACGAAGCGCTGCGGTAGCGGAAAGCCGTTCTCGGCCAGGTCGATCGCCGGCGCCAGGGCCTCGGCGAGGCTCAGGGTGCCGTACTCGTCGAGCGCCAGCGCCAGCCCGGCCACCGTGCCGGGCACCCCGGAGGCGTTATGGGTATAGCGGGACAGTTCCGGGACGGCCTCGCCGGCGTCGTTCTGGAACATCGTCTCGTAGGCGTGGGACGGGGCCTTCTCGCGGTAGTCGATGGCGATCACCTTGTCGCGCTTCTCGTCGGAGATCAGCATGAAGCCGCCGCCGCCGATGTTGCCGGAGCGCGGCTGGGTCACCGCCAGGGCGAAGCCTGCGGTCACCGCGGCATCCACGGCGTTGCCGCCATCGGCGAGCACGTCGTGGGCGACCTGCGAGGCCAGGAAGTGACTGGTGGCGACCATGGCGTGGCTGCCGACCTCGGGGTGGAAGCGTTCACCCTCGAGGATCGCCCGGGAATCGGCGAGGGCGGGCGGAACGCTGGTCACCAGCGTGGTGGTGACCAGCAGGCTGAAGAGATGGCGTATCGGACGGTGCGATCGACGAGGGGCGGTCGGCATCGGAAGCTCTCCCTGGCAGGACGGATGAAGGATCCCTTTAACTATCGACGCCGCTGCACGGGCCTGCAAACCCGGCGCCTACAGAGCCGGACGTTGTCGGTTAGAATGTCGACTTTCGCCAACCCGACGAAGAGCCATGCCCGACGTGACCAACGACTTCAAGATTGCCCCTTCGATCCTTTCCGCCGACTTCGCCCGGCTGGGTCAGGAGGTGGACGACGTGCTCGCCTCCGGTGCCGACATCGTCCACTTCGATGTCATGGACAACCACTACGTGCCCAACCTGACCATCGGGCCGATGGTCTGCGAGGCGCTGCGCAAGCACGGCGTCACCGCGCCCATCGATGCGCACCTGATGGTCAAGCCGGTGGACGACCTGATCCGTCAGTTCATCGATGCCGGGGCGAGCTACATCACCTTCCATCCCGAGGCTTCCGAGCACATCGACCGCTCGCTGCAGCTGATCCGTGACGGCGGCTGCAAGGCGGGCCTGGTGTTCAACCCGGCGACGCCGCTGCACTACCTCGACTACGTGATGGACAAGCTCGACATGGTGCTGCTGATGAGCGTCAACCCCGGCTTCGGGGGGCAGTCGTTCATTCCCGGCACGCTCGACAAGCTCCGCGAGGCGCGCCGGCGCATCGATGCCAGCGGCCGGGCGATCCGCCTCGAGGTCGATGGCGGGGTCAAGGCCGACAACATCGCCGAGATCGCCCGGGCCGGCGCCGATACCTTCGTCGCCGGCTCGGCGATCTTCAAGGCGCGCAACGCCGACGACCCGCATCGCTACGACAGCGTGATCGGGACGCTGCGCCGCGAGCTCGCCGGGATCTGAGCGATGACCGAGAGCACGGCCGAGCCGCGGTGCTGGTGGCTGTACGTCGTCGAGACCGCGGCGGGGGCGCTTTATACCGGTATCTCGACCGATGTCGAGCGGCGTTTTCGCGAGCATCGGCACGGCCGACGCGGGGCCCGCGCGCTGCGTGGCAAGGGGCCCCTGCGGCTCGTGCACTGCCAGCGGGTGGGCGATCACGGCGATGCCCTGAGGCTGGAAGCCTGGCTCAAGCGCCAGAGCGCGCCGGCCAAGCGCGCCTGGCTGGCGACACGCGGTGGCGAGGCGGCATCGCCGCCTCAGTCGGCGGCGGCCAGTGCCGCGAAGACCCGTGCGACGGCCTCGGCGCCCGGGTCGACGACGCCGTCGAGCGACTCGGCCGGCACGTAGGCCGAGCGCCCGGCCCGGGCCTGGTGCATGTCTGCCGTGGCGTCGGCCCCCTGGCGGGCGGCGCGCGCGGCCGCCTGCCATCCCTGCCCGTCTTGCAGGGCCTCGATCGCCGGCAGCAGGGCGTCGAGCATCGTCCGGTCACCGGCGCTGGCGCCGCCGTAGACCTGCAGGCGCTCGATGCCGGCGGCGAGCCGCGCAGCGGGCGTGGCGTCATCGCTGGCGGCTGCCGCGGTGAACAGGATCGACAGCAGCACGCCGCTGGAGCCGCCCATGTCGCGGGCCAGGCACTGGCCGATACCGGCCAGTAGCGCCGCTGGATGGGCCGTATCGAGGCGCCGTGACGTGAGGGCCCGGCGCACCGAGGCGGCGCCTTCCGCCAGGCTGCTGCCGGCGTCGCCGTCGCCGCTGCGGGCGTCCAGGGCGTCGAGTTCCTCGCGCGCCGCGTCGAGCGCGTCCAGGGCGCGGCGCAGGGGCGCCGCCAGCCGCTCGTCCTGGGGGGCGTCGTCGCGCAGGGCCTCATCGTCGCTGTCCAGCCTCGGCGAGAAGGTCGCGGGTGGTTGCAACCGGGCAAGACCCGGCCAGGCCGGCGCCGTGGTGGGCGCGTCCAGCGCCGCCAGCAGGTCGTCGTCGGCGGGGGCGAGGGTGACCGAGAAGCCGGGCATGTCCAGTGAGGTCATCAGCGCGGCCGGGCCGATCAGGTGGGTGGCGTCGTCGCCCAGGCGCGCGATCAGCGAGGCACCGAGTACTGCCATTTCCTGGGTCGAGCAGCCGCCCAGGTTGTTGAGCAGCACGACCCATGGCGGCGCCGCGTCGCGGCGGGACAGGGCCTCGCACAAGGGGGCCAGCACCAGTCCCATCGCCTCGTCGGCGTCGTTGGGGGCGACCCGGCGGGCGCCGGGCTCGTTGTGGATGCCCAGGCCCAGCTCGGCGTCGTGCCGGGTCTCTGTCTGGCCGGGCAGGGTGGCGCCGCCCAGGGCCATGCCCAGCGAGGCCATGCGACGACTGAGCGTCTCGGCGCGTTGCCGGACCGATTCCAGTGATTCGCCCTGGCGGGCGTGATGGCCGGCGACCTTGTGCACCAGCAGGGTGCCGGCGAGGCCGCGCGGCTGGGCGGTATCGGGCAGGGCGATGTCGTCGCCGACGATCACCATGGCGACCTTCAGGCCCTCGCCGCGGGCACGCTCGGCGGCCAGGCCGAAGTTGAGCCGGTCGCCGGTGTAGTTCTTGACCACCAGCAGGCAGCCGGCCTCGCCGCAGGTCTCGCGGATCGCCGCGAGGACCGCCTCCACGCTGGGCGAGGCGAACAGGCTGCCGGCGATCGCGCCGGTCAACATGCCGTCGCCGATGAAACCGGCGTGGGCGGGTTCGTGACCCGACCCGCCGCCGGAAAGCACGGCGACCTGCTCGCGGCCGTGGCTGTCGCGGCGCCAGTCGGCGCGGACCAGGATGCGCACGCCGCTGCCGGGCTCGGCGATGCGCAAGGGCGCCGCGTGGGCGGTGGCGGTCAGGGTCTCGTCGACGACCCGTGACGGCGCGTTGAAGAAATGCTGCATGGTGGTCCTCCCCGCTCGCTGTGCCATCGAGCATGGCGGGGCGAACCGCTCAGTGCAACTTCATCTTGGGCCGCAGGAAACGGTTGAGGCCGTCGACGATCACGGTCATGCCGGTCTTGACGGTGCCGTGGATCGAGCGCTGGTGCATGCGGTACAGCGAGGCATAGAACAGCTTGGCCAGCCGCCCCTCGACGAACAGGCTGCGCGCCGAGGCGCCGCGCATCAGGCTGCCCACGGCGTCGAAATGCGCCAGCGAGATCAGCGAGCCGCGATCGCGGAACACGAACGCCTTGAGCGGCTTGTCGGCGAGCGCCGCGAGCAGGTTGCGATAGAGCCGGCTGGCCTGCTGGTGGGCCGCCTGGGCGCGCGGCGGGACGCGCTTGCCGTCGGCCTGGGGACAGGCCGCGCAGTCGCCCAGGGCGAAGATGCGCGGATCGTCGACGCTCTGCAGGGTCGGCTCGACGCGGATCTGGTGGTTGCGCTCGGTGGTCAGGCCCAGCTCGGAGAGAAAGGCCGGCGCGCGGATACCGGCGGCCCAGACGTTGAGCGCGGTCTGGATGCGCTCGCCGTCGGCGGTGACGAAGCCCGATTCGTCGGCGCAGGTGACCCGGGTGTCGACGTGGATGTGCACGCCGAGCTTTTCCAGTTCGCGATGCACCGTGCGTCCGAAACGCTCCGGCAGGGCGGGCAGGATGCGCGGGGCGGCCTCGATCAGGTGGACGTCGAGCTTGCCGCTGTCGAGCGAGGTGAAGCCGTAGTTGTGGAGCATCTTCGAGGCATCGAAGAGTTCGGCGGCGAGTTCCACGCCGGTCGCCCCGGCGCCGACCAGACCCACCGACAGCGTGGGATGGCTGCGCCGCTCGGGATCGCTGTAGCGCATGAAGGTCTTGAGCATGTCCTTGCGGAAGGCCTCGGCCTGCTGCGGGCTGTCGAGGAAGTGGCAGTGCTCGGCGACCCCGGGGGTGCCGAAGTCGTTGGACACGCTGCCCAGCGCCAGCACCAGGTAATCGTAGTCGATCCGGCGTGCCGGCAGCACCACGCTGTCGTCGTCATCGAGGATCGGCGCCAGGGTGAGGGTGCGCGCCTCGCGATCCAGATCACTCAGGGTGCCGCGCTGGAAGCGGTAGCCGTGGGCCTTGGAGTGCCCCTGGTAAGAGACCTCGTCGAGCCCCGAGTCGAGCACGCCGGTGGCGACTTCGTGCAGCAGCGGCTTCCAGATGTGGGTGGGGTTGCGGTCGACGAGGACGATGTCGGCGCGGCGTCGCTTGCCGAGGCGGTGACCCAGACGGGTCACCAGCTCCAGCCCGCCGGCGCCGCCGCCGACGACCACGATGCGTGGAATGGCCATGTGTGGCTCCTTGAAAGGTGGGAAAGGACGAACGAAAGCACGGTGTCGCCAGGGTCAGGGAGCGGCTCGGGTCCGGAGGACGAGGGCGTGCGCCTGGAGTCGGCGACGAATGGGGCCTAGGATAATCCTCCCCATGAAGGATTCCTACGCTTTGGGGCCCCAAAGCGGGGTGTTTTTTCGTAATATTACATGCGTGATCGGCAATAGCTGCCGCCAACCGACCGGGAGAGCGTGATGACAGACCCCCTCGAAGGCATCCGTCTGGTGGTCTTCGACCTGGACGGGACACTGGTCGACTCGGTGCCCGACCTGACCGTGGCCGTCGATGCCATGCTCGGCGACATGGACCTCCCCGCCGCCGGCGAGTCGCGGGTGCGCGACTGGGTGGGCAACGGCGCGCGCAAGCTCGTCGAACGGGCCCTGGCGCACGCCGTGGGCGGAGCCGTCGACGAGGCGCGGCTGGAAAGGGGGCATCAGGCCTTTCTCCGCCATTACGGCGAGGCGCCCTGCGTGCATACCCGACTTTATCCGGGGGTGCGCGAGGCCCTCGAGGGGCTGCGCGAGCGCGGCCTGCGCCTGGCACTGGTGACCAACAAGCCGCACGCCTTCATCGCGCCGATCCTCTCCGCGCTGGGTGTCGAGGGGCTGTTCGAGTTGACGGTGGGTGGCGATTCCCTGCCGCGCCGGAAGCCCGACCCGCTGCCGCTGACATACGTGGCCGAGCGTCTCGGGATCGCCCCGGGGCAGGCGCTGATGGTCGGCGATTCGCGCCACGACATCGAGGCCGGCCGCCGCGCCGGTTTTCGCACGCTGGCGGTGCCCTACGGCTACAACCACGGTGAACCGGTGGGGCTTGCCGGGCCGGACGGCGAAGTTGAATCGCTGCGGGAACTCGTTTAGGGTGATTTCGCCCGCCCAAGAGGGGGCCCCACCCCCGAGATTCGGCAAACAACGGACCCGTACCATGCTGAATGCACGTCAGTCTTCGAAGGCCCTTTTCGCGCCCTGGCGCGCGCCGACCGCCGACGCCCGTCGCTGGCGATGGTGACGCCCGACCGGCCGTGACGCCGCGGTCCCGCGACAACCGAGACTTTCCACGCCTTCGAAGGAACTGACGGGTATGATGACTCCCGAACGCTTTGCCGAGCTGGCCGAGGCCGGCTACAACCGCATCCCGGTCACCCGCGAGGTCCTCGCCGATCTCGATACGCCGCTGTCCACCTACCTGAAGCTGGCCGACGCGCCCTGGACCTTCCTGCTCGAATCGGTGCAGGGCGGCGAGAAGTGGGGCCGTTACTCGATCATCGGCCTGCCGTCCCGCGAGCGCATCGAGGTGCGCGGCTTCGAGGTCCGCCACCTCGTCGACGACGAGATCCTCGGCGCGGGCGAGGTCGACGACCCGCTGGCCTGGGTCGAGGAGTTCCAGGGGCGTTTCAAGGTGCCCCGGCTCGATGATCAGCCGCGCTTCGACGGCGGCCTGGTGGGCTATTTCGGCTACGACACCATCCGCTACATCGAACCGCGCCTGCGCGGGGCGCACGTCGCGGACAAGCCCGATCCCATCGGCGTGCCCGACGTCCTGCTGATGGTCTGCGACGACCTGGTGGTGTTCGACAACCTGTCCGGGCGGCTGACGTTGTGGACGCACGTCGATCCGTCTGACGCCGGCGCCTACGAACGGGCCACCCAGCACCTCGAGGCGCTCGAGGTCCGGCTGCGCAGCGCCACGCTCAATACCGTCAGCCCGGGCACCGGCCGCGACAGCGTGTCGGAGGACGACTTCCATGCCAGTTTCAGCGAGCAGGGCTACAAGGATGCGGTGGCGCGCATCAAGGAATACGTGCGGGCCGGTGACGTCATGCAGTGCGTGCCCTCCCAGCGCATGTCGATCCCCTTCCAGGCGCCGCCGCTGGATCTCTACCGCGCGCTGCGCAGCCTCAATCCGTCGCCGTACATGTTCTTCCTGAACCTCGATGACCATCACGTGGTGGGCTCCTCGCCGGAGATCCTCACCCGTCTCGAGGAGGGCGAGGTCACCGTGCGGCCGATCGCCGGGACCCGTCCGCGTGGCGCCACGCCCGACGAGGATCGTGCGCTGGAGGTCGACCTGCTCGAGGACCCCAAGGAGATCGCCGAGCACGTCATGCTGATCGACCTGGGCCGCAACGACATCGGCCGCATCAGCGAGACGGGCTCGGTGACCGTCACCGACAACATGGCGGTGGAGCGCTACTCCCACGTCATGCATATCGTTTCCCAGGTCACCGGCCGCCTCAAGCCGGGGATGAGCGCCATGGACGTGCTGCGCGCCACCTTCCCGGCGGGCACGCTCTCCGGGGCGCCCAAGATCCGCGCCCTGGAGATCATCGACGAGCTCGAGCCGGTCAAGCGCGGCATCTATTCGGGCGCGGTGGGGTATCTCTCCTGGCACGGCAACATGGACATGGCGATCGCCATCCGCACCGCGGTGATCAAGGACGGCGAACTGCACGTGCAGGCCGGCGGCGGGATCGTCGCCGACTCCGATCCCGACAGCGAATGGCAGGAGACGATCAACAAGCGTCGCGCGCTGTTCCGCGCCGTGGCGATGGCGGAACGCGGGCTCGACAACCTGTCCTGAAACGTTCCGCGGGACCTCCGTATAAGCGGCTCACTTCGGTGAGCCGTTTTTCATTGCAATGAATTGTTGGCTTTTGGTTAAGTATACTTCATTTTTCCCCCGGCGCGCCGATTGGGAGGGCAGGTGATTTCACCGGCTTCCACGCGCGTTCGAAGGGAAAGATACAGATGCATGACATATCGATTCGGCGAAGTCTGACCTTCGCCCTGGCGGCCCTGGTGGTCATGATCGGCTTGATCAGTGCCCTGGGCATCTATGCCAACAACGCCAGCTCGACGGCGGTGGATGAGTTGTCGGAGATCAACGTCGAGCAGGCCAACACGATCAACCGCACCCAGGTCAATCTGCTCAACACCGCCTCGGCGCTCAAGGAGTACGCGACACTCAGCCAGCAAGGCGATACCGAAGGGGCACAGCTCAGCAAGACACAGGCCCGTGACTATCTCGCGCGGGCCCGCGAGCGTTTCGCCCAGTTCCAGGCGGTGCCGGTCGAGGAGGGCTCGCAGCGTGCGCCTTACGTCGACCGGATCACCCAAACCTATCAGACGATCGTGACGGACTCGCTGGAGCCCTTGCTGGCGGACCTCAGCCCGGGTGTCGTGCGCGAACGGACGCGAGACATGAACGACGACTTCGCACGCTTCGACGAGGCCGTGCGTGACTTCGTGCGCTATATCGAGTCCCGCGGCGATGAATTGATCGGCGAGACATCACGCATGGGCGGCATCGTCACGCTCGTCGCCGTCGGCCTGCTGGTCGTCGCAGTGCTGCTCGCGGTCGTCCTGCGCCAGGGGATGATCCGCCTCGTCGTCGGCCCGCTGGAACAGGCGGTCGCGCATTTCGAGCGCATCGCGCAGGGCGATCTCACCGCGCGCATCGAGGCGCGGGGGCGTAACGAGATCGGCCAGTTGTTCGCCGCCCTCCAGCGCATGCAGCAACGACTGATGGAGGTCGTGAGCTCGCTGCGCGAGAGCAGCGAGAGTGTCTTCACCGGGGCTCGTGAAATCGCCGCGGGGAGCCAGGATCTGTCGTCGCGCACCGAGGAGCAGGCGTCGGCGATCCAGGAAACCGCCTCGAGCATGGAGGAAATGGCCTCGACGGTGCGCCAGAACACCGACTCGGCGCTCGAGGCGGATCGCTTGTCCAGTCAGGCATCGACATCCGCCGAGAGCAGTGGCGAGGAGGTCGAGCGTACCGTGACGCTGATGCGCGAGATCGCCGAGAACTCGAAAAAGATCAACGACATCATCCAGGTCATCGATTCGATCGCCTTCCAGACCAACATCCTCGCCCTCAATGCCTCGGTGGAAGCCGCGCGGGCCGGCGAGCAGGGGCGTGGCTTCGCCGTGGTGGCCGGAGAGGTCCGCTCGCTGGCGAGCCGCAGTGCCGACTCCGCCCGCGAGATCCGCGCCATGATCGAGGCCTCCACGTCGCGCATCGAGAAAGGCGCCCAGCAGGCCGAGCGCAGCGGCGAGACCATCTCCCAGACGGTGGAGTCGATCCGCCGCGTCGCCGAACTGATGAGCGAGATCTCCCACGCCACCCGTGAACAGAACGGTGGTATCGAGCAGATCAACGACGCCCTTACCCAGATGGATTCGGCCACCCAGCAGAATGCCGCCCTGGTGCAGCAGTCCAGCGCCGCGGCGAGCTCGCTGGAGGATCAGGCGCAGCATCTACAGGCGATCGTCGGAACCTTCCGGCTCGACGCCGCCGTGGCCAGCCTGCCGGCATCCCGCAGCGCCGCCCCGGGCTCGCGCGCCGAGGCCGACGCGACCACCGGCCGGGGGGCGGCGGGCCGGCATGTCAGGTCCGTCACCGCGGAGGCGGACTGGAGCGAGTTCTGAGCCAAGAGTGGGTAGTGTCATCGCCAGTCGGGCTGGCAGCATCGCTATTGGCCCGACCGGCGGACTTGCCTGAATGGCATCGTGGCATCAGGCGGCGTTCTCGTCCTCCCTGGCTGGCAGCAGACGCTGCCTGATGCGCGCGAGCCCCGCCGCCACGTCGAGCTGGATGTGCAACAGCACCGGGATCAGGATCAGGGTGATCAGGGTGGCGAACATGATGCCGTAGCCCAGCGAGACCGCCGCGGGGATCAGGAACTGGGCCTGATGCGAGGTCTCGCCGAGCAGCGGCATCAGCCCGGCGAAGGTGGTCAGCGAGGTCAGCAGCACCGCGCGCAGGCGGCTGCGACAGGCCTGGCCGATGGCCTCGTGGCTGTGTCTCGCGTCGGGGCGGAGCTCGTTGAAGCGAGCCACCAGCAGCAGGCTGTCGTTCACCACCACCCCGCTGAGGGCGATGATGCCGTTGAGCGACAGGATGCTCACCGGCAGACCGTTGAGCCAGTGACCGAGGATCGCCCCGACCACGCCGAACGGGATGGCGGTCATGATCAACAGCGGCTGGACGTAGGACTTCAGCGGCACCGCCAGCAGCATGTAGATCACCAGCAGGGCGATCAGGAACTGCGTCAGCATCGACGACTGGGTCTCGGCCTGCTGCTCGGCCTCGCCGGCGAAATGCACGCTGAGCGTCGGGTACTGACGCTCGAGTCGGGGAATGATGGACGCCTGCAGCTGCGCCACCAGTTCCGTCGACGACAGGCGCTGCTTGTCGACGTCGGCGGAGACGTAGACGGCCCGCTCGCCGTCGATGCGGGTGATCGAATCGCGCGTGTAGCCGTAGCTCGCCGTGGCGACGCTGGACAGCGGCACCACGTCGCCATCGGGGGTGCGCAGGCGTGCGCCGAGGACATCCGTGGCGTTGCGACGGGCGGCTTCGGGATAGCGCACCTTGACCTCGACTTCGTCGTCGTTGCGCTGGAAGCGCTGGACCACCCGGCCCTGAAAGGCGGTGAGTACCTGCTCGGCGAGCATCTGGGTGGTGATGCCGAGTGCCCGCCCCTGGGCGGTGAGCGACAGGTTCAGCTGCGGCTGGCCGGGCGTCAGGTTGTCATCGATGCCGTTGACCGCGGGAATCGCCTGCAGGGCGGTCTTGAGTGCCTCGCCGGCGCGGTTGAGCACCTCGTCATCGCTGGCGCGAAGCTCGACGCGCAGGGCATCGACCATCGCTCGGTGGCTCTGCACGCTCAGCGTCTTGCTGCCCTCGGGGAGGCCGGCTAGCGCGCGCCAGCGACGGGTGAAGGTAGCCAGGTCATAGGGGGCGTCGTCGTCGAGTTCGACGGTCACCTTGCCCGACTGGTCCGCCTCCGAGAGCAACTGGAGGTGCGCGATGGCGCCGGGCGCATCGCCGCGCAGGGCGCGGTCGGCCGCGTAGGCCTCGTCCTCGAGGCGCCGGAGGGCGGCGTGGGTCTGGCCGAAGCTGGCATCTCCCTGCATGGTCAGCGTGGCGCGCACGGTGTCGCCCGGTACCGAGGGAAAGAAGCTGATGCGGACCGCGCCCGTGAAAGGCATCGCCATGACCAGCGCGAACAGCGCCACGAACAGCAGCGTCACGGCGTAGCGGTGTTCGAGGGCGCCGCCGATCAAGGGCCGGTAGCAGCGCTCGCTGAACAGGCTCAAGCCACGGTCGGCGCCCTGCTGAAGCGTCTGCCAGCCGCGCATCAAGGGGTGCCTGACGCGGCGTCGACGGGTATTCAGGTGGGCCAGGTGGGCCGGCAGGATCAGCTTGGACTCGATGATCGACAATACCAAGCACAGCGCGACGATGATCGCGAACTGGGCATAGAGCTTGCCCAGACCGCCGTCCAGCTGAGCCAGCGCGGCGAAGGCGGCGACGGTGGTGAAGACGCCGAACAGCGTGGGAATCGCCACCCGCTGCGTGCCCCTGATGGTATTGGCCAGGCTGTCGCCCTCGCTGGCGCGGACCGTGTAGACGCTTTCGCCGACCACCACCGCGTCGTCGACGACGATGCCCAGCGCCATGATGAATCCGAAGGTGGTGAACTCGTTGAGCGACAGGCCCAGCAGGTTGTCGCCCATCAGGAACAGCGTGCCGAAGACGATGAACGGCAGGCCCATCGCTACCCAGAAGGCCACGGTGAGATTGAGGAACAGCGCCAGCAGGACGAAGACCAGCAGGATGCCGACGATGGCGTTCTCGATCATCAGGCTCAGGCGCTGGCCGATCGCGACGCTGCGATCGTGCCAGGTGGCCAGCGAGACGCCGTGCGGCAGACGTCCCCCCTCCTGCCACTGCTTGACCACCGCACGGGCATCGCTGACCGAATCGCTGATGTCGTCCTGACCGGTGGTGATTACCTCGAGGGCGATGCTGTTCCTGCCGTTGAAGCGCGACAGCACGGCCGTGTCGTCGTCGAAGGTGTCGCGAATCCGCGCGACGTCGCCGAGGTGCACCCACTTGCCGTCGGTGGTGGTGATCAGCGGTATCGCCGCGAACGCTTCCTTGAGATAGGCCTGATTGGAAGCCTTGAGCTGGAGGTAGAGCTGGTCGTTGCTCATCACCGCGGTCATGGTGTCGGTGGAGCCGGCATTGATGGCGTCCTCGACGTCGGCGAGCGCCAGGCCGAGCGCCTGCAGCCGCGCCTCGTCGATCTCGATCGCCATCATCGGGTCCAGGTCGCCGGCGATGTCGACACGGCTGATGGCACCGCGGTCGAGCAGCCCCGCCTTGAGCGACTCGGCGAGCTGCTGCAGCGTGTGGCGGTCGGCATCGCCGTAGAGCTGCAGCCACAGGGCGTGAGCCTCGCGTCGGTCCTTGGCGATGACCGGCTCGTCGGCCGCGACGGGAAAGTTCGAGATGGCATCGACCTTGGCCTTGACGTCGCGCAGCAGGGTGTCGAGGTCGTAGTCGCTGCGTTTCTCGACGGTGACGGTGGTGCCGCCGCCGGTGGAGGTGCTGGTGATCGAGTCGATGCCGACGACGTCCTGCAGGGCGTCCTCGATCTTGATCGCCAGGCCCTCCTCGGACTGCCGGGCGGAGCCGCTGTCGTAGTTGACCGAGATGCTGAGACTGTCGGGCTCCATGCTCGGGAAGGCTTCCTTGCGCAGCGACCCCATCTGGGTGATGCCCAGGGCGATGACCAGCAGCATCAACAGGTTGGCCGCGACCGGGTTGGCGGCGAACCAGGCGATGGGCCCACGGTAGTGCGGGGGCGTCGGGTCACTCATCGTCGCCGCCCTCGCTCGCTGGCGTCCCGGCATCGGCCAGGGCCGCGCTGCCATTCGGGTCGTCGGGGCGCACCGCGTTCACGGCCATGCCCGCCAGGTAGCTGCTCAGCGGGTGGGTCAGCACGCGCTGGTGGCGATCGGCCAGATCGTCAGGCACGGGGACGTAGATCGCATTGCCGTCGCGGAACGCCGGCTCGGCATCGACATCGGCCAGCGTGCCGTCGGCGGTGACATACCAGAGCTTGCCGCGCTGGCTGAGTGCCGAGGCGGGGAGTTTCCACAGATCGGCGACCTCGCGTCCGGCGAGACGGACCTCGAGGAAGTTGCCCGGCAGCAGGGCCGGGGAGCGGTCGAGCGGCTGATCGACGGCCACGACCAGGGCGCGCTGGCGCGTGGTGTCGTCGAGGTGGCGTTCCACGCGCACCACGCGGCCCTGCCACTGTTGGCCCGTCTGGTCGTCCCGGAGCGTGACCGGCCAGTCGCCGCGGGTCAGGATCGCGGCGTCGGGCAGCTGCTGCCAGTCGCGCTGCGGCAGCGAGACGGTGACTTCCACCCGGTCGGTGCTGTAGAGCGTTGCCAGGGTATCGCCGGCCTGCACGTAGCTGCCGGGCGCGACATCGCGTTCGACGACCAGGGCGTCGAAGGGGGCGGCGATGCGGGTCTGGTCGAGATCCTTCTGGGCGCTGGCCATGGCCGCCTCGGCGTTGTCCGCGGCCGCCTGGGCGGTGGCGACCTGGGGGCCGTGCAGTACCAGCGGCGAATCCGGCTCTCCGGAAAGGCCGGACGCCTGCCACTCCTGGCGGGCCTGGCGCTGTTCCTGCCTGGCTTCGAGAAGCGCCTGCCGGGCGCTGGCCAGATTGTAGCGGGCCTCGGCGAGCGCG
>NZ_QWBW01000052.1 GCF_004117855.1 Modicisalibacter coralii
AGCGTTCCCAGACACCCGCTTCCTGCCAGTCGCGCAGGCGCCGCCAACAGGTCACGCCGGAACCGCAGCCCATCTCTTGAGGCAACATCTCCCAAGGGATACCCGAGCGCAGGACGAACAGGATGCCTGTCAGGGCTGCACGATTGGAAACGGGAGGTCGGCCGCCACGCGGCTTGGGCTGAGGCGGAGGCAGTAGCGGCTCGACGATAGACCAGAGTTCATCGGATACGATCTTCTTAGCCATGCCCAAAATCTAGGAATGGCTAGAGCCGCTTTCAAGGTTTTGAAAGGCGCACTAAGCCAGTTCATTCGCCGTGATTGCTCGCTCGCTCTGAACGGTGATACGCCCGTCCATAGGGATCCCTGTTAATCAAAGGAGGGCATGGTCGTCAACCGACCCTCGCCTCGCCCGGTGTTTGCCCGGTCGCGCGTTTGAACGCGCGGCTGAAGGCGGCCTGGGAGCCGTAGCCCAGCTGCCAGGCGATCTGATCGATGGAGAGGCGTTTCTCGCGGAGCCACTGCGTGGCGAGTCGCATCCGCAGTTGCGTTACGTAGTCCAGCGGCGAAACGCCGAGGGTACTGCGGAAACGTGCCGCGAAGGCCGACCTTGAACTGCCCATTTCCGATGCCATGTCGGCCACGCTCCATTGGCGTCCTGGTTCGCGGTGGACGGCGACGATCACCCTGCCCAGGCGCGGGTCGCGCAGCGCCTCGACCCAACCGCCGATTTCCCGACAGCCGCATTCGACCCAGCCGCGTACGATACTGGCGGCCACCACGTCCGCGAGCCGCGACAGGATGCCGGCGGCACCGGCCCGGTTCAGGCACGCCTCGCGCTCCATCGCCTCGAGCATCGGCAGCATTTCCGGATAGCGCGACAGCAGCGTACCCACATGCATCACGGCGGGCATCATCGAGATCAGTGGTTGCATGCCGCCAAGATCGAACCGCATACAGCCGCTGAACAGACGCACGCCCTGGCCTTGCTCGAAGCGCGACGAGCCGTCGTCGATACAGCTGAACGAGTCGCAGAGCGGGATGGCGTCGATCTGCTCGATGTCGCGACTTTCCACCCCGGGGGAGGAGAGCAGGCAGTGATACCCGCCGCGCGGCAGTAACACCGCGTCGCCGCTCTCAAGCCGCTGGTCCTCGTCGCCGATTCGCAGGATCGCTGAACCTTGCGCGATGAAATGAAATTGCGCGCAGAGGGCATCGGTATCGAAGGCGATGCCGAACGGCGCTCTCATCTGCATTCGCCGGTAGTTCAAGCCGGACAGACGCATCCCGAGCAACAGGGTGTTGATCCACTCGCTGGACTCCTCGTGCGGCAACTGACCAACCGATGGCGGCGTGTCGGTCGCTCGGATATCGGGGGATGGGGTGCGCGGGTCCGGAGCGGCCGGCTGGGGCATGGAGGGGGTCGTCATAATCTTGGACTCAGGATCAAAGATTCTGGATCTTTGATGATAGCCGATCTTGCGGTGCAACTTTAGCCTACGCAGCATCTCAATGAACAATGGATGTTTCACATGACCACGAACGACTCGCAGGATACGCGCCCGACGGGAGCGTCCCGAGGCGCCTGGAGCGCCGTCTTCTCGTTGACGCTGGGCGTTTTCAGCCTGGTGATGGCCGAGTTTCTACCGGCCAGTCTGCTGACTCCGATGGCGGACTCGCTGGCGATCAGCGAAGGCCAGGCCGGCCAGGCTGTCACCGCCACCGCCGTGGTGGCGCTGCTCTCCGGTCTGCTGGTTACTGCTGTGACCCAGCGACTTGATCGTCGCCATGTGCTGCTGGCGTTTTCCGGGTTGATGATCGCCGCCAATCTACTGGTCGCCTACTCGCCGGATCTGATCTGGCTATTGGCCGGGCGTGTGCTGCTGGGACTGGCACTGGGCGGATTCTGGGCGCTCTCCGCCGCTACCGTCATGCGACTGGTGTCTGAGCACGACGTGCCGCGCGCGCTGTCGCTGCTTTTCGCCGGAGTCCCCATCGCCACCATCAGTGCCGCGGCGCTGGGCAGCTATCTCGGCGACCTGATCGGCTGGCGCAGCGTTTTTCTGCTCGCGACGGCGATCTCGGTGCTGACGCTGATCTTCCAGTACGTCACCTTGCCGACCATGACGCCGGAGCGTCCCGCGCCGCTGGGCACGCTGGTGAGCGTGATGAAACGACCGAGCATGATGGTCGGTATCGTGGCCATCCTGCTCGTGTTCTGTGGCCATTTCGCCTTCTTTACCTATGTCCGTCCATTTCTCGAGGGCGTGTCGCACATGGGGATCAATGCGCTTTCATCGACCCTGCTGGCGTTCGGGGTAGCGAACTTCCTCGGCACCTTGGTTGCGGGGTATCTGCTCGAGCGCAGCCTGCGTCTAACGCTGCTGCTGATGCCGTTGGTCATGGGCGCGCTGGGCTGGTTGATGGCAACGCTGGGCGGCTTCTCGATGGGGACCGATGCCCTCATGGTCGCGCTGTGGGGCTTGGCCTTTGGCGCCGTGCCGGTGGCCTGGTCGACCTGGATCACTCGTGTCGTGCCGGATGAAGCCGAGAGCGGTGGTGGCTTGATCGTCGCCTCGATCCAGCTGGCGATCGCCCTGGGGGCGGCGCTGGGGGGCGTTGTCTTCGGCATCGGTGGCGTGCTGGCCGTCTGCGCCACTGCCGGCACGTTGCTGTTGGCCGGTGCGGCGCTGGTGGTGGCCGGGGTGGGTACGCGGCCGGTGGCCATCGCCACCGAGGCATGTGCTGTGCAACGGTCAGCCTGCAGGAGTTGACCAGCGACCGTCTGCTGATCGAATACAAGCGTCTCGACCTGCTGATCGGGCGGTTGATTCATGTCAGTCAGTCCAACTCGTTCGGCGTCGAGCACCTGCGCGACGAGCCGCTGTCGACGGCCGCGCGGGTACTGATCGAGCATCTGCGCGAGCTGGCCCGTCGGGCGCCCGAGGGCAATGATGGGTAGCTGTTTTCCGGCCCGAAACGACGACGGGACGGCCGAAGCCGTCCCGTCGGGGTCATGTGCCGGTGGTGATCCGTCGGCGCTCAGCCCTCGCGCCGGCCGTCGACCAGCCGCTTGAGATCGAGCGGATTGGCCTCCTTGAGTGCCTCGGGACGCAGTGCGTCCGGCAGGTTCTGGTAGCACACCGGGCGCAGGAAGCGATGGATCGCCGCCGTGCCCACCGAGGTGGTGCGCGAGTCCGAGGTCGCCGGGTAGGGCCCGCCGTGGACCATGGCGTGGCACACCTCGACCCCGGTCGGCCAGCCGTTGACCAGGATGCGCCCGTGCCAAGCGCTCGATGCTCGATCATCACGAGTCGCGACCCGAGCCGTCACGAGGTCGTGTAGATGGCCTCGTAGCGCTCGCGCAACTGGTTCTTCTGCACCTTGCCCATGGTGTTGCGGGGCAGTTCGTCGACGAAGAACACCCGCTTGGGCTGCTTGTACTTGGCCAGCCGGCCGGCCAGCGACTCGATCACCTGCGCTTCCTCGAGCGTGGCGCCGGGCCGGCGCACCACCACCGCGGTGACGCCCTCGCCGAAGTCGGGATGCGGCACGCCGATCACCGCCGATTCGACCACCGCGTCGAGTTCGTCGATGATCTGCTCGACCTCCTTGGGGTAGACGTTGTAGCCGCCGGAGATCACCAGGTCCTTGTCGCGGCCGACGATCTGCACGTAGCCGTGCTCGTCGATGCGCGCCAGGTCGCCGGTGATGAAGAAGCCGTCGTCGAGCAGCTCCCCGCGGGTCTTCTCGGGCATCCGCCAGTAGCCGGCGAAGACGTTGGGGCCGCGCACCTCGAGGATGCCGATCTCGCCGTCGGGCACCGGCGCGTGGCCCTCGCGCTGGGTGATGCGGATCTCCACTCCGGGCAGCGGGCGGCCGACGGTGCCGGCGATGCGCTCGCCGTCGTAGGGGTTGGAGGTGTTCATGTTGGTCTCGGTCATGCCGTAGCGCTCGAGGATGGCGTGCCCGGTGCGCTGCGCGAACTCGCGATGGGTCTCGGCGGTCAGCGGTGCCGAACCGGAGGTGAACAGGCGCATGTTGGCGGTCAGTTCGCGGGTCAGGCGTTCGTCCTGCAAGAGCCGGGTGTAGAAGGTCGGCACGCCCATCAGGGTGGTGCCGCGGGGCAGCTCGTCGATGATCGCGTCGATGTCCAGACGTGGCAGGAACAACAGGCTCGCGCCGGCCATCAGGCAGACGTTGCAGGCCACGAACAGGCCGTGGGTGTGGAAGATCGGCAAGGCGTGGATCAGCCGATCCGCCTCGGTGAAGCGCCAGGCCTCGACCAGCGAGGCGGCGTTGGAGGCGAGGTTCCTGTGGGTGAGCATCGCGCCCTTGGAGCGCCCGGTGGTGCCCGAGGTGTAGAGGATCGCCGCCAGGTCGTTGTCGTCGCGCGGTTCGATGGCCTCCACGGGCGCGGCGCGCTGCATGTGCTCGATCAGGCTGCCGTCGACGGCGGTGCCCAGCGAGGCGACCTGGGGGCAGCCGGTCTCCTCGGCGACCCGGCGCGCGCTGTCGAGGTCGTCGGGACGGCAGACGAACAGTGCCGGTTCGGCGTCGTTCAGGAAGTAGCGGATCTCCGCGGCGGTATAGCCGGTGTTGAGCGGCAGGTAGACGCCGCCGAGGCGCAGGCAGGCGAGATACAGCAGCAGCGTCTCGGGGCTCTTGTCGACCTGCACGGCGACCCGGTCGCCGGGGCGGACGCCCAGTTCGTGCAGGGCGCCGGCCAGCCGGGCGGTCGTCTCCAGCGCTTGCCGGTAGCTGTAGCCATGACCGTCGCGGGTGGTGACGAAGGGCGCGTCGCCGCGCTCGCGCATGCGCTCGGCGAAGGTGGCGAAGAGGTTGTGGTTCATTTTACGACGTCTCCTTTGAGCAGCTTTCGCCCACGCCGATCGAGATCGCGCACGCGGGAGGCGCAGGCGATCGTGCCCTCGGTCGTGTATTGCTCGTGGTTGCGTTCGATATCGTCGAGCACGTAGAGGTAGTTGACCATCAGCCCGGCGGCCTGTTCGAGCCCCTTGGCGGAGACGTCGCCGAGCCAGTTGATGCGATGCAGCTCGGCGCCGTTGCCGAGGTGGAAGCGGGCCACCGGGTTGAGCGGCAGGCCGTGGCGGTTCTTCGCGTGCAGCAGGTAGCGCGCCGCCAGTGGCTGCACCACGTCCTTGAGCGCCGCGGCGCGTTGCGGGTCGTCGTGCCAGTCGGGATCGCCGAGGTGGGCCAGGGTCTCGCGGGCCTCGTCGTCGAGCGGCGAGTCCTCGCCGAGCTGGGTGCTCTCCAGCCACTGGCGAAAGCCCGGCACCGGCGACAGGGTCACGAAGTGGCGCAGGTTGGGCAGCTCCTGCTTGAGTTCCTGGACCACCTGCTTGATCAGGAAGTTGCCGAACGAGATGCCGCGCAGCCCGGTCTGGCAGTTGCTGATGCCGAAGAAGGCGGCGGTGTCGGCGATATCGGCATCGTCGACGTCGCGCCGGGTGCTGTCGAGGATCGACTGGATCTGGTCCGGCAGGCCCTTGTGCAGGGCGACCTCGACGAAGATCAGCGGCTCGTCGCCGATCGCCGGGTGGAAGAAGGCGAAGCAGCGCCGGTCGCGATCGTCGAGGCGCCGGCGCAGGTCGTTCCAGTCGTGGATCTCGTGGACCGCCTCGTAGCGGATGATCCGTTCGAGGATCGCCGCCGGGGTGTTCCAGTCGATGCGCTTGAGGACCAGGAAGCCGCGGTTGAACCAGGACGCGAACAGGTGCTTGAAGTCGGCGTCCAGGGCGCGCAGCTCGTCGCCGCCGTCGAGCATGCCGAGCAGGTCCTCGCGCATCTTGACCAGTTCGTGGGTGCCGCCGCTGGTCAGGTTGAGCCGGCGCAGCAGCTCCTGGCGGCGTGGCTCGCAGGCGTCGAACAGTGTCTGCAGGTCGCGGTTGTCGCGCGACTCGCGGTAGCTGGCGTAGGCGCTGTCGACCCGCTCCGGGTCGGCCGAGAAGTCGCGGGTCAGGCGCTCGAAGAAGCGGCGTTTCTCGGCGGCGTCGAGCCGGCCGTAGCGCTCCAGGGCGCGGCTCGCCAGGGCGATGCTCGAGGCCTCGCCGTCGCTGTCGAGCAGCTGTCGGCAGGCCTCGATGAGCTGGGCATGATCGGCCGGTGCGTCGCCGCCGGCGCGGCGCCGACGCAGCGCATCGCGGCGGGTGATGGTGCTGAACAGATCCTGCAGGAAGCTGGTGTTCATGGTCGCGACTCCGATGCGGTTGTCAGCCGAGGATCAGGTCGGGAAGCCAGGTGGCGATCCCGGGGAAGAGGCACAGCAGCACGATGCCCACCACCATGCACAGGGCGTAGGGCAGGCTGCCCAGCAGGATATCCTTCAACGCGATGTCCGGGGCGATGCCCTTGATGATGAACAGGTTGAGCCCCACCGGCGGGGTGATCAGGCCGATCTCCAGGTTGATGGTGAGGATCACCGCGAACCAGTAGGGGTCGAAGTTGGCCGAGAGGATGATCGGCAACAGGATCGGCGCGGTCATCACGATCACCGCCACCGGCGGCAGGAAGAAGCCGGCGACCAGCAGGAACAGATTGATCACGGCCAGCAGTACCCAGCGATTGACCGCCAGGTCGGCGATCGCCCCGGCGACGGTCTGGGTGATGTACAGCGAGGAGAGCGCATAGGCGAAGATCTCCGCCGCGGCGATGATCAGCATGATCATCACGCTCTCGCGCAGGGCGTCGCGCAGGATCACCAGCAGCGGCTTGGCCTGCCACATGCGATAGACCACGATCGCCAGGGCCAGGCACAGGAAGGCCCCGGCGCCGGCGGCCTCGGAGGGCGTGGCGAGTCCGCCGTAGAGGGTGAAGAGGATCCCGGTGACCACGGCCAGGAAGGGCAGCACCCGCACCAGCGCCTTGAGGTTGCCTTCGACGTTGCGCTTGATCGCCGCGCCGGCGTCGGCCATGGGGCTGCCGTAGCCCCCCGCCAGCTTGCAGGCGATCAGCGTCCAGGCCATGAACAGTCCGGCGAGCATCAGCCCGGGCAGGGCGCCGGCCATGAACAGGCGGCCGATCGAGGTCTCGGTGGCGATACCGTAGACGATCATGGTCACCGAGGGGGGAATCAGGATCCCCAGGGTGCCGCCGGCGGCGATGCAACCGGCGGCGACACCGTCCGGGTAGCCGCGCTTGCGCATCTCGGGAATGCCCAGCTTGCCGATCGCTGCGCTGGTGGCGGGCGAGGAACCGGACAGCGCGGCGAAGATCGAGCAGGCGCCGATGTTGGAGATCGCCAGCCCGCCCGGCACGCGGCCCAGCCACAAATCCAGCGAGCGGTAGAGATCGCGGCCGGTGGGCGACGAGGCGACCGCGGCGCCCATCAGGATGAACATCGGAATGGCCACGAAGCCGAACGAGGCGATGCTCTCGAAGAAGGTCTCGCCGAAGTAGGTCAGCTCGCGCATGCCGCTGCCCAGCACCAGGGCACCGAGCGATACCGCGCCGAGGGCGAAGGCGATGGGCGTGCCGATGGCCATCAGCACGAACAGGGCGAGGATGACCAGGATGCCGCTGGTGATCGGGTCCATGTCAGGTAGCTCCTCCGCTCTGTTGTTCAGTGTCGACGGCACGCTCGCCGCGCAGGATTTCCGCGATGTACTGCAGCGTGAGCAGGCTGGCGCCGACGGCCAGCGGCAGCAGCGCCGGCCATAGCGGGGGGTTCCAGACCGTGCCGGTGGTCCAGCCCATCCCATAGGCTTCGAGGAAGTAGTGCCAGCCGCCGTAGGTCAGCGCCATGCAGAAGGCCAGGCCGACCAGCGCGGCGAGCCCGCGCATGATCTGCCGCGCTCTGCCACCCAGGGTGTCGGGCAGTACCGTGACCGCGACGTGACCGCCGGTCATCAGCACGTAGGGCGCCCCGAACAGCATCGACGCGGTGACCGCGAAGACCGCGAATTCGGTCTGCCAGGTGGTGTTGTCGCCGAGCGCCGAGCGCACGAAGATCATGTGACAGACGGCGAGCACGCCGATCACCAGCAGGGCGCCGGCGAGCACGGCGGTGGCGATCGACAGGCCGTCCATCAGGCGGATATAACCGCCGACCAGCCCGTGGCGAGGGCCCGTCGAACGGGCTTGAGCGTGTGGCATGACACCCTCCGGCGTCGCAGCAGGCGGGGCTGCCTCGCGCGAGGCAGCCGGGTGGACGGCGTGGTCGAGGGGCGCGGCATCGAGAGAGGGCTTCATGGCCGCCTCAGTCGACGGCCAGCGCGGCGTCGATCAACTGCTGACCGTTGGGCACCTTCTCGGCGAAGGATTTGTAGGCGCTCTGCTTGGCGACGTCGAGCCAGGCCTGGAAGTCCTCGGGCGACATGGTCACCACCTCGACATCGTGCTCCTTGTAGACGTCGACGAGCTCCTGATCGAGATCCGCGGCCTGCTTGGCGAAGTAGGCCTCGGCCTTCTCGCCGGCGTCGGTCAGCGCCTGCTGCTGCTTCTCGTCGAGCTTCTGCCAGCTCTGCTCGGAGACCATGATCGGCTCGTACATGAACCACAGCGCGTTCTCGCCGGGGGCGGTCAGGCAGTCGGCCTGCTCGAAGATGCGGTAGGAGACCAGCGAGCCCGAGGACGTATTGGCGCCGTCGAGCACGCCGGTCTGCATCGCCGTGTAGATCTCCGAGGAGGACATCGAGGCGATTGACGCGCCGGCGCTGGCGAGCATCTCCTCGAAGGCCGGCCCGGCGGCGCGCAGGGTCTGGCCCTCGACGGTCTCCGGCGAGGTGATGCACTGCTTGTCCGAGACGAAGCCGCCGGCCAGCCAGGCATCCGAGAGCACGCGGGCGCCGGCATCGTTGATCACCGTCTTGATCATGTCCATGAACTGGGAATCGTTGAGGCGCTGGGCCCGGTCGTGGTTGCGTACCAGACCGGGCATCAACGTCGCCGAGAACTCCGGGTGACGGCCGCTGGCGTAGTCGAGCGGCAGCGCGGTCATGTCGAGACGGCCGCGGACCAGCGCCGACCACTGTTCCTTGGCGCCGAACAGCGATTCCGCGGGATAGACCTGCACCTTGAGGTCGACGTCGGCCTTGGCCACCTCGTCGGCGATCATCTGCACCATCTTGTCGCGGACATCCCCCTTGGGGAACTGGTGCGAGGCACGCAGTGTCGTTTCCGCGGCGGCATTGCCGCCGACGACGGCGCTCAGGCCGAGGGTGGCGAGGGCGATCTTGAGGGAGGTTTTCATGGCGTCTCCTGAACTTGTTGTTGTGTAATATGTATCAGCGATGCTGATGTATACTTTAATAGGCGGTCCGGAATACCCGTGTCAAACCGGGGCAGGTAGACCTTGGTGGCAGCACGGCGATGCTACCGCTGCACCGTGGTGAGGGCGCCGAGGCGACGACCTCGGCGCCGCGAAGAGGGGAGGCAGCCGTGAGCGGCAAGAAACCGTCGAACGCCCAGCGTCTCAAGGAGTCGCTGGAAAACGACATCATCAACGGGCGGCGCGCCCCGGGGGAGCGGCTCGACCCCGAGGCGCTGGGCAAGCAGTACCAGGTATCGCGCACCCCGGTTCGCGAGGCGATCCAGCAACTGGTCGCCAGCGGCCTGGTCACGGTGTCACCCAAGAAGGGCACCTTCGTCGCCAAGGTGGGCATCGAGCAGTTGATCGAGATGTTCGAGGTGATGGCGGAACTCGAGGGCATGTGCGGGCGGTTGGCGGCACGGCGTATCACGCCGGAGGAACTCGTCGCGCTTCGTGACGCCCTGACTCGTTGCGAGGCCGCCGCCGAGCTCGGCGATCCCGACGCCTACTACTACGAGAACGAGGTCTTTCACCACGGCATCTACACGGCCAGCCACAACGGCTTCCTGGCCCGCGAGGCGCATCAGCTCAAGCAGCGCCTCAAGCCCTACCGGCGGTTGCAGCTCCAGGTGCGCCACCGCCTGGCGACCTCGCTGGACGAGCATCGCGGGATCGTCGCGGCCATCGAGAGTGGCGACGCCGAACGGGCCGAACGCCAGCTGCGCGAGCACGTGCTGATCCAGGGCGAGCGATTCAGCGACTTCGTGGCCAGCGTCAGGGCGCTGGAGGTCGGCTGAGCCATTCCGGTGGGCGCGAACGGGTTCGCGACGACGGCTATCTTTTGGCCAGCCGAGGGCGGCCTGTCGCTCTGGCACGTTTTCCGGGTGGCTGCCATGTCGGCATAGTTGACCAATTCACTATGGTTTATGGTGAAGGTAATCCGAGTTCAGTCATCGATGGGAGCGCCCATGTTTTCCCCCTTTACCCTGCGTTATGCGCGCCTGCCCGAGCATTTCTTCGCCCGCTTCGATCCCCTGCCGGTCGAGGCGCCCCACCTGGTCGCCTTCAACCGGCCGCTGGCCGAGGAGCTGGGTTTCGATCTCGCGGCCTTCGACGAGCGCCAGGCGACCGAGTGGTTCTCCGGCAATGGGGTGCCGCCCGGTGCCGAGCCGCTGGCCCAGGCCTATGCCGGTCACCAGTTCGGCAACTTCGTGCCCAGCCTGGGCGATGGCCGGGCGGTGCTGCTCGGCGAGGTGACCGACCGCCACGGCCGGCTGCGCGACGTGCAACTCAAGGGCGCCGGTCGCACGCCATTCTCCCGCGGCGGCGACGGTCGGGCGCCGCTGGGCCCGGTGTTGCGCGAGTACTTGGTCAGCGAGGCGATGCACGCGCTGGGCGTGCCCACCACCCGCTCGTTGGCGGCGGTGGCCAGCGGCGAACGGGTCTTGCGCCGCGTGCCCGAGCCTGGCGGCGTGCTGACCCGGGTGGCCGACAGTCATCTGCGGGTGGGGACTTTCCAGTATTTCGCCGCCCGGGGCGATGTCGACGCGCTGCGCACCCTGGCCGACGAGGCGATCGCACGCCATTACCCCGAACTCGCCGAGCGGCCCGACGAGGAACGCTACCTGGCGCTTCTCGAGGCCGTGCAGCAGCGCCAGGCGGCGCTGGTGGCCCGCTGGATGGGCGTGGGATTCATCCATGGCGTGATGAACACCGACAACACCTCGGTCGCCGGCGAGACCATCGACTATGGCCCCTGCGCCTTCATGGAGGCCTACGATCCGCGCACCGTGTTCAGTTCCATCGACGAGCGCGGGCGCTACGCCTACGGCAATCAGCCGGGCATCGTCCAGTGGAACCTGGCGCGCTTCGCCGAGACCCTGCTGCCGCTGATCGACGACGACCGTGAGCGCGGCGTCGAGCGCGCGACCCGGGTCCTCGAGGGCTACTCCGGCCAGTACGATGCCGAGTGGCTGGCCGTGATGCGTGCCAAGCTCGGCCTGGCCCGCGAGGAAGAGGGGGATGTCGAACTCGCCGAGTCGCTGCTCGAGGCGCTGCAGGCCGGCGGTGCCGACTTCACCCTGAGCTTTCGCCAACTGGCCGACGTCGCCGAGTCCGCCGAGGCCCGCCCGGCACTGTTCGAGCTGACCGAGCGTCATGAGCCCCTCGAGGCCTGGCTGGAGCGCTGGCAGGCCCGACTGGCCCAGGAGGACGCCGATGGGGCCGCCATCGCCGCGCGGATGCGCAGGGTCAATCCATGCTACATCCCCCGTAACCACCGGGTCGCGGAAGCATTGTCGGCGGCCTACGAGGGCGATTTCGCGCCCTTCGAGACCCTGCGCGAGGTGCTCGCGCGGCCCTTCGAGGCGCAGCCCGGCCGCGAGGCGTACACGCTGCCGGCGGCGCCGAGCGAGCGGGTGTTCCGGACGTTCTGCGGCACCTGAGAGGGGGATGGCAAGCTGCCGGCACTCGACGATCTCGTACACGCTCTCTGGGGATTCACCTATTGTCCGGTGAATCGGGGTGTGACTAATCTTGAGGGGATGAGTCGCCGCGTCTGTCCGGGTCTGCCGTTACCCGCGGCACCGCGCGCAGAACAACCACAATCGGCGAGCCGGCCGCTGCCGCGCTCGCGCCGTCAGGAGCCGCCAGCATGTCCGTTCGTGAAATCGCCTTGTATATCGATGGCCAGCCCGTTCCCTCGCAGTCCGGTGAGTGGCGCGACGTGGTCAATCCCGCGACCCAGGCGGTGGTCGCGCGGGTGCCGTTCGCCTCGCTGGAGGAGGTCGACCGTGCCGTCGCCAGCGCCAAGGATGCCTTCCGGACCTGGCGCAAGGTGCCGCTGGCCAAGCGCATGCGGATCATGCTCGCCTTTCAGGCACTGATCCGCGAGCACGCCGCCGAGCTCGCCGCGCTGATTACCGAGGAGCACGGCAAGACCCTGCCCGACGCCGAGGGCGAGGTGGGTCGCGGGCTGGAAGTGGTCGAGCATGCCTGCTCGATCACCTCGCTGCAGCTCGGCGAGATCGCCGAGAATGCCGCCAGCGACGTCAACGTCTATTCACTGCATCAGCCGCTGGGCGTGGGCGCCGGGATCACGGCGTTCAACTTCCCGATCATGCTGCCGTGCTTCATGTTTCCGCTGGCCATCGCCACCGGCAATACCTTCGTGCTCAAGCCCTCCGAGCAGGATCCGTCGTCGACCATGCGGCTGGTCGAGCTGGCCCACGAGGCCGGCGTGCCGGCCGGGGTGCTCAACGTGGTTCACGGCGGCCCCGAGGTCGCCGACCGGCTCTGTGACCATCCGGACATCAAGGCGCTGTCGTTCATCGGCTCGACCCGGGTCGGCACGCACATCTACGAGCGTGCCGGTGCCGCCGGCAAGCGCGTGCAGTCGATGATGGGCGCCAAGAACCATTGCGTGGTGATGCCCGATGCCAACCGCAGTCAGGCGATCAACAACGTGCTGGGTTCGGCGTTCGGGGCCGCCGGCCAGCGCTGCATGGCCAATTCGGTGCTGGTGCTGGTCGGCGAGGCGCGTGACTGGCTCGACGAGATCGTCGACCGGGCGCGCCATCTCAAGGTCGGTCCCGGTACCCAGCGCGACGCCGACCTGGGGCCGCTGGTCTCGCCGGCGGCCCGCGACCGGGTGGTCGGGCTGATCGGTCAGGGCGTCAGCGAGGGGGCGACGCTGCGTCTCGATGGCCGCGGGCTGACGGTCGACAGCTATCCGGACGGCAACTTCGTCGGGCCGACGATCTTCGCCGACGTGACCGCCGGGATGACGATCTATCGCGAGGAGGTCTTCGGCCCGGTGCTGTGCGTGGTCGGCGTCGAGACCCTCGACGAGGCCATCGACTTCATCAACGCCAACCCCAACGGCAACGGTACGGCGATCTTCACCAACTCCGGCTGGGTGGCGCGGCGCTTCGAGGCCGACATCGACGTCGGCCAGGTAGGCATCAACGTGCCGATCCCGGTGCCGGTGGCCTACTTCAGCTTCACCGGCTCGCGCGGCTCCAAGCTCGGCGACCTGGGACCCAACGGCAAGCAGGCGATCGCCTTCTGGACCCAGACCAAGACCGTGACGTCGCGCTGGTTCGAGCCGGAGAACGTCTCCCTCGGCATCAACAGCACCATCTCGATGGGCTGAGTCGGCCACCTCTCGCGGTGTGCCGTCACCCCACGAGCAGCGCCCACAGTGCCTGACGCTGCGAGGCGACGATACCCAGCGCCAGCAACAGCAGGGCGAGGCCGGCGAGCCGCTCGATGGTCTTGAGGCCGCGCCCCAGGCGCTGGATCAGCCGTGGGTGCCCCGCCATGCGCGCCACCAGCAGGTCCCAGCCCAGCACCACGCCGACCATCCACACCGCATAGAGACCCTGGATGGTCGGCGGCGTGTCGCGTGCGTTGAGCAGGGCGAACAGGCTGGCGTAGAACAGCGCGTTCTTGGGGTTGAGCAGACCCGAGGCCAGCCCCGCCGCCAGGGCGCCCAGCGAGGCGCTCTGCGAGCCGGCATCGACACTGGCTTGCCCGAGCCGGGTCCGGCCGGCGTGGCGCAGGAAGCTCACGCCCATGTAGATCAAGAAGCCGGCACCGGCCAATTGCAGGGCGAGAAACAACTCGCTGTGCGCGCTGAGTGCCATCAGTCCCAGCAGCGCCAGGGCGATGAAGGCGGCGTTGGCCAGGGCGATGCCGAGACAGGCCAGTGCCGCCGGCCAGCGCCCGCGAACGATGGCGTAACGCAGGATGAGAAAGAAGTCGGGCCCCGGGCTCAACAGGGCGAGGAAGTGCGCCCCGGCGACCAGCAGGAATTGTTGCAGCATGACGGTCCCTCGGTATCCAGGAACCGCCATGTTGACGGACGCCGCCGCCGGGGTATTGAAGAAAAGTGCAGCGACTAGGGAAATGCTGAATAAATCGACGAGCGAGATGAAGCGCGAGGCGCATGGAACGGAGAAAACGAGACATAACATGAAGTTAGGCGAGTTTTCGAGTACCACGCAACGAAGCGATTCGCTCGCGCAGGCATTTATGCAGCGTTTCCTTAGCCGAGGCGATAGCCTCCCGGCGTGCTGGCCACCCGCGCCTTGAAGACGCGCTGGAAGTGGCCCTGGTCGGCGAAGCCGAGTTCCTGGGCAAGATCGGCGAGTGCGGCGCCCTGTTGCAGGCGTTGCCTGGCTCGCTGGATACGCTGATCCAGCAGCCAGGCATGCGGGGTCAGCCCTGTCTCGTGCCGGAACAGGCGAATCAACTGATAGCGGCTCATGGCGTGCCTGCGGGCCAGGGCCGTGAGCCCGGGCGGGTGCGCCAGGGATTGCAGTAGATGGTCCTGGATGGCCTGCAGGCGCGTCGCCACGGGCCGTTTCAGAAGCAGGGCGGCCCCGCCGCGCCAGTGGCGCGCGACCAGGAAATCGATCAGCCCCGCTTGCTTGGTCCTGACGGACGCGCCGGAGAACAGCAGGTCGTTGAGCCGGCAGAAAGCCCGGTAGGCCGTCGGCGAGTCGCCAACGAAGGCCGTCGTGTCGATACCCTCGGTGTCGTCGCCCAGGACATGGGCGACCCAGGCGCGATCGAGATAGAGCATCTGATAGCTCCAGCCGCGGCCGGGCAGGGGATTGCAGGCATGGACCGCATGGGCCGGAATGCTGACCAGGCTGCCGGGCGTCAGAGTGGCGTGCTGGTCGGCGCACTGGAAAAGGCTCTGGCCCTGATCGACGACGCCGATGGAAAGCGTGGGATGGCTGTGGGCGCGATAGCAGGCACGGCTATGGCTGGCGCGGCGGCTTTCGACGAAGGGCAGGGCGGCATCCCGCCAGAATTGGCTCATGCGGAATCCTCGGCGACTCGATGCGAACCATGGTGCCGAAAATCGCCGTCGCGCGCGAGCCTCGTCAGGCCGAGCGCGCGCTTGAGCCGCGTCGTGACTACCGGCCTATTGAAGACACGCGGTGATCCGGCAACGTTCGAGCAACTGGCTCATCGGTTCCAGCTGGCTCTCGTGCAGGATCAACTGCGTCGCTGCCGTGGCCGCTTCATCGGTGGGCAGGACGATGGCGAACTCGCCTTCCTCGAGATGGAACTCGTGGATCTCGCATTCACCCTCGGGGGTCCGGCACAGGATCGAGCGGTAGCTGTCGTCCTCGCCGTAGGTGAGACGGTTGTAGACCTTGAAGAAGGTATAGAGATAGAGGCCCTGTTCGAAGGTCGGCCAGCGGGCCGGATTGCGCCGGGTCTCTTCGTCGATGGGCTGGCCGGTGTCCTCGGCGCGGCGGATGGCGTCGTCGAGCTGGCCCTGCAGCAGCGAGTCGGCATCGCAGGGCGCGGGTTCGATGGCGTCCCGTGCGCTGTCATAGACGGCCGATACCTGCCGGATGTCGTCGATGTCGTGAATCAGGTGGTCGCTGTGGGCGAGGCTGGCCGGGTCGAAATTGCCGTTTTCCCAGCCATGAATCACACGCAGGGTGAGCGTGTCCTGGTTCAGCGCCCGGTCGAGCAGGGCATGCATGGCCAGGCTCAGATGCTCCCAGCGTTCGGGCGTCTCATTGCCGAAGGCCTGATAGGGGTCGTCGAGGATCCGATGCAGGCGTCCCGGGACATGCTCCTTGGCTTCATTGTATTTCATCATGGCTCGTTCTCGATGACTGCTCGTTGCCTGGCATTTTGATAGGGTAGCGTGCCGGTTCGACGCCGATACACTGCTCGAGTGCCGCGCATCGACGAGAGATGAGCGGATAACACGAGTTATCGACATTCGCGCGCGAATCTTTAACGAAATTCCACATTCATTGTCGCCAGGGGAGTCCTGCGAGAGCGGGCTGAGAGTGCGGTCACGACACACCGCTGACCCTGGAACCTGATCCGGTTCATGCCGGCGGAGGAAGTGCGACATGCTTTATGCGACCCTGGCCGCGCTGGGCGCGGCGCTGGTGCTGTTCGCGATTCTGGGGCTGCGCGGCGGCCGCGGTGATCTGCGACTCGATGACTACATGACCGCGCGGAACTCGCAGTCCGCCACCACCCTGGGGCTGTCGTTCCTGGCCTCGGGCATGGGGGCCTGGATCCTGTTCGCGCCCCCGGAGGTCGGTGCCTTCGTCGGCCCGCTGGCGCTCGCCGGCTATGCCGTGGGCTCGGCGCTGCCGTTCGTGGTGCTGGCGCTGTGCGGGCCGGCGATCCGGCGCCGCCTGCCGGCGGGGCGCAGCATCGGCGAGTTCGCTGCCGTGCGTTTCGGCAATGGTGTGCGGCGCTACGTGGCGCTGATCTCGGTTCTCTACATGGCGTGTTTCCTGGCCGCCGAGCTGAGCGCGATCGGCGGTATCACCGCGCTGCTCTCGCCGCTGTCGGGTGGCGTGGTGATCGTCGCCGTGGCGGTGACCACGCTGGCCTACACCGCCTGGGGCGGATTGCGGGCGAGCCTGGCCACCGACCGCTGGCAGGCGTTGCTGTTGAGCGTGCTGCTGGTGGTGGTCGGCAGCGCGGTGCTGGTCGACATGCCGGCGTTGCCGACGAACGCCGCGTTGCCGTCGGTGCCGGCCGGCGAGGCCTGGGGCGTGGCGGTGACGCTGGTGATCGCGGTCACCACGGCGAATCTCTTCCATCAGGGCTACTGGCAGCGGGTCTGGGCGGCTCGTGACGTCGGGTCGCTGGGGCGCGGTGCGCTGCTGGGCGGCATCACCACCGTCGTAGTGGTGGCGGTGATCGGCGGGCTGGGCATCCTGGCGGCGATGAGCGGGGCGAGCCTGGGCACGCCGCCGATGCCGTTCTTTGCCCTGCTGGCCCCAGGTTGGGTATCACTGCTCGCCCTGGTGCTGGCGGTGACGCTGGTGGCGTCGAGCGTCGATACCCTGCAGAACGGCATCGTCTCGCTGCTGGTCGGCGAAAGCGAGCGCGAGACGCGGAGTGGCCTGTCGCTGCGGGGCGCGCGCTGGATCACCGTGGCGCTGATGGTGCCGGCGGTGCTGGTGGCGCTGCAGGGTTACTCGGTGCTGCGACTGTTTCTGATCGCCGACCTGCTGTGTGCCACGGCGGTGGTGCCGGTGATGCTGGGCTTGTGGTCGCGGATGAGCACACACGCCGCCGTGGCCGGGGCGCTGGCCGGCCTGGCGGGGGCGATCCTGCCGGGCTGGATCCTCCGCGGCAGCCTGGGCGATGCCCTGCTGGCGGCGAGCTTTCCCGGCGGCGCGCCGACCCTGGCGCCCTTCGTCGGGGCCCTGGCGGCGTCGGCGCTGGTGGCGCTGCTGGTCGCCGCGCTTCGCCCGCGTCGGGTCTGGCAAGTGGAGTGAGCCGCTTGCGGTGGGCGTGGCGTTTGCGTGGCACCCGGCGGGCTTTCAGACTGGACGCACTATGCTGACACCACAACGAACAGCCCCGAA
>NZ_QWBW01000053.1 GCF_004117855.1 Modicisalibacter coralii
GGCCTCCTCGACCAGGTTCTCGGTCAACTGGCGCGGCTGCACACGGTTGATGGCACGCTGCACCTCGATGTCGAAGTCCTGCACGCCGAGGCTGATGCGGTTGAAGCCCAGCGACTGAAGATGGCGCAGGGTCAGGACATTGGCCTCGCGGGGGTCGATCTCGATGGCGTAGTCGCGATCCGGCGCGGACGACAGCCCGAAGCGGGCGTGCAGCCGGTCGATCAGATCGCTCATCTGGTCGAGCGTCAGGAAGGTCGGCGTACCGCCGCCCCAGTGCAGTTGCCGGACCTCGCGGCGGGTGTCGAGGTGTTGGCCGACCAGCACCATCTCGCGATCCAGGCGGCTCAGGTAGGCATCGGCCCGCCGCGAGTCCTGCGCGCCGATCTTGTTGCAGGCGCAGTAGAAGCAGATCCGCCGGCAGAAGGGGATGTGCACGTAGAGCGACAGCGATCGCTGCGAGCGATTGCTGTTCTCGAGGGCCTCGGCATAGGCCTCGGCGCCGAAGCCCGGAGCGAAGTCCAGGGCGGTCGGGTAGGAGGTGTAACGCGGCCCGGTGTGGGCATAGCGTCGGATCAGGGCCGCTTCCCGTTCGGCAGGCGTGGCCGTGACGGCGGGGAGATCGGCGACGGTGGCTGGCATGACTGCTCTCTCGAACCGGGGGCGATGCGTTCATCGTACGTGGCCGGTCGGGGAGGCGGCGTGACCTGGGTCAAGCGCCGTGAGGATGACCGCCGGCGAGCATCGCGGCGAGTTGCCACCCCTGCCAGAGGGCGAAGGCGAGGATCGTCAGCGCGGCGACGGTGCGGGTCGCCGGATGCCGGACCAGCATCGCCAGTCGATGGGCGGCGGCGCCGGTGGCCAGCAGCGCGGGCAGGGTGCCCAGGCCGAACGCCCCCATCAGCGCCGCGCCCCGCCAGGCGTCGCCGCCGGCGAGGCTCCAGGCGAGCATCGAATAGACCAGCCCGCAGGGCAGCCAGCCCCACACCGCGCCCAGCGCCACCGCCTGGGGCACGCGGACCACCGGCATCAGGCGCCGGCCGAACGGTTCCAGCCGGCGCCACAGCCGCCGCCCCAGCGCCTCGACGCGGCTCAGGCCGCGCCACCAGCCGCCCAGATAGAGCGCCATGAGCATCAGCATCGCGGCGGCGAGCCCCTGCAGCAGCAGACGCAGTACGCGGTGGACGTCGCCGGCCAGCATGCCCAGCGTGGCGACCAGCGCCCCGGCGAGCATGTAGCTGGCGATGCGCCCCAGGTTGTAGCCGAGCAGCAGCCCGGCCAGACGTTGCGGGCTGCGCTGGCTGGGCGGCACGGCGAAGCTAAGCGCACTCATGATCCCCCCGCACATGCCGATGCAGTGGGCGCCGCCGAGCAGGCCGACGACGAAGGCCGCGGCGAGCGGCGGCAGATCGAGCGCGCCGGGGGCCATCATTCGCGCGGCCTCCGCGCCTTCTGGGGAGCGTCGCCGGATGCCCTCGGGCGAGGGTTGGCATCGCCTCGACGCGCCGCCGGCAGGTCGCCCTCGTCGTCGTCGAAGAGGATGCGATGGGCCGGGCCCTCCAGGTCGTCGAACTGCCCCGACCTCACCGCCCAGAAGAACGCCCAGACGGCGAAGCCGAGCAGCACCAGCGACAGCGGGATCAACAGATAGAGGATGCTCATGGCGACGCCTCCGCCTCCGCCGGCGGGACAGCCTGCGGGGCGCTGCGCCCCAGGCGCAGGGCGTTGCCGACCACCAGCAGCGAGCTGGCCGACATGCCCAGCGCGGCGGCCCAGGGCGGCACCCAGCCGAGCGCGGCGAGCGGCAGCGCGCAGAGGTTGTAGCCCAGCGCCCAGGCGAGGTTCTGGCGGATCACCCGGCGCGTGGCGCGGGCCAGTTCCACGGCGTCGACCAGCCGCCACAGTCGTGGCGACAGCAGCACGCCGTCGGCGCGGGTGCGGGCGAGATCGGTGGCGCTGTTCATCGCCAGCGAGACGTCGGCGGCGGCGAGTACCGGCACGTCGTTGATGCCGTCGCCGACCATGAGTATCCGCTCGCCACGGGCCTGGAGCGCGCGAAGATGGGCGAGCTTGCCCTCGGGCGTGGCGCCGGCGGTCCAGGCCTCGACGCCGACCCGCTCGGCCAGCGCGGCGACCGTCTGCCGGGCATCGCCCGAGAGCAGTTCGACGCCGAGCCCCGCGCGTTTCAGCGCGGCCACGGTCGCGGCGGCATCCTCGCGCAGGCGATCGTCGAGGCGGAACCAGGCCAGTGCGGTGCCGGCCCCGGCGAGCAGCAGCCATTGGCCGTCGGGCGAGGGCGGCGAGGGCGGCGCGTCCAGCACGAAATCGGCGCGACCCAGGCGGTAGCGGCGATCGCCGATCCACCCTTCGAGCCCGCAACCGGGGTGGTTGATCACCTCGGTGGCGGTCAGTGACGCATCGCGCCAGGCGGCGAAGGCGCCGGCGATGGGATGCTCGGAGTGGGCCTCCAGTGCCGCGGCCAGGGCGCGTGAGCGCTCGCCGTCGACGGCGGCGCCGAGCGCCACGGTCTCGCAGAGCCGCAGGCGACCTTCGGTGAGGGTGCCGGTCTTGTCGAACACCACGCGGCTGATGCGGGCCAGGTCGTCGATCGCCGGCGCGCGGGTGATCAGCACGCCACGCCGCTTGAGTCGCCCGTGACAGGCGGTGAGCGCGGCGGGCATGGCCAGCGCCAGGGCACAGGGGCAGGTCACCACCAGCACCGATAGCGTCACCCACAGCGCGCGCCCGGGGTCGACCAGGCTCCAGGCCCCGGCCACGACACCGGCGATCAGCAGCACGCCGAGCACGACGCCTCGGGCCAGCCGGGCGCTGCGTTCGGCGACGGGCGAGCGTTCGGCGAAGGCCCGGTCGGCCAGGGCGAGGATACCGGCGGCGCGGGAATCGCGCCCCCGGCGCACGACCTCGATGATCAGCGGGCTGTCGACGTTGAGGCTGCCGCCGGTCGCCGACTCGCCGGGGCCGCGCCGGACGGGTTGCGACTCGCCGGTGAGCATCGCCTCGTCGAGCCGCGAGGTCCCGGTGACGATCACCCCGTCGGCGGGGATGCCGCCGCCCGGCGTGACGCGTACCCGGTCGCCGGGTTCGAGCCGGTCGGCGGGCACGATGCGCTCGCCGCCGTCGGCGTCGAGCCTCAGCGCACTGCTCGGCAGCACGCCGGCCAGGGCATTGCCGCTGCGCCCGTGACGCTGCCGGGCGCGTCTCTCGAGATAGCGGCTGAAGAGCAGGAAGAAGGTGAACATGCTCAGTGAGTCGAAGTAGACCTCGCCGCCGCCGGTGAGCACCGCCCAGGCGCTGGCCAGGTAGGCGCCGAGAATCGCCAGCGATACCGGCACGTCCATGCCCGGGTGACGGCTTCGCAGGTCACGCCACGCGCCACGCAGGAAGGGCTGCGCGCAATAGCCCACCACCACGGTGGCCAGCATCAGCGACAGGGCGTGGAAGAGCCCCTGGAAGGACGCGCCGATGCCACCCTCGCCGGCGACATAGAAGGGGATCGAGAACATCGCCACCTGCATCATGGCGACGGCGGCGACGATCAGCCGGCGGATCAGTCGGCGCTCGTCGCGCTGCAGCCGGCGTTGGGCCTCGTCGGGCGCATAGGGTTGCGACGGGTAACCGATCGCCGCCAGCTCGGCGAGGATGCGCGAGAGCGGCAATTGCCGGCGGTCCCACTGCAGATGCAGGCGGTGATGGCTGAGATCGACCGCGCTGCGCTCGAGCCCGTCCAGGGCGTCGAGGCGATGTTCGATCAGCCAGGCACAGGCCGCGCAGGTGATGCCGTCCACCGCCAGGGTTGCCGAGACGCGCGCGCCGGTCTCGTCCAGCGGATGCACGAAATCGGCCTGCAGTTGCGGGTCGTCGAAGACCTGCCAGGTCTCGGCGCGGGCGGCGGGTCCCGCATCGGGGCGCTCGGGCAGCCGATCGCGGAAGCGGTAATAGCTCGCCAGACCGCCGTCGACGATGGCCCGGGCCACGGCCTCGCAGCCGGGGCAGCACAGCGGATGGTGCGTGTCGTCGAGCACGAGGTGCCACGCGGCACCCACCGGCACGGCGCCACCACAGTGGTAGCAGGGCGTGGCGGTCGCGGCGGTCACGTGCCGCTCCCGCGGGGGGCGAGCCACAGCGCGTCGTGGCGGGGCAGGGTGATTTCGCCGGTCAGGCGCCACACCGGCTCGGTCGCCTCGGGGTGGAGCTGCACGTACCAGCGATACGCCAGGCGTTCGCCCAACTGGCCGTGGTAGCGCCTGCCGTGGACGTGATCGAGGGTCACGCGCTGGTCACGGTCCTGGGTGGGGAACACCAGTTCCAGCAACAGGCGCTCGGGACGCGCGTCGCCGACGAGATCGACGGTCACGTCACCGGTGAGGTCGTCGATGCGCAGGCGCGCGCGCATGCCCAGCTCGCGGGCGGCGGCGTCCTGTTCGAGCACCTTGTTGATCGCCAGTCCCTGCTTGTAGTAGTTGTCCGCGACCATGCCGTCGAAGCTGGTGATCGACAGCACCAGCGTGGTGGTGCCCATGACCACGGCCAGGCCGAGCACGGCCAGCAGGAACCAGGGCCAGAACTCCTTGAACCAGGGGCGAACCGGCTGTTGCATGGTCATCTCCTCGCGGGGCCCAGGAAACGGGCCTCCTTGGTCAGGGCGATAGCGGGGGCATCGACGGCGCTCACCGCGATGCTGATCGTGCGCCCGGGCCCATCGAGTGCCGCGGGCGGCGCCGTCAGTTGCAGGGGCAGGCGCCGGCTGGCGCCGCCGGCGAGATGCAGCTCGGCGTCGCTGGTCAGGCGCAGGCCGTCGATGCCGCGCACGGCGATGCGGAAGTCATGGGCGTGCCGGTCGAGGTTGCGGACCTGCAGGGTGTAGACGTTGCGGAGGTCGCCCGCGGCGGTCAGGTCATAGAGCTGGTTGCGATCGCGCTGGACATCGATGTCGAGCGGCACGCGGGTGCTCAGGGCCCAGACCAGGAGGCCGGTCATCACCAACAGCGCCGCCAGGTAGCCGAGCAGGCGCGGCCGCCACAGGCGCGTGCGCCTGCCCTCCAGGGCGTGTTCGGTGGTGTAGCGGATCAGCCCGCGGGGGGCGTCCAGGCGATCCATCACGTCGTCGCAGGCATCGATGCACGCCGCGCAGCCGATGCAGGCGTATTGCAGGCCGTCGCGGATGTCGATGCCGGTGGGGCAGGCCTGCACGCACAGGCCGCAGTCGATGCAGTCGCCCTGACCGGTGGCGCGATGATCGAGATCCCGGCGTCGTGCGCCGCGGGGGTCGCCGCGGGCGGCGTCGTAGGAGACCACCAGGGTGTCCTTGTCGAACATCACCGACTGGAAGCGCGCATAGGGGCACATGTACAGGCAGACCTGCTCGCGCAGCCAGCCGGCGTTGAGGTAGGTGAACAGCGTGAAAAAGCCGATCCAGAACCACGCCCAGCCGCTCGCCGAGAGTGTCGCCAGGTCGACCGTCAGGCCGCGGATCGGCGTGAAGTAACCGACGAAGGTCACTCCGGTGGCGACGGCGATCATTAGCCAGAGCCCGTGCTTGAGGCTCTTGCGGGCCAGCTTGGCGGCATTCATCGGTTGGCTGTCGCGCCTGATGCGGCGATGGCGCGGCCCTTCGGCGAGTGTTTCCACCCACAGGTAGAGCCAGGTCCAGACGCTCTGCGGGCAGGCGTAGCCGCACCAGACCCGGCCGGCGAACACGGTGACGAGGAACAGCCCGAAGGCGCAGAGGATCAGCAGCCACGCCAGCAGCGCGAAATCCTGCGGGTAGAAGGTGGCGGCGAAGACGTGAAACTCCCGCCCGGGCAGGTCGAACCACACCATCGGGCGGCCCTGCCAGGTCAGCCAGGGCAGGCCGAGGTAGAGAGCCATCAGGCCCCAGTTGGCGTTGCGCCGCAGGCGCTGGAAGCGGCCGCGCACGGCGCGCACGTAGACGTGCCGGCGTTTGGCGTAGAGCGACGCCGTGGCGCCCGCTGGCGCGGCAGGGTCGTGAAGCGGGATGTGTTCGCGCATGTTGCCACCATCGCGTCGGGCTCGGACCGGGGCCGACGGGCCATCATAGTCGAGTGGGCGGCCGTGCAGGCGGGGTGCGACGGCGGGTCGCGCCCCGCGCCGTCAGTGCGACAGGCCGTAGATGTAGGCCGCCACCAGATGCACCTTGTTCTCGCCGATGTACGCGGCCTGGGCCGGCATGGTGCCGTTGCGGCCCTGGCGCAGCGTCTCCAGCACGGCATCCAGCGTCGCCTGGCCCGGGCGCCGGTAGAGCCAGGTGTCGTCGGTCAGGTCGGGGGCGCCGAGGGCCGTGTTGCCCTTGGCGTCGCTGCCGTGGCAGGCCACGCAGGTCGCGGCGAACAGCGCCTTGCCCTGGGCGGCACGCGCCGTGTCGTGCTCGCCACCGGACAGGCCGACCACGTAGTTGGCGATGTTGCGCAGGTTATCCTCGCCGAGCTGTTGCCAGGCCGGCATCACGCCGCTGCGCCCCTGGGCGATGCTCCGGGTGATCGCCTCGGGAGAGCCGCCGTAGAGCCAGTCGCCGTCGCTGAGATCGGGAAAGCCGTAGCCGCCCCGGGCGTCGGAGCCGTGGCACACCGCGCAGTTGTTGAGATACAGCCGCTCGGCGACGCGCATCGCCTCGGCGTCCCCGGCCAGTTCGGGGATCGGCACCTGCTGGTAGCGGGCGAAGATCGGCGCGTACGTCTCGTGGGCCCGCTGCATCTCGGCCTGCCACTGCGTTTCCTGGGTCCAGCCCAGCAGGCCGCGATAGTTGCCCAGCCCCGGGTAGAGCGCCAGGTAGCCGAGAGCGAAGACCAGGGTGGCGATGAACAGCAGGAACCACCAGCGCGGTAGCGGGTTGTCGTATTCGTCGATGCCGTCGGCGCTGTGGCCGGTGGTCTCGACCTCGCCGTGGGCGTCGGGCGACTTGTCGGTGCGGCGGTTGCCGAACAGTATCCAGGCGCAGAAGACGATGGTGCCCAGGGTGATGACGATGACCCAGGCGCTCCAGAAGCCGGGGAGGCCATGCCCCCATAGATCCTTCATGTGTCGTTGCCTCCCTTCTTCTGGCGGGCGGGGGGAGCGTCGCGGCCCGGTGGCGTGGCGTCCTCATCCTCGTCGTCGGCGAAGGGCAGGCGGCTGGCCTCGTCGAAGTCGGACTTGCGGCGTGTCGAGTAGGCCCAGGCGACCACGCCGAGGAAGGCGATCAGGATCAGCAGGGTCATGAGGCCGCGAAAGGTGCCGATATCCATTGGGCTCACCGAGTGTCCTTGATGACGGTGCCGAGCTGCTGGAGATAGGCCACCAGCGCGGTGATTTCCTGTCTGCCCTGCACGGCGTCCCGGGCGCCGTCGATCTGCGCCTGGGTGTAGGGCACGCCGAGGCGATTCAGGGCGCGCAGCTTGTCGGCGGTATGCGCGCCGTCGAGGGTGTTGTCGAACAGCCAGGGGTAGGCCGGCATGATCGACTCGGGGACCACGTCGCGGGGATTGTAGAGGTGGGCGCGGTGCCAGGCGTCGCTGTAGCGCCCGCCGACGCGGGCGAGATCCGGGCCGGTGCGCTTGGAGCCCCACAGGAAGGGATGGTCATAGACGAATTCGCCGGCCACGCTGTAGTGGCCGTAGCGCTCGGTCTCGGCGCGAAACGGGCGGATCATCTGCGAGTGGCAGTTGTTGCAGCCCTCGCGGATGTAGATGTCCCGGCCCTCGAGCTCGAGGGCCGAGAGCGGCTCGAGGCCCTCCACCGGCTCGGTGGTCTCCTGCTGGAAGAACAGCGGCACGATCTCGGCCAGCCCCCCGAAGCTGATCACCACCAGCACCAGCACGGCGAGCAGACCCACGTTCTTTTCGACGATCTCGTGTCTCATGCGTGTCGATTTCCCCGGTGATCAGGCGGTCTGGGCGGACGACGGGCGCAGCGTCTCGCCGCGCCGGACGGTCATCGCCACGTTGTAGGCGAGCAGCAGCATGCCGGCGAGGAAGAATCCGCCGCCGGCCCAGCGCACCACGTAGCCGGCGTGACTGGCCTCGAGCGTCTCGACGAAGGTGTACATCAGGGTGCCGTCGTCGTTGACCGCCCGCTGCATGAGCCCCTGCAGGATACCGTTGACCCACATCGCGGTGATGTAGAGCACGGTGCCGATGGTCGCCAGCCAGAAGTGCACGGCGATCAGCTTCACCGAGTACATCTCGCGCTGGCCGTAGAGACGGGGGAAGAGATGATACAGCGCGCCGAAGGTGATCATCGCCACCCAGCCCAGCGCCCCCGAGTGAACGTGACCGATGGTCCAGTCGGTGTAGTGGGAGAGCGCGTTGACGGTCTTGATCGCCATCATCGGCCCCTCGAAGGTCGACATGCCGTAGAACGACAGCGCCACCACCAGAAAGCGCAGCGTCGGGTCGGTGCGCAACTTATGCCAGGCGCCGGAGAGCGTCATCATGCCGTTGATCATGCCGCCCCAGGAGGGTGCGAGCAGGATGATCGACATCACCATGCCCAGCGACTGGGCCCAGTCGGGCAGCGCGGTGTAGTGCAGGTGGTGGGCGCCCGCCCACATGTAGGTGGTGATCAGCGCCCAGAAGTGGACGATCGACAGCCGATAGGAGTAGATGGGGCGTCCGGCCTGCTTGGGCACGAAGTAGTACATCATGCCCAGAAAGCCCGCGGTGAGCAGAAAGCCCACGGCGTTGTGGCCGTACCACCACTGGGCCATGGCGTCGATGGCGCCGGCGTAGGCGGAATAGGACTGGGTCAGCGAAACCGGGATTTCGGCGGAGTTGACGACGTGCAGCACGCCCATGGTGATGATGAAGGCCGCGTAGAACCAGTTGGCGACGTAGATGTGCGAGGTTTGGCGCCGCTTGATGGTTCCCAGGAAGACCACGCCATAGGCGACCCAGACCACGGCGATCAGGACGTCGATCGGCCACTCGAGTTCGGCGTACTCCTTCGAGGTGTTGTAACCCATCGGCAGGCTGATCAGGGCCAGCACGATCACCGCCTGCCAGCCCCAGAAGGTGAACGCCGCCAGGCCGTCGGAGAACAGCCGCGCCTGGCAGGTGCGCTGCACCACGTAGTAGGAGGTGGCGAACAGCGCCGAGCCGGCGAAGGCGAAGATCACCAGGTTGGTGTGCAGCGGGCGCAGGCGGCCGAAACTGGTCCAGGGCAGGTCGAGATTGAGTGCCGGCCAGGCGAGCTGGGCGGCGATGAAAACGCCCAGGCCCATGCCCACGCTCCCCCATACCACGGTCATGATCGCGAACTGTCGGACGACGCGGTAGTTGTAGGTGGGGTGTTCCAGAGCTGTGTTCATGTCAGGTTCCCGTCGAACTCAGGGCGTGGCCGTGTCGCGGCCCGGTCTGCCCGCCGATGGCCACTCGCCTGCTGATGCAGGTCAACGCCGTCGAAGGATTCCCGGCGCGCCTTCGGGTAAGCTGTATTCGTCGAAGCGCGGCGTCTCGCGGCAGTATAGAGAGGTGTCGACAGAAAGTGTATACAACGATTGGATACAGCAAGGTGGCCAAGCACGACTGGGCCGACAGGCTACGCGAGTCGGGCGATGCGCGACTCTATCTCGAGGGCCTGGGGCCGCTGGAGATCGCCGGCAAGGCGCGCCTGGGGCGGTTGCTGCTGGCGCATGGCGCCGGCGCCGGCCAGGATGCGCTGTTCATGCAGCGCCTGCGTCAGGCGCTGGCCGGACACGGGGTGCAGACCCTGGCCTTCGAGTTCGCCTACATGCAGCGCATGCGCGAGGAGCGGCGTCGCCGCCCGCCGCCGCGCGCCGAGCGGCTGGTGGAGGAGTTTCAGGCCTGGCGCGAGGCGGTGTCGGTGGCGGGGCTCGCCGACCCCTGGCTGGGCGGCAAGTCGCTGGGTGGGCGAGTGGCGAGCCTGCTCGCCGTCGAGGCGGGCGCCCCTGGCCTGATCCTGTGCAGCTATCCGTTCCACCCGCCCGGCAAGCCGGCGCGTACCCGGCTGGCGCACTGGCCGCGACTCGCCTGCCCGACCCTGGTGCTGCAGGGCAGTCGCGATCCGTTCGGTACCCGCGAGGAGGTCGCGAGCTACACGCTGCCGGCCTGCGCCGAGGTCCATTTCCTCGCCGACGGCGAACACGACTGGCGTCCGCGCAAGGCCTCGGGGCGTACCCAGCAGTCGCTGATCGACGAAGCGGCGGAGCAGGTGGCGCGGATGATGGCGACGCATCGCAGCGCCCCAGCGCGTCGATCCGGGGTGGAAGGGACTGAAAGGCGTTGACATTGCTCGGATGGCCTGTAGAATGCAGCGCCACGTGACCGGGTGGTTAGCTCAGTCGGGAGAGCACCAGCCTTACAAGCTGGGGGTCACTGGTTCGAACCCAGTACCACCCACCATCACGTCGGAAAAGTAATGCGGACCGGTAGTTCAGTCGGTTAGAATGCCGGCCTGTCACGCCGGAGGTCGCGGGTTCGAGTCCCGTCCGGTCCGCCACGCTTTCCCGGACAGCGTTCGCGTTGTCGAATCAGTCAGGTGGTTTGCGCTCTCGGCGGTGACAGCCAGGCGCCACGTGGACCGGTAGTTCAGTCGGTTAGAATGCCGGCCTGTCACGCCGGAGGTCGCGGGTTCGAGTCCCGTCCGGTCCGCCATCGACGCCAGCAGATGCAGTACGACCCCGGGTGGTTAGCTCAGCCGGTTAGAGCACCAGCCTCACATGCTGGGGGTCACAGGTTCGAGTCCTGTACCACCCACCAAAATGCGGACCGGTAGTTCAGTCGGTTAGAATGCCGGCCTGTCACGCCGGAGGTCGCGGGTTCGAGTCCCGTCCGGTCCGCCATTTTCTCTCCCTCGTCGTACGTTCCGTTCTCCTTCCTCTCTTCGTCGTACGTTCCGTTCTTCTCCGCACTGTCGCCCACGCTTTCGTTCGGCGTACACGCGCGATTGCCATGTTGCTTCCGTCAGGTCGCGATCTGATATGGAACGCCTGTCGTGGTGCAGGTGATATACCCCGACCAGTGGATTCCACCAGCGTCGCGATGTCGGCTCATGACAAGCCCGTCGAGCCCTCGAGGTTGCGTGCCGGCCCTGACCGGGTACACTCTTTCATACGATTGTTTGAATCGCTCGTCGACAGAGTTCTCCCGGGAGGAACCGCTCGTGACCGCTGCCTATCCGCACCTCTTCCAGCCGCTCGACGTGGGCCCGCTGACCCTGCGCAATCGCGTCCTGATGGGTTCCATGCACACCAACCTGGAAGAGGCGCCGGAGGGCTTCGCGCGTCTGGCGGCGTTCTATGCCGAACGGGCCCGGGCCGGGGTGTCGCTGATCGTCACCGGGGGCATCGCACCCAACGCCGAGGGGGCGGTCTTCCAGGGGGCGGCCAAGCTGACCGACGCCACCGAGGCCGAGCGGCATCGGGCGGTGACCCGGGCCGTCCACGCCGAGGGTGGGCACATCTGCCTGCAGATCCTGCATGCCGGGCGCTATGCCTATTCGTCGGCACTGGTCGCGCCCTCGGCGATCCAGGCGCCGATCAACCCTTATCCGCCCCGGGCGCTCGGCGCCGACGAGGTCGAGCGGACCATCGACGATTACGTGAACTGTGCGCGCCTGGCCCGCGAGGCCGGCTACGACGGCGTCGAGGTGATGGGCTCCGAGGGTTACCTGATCAACCAGTTCGTGTGTCGGCGCACCAACCGGCGAGACGATGAATGGGGCGGCGACTTCGCCAACCGCATCCGCTTCCCGGTGGCGATCGTCGAGCGCATCCGCGAGACGCTGGGGGCGGATTTCCTGATCATCTTCCGCCTGTCGATGATCGATCTGGTCGAGGAGGGCAGCACCTGGCAGGAGGTGGTGGCGCTGGGCCGCGCCATCGAGGCGGCGGGGGCGAACCTGATCAATACCGGCATCGGCTGGCATGAGGCGCGGGTGCCGACCATCGTCACCAGCGTGCCGCGCGCCGTGTTCAGCGAGGTCACCCGGCGCATGAAGGCCGAAGTGACGATTCCCCTGATCACCACCAACCGTATCAACATGCCCGACGTCGCCGAGCGTCTGCTCGCCGAGGGCGTCGCCGACATGGTGTCGATGGCGCGGCCCTTCCTGGCCGACCCCGAGTGGCTGGCCAAGGCCGAACGCGACGACGCGGCGGCGATCAATACCTGCATTGCCTGCAACCAGGCGTGCCTCGACCACACCTTCCAGGGCAAGCTGACCAGTTGTCTGGTCAACCCGCGCGCCTGCCACGAGACGGAACTGACCCTGGCGCCGGTGGCCACGCCACGCGCGGTGGCCGTGGTCGGGGCGGGACCGGCGGGGCTGGCCTGCGCGGTGAGTGCCGCCCAGCGCGGCCATCGCGTGACGCTCTTCGAGCGCGAGGCCGAGATCGGCGGCCAGTTCAATTTCGCCCGGCGCATTCCCGGCAAGGAGGAGTTCGCCGAGACGCTGCGCTACTATCGGGTGATGCTCGAACGACTCGGTGTCGCGCTGCGCCTGAACACCGCGGCCCAGGCGGAACAGCTGGTGGGTTTCGATGCCGTGGTGCTGGCCTCCGGCGTGCGCCCGCGTGCCCTCGACCTGCCGGGCATCGATCATCCCTCGGTGCTCGACTACCCGACCGCGATCCGCCATCCCGACCGCGTCGGCCGACGCGTGGCGATCGTCGGCGCCGGCGGGATCGGCTTCGACGTCGCCGAGCTGTTGACCCATGCCGGCCATCCGGCGCTCGATGGCGAGGCGTGGTGCGCGGAGTGGGGCGTGGATCTCGCCGTCGCCGAACCGGGCGGGCTGGCGCCGATGGCGGCGCCGGCCGTGCCGCGCCAGGTGTATCTGCTGCAGCGCAAGACCTCGAAGCCCGGCAAGGGGCTGGGGACCACCACCGGCTGGGTGCACCGGGCGGCGCTGCGGCACCGTGGCGTGCAGATGTTGCCCGGTTGCGAGTACCTGGGGGTCGAGGACGGCGGCCTGCGTCTGCGTGTCGACGGCGAGGAACGCCTGCTCGCGGTGGACAGCGTGGTGGTCTGTGCCGGTCAGGAGTCGGTGATCGAGTTGCTCGCGCCGCTGCGCGAGCGCGGCGCGGATGTCCACGTGATCGGCGGCGCCGAGAAGGCCGCCGAACTGGATGCCAAGCGCGCCATCGATCAGGGGACGCGCCTCGCCGCCGTGCTTTGAGGTAGGCGGCCCGCGGGGCCACCTTCCTCCCTTCGGGCAGGGTGTTAGACTGGAGTCTGTTGAGATGCCCCCGATGCGCCTCGCACGAGACGTCTCGACAGGCCCACGGCGTGAGATCCACGCCGACGCTCGGATGCGATGGCACCCTGTCGCGTCCGTCAACAACAACAGTCTCGCGAAAGGAACCCCCATGCCCTCCGATTGCTCGCCACGCTTTCTGGCCAGTGACAACACCTCAGGCGTCTGCCCGGAAGCGCTGGAATATCTGATCGCCGCTAACCAGAGCGATGATCTCGCCTATGGCAACGACGCCTGGACGCAGCGCGCCAGCGATCGCTTTCGCACCCTCTTCGACTACGACTGTGACGTCTTCTTCGTTTTCAACGGTACCGCGGCCAATTCGCTGTCGCTGGCCTCCCTGAGCCAGAGCTATCACAGCGTGATCTGTCACGAGCTGGCGCACATCGAGACCGACGAGTGCGGCGGTCCCGAGTTCTTCTCCAACGGCTCCAAGCTGCTCACCGCTAGCGGCGAGCACGGCAAGCTGACGCCCGACGGCATCGAGCGCCTGGTGACCAAGCGCAGCGACATCCACTACCCCAAGCCGCGGGTGGTGTCGATCACCCAGGCCACCGAAGTGGGCACGCTCTACACCCGGGAAGAACTGCTGGGCATTCGCGCCATGGCCGACAAGTACGACCTGCGCCTGCACATGGACGGCGCGCGCTTTGCCAACGCCTGTGCGGCGCTCGAGGCGTCGCCGGCCGAGCTCACCTGGCAGGCCGGTGTCGACGTGCTGTGCTTTTCGGGCACCAAGAACGGCCTGCCGATGGGCGAGGCGGTGGTGTTCTTCAACCGCGACATGGCCGAGGACTTCGACTACCGCTGCAAGCAGGCCGGTCAGCTTGCCTCCAAGATGCGTTTCATCGCCGCCCCCTGGCTGGGGCTTCTGGAGACCGGCGCCTGGCTCGACAACGCCCGGCATGCCAACGCCATGGCCCGTTACCTGGCCGAGGGGCTGACCACGCTGCCCGGCGCCCGGCTGATGTTTCCGCCCCAGGCCAACAGCGTGTTCGTCGAACTGCCGCCCGACATGCTGGCGCGTTTGCGCGAACTCGGCTGGACCTTCTATACCTTCATCGGTGCTGGCGGGGCGCGCTTCGTGTGTGCCTGGAACACCTCGACCGAACTGCTCGACGAGTTGTTGACAGACATCCGGACGGCGCTCGAGGCCGGTTAGGCTTTGTACGAAAACTGCCTGCGCTCGTCACTGTCGTACAGGCGTCAAGCCGGCCCCGGCTTGACGAATTTCCTTATTTCGCGATCGAACCTTCGCGGGGCCCGGGGCTCTTAGCTTGAAAGAGGGGCACCGCGCGGTTGCGTTGAATGACCTCATGGCCAGCTCTCCATCGTCAGTCGTTTATCCGTCTACGCTGATCAATACGCCAGCCCGGAAATCACAGACTGTTGTCAGCGACCGGGTGTCGCGATCTAAGGAGGCCTCAATGAGCATCTTCGACCATGTGCAGAACCGCTACGAGCAGGTTCAGCAGGAAGAGATGAGTCTTCAGGAATACCTGGAACTGTGCCGAACGGACCCCGGGGCATATGCCAGCGCCGCGGAGCGCATGTTGAAAGCCATCGGCGAGCCGGAAGTGATCGACACGTCGAAGGACTCTCGCCTGTCGCGTATCTTCACCAACAAGGTCATCCGGCGTTACCCGGCCTTTTCCGAGTTCTACGGCATGGAGGAGGCGATCGAGCAGATCGTCGCCTATTTCCGCCATGCGGCGCAGGGCCTCGAGGAGCGCAAGCAGATTCTCTACCTGCTGGGGCCGGTGGGGGGCGGCAAGTCGTCGCTGGCCGAACGGCTCAAGCTCTTGATGGAGCGGGTGCCCTTCTACGCCATCAAGGGGTCTCCGGTCTTCGAGTCGCCGCTGGGGCTGTTCTCCCCCGAGGAGGACGGCGAGCTGCTCGAGAAGGAGTACGGCATTCCCCAGCGCTACCTGAAGAGCGTGATGTCGCCCTGGGCGGCCAAGCGGCTCAAGGAGTACGGCGGCGACATCTCGCAGTTCCGCGTGGTGCGCCTGCACCCGTCGCGGCTCAACCAGATCGCGGTCTCCAAGACCGAGCCCGGCGACGAGAACAACCAGGACATCTCCTCGCTGGTGGGCAAGGTCGATATCCGCCAGCTCGAGCTCTATTCCCAGGACGACCCCGACGCTTACAGCTTCTCCGGGGGCCTGTGCAAGGCCAACCAGGGGCTGATGGAGTTCGTCGAGATGTTCAAGGCACCGATCAAGGTGCTGCACCCCCTGCTGACCGCGACCCAGGAGGGCAACTACAACCCCACCGAGGGCATGGGCGCGATCCCCTTCGAGGGCGTCATCCTCGCCCACTCCAACGAGAGCGAGTGGCAGCAGTTCCGCAACAACCGCAACAACGAGGCCTTCCTCGACCGCGTGTTCATCGTCAAGGTGCCCTACTGCCTGCGCGTCTCCGAAGAGATCAAGATCTACCAGAAGCTGCTCGAGCACTCCTCGCTCAACGAGGCGCCCTGCGCACCCGACACCCTGCGCCTGCTGGCCCAGTTCTCGGTGCTCTCGCGGCTCAAGGAGCCGGAGAATTCGAGCATCTACTCGAAGATGCGCGTCTATGACGGCGAGAATCTCAAGGACACCGACCCCAAGGCCAAGTCGATTCAGGAGTATCGCGACGCCGCCGGGGTCGACGAGGGCATGGACGGGCTGTCGACGCGCTTCGCCTTCAAGATCCTCTCCAAGGTGTTCAACTTCGACAGTCACGAGGTCGCCGCCAACCCGGTGCATCTGCTCTACGTGCTCGAGCAGCGACTCGAGCAGGAGCAACTGCCCAAGGAGACCCACGAGCGCTACCTGCGCTTCATCAAGGAGTTCCTGGCGCCGCGTTACGTCGACTTCATCGGCAAGGAGATCCAGACCGCCTATCTCGAGTCCTACAGCGAGTACGGCCAGAACATCTTCGATCGCTACGTGACCTACGCCGACTTCTGGATCCAGGATCAGGAATACCGCGATCCCGAGACCGGCCACATGTTCGACCGTCAGGCCCTCAACGAGGAGCTGGAAAAGATCGAGAAGCCGGCGGGCATCTCCAACCCCAAGGACTTCCGTCACGAGGTGGTCAACTTCGTGCTGCGGGCGCGTGCCCAGAACAACGGCATGAATCCCAGCTGGCAGTCCTACGAGAAACTCAAGGGCGTGATCGAGCAGAAGATGTTCGCCAACACCGAGGAACTGCTGCCGGTCATCTCCTTCAACGCCAAGGCCTCGGAGGCCGACAAGCGCAAGCACGAGGATTTCGTGGCCAGGATGGTCGAGCGGGGGTATACCGAAAAGCAGGTGCGCCTGCTTTCCGAATGGTATCTGCGCGTCCGCAAGTCGCACTGACCGTCGCTATCGGCCGGGGGCGGGGCGTCGATGGCGTCCCGCGCTCCCCGTCGCGACCCAACGCGAGAGCGCCGAATGGTGCGGCGAGAGCCGACAGGCATCCCGTGCGCTCCCTGGGGAGGCATGCATGAGCTATTTCATCGATCGACGGCTCAACGACCGTCACAAGAGCGAGGTCAACCGGCAGCGTTTCCTGGACCGCTACCGGACCCACATCAAGCGCTCGGTGGAGGAGGCCGTCAACAAGCGCTCGATCACCGACATGGAACGCGGCGAGAAGATCTCGATTCCCGCCCGCGACATCTCCGAGCCGGTCTTCCAGCACGGGCCGGGCGGCAAGCGTACCGTGGTCAGTCCCGGCAACAAGGAGTTCGTCGCGGGTGACCGGCTCGGAGA
>NZ_QWBW01000054.1 GCF_004117855.1 Modicisalibacter coralii
CGACGCGCAACAGCGAGGCCAGGTTGGGCACCGCGCCGCGCTCGGCGATGACCTCGTCGTGCAGCTGGCTGATGAAGCGGGCGGTCGACAGGTCCTGCTCGGCGGCCAGGCCATCGAGGATCTCCCAGAACTCGTTTTCCAGGCGCACGCTGGTCACGCAGCCCTGGAGGCGCACCGACCGCGTGGTGCTCTCGTAGCGTTGCGGATCGGTGGAGGCATAGACATGGCACATCGTCGGCGTCTCTTGCGGCAGGTCCTGTTTCTAAATTAGCCGGGGTTCGGGGTCCAGGCCAAGCCACTCGGGTCGGGCCTCGGCGAAAGCGCGGGGCCTGGCCGGCGCCTCTCATACCTTCGGCTACGTAGTAACCCACTGTTACCCGTTTCTCCGATGGCGGCCTACGCTCAGCTATAGGGGGTGCCGTCCAGGCATTCCACGCCCACTACAACAACCGGGAGACACCGTATCGTGCCGCGCCAGGCCGGTCGTGTCAGCCCATCCTGGGGAGAAACGCCATGTTGTCACGCCCGCTCACCCGCCGTGTCTTCCTCAAGGCCAGCGGCGGCGCCCTGGTCGGCACGCTGGCCTTCGCCGGCGGCCCCATCGCGCTGCTCGCGCCCAGCCGCAGCTGGGCGATGCCGCTGGATACGCTGAGTACCCGCGAGGGCAGCGTCCTGCTCGAGATGACCCGGCAGATGTTCCCGCACCCCGACCTCGAGGATGCCGTCTATGCCTTCGTGGTCAAGGACCTCGACAAGGCCGCGGCCGACCCCGCCACCCACGAACTGATCCGCGGCGGCATCGCCTCGCTGGACAGCGACGCCAGCGGCGACTGGCTGGCGCTCGATGCGGCCGACCAGTTCCAGCGCATCGAATCGCTGGAGGGCACGCCGTTCTTCGAGAAGCTGCGCGCGACGGCGGTGGTCTCGCTCTACAACAACCCGCTGGCCTTCGCCCACTTCGGCTATCAGGGCGCCGAGGGCGACGTCGGTTATCTCTACAACGGGTTCAGCGATCTGCAGTGGTTGCCCGATCCGCCCCAGCCGGCGGACGGCTACATGCCCGGCCAGGCGCCGCAGGCCTGAGCGCCGGGCCGCCGGATCGCCGGGCCGCCGGATCGCCGGATCGCCGGATCGCCGGATCGCCGATAACGACAACGATGAGGAGAGACCGTCATGGCACTCACTGACAACCAGAAGCGCTTCGCCCTCGACGACGCGGTGGTGGTGATCGTCGGCTCCGGGGCGGGGGGCGGCACGCTGGCCCACGAGCTGGCCAGGCAGGGCATCGACGTGGTGGTGCTCGAGGCCGGCGCCCTGCATACCCGCGACGACTTCCTGGCCGACGAGTGGGCCTCGTTCAGTCAGCTGGCCTGGCTCGACAAGCGCACCACCTCGGGCAGCTTCCGTCTGGCCAGGGACTTCCCCAACCTGCCGGCGTGGATCGTCAAGTCGGTGGGCGGGACCACCGTGCACTGGGCCGGTGCCAGCCTGCGCATCCAGCCCCACGAATTCCGCGCACTGAGCCACTACGGCAAGCTCGACGGCGCCAACCTGCTCGACTGGCCGCTCGACCCCGACGAACTGGCGCCCTACTACGACAATGCCGAGGATCGCATGGGCGTGACCCGTACCCACGGTATCCACGGCCTGCCCGGCAACAACAACTTCCATGTCATGTACACCGGCGCCACCAAGCTGGGCTACACCTGCAACACCGGCCACATGGCGATCAACAGCGAGATCCGCGACGGCCGGGCGCCCTGCCAGCAGCGCGGCTTCTGCTTCCAGGGCTGCCGCACCGGCGCCAAGTGGTCGACGCTCTATACCGAGCTGCCCAGGGCGATCGCCACCGGGCACATGGAACTGCGCCCGCAGTCCCATGTCGCCACCATCGAGCACGACGACCAGGGCCGGGTCACCGGCGTGGTCTACTTCGATGCCAACGGCGACCGGCAGCGTCAGAAGGCGCGGCTGGTGGCGGTGGCCGGCAACTCGATCGAGACCCCGCGGCTGCTGCTCAACTCGGCGTCGGCGCAATTCCCCGACGGGCTGGCCAACAGCTCCGGTCAGGTGGGGCGCAACTACATGCGCCACATGACCGGTTCGGTCTACGCCACCTTCGACGAGCCGGTGCACATGTATCGCGGCACCACCATGGCCGGCATCGTCTCCGACGAGGTCGGCTTCGACCCGTCGCGGGGGTTCGCCGGCGGCTACGAGATGGAAACCCTGTCGCTGGGCCTGCCGTTCATGGCGGCCTTCCTCGATCCGGGCGCCTGGGGCAAGGACTTCACCCATGCCATGGACCAGTACGCCCACATGGCCGGGATGTGGCTGGTGGGCGAGGACATGCCGCGCGAAAGCAACCGCATCACCCTCAATCACGACGTCAAGGACGCCTACGGGCTGCCGGTGGCCAATGTCCATTACGACGACCACGACAACGACCTGGCCATGCGCGAGCATGCCTATCAGCGCGGTTCGGCGATCTACGCGGCGGTCGGCGCCAGGGACATCTACCGGGTGCCGCCCTATCCGTCGACCCACAACCTGGGCAGTTGCCGGATGAGCGCCCGGCCCGAGGACGGCGTGTGCAACGCCCATGGCCAGAGCCACGACATCCCCAACCTGTTCATCGCCGACGGCAGCCAGTTCACCACCTCGGCCGCGGAGAACCCCACGCTGACCATCGTCGCGCTGGCGATCCGCCAGGCCGAGTACATCGGCAAGCAGCTCAAGGCGCGGGCCGTCTGAACCTGGCCTGGCGATGACCGCAGCATCGGGAAGGAAGCGCCCGGGCCGGCCGGGCGCCCCGGCTCACATGCCGGTATTGCCCATCAGCGCGGGTTCGATGATCTCGATCCAGTAGCCGTCCGGGTCCTTCACGAAGGCCACGTTCTTGAGCTTGCCCTGCTCCGGGCGCTTGACGAATTCGACGCCGTTCTCGTCGAGCCAGACGATGGCGTCGTTGAGATCGGGCACCGAGAAGCAGATATGCCCGAAGCCCTGCGGCTCGGCATTGCCGTCATGGTAGGCGAAGTCGGCCTGATTCTCGGTGCCCCAGTTGTGGGTCAGCTCCAGCAGGCCACGCTGGTTGAAGGTCCACACCGTGCGCTCGCAGGTCTGTTCGGGGACCTCGTCCTCCTCCTCGAGGCGGGCCAGGAAGTACAGCGAGAACTGCAACTCCTCGAAGTCCAGCTTGCGCAGCACGCGCATGCCGAACACCCGCGTATAGAACGCCAGCGAACGTTCGGGGTCCTTGACCCGCAGCATGCTGTGATTGAGCGTGAACCCCGAGGTCTCGGGCGGCACGTGGGTCTCGACACCGGGATGTTCCTCGGTGAATAGCGTCATGGGGGCTCCTTGCGAGTGCTCTGTTGGACGGCGACTTGGGTTCCTCGGAAGCGCGGTGATCGCACCTCTCCTGCTCAGCGTAGCCAGCCCGGCCGGTGACGGCGATATCCGGTGCCGGCCGCATCGGCGGCTTCAGCCTGCCACGGCGTTCCGGTGCCGCCAAGTCCCCTCTCAGTAGCCCGTCATTTCCAGATAGCCGACTCCATGCCGGGCGCTCGGCGACGTCGCGTCGACGGGGGTGACGCTGACCATGCCTTCCCAGTAGGCGAAGGCGGTGCCCATCCATTGATCGGGCTGTATGGCCTGCACGGTCACCGCCAGGTCGTGGCCGGGGACCTCGACGCGCCAGGCGGTGGGCAGCTCGCGACCGGCGACCGAGGTTCGGGACAGCGGGGTGAGCCGCAGGGCGTCGTCATCGAGCGGCGTCACCGTGCCGTCGGCGGCGATCCAGCTCCCCGAGAGGTAGTCGCCACCCGCCTCGCCGGCGCCGCGCAGGCGAAACGCCATCAGCTTGGCGCCGTCGTCGAAGTGCAGCGAGAACCAGTCCCAGCCCGACTGGTCGGGGCCCAGCAACTGGCTGCTCCATTCGCGATCCAGCCAGGCGCGGCCGCTCACTGCCACGGGGTCGCCATCCACCGTCAGCGTGCCCGCGACCCGATAGAACGGCTGACTGTAGTAGATCGAGCCCTGACCGTCGGCGGACTTGCGGCTGAAGCCATGATCGCCGTGGATCGCCAGCGGCCCTTCGGCGTCGAGTCGCAGGCGGTAGCCGAAGTCGTCGCCCCCGGCGGAAACGTCCAGATGATCGAGACCGGTATCGGCGCCGTCGGTTGCCGCGAGCCGCCAGTCGTCCAGCCAGGCGGCGAAGGGCGCGGCCGTCACCCCGGCCTGGCCACGGGCATCCGGCACGGCCATGCCCCGGGCGAAGCGTTCGGCGTAGCGGTGCCCGGTGGGCGTGGAGACCGCGGCGTGGGCCATCCACAACTGGCGGGTCGTCCATGGCGAATCGGCCCCCTCGTCGAGCGTGCCGGGCGGGGCCAGCGCCTGGCGGAACAGCGTCCACTGGATACCGAACGGCCGGCCGGCGGCGTCCGTGAGGTTGGCGGTCAGGTACCACCACTCGATGCGGAAGTCGGGGTGCGGGCCGTGATCGGCGGGGAAGGCGAGGCGTCCCCCTGGACGCGCCTCGGCGTAGCCCTCGGCGGCCGTGCCCAGCCCGGCATAGCCTTCAGAAGCGCCCTTGTCGGCCTGGTCCTGACCGGCCGGCGGGTACCAGGCCCGCCAGGCGCCGAAGGCCAGCAGGGCGACGAGGACGCCGGCGAGCAGCGTTCTGAGGTGTCTCATGTCGCGGCGAACTCCTGCAGAAGTCGGCGTGGCGGCATTCGCCACAGTCGCCAGGCGGGCAGCAGCGCGGCCAGCGCGGCGACGACGACCGCCAGCGCCAGGGTCGTGGCCATCTGGCCGGGAAAGACGTGCAGCGGCAGGCGCCAGCCGAAGGCGGCGACGTTGATCACCGCGACCAGCGACCAGGCCAGCGCGATACCCAGCGGCAGGGCGACGAGTGCCGTGCCCAGCGCGCAGGCGGCGAGCTGGCCGAGCTGCGCCGCGACCAGCCGCGAGCGCGAGACGCCCAGCGCCCACAGCGGCGCCAACTGGGTGAGCCGGGCATCGGCCTGGGCCAGCAGGGTGGTCAACAGGGCAAGCGCCGCGACCCCCAGGGTCAGCCCGTTGAGGGCGGCGGTGATGGCGAAGGTCCGCTCGAAGACCCGGCGCGACTCGGCCTTGAGCGCGTGCTGGTCGATCAGCGTCTCGCTCACTGCCGGCCCGAAGCGCGCCGTCAGCCGTTCGTGCAGGCCCGACAGGGCGGCGTCGCGGTGCGTGGCGTCGGCGGTTAGCACCACGCCCAGGCTGCCGGGCGGGGCGGCGAATTGCCGGGCCAGTCGCGACACCGGCATGACGATCTCGCCATGCGGGTTGCCGTAGTCGGGGTAGACGGCGGCGACGCTCAGGCGGTGGACGTTGCCGTCGGCGCCGCGCAGGCGTATGGCGTCGCCGGGGGCGATGGCGCGGCGTCGCGCGAGCTGCTCGTTGACGAACACCGCGCCGCCCTCGAGGGCGCGCCAGGCGGCGTCGCGGCCATCGCGGGTGGCGGCGAGCGGCCAGCTCGCGCGCAGCACCGGCGCCGGACGGAGGCCGAAGAGTGCCACCGGGGCCGGGGCGGCATCGCTGGCGCGGCGGTCGTCGGGCAGCAGGGTGGCGTCGGCATGACGTGCCGGCAGCAGGGTGGCGACCTCCGGCTGGGCGTCGAGCCAGCTTTCCAGCGCCGCGTAGCGCTCGGCCGGCGGGTGGATGTAGAGATCGGCGAGCAGGCGCTGGTCCAGCCAGTCGAGGAAGGTCACGCGGAAGCCGCCGACCATGCTGGAGACCCCCAGGTTGGCGGCCAGCGCCAGCAGCAGTGCCATCATCGGCAGTTGCAGGCGCGGCAGCTGGAGCTGCAGATCGGCCAGCGCCCACTGCCACAATGGCCGGCGGCGCAGCCGGCCCGCGGCCAGGCGCAGCGCGCCACCGAGCAGGGTGGGCAACCACAGCGCCACGCCGAGCAGCGCCGCGGTGACCATCACGAAGCCGGCGACCAGATGCTGGCCATGAGCCAGATGCAGCCACAGCCCCACCAGCCCGGCGAGGCCGAGCAGCACGCCGCCGGCCACGGCCTGACGACGCTGTTGTCGTGCCAGCCGCGCCCGCCAGGCCTGGGCGTGGCCGAGGGCGAGCACGTCGAGCCGTGCGGCCCGCCACAGCAGGCCCGCCCCGGCGGTGGCCAGCCCGCCGAGGGTGATCGCCACGCCGCCCAGCCAGTAGCTCCAGGGCAGCGCCAGGCGGGTCCCCACGTCGGCGTCGTAGAGGGCGTCCAGGCTGGCGGCGACGTCGGGCAGCAGCAGCCGGGCCAGCGCCACGCCGCTGAGGATGCCCAGCGCGGCGCCGGCGAGGCCCAGGGTCAGCAGCTCGAGCCCCAGGGCGACGACCAGCGAACGCCCCGGCACGCCCAGGGCGCGCAGCGTGCGCATCAGCCCCAGGCGCTGTTCCAGCGCCAGGCCCAGGGCGGCGTGGACGATGAACAGCCCCACCACCAGGGCCAGCAGTCCCATTGCCGTGAGATTGAGGTGGAAGCTGTCGGCGAGCTGCCCCGGCGAGGCCAACTGGCGGGCGGGAATGCGCACCAGCGTCGCGGGTAGCTCGGCCGCGGCACGCGGGGCGATCACCAGCCGGGTGAGGCCGTCGAGCCCCAGCAGGCGCTGGGCGACACCGACATCGGTGACCAGGGTGGCGGGCGGCAGGCTGGCATCGACCTCGACCGGCGGCAGGCGCGGGTCGGCACGGGCTGCGGCGGCGACGTCCGGGGCGGCGCGCAGCCGATGGGGCGGCAGCAGCCAGTCGCGCAGGGCCTCGCCGCTGCTCTGGCGGCGGGCCAGCGGCGAATCGCCGGGCAGGGTCAGCGGGTCGATGCCCAGCAGCCTGACTCGGGGCCGCGAAGCCCCTTCCCCGTCGGTCAGCGCCAGGGTGCCCTCGACCAGCGGCGAGACGGCGGCGCCGGCCCGGCGCAGGTCGAGATACTCGGCCAGTGCCAGCGGTTCGCCGTCGCGGCGTTCGATGCGGTCGAGCCGGCTCTCGAACAGCGCCTCGGCGCGGGCGTAGCTGTCCCGCGCCGAGGCGTTGATCGCCTGCACGCCGCTCCACAGCGCGCTGGCGACCCACAGGCCGAGCAGCAGCATGGCCAACTGACCGGGGTGGCGACGGTAGTGCGAGAGCAGGGTGGCCAGGGTGGTGGCGAGCACCCGCCGACGGCCCCGCTGGGCTGGCGGCGCGGTCATGGGGTGCGGTCGGCGAGCCGACCGTGGTGCAGGTGCACGCAGCGGTCGAGCGGGGCCGCGACCCGCGCGCTGTGGGTGACCATCAGCAGGGCGCAGTCGCTCTCGCCGATCAGCGCGCGCAGCAGGTCGAGGACCTGGTCGGCGGCGCCCTCGTCGAGGTTGCCGGTGGGCTCGTCGGCGAGCAGCAACTCGGGGCGCGGCGCCAGGGCGCGGCCGATCGCCAGGCGCTGCTGCTGGCCGCCGGAGAGCTGTTCGGGATAGCGCCCCTCGAGGCCGGCGAGGCCCAGCCGCTCGATCAGGTGGTGGGTCCAGTCGCGGTCCTCGCGGTCGGCGAGACGCGCCTGCAGGGTGAGGTTGTCGAGCACCGACAGGCTGGGCACCAGATGGAATTGCTGGAACACCAGCCCCAGGCGCTGGCGGCGCAGGTCGGCGCGACCCGCTTCGTCGAGGCTCGACAGGGCCCGCGCGCCGAGCACGATCTCGCCGCGATCGGGGGTATCGAGCCCCGCGGCGAGATGCAGCAGCGTCGACTTGCCGCTGCCCGACTCGCCCATCAGCGCCAGGCTCTCGCCGGGGGCGAGGCGCAGGTCGATGCCGTCGAGGACGAACAGCGGCCCCTGGGGGGTGGGGTAGCTCTTGGCGACGTCGGTCAGTTGCAGCATGGGGGCGGGCTCTCGACGGGCGTGTCCCGAGCATATTAGCAAAGGGCGGCAGTGGTGACCCGTTACGATCGGTGTGCCACGTCAGTCCTCGCGTTGCAGGCGCTCCGGCGTGGTCAGGATCTCCGCCAGCCAGTCGAGGACGCTGTCCACGGCCGGGCGGTCGTCGGCATGACGGGCGCGGTACACCGACATGCCCGCGTCCAGCCGGATGCTCTCCACCACCGGGCGCACCAGTTCACCCTTGCGCACGAGCTGGCCGATACCGCCGTAGCCCAGACAGATCCCGTGGCCGTTCATCGCCGCCTGCAGCATCACCGGGTAGCTGTCGAACAGCTGCCCGCTGGTCGGCGCCGGCGGCGGCTGCGGGTGGCCGACCCTTTCGAGCCAGGTTCGCCAGCTCATCCAGGCATCGTTGTCGCTCTCCCGATAATGCAGCAGGGGGCGGGACAGCAGGGTCTCGATCGACCAGGCATGCGGCTCGGTCAGCGCGGGGCTGCAGACCGGAAAGACCTCGTCGGGCACCGACAGCAGCGGGGCCAGCAGGCCGCTGGGCCGGTCGGTGCACTGCATCGCCAGGTCGAAGGGTTCCATGGCCTGGACCAGGGGCTGGCTGGAGGCGTTGATGCGCACCGAGATCCGCGGGTGGCGGCGATGAAAGTCGTTCAGCCGCGGGACCAGCCAGTACATCGCCACGTAGAGCTCGGCGAACAGCACCACCTCGTGGGGCGGCTGACGGTGGCGCAGGCGCTGTGCGCACTCGGCGATATCGGTGAGCCCGCCGGCGACGGCCTCGGCGAGCGTGCGGCCCGCCTCGGTGAGCACCACCTGGCGATGGCGACGCTCGAACAGCGCGACACCGAGCGATTCCTCCAGCGCGCGGATACGCCGGCTGATCGCCGCCTGGGTGAGGCTCAATTCCTGCGCGGCCCGCAGGAAGCTCTGGTGACGGGCGGCCGCCTCGAAGGGCAGCAGGGTGGAGAGGGGCGGCAGGGCCTGACGCAGCCGACTCATGCTGACTTGATCTCCTGTAAAGCGACGCGCGGCAAAGATCGTGTGAAACGCCCATTCCTTCAGCTCACACTTTACGCTGAATGCCACCAGGAGAGGAGGTTCGGCGATGTTTCCGGCCAGCAGCAGCGAGGTTCGCGCCGTCGGCGCCATCGTCATCGCCACGCTGGCGATTGCCGGCCACGATGCCCTGGTCAAGCGCTTCAGCGGCGACATCGGGATCTGGCAGCTCTATCTGATGCGCGCCCCGGTGGCCGTGACGCTGCTGGTCGGTATCCTGCGCTGGCGTCGGGTGCCGCTGCGCTGGCGGCACCCCGCTTGGGTGGCGTTGCGCAGTGGGCTGATGGTGGCGATGTGGGGGCTGTTCTATGCCGCCCTGGCGGTACTCAGCCTGCCGGTGGTGGCCGCCACTGCCTACACCTTCCCGCTGTTGCTGGCGCTGATGGCGCCCTGGCTTCCCGACGAGCGCCTCGATGGGCGGCGGGCGGTCGCCGTGGCGGTGGGCTTCGGCGGGGTCCTGCTGATGCTGCGTCCCAGCCCGGCCGGGTTCACCGCCTGGAGCCTGCTGCCGCTGGGCAGTGCCCTGTGCTATGCGCTGGCGGCACTGGTCACGCGCTATCGCTGCCAGGCGGAATCGGCCGCCATGATGTCGCTGGGCCTCAACCTGGCCTTCGTGGTGTGCGGCGTCGTCGGGTTGGCGGCGGTGGCGGGGCTCGATGCCCGGTTCGTGGCGCTCCAGCCCTTCGTGCTGAGTGGCTGGCGGCCGGTATCGGGCGGCTTGTGGGGGATCATGGCCCTGCTCGGCGTGCTGATCGTCACCGCCAGTCTGTTGACGGCGCTGGCGTTCCAGCAGGGGCGGCCGATGCTGATCGCGACCTGCGATTACGGCTATCTGCCGGCGGCGGCACTGTGCAGCGGACTGCTGCTGGGCGAGTGGCCGGGGCCGCTGACACTGGCGGGGATGGCGGCGATCGTGGTGGCCGGCGTGCAGGCCCTGCGTGTGCGCCCCGTGTCTCCCGGACGCGACGGGTGATGCCCGAAGTCGCGGGCATTGCTACCATGACCGTTCCCCGCGGGCGCGCGTTTCGCCCGCGCCGCGAAGGGATATGCCCGTGCCTCACCTGTTCACCAATCGCGCCAAGCTGTCCGACCTGACCCGCGAGACTCCCGACCCGCGCGACGATTTCCGCTGGGAAACCGCCAACGCCATCCTCTACAAGATCGGTGGCTTTCTGTTCATCGTCGGCAGCGTGTTCTTCTTTCCGCGCTTCGAGGCCTACCAGAACATCGGCGCCTGGGTGTTCTTCGTCGGTTCGCTGCTGTACCTGGTGGTGACCGGGCACGACATGCTGGAGGTACGCAAGTACTGGCGTCAGCGTAGCCATCATGCCCCCGGTCGGCGGCTCGAGATGCTCGCCGCCAGCAGCTACCTGACGGGCACGGTGCTGTTCACCGTGGGCAGCCTGTTCTTTCTCAGCTGGTGGGGCTGGTTCACCGCCGGCGCCTGGTGCTTCGTCATCGGCTCGCTGCTGTTCGTGCTCGGGGCGAGCGTCAATGTGCTGCGGATCGTCCAGGCACCGTCGCTGTTGTCCATGCAGATGACCAACCTGACGGCGGTCGCCTTCGTGGTCGGTTCGGTGCTGTTCGCGATCGCCTCGATCCCCTACCTGTGGACCTTCGACGATCCGGCGAGCAAGCTGCGGCTGTTCACCTTCCTGGCCTGGCAGTACCTGATCGGCAGCCTGCTGTTCTTTCTCGGCGGTGTCTTCAACTATTACCGCGCCTATCTGCTCATGGCTCGGCATCGCGACGGCGAGAGCCGGCATGCCGGCGACGATGCCCTGCTCATGGCCTACCTGCGCGGTGAGATCAGCGCCGCGGAGTTCCGCCACGCCTGGCGTGCCGAGGGGCTGGCGTCACGGGGCATGCCCTGACCCCGTGACGGGGCCATGCGCCGGTGCCCTGGCGCACCGGCGGTGGTTCACTGCTTGTCGGGCGTGGTGAGTGCCGCGACCAGGGTGTCGGCGTTGTGGCGGAACATGCCGAGGTAGGTGCTGCCTTCGCCGTCGGCCGTCAGAGCGTCGGCATAGAGCGTGCCGCCGATGGCGACGCCGGTCTCCTCCTGCAGCTGACGCACCAGGGCCGGGTTGCTCATGTTCTCCAGGAACAGCGCCTTGGCGTGGCTGGTCTCGATCTGCCGGATCAACTCGGCCATGTCGCCGGCGCTGGGCTCGGCCTGGGTGTTGAGGCCGACCGGGGCGAGCAGCTCGAGGCCATAGGCGTGGGCGAAGTAGCCGAAGGCGTCGTGACTGGTGATGATCAGCCGGTCGGCCTCGGGGATCCTGGCCAGGCGCTCGCGGATCTCGGTGTCGAGAGCCTTCATCTGCTCGATGTAATGCGCGGCATTGGCGCGGTAGTCGTCGGCGTGGGCCGGATCGGCCTTCACCAGGGCATCGCGGATGTTGCGCGCATACTGCTCGCCGTTGGCGAGATCCTGCCAGGCGTGGGGGTCGAGATTGCCGTGGTGATGGTGGCCGGCTTCGGCGTGGTCGTGGTCGTGGTCGTCATGATCATGCCCGGCGCTGGCATGGTCGTGGCCGTCATGGTCATGCTCGGTGCTGGCAGGATCGTGGTCGTCATGGTCATGCTCGGTGCTGGCATGATCGTGGCCGTCATGATCATGGTCGTGGTCAGCGGGGGTGTGACCCGCCGGCTCTTCGTCGTGGTGGCCGTCGAACGCCAGCGGCTCGATGCCGCGGCTGGCCACCACCACGTCGCCGTCATAACCGCTGGCATCGATCAGGCGGTCGATCCAGCCTTCGAACTGCAGGCCGTTGACCACCACCAGATCGGCATCGGCCAGCGTGCGCGCGTCGCTGGGACTGGGCGAGAAGCTATGGGCGTCGCCGTCGGGGCCGACCAGCGAGGAGACCTCGACGTGGTCGCCGCCGATGGTCGAGACCATGTCGTCGAGGATGCTGAAACTGGTGACCACCTCGAGCGGCTCCCGGGCCTGGGCGGTGGCGAGCGCACCCAGGCTCAGGATGCCGGCGGTCAGCAGACCCTTGAACAGCGGGGAGACGAGCGGATGACGGGACATCGGGGGATTCCTTGCGACGGGGGTGGAAAGAGTCAGCCGTGGGCGTCCGGCGGCAGCAGTGGCTGCACGCGGCGGCGCCAGCGCGCGGCCAGGCTGTCGTAGCGCCCGAACAGCGCGGAAACCAGGTAGATGGCGCCGGCCAGCAGGATGATGCAGGGCCCGGAAGGCAGCCCGGCGTGATACGACAGCAACAGGCCGCCGGTGCTGGAGAGCATGCCGATGGCGATCGCCAGCCCCATCAGTCCCTCCAGGCGCGACGACCAGAAGCGTGCCGCCGTGGCCGGCAGCATCATCAGGCCGACCGCCATCAGGGTGCCCAGGGTCTGGAACCCGGCGGTGAGATTGAGCACCATCAAGCCCAGGAACAGGGCATGGACCGCGCCGCCGCGGACGCCCTGGCCGCGCAGGAACAGCGGGTCGAGACACTCCACCACCAGGATGCGGAAGATCGCCGCGAGCACCACCAGGGTGGCACTCGAGACGGCGACGATCAGCCACAACGCCGTGCTGTTCACCGCCAGGATCGAGCCGAACAGCACGTGCGTCAGGTCGACGCTGCTGCCGCGCAGCGAGATCAGCATCACCCCCGCCGCCAGCGAGATCAGGTAGAAGCTGGCGATCGCCGAGTCCTCGCGATGCCCGGACAGCCGCGAGACGCCGCCGGCGAGGCCGGCGACCAGCAACCCGGCGACCAGCCCGCCGGCGCTCATCGCCGGCAGCGAGAAACCCGCCAGCAGAAAGCCCACGGCCACGCCCGGCAGCACCGCATGGGCCATGGCATCGCCCACCAGGCTCATGCCGCGCAACGTCAGGAAGACGCCCAGCGGCGGCGCCACCAGCGACAGCGCCAGTCCGGCCACCAGGGCGCGCCGCATGAAGCCAAATTCCACCAGTGGCGTGTACAGCCAGTCGATCATGCCGGATTCCCCGTCGGTGAGTGAGCGGCCCCGCTCGGCGGGGGCGTATGGGGCGGATGCCCGAGGCGCGAGAGTTCGCCCAGCGCGGCCGGCGTCGTCCAGGTGCCGTGGCCGCGGTCGAGTAGCAGCACCCGGTCGGCCAGGCACCGGAGCTGGTCGTGATCGTGCAGGACGACGAGGATCGTCACGCCGTCGGCGGCCATGTCGCGCAGCACCTCGATCAGCACTTCCACCGTCGCCGCATCGACGTTGGCGAAGGGCTCGTCGAGCAGCAGCAAGCGGGCGCGCTGCATCAGGGTGCGGCCGAGCAGGGCGCGCTGGCGCTGGCCGCCGGACAGCTCGCCCAACGGCCGATGTTCGAAGGCCTGCAGGCCCAGGCGGTGCATGATCGCCTGGCCGCGCCGGTATTCCTGCGGCCCGTAACGCCGGAAGCTGCCGTGGGTGGGCCAGCAGCCGGTCATCACCAGCTCCTCGACACTCATGGGAAAGGAGAGATCCAGCGCCAGTTGCTGTGGCAGCCAGGCGCGGTGCGCCTTGGGCACGCTGCAGTTCACCCGGCCGGCGATCGGGCGCAGCATGCCCATGATGCCCTGGACCAGGGTGCTCTTGCCGGCGCCGTTGGGGCCGACCAGCGCGGTGATGGAGCCGGCCTCGAAACGACCGTCGATGTTCTCCAGCACCAGCCGGTTGCCCTGCGCCAGGCTCAGCGCTTCGAGGGTCAGGATCGACGACATGTCGGGCTACCCCAGCATGCCGGCGGCCCAGGCCGCCGCCAGCCACAACCCCGCCAGCGGCAGCAGCGCCAGCAGTATCCGGCGGCCGGCGCCGAGCGACATCAGGGAAAAATGACAGGGCCCGTCGGGCCGGTGACGATGTGACATGAAAGCGCCCCACGCGGGTCGATCGAACGAATGAGCGCATATGTTATAACGTAACAAAAGAGGCTGCCAAGCCGAATTGCCGCACCGGGCTGGTTGTCTTGACAAAAAAACGCCGCCCGAAGGCGGCTCAAGGGGAAGGGATGGGGGCTTAGAATTCGCTCCAGTCGTCCTCGGTGGCGGTCGCGACGGGCTTGCGGGCCGCCGGTTTCGGCTGGCGCGGCGCGGGGGCGCGCAGGGCCGGCGCAGCCGACTGGCTTTCGCCACTGCGGAAGAAGGAGACTTCCTTGAGTAGTTCGCTGGCCTGATCCTGCAGTGAGCGGCTGGCGGCGCTGGATTCCTCGACCAGACTGGCGTTCTGCTGAGTAGCCGAGTCCATCTGCGCGACGGCCTGGTTGACCTGATCGATGCCCTGGGACTGCTCGCGGCTGGCCACGGCGATCTCGCCGACCAGGTCGGTGACGCGCTTGACGCCGTCGACGATCTCCGCGAGCGTCTGGCCGGCACGGTCGACCAACTGGGTGCCGGATTCGACCCGCGAGACGCTTTCGTCGACCAGGGTCTTGATCTCCTTGGCGGCGTTGGCGCTGCGTCCCGCCAGGGTGCGGACCTCGCTGGCGACCACCGCGAAGCCGCGGCCCTGCTCGCCGGCCCGGGCCGCCTCCACCGAGGCGTTGAGTGCCAGCAGGTTGGTCTGGAAGGCGATCTCGTCGATCAGGCCGACGATACTGGCGATCTTGCGGCTGGAGGCGCTGATCTCGCCCATCGCGCCGACCGCCTGCTGGGCGACTTCACCGCCGTGCTGGGCATGCTGGCTGACCTCGTGGACCAGGCGGTCGGCCTGGGCGGCGTTGTCGGCGTTCTGGCGCACGGTGGAGGTGATCTCGTCCATCGACGCCGCGGTCTGCTGGAGGCTGGAGGCCTGTTCCTGGGTGCGCCGGTTGAGGTCGTCAGTACCCTGGGCGATCTCGCCGGAGGCGATGTTGACCGATTCGGCATTGCGACGCACCGACACCACCACGCTGGAAAACTTGTCCTGCATGGCCTCGAGGGCGCGCAGCATGTCGCCGAACTCGTCCTTGCAGGTGATGTTGATCCGGCTATCGAGATGCCCCTTGGCCAGCGACTGTGGCGTAATTGGCGGCGGCCTCGAGATAGCTGGCTTCCGCCTGCCGGGAGTTCATCTCGACCAGCTGGTTGATGTCGTCGATTACCGTCGGGTATTCGGCATTCAGGGGCCCACTGGTGATTTCGCGGGCCTTGGCGAAGTCGTTGGCGACCATCGCCGTGACGAGTTTGTCGAGGTTTCCGCGCAGCGTGGTCAGGTCGCTCTGGAAGCGCTCGGCCATGGCCCGTTCCTTGGCGTTGCTGATGCGCTCCGGAAAGTAACTCGTCCAGGCCTTGTCGAGTCGGGCGTCGTTGGCGGCGATTTCGGCCTTGGCGGCGGCGGCCGACGCCGAATCGGCATCGCGCTGCTCGGCAGTGATCTTGACCCGGTTGCTGAGCAGGGCGTCGCGAACGTTGCCGAGCTGTACCAGGGTGATCAGGTTTTCTTCGTAGGTCTTTTCCAGACTCTGCTTGACCGACCCGGCGGTCACGATACCCAGTACGCCGACGATCAGCAGCAGGACGATGCACGCCCCCAGGCTGACCCCCAGTCGCAACTTGACGCTCTTCTTGAGAAACATGGCTTGGTCCTTTTTGGTTCTTGATTTTGCGTGTCCCTGGCGTCGCACCATTGCAGCGTCATGGGGACGACGCTCGTGCGGTCCGGCGGGCCTTGCCGGAGTCCCGGCGTTCACGAGCGTTCATGGGGATTATCGGCAGGAGAGGCCGGCGGCGTAAGTGGGCCGCCATCGGGTTTTACAATCTGCGACATTTGGGACGCGGCGCGGGGGCCGTCGTCCGCAGGGGAGGGGGCGGTGGGACGCGGTCAGTAGCGAATGTTCACACCCACGCGATCGGGCGCCAGGACCCAGGCGTACTGATAGTCGAGGCGTACGTCGCCCAGCGACAGGCGTGCCGGGTGGAAGCGGTTGAGCGCCGCGCCGGCCTGGGTCGGCTGGGTCCGCAACTGGATCTCGCTGACCAGCATGCCGGTGGCGAAGCTGATCGCGCCGTCCCGGGGGCGGTCGTCACCCAGGCCGATCGCCAGCCCGCCCAGGGTGTTGATCGCCAGCGACCCCAGGCGTGCCCGCCAGGCCCGGCGTTGGCGTTCCTCGGCGGCGGTGGCGCGCATCAGCGCGCGGGCTTCGGCCAGGTGTGGCGCATCGCGCTGCTCGGCGAGCGTCTGCAGCCGCCGGTAGGCCGCGGGGTGCGGTTGCGGACCGGCGATCACTCCGGCCAGCGCCAGCGCCGACTTGACGCTCCCCACGCGGGCATCGAAGCGATCGTCGTGGTCGTCCGCCTCGCTGGCCTGATAGAGGTTGGCGGCCAGGCTTGCGGTATAGATGCCGCCCCAGCCGTAGCGCCATAGCGTGGCCTGGTCCGCGCCGCGCTCGAGGGCATCGAGGTAGGCGTTCCATTCGTCGGCGCTGCGAGATTGCGCCACGGCGGGCGCGGCGAGCGCGCCCAGCAGGGCGCAGACGAGCATGAGCGTGATCGGGCGGATGCGAGGCATGAGGACTCCCTGTCGAGACGGCGGTCATTCCGGCGGCTGGCGTTACCGAGAGGGAGTATAGGGCAATCGCTGGCGTCTGGCGGCCCGCCGCCCGGCTTGACGTCCCGGGTGCCGGGCTGTACAGGTGCGCACCCGGGTGGCGGGGAGCGGCCGAAGCCGACTTCGGATATGCCGCGATACCGTCGGTTCGGTCGTCGGAAATTCCCCCGCCACCTAAGCTTAGGCGTCGGGGCCCGCTATTCATGGCCCCCCGACGAGGTCCCCCCTTGGCCCCGCGTGCCCACGCGGATTGCCGACGGGGTATCGATAAAAAACCCGAGGGATCGAAATGACAACACAGGACTCAAGCGCCTCGCCGTCGAAGGACCGCCTCAATCCGGTGGTGTTCTACGGCTCGGTGATCGGCATCGTGGTCTTCTCGCTGTGGACCATGATCGCCACCCAACAGGCCAACACGGTGATCAACGCCGTGCTGGGCTGGATCTCCAACACCTTCGGCTGGTACTACTTCCTCACCGTGGTGATCTACCTAGGCTTCGTGATCTACCTGGGGCTATCGCGCTACGGCAAGATCCGCCTGGGGCCGGAGCATTCGCGACCCGACTTCAACATCTTTTCGTGGTCGGCGATGCTGTTCTCGGCGGGTATCGGCATCGGCGTGATCTTCTTCGCCCTGGCCGAGCCGCTCACCCAGTTCTATAACGCGCCCGGGGCGCCCGATGACCAGATCGCCGCGGCGCGACACGCCATGGAACTGACCTTCCTGCACTGGGGCCTCTCCGGTTGGGGCATCTACACCCTGGTGGGCATGTCGCTGGCGTTCTTCAGCTACCGCCACAACCTGCCGTTGACCATCCGCAGCGCGCTCTATCCGATCTTCGGCGACCGCATCTACGGCGCCATCGGCCACGCGGTGGACATCGCCGCGGTGCTGGGCACGGTGTTCGGCATCGCTGCCAGCCTGGGCATCGGCATCATCCAGCTCAACTTCGGGCTGGAGTACATGTTCGGCATCCCCAAGAGCACCTGGACCCAGGCGATCCTGGTGATGCTGATCGTGCTGTTCGCGACGATCTCGGCGATCACCGGCGTCGAGAAGGGCATCCGCCGGCTCTCGGAGTTCAACATCCTGCTCGCCGTGGCGCTGTTGCTGTTCGTGCTGTTCGCCGGCAAGACGATCTTTTTGCTCAACGCGCTGGTGATGAACATCGGCGATTACCTGGCCAACTTCGTCAGCCTCTCGTTCAATACCTACGCCTTCGACCCGCCGACGACGTGGCTCAACGCCTGGACGCTGTTCTTCTGGGCCTGGTGGATCGCCTGGGGGCCGTTCGTCGGGCTGTTCCTGGCGCGCATCTCGCGCGGGCGCACCATCCGCACCTTCGTGCTGGGCACCCTGACGCTGCCGATCATCTTCATGATCCTGTGGATGTCGCTGCTGGGTAACAGCGCCATCGACATGGCGATGAGCGGTGCCGCCGAGTTCGGCCAGCAGGTCATGGACAACCCGCCGGCGGGCATCTACCTGTTCCTCGAGCAGTACCCGCTGCCGATCTTCACCACCATCGCGGTGAGCATCCTGGCGATCGTGTTCTTCGTCACTTCCGGCGACTCCGGCGCGCTGGTGCTGTCGAACTTCACCTCGATCCTCACCGACGTCAACCACGACGCGCCGATCTGGATGCGCATCCTGTGGTCGGCGGTGATCGGCGTGCTGACGCTGGCCCTGCTGCTGGCCGGCGGCCTGAGCGCCCTGCAGAGCGCGGTGGTGATCACCGGGCTGCCGTTCTCGGTGGTGCTGTTCTACATGATGGCCGGGCTGCTCAAGGCACTGAAGCTGGAAGCCTTCAAGGAGGACAGCCGGCAGTTGAGCCTGGCCGGGTCGCTCTCCGGGCGCACCGGCGGCGAGCGTGGCCCGCAGAGCTGGCAGCACCGGCTCAGGCGCGCCATGAGCTTCCCCGACAAGCGCCAGGCGCGGCGCTTCATGGACGAGACCTGCAAGCCGGCGATGGAAGCGGTACGCGATTCCCTCGAGGAGCAGGGCGTACATGCCGCGATCCACGAAGGCGTGCAGAACGGAGACGACTACCTGTCGCTCAACGTCGATCTCGAGGACGAGCAGAACTTCACCTATCAGGTGTGGAGCCAGGGCTTTTCCACGCCCGGTTTCGCCATGCACACCCCGCAGGCCTCGAAGCACTACTACCGGCTCGAGGTCTACCTGCTCGAGGGCAGCCAGGGTTACGACCTGATGGGCTACACCCGCGAGCAGGTGATCGAGGACATCCTCGACCAGTACGAGCGGCACATGCAGTTCCTGCACCTCAACCGGCTGGAACCGGGGCATATCAACATGCCCGACAGCCCCGAGCAGCCGCCCGCCTGACGGCACGGCAAGTGTCCTTCACCCCACCGGCCCCGCGGCGACGCGGGGCCGTTTTCGTGGGGCGGCGTAGTTCGGTAGCTCGGCGGGTGTCTTGACAGGGAGTGGCGATCGATCTAATTTTCGATTGAAAATGATAATAATTGTCATTTAAATCGGCAATCGAGGAGGCTACCATGATCGACCGCACCCACCCCGCGCAACGACATGCCGATCCGAACCCGCAAGTCCTCGGGGCCAGCGACGTCTCGGTCCGCATGGTCCGGGAATCCCAACTGAGCGCTTGCGCCGCCGCGAGCGATGACCTCGAACGCTGGGAGCTGGCGCGTCAGGAGGCCGTCCAGCGATTGCGCCGCCGCCTGTTCCTGCTGACGTCCGAGCGGTATCTCAAGGGCGAGATCGGTGAGTCGCTCGATCCTCGCGAATCGGCGTGTGACAAGCTCTGAATCGGTTTTCTGCTATTTCTGGCGACGCGCGTTCACGTAGATATCGGCGCAGTGTCGTCTCGATTGTCCGGTCCCGGACCAGGTCCTCGCTGTTCGACATGAGTTGTAATCCCTGACTGACAGGACCGCTGTTCATCGGGCGTGTAGCCTGACTCCCCGAAAGGCCGGGTTCTCCATCGCTGGCAGCATCCCCCGAGTTCTGATTAGATGCCGAAGTGTATTTAAGTTACCGATATTAACAACACGCTACTTCGGGCGGGGAAATGGACGATATCTTATCCACCGATCTCAAGACGATCCTGCATTCGAAGCGTGCCAACCTCTACTACCTGCAGCACTGCCGCGTACTGGTCAACGGCGGCCGCGTGGAGTACGTCACCGACGAAGGCAAGCGCTCGGCCTACTGGAACATCCCCATCGCCAACACCACCTCGCTGCTGCTGGGCACCGGCACCTCGATCACCCAGGCGGCCATGCGGGAGCTGGCCAAGGCCGGTGTTCTGGTCGGTTTCTGCGGTGGCGGCGGCACGCCGCTGTTTTCCGCCAACGAAGTCGATGTCGAGGTCGCCTGGTTCAACCCGCAGAGCGAATACCGCCCCACCGAGTACCTGCAACAGTGGGTGCGCTTCTGGTTCGACGATGCGCTGAGGCTGGAAGCGGCACGCCGCTTTCAGCGTGCGCGCCTGACCCAGGTCGAACGGCACTGGCTGGACGCACGTTTTCAGCGCGATACCGACTTCAAGCCCAGCGCGGCCGAGTTGAAGGCGCTGCTCGAGCGCAGTCGCGGGGCCATCGACCAGGCAGCGGACACCACCGCACTGCTGACGGAAGAAGCCCGGCTGACCAAGCAGCTGTTCCGGATCGCCACCCAGGCGGTCGGCTATGGCGAATTCGTGCGCGCCAAGAAAGGTAGCGGCGTCGACCCCGCCAACCGCTTTCTCGATCACGGCAACTATCTCGCCTACGGCCTGGGCGCCACTGCCAGTTGGGTGCTGGGGTTACCCCACGGGTTGGCAGTGCTCCACGGCAAGACCCGACGCGGCGGCCTGGTGTTCGACATCGCCGACCTGATCAAGGACGCGGTCATTCTGCCGCAGGCATTCATCTCCGCTAGCCGTGGCGACGAGGAGCAGGCATTCCGCCAGGCCTGTATCGAACGGCTCACCCGCGTCGAGGCGCTGGATACCATGATCGAGGTGGTGCAAGGCGTCGCCGAGCGGCTGGGCGAGGAAGCGCGACGATGAACGTGCTGATCGTCTCCCAGTGCCGCAAGAACGCGCTCAAGGAAACCCGCCGGATTCTCGACCAGTTCGCCGAACGCCGCGGCGAGCGCACCTGGCAGACCGCGATCACCAAGGCCGGGCTCGACACGCTGAGAAAGCTGCTGCGCCAGAAGGCGCGCAAGAATACCGCCGTGGCTTGCCACTGGATTCGCGGCCAAGACCACAGCGAGCTTGTGTGGATCGTGGGCGACGCCTCGCAATTCAACGCCCGCGGTGCAACCCCGACCAACACCACCCGGCGCAACATCCTGCGCGAAGAGGACGAGAACGACTGGCATAGCGGTGAGGACATCCGCCTGTTGGCGATGATGGCAGGACTGCTTCATGACCTTGGCAAAGCGAGCCGAGCCTTTCAGTGGCGTTTGACTGGCCGCCTGCGCGAGCGTAACCGCTATCGCCATGAGTGGGTGTCGCTAAGACTCTTCCAGGCCTTCGTTGGCAAAGACGATGACGAAGGCTGGCTGAAGCGGCTGCAAGCACAGGAATACGATGACTCGTCCTGGACTCGGCCTGCCGATTACCAGCGCGATGGGCTGGATGCCAGCGACCCTCATCCTTTTCAGCGACTGCCTCCTCTGGCCAAGGCACTTGGCTGGTTGATTCTGACCCATCATCGCCTGCCGGTCGCGCCCGCCTTTCAAGACGACCGCCAGCTTTGGCTGGGCGCTCGCGTGCGCTCATTCAACCCGAATTGGTTGGAAGCGCCGCTCGATCCCGTGGCTCACGACTGGAACGAGATTTTCACGCCGGGTAGCGATACAGAGATCGCCCCTTATTGGCAGATGGCAGGCCCCCTGCCTGTCTCCGGAGAAGCTTGGCGCACGAAAGCGGCGCGCCTGGCGCGTCGGCTTCTCGAACTCAGACAACACCGAGGCGACGATTGGCTCGATCGCCCTTTCGTCATGCATCTGGCACGCCTGAGCCTGATGCTGGCCGACCATTACTATTCGAGCCTTGCCCTGGATAAGAATGATGCCCCGGACGACGCGCGTCGCAAGTTTCTCCATCCGCACGCGAGGTTGATAGCCAACACGACACGTAACCGCAGCAGGCAATCCGTCGCCAACCAGACCCTCGACGAGCATCTGCAGGGGGTCACCTACCATGCGGGGCAAATTGCCCATGCAATTCCCTCCCTGGAGCGCGAGCTGCCGCGGCTCGCGCGACATCGAGGGCTGCGTAAACGTAGCGGGGCCGGAAAATTCAGTTGGCAGGACAAGGCATTCGATACCGCCCTGGGGATACGCGACCGTGCCCGGGAGAAAGGGGCTTTTATCGTCAATATGGCCTCGACGGGATGCGGCAAGACACTGGCCAATGCACGCCTGCTCTACGCCCTCTCCGACCCTGACCGAGGCATGCGAGCCACCTTCGCGCTGGGTCTGCGAGCACTGACACATCAAACCGGACGCAGCTATCGCGAAGATCTGAGGCTGGGTGACGATGAACTGGCGATTAGGGTGGGTGGAGGCGCCAGCCGAGCCCTATTCGCCTATCACGAACGACAGGCCACCGAGAGCGGGTCGGCATCGGCACAGAAACTCATTGAAGAAGATGACCACGTGCTCTTCGAAGGAGTTACCGAGCAGGGATCGCTGCTTTCCTGGGCCGGCCATGATCAGAGAACACGTAGTCTGTTGATGGCGCCCATGCTGGTCTGCACGGTGGACCACCTCGTACCCGCCACTGAATCGCTGCGCGGTGGGCGGCAGATCGCACCCATGCTTCGGCTGATGAGTGCCGATCTGGTCCTGGACGAGCTGGACGATTACGATCTGGCCGATCTGCCGGCGCTCACCCGCTTGATGCAATGGGCCGGCATGCTCGGCACGCGTGTCGTACTCTCTTCGGCCACGTTACCCCCGGCGCTGGTCGAGGGGATGTTTCTCGCCTATCAGGCGGGGCGGCGTGAATATCGGCGTCATCGAGGCGCCGGGGGCGGCTCGACGATAGAGCAGGCGGATATCCCGTGCATCTGGACGGATGAATTCGGTACCCGACATGAAACCTGCTGGAGTCGTAGCGGGTTTACCGAAGCCCATGAGCGCTTCATCCAGAGGCGTGCCGCAAGGCTAGGTCAGGCCGCCCCGCTGCGGCGAGCAGCGCTCTGGCCGCTGACTATCGCCAATAACAAGACCCGCGAGACCACCCGCCACGAGTTCGCTGACCATGTCTTGCGGGCCGCACTGCAGTTGCACGCGGATCATGCGCAAGTCGATCCCGCGAGCGACAAGCGAATCAGCTTTGGCCTGGTCCGCATGGCCAATATTGACCCGCTTTTCGATGTCGCCAAGGCGCTCTTCGAGCGAGGCGCCCCCGAAGACACCCGAATCCACCTTTGCGTCTATCACGCTCGCTTCCCGTTGGTACAGCGCTCCGCCATCGAACGGCAGTTGGACACGACTTTCAACCGACGGGACGAAGATGCGGTCTTTCAGTCGTCGACGATCCGCGAGGCGCTCGACGCCAACCCCGAACTCCATCACATCTTCGTGGTTATCGCCTCGCCGGTCTGCGAAGTAGGCAGGGACTGGGACGCTGACTGGGCCATCGCCGAACCCTCGTCGATGCGCTCACTGATCCAGCTTGCAGGACGCGTTCAGCGCCATCGTCAGCGGCTGAATGACAAGCCCAATATCTTCATATTCGATACCAACCTGCGACACTTCTCCCGCGACAAAGGACCGGATGGCAAACCCGGTGCCATTTTCGTACGTCCTGGGTTCGAGCTGGCGCGCGCGCCAGCTCGACACCCTTTTCGGCTGATTGCTCATCGTCTGGGAAAACTGATGGAAGAGAGCGAGTATCAGCCCCTGACGGCACTGCCTCGAATCGCGCCGCGCCCCGCCGAGCAGTGGCAGCCCAAGATGCGGCTGACGGACCTGGAACAGGCACGCATGGCCCACACCATGTTGCCGCTATCGGCGGCAGGTGCCGAGGAGTTCAACGCCGCCAGCGGCTGGCAATACCCCGGAGCCATGCTGACGGGCGTGCTGGCGCAGCAGCAACCGTTTCGCGAGAGCGCCATTCCGAGCACGAAGCTGGTGCTGCTACCGCAGGACGAGGAGGCGCCGGAGACACTGCTGCTGCATCGCATCGAGAGCGATCCGGAGCAACGTGGACAGCAGTTATATGTGCTGGTGGAGCAGAACCAACGTCATGACGTCGCGCTGCATCCGGGGCCGCGCATCGCGCCCTGGGGCAACTTCGATCTGCCCGCTCTACTGCAGGAGCAGGCCGACGACCAATCGTTGACGCCCGTGGAAGCCGCACGACACTTTAGCCAGTTGGAGGCGCCGGAGCATTCGCGCGGTTGGCGCTATCACCCCTGGCTGGGCTTCTCGATATGGCGACCGTGACGGCTCCGTTTCTGACTCAGGTCAACAGGGTGCCTCTATGGCCGGCTCGGTCGACGCGCGCCAGGAAACGGTGCGGCAGAATAGTTTGCAAGGAAGGAGGCTGCCCCCGAAGGGGCAGGTGGCCAGGGGCCAAGCTGCCTGTGCGGCAGCGAAAGCACAGAAGAAGCCGCTCGTGCAATTTTCTGAGCTGCCTACGCGGCAGGATCAAACCGCTCGAGCAATGGAAGCCGCTCGTGCAATGGCACTTTTCTCTTTACTCAGGGAAATGCCTGCGAGATACTTCGAGTGCCCGGGCGCGCTGCAACGCGCCCGGGCGTATGCAACCGCCGGTTGGCCCCGGCCCCCCTGAAAACATCACCAGAGGAGTAAGAAGACGTGAAATACCGTCGCAGAAGAACCTGATCCATCGGAATCACCCTTTCGACAGCAACCACGCCCCACGGCGGCAGTTAGCCGTGGGGATTGTATAACCCGGGGCCCATCAGGGTCCAACGGTTTGGAATGCCCATGAATGAAACCACCGAAAACGATGGCGTCTCCCGCATCGAACGTTTTCGTCTCGCCATCGCGACGTTCATCGACGAACGCCGCGTGGCCAAGCTCAAAGGTCGGGAAGACGATGCCGCGGCCGCTGCAAAGTACGAGTACGACACCTGGCTTGCGGATGCCGCGCGCCGCGTCGGTCAGATTCAGGCCGTCACCCATGTGCTCAAGGCCAGCCATCCGGACGCACGAGGCACCAGCCTCTACATTCCCCCGCAGACCCTGCCACAGCATGATGAAATCGGTAGCCACTCGCTGGCGGATGATTTCGCCGAAGACGTCGTTGGCAATGCCGCCGCGCTGGATGTCTTCAAGTTCCTGAAAGTCGAAGTCGAAGGCCGCTCCTTGCTCGAATGGGTCAAGGCCAGGGACGCCGACCTGCTGCAGGCGCTGCATGCCGATGAAGCCATTGCTCAATCACGGATGGATGCCTTCGGCAATCTCGTTCGCAGCGGCACCTTCTCTTCCCATGCGCTGGCGAAGCAGGTGTACTGGCTGACGCAGGGTAATGCGGCCACCGACGATAACTTCCACCTGCTGCAGCCGCTGTTCTCGAGCGCCCTGGCCCATCGCGTGCATGCCGATATTCAGAGCGCACGCTTTGGCGAAGAGAATCGTGATGTTCGTGCCGCCGTCCGCACGAAGCAGGCCGATACGCGCGTCTATCGCGACTACCGCAACCTCGCCGTACGCAAGATGGGAGGGACCAAGCCCCAGAACATATCGCAGCTGAATAGCGAGCGTGGTGGTGCCAACTATCTGCTGCCATCGCTACCGCCCAACTGGTCGCAACAACGCCCGCCCAACCTGCTCGGGCTGGAATCCTCGACCGAACGCTTCACCTTTTTCGCCGGTGTCAGGCCGCTCGTCCGGGAGCTTGCCCGGCTGGTGCTATCCAAGCGAAGCAAGACAATGGAAACCCGCCAGGAGCGCGAGGCACTCGAGCAGCGGTTGGGCGCTAAATTGCCCTTTTTTGCCGCTGCGATACATAGCCAGTTATCGCCGGGGTGGACTCGCGACGATCGCTGTGAGTTATCGCTCTGCGAGTGCCTGTGGCTGGACCCGGAGCGCCTTACGCTTGCACCTCGCCCGCTCGGTGAAGGTGGGGAAGAGGACCAGGCCTTCGTCGAGGCCTACCACTGGGGCGACTGGCCAGACCAGGTCGCGGGCATTTTTGCCAGTTGGCTCAACGACCAACTGCGTCGGGCAGGCGCCACCGCGGTAGGCGATAGTGAATATCGTCACTGGGCACGACAAGCGATCATCGACGCCGCCTGGCCCGTGCCCATGCAGCGGCGAGCTCCGGAGGAACGCGCATGAGTACCTCCCCCACGTTCAGTCACCTACTCGCCCTACCGCGTATCAACGTGCAGAACGCCAATGCCATTTCCAGTCCGCTGACGCACGGATTCCCCGCGATCACCGCTTTCATGGGAATGATGTGGGCCCTGGAGCGCAAGACGCGTGCCGCCGGTCTCGATATCGCCTTCAAGGGGATCGGGGTGGTGTGCCACCACCATCAGGAGCAGGCGACCCAAGCCAGCTTTATCAAGACCTTTCATCTGACGCGCAATCCGGTAGGCAAGGATGGCAGCACCGCCGCCATCGTCGAGGAAGGGCGCATGCATATGGAAGTCAGCCTGATCCTGGCGCTCGACAGCGAGCGCTGGAAGCGCGACGAACAGGCAAGGCGCCAGGATACCGCCACGATACAGGAGATGGTCGGCGCCATGCGTATCGCGGGTGGGTCCGTGATGCCACCGCCACAGCCCGGTCTGTATCGCCATCAGCCGCAGATCATTGACCTCACGGGAGACGAGGGAGATCGACTCGATGCCTTCCGGAAACTGCGTATGCGCTTGCTACCCGGGTTTGCATTGGTGTCGCGCGACGATCTGCTCGACGAACGATTGGCCGAATTGCGAGAGGAAGCCCCGGATACGACACGGCTCGATGCCTGGCTTTCCCTGTCCCGCATCAACTGGCGCTATGACAACGAGGCGCAGGCTTGGCAGCACGATCGCCATGCGCTTGGCTGGATCGTTCCGATACCGGTGGGCTATGGCGCGCTCAGTGAGTTGCAGCCAGCCGGCAGTGTGGCCAATACACGCGACAGCACCACACCCTTTCAATTCGTCGAAAGCCTCTTCTCGGTCGGGGAGTGGGTCAGTCCCCATCGCCTCGAACAAGCCGAACAACTGATCTGGTATCCGCAAACAGGGGCGGAGTCGCAGCAATACCGCTGTTGCAACGACTACCGCCCTGTCAGTGACGCCTTTGAATCTCTTTACGACTTCAGTTGAGCCCCTTTTCCGGAGAATCCATCATGGCCAAGAACGACGCTCTGAAAACCGCTTCTGTCCTCGCCTTCGAGCGCAAGCTCGACCCCTCCGATGCGCTGTTCAGCGCCGGCAACTGGGACAAGCGCGACCAATTCACCGCCTGGCCCCACATCCCGGTCACGGAAAAGTCCGTGCGCGGCACCATTTCCAACCGCCTGAAGACCAAGGATCAGGACCCGGCCAAGCTCGATGCCGCCATCGAAAATCCCAATCTTCAGACCGTAGACGTCGCCGCGCTGCCCCACGATGCCGACACCCTGGCGGTACACTTCACGCTGCGCGTGCTGGCCGGTGCCGGTACCCCCTCGGCCTGCAACAGTGCCGACTATCAAGCCAAGCTGAAGCAGGCGGTCGAGAGCTACGCCAGCGAGCACGGCTTTCAGGAACTGGCCCATCGCTACGCGTGCAACCTCGCCAACGGGCGCTTCCTGTGGCGTAACCGTCTCAAGGCCGAAGCGCTCGAAGTGACGGTGCGCCAGACCCGGGCCGGGGAGACCGAACAAGCGTGGACCTTCGACAATGCCCTGGAACGTTCGACGCGAGATTTCACTGGCGACGAGCAGACTCGCACGTTGGGCGAGGTGATCGCCAAGGCACTGGCCGGCGAGCAATACCTGCTGCTGGATGTGGTCGCTTTTGCGCGTATCGGCGCCGGCCAGGAAGTCTTCCCGTCGCAGGAGTTGATCCTCGACCGCGCCCGCGGCGACAAGAGCAAGACGCTCTACAGCATTGGCGACGACAAGAGCGCCGCCATTCACTCGCAGAAGATCGGCAACGCCCTGCGTACCATCGACACCTGGTACCCGGCGCCGGCGGACGGCAGCGATCTGGGGCCGATCGCTGTCGAGCCCTACGGCTCGGTGACCACCCAGGGAACGGCCTATCGCCAACCGAAGCAGAAAGTGGACTTCTACAACCTGCTCGACAACTGGCTGCTCAAGGACCAGGCGCCGACGACCGACAACCAGCACTTCGTGATGGCGACCCTGATCCGTGGTGGTGTCTTCGGCGACGCGGGGTGAACCATGGACCACTACATCGACCTTCGCCTGCGTCCCGACCCGGATTTTCCGCCATCCATGTTGATGAGCGCGCTCTATGGCCGGCTGCATCGCGCACTGTTCGACCAGGATGCGAACGACATCGGCGTGAGCTTTCCGGATCACAAGACCGGCGTGCGAGCGCGCACACCGGGTGACCGGCTGCGCCTGCACGGACAACACCAGAGCCTGACGCAACTCATGGCGCAACCCTGGCTCGCCGGCATGCGCGAACTCGTCGAGACCGGCGACATTCTGCCAGTACCAGACGGAGTGCTGCATCGCGTGGTCAGGCGCCGGCAGTTCAAGACCGGCAACGACAGCCAGGTGAAGCGCTACGCACGGCGGCATGCTATCGACCTCGAAGAGGCGCGAGCGAGGTTCGCACGCAGCAACGAACCTCGCATCAACTTGCCCTTCGTTTCACTCAACAGCCGGTCCAGCCTGCAACGCTTCGCCCTGTTCATCGAGCATGGCGAACCGCAGCCGACGCCGGCTGTTGGCTCCTTCAATCACTATGGCCTGAGCCAGGGGGCAACCATCCCCTGGTTCTGACCCTTTTTTCGTGCGTTTTTATAGCATTCGGAAAAACAAGGGGTTAGCGACGCCTCCACAAAAAGGGAGGCGTCGCGCTTCATGGCTATTGCTCTTTAACAATCAGGGTATTAGCTTGAAAAAGCTCTAGTTCGCTGCCGCCCAGGCAGCTCAGAAATGGGACCGCCCGGTGTTCATCGAGGCCGGCAAGTTCGCTGCCGCCCAGGCAGCTCAGAAATCCCCGGTGGCATCCCGCAGGGTGCCGGAGAGGTTCGCTGCCGCCCAGGCAGCTCAGAAAACGCAGGGCGCCGGCAGCTAGGCCCTGAGTGAGTTCGCTGCCGCCCAGGCAGCTCAGAAACGGAAGCTCAGGGCATGCAGGTGCGAGCGGGCGTTCGCTGCCGCCCAGGCAGCTCAGAAATGCAGCTCAACGGCAGCCAGGTGAAGCTCGCCGTTCGCTGCCGCCCAGGCAGCTCAGAAATATTTCGAGCCCTACCGTCGGCGCATCCACACGTTCGCTGCCGCCCAGGCAGCTCAGAAACTTGAGTAGCCGTAGGATCACCCCCAGCGGCTGTTCGCTGCCGCCCAGGCAGCTCAGAAAATATCAAGTTGTGCGATTACCAGGTCGCTGTTGTTCGCTGCCGCCCAGGCAGCTCAGAAATGTAACCGCAAGCGTCCGGCTCGGGCGCTCCCGTTCGCTGCCGCCCAGGCAGCTCAGAAATCGGGGTCGATGACGATTCTGTCACCAGACATGTTCGCTGCCGCCCAGGCAGCTCAGAAATTCGAGGCCTGGGTGATCGCCCTGCTCACCCGGTTCGCTGCCGCCCAGGCAGCTCAGAAAACCTGGTCCAGCAGCTCGACTACCTCTCTGCCGTTCGCTGCCGCCCAGGCAGCTCAGAAAGCGAATGCCACGCGGCCGATGGCGTCCCGGTCGTTCGCTGCCGCCCAGGCAGCTCAGAAAACCCAGATTGCCGCCCGCACCGCCGCCAGTATGTTCGCTGCCGCCCAGGCAGCTCAGAAAGTGTTCAAGGTCAACCGTACCCGTAGCTATCAAGTTCGCTGCCGCCCAGGCAGCTCAGAAACCCCCGTCGGGGTTGCCGGCGTCTTCGAGCGTTGTTCGCTGCCGCCCAGGCAGCTCAGAAATGCCACGGCCACTAGCAAGCCGAGTTCCTTGGGTTCGCTGCCGCCCAGGCAGCTCAGAAACAGACAATCGGCATCCCATCTCGCCGGGCGATGTTCGCTGCCGCCCAGGCAGCTCAGAAATGGACGACTCGCCCGAGGAAGTCGCCCGCCGCGTTCGCTGCCGCCCAGGCAGCTCAGAAATCACGCGCTGCTGCGCGATCGGGCCGTAAATGGTTCGCTGCCGCCCAGGCAGCTCAGAAAGGACGGCCTCCTTTCGCCCTGCAGTGGTGGCGGTTCGCTGCCGCCCAGGCAGCTCAGAAATGAAGGAAATTGCCGATGCGCTCATTCGTGTCGTTCGCTGCCGCCCAGGCAGCTCAGAAAAGACGCTGGTCGATGCGTCCGCACTTCTGACAGTTCGCTGCCGCCCAGGCAGCTCAGAAAGTCCGCACCGCGTCGCGCCACGACTCCATCGCGTTCGCTGCCGCCCAGGCAGCTCAGAAATCATCGAGGCGCCGCCAGCCAGCGGCGCCCCAGTTCGCTGCCGCCCAGGCAGCTCAGAAATGGGGATTACGTCACCGTCGACGAGGCGGGGGGTTCGCTGCCGCCCAGGCAGCTCAGAAATCGAGAACGGGGTCCATGCGGGCGAGCGAACTGTTCGCTGCCGCCCAGGCAGCTCAGAAAGTAGACATCGCGGATGCGATCGATCCGCACGAGTTCGCTGCCGCCCAGGCAGCTCAGAAACATGGCCAGTAGTTTCGTAACGGGCATGTCGTGTTCGCTGCCGCCCAGGCAGCTCAGAAATGTCATTACCGGCATTGGTGCGGACGAAGACCGTTCGCTGCCGCCCAGGCAGCTCAGAAAATGCTG
>NZ_QWBW01000055.1 GCF_004117855.1 Modicisalibacter coralii
CGTTCCCAGACACCCGCTTCCTGCCAGTCGCGCAGGCGCCGCCAACAGGTCACGCCGGAACCGCAGCCCATCTCTTGAGGCAACATCTCCCAAGGGATACCCGAGCGCAGGACGAACAGGATGCCTGTCAGGGCTGCACGATTGGAAACGGGAGGTCGGCCGCCACGCGGCTTGGGCTGAGGCGGAGGCAGTAGCGGCTCGACGATAGACCAGAGTTCATCGGATACGATCTTCTTAGCCATGCCCAAAATCTAGGAATGGCTAGAGCCGCTTTCAAGGTTTTGAAAGGCGCACTTAGGGCTAGGGCAGGGTTCGCGGGTTGGTACCACAACGTACCACTGGCTGTGGAAGCCATAGTGGGAAGTCGGCAAGATTTCGTGCGTACGAAAAATCCACGTGACTGTGGCCTAGGGCAGGATTCGCGAACTGCCAGCACGTGGTACCACCGCCCTATTCGTAGCGCGAGAGGGCACTGCCAGAGTCAAAATTTCGTGCGTACGAAATCCATGAGCGTTTTTGAGCTAGGGCAGGATTCGCAAAGTGGTAGCAGTTGCCGGCAGCGTGCTGGCATTTGGTACCAGACTCGATGGGAAGCACGCGATGAAGGAGGACGAGATGACAGAAACTGCAGTGGTCAAGACCAGGCTGACACCAGCCGAGAAGGAAGCCTGGCAGCGCCTTTGTGAGGCATCTGGCCGTTCGGAGTCAGACGTACTACGGGAGATGATCCAGCGCGTCCGTGGGGAGAGCATCGCCGAAGAGGGGCGAGACATGATGCGAGGCCCCAAATCCTGCAAGTTATCGATTCGGCTGACTCGGCAGGAGCAGGAATTGATCACAGAGCGGGCCGCCTACGAGGGCTTTCCGAATCGCACTCGCTGGGCATCGGCGCTGGTTCGGGCCACACTGCTACGTCAGCCGGTCATGAACGAAGAAGAGCTCTCGGCCTTGATCCAGGCATCCTTCGCACTGACCGACGTCATTGAAAACGCGGGCGGCACCCAGCTGGGTTTACCTCGCATGCGGATCAAGCGGCAGAGCCAGGAAGAGATCAGCATCAAGGAGCTACAGAAACGTGTCTGCGAGATTAATGATTGCGTGATGGCGCTGGCTTACGGTAGTCGAAAACGTTGGAATCTGGTTTGAACAGAGGAGAATGGAAATGCCGCGTTATAGCTTCAAGGTTGACCCAGCCGAAAAGGGCTATGGCTGGGTTCTTCGCTACTTTGAGGATGGCTGAGAGATACTAGGCTGTGAGTTGTGCACGGTTCGCTTGATGACTCCGTGGTTTCTCAGAAGAGTACGACAACCTTCGCATTACTGGTAAATTTTTATGCAAGACTACCTTGTTTGTGAGTGCGGCACTTTAAGGGGGCGTGATAGCACTAGATAGCTGCATTCCACAATGCCTGGCTCAGACGAAAGAGAGCGATTGCTATATCCCCTTGAACCCAAAGTCCTAGTTCGTTACTAAGCTTAAGAGAAGCAGCGGTGAGGTTGGCGGAGCCAACGTAAGCTTGGGTGTCGTCGGCGAGGATTAGCTTGGCGTGTGAGGTTTCATAAAAGTTATCCTCCAATGCTTTGCGGTAGTAGCGATGCGTGATTCGTCGGCTGATTTCAGGTTTTTCTTCGAGCCAAGCTTCCAATGGTATTTCTTCCCGGCACCTAGTAATCAGGCGAACCTCGGCCGACTCAGGTAGTGCATCTCTCACCAACCTCTCTAAAAAGATAAGCCCTTGGTGATCATAGAATGGTGTGACTAAAGTTAGTCGCTTTTTCGAGCGCACTGCCAAGTGGCTAATAAGATCTCCTGTGGACTCGAAGTTGGGGCGCAAGCCTTCAGCATGGACCGCAGTTTGCAGGTGGGTGGCATGGCGGCCGAGGGTTAGGATCATCTTCGGCTCTTTACTGGTATTTCGCCGAAGCCCTGCCATCGCTCCGTCGACGATGCCCGACAGATAGGCGTAGTTGACTTCCCTCTTGCATCGATACCGTTCTCCGCTGAGAGTCTCCAGCAGATTGGCCCTGACCAGCAGCCCGAGAACGCGCGCGATAATCCGACACTGGTCTCGAGGGATGTGACCCATGTGGGCTACGCTGCGAATGTCGAACGACGAGCGCAGGTGAAGTGTGTTCAGGGCCTGCAGCGTGCGCACGCTAATGTCTCCGGAATCCAGAAGCGCATCCAGGACGGTAGGTTCAAGCGGATTCGTTGACATCAAAGAACCCCGGGAGGACGGGACAGAGTTCACGAGTAGCTTCATAGGAATTGGGACCGGAGCGCAGAACTGAGCGGGTTAGCAGGTTGTTACCCGCCAGGCAGCTGACCTCAGGGATCATGATGCAGTCTGGGCAGGCTCCGCCGCGGCTGTCGCATAAACTGCCGGAGCCGCATTGGGTTGCACGCGGGCTGAGCATGTCGCTCAACAGGGCGTCGCGTCGACTGCGCCAAAGTGAGCTTATGTTGCCTAGGTCCATGGTGGCGCCATTGCGGTAGACCACGAAGGCTAAGTCCGCAGGGAAAAGATACTCCCCTAGGGAGGCTTGGTCGAGGCCGGATTCCTGAGCGATGGTGTTGATTACCAGGTGGGCAAAGGAGTGTAGCAGGGTGTACACCATGGGATACACCTTGTGGGTGTCTTCTGGATTGAGTTTGTCCACGTAGCGTCCCCAGGGAAGTGCTCGTTCAAGGAGGCGGCCGCCAAAGGCGACCTCGTCTCCCGGCGTCCACTGGAAAAGATCGCTCAGTGGTTCATCGAAGGCCTGCAGCCAGCGATAGACAGCATCTTCACTGAGCCGAAAGTAGAGTGCCTCATTATCCTGATTGATGGCGTAGATTGGATGTTTGTTGTGGCTTTTCTTGTGGCCGGTTTTGTCGCCGCCTAGTAAAACGGGAAACAAATTCAAGCGCACCGGCATGACGACATTCTGTTCTTCCACGTAAGGTTTGGACTCGCGGCGAGTGAAACCGTAGCTGAAGCGGCACAAGGGGAATTTTCTCAGGAGGCCGACCTCTTCCAGACCCAGAGCTCGCATGGCTTGGTTGACACGGTCTTCTATCGCAGCTCGCTCTTCCGGATCATTGGGAGCCAGGAGATCGTCGAGGCTGTTAAAGGGAACAAACACGCGACTGCCGCCATGGGTTCCGCTCTGGATGATGTCCTTGAGCAGCGAGTCGTGTTCCACAGCCAGCAGGAAGGGGTCGTAGCGAGAGGAGAATTCCTGACGCACGGCCGGTATCAGCTTGTCACGAATTTCTGGTGGGGCCTGGAATACTTCATCTTTAAGTTCGTTGCAGGCGTTAATAGCCTTTCTTTTAGCTTCCTCGAAGTGGCTCTTTATGATTGACAGAATGCTCGAAGAGGCTTTTTCATTTTGGGCATCCTTTAACCCTTCATATGCTAGCTTTAGTTCCTGGGCGACTGATTTGAGATTTTTTTTGTCTAGGCGTTTGATTATATCCTCAGGATCCATTTCATCTCCCACATAGCCATATCGGTGGGCGATAAATTTTTCCAATGCTGCATGGTCATCCCGGCTTATGATCTCCTTTAACTCCTCCAGCCGTTCGCTATCAGTGAGACCTAGACCACCTAAAATGACAAACTGGTCCAGAATTGTGTAGTGCGTGCTTGATGCATTGGCTGGACTGGCACGGAAACGCGCGAGCCGGATGCGCTCCAGCGGATTGTCGAGGATCTCCAGGGTTTCACGGTCGTTGTTGATGATATCTCGCGGTTGGATGCAGTTTGGGTTAGCGCAGATAAACTGCCACTCGCTTAGCTTGCTACTGCGGTGGTCAAGCGTGTATTCGGTGCTCCCACAGGAGGTGCAGCCACTGCTCCATTGAGAGACTTCGCCATGCTCGTCGACATTCCAGCGGGCCGGTGATAGTGGCTCGACCCGGCCAGAAGGATGCACGTTAACCACATCGACTTGATGCCACTGCGGTTTTCCACCGCAGTGCGGGCATGCGTCATTCGAGTTGAAGAATGACGCCGCACGCTCCTCTTTGTTGAAGCGCAGGAAGTAGTCACAGTGGCCGCAAGTATAGGTCAGCGGGAAGACCTCATAACCCATCTGGTCGGGGTTCATGACATGAAACAGAGTGTCGAGCTTTTTGAGCCTGTTGACTGTGCCATGCTCCGTGAGCAGTGAGCTGTCTAGCACCTGACGGGGGGCGATGTTGTCACTGCAACGCATACCTACGCTGTACCAGCCAGACGCGGTATCCTCAATTAGATAGGCCATTTGGATGTAAAGGATGTCGTTGCCCGGGAAAGGTGTGCTATTAACGGATAGGATCTTGCAGCTTCCCTGTCCGTCCTCAAAGGAAAACAGCTTACCCGGCGCATAGCTTGACAAAAGCTGGCTGCGCGAGCGTGACATAATCTTGGCTTTAATTTCTGCAGTGTCACTAGTGCGAGTGTCATTCATTCTAGATGCTCCTCAGGCCTTGCCATGCTTCGCCACCTGTAGCAGGGTGCGCGTGGCCTTGATCTTTTCCCGTTTGGCTTTCTGCGTAATGATCCCATTTTCATCCACATCACGAAGAGATGTCATGGGTTGTTCTTCCTTTACGATTGCAAATTCGCTGAAGTAGCTGTACATCGACAGGTCACCCGAGTCGCTATATTCATTGACGGCCTTCTGCAGGCGGTTGATCAATCTTACGGTAAGATCGTCAAAATGCTTCCGGTAGTATTTAAAATTACTCTCTTCAAGGAATTCCGGGTTGACTCCGAGGGCTTCCTTGACATAAGTCTTGAATGCCTCTCGATTCATGATTGCTTTTCCACCCTGAAATTCCCGCAGAACTTGGCTCACGGAGGAACCGTCCCGCCAGCGCTGCTTGTCTGCATCTAGGAACTTAGAAAGCGGCAGGATGCCTCCGAGATAGTTGAGCCAGATGCTGGGGAAGCTTCGCTCCATGGCCTGCCTGGCGAATCGGTCAATCGGGGCCGGCTGCACCATGCGTTCAAGGAAACGGTGGAAGCCATCGAAGACTTCGACGATGTATCGATCCCGTCGCTGCTGCGGTGTCGGTATCAACAGTACAAAACCGGTATGTGCGCGCCCCACGCGGGATGAGGCTTGGATATATTCGGCAATGTTCGAGGGAACCCCGGCGAAAAACATGGAGTTGAACTCGTCGACGTCGACACCGTGTGATACTGCTGAGGTGGCGATTACTGAGCGCATGAGCCCCTTGAGACCGGGCATTGGCGTACGCGGAGCCGGAATATTTTCGGCGATGTCGATGATGTTTTGGATCTCGCCCTGGGAGACATCTCCGGTGATCATGCTTGTCACCTCGCCCTCATAGGGCAGGCCTTTGGTCTCGTGGCACTTGCGAATTTCCTCGCGTTCCGCATTAAGAACCTGGTCGCCGCCTTTCTTGTTTGTGACATAGGTGAGCGCAATACGATGAAGATCTACAAGAGTCAGTAGCCGCTCAGGGGTGGTTCTCTCATGCAGGAGTTGGTCTCGAAACTGTCCCGCGTTGGGGTGCTCTGGGTCAATGGCCTTCAGTAGTCTCTGACGCACTGCTTCCTGTTGATTTTCATCGGAGCTATATAGCGCCTCGTAAAGCTCGGTGATGATCAGATGAAAGTTGCCAAGAATGTTGGCCGTGGCCGACGTATGGGCTCGGCCGTTGGTGAGGACCGCACAATAAATGCGTGACCAGTGCGCAGTATGCTCTTCCTGATCCGGCTTGAGGTTGGAAGGTGGGTTATCACGCACTTTAGGTTGGGCGTAGAACGAGCGGTAGATGTCTGGACCCGGATGGGGGAATTGTACGGTTGGGATCTTGCGCTGGTAGAGGTGCTCCATGTGCCGTTCTGGATCAGATACCGTAGCTGTGGCGGCGATGACCTTGGCCTTGCGGCGGGTGGTGTCCCCGGTTCCTGGATAGCCGGCTACCGTCTTGTCCGGCATATTCTCGCCTAGGTGGTCGAGTGAGGCTTCGAAGAGAGTTTCGAAAATGCTGGCAAAGGTGCCCAAGGACTGGTTGAGCAAGTGCGCTTCGTCCTGTACCAGCAAAGAGGGGAATGGGTCGTGGAATAGGTCAACACCGTCCTCAAACGCCGGTTTTAGGCGAGTGAATCCGCTTTGGGTCTTCTCCGCCGCCTCGAGATTGGCGCGAGTGGGCGTCACCAGTTCTCCGCTCTCATCGAGCCATCCAGCGAGTCCGAACATGCTGAATACCTTCTTGAGAGTGCTGTCGTTCTGCCCGATAAGGGCTAGCTTATCGACTGTTCCGAGGAGTACCGACGGTGCCTTCTTGTAAATATCCTCGTCGCAAATGTAGAACGGCAGAGGCTGGTAGGCTTGACCGGCATGAGTTCCGCAATGGACATCGGTACAAACGTGGGCCAGCAGCCCGTTGTCCGCCTTGCGCAGCATGGTGGGATTGCCGCAGAAAGGGCACTTGATGATCTTGAGCCAGTCTTCCTTGGCCTTCTCGTACGCGCTGGCCTCTTTTTCAGAGAGCTGCCCGATCCCCTTGCTCAGGGGGGGAACACCCTTAACATCCTTCCGCCAGTTTGGTGAACCGCCACTGCCTACCCAGAAGCCAATAGCAAAAGGTTCTCCGCCGTATTGGTGTGACTTGCGTACGAGCTCAGCCTGGGCAAGCACCCGCGCAGTACGGCTGGCCTGCTGAATGGTTAGTAACCGCAGCGGATAGCGGAGCATGGCGGTTACACCGAAATGCTTGCCACGGATGCGATCGAGTAGAAGATTAAAGACTAGCAGACCGAGGAAGGCCTCTGATTTGCCGCCACCGGTGGAGAAATACAGTAGAGTGACTGCCTCGTCCCTATATTCCTCAAACAAGCCATGGAAGGCTTTCATGCGTGTCACAAGGGTCGGTAGGTTGGCGAGAATGAAGGCGATCTGGAACAGTCGCCATTGGGCATCGTCTTTACCCGTAGAGACCTGCATCATGTTTGCCATGGTCTCGTTCATGGCCAGCCAAGCCTCGTAGGGTGCGGCCTTTGGGTCGCTCTGTGGCCCCCTGGCTTTCCAGGCTTCATGAGAGTTCTCCAGGATATGCAGGCCAGCACTGACCGCAGCCATCTCTACCTTCCAGCCTTCCTCAACATCTCGGGCGAGAGCCCCTTTTTCCTTCTCTAGTTCCTCGCCGCTGAAACCCATTGCCTCTAGCTCGGTGTTTTTGGCCACGTCATCGATCCAGTGCGCATAAGCTTCACGCAAGCCCAGCAGATGAATGTGGCCACCCGGCTGGGCGAGATCACGTATGCGCCGATTGATGCCCTTGTGTGGTACCGGCTCCATCCGCGGCTGAGTGAATTGTGGCGTCCAGGTGGTTCCCAGACGAATACGCCCGGGTAATGAACGCAGACGACGCACACCGCCGTTGATACCGATGGCAGGGTAGTTCAGGAAGCGGTTCACTCGATAGGAGCGCTCGATGCGGCTCATCTTCAAAGGCACATGCAGGTTCTCCTCAAGCTCCACTTCGAGGCTTAGATTGAACAGAGCGCCTTCCCAGTCCCGGTTAGCCCGCAGAAGTTTCCGTTTGTCATCCTGGTCTCGACTATCGTTGATCAGGGATATTCGGGTGCTCAGTTGCTCTGGATTTTCCCAGTTATTCCTGAAACCGATATCCCAGGCCACCTTGTGCGCGGGTAACACCGGAGGCTGGTCTACGCTATTGACGCGATTGATGAAGCTGTCCCAGTTTTCCAGCTCGCTGTACAGGATAAATGTGCGGCTTCGGTAGAGGTACCGATCCCGTTCGGGATCGGTCTGGATCCAGGTTTGGATGGCATCCTTAATCGTTTGCTGTATCAGTGCCTCGTGAGAGCGAAGATGTGTGTCCAGGTCGGACCGGCAGGCCGGAAAATCCAGGATCAGGGGGGAGGGATGCACCGGGATACGCACCCATTTATGTGGCACGGGAATAGGGTCGAACAGGGCGTTGACGTCGGCTGTATCATCCGCTTTGCCCTGCACTGTTTCCCCTTCTGCGGCGTCAACCAGCAGGCTGTCCACGGCCTCTTCTAGGGAGACCGCCGCCTCGTCAGCCATGTCCTTCTCCATGCTCAACCGTGGTAGGCCAATTTCCGTGCGCACTTCGTCGAGCAGACGTTCATGGAGCGCTTTCTGGCTCTCCCCTTCTTTTGGTAGGGAGCTTTCCTTGCGCGCTCTGAGCTTCTCCCTGATGACTCGGCGGGCATCCCCAGAGAGCCGCGGAACCGGTCGCAGATTGTGTTGTTCGAGCTCTTCCTGGGTTGGGATCATGCGCAGATAGATGTTAAAGCGCGGACGCACGGTGAGGGTGCCTTCGCCGTGCGCATGGATTAGTAAGTCCAGGCCGTGATTGCTGATATGAATCTGGCGGGTGACCGGATCACCTTCGTCAAATGCCTTGAGAGTCTCATCCGTATCCCCTTCATTCCTAGCGGTCCCGCTGCTCTGTGGTCGCGGCGGTAGCAGGAAACCGGAGACTAGGACATCTGTCGGTGTTGTACCAAAAATAATGTCAGTATCTTCGTCTCTCCCGGCAACTCGATCATTGAGCATTTGCACTATTCCCAGAGTGACGGCTTCCTTCAGCGTCTCTGGAATATCGGCGGGATTGTCACGATTCATCATCGGCATCCTCCAATGGAGTGATATCGGTAATTTCCGAGAAGTTCATCAACAGACGCTCTCTGAAGCGCTGCAGTTTTTCTTTCGGCGTGTCTAGGTAAACGATGGCTTCCGGTTTCATCAGATACATGAGGATCAGGCCGCTCTCTATCCGGCCGTCCCGTCGCCGGGCTCCGCGGTGGGCGCGGACGGCCTGCCAGAAAACGTCCCACATTGCCTCCGGGACACCCATGATGTTGCAAAAGGCATTGAAGTGCTCTTCTTTCTGTGGAGCATGCGCGCGGCCATTAAGGTTCTCCTCTAGAGCTGGGGCTAGCCAGCTGCACAGCATGTCTCGGCTGATGTTGAACTTAGGGTACGCTTGCGCTATAGCTTTACTAATCGCCTTGAAACGCTGATCTTCCGATACCGGGTAACTTTCATATCGGCGGCAAATTTCGCGGTGATAGAGTCCCAGCAAGCCGCTGCTCTGATGGCTGGACATAAGGACATCGAAGTCTTTCTCACTGAGAATATCGCGCAGTTCCGCGCGCAGTTCATCACTGATGCCGAGTATCCGGTCACCCCTACGCAGGCTCCGTCCCTTCACCAGCTCCATACCACCCTGGCGATTTCGACGAAGAAACTGAGAATTGTTCCATCGGTACCAGAGCTCCTCGTGATCTAACTGGATCAGTAGCTCAGGGCCATAGCTGTAACTGTCATATACCCACTCTCTTTTGGATCCGGTCTGGCTCTGCACCAGGATTTCAAAGCTCTCATCCCTGCTGGCCTCGTCGAAAATCATGAGCAATCCCTCGATAGCCGGCTTGAATGGCTCAAGACCCGAGCTTGCGAGCAGGCCCTCAATATGGTGCTGGGCTAGGCGCACATGTTTGGGTGTGAGAACAATCTCGATATCATCGCATTGGGGAGTCAGCAGTAATTCGTCGATCAGCTGTGAAGTCAGAGCCGTGTAGATTGTAGTTTTGTGATGCTCCACATCGGTGGTAACCCGGGATATAGGTATAGCTTCCAAGCCTGCTAGGCCGGCCTGGTTCCAGGCATAGGCTTCCAAAGAGGAGCCAACCACCAGCTGCAAGTGGTCAGCCTGAGTCTTACTTATGCGCTCGCTTACGGCTTGGGCAAAGGGCTGTCCTTTTTCCTTCCAGTGTTCGACGAGCTGATCGCCTGCATTGAGCGCTGCCTCAATTTCGGAGCCTTCGAGCACCCAGTTAGCATCACGGGCCCACTGGAGTACCGCACGCTTAGCTTTGCGCCAATTGATGCGGTCAAAAGATCGTTCGAAGCCTGTTATGTCTGACATTAGAGCCTTGAGTTTCTCGAGGTTTAACGTCAGGGCGGAGATGTTGCCTAGAACACTGGAAGCATGTCTCAGAACAGTCTGACCATCGCGGTCGATGGCACTCATTTCGTAGGGCAAACGATGTAGCTTCCGGATAACACATGCTGCGTGAGCATCGATGACATATGGCTTGTCGAGCTCAACCTGGTAGGCCTGCAAAGTCTCCGCCTTTAACTGGGTAAGCATGTGGTCACGGGGCGTGGCCCAGATAGCACTATTGTCTAGCAGCGTACGCGTCATGGCCTCGGAGATATTAGCGCTACGGCTTTTTAGCGTGATCTGCAAGTGACGCCAAGTGGAGGGAGCGTCGGTGAGAATCAGCAATCCCGGTGGGTTTGTAGTCTCCTCCATAAGGGAGACAAGATCGGCCAGGCGCGCCACCATGGAGTCGTGATCCCATCCAGAGAGATTGAGCATAATGCGTCGGGCGTCGAAGATGACTAGGCCTGGCCGCGCTACTGGGTCAGCGAAAAGATTGTGCAATTCACGTGCAACCATGTCCTTTTTTACACGCCCGCCGATGGAGAGCAGACCCATGGGCGATTCGAGAACGGCATTCTGCCCCATTAACGCACGGGCGTTCTTGCGTTCGCCAGCTTTGAGGTGGCTGAGGTCACTCTCCCGGAAGAGGTTCCCGGGGCGAACGGGCCAGGTGGACTCACCGGTGCGGTAGTGGTAGGTCGGCAGTACCTCGTTAGCATATACCCAGGGTAAGCGCGCAAGGGCGAACAGCAGCAGCGTGGTGTTGTAGCGCAAGCCGCCGTTTTCGGAGAGGTAGTATTCCTGGTACTCGTTAGCCAGTTTCCGTAGGTGCTCTCCGAAGAGGATATATCTGTTAAGATGATTAAATCGCGACAACGAAGCTGGATAGATCAAGGTTCTTAGCGCACTAGAGTCTTCCTCGTAGGCGACGAGGTTAGCCATAAGGTGGGTCAGCCCTGGGTGAGGCACTTTGCCCGGCCATAGCAGACGAGCTGCAATACCACCAGAATCTACCAGAGTGCGTGTTATCTCCACCCACCTAAGGAATGATTTGGACAATTCCAATGGCTTCTCGGGAGTATCCTCTTGAGCCAATAGGCCTTCCATGAACGTTCCCAGTTCTTGATTTAGCTCGGGTAGGATTCTGATCTCCCCTTCAGGCATAGACTATGTCCCCTTGAGTAATCTGTGCTACTGCTTCTGCCCAGTCTCTTGTTTTTTCGTAAGCATCGGCTAGGTGTTCAGGAGGAGGGAATCTCAACTGACCTAGTTCATAGCTGGATACGTTAGTTGCCCCTGATATGCAACGAAACTGCTCATTTGTCCAGGACGACCCGATCAAGACCGCCAATCCCTCGGCTGGAATAAGAGGTAGGTTCTCTGTAGCAACGAGAAAAAGGACGTGATTTTCACCCACTACACCTCCAAAGGCCTCGTATAGTTCGGTAGGAATTGCAGCAGCAACCAGGCGTCTCGCTTGTTTGGGCGCGGTAACCCTCTGTAGGGCCACAGCTGGTGTATGGATTTCACCGGTTCTGCTTGGATTGGTAGATTGATCTACAAAACAAGGGCACCCAGCTTCTCGGGCCCGCTCAAGATCAAGTACGCCCGGCTGTACGGCATGGGCCCATATCAAAGGGAGCACATTTCGGGGGTTCGGTGCCTTGTCTAGACTGGCGTATCGCAGTCGTTTATCTCGGTAGTCGACTAGGTGGCCTGTAACGATTTTGTAGCCGTAATCCACAAGCCTCGCGTTAAATTTCCGGGAACGAGTCAGTACATGTACACCTTCAACTGTCCTAGGGAATGTCCAGGGCGAGGAACCTTGGCTAATGGTCCACTTCCCCAAATCGGTTACTCGTTCTTCCGTGTCAATACGGCGGATCTGCGTCTGATGGCTATCAAGATGACCAGTCTTACTCAAGTGAGTCAGTACTGCATCCTGCTCTGCGCCGAAGAAGGAGCTACCCTTTTCATGAATCAAGTCCAAGCTTTTGATGTGAGCCTCGTTGTCGAGGGCCTGACGCAGCTTGCAAAATGTTTTCCCGGAAAAGAAGCTCATTGGAGTAATGAGACAAGCCTCGCCACCATTCTTGAGCAGGTCCAGTGCCCGTAAACTAAATAGGGCATATAGGTTTGATTGGCCCTCCACAATATTGCGCAGACGAGGGGCATCTAGCTTCTCCACTTCAGCACGCTTCATCTTGCGATAGGGAGGGTTGCTCAGCACCAAGTCGAAGGAGCCTAGTGCTTCACTGAAAGCCTCTAGACCATTTCCAGTCAGGATTTTCCACTGAGGTCTGTAGGTTGAGTAAGAGATATCATCGGCCATTAGAGCGTAGAGAAGAATCTTCGTGATCTCGACTAAGACTGAGTCAATGTCAGCGCCGAAGAAGTGTGATTCCACGTGAAGTAAACGTTCATACGGGGTCATTCTCTGAAATCGCTTATTGCCCTTAAGGCGAAGAAGGGCAGGAATAAGGAATGCTGCACCACCGCAGGAAGGATCAATGATTTTGCCAAATAACAAGCTCTTCTCGCCGCCATTTATCTTGTTTAGCAGCCGGTTGGTCAGTGGTGGTGGGGTGAAGTAGTTTGCCTGACGCTTACGGATTTCTGAGGGGATAAGATTGGAGTAAAAGGAGCCTACCCAGTAAGCGGCATATTCAAGATTCAGCTCTTTGAGCCATTTGAGTGTGTCATCTACGGCTGTGTTTTTGACGCAAGTATAGTCAATGCCCTTGAAGGCCTCTGGTGAGTCTAGATAGCGATCAAGAATCGATAGAAGGATGTCTCGGGGGGGGAGGCTGCCAGGTAGAGCTCGAAGTTGAGACAAATATTTGCGAAAGCACTGTTTTTGTTTTTTGAGAGTTTGGCTGTTTGCAGCGATGCTGGAACGAACAGTAGTTTTCATGGGTGTTTGCTTAGGCTTGTATAAAGAATCTTATCTGTAGCCAAGGTTTTTTTGAAAAATATCCTTTACATGACACCCATGATTAGTACGAAGCTGAGCTCCGGGGGGCCAAGAAGGCACCAGATTGGGACCATCTACAACTCGATATGCCATGCCCGCTCGACGAGGGATAGTAATTTCGCTGCTGCCGGTGTTCTTCCGAGAGGGGCATGTGTCACCTTTCACGAAGCTGGCCCTAGAGCAGTCTCTCACCTACGGTCATTGCCGTCTAGAACGTGTTCAGGGCGAGAGCTGTAAGTTGCCGTGATACAGACCCTTTGCCTAGAGCCTCTACCTGTAGTGTCCGGGATGACCAGCTGAGCCACAATCACAACAATCAGCAAAGCCACTTCCATGATGGCAACCGCTCTATCAAGCAGGTAGGTCCAGCTTGAGCCTCATGTACATAGCTTTCAACGTTTCGTTGCTCATGAAAGCTGGGGGAGGTCAGCAGAGCGGTGCAGCAACGGTACACACACCAGCTTCGTGTGCTATCCTCAACTTTCTCTAAGCTACTGATTTCAAAGAACTGTACCTTTCTCTCGATTACGGTTGCTTTTCCTTGGGTATCAGTATCTTATTGATTTATAAGCGAACTCATAATCCCTTGGTCGCAGGTTCAAGTCCTGCTGGGCCCACCATTAATGCCTTCCGTAGCTCGCGTGACACCAGAAGGCAACGACAGCGCCTTCACTTGAATCGCCCCGGGTCTTCTAGACACCCATCAGGCTCTGGGTATAACGCCGTTCGTACTCGACGGGTGACAAGCCATCGCTCGTGCCGTGACGGCGTCTTGGGTTGTAGAACATCTCGATATAATCGAACACATCCTCCTGGCGGCGTCCCGAGTCGAATAGATCCGGCGCTTGATGCGTTCTCGCTTGAGCAGTTGGAAGAAGCTTTCGGCAACGGCGTTGTCATGGCAATTTCCTCGACGGCTCATGCTGCCCTCCAGGTGATTGGCCTTTAGAAAGCTCTGCCAGTCCGCACTGCTGAACTGGCTGCCGCGGACGCCCTTCTAACCGTCAAGTGGCAATTTGCGCCTGGTTGATCTCTCGGCGACGATGGCGCAGCACATAGTATACCTCTCGGGCGATATAGCGTTTCAGGCAGCGAAGCGCTTCCAACTTGGAGTGCCCCTCCGCCACTCGACGTGAGACATACGCTTGGGTTGTCGCCTCCAGACGGAGTCGCCCGATGGCGATAATATGCAGCGCACTATTGGCGGCTCGGTCGCCACCCCGATTGAGTCGGTGGCGCTGCGTCTTGCCTGAGGAGGCTGGTATCGGGCTGACGATCATGACATCAAGATCGGCCACTTCGTCATGAAGCTCCAAGTAGCGGCGAGCAAGGGATTTCAACGCAATGCGGTAGGCCATTGTGACGTCCCGATATCCACTCATGTCGGGACGCCATGCGGCCAGCATTCGGATCAGCTTCATCCGCGACAGATTGCGCAACTGATCGCGCAGCTCCTCTGGTGCGGAGATCACCTGGGTCTGGATCATCTGMAGCGCCACACGGCGAGCTGCCACGGYGGTCTTCCGGCAGACCTTGAGTACGCGCAAGGCCTCGATCATGCCATCACGGGTCTTTGGGGTGACGGTACGGACGCCCGCATAGGCGGCGTGGGCGGCGTTCTCCGCATCAATGGTATCGTTCTTACCACGCTTGCGGCGGACGGTCTTGTCGGGGGTAGTRAYCTCCAGGACAGTGATGCCGGTGCGCTGCAAGTAACGCAGCACCCCAGCCCCATAGGTCCCGGTGCACTCGACGCCGATTCGGCTAACGTTACCGAAGCTTCGCATCCAGGCGAGCATGGTCTTGTAGCCATGTCGGGTGGTCGAAAAGCTGGCGGCACCAAGCACGCGGTCATGAGAATCCACGACAGCGGCCACATGTAGATCCTTGTGGGTGTCGACGCCACCGACAATGTCAGGGCGGTCACTGTGCTGCTGAGTCATGACGGCTCTCCAGGCTATCAGTGCAAGGTGGCTTCACCGAGTGCGATAGCCTGGACACGACAGTAACGGGACAGGCAGCGAGCGTCAGGCCCTTCTTGAGTCACATGCATCGACGAGGTGAGCCCTCGCCGCCAGGTGTTCCCGGGTCACCGACAGGTCCGAGGAAAGACACACTACCCGGTCGATCAGAGTGGGGGTCAGGAGACCCGAGAACCCTCACGGCACCAGGTCTTTCAGCATAGGTCGATCGCTGTGTGAGTCAGGTCAACCCTGAAACACCCGGCATCTCTCAGTATTACTATCCGA
>NZ_QWBW01000056.1 GCF_004117855.1 Modicisalibacter coralii
GGCGATCGGTCCCAGCTGCATGTAGTCGGCCCAGGTCATGTCGCGCTGCTCGGGGCCGGGATTGCGCCACGAGATCAGGAATACCGTGTGGCCCTGATCGACCAGCCACTTCATCAGCGAATTGTCCTGGCGCAGGTCGAGAATGTAGTACTTGTTGATCCAGGGCGGCACCACCAGCAGCGGTGTCTTGAACACCTCCTCGGTGGTCGGGGTGTACTGGATCAGCTGGATCAGCTCGTTCTCGTAGATCACCTGGCCCGGCGTCACGGCGATGTTGGTGCCGACCTGAAAGGCCTCGCGGTCGGTCATCGCCACGTTGATGCCCTCGGCCGAGTTGGCCAGGTCCTCGCGCAGGCGGGCCAGGCCGTCGACCAGATTCTGCCCCTGCGTTTCCTGGGTGAGCCGCATCACCTCGGGGTTGGTGGTGACGAAGTTGGTCGGCGCCAGGGCGCTGACGTACTGGCGGGCGTAGAAGGCCAGATTCTGCTTCTGCTTGTCGGGCAGGTTGTCGGCGCCCTCGACCAGCTGTTCCACCAACCGCGCGAACATCAGGTACTGCTGGAGGATGTTGCGATAGAAGGGGTCCTGCTGCCAGGCCTCGTCGCGGAAACGCCGGTCCTTGGGATCGGGCGCGACCACCATCTCGCCGGGCTCCCCCATCATCTCGCGCATCGTCTGCTGCCAGAGCTGCAACTGATCCTGAGCGAGACGAACCTGGGCGCCATAGATCGTCTCGGGCCGCTGGGCGAGCGCTTCCAGGGCAGCCATCACGCTGTCCCGGACGTCGCTGTAGACCGCCGAAGCCGCCTCGCTCGGCCACAATCGAGTGAACATCTCCTGCATCAGGCTGTGGTATTCCTGACTGATGGCCTCGATCTGGGCGGCCAGTTCCGGGTTCACCGGGACACCCAGTTCATTGGGCAACTCCGAGGTCATAGACCCTCCTCCCCCTGTCATTGTGATGCGCCAGACACGCCAAGACATGTCGACGCCCCTGGGGCATCGACATGTCGTCGCCAATGGCGTCGCTCACCAGGGCCGACGAAGGCCCCGATGCCAGCGTGACCACGGTCGTCGGATCAGCTCGACTTGCGAGACGACGACTGGCTGGTGGACTTGGCGGAAGCCGTGGATTCCTTCGCCGTCTGGGCGGCCTTCTCCACCGTCTGGTTGGCCTGGTCGACCGCCTTCTCGGAGACTTCGTTGAAGGTGGTCTCGACCTGCGACTTGAAGGCCATGCTCAGTTCGGTCATGGCGCGAGCGTCCTCGATCATCTGCTTGGACAGCTCGTTCATCAACTCGGCCTGGCGCGTGGTGAAGTCGCGCATGTCGTCGGCGTCCTTGATCTCCGACGCGGCACGCATGCGCTCGGTACCCAGCTGGGTATAGCGCTTCATGGCCTCGAGCTGGTACTGGGTCATCTTCTCCATGTTGTCCAGCATCAGGCCGTTGAGCTTGCGCATCGGCTCGAAGAAGCTCTTGGCCTGGTCGGCGAAGGCGTTGAACATCTGATCTTGTTGCATCACGAATCCCCCCTGGAGGAACGGCGTGGTCGAGACAGCGAACGTCGATTGCTGCACCGCACAAAGCGTAGTCCGAGACCCCTTGGCTTGCAACAGCCGGCCGCGAATTTACGTCTTGCGCCCCTGACGCGACGTCGCCTGGGCACTCGACGGGCGCGTCGTCGACTCGGCCGACGCCTCGTCGTTACCGGTCGAACGGCCACTGCCCGCCTTGCGCAGCATGTCCATCATCATCTGCTGGTAATTGCCGAAGTTGGCCATGCCCTGGGTCATGCTCTGCTGGAAGAACGGCTGCATCAGGCTCCACGGGTCATAGCCCTCGACCCCGGCTTCCATCTGCTCCTGAATGCGCGCGAGCATGTCGCGCTGGAAGGCGTCGACATCGGGCAACCCCAACGACTGTCGAAACTCGGCCGGCGTGAGATCGAACTCGACGTTTATCTTCATGGCATGACTCGTCTCGGGTGTGTTGCCCTGAGTGTAGCAGGCCTGGCACGGCTGCCGGCCAACGCCCTGGACAACGCCTCGCCAGGCGTCCTGTCCGGCGAAGCCGACCGGGATGGCCCGGGTGCCGACAAAGCCGGCGGCGGGGGAAAAGCGACGGAAAAGGCAGGTTGCGCCCGGCGAACGCCGGGCGCGGAAAACGACTCAGGTCAGCCGCGGCGTATCGACCCGCACATCGGCATTCTGGGCACGATGGCGCAGCAGATGGTCCATCAGCGTCAGCGCCATCATCGCCTCGGCGATCGGCGTGGCGCGGATGCCCACGCAGGGGTCGTGACGCCCCTTGGTGACGACCTCGACGGGGTTGCCGGCGACGTCGATGGAGCGCCCGGGCACGGTGATGCTCGAGGTCGGCTTCAGGGCGAGGTGCGCGATCAGCGTCTGCCCCGAGCTGATGCCGCCCAGCACCCCGCCGGCGTGATTGGAGAGAAAACCCGCCGGGGTCATCTCGTCGCGATGTTCGCTGCCGCGCTGGGCGACCGACGCGAAGCCGTCGCCGAACTCGACGCCCTTGACGGCATTGATGCTCATCAGGCCATGCGCGAGCTCGGCATCCAGGCGGTCGAAAACCGGCTCGCCCAGCCCCACCGGCACGCCCTCGGCGACCACGCTGATGCGCGCGCCCACCGAGTCCTGATCGCGCCGCAGCTGGTCCATGAAGGCCTCGAGCTCCGGCACCCGCTCGGGATCGGCGCAGAAGAAGGCATTGTCGTCGACGGCCTCCCAGCTCTTGAAGTCGAGGGCCAGCGGGCCGAGCTGGCTCATGTAACCGCGCACCCGGATGCCCTGGCCGGCCAGGTACTTCTTGGCGATCGCCCCGGCGGCGACGCGCATCGCCGTCTCGCGGGCGCTGGAGCGGCCCCCGCCCCGGTAGTCGCGCAGACCGTACTTGTGATGGTAGGTGTAGTCGGCGTGCGCCGGCCGGAAACGGTCCTTGATCTCGGAATAATCCTTGGAGCGCTGGTCGGTATTCTCGATCAACAGTCCGATCGACGTACCCGTGGTCACGCCCTCGAAGACGCCTGAGAGGATGCGCACCGCGTCGGGCTCGCGGCGCTGGGTGGTGTGACGCGAGGTGCCCGGCCGCCGGCGGTCGAGATCGCGCTGCAGGTCGGCCTCGGTCAGCGGGAGCCCCGGCGGGCAGCCGTCGACGATGGCCCCCAGTGCCGGGCCGTGGCTCTCGCCGAAGGTGGTGACGGTGAACAGCTTGCCGAAGGTGTTGCCGGACATGCAGCGATCCTCGATAGACTCAAGCGAAATGGGCGGCGTATTCGTCGAGCTCGGCGGCGGTGAGCGCGAACACGCCGTGGCCGCCGCGCTCGAACTCGAGCCACAGGAACGGCACCTCGGGATAGGCCGCCTCGAGATGGCGGTCCGAGTTGCCCACCTCGACGATCAGCACCCCGTCGTCCTCGAGGTGACTGCGCGCCTCGCGCAGCAGCCGGCGCACGATGTCCAGGCCATCCTCGCCGGCGCCCAGCGCCAGCGACGGTTCGTGGCGGAACTCGGCGGGCATGCCGGTCAAGTCGCGCGCATCGACGTAGGGCGGATTGACGACGATCAGGTCGTAGCGCTGGCCGGCCAGCCTCTCGAACAGGTCCGAGGCCACGGCACGCACGCGGGTGCCGACCTCGTGGCGGGTGATGTTGATCTTGGCCACCGCCAGGGCGTCGGGGCTGATGTCGGCCAGGTCGACCTCGGCGGTGGGCAGATGCAGCGCCGTGGCGATGCCGATGCAGCCCGAGCCGGTGCACAGGTCGAGCACCCGGGCCGGCGGCTGGTCGGGGAACCAGGCCGCGAAGTCATGCTCGATCAACTCGGCGATCGGCGAGCGCGGAATCAGCACCCGCTCGTCGACCACGAACGGATGCCCGGCGAAGAAGGCCTCGCCCAGCAGGTAGGGCAACGGCTTGCGCGTCTCGATGCGTGCGCGCACCAGGGCGACGATGCGGGCGCGCTCGACGTCCAGCAGGCGACCGTCGAGCACCGCGGGATCGACATCCCAGGGGAGATGCAGCGCGCCGAGCACCAGCGCCACCGCTTCGTCCCAGGCACTGGCGGTACCGTGGCCGAAATGCAGCCGACCGACGTGGAACTCGCTGGTTGCCCAGCGCAGGCAGTCGCGCAGCGTGACCAGTTGCGCGGCGATCCGGGCGTCGTCGAGTGTCAGGGTGCTGTCGGGAGAAGAACGGGAAGCGCTCACGCGGAGTCCTGTGCTGATGCCAAGGGTGAGCGGGGATTGTACCCGTCCGGGATCACGCTTCACAGTCGGTGTGCAGCCGCTATACTGGGGCGCTCGCCATTCACCGCCCGGAACCAGCCAGGAGAGGGTCGCATGAGCCGACGCCGCGGCGCGTCCGATGAGGAGGTCTCGCTGTTTCGCCAGGCCCTGGAAGAGGCCGGCGTCAGACGCCTGACCAGCGACCGAGCCGACCCCGGCAAGCCGCGTCGCGACGACCGGGAGCGGGTGGCCGCGCGCCGCGATGCCGCCATGTCGTCGGCCAGCGATGCGCCGTCCAGCCGCACCAGCGACGGCCGCGTCGAACCGGTACGCCCCAGTGCGCGACTCGACTTCGCGGTCCCCGACCTGCCCTACCGCACCCGTAGCGCCCTGCAACGCGGGCGGATCGACTGGGAGGCCGGCCTCGACCTGCACGGCTATACCCTCGACGAGGCACGTGACCAGCTCGAGACCTTCCTTCACGATGCCCGCGGCCAGCGCCTGCGCTGCGTCCTGGTGGTCCACGGCAAGGCGTGGACGGGCATGGCCGACTACCCGGTGATCAAGAGCCACGTCAACGCCTGGCTGCGCGAATGGCCGAGCGTGCTGGCCTTCTGTTCGGCCACCGACGCCGACGGCGGCACCGGCGCGGTCTACGTGCTGCTGCGCCGGCGCGGCGAGCACTAGGTGCTTTACGAAAACCTGCCGGCGTTCAATTGGCCGGCTTGCCGGTATCCGGCGCGCTGACCATGGCCTGCCCCTCGGACAAGGCGCCGCCCGGGCCCTCGTAGCGATCCAGCGCCTGGCGGGCGAGATGCCGTCCCAGGCAGATCAGCGCCTCGGCGCGATGGAACTCGTAGGCGCCGCAGACCGTCTTGGGAATCTCGACCAGTACGTCCGGCGGGTAGCCGGCGATCTTGTACTTGGCCAGCGCTGCCTGGGTGATCTCGAACGAGGTCAGCATGATGTCGAGCTTGCCCCAGGCTCGCTCGACGGCACGCGCCGAATGGCGCTCGTCGCCCGCATCGCCCTCCCCTGTGCCATTGCTGAACATCTTCTGGGCACGGGTCCTGACGCCGTTGAACCACTCACCGAGCCCCGTGCCCTCGCCACCCCGCTGCGCCTCGCGCGCCTGCTCCTCGGCCGCCTCGGCAGGCGGCAGCAGCTCTTCCAGGCTGACCGGCCGGTGGGTCTGGGCGGTGGCGTTGACCGCCAGGATCAGGTCGGCGTGCGCCGCCACGGTGGGGATGATCGGCAAGGGGTTCATCAACCCGCCGTCGACCAGCACCTGATCGCCATGGTGGACCGGGGTGATGAGGCCCGGCACGGCGATCGAGGCGCGGATCGCCCGCAACAGCGGCCCGGACTGGAACCACACCTCACGCTGACGCAGCAGGTCGGTGGCGACGCTGGTGAAGGGAATCGCCAGATCCTCGATCGAGAGCCTGCCCAGCAGGCTCTCGAGCTTGGACATCACCTTGCTGGCACGCATCGCGCCCATCGGGCTCCAGGTGACGTCGACCAGCCGCAGGACGTCGAAGTAGTCGAGGCGGGTGACCCAGTCACGGTAGCCCTCGAGCTCGCCGGCCGCATAGACCCCGCCGATCACCGCCCCCATCGAGCAGCCGGCGATCGCCACCACCTCGTAACCGCGACTCTCGAGTTCGTCGATGACTCCGATATGGGCGTAGCCCCGCGCTCCACCACTGCCCAGTACCAGCGCGACCCGCTTGTTCATGCCCTTTCGCCCCCCTCTATCGACCTTGCGACGCTTGCACGTGGTCCACGATGGCCTCGGCCACCGCGTCGACGGCCCCGGGCTCGAGATGCAGGTGGTGACCGCCGGCGAGAACCCGACGTTCCAGACGCCTCACGGCCTGACGGGCCCGCCCGGCGAATTCGCGTCCGCCGAGGATCCCCTGCTCGCCCTCGACCAGCAGCGCCGGCGCCTCGATGCTCGACAGCAGGGCCACGATCTGCTCGGGGCTGAAGCGCACCAGCGAGGGGCGCAGCAGGCGACCGTCGGTCCGGAAACGACACGCCCCATCGGCCTCGAGCATCACGTTGCGCCGGACCAGCGGTTCGGCGGTGACCGCGTCGATGGGCGTCACGCCGCCGTTGACCCGCATGGCGATGGCGGCCTCGATGTCAGCATAGCGCGGCGGCGCCGACAACGGACGACGATGCCCCAATAGCCCCTTGCGCAGTTGCGACGCGGTCTGCTCCACGGGGGTATTGAGCGTCCCCAGGCCGTCGAGCAGTATCAGCCTTTCCACCCGTTCGGGGACCGACGCCGCCAGCAGCCCGGCGACTCCCGCGCCCATGGAGTGGCCCACCACGGTGGTGGACGTCAGATCCAGATCGCCCATCGCGTCGAGCACATCGTGCAGAAAGTCCCAGATCGCATAGTCGCTGTCGACGCTCTTGTGCCGCGACAGGCCGTGCCCGGCGAAATCCAGGGCGACCAGGCGAATGCCCAGCCGCTCGACCAGCAACGGCGCCAGGCGCGAGAAACTCGCGGCGTTGTCCAGCCAGCCATGCAGGGCCAGCCAGATCGGCGCCGCCTGCGGCCCCCAGCTCAGGCCGGCGAGGCGCCCTCCGGCCAGGGTGATGTCGACGGGTTCGGTCATGGGCAGGAATCTCCAAGCGAATGATGGACAGCACGGGCGGCGAAGGTTCGCGGCGGCGCCATGGGCGGCCCCGATGGCCCACCCCGGCGATCCGGCTGGGACTAGCAGGCTAACGGGTTTACCATGTAACGCCAATGGCGAGCCACCCCGAGGCCTTCGCCCCCGCCTTCATCACCTCAGGAGATGCTCGTGCCCCCGTCGCCCCGTTCCCGCGGAACCCGCCTGCGTAATGCCCTGTTCTTCGCCACCGTGATTGCCGCGCTGGTCGTCGGTTTCTGGCTGGTCCGCCAAGGGTGACGGCCGTGAACCTGTTCGACGCCTTCCTGCACACCCTCGACGTCACCCTGCCGGTCTTCGCCATGGTGTTCCTGGGGATCCTGCTCAAGCGCATCCGCTGGATCGATACCGCGTTCATCTCCACCGCCTCGATGCTGGTCTTCCGGGCGACCATGCCGACCCTGCTGTTCTTGAGCATCATCAAGGCCGATCTCGACGTCGCCCTGCAACCCGGCCTGCTGTTCTACTTCCTGGGCTTTTCGGTGGCCAGCTTCTTTTTCGCCTGGGCTTGGGCACTGTGGCGCTGCCCGGTCGAGGACCGCGGCGTTTTCGTGCAGGGCGCCTTCCGCGGCAACTGCGGCATCGTCGGCCTGGCGCTGGCCGCCAGCACCTACGGCACCTTCGGGCTTTCCCTGGGCGGCATCATGGCCGGCTCGATCATCGTCATCTACAACATCTTCTCGTCGATCGTGCTGGCTCTCTACAGCCCCGGTGCCCAGTCGGACATCCGCTCGCTGCTCGTCAATCTGGCCAGGAATCCCCTGATCCTGTGCGTGATCCTGGCCATCCCCTTCGCCTACTTCCAGGTGAGCCTGCCCACCTGGCTGATGACCTCGGGCGAGTATTTCGGTTCGATGTCACTGCCGCTGGCACTGATCTGCATCGGCGGCACGCTCTCCACCAGCGCGCTCAAGGAAGGCAGTCGACTGGCGATCGATGCCAGCCTGTGGAAGACCGTCTGGCTGCCGCTGCTCGGCACCCTGGGGGCGCTGGCACTGGGCTATCGTGGCGAGGCACTGGGCACGCTGTTCCTTTTCCTGGCCAGCCCCACCGCCGCCGTCAGCTTCGTCATGGCCAAGGCCGCCCATGCCAACGCCCGGCTGGCGGCCAACATCATCGTCATCTCGACCTTCTCCTGCATGCTCACCATCGCCACGGGGCTGTTTCTCCTCAAGGCAACCGGCCTGATCTGACCCTCTGGCGCCGACGACAGACGACAGAAAGCCCCATCCGCAACGAATGGGGCCATTCTCAGCTGCCGGTCGGGGACACCGGCAGACACCGGCGGCTAGCGTCGTGCAACGCGCCCCGCCGTCGGCGCTCAGCCCTCGCGCCGGCCGTCGACCAGCCGCTTGAGTGCGAGCGGATTGCTCTCCTTGAGTGCCTCGGGACGCAGCGCGTCCGGCAGGTTCTGGTAGCACACCGGGCGCAGGAAGCGATGGATCGCCGCCGTGCCCACCGAGGTGGTGCGCGAGTCCGAAGTCGCCGGGTAGGGCCCGCCGTGGACCATGGCGTGGCACACCTCGACCCCGGTCGGCCAGCCGTTGACCAGGATGCGCCCGGCCTTGCGCTCGAGGATCGGCAAGAGCGCCCGGGCGCTGTCGAGATCGGCGTCGTCCATCTGCAGGGTGGCGGTCAGCTGGCCTTCCAGGTGCTCGGCGACCTGCCGCACTTCCGCCTCGTCGGCGCACTCGACGATCAGCGAGCTGGCGCCGAACACCTCGGCCTGCAGCCGCTCGTCGGCGAGGAAGTCGCTCGCCGCGGTGACGAACAGCCCCGGCTGGCACTGGTTGGGGCTCTCGCCCAGGCTGCCGCGGGCCACCTCGCGGGTCTTCTCGTGGCTCGCCAGGCTGCTCACGCCCTGTTCGTAGGCGTCATGGATGCGCGGGGTGAGCATGGTCTGGCTGGCGCTGTCGCGCACCGCCTGGCCGGCGGC
>NZ_QWBW01000057.1 GCF_004117855.1 Modicisalibacter coralii
GTAAGCGATCCAACAACCCCATCTGTACCGGCCTGACTCAGGCCGGTAGGGTGTCCTTCCACTGCCAGGGAAGCAGTACGTCGGGGTCGTCCTCGTCGCCGAGGGTCGGCAGCGTCTCGAACACGAACTGCAGGTACTCGTAGGGCGAGAGACCGTTGACCTTGGCCGTCTCGATCAGGCTGTAGATTGCCGCGCTGGCCTGGGCCCCGCTCGGTGTGTGGCTGAACAGCCAGTTCTTGCGGCCCACCACGAAGGGGCGGATGGCGTTCTCCGCCGGGTTGTTGTCCAGCGGGATCACCCCGTCATCGAGGAAGCGCGTCAGCCGTGCCCACTGATCATCGAGATAGTGCAGCGCCTTGCCCAGCGCGCTCCTGGGCAGCACCTGGGTCAGCGACTTGTCGAGCCAGGTGCGCAACTGCGTGATCACGGGGCGGCTCTGCTGCTCGCGCAGCGCCTGCCGCGCCTCCGGTCCCAGGGTCTTGGCCTGCTGCTCCACGGCGTAGAGCTTGCGGATCTGGTTGAGGGCCCAGTCGGCCTTGCCGGTCTTGCCCTTGGGCTGCACCTTCTGGGCCTCGACGAACTTGCGCCGCGCATGCGCCCAGCAGCCGGCATGGGTGATGCCGTTGTCGCGCACGACCTGGGCATAGCCTTCGTAGCCGTCGGTGACCAGGCAACCGGCATAGTCACCCAGCAGGCGCACGGGCACCCGACCGGCACGGCTGGCGTCATAGTCGAACAGCACCACTTGCTGGCCCGGTGGCCCGCCGCGCTGCAGCCACATATAGGAGGTGGCACTCGCGGGTCGGTCCGCTTCGGCATTGACCTGCAGGGTGGTCTCGTCCATGTGGATCAGCGGGGCCTGCAGCAGGTGTCGCCGCAGCGACTCGATCAGCGGTGCCACACGTTCGCCGACCTGCACCATCCAGCGCGCCAGGGTCTGGCGCGGGATCTCGGCCCCGTGGCGGGCAAAGATCTGGCTCTGCCGGTAGAGCGGCAAGGCGTCCTGGTACTTGGCGGTGGCCACGTAGGCGAGCAGCGTGGCGCTGGCGTTGCTCTTCGGCAGCAGCTTGGCCGGCGCCGGGGAGATCTGCACGCCCTCTTCGCAGGCCGGGCAGGCATACTTGACGCGGACATGGCGGATCACCTCGATCCGTGCCGGCACCACGTGGAGCTCCTCGCTCACCGCCTCGCCGATGACCTTGAGTTCGGTGCCGTCCTCGGCGCAGTGGCGGGACTCCTCGGGCAACTCGTGTACCACCTCGACGCGCGGCAGCTCGGGCGGCAGAGCGACGCGACCGCCGCGGGTGCGGCGCTTGGCCGGCTGATGGGGCTCGGCCGGTACGTCAAACGCGTCATCAGCCGTATCATCCTGGGCGCTGGTCTCTTCCTCATCGACCGCCGCTTCGGCTTCGTTGATCAGCAGGTCAGCCTGTTCGACGCGATACTTCTCGGTAGAGGGGCCGAACTGGCGTTCGATGGCCAGGCGGAACTGCTCGAAGAGCGACGCCTTGGTCGCTTCCCACTGCGCTTCCTTCTTGGCCATCAGGGCCAAAAGGCGGGCATTTTCGGCATCGGCATGGGCCTTGTCTGCCTCGGCAGCTGCCAGTTGGCGTTGCAACCGGTGGATGGTATCGGCGGTGTGGGAAGCAGAGGACGTCATGCCACGATGTTACCGCAGCCGACCTCTCTTGGGGAGTCGTCAGGCTACCCAACCGATTGAAAGTGCAAGGCCTTGTGTGGCTGCATGGCGCTGAGATCGTAGCCATCGAGCAGCCAGTTGAGTTGCTGCCCCGAGAGCGTGACGGTGTCGCCCGCCAGCCGGTCCGGCCATTTGAAGCGCTCGCGCTCCAGGCGCTTGTACCAGACCACGAAGCCGTTGCGTTCCCAGTAGAGCAGCTTGACCTTGTCGCGCTGGCGATTACCGAAGACGAACACCGCCGCCTCGAAGGGGTCGAGTTCCATGGCCTCCTGGACCAGCAGGGCCAACCCATCGATCTGCTTGCGCATGTCGACCGGCTCGCGGCACAGATAGACCCGCAGCCCGGTATCCGGCCGGATCATCGGGCCACCTCCACGGCGACGAAGCGCTTCGGGCGATGACGCGGCGGCACCGGCACACCCTGCACCACCAGACGTTGCTCCCAGGCCAGCAACGCCGCCAACGCCAGTTCCTGCTCCTCGGCATACTCGCTCAGCGACAGTTGCCGGGATGAGGCATGAAATAGATGGCCCAGCCAGTAGGCCTGTGTCGAGGTCAGCTCGTTCATGGTGCCCTCCTTCATGATGGGAGGCACCAGTCTGTCGTTGATGAATCGTGCCCGGAAGATGGGGTTTATGGAGCGCTTACCA
>NZ_QWBW01000058.1 GCF_004117855.1 Modicisalibacter coralii
CTACAGGAATGGGGCGGGCGCCACCAGAAGGGACTGGAGTCACGCCTGAAGCAGGCCCGCCTACCCTGGATCAAGACCCTGGAGCAGTTCGACTTCAGCTTCCAGCCCAGCATCGATCACAAGATCGTGCGCGAGCTGGCCGGCCTGGGCTTCGTCGAACGGGGCGACAACGTGGTGCTGCTCGGGCCACCCGGCGTGGGAAAAACCCACCTCGCTGTCGCCTTGGCCGTCAAGGCCGCCGAAGCCGGCCACCGCGTGCTGTTCATGACCCTGGATCGGCTGGTCGGCACGCTGATGCGCTCACGGCAGGAGAACCGCCTGGATCGGCAACTCCAGCAGTTGACCTACCCCAAGGTACTGGTGCTCGACGAGATGGGCTATCTGCCGATGACGCGCGAGGAGGCCAGTCTGTTCTTCCGCTTGATCAACCGGCGCTACGAGCGGGCCAGTACGATCCTCACCTCGAACAAATCGTTCATGGACTGGGGCGAGATCTTTGGTGACCAGGTCATTGCCACGGCGATCCTGGATCGACTGCTGCATCACTCGACCACCCTGAACATCAAAGGCGAAAGCTATCGACTGAAGGACAAACGACGAGCTGGCTTGGTGACCACACCTGCCACGAAGGAGGACGAGCCCTCACACGACCCTGAACCTGTTCCGATGAAAGAGTACTGATAAAAACCGGACAATCTGAAGTGATGAAATCCGGACAGACTTCAATGGCGTTGACAGAGGCGATCACTACCAGCGCGACCATCCCCGGACTCCAGGGCGCGGCGGCCCACTTGTTCTCCAGGAAGCTCCAGGGGGCCAGCAGCGAACGCCACGGCCAGGGGAAGTTGGGGATGCACCTGGGCTTGGGCAGGCTTTCCGGGCCCTCTTCCATATAGCGGCGGATGTACTCCCACAGCGCATAGAGTTCGTGATCGCTGCGCAGCGGCGCGCCGAGAAAGACTACATCGTGATACTCGGCACCGGTACGCTGCTTGAAGAAGAACAGCATCAGGATCTCGCGCTTGCGCTGCCTGGTCACCACCCGGTCGTCGGGATCGACCGAGGCCACCACATCGTCCCAGTCGTAGACCCGATTGCCACCGGCGAAGTTGGGCCGGTTGATGTAAATCTTGCGCGTCTTGCGATTGAAACGGACCACGATATGGCGCTGGACCAGACACTCCATACGGAATATCCAGAAGAGATAGATAAATGCCGCTGATCTTACCCAGCAATCGTGGACACCGATCTAAGCGATCATTCGGGCCTCGAAGACTTCCGGGCTGATCATCCCAATCGCACTGTGCCGGCGCTGCCGGTTGTAGTCCATCTCGATATACTCGAACACGTGCCGCCGCATGGCGTCCCGAGTCTCGAATCGCTCGCCATGGATCGCCTCGACCTTGAGGCTATGGAAGAAGCTCTCGGCACAGGCATTGTCGTAGCAGTTGCCCCTGGCACTCATGCTGCACTGGAGGTCGTGCCGGGTCAGCAGCGACGGGTACAGGGTCGAGCAGTACTGGCTGCCGCGGACGCCCTTCTAACCGTCAAGTGGCAATTTGCGCCTGGTTGATCTCTCGGCGACGATGGCGCAGCACATAGTATACCTCTCGGGCGATATAGCGTTTCAGGCAGCGAAGCGCTTCCAACTTGGAGTGCCCCTCCGCCACTCGACGTGAGACATACGCTTGGGTTGTCGCCTCCAGACGGAGTCGCCCGATGGCGATAATATGCAGCGCACTATTGGCGGCTCGGTCGCCACCCCGATTGAGTCGGTGGCGCTGCGTCTTGCCTGAGGAGGCTGGTATCGGGCTGAC
>NZ_QWBW01000012.1 GCF_004117855.1 Modicisalibacter coralii
ACGGCCTCGCCGGCGTCCCGACAAACTCCATGCGGACAAGGCGTACGATCATCGCCGTTGCCGCCGAGCCTGTCAGCGACGGGGCATTCAGCCCCGTATTGCTCGTCGAGGTGTCGAGGATAGTCAGCGACTCGGCTGCCATCGCTGGGTTGTCGAACGAACCTTTGCGTGGCTGAGCCGGATGAGGCGACTTACCACGCGCTATGAGCGGCGAGTCGATATCCATTATGCCTTTACGCTGTTGGGCTGTTCCTTGGTCTGTCTGAACAAGCTTCAAGGCAGGTTTTGAAAGGCGCTCTAAGCGGCACTTCCTGGTTATCCAGTTGAAAAGAATGCCTGTGGCTATTCCCGACTCAACTGATCGATATAGTCGCCATAGGCGAACACCCGGTTGCGCTTCTGGCCGGTCAACTCCCGTACGATATTCAACTGCTGCGCCAGGGCTTCCAGCACCTTGCCGACGGTGGCCTGGGTCAGCCCGGTGTCCCGATGCAGCGTGGCGATATTGGCGATGGGGTGACGGTAGAGCGCTTCCAGCACCTGGGTCGCGGAACCGGATAGGCGGCCAAGCTCGCTCAGGCGCGCCTTGTCCCGGGCCAGTAGCGCATTGAGCGCCTGCGCCGTGGCAACGGCATGGTTGGCGGTATCGGCGATGGCATCGACGAAAAAGAGCAACCAGCTTTCCCAATCGCCGGTCAGGCGCACGTTCTGGAGGTGATCGTAATAGACCTGCCGGTGACGTTTGAAGAACACCGAAAGGTAGAGCAGCGGCTCCGTCAGAAAGCCTGCCTGCACCAGAATCAGCGGGATCAACAAGCGCCCGAGCCGACCATTGCCATCCATGAACGGGTGGATGGTTTCGAACTGCACGTGTGCCAGGGCGGCCTTGATCACCGGTTCCGTCGCCGCCGGCTCGTCATTGAGAAAGCGCTCGAAGGCGCCCCAGCAGTCAGCGAGTTGGTTGGCCGGGGGTGGCACGAACGCGGCTTCGTCCGCCCGGTGCCCGCCGATCCAGACCTGGTTCTGGCGGAACTCCCCCGGGCGGCGATGCGCACCGCGCCCGTGAGTCATCAAGGCGTCGTGTAGCTCACGCACGAGCCGGATCGTAATCGGCTGCCCTTCGCGAATGCGCTGAACGCCCAGGTTGAGCGCCCGCACGTAGCAGGAGACCTCCTGCACGTCATCCATCGGGACACCGGGAATGCCGTCCATCTCATAGATCATGAGATCGCTGAGCGACGACTGCGTGCCCTCGATCTGCGAGGACATCACCGCTTCCTTGCGCACATAGCTGTAGAGAAATAGCTGTGCGTCGGGCAGCAGCATCGAGATGCCATCGAGCCGCCCCAGGGCGATGTGGGCGGCGGAGAGCCGACGCTGTAGCTTGTCATCCAGTGACAGCGCGGGCTCGGGGGGCAGTGGCGCCGGAACGAACGCCTGGCAGCCGACGCCACCGGCGATGCTGGGGGTGTATTGGCCGGTCAGCCCGCGCTGCATGAGGGTATCCTGGCAAGGTGAAATAGACTGAAAGACTATTTCATTTTTACCCATAAATTGAAATAGTGGCCCTGGCTATTTTAACGTCCCGCCCTTCGCTCGAGCGTCCCAGCAGCACGGCGACCCCTCGTCCACGCTTCAGAAGGCGTTTTTCAGTCGCTATTCCCTCTTGGGCAGCACAGCCGGCCCCGTCACTCGAAGCGTACCCGCAACGCCTCCACCACGACCCGAAAGGCCGCGGTCTGCTGGCGGCGATTCGGGTAGTAGAGATGATAGCCCGTGAAGGGCTCGGACCAGTCGGCGAGGACCTCCTGCAGGTCGCCGCGCTCCAGGTGCGCCTGAACCAGCCCGTCGGGCAGTTGCGCCAGGCCCACCCCGGCAAGACAGGCATCGAGGATCTGTTCCACGCTGTTCATGATCAACGGGCCGCTGACGCGGACCCGAAATTCGCGGCCGCCGTTGCCGAACTCCCAGGCATAGAGACCGCCGTGGGTGGGCAGACGCAGGTTGATGCAACGATGGCTCGTCAACGCTTCCGGCGTCCGGGGCGTGCCATGTCGCGCCAGATACTCGGGTGAGGCCACGGTGACCAGCCGCATGCGCAGGCCGATCGGCACGGCGATCATGTCGGCGGCGACGGTGCCACCCAGGCGCACCCCGGCGTCGAAGCGTTCGGCGACGATGTCCGTCAGCCCGTAGTCGGTGGTCAGTTCGATGGTGAGTCCGGGGTAGGCTTCCAGCAGGGGGAGCAGCTTCGGCCACAGGACGTGACGCGCCGCGTATTCGTCGGCGGTGATGCGTACCGTGCCCGCCGGGCGCTCTCGCAGTTCGGTCACGGCGGTTACCTGCGCCTCGATCGCCTCCAGCAGCGGGGCGATCTCGCGCAGCAGCTTCTCGCCTGCCTCGGTACGCGTGACGCGACGCGTCGTGCGCGTCAGCAAGCGCACCCCGAGGCGCTCTTCCAGCCCTCGCAACGTCTGGCTCACCGCCGAGGGCGATACGCCGAGATGCGCCGCCGCGCGGGTGAAGTTGCCTTCGCGCCCCACCGTCACGAAGACGGCCAGATCGTCCAGCCGATACGCCGCCATTATGAAGCTCCCCTTCATTCTGCATTCAGGATCTTACATATACTCGGCTCAATCGCGGCCTGCTACCGTTCAACGGACACCACGACACGCAGCAATCGCAGGAGGTTGCCATGAATGAGACCCACGCCTCGTCAGCAGACATGCTGGTGCAGCGCGCCGGTTCCAGCGACGCCATCCAGGGGCCCAGCGAGTATTTCACCGGCCAGGTTCGCATCGACCGGGTCTTCAGTGCGCCGGCGCCTTCGCGGGTGGGCGTCGCCGTGGTCAATTTCGAGCCGGGTGCGCGTACCAACTGGCACACGCATCCGGTAGGGCAGATCCTGCTGGTGACCGACGGCGTGGGCTGGACCCAGTGCGAGGGCGGGCCGAAGACCGAGATTCGCCCGGGCGACCTGATCTGGTGTAACTGCGGTCGTCGCCATTGGCATGGCGCCACCGACAAGACGGCGATGCAGCACGTCGCCATTCAGGAGTCGCAGGACGGCTCGCCGGTCGAGTGGATGGAGCCCGTCCCGGACGCGGTCTACCTCGCCGGCCCGGTCAAGACGGACTGAGTGGTATCGATCGACAGGGGGCTGTCTCGGGCGACGTGCCCACCGGCTTGAGCCGGCGCGTCTCTCGAGAGCGGGCCCTTACGCCAGGGCCGCTCGCCTCAGATGGCGTTCAGGTTGCGGAACATCTTGCTCAGGCACTGGTTGACGTAGACGATCTCGTCTTTCTCCAGGCCGTCGAAGGCCTTTTCGACGATGCGCCCGGTGAGACCCCGGGCCTCCGCCAGCTTGGCCTCGCCATCCTCGGTCAACGCCACTTCCGTGACCCGGCCGTCCTGCGGCGAGGGTGCCGTCTCGAGCAGGCCGGTTTCCTGCATCTTGTAGACGATCTTGGTGACCGTGGAGAGCTTGGCCACGACATGGGTGGCGATGTCCGACATGCTCAGGCGGCCCTGCTCGTGGAGGATCATCAGCACGCGCCACTTGGAGGAACTCAGCCCGAGGGGCTTGAGCAGCGCGTCCACCTCGGCGCTGTACTTGGCATTCAGTCGCGCCACCCAGTAAAGCGGAAAATCCCGGGCGCGGTAGTCGTCGGAGAGCGGAAAGAAGGGAGAGGCCAGTTCTTCCTTGTCGACCATGCGTGAGCGCTCCAAGACGATAAAATAGTTGAATAGTCTAGCATATCGCCCTTTTGGAGAAAGCGCCTGGCGCTCGCGCTGCCCTGGCTGGCCGACTCTTCCGCGGTGAGGCCGCGGGTTCGACGCATCGCCCGCCGTCAGTCGCTGCGCGGTGTTTCGGAGGGGTATTCGCCGAACAGCGTGTAATAGCTCGCCGAGAAGTGGCTGAGATGGCGGAAACCCATCGCGTAGGCCACATCGCCCACCGAACTCTCGTCGGCGGACGACGCCATCAACTGGCGGCGCACGGCGTTGAGCCGGATGCTGCGCAGGAACTCCACCGGACGCATGCTCACCACCCGCTGGAAGCTGTTCTGCAACGTCTTGCGGCTGACGTGCAGCTGCTCGCACAGGTCCAGTACGCTGAGCGGTCGTTGCGGATCGGCCAGGGCCAGTTCCTGGCTGCGCTTGACCAGATAGGTGCTCACGGCGAGTTCGTTGCGGCGTTTCTCGCCATTGGCCTGCAGGAAGAGATCGAGCAGTACCGCCATCAGGGTGTCTTCGATACGTTTTTCGAGAACCGGGTCGTCGTGGCTGCCCCGCGCGACCAGGCCGTCGAGATCGCGAAAGAGCCCCACGCTGATCGCTTTCAGCAGCCGCATCGGGACATCCATGCCGGGCATCGCGGCGAACCGGGCGAAGCGCTCGGCCCCCAGCTCGACCTCGGCCAGGCGGCTGAAGCGCTCGAGGTCGACGCACAGAGCCAGAAACGCCAGGCCTTCCGGTGCGTGCAGCATGAATTCCTCGCCGTCGCGCAGCAGCAGCACGCTGTTCGAAACGACCTTGCAGCCCTGGATGACCGGGGTCCTGGCGGTGGAGAACGCCATGCAGAAACGCTTGCGGGGCGACTGGCCGTGCTGCACCACCCGCTTGTCGAGCACCTCGTGGAAGACCTGGAAGCGCTCCCCCGAGACCTGCAGGAGTTCACTGGAAGGGCGGCCGGCGCCTAGCTGGTCGTAGACCTGCTGCCAGCCAGCGATCGCCGCCGCATGTCGCTGAGAATCCTGAAAGGAACGCAACTCACATAACATACCCGCCCCCGTGGATGGCACTCGCCGGTTGGCCGCTGCCGCCTGTCGAGCCACGGCTTGGCGGCCTCTCGTCATGCCGATCCCTCAGAAGAACGCCGCCAGCACCAACTGCGCATACACATTGGTATCGTTATCCCCGACCTGGGTGCCCCCATCGGCCGCGCTCTTGTCGGGCTTGTAGAAGCCCACCAGGGGGCTGACGGCGATATGCTCGGTCGCCATCCAGCTCGCGTACAGGTCCAGCTCCCGAGCATCCAGATTACGCGCATCGCGGTGCTCCAGGGTAGTGAAGTCGAAGAACAGCGCTCCCAGGGACAAGCTTTGCGTCGGTCTGAGGCTCAGGCCGACATGATGGATTCCCGTGTTGCGCGCGAAGATGCCCGCGTAGTTGGAGGCCACCTCGCCCTGGAACCAGGTGCCCAGATCGGGACTGTTCTGGCCGGTGAACAGCGAGTCCCAATCCGCCGAGTAGCGGGTGTAGCGGTAGGTCAGCGTCGGCGTCCAGGCGAGGTCCGCGAAGGTGTACCGGGCCTGGCCGTACCAGGCAGTCTCGGTGCCGGCATCCTTGTACTGGCGGGCGTACTCGAAGGCGAAGTCGGCATTGGCGATGCCGAGGTCGCTGTCGCCGCGCAGGCTGTAGACGTTCATGCCGTCGCGCTGACGCAGGAAGTCGTCGGCCCAGGCGTCGTCGACGTCGAGCCCGTGCACCGCGGTCAGGCCGAGGGTACCGGCCTCACCGGTGTAGTCGAGGGTACCGGCGAGCAGCTCGGTGTCCGCCTGGGCGCGGTTGTCCGAGGCGAGCCAGGCGGCCGTGCCGTGCAGGCCGCGGTCACCGCCGATGCGTGCCACCGCGGTGCGGTCGAAGGCGTGCCGCGCCGCCAGGTAGTAGGCGCCGCCGCGATCGAGGGCGCCCCCGGCCGGCCCCTCGCCGAGATTCAGGCCGTCGTCGTTGATGATGAAGCCCTTGCCGAGCTGGACCACCTGCCGACCGGCGGAGAGATCCAGCCCATCCGTGCCGAGGAAGGGGAAGCGCTCGCCCGATCGCCAGCCCAGATAGGCTTCCTCGAGCGAGGTGCGCCGCTCCGAGCCGATGCTGTTGCCGCCGGCGTCACCATCGCCCCAGGTGGCGGAGCTGACCCAGTCGAGGGCACCGTAGACATCGCCGGTGCCACCCAGCGTGCGATGGCCACTGAAGCCGTACTTGGCGAAGCCCTCGCGCCAGCTCGAGCCACCGCTGCGACCGTCGTAATTCTTGCGGCTGTGCATCCAGCCATGCACGGCCAGCACGTCGATGTTGAGGGCGCCGTCGGGGCTCGACAGCAGTTCGTAGGCCTGTGCGGTGCCGGTCTGCGCGAGCGTGAAGCCCAGCACGGCGAGACCGCCGGCGAGCCGGGTCGTCTTGAGAAGTGTCATGTGAGTACCTTATCGGTGTTGTTGTTGTGACGTGGGAACCGACCACCGGGACAGCCGGTCGCGCCTGCGCGAAGGGCGGCTGGCCCGGCGCGCTCATTTCGTCGGGAACGTCCGGACGTAGTGCAGTTGCGGCGTGGTGAACTCGAGCAGCCCCTGGAGGCCGAACTCGACGCCGAAACCGGACATCTTGCAACCGCCGAAGGGCGTATTGGGCTGGATCTGCGCGTGGCAGTTGACCCACGCCACGCCACTTTCCAGGCGGCTGGCAACGGCCTGGGCACGGACCTCGTCGCTGCCCCAGACCGAGCCGCCCAGCCCCATCGACGAGGCGTTGGCGCGGCGCAGGGCGTCCTCGACGTCGCTATAGGCGATCACCGGCAGTACCGGACCGAACTGCTCCTCGTCCACCAGGCGCTGACCGTCGCTGACGCCGGTGACGATGGTCGGCGGATAGAAGAAGCCGGGGCGGTCCAGGCGCTCGCCGCCGCACAGCACCTCGGCGCCCTGGGCGCGGGCGTCGTCGACGAGTTCGCTGACCAGTGCGAGCTGGTCGGCATTCTGCACCGGGCCGAAGGTCACGCCAGCCTCCAGGCCATCGCCGACCACCTGGCGCCGCGCGATGTCGGCCAGCGCCTCGGCGAATTCACGATACTGGGATTCGTGGACGTAGAGCCGCTTCAGCGCCGAGCAGGTCTGGCCCATGTTGAGAAAGGCCGCCTGGAAGATTTCCTCGGCCACCGCCGCTACCGGCGTCTCCGGCAGCACGATGGCGGCGTCGTTGCCGCCCAGTTCCAGGGTCAGACGCTTGAGATTACCGGCCGAGGCTCGCATGACGCGCTGCCCGGTCTCGGTGGAGCCGGTGAAGACGATCTTGTCGATGCCCGGATGGCCGGTAATCGCGCTACCCAGGCCCTGCTGCCCGGTGACCACGTTGATCACGCCCCGCGGTACGTGGCGGGCGATGATCTCCACCAGCCGGATCGTGCTCAGCGGGGTCAGGCTGGAGGGCTTGCTCACCACGCAATTGCCCGCCCGCAGCGCCGGCATGATGTGCCATACCGCGATCATGAAGGGCCAGTTCCAGGGCGTGATCGAGGCCACCACCCCCACCGGCCGGTGGTGCAGCTCGATACGCTGGGTGGGCGTCTCCTCGATCCACTCCACCGGGATCTCCTGGCCCGCCGCGTAGCGCGTCCAGGCCACGCCGCCGGCGATTTCCGACTGGGCCAGCGCCAGCGGCTTGCCCTGCTCGCGAACGATCAGCCGCGCCAGTTCGTCCGCTTCGCGCTCGATGTCGTCGGCGACCCGGGTCAGCGCCTCGCAGCGTTGTGCGTGGCTCAGGGCCTGCCACTCGCCACAGGCGGCCCGGGCGGCATCGACCGCGCGATCCAACTGCGCGGGGGAACCCGCCGGGCAGCGCGCGAAGGCCTGACCGCTGGCCGGGTCGATCACCGCGAAGTGCCCGTCGTCACCCGGCACGCTGTCGCCACCGATCACTAGTTCATGGTCACGCATGACGCTCGTCCTTTTTCTGCATGTGGTGGAAATCGCCGTCTAGATTCGCTGGGCGCCGATCTGCTCGAACCGCGCCGGGGCCAGCCGACGCAGACGTATCGCCAGCATCCCGCCCACGCCGAGCGCCACCAGGATGAGCACGCAGAGCCCATAGGAGAGCAGCTGGCTCGACCCGGTCAGCACGTCGAAGTGGATGACCGCGATCACCATCACGGCGAGCAGCAGCAGACCGGAGATGGCCGGCAGGATTCGTCCGCGCCAGACCCCGACGTTCAGCTCGGGATGGCGTTGGAAGTAGAGCGTCACCGCCAGCGAGGTGATGGCCATCAGCAGGATCAACGACAGCGCCGCCAGGCTGGAGAACCAGGCGAACAGCTGCAGGATGGGATCGCTGCCGCAGGCGGCGAAGATCATCACCGCGGTCGCCGCGATCAGGGTCTGCAGGAGCGAACCGACGTGCGGGCTCTGGTGAACGGCGTGCGTCGTCCCCAGGGCGTCGTGCAGCAGGCCGTCGCGACCGATGGCGTAGAAGTAGCGCGCCGCCGAGTTGTGGAAGGCCAGCAGGCCGGCATAGAGGCTGATCAGGAACAGCACGCGGGCGATGTGCGTGAGCCAGCCCCCCACATAGTGGTCAGACAGGGTGTAGATCAGGGTGGTGGGATCCTGGAGTCCCTGCAGGGTCGTCACGATCTTGTCGGACCCCACGCCGATGATCATCGACCAGGTCGACAGGGCATAGAAACAGCCGATCAGCAGGATCGAGGCGTAGGTGGCCAGCGGAATGTCGCGGCGGGGGTTCTTCGCTTCCTCGCCATAGATGGTGGTCGCCTCGAAGCCGATGAACGCCGCGAAGCAGAACAGCATGCCGATGGAGGGGGCGCCACTGAAGATATGCTCGGGCTGGAAGGCGGCAAAGTCGACGCCACTGTCCCCGCCGCTGGAAACAATCGCGATATCCAGGATCAGGATGACCGCGTACTCGGCCATGACGATGAAGCACAGCAACTTGGCCGAAAGATCGATCTGCCGATAGCCGAGCAGGGCGATGCTCGCCATCGCGATCAGCGAATAGATCCACCAGGGCAGGCTCACGTCGAAGACCGCGCTCATGCTCCCCGCGGCGACACCGCCGAACATGCCGTAGATCCCGATCTGCAGGATGTTGTAGGCGAAGACCGCCAGCCCCGCGACCGCCCCGCCGGAGACCGGCCCCAGGCCTTTCGCCGAGAAGGCGTAGAAACCGCCCGCGTTGGTCACGTAGCGCGACATGGTGGTGTAGCCCACCGAGAACAGCAGCAGAATGAGCAGTACCAACACGATCAGTGACGGCGTCCCGGCGCCGTTGCCGAGCATGATACCGATGGGAAAGCCGCCCGCGAGCACACTGAAGGGGCTCGCCGCGGAGACCACGAAGAAGATGATGAAGCCGACACCCAGAGCGCCGCGCCGGAGCTCCGTCGAGGTCATCGCAGGGGAGGAGGTCACACTCATTGTTCTATGCCTTCGTATTATGATTGTTGGAATCGACAACGCGTCAAACTCGATGATAAGCACATCCAGACTGCCGACGTTATCCCAAATTGGAACCAATAATTCCTTTAAAAACAGTTAGTTGAAATAAAACTAAAGCGCCCCGAGCGGCCCGCATCAGCCGCTTGGCGCCACCGTCCGGCAGGCCGGCCCCGGACTCTTTCTTTCGAAAGCCGCCGGCCGGACGCTCCCGTCAGTCGTCGCGGGCGCCGACCATGACGAAATCGAAATCCACCTGCCATGTCGTGTCCCCCGCCGTGGCTTTTCGATAATCCACGATCAACGCTTCCTTGACGCCGAAGACGGCATCCGAGGTCAGGTAGTCGTCGCCCGAGACGAAGGTATGGGTGACGATCCGCTCGTGATCCGGGTGGGTGATCAGAAAGTGCATGTGGGCCGGCCGCCAGGGATGACGCCCGAGACGCGCCAGCATTTTGCCCACCGGCCCGTCGTCGGGGATCGGATAGGAGACCGGCTTGATGCCGACGAAGTCGTAGCGGCCGTCGGGGCCGGTGACGAACACGCCGCGGTTGTTCCATTTCGGCTGCCGGCCGGGCTGCTGGACGTCGTAGAAGCCCTCGCTGTTGTCCGACCAGACATCGAGGCGCGCGCCGGCGAGGGGCCGGCCTTCCAGGTCCAGCACGCGGCCCGTGTAGCGGCACGATTCGCCCTTGCCATCCAGCGAGATGCAGCTGCCCATGGGCAGCTCCGGGGCGCCGTCGACGTGGAAGGGGCCGAACACCGTGTTCTCGGTGGCGCCCGCCGGGCGGCGGTGGGCGATGGCGTCCACCAGCATGGAGACGCCGAGGGTATCGGAGAGCAGGATGAACTCCTGGCGCTCGGCATCGCACAACTGGCCGGTGCGGGTCAGAAAGTCGATCGCCGCCTCCCATTCGCGCTGGGTCAGCCCGACCTCCTTGACGAAGTCGTGCAGGTGGCGAACCAGCGCCGCCATGACCTCGCGCAGCCGCGGGTCGGTCGCCTCGCCCATGCGCGCGTTGACCGCCTCGACGGAGTTGGCTTCGGTGAAATAGTCGATCCGGGGCATGCTCTCTCCTCCTTGTCGGCCCGGTGACCGGGCCTCGATACGGGAACGCGGCCTTACACCGGGCGCTCGCCACGCCAGGCGCGGCCCAGCAGCTCGCGGATGGCGTCGCGCTCGATGGGGCGCGGGTTCCAGTAGGGATTCATGACCGCCAGCTCGGCGGCACGGTCCAGATCGGACTCGCGCAGCCCCAGGGCCTCGAGGGTCAGCGGTGCGCCCAGGCCGGCGGCGAAGTCGTGGAGGCCGCCACCCAGCTCGCCACCGAACAGGCGCGCCGCCGGCGCCAGGACATCGGCCGCCGCCTCGGCGTTGTAGGCGGCGGTATGCGGCAGCAGCACGGCGTGGGTCTCGGCGTGGGGCAGATCGAAGCTGCCGCCCAGGGTGTGGCACAGCTTGTGGTGCAGCGACATGCCCACGCTGCCCAGCACGCTGCCGCACAGCCAGGCACCGTAGAGCGCGTCGCTGCGCGCCTCGAGATCCCGCGGATGCTCGACGATCGCCGGCAGTGCCCGCTTCAGGCTGTCGAGCCCCTCCACGGCCATCCGCCCGGTCAGCGGGTTGCGGTCGCGGGCGTAGAGCCCCTCCACCGCGTGCGCCATGGCGTTAAGGCCACTGGTCACGCTGATCGCCGGTGGCAGCTCGAGGGTGAGCTCGGCGTCGTAGATCACCACCTCGGGCAGGATGCCGGGGCCCTTGAGCGTGGTCTTCACGCCGTTCTCGGTCTGCCCCAGGATCGGCGTGACCTCGGAGCCGGCGTAGGTGGTCGCCACCACGATCTGCGGGGCGTCGTTGCGGTGGGCGATCGCCTTGGCCAGGCCCACGGTGGAGCCACCGCCCAGCGCGACGACACAGTCGGCATCGGCCTGCGCGAACGCCGCCATGGCCCGCTCGGTCACCGCCACCGGGGTATGCATGGCGGCCTCGCTGAACACCCCCGCGGCCAGCTCGCCGAGCCGGGTCTGGAGCTCGAGCGCCGCGTCGCGGCGGGTGGGCGTGGCGAGCACCAGCGCCCGGCGGCACGCCAGGCGGCGGATCTCGTCGGCGATCCGGGCCCGGCTGCCGGGCCCGAAGAGAATACGCGCCGGGTTGCCCGTGTACACGAATTCGTGTGCCATGACGCCTCCTCAGTCCTTGAGCAGCACCGACTCGCTGGGATAGTCCGTCGCCCAGCCTTCCTGCAGCGGCGCCACGAAGACGTTCTCGGTGCGCGTGCGGGTGATCTTCCACTGCCCGTCGGGCTCCTTGCGGAAGGCATTGTTGAGCCGCGACGAACGCAGCAGCGCCTTGCCGTTGGAGAAGATCCAGGGCTGGCAGTGGACCCACTGACCTTCGGCGACGTCGCCGCGCACATGGATCTGCTCCGAGGTCAGATAGTGGACGTTGAGCAGCAGCTTGGGGTCCGCGTCCTGCTTCCAGAAACCCTCGAAATGCCGCCGGATCGCCGCCGCGCCCTCGGCGCGCCCGAACTGGTCGTCGTAGTACTCGCCGACGCCTTCCCAGACGGCATCCTCGGTATACAGCGCCATGATCCGGTCGATGCGTTCGGCGTCGCTGGTCACTCCGTACTCGGGGATCGGAGTGTCGCAGAGGAACATGTAGCGCGCCTGCAGGCGGCGGATCTCGGCTTCGGCCTCCAGCGTCTCGATGCGCGCCACCAGGGCGTTCACTTCAGCACTCGTTACTTCCGACATGGTCGGTCTCCTTGGTTTGCTTGGCTTTTTTGGCTTGCTTGCACATTGGCCTCTCGCTCGGAGAGGTCACGAAGGGGCGCCGAGACGCTCGATCACACGCCCCAGCCCCGACTTGAGGGCATCGGCCTCGTTAGGCGCCAGGCTCTCGAACAGGCGACGCTCGTAGTCGTCGGCCATCGCCAGCAGACGCAGCGCCAGGCTCTGTCCGTCCTCGGTGAGATGCACGTCCCGGGAGTCGTCCACGCCCAGAAGCCCCCGCTCCCGGAGTATCGCGAGGATGTCCTCGAGCTCCGCGAGCGGTTGTGCCACGCGCCGCGCCAGCACCTCGGCGGCCAGCGGCCCGCCATCGGCGAGCAGGGTCAGCACCCGCCACTCGTTGTCGTTGACGCCGAGGCAGGCGAGCCGCGGGTAGAAATCCCCCCGGTAGGCGGCCAGTGCCTGGCGCATCAGATAGAGCAGGTGCCGGCCCAGCCGGCCGTCCAGCGCCGTGTGCTCGCCGACGTCGAGCATCAGCGGATGCGGTTCGGGCACGGCGTAGCGGCCGTTGTGGAAGACCAGGGCGCTGCCCTCCTTGCGGTAGGCGTAGCGCAGCACTTCACCGACGATGATCAGGTGATCGCCGCCCTCGTAGACGTTCCAGGTCCGGCACTCGAAATGGGCCGCGGCCCCCGTCACCCGGGCGACGCCACCCAGGCCCTCGTCGATGGCGATACCGGCGAACTTGTCCTCGCCGCGCCGGGCGAAGCGGTTGGAGATGTCGACCTGCTCGTTGCCGAGCACGTTGACCACGAAGTGTTCGGCGTGGCGGTAGACATCGAGGCTGTAGGCCCCCTTGTCGATGCTCCACAGGATCAGCGGCGGATCCATCGACACCGAGTTGAAGCTGCTGGCGGTCACGCCGTGGTGCGTCTCGCCATCGCGGGCGGTGATCACCGTCACCCCGGTGGCGAACTTGCCCAGCGCGCTGCGGAAATCTCTCGTATCGAAGCTCATCGGCGACTCTCCGTTGCGGTCGTCAGACGCTGTTCAGCGGCCCAGGCGCTCGGCGGTCTCGCCGCCGATGCCGTAGTCGCTCTTGGGTATCTCGCTGATGATCACGCGCACGTTGGCCGGCGGTGCATCGAGGGAGTCGGCGACGGCATCGGTCACCTGACGAATCAGGGATTCCTTCTGGGTCGGGGTGCGCCCCGCGATCATGTAGACGTGAACGGTTGGCATTGTTGTGTTCCTTGGTGGATTCAGAGATCGAGAACGAGTCGCTTGCCTCGGGCCCGGGAACAGCAGACGCACATCTGGTCGCCGTCCTCGCGCTCGTCGGCGGTGAGAAAGTGGTCGCGATGATCGATCTCGCCGTCGAGGACGTCGGTCACGCAGGTGCCGCACACGCCCTCCTCGCATTTCACCTCGACCATGACCCCGGCCCGCGCCAGCGCCTTGGCGATGGTGTCCTCGGCGCCCACGTGGACGGTGACGCCGGAACGTTCGGCGACCACCTCGAAGGCCTCGCCCGAGACGTCGACGTCGGCGGAGAAGAACTCCCGGTGAATGCGGGCGTCGTCGATACCGAAGGCACCGGCGCGCCCAATCACCCAGTCCATGAAGCCCGGCGGGCCGCACACGTAGACGTTGACCCCGGCATCGGCCTCGGCCAGCGCGGCATCCAGGTCGAGCCGGGTCGCCGGGTCGTCGTCGTGGTGATAGACCACGGCATCGGCCAGGCCGGCGGCCGCCACCGCGTCGCGGAAGGCGGTGGCCTGCCGCGAACGCGTGCAGTAGTGCAGCGTGAAATCCCGCCCCAGCGCGTGCAGCCGCCGGGCCATGGCGATCATCGGCGTCACCCCGATGCCGCCGCCGAACAGCAGGCTCTGGGTGGCCGCCTCGTTGAGCGGAAAGTGGTTCTTCGGCCCCTCGACCTCGAGGGTGCCGCCGGTTCGCACGATGCGGTGCAGGGTTTCCGAACCACCGCGACTGTTGGGGTCGCGCAGCACGCCGATCTCGTAGAAGGCGGTCTCCGCCGGGTCGGAACACAGCGAGTACTGCCGCCACAGGTCGACGTCGGCGTCGCGGATGTGCACGTCCAGGTGGGCGCCGGCGGTGAACGGCGGCAGCGGAGCACCGTCGGCGGCGCGCAGCCGCAGTCTGGCGATATTGCCCGGCTCGTCGATGCGTTCGTCGATGGTCAGCGTCAAGCGCTCTTTTGGCGTCTCCATTGGCATCACCTCATGTAGATTCCGCCGTTGACGTCCCAGCAGGCGCCGTTGACGAAGGCCGCCCTGGGGCCGGCCAGCAGCGCCACCAGCTCGGCGACGAAGGACGGGTCGCCGAGTCGGCCCACCGGGATATTGGCGAGGGCCTGCTCGAGGTTGTCGCCCAGCACCGAACGCACCATGGGCGTGTCCATCGGTCCGGGGGCAATCGCATTGCAGGTGACGCCGAAGGGCGCCAGGTCGCGGGCGAAGATCTTGGTCAGGGTCAGGATGGCGCCCTTGGACGCGGCGTAGTGGGCGCCGGTCGCGGTGCCGCCGTTCTGTCCCGCCAGCGAGGCCAGATTGACGATGCGTCCGTAGCCCCGGGCCTTGAAGTGGCGGCCGAAGATCTGGCTGCCGGCGAAGGTGCCGCCGGCGTTGGTGGCGAGCACGGCGTTGAAGTCCGCGGGGTCGATCTCCAGCACGCCCTGGACCGCGGTGCGTGCGGCGTTGTTGACCAGCACCTCCACCGAGCCCCAGCGCTCGAGGCACTTGTCGAGCACGGCCTGGAAGTCGTCGGGACGGGTCACGTCGAGGGTCGCGGTGATCGCGGTCTCGCCGGAGAGGTCCAGCTCGCTGGCCAGCGCCGCGGCCGGCTCGGGGTCGATGTCGGAGATCACCACCCGGAAGCCGGCGCGATGCAGTGCACGCACCGCCTCGGCGCCGAAGCCGCGGGCGCCGCCGGTGACCACGGCGGTGTGGATCTTGTCGGGGGCAGGTAGCGTCATCAGAACAAATAGCTGAACGAATTCAGCATCCCGTCGGAGTTGAGCAGACGTGCCACCTTGTGGCGGATCTGGAAGCCGCCCGGGGTGACGATGAGGGTGTAGGTGAGGTCGGCGGCCCAGACGCGCTGGCGACCGAACTTGTCCTCGATCAGGTGTTCGGCGCAGCGCACCCTGACGTCATCGCCATCGACCGCCTCGATCACGAAGCGCGACAACGTGCGCACGGTGCGCGCCGGCGGCGCCGAGGAGATCGAGAAGCCCTGCTGGAAGCGCGTGATGCGCTCGCGCCGCATGTGGGCGTCGTCGTGGCACAGGTTGAGCGCGTCGTCGAAGTCCCGGGTATCGCCGATCGGCAGGGTATAGAAGCCGTCGTCGCTCCACAGGGCGAGCCACGCCTCGTAGTCGCGGTGGTCGAGCATGTCCGCCTCGGCCCAGATGAAGGCCTGGGCGTCCCACAGCAGTGAGTCGTTCCGGGTGTCGGTCGGGGTGTTCATGACTGCATCATCCTTTTCCACATGTCGTACGCCGCGCGCATGCCGGTCTCGGCACTGATATGCCCGCGCGGGCCCGCCTCGCCGGGTTGCTCGTCGTCGAGGCCACGGTTGATCAGGATGGGCAGCTCCGCCCCGCCCTGAACGCCGCGCTGGATGCGCTCCCATACCTCGGCATCGTCGGGCGAGCCGAACCCCATGGGGCCCTGGAAGTGCTCGTGCAGCCGCATTCGCGCCCGGTTGGCGGCGTCAGGACCGCCATCCATGCCGATGGCGATGTGGCGGATGTCGGTGCGATCGACGCTCACCGGCGTCAGCACGCGGAAGAAGGCCAGCGAGAACGACACGTTGGGGAACAGGTTGAGGTTGAAGCCGGCGCCACCCACGGCGCGCACGATGCGTCGCACCTGCGGCTCGTCATGGCCGGCGTCGCGCAGCTCCTGGGCCAGGGTCTGGAAGCGTTCGGGGATCGGCGCGTCGAGGTTGTCCTCGAGATCCACCAGCTCGGGGATCATCACCATCACCGAGTGGCCGTTGCCGAGATCCTCGACGTAGCCCTTGCCCTGGTCGAGGAACGAGAAGACCGCCTCGGTCTCGTCGTCCAGCGACTGCAGGAACGACTTGTGCACCACCGGGAAGTGATAGGCGTCGGTGGTGTTCTCGAGCTGGATCTTCCAGTTCATCGGCACGCTGAACTGATGCTCGCCGAGCACCTTGACCGGGTAGCCCGCGCCCTGCTTCATGAACAGGTCGATCCAGTGGGTCACCGGCCCGAGAAAATCGAGCAGCGGCTCGGCCTGCTCGTCGAAGGTGGCGAAGATCATCCCGGCGTAGGATTCGGTGCGCAGCTTGAGCAGGCCGTGCTGCGCCTTGTCGAAGTCGTCACCGTACTGCTCGGGATAGGGCAGCGCGCGCAGCGAGCCGTCCAGGGCGTAGCCCCAGCCGTGGTAGGGGCACTGGAACGAGGCGGTCTTGCCCTGCTTGACCTCGCACACCGTGGCCGCCCGGTGGCGGCAGCGGTTGATCATGACGTGGATCTTGCCCTTGCGGTCGCGCACCACGATCACCGGGTCGCGCCCCACCTGGGACAGCTTGAACGAGCCCTTGTCGGGAATTTCGCTCTCGTGAGCGACCCACACCCAGGTCTTCTTGAAGATGCGTTCCATCTCGGCGTCGAAAAGCGCCGGGTCGTCGTACATGGGGGTGCGGATGTGGTCCCTGAACACCAGTTCATCCGGTTCAGGGACGAGGTCGATCCTGTTGTCGATCGTCATGATGGCCTCGCGCTAGCGGTTGTCGGGTCGTTGTCGAAACGCCTGTCGTGACACGTCTTTCTGAAAACGTCGGTGACGCTGTCCGTCACTCGGGGACGACGAGTTCGCGGCCGATGCGCGCCTCGACACGGCAGTATTTCCAGAGCTTGTAGGTACCGTCCCCCACCGGGGTGGTGCGGAAGAAATTGCAGGCGTCGACGATGGCTTCGTAGGTCTCGACGTCGGCCATGATGTAGAAGGTCCAGGGCGCGGCGAGGGAGGGGCCGACCTGAATGCGGTCGTCGTCCATGATCCCCAGGATGGTGACGCCGGGCAGACCGTCGATGCCCTGCAGCATGGTGCGGGTGGCTTCCCAGACCTGCTTGGCCTCGTCGGCGGTGGCGCTCATGAAGTTCTGGTTGATGCCGCAGCAGAACAGTACGCGATGTTGCATGTCGTGATTCTCCGTTAGCGAGTGATTGGCCCGGCTCACAGGTAGCCCGGCAGCGGGTCGTGGTCGAAGAAGATGGCGCCGGCGTTCTTCCAGGTGATCTCGCCCATGAAGGCGTGCTGAGTACACAGCATCGAGTCGCGCAGGATGCGCGACAGCGGGTGCCCGTTGTCGGCGCCGCTCATGCCGCTGAGCTGGTACACGCCGCGGATCGCCTCGGCACACTCCCGGGTCAGGTGGGTGGTGGACAGACGCAGCAGGTTGATCTGGTCGCGACTCGGCTCGCCGCCCGCCTCGACGGCACGCCAGGCGGCCTCGGTGCTCTCGTAGAAGAAGGCGCGGGCGGCACGCACCTGGGCCTCGGCCTTGGCCAGGCCGATCTGGGCGTATTCGCGTTCGCCGAGGTTGGGCGCGCCGGTGACCGACTTGCGCCCCCCGGCCGAGGCCCGCATCACGTCGAGCGCCTCGCGGGCCAGGCCCAGGGTGGTCGCCGCCAGCACCTGGGCGGCGAAGGCCAGCGCCGGGTAACGGAAGAAAGGGGCATCGATGGTCGCCCGGGCGCCGCGCACGAAGGTCCACTCCTCGGCGACGTAGGCGTCGTCCACCACCAGGTCGTGGCTGCCGGTGGCGACCATGCCGACCATGTTCCAGGTGGGATCGATGCGTACCCTGTCGGGGGGAAGCACCGCCATGCGCGGCGCGGCATCGGGCTCGTCGGGCTGGATGCCGACGCCGCACAGGGTCGCGCCCATGCAGCCGCTGGCGAACTTCCAGCGACCCTTGATGCGGTAGCCGCGATCGACCCGCTCGGCGGGATGCGGCGGAAAGATGCCGCCGGCGAACACCACGTCCGGGGAGTCCGCCCAGATCCGGGTGATGGTTGCCTCGGGCAGCGCGGCCAGGTAGGCGGGATTCATGCCGAAACTCGCCACCCAGCCGGCGGAGCCATCAGCCGCCGAGATCGCCTCGACCATCTTCAGGAACTCGGCGGGGGATTTCTCGTCGCCGCCGTAGCGCTTGGGCACCAGGGCCCGGTAGACCCCGATAGCCTTGAACGCGTCGACGATGTCCGCCGAGATATGCCGTTGCGCCTCGAACTCCTCGCGGCGCTGACGAATCTCGTCGAGCAGCGCATCGAAACGCGCCTCGCCGCCCCATTGGGCCTTATCGACCAGGCTGTACATACGCATCTCCTGTGGTTGTGGGGGTTGCCGCCGGGCGTGTGCCGAGCAGGTGGCGCGCAGCCCGGCAGACCCCGGCGTCGTCGCCGCGCCGACCGACCAGCTGCAGGCTCACCGGGCGGTCGCGATCCGGCGCCAGGGGCAGGCTCAGGGCGGGATGCCCCGACAGGTTGAAGGGCCGCACCAGGGCCGAAATGGTCAGGTCCTGCTGCCCGCCTTCGGCGGCGGCGCGGGTCAAAGGAAAATGCGGCAGCGTCGGCAGCGCCAGCACCGCGTGGGTCTCGAGCAGCCGGTCCACGGCGGCGGTGAAGGCGCGGCGCACCGCCTCGGCCTCGCGCACCTCGGCGTCGGTGGTCTCGGCGGCGGCACGCAGGCGGCGCTCGACATCGGCACCCAGGCGGCCGCTTTCCAGCCAGGGCCGGCAGGCGAGATAGGTCTCGCGATTGATCAGCGCCATGCCCGCCGCGTAGGCCTCGTCCATCAGCGGCAAGGATCGCGTGGTAGCGTCCAGCCCGGCGCTTTCCAGACAGGCCGCAACCGCTCCGTGGATTGCCGGATCGGCATCGACGTCCAGCGCTCCCAGCCGGGGCGGCGCACCGCCAGCGGCGGTGGCGTCGAACGTGGGATCGACCGCCGCCATGAACGCGATGAGGGTGTCGAGATCGGCGCTCAGCGGCCCCACGCAGTCGAGACTGCTGTGCGCCGGCATGACGCCCCGGCGGTCGAGCCGGCCAAAGGTGGGCTTGAGCCCGTAGACGCCGCAGCACGCCGCGGGTACCCGGATCGAGCCGCCGGTATCGGTGCCGATGCCGATCTCCGCCAGCCCCGCGGCGACCGCCGCCGCCGAGCCGCTGGACGAGCCGCCCGGGATCAGCGCCGGGAAGCGCGGGTTGTCGGGCGTTCCGGTCCAGGCGTTGAGCCCGCTCATGCCGAACGCCAGCTCGTGCAGGTTGGCCTTGCCGACGATGCGGTAGCCCGCGGCCAGAGTGCGCTCGACGATCGCCGCATGGCGCGTCGCCGCCGGGACCTCGGCCAGCGCCTCGCAACCGGCGCGGGTGGGCTGGCCGGCGATGTCGATGCTGTCCTTGACCACGACCCGGGCGGGGCCGGTGCCGAGATCCAGGGATTGAACGAGTACGGACTTGGGCGATTTCATTGACTTATCACATGAATTTTCAAGTTTTTGTGTAAAAAATGGACGGCCACCAGCCCTCAGAGGACGAAGGTCACCAGCCCGGGCACCAGCAGCAGCAAGGCGATACACAACAGATAGGGCATCAGAAAGTAGCCGACGCCACGGAAGATCTCGCCGATGCCAAGCTCGGGATCGAGACGCTTGACGATGAAGGCGTTGACGCCCACCGGCGGCGTGATCGCCCCCATGCTGGTCACGATGCAGACCATGATGCCGAACCATACCGGGTCGTAGCCCAGCGCCAACGCGACCGGAAAGAAGATCGGGATCGAGATGATCAAGAACCCCATGGCATCCATCAGCGCCCCGCCGATGACATAGATCAGCAGCACGCAGGCCATCACCAGTATCGCCGGCAGGGGGAGCGCGGCCGCCCACTCGCCGACCATGAAGGGCAGCCGGGTCACGGTGAGGAAGCGGCCGAAGACCACCGCGCCGGTCACCAGCATCAGGATCATCGCCGAGGTCGCCAGCGAGTGGCTCAGCGAGTCCCGCAGCACCGCCCAGGACAACCGCCCGCGCAGGCCGACGACGATCATGGCGCCCACGCAGCCCACGGCCGCGGCCTCGGTGGAGGTGAACCAACCGGCGAACAATCCGCCCAGCACCAGCATGAAGAGCGCGGCGATCTCCATCAGCCCCTGGAGAGATGCCAGGCGGGCACGCCAGGTGGAACGCTGACCGGCCGGCGCCAGCGACGGATCGCGCCAGCAGAGATAGGCGATGGTCAGCACGAAGAGCAGCATCAGGATCAGCCCGGGCACGATGCTGGCGACGAACAGATCGCGAATCGCCAGTTGGGCCTGCAGGGCGATCACCACCAGCACCGCACTGGGCGGGATGATCACGCCCAGAGTGCCGCCGGTGGCCACGCTCCCGGCGCTCAGCGCCTTCTGGTAGCCGAACTTCTTCATCTCCGGCAGGGCGATGGTGCCCACCGTGGCCGCGGTCGCCGTATTGGACCCGCACACCGCGGCGAAACCGGCGCTGCTCAGGATCGTGGTGGTGGCCATCGAGCCCCGGCGGTGCCCCGTCCAGGCATAGGCGGCGGCGAACAGCTTTTCGGTGATGCCCGAGCGAAACAGCAACTCGCCCATGAACACGAACAGCGGTATCACGCTCAGCGAATACGCCGAGAGCTGTTCCCAGATCCCCGAGCTGACGATGTTGTAGGCCGCCAGTGGACTGGTGATGCCGAGCATGCCGAAGAAGCCGACGATGAACATGGCGAAGCTGATCGGCATCTGCAGGACGATCAGGCCGAACAGCACCAGCACGCCGACCAGGGCCATCAGGGTCAGGCTCATGTCCGCACCCTCCGGGTCAGGCACGCCATCAGGTCCGTCAGCAGCACCAGGCAGAACGCAGAGAAGCCGAAAGCGACCAGATAGATGATGGGATAGATCGCCAGGCGCAGGGATTGCGATACCGTGTCGCGCTGCATGGCGAGCAGGCCGTAGTGCCACAGCTGGTAAGCCACCATGGCGAAGAACGCGAGGCTCGCCAGCAGCACCAGGGCCTGTACACCGGTCTGCAGCCGCCGCGGCAGGCGGGCGACCACCAGATCCAGCTCGATGTGTGCCTTCTTCGACTGGGCATGGGCCAGCGACAGGGACACCACGGCGGCCGTCAGCCAGCCGACGACCTCGGTGGTGCCGCCGAACGACGCCGACACCTGACGCAGCACGATGTTGGCCACCACCAGCAGCGTCATCGCCAGCAACGCCGCCCCGGCGAGGACGAGCAACGACCGACTGACCACAAGCGAGAAGCGATACATGATCGAGACCTCCTCTAGGCGCATGTCGCCGGGCTCAGTCCCGGACGCCATCGCTCTGCCGATAGTGGTCGAACAACTCGAGCATGCGCGTCTCGAACGCCTCGGCGGGAAGGCCCATCTCGGCCACACGGGTCAGGCGCTGCTGATTGACCGGCGCCAGGCGTTCGTCCCAGCGGGCCGCTTCGGCCTCGCTCAGGGGCAGCACCTCGACCCCTTCCTCCTTGCGCGCCCACGCCAGCGACTCGGCGACGTGGCCATCGAGGTAGTCACCGGCATAGCGGGCCATTTCCGGCCCCAGGTCATCGATGACCGCCTGCACGTCCTTGGGCAGCGACTCCCAGCGCTGGCGGTTCATGACCGCCACCAGCACGGCGTTGGTCAGGGGGTAGTCGGTGACGTACTTGACGGTCCGCGCGTAGCGCAGATCCATCAGCACCTCCCGGGAGCTCACGTAGCCGTCGACGACGCCGGCCTGCAGCGCCTCGCCGGTATCCGACTGCGCCAGGGCGATCGGCACGCCGCCCAATGCCGCCAGGACGTCGGTGGCATCGCCGGGGACCCGGATCTCCTGACCTTGCAGCGCCTCAAGGGACGTCACCGGGTCCTTGGTCTGCAAGTAGCCCGGCTCGGCGGTGAAGGCGGTGATGACCTTGAAATCCTCGAGTCCGAGTTGCTCGGGCGGGAATTCCTGAATCAGCTCGTAGACGGTCTGGCTGGCCACGCTCGAATCGACCTGCAGCCCGGTCAGGCTGCCGGCCAGGTTGAGCAGCGGAAAGCGGTTGGGTTCGTAGGAGGTGATCGACAGGCCGATGTCGGCGACGCCGCTACGCACGCCGTCGTACATGTTGTCGGCGGTCAGCAGCGTGCCACCGGGAAAGGTGTTCACGGTCACGCGGCCATCGGTGCGACGCTCGATTTCCTCGGCCCAGTGCTCCATCTGCACGCCGGGGAAGGTGCTGGTGGGCGAGATGAAGGCATAGCTGAGGGTGATATCGCCGGCGGCGGCCAGCGGACTCGCCAGCACGCCCGCCAGGCCGATGGCCCCGGCCAGGCACGCGATGCCCGGCACGACTGTCTTCTTCGTCATGGGTCCTACCTCGGTTGTCGTTGTTATTGATGCGTCTCGGCATCCATTACAGGCAATATCACATGAATTTTCAAGTATTGCAAAGAGCGCGCACATGTTCGCACTGCGGCCACCATGGCTTCATGCCACACTGTCACACGGTCGTCACCGCCGCACCGCATCGTCGACGGTTTGGACAGAAGCGGGAGCAGTGCCCATGCCGGAGCAGCGTACCGCCGGGTCGCCCGGCGAGGTCTTCAAGGCCTTCCTGATGCTCGGCCTGACGTCGTTCGGCGGCCCCATCGCCCATCTGGGCTACTTCCGCAGCGAGTTCGTCGAACGTCGCCGCTGGCTGACGGAACGCGATTATGCCGACCTGGTGGCGCTCTGCCAGTTCCTGCCCGGGCCGGCCAGCAGTCAGGTCGGTTTCGCGCTGGGGCTGATGCGCGCCGGTTGTCGGGGGGCGGCCGCCGCCTGGCTGGCCTTCACCCTGCCCTCCGCCGTGCTGATGACGCTCTTCGCCCTGGGCGCGGCACGCCTCGACGCGCCACTCGGCGAGGGCCTCCTCGAGGGCCTGAAACTCGCCGCGGTGGCCGTCGTGGCACACGCCGTGCTGGGCATGGCCCGGACCCTCTGCCCGGATCGACGGCGCAGCGCCATCGCGCTGGCCGCCGTCGCCGTCGTCACGCTGGTCGGCGGACCGCTCGGCCAGCTCGCCGCCATCCTGACCGGCGCGCTCGGCGGCATGCTGCTCTGCCGCACGTCGAGTGCGTCGGCCCCGCCGATCGCCATCATGCCGCTGTCACGACGCGCGGGACACGCCGCCCTGGCATTCGCCCTGGCGCTGTTCGTCGGCCTTCCGCTGCTGGTCTGGCTGGAAGCGGCGCCCTGGACACGGATGCTGGATGCCTTCTACCGGGCCGGGGCGCTGGTCTTCGGTGGGGGGCACGTAGCGCTGCCGCTGCTGGAAAGCGCAGTGGTGCAGCCCGGCTGGGTTTCCCAGGAGGCGTTCCTGGCCGGTTATGGGGCCGCACAGGCGGTCCCCGGCCCGCTGTTCACCTTTGCCGCCTACCTGGGGGCGGTGATCGCCCCGCTGGACGATCCTTTGCTGGGGGCTGGCGTGGCGCTGGGCATGATCTTCTTGCCCGGGCTGTTGCTGCTGCTGGCCGCCCTGCCCCACTGGAATCGCCTGCGTCGGCTGAGCGGCATGCAGGGGTCGATCCGAGGGGCCAACGCCGCCGTGGTGGGCATCCTCGGCGCGGTGCTCTATCAGCCCTTGTGGACCGGCACGGTCCAGGGCTCGGCCGAGTTCCTGCTGGTGCTGACGGGCTTCGTGCTGCTCGGCGTCTGGAAGGCGCCGGCCTGGCTGGTGGTGCTCATCCTCGCCGCCGGCGGCGCGCTGCTCCCTGCCTGACGGCGGCCTTGCCGCGCTCCCGGGTTTCTGTAAACCTGAAAGCGCAGTCATGTTGAACCGCCAGCCGGCCTGAGCCGCGCCCCGGCCGGGTCCATTCAGCGGCTGACAGGCCAAGCGACCGGCCTTTCCCGCGGGCCAGCGGATGGACTCGACAAAAGCGTCTTCGCTACCACCGAGGGCGCCATGCCGGGCGGGCCACACCATGGCATGGGGCGCTCGTCGGGCAAGGCATCGAACACCAGGCGTATCCGACGATAATCGCCCGCGCGAGCGAACGGCTTGCGGTCGCCATGGACGGTGACCCGACACAACCGACGAGACGGAATGGCATGAACTACAGGGACGTGATCCGGCAGTACCCGGCGGTACTGGCGTTCGGCTTCATCGCGATCTTCTCGGGCAACCTGGGCCAGACGTTTCTGGTCGGCTATCTCCAGCCGGCGATTTCCGCGGCCTTCTCGCTGAGCAGCGCCACGTTCGGCATCCTCTATTCGTCGCTCACGCTGGCCTCGGGATTTCTGATCTTCTTCATCGGGCCCATGCTCGACTGGATACCGCCGCGCCGCTTCGGGCTCTTCGTGGTGCTGGGCATGAGCCTGGGCATCCTGCTGCTGACCCTGTCGCCATGGCTGTGGCTGGCGATACCGGGGCTGGGGCTGATCCGCTTCTGCGGTCAGGGGCTGTTCACCCACCTCGGCACCACCACCGTCGCCAAGCAGGTCAGCGAGGCACGCGGCAGCGCACTGGCCCTGGTCACGCTGGCCATGCCCATCGGCGAGGCTGTGCTGCCGTCGATTACCACCGCCGCCCTGCAGGTCGTCGAGTGGCGGCAATACCTCTGGGCGTTGCTGGGCGTTCTGATCATTGTATGGCTGCCCCTGCTGCTCCGGGCACCCGACGGCGGCACGCCACCCGCCGCGCGATCGCCCGAGCGGTCGGGAGCATCCGCGAACCCGGTTCAGCCCCTGAAGGACGGCCGGTTCTGGCGGCTGAGCCTGATGATGATGTCGATCGCCATCGTCAACACCGGGATCTTCGTCTTCCAGGCCGACCTGACCACCGAGTTCGCCACCACGTCCGCCGTGTTCGCGCTGGGCTTCGCCCTGGCGGCCTCGGGGCGGGTGATCGGCTCGCTCGTCGCCGGGCGGCTCGTCGACCGGCTCGGCGCCTCGCTGATGGGGCGCCTCTACCTGCTGCCGCTCGTCGCCGGGCTGGTCGTCGCCATCGTCCTCGAGAACGGCTACGGCATCCTCGCCTACATGCTGCTCTCCGGGCTGGTCACCGGCATGCAGGAACCCATCGTCACCAGCCTGCTCATCCAGCTCTGGGGCAGCGACAACCTGGCCCGGCTGCGCTCGGTCTTCACCGCCGGCATGGTGTTTTCCTCGGGGCTGGCGCCGGCCTTCTTCGGCGTGCTGCTGGATGCGGGCGTCGCCTTCGTCACCATCCTCGCGCTGATGGCGGCCATGGTCGCCGCCGGCTGGCTGCTGGCCCTGAAGCCGCTGAAGGAAGCCGCCCGCCGGCCGGCATGAGAACCGCCCCCGGCGAGCGGCCTCAGGATCGGCAGGGGGTGGGTGTCCGGCGGCGCTCCACCCACAGCCCCACGGCGAAGATCACCAGCCCCGCGGCGGCCAGGGCGGCACCGACCAGCCCGGTCGACGACCAGGGGAAGCCCAGCTTGACGGTCACCCCGGCGAGCCAGGCACCCAGCGCGTTGGCACCGTTGAAGGCGGCGTGGTTGAGCGAGGCGGCCATGGTCTGGGCGTCCTCGGCGACGTCCATCAGCCGGGTCTGCAGGGTCGGCCCCAGCGCCATGCTGGTACCCACCAGGCCGACGAACAGCAGGCCCCAGGCCACGCTGTTGGCGGCCACGTAGAACAGCCCCTGGACGACCAGGCACCAGACCAGGATGCCGGGGATCGCCCGCATCAGGTTCTTGTCGGCGGCCCGCGCCCCGACCAGGTTGCCGAGGATGGTGCCAAGGCCGAACACCACCAGCACCAGCGGCCCCCAGGCCTCGGCCATGCCGGCCTGGCGGGTGAGGGTGGGCATCACGTAGCTGAATACCGCGAACATGCCGCCGAAACCGATGCTGGCGATGCCCAGCGTGAACAGCACGCGCTGCTTGACCAGGGCTCCCAGCTCGCGCTTCGGGCTGGCATGCGGGTCGGCGGGCTGTGCCGGCACCCACAGCCGGATCAGCAGCGCGGTGACCAGGGCGATCGCCCCCACGCCGGAGAAGGCGATCTGCCAGCCCAGCAGGTTGCCGGCCCAGGTGGCGAGCGGCGCGCCGATCAGAATCGCCGTGGTCAGCCCCAGCATCACCCGGCTCACCGCGCGGGCGCGCTCGTCGATGGGCACCGCCGCCGCGGCGACCAGGGCGGCGACACCGAAGTAAGCGCCATGCGGCAGCCCGGCGAGAAAGCGCAGCAGCACGAAGCTGCCGAAGCCGGGGGCGAAGGCACTGGCGATGTTGCCGAGCGCGAAGACCAGCATCAGGCCGATCAGCAGTAGACGCCGGGGCAAGCGCGCGGCCAGCGAGGAGATCACCGGCGCCCCCACCACCACGCCCAGCGCATAGCTGCTGATGGCGTAGCCGACGTCGGGCACCGCGACCTGAAGATCGTCGGCCACCCGGCTCATCAGCCCCATGATCACGAATTCGCCGGTGCCGATACCGAAGCCGCCCAGGGCCAGGGCGAACTCGGCCAGACGCGGATGGGCCACGCCTGGGTTGTCTGTCGCACGCTCGACAGCCGTCATAGGTACCTCCCTGTACGGGGTAGCGAACAAACGGGACCGGTGTCACCCGACGCGAGTACCGGCAGACCACGACGAACGACGCCGCGCGGCCGGTGAACAGCGCGGTCGTCGCCGTCAGTAAAGCGCGCCATTCTTGCAGAATTGCGACTTAAGTATAAGACCGGGATCGCCTATCGATGAGATCACCCTTGACGATGCGCGCGCATCGCGCGTTACCGAGCTGATAGCATCAGGGGACTGCCAAGGATTGGAGAACGCCCATGAACGCCTTGATCCGCCGTCCCTTCGTCTTCCTGCGCCACGGTCAGAGCGTCAGCAACGCCGCCCGGGAGATGGCCGGCAGCCGCGACGTGGCACTGACCGCCCGCGGCGAGGCCGAGGCCCGTGCCGCGAGCGACTTGCTCGGCGAGGTGGCCTGGCCGCTGGTCGCCGCCAGCCCGCTGCAACGCGCCCGGCGCACCGCGGAACTGGCCGTGGGGCGCGCGCCCGACCGCCTCGTCGAGGGGCTGATGGAGCGCGACTGGGGCGAGCTGCAGGGGCGTCCGATCCCCGCACGGCTCGACCATCTCGCCACGCCCGAGGGCGGCGAGCCTTGGCGGGACTTCGTCGCGCGCATCGTCGCCGCGCTCAACGATCTGTTCGAACAGGACGACATCCCGCTGGTGGTGGGCCATGCCGGGCTGCCGCGGGCGATTCGCTATCTGGCCACCGGCCGGCCCGAGGGGCCGCGCACCGCCAATGCCACGCCGTTGTGGATCGCCCCCGAGAGCGACACCGGCTGGACGCTGCGCGATCTCGAACCGGCGGATCTCGTCCGGCTGCCGCGACGCACCCCGGCCTGACTCATGCCCGGCGCCGCTCGAGCATCAGCCACGCCGGCAGCAACGCCACCAGGAACACCAGCGCCACCGCCAGGAAACTCTCGCGAAAGCCCATCATCTGACTCTGCAGCGCGATCACCTGATCGAGATAGCCGCTGGCGGCAGCCTGGCGGGCCGGTTCGGCCACCCCACCACCGGCCAGCAGCGAGTTGGCGGCATCGAGAAAGGCGCCGGTGGTGCTGTTGCGGCCGTCCTGGGTCGCCGTGAAGGCCTGGGCATAGAGCTGACTGCGGTGGGCGAGCAGGATCGACAATAGATTGACGCCGAACGCCCCGCCCAGTTGGCGAACGAAGTTGATCGCCCCGCTGCCCTGGCCGAGCAGCTTGCGCGGCAGCGCCGACAGCGCCCCGGCATTGAGACTGGGCAGCACCAGGCCCAGACCGATGCGCCCCACCATGATCCAGATGGCGAACGTCCAGAAGCCGGTATCGGTGTCCGCGTCGGTCATCAGATAGCAGGACAGCGCGAACACCGCCAGGCCGACACTGATGATCATCGGCGGCGGAGCCCTGTCGGTAATGCGCCCGGCGATCGGGAAGACCACCGCCAGGATGAGCCCCGCCGGCATCAGCAACAGCCCCGAGCGGGTCGGCGTATAGCCCTGGATGGTCTGCACGAACAGCGGGATCAGGTAGGTCGAGCCGTAGATGCCGGCACCGAAGATGAACGCCACCAGTGCCGCCCCCGAGAACACCCGGCGCGAGAACAGCGTCAGGTTGAGCAGCGGCGTCGCCGTCCACAGCTCCCAGGCAATGAAGGCGACACAAGACAGCGCGGCGAGGCAGAAGTCGCCGAGGATGGCATCCGACAGCCAGCCTTCACGCTGGCCGTTGGACAGCCCATCGAGCAGTGTCACCAGAAACAGCGTGAGCAGGCCGAAGCCCGGCCAGTCGAAGCGCGAGGCCGGGCCTTCGCCCTCGCGCCCGGGCAGGAACAGCATGGCCAGAAAGGGCCCCAGCAGGCTGAACGGCAGGGCGATGAAGAACACATAGCGCCAGCTGAAGCTGTCGACCATGATCCCGCCCAGGGTCGGGCCCAGTGCCGGCGCCAGCACCACGCCGATGCCGTAGATGCCCATCGCCGAGCCGCGCCGCTCCGGCGGGAAGACCTGGAAGATGACCTGCATCGCCAGCGGCTGGAGAATCCCCGCGGCGCAGCCCTGGAGAATCCGCCCGGCGATCAGCAGCGTCTCGCTGGTGGCCAGCCCACCCATCACCGAGGCGGCGCTGAACACGCCCATGGCGATCAGGTAGGTGATGCGCTGTCCCACCGCCTCGACCAGCCAGGCGTTGAGCAGCATGGTCCCGGTCATCGCCGCCAGGAAGCCGGTGGAGAGCAGTTGCGCCTTGTCCTGGCCCATGCCGAAGGCGCCCATGATATCGGGCAGGGCGACATTGATGATGGTCGCGGTGAGCACCGTCGAGATGGTGCCCATCATCGCCGTCACCGTCGCCAGATAACGGTAGGCGGACCCGTAGCGCGCGAACAGGCCTTCGATGCTGTCGGCGCGGATGGCGTCAGCCACCGCTGGTGGTCTCCAGCTCGACCATCATGCCCGGCTTGAGCAGGCCGTCGGTCTGCTCGACGGCGATGCGCACCGGCAGGCGCTGGGTGATCTTGGTGAAGTTGCCGCTGGGATTGGGGCTGGGCAGCAGCGCGAACTCGCTGGTCGCCGCCTGGCCGACCCGCTCCACGGTACCCTCGAAATGCCGGTCGGGCAGGGCGTCGACATGCACGTCGACCGACTTGCCGGGCGTGAAGTGGCGAAAGTCGGTTTCCTTGACGTTGGCCTCGACGCGCACCGCCCGCGGATCATGGACCATCACCAGCCGCTGGCCGGCGGTGACATACTCGCCGTCGTCGATGAAGACCCGGTCGATGACGCCGTCGAAGGGCATGCTCAGGGTACGGTCGTGCAGGTCCAGGCGCGCCTGCTCGCGTTGCGCGCGCAGTTGCTTGGCCTGGGCCTCGAGTCCCGCCAGTTGCTTGTGCAGCACACCGAGCTGCCCGCGGTCGGCGCGCGCCTCGGTGAGTTCGGCCTTGGCATTGTGGAGCTGGGCTTCGGCGCTGCCCACGGCCTCCCTGGCGGTGGCCAGGGCAGTACGGGTCTGGTCGAGTCGCGACCGGTTGATCGCCCCCTGATCGGCCAGCTTGGCGATCCGCCGATTGTCGAGACGCGCCAGATCGCGCTCGGCCTCGGCCGAGCTCAATGCCGCGCGGGCGACATCGATCGCCGCCTGCCTGGCCTCGATGGCGCTGCGGGTCTGTCGATCGACCATGGCGAGGCGCGCCCGGGTCTCCTCGCGGCTGTCCTCGAGCGCCTCGATCCTGGCGTCGAGTTCGTCGAGGCGCAGGCGGTTCCGGCGGTCATCGATGGTCACCAGCACCCGCCCCCGGGCCGCCTCGTCGCCCTCAATCACCTCGACCCCGGTCACCCAGCCGGGCACCCGGCTGCTGAGCACGATCATGTCGGCGGCGACGCGGGCATCGATGACATTGACGTGGGTGAACTGCCGATAGACCCAACCACCCCCCACGGCGACCGCCACCACGACCACGGCCAGCACCACCGCCAGCCGCCAGCGGCGTGGACGCGCCTCGGACGCCTCGCGCGAATCGTCGCTCACGTCGCCTGCTCCGGCGCATCCGGATTACCGCCGAGCCGACCGGCGATCCGCGCCAGCACGTCCAGGCACAGCGCCAGCTCACTCTCGTCGACGGGGCCCAGGATCTCGGCGCGCACGCTGGTTACCACCGTCTGGATACGTTCGAGGATGGGCGTCGCCCGGGCCGTCAGGTGAACCACCTTGACCCGCCGATCGCCGACCACCGCCCGCCGCTCGATCAACCCCTCGCTCTCCAGGCTGTCCAGCGAGCGCACCAGGGTCGGGCCCTGGACGTTGACCGCCGCGGCCAGGGCTTTCTGGGTCAGCGGCTCGCTGGCCTGCGACAACTGCCAGAGGATGCGCCAGCGCGACTCGGTCAGCCCATAGGGCGCCAGGCGGCGGTCGATCTCGGCGCGCCACAGCCGGGCGACCTGGCCCAGTTGCGCGCCGAAGCGATCGCGCGGGGAAACGGAATGATCGGCCATCGTGTTCTCGAGCAACAAAATAGATAGCTAACTATCATAATACCTGAACGCGATATCGCCAACCCGCCCGCACCACGCTCGTGTCACACCGGCAGCGGGCGGCTCTCGGCCAGCGCCTCCATGGCGAAATAGGAGGTCACGGTGTCGATCTCGAAGCCGTCGATCAGGCGCTGATAGATCCGGTCGAAGGCGCCGATGTCGCGGGCCACGATCTTGAGCATGTAGTCGTAATCGCCGCCGATACGATAGAAGTCGATCACCTCGGGGATGCCCAGCACGTGCTCGCGGAAGGCCGCCAGCCAGGCACGTGAATGGCTGCGGGTGCGGATCATCGAGAACACCACCAGCCCGAAGCCGAGCGCCTGACGGCTCAGCACGAGCCGCCGCGCCTCGATCACGCCGGCCTCTTCGAGCTGTTTGACCCGCCGCCAGCAGGCGTTCTGGGAGAGATTGACGCGCTCGGCCAGCTCGCGCTGGGCGCAGCCGGGGTGCTGCTGCAGCTCGCGCAGGATGGCAAGGTTGAAATGATCCAATTTCACGCCGCTCATGGGGTCAAATCACTCAATATTTGGGTCGATGCCGGGTCATAACGAGAAATCTACCCGCCCGAGACGGGATATCATAGCCTCGTATACCGCGCTTGCATGTCCTCCTCTGTGACGAGGCCTCCATGACCACACTCGCCGACTTCACACACGTTCTCTCCGGCCCCGACCTGGTGGCGCGCCTGCGCCAGGGCCTGATCGGCGACGATATGCCGATCACCACGCCCTTCGGTCAGCGCCGCCTGCTCTACGCCGATTATGTCGCCTCCGGGCGCGCGCTGCGCCAGGTCGAGCGCTTCGTCAGTGAAGAGGTCCTGCCGTTCTATGCCAACTCGCACACCGAGGCGTCGCACTGCGGGCAGACCATGACCCGGCTGCGCCAGGAGGCAAGGACGCTGATCGCGCGGGAGCTCAACGCCGAGGATTGCCATGTGGTATTCAGCGGCAGTGGCGCCACCGCCGGTATCAACCGGATCGTGGCACTGCTCGATATCGCCGCCGGGGTGCACCGCGGCGAGCGCATCCGCGTGCTGGTCGGCCCCTACGAGCATCACTCCAACCTGCTCGCCTGGCGCGAGAGTGGCGCCGAGGTGGTCGAGATCCCCGAAGGCGAGGCCGGCGGGCCGGACCCGGCGGCGCTGGAGCGGGCACTGGTGGAGGCCGCCGGCAGTGACCTGATCGTCGGCGCCTTCTCGGCCGCCTCCAACGTTACCGGCATCATCAGCGACATCGACGACATCACCCGCCGGCTCAAGCGCCACGGCGCCCTGGCGATATGGGATTACGCCGGTGCCGGCCCCTATCTGGCGATGGACATGGCGCCCGCGCCGGACTGCCGCAAGGATGCCATCGTCTTCTCACCGCACAAGTTCGTCGGCGGTCCCGGGGCCTCCGGGGTCATGGTGGTGCGCGACAGCGTGGCACGGCGGCACACGTCTTCGCTGCCCGGCGGCGGCACGGTCAGCTTCGTTTCGCCCTGGGCGCACCGCTACAGCGCCAACCTGGCGGCGCGCGAGGAGGGCGGCACGCCCAACGTGATCGGTGACATTCGCGCCGCGCTGGCGCTGATGGTCAAGGCAGCGATCGGGCTGCCCGAGATCGCTCAGCGCGATGCCAAGCTGCGCCGCCGCGCCCTCGCCCACTGGGCCGACGAACCGCGGCTGGTGCTGCTGGGGCGCCAGGACGTGCCGGCACTGCCGATCTTCTCCTTCCGCGTACACGACACCGACGGCGGCCTGATCCACCATCAGCTGTTCACCCGCATGCTCTCGGACCTCCACGGTATCCAGGCCCGCGGCGGCTGCGCCTGCGCCGGGCCCTATGCCCATCGCCTGCTGGGGATCGACGCCTCCGCCTCGGCAGCCCTGGTCGAACGTCTCGACCAGGGGCAAGAACTGGAAAAGCCCGGCTGGGTAAGGCTGAGCCTGCATCTGCTCCACAGCGAGGAGCAGGTGGCGCGCCTTCTCGATGGCGTGCTCACCCTGGCCCGGGAAGCGCCGACCTGGGCCCGCCACTACCGCGCCGACCCGGCCACCGCACGCTTCCGAGCCGACACCGCCGAGGGATGACAGCCGCGCCGAGGCGGGTAAGATGATCCCCTTGGCTGGTCTTGCCGCGCATGAAGGCGTCACGCTCTAGCGCGATGCCTTCAGTGATCGTTAACAGATAGGTCAGGTGCAAAGGCAACGCCTAGTGCCTGGCTATCGCTTCTCTTTGGACTCGTCATCCTTCATGCTTAACGCTATCAGGCGTTGGCAAAAAGCCCCTCGCAGCCATCCATGTCGTTGCTTACCGACCCACATTCATGAATATTTCACTGTCTAAAAATGAAACCTCCACTTCGCCGTCACTGCTCGACCTGGCAAATCGTACGGTGTTGCGCGAAGACGCGGAGAGTAGTGACTATGTGACTTTCTACGAGGCGTTCAAAGGGCGAAAATTCCACATCCTCGTGAAAGAGGTGGGTGAGGGGCAGGTTGGTGTCGCCTTCCGCGAAGGCGAAGGCCTACAGAGTCTCGTCACCTCGGAGAGCCAACAGCTGCTCCACGAACAGCTCGAGACCTCAGGTCTGGAGCTGCGTGAAGTGACCGGCTTTGCCATCTTGCGCATGACGGAAAGCGTTGAATTCGTGCTCGGCATCATGGAAGGCGCAGAGGAGAAAGATTGGTTTTTCTTGACGCATGATCAGCTAGTGCTGCTGTACCGTATAGCCAACATCCAAGCGGCCCCGGCCGATGCAAGGTCGCTGGATGACCATCAGGTTTACAAGATGTACCCCAAGGCCTTCCTCGACTGGCTCTATCGCTACTGTCGCGAAAACCCGGATATCGAGCGATGCTGGTTCGTCATTGTGGCCATTGGTTCAGCCAACAACCTCGATGTCGTCGTCGTTCTCGACAGTCAAAGCGACACCCCCCATTTGGCACGGATTCGCGAACGTGCCAAGCCGGAATTCGCGGCAAATGTCAGTGTCCTCGACGAACAGGGCCTGGTGAACATTGCAGAGCAGGACGTGTCGACCACCATTCGGGCCAACAAGCCCCTTTTCGACCGTCGCCACAAGCAGCACCCCTTGGCGCGACTGGCTCGTGCGCTGCGCCGTCACCCCTTTACCTTTCTGACGGTCAACCTGACACAGGAGTAAGGCGTTAAATGAAGGGGGTGAGGGAGGCCATCGAAACACCGATCTCCTCCCCGAGCCCCTCGCTCCCGATGCGCGGAGAAGCCACCGCTCAGCCGTTACTACCCTCATGCTTGGCCACGAGATCCAACCCGACCACCCGCCCGTGCCAGCTGTCGTTCCGGCGGGTGGCGATAACGAGCGCGTCATGGTCATCGGCTACGGCCAATGGGCCTGAATCGGTCCAGAAGCCGCTGCCCCCGATCGCCGTCATGCCGCCGCCGACGCCGTTGTGGTTGGCCATGCCGACCAGCATGGCATAGCGCTCGGCGATCTCGGCCAGGCGCCGGGTATCGGCGTCATAGCCGCCCGCGGTGATCAAGGCGGCGGCGAGATAGACGGTCGCGCCCAGCGATGCACACTCGTCCCCATGCGCAGGGGCGTTGGTATCGGCACAGATGGCGAAGGCCACACGCTCACCGCCGATTTCGCAAACGATCTGCGTCTCGCCGACCTCGAAAGCGGCCTCTTCCCCGGGATGCAGATAGCGCTTGGCATAGGTCAGAGGCTCACCGCCCGCCGGGTCGAAGATCACCACCCCGACCCGGGGCCGGGTTTCACCGTTCAGCGGCAGCCCCGCCACCACGTGCATGCCGCAGCGCTCGGCCGCTGCACGCAATGGCGCCAGACGCGCGCTGCGCGGCGACAAGGCCAGCGCGGCGGCCAGACCGGGCTCGTAGCCGGTCAACGAGAGTTCGGGAAACACCAGCAGCGAGACACCTTGGCGTGCGGCCGCCTCGACCGCCGCCACGTGCCTCGCCAGATTGGCGTCGAGATCGCCGGCCTGCGCCGCCAGCTGCGCCAGGCCGATCACCAGCTCGGATCGCGAAGACGTCGCCTCAGTCATTCAGCGTCGTCTTCCAGGTCAGCGATTCACCGGCCTTGTAGGGTATGAAAGTGTTCTCGCCCTCGCCCACGCTGGGCGCCACCGGCGTGGGCCGGCGCGTCAGCGTGACGGTGCCTTCATTCAGCGGCAGACGGTAGAAACGCGGGCCGTTCTCGGAGCAGAAGGCTTCGAAGTGATCGAGCGCCCCCTCCTGCTCGAAGACATCGGCGTAGACCGACAGCGCCGCCTCGGCATTGAACACTCCGGCGCAGCCGCAGGCGGTCTCCTTGGCGGCACACACGTGCGGCGCGGAGTCGGTGCCGAGGAAGAAGCGCGGATGACCGCTGGCCACCGCGCGGCGCAGGGCCGCCTGATGCTCCTGACGCTTGAGAATCGGCAGGCAGTAGAGGTGCGGGCGGATACCGCCGACCAGCATGTCGTTGCGGTTCTGGGCCAGGTGCTGCGGGGTCAGGGTGGCGCCCAGATACTCATCGCCCTCGAGCACGAACTGGGCCGCATCCTTGGTGGTGATGTGCTCGAACACCACGCGTAGCTCGGGGAACTGGCGGCGGATATCGCTCATCACCTCATCGATGAAGACCTTCTCGCGGTCGAAGATATCGATCTCGCCCCGCGTCACCTCGCCGTGTACCAGCAGCGGCATGCCGATGCGCTGCATCGTCTCCAGCAACGGGTAGACGTCGCTGATGCGCTTGACCCCGTGCTGGGAGTTGGTGGTGGCGTTGGCCGGATAGAGCTTGGCCGCAGTGAAGACGCCTTCGGCGTGTCCACGGGTCAGCGTCTCGGCGCTCACGCTCTCGTTGAGATAGCAGGTCATCAGCGGGGTGAAGTCGTGACCGGTGGGCAGCGCGGCAAGAATACGCTCACGATAGGCCGCGGCGGCCTCGACCGTGGTCACCGGCGGCGCCAGGTTGGGCATGACGATGGCGCGGGCAAAGGTCGCGCTGGTGTAGGGCAGCACGGTGCGGGTGATCGCGTCGTCGCGCAGGTGCAGGTGCCAGTCGTCGGGGCGGCGGAGGGTGAGCGTGTCGGGCGCGGCGGTCATCGGAAACTCCTGGCAGGGGGTGAACGAGGGGCCCGTAGCATATCAGAGCGCGGTGCCCCGGGCGCGGCGGCTCTCCAAGGCGGCTCCGTCGCGCCGCCGCTTGGGCGCACGGCCGCTAGTCGTGGCGCCCGATATCAGCGTAAGACCTCGGCCCGCCCCACCGGACCATCACTCCGGGGCATGGCAAACGGCCTCCACGTTGTTGCCATCCGGATCGATCAAAAAAGCGCCGTAGTAGTTCTCGTGATACAGCGGGCGCAGGCCGGGCTTGCCGTTGTCGCTGCCACCGTTGGCCATGCCCTGGCGATGGAACTCCTCGACCTCTGCCCGGGACGGCGCCGAGAACGCCACGTGCCGGGGCGTGAAGCGCACCTTGCTTTCGATGACCCAGTAGGAAGGCTTGCCGTCGCGGCCGAAGGCACACATTCTCTGGGTTGGGAAATCCTGATTCCACTCCGCCACGAACTCCGTTTGCACGGAATACCCCAGCGGCGCAAACACCGCCTCGTAGAATGATTTTGTCGCGCCGTAATCCGTGGCATAGGTACTGATATGGTCAAACATGGTCTCTCCCCAAGCTCTGTCTGAAAAATCGACGAGCGATGGCCAGACAAGGCAAAAATTGACGAAAAAGCGGAGTTTACAAACCGTAAATGAGCATTTTGAGTCAAATTTTAACGCCGTATGGGCGAGCGCAGACATTTTTCAGACCCAGCGTAAGGGATTATGACACTGCACGAGAGCTTACTTTAGGCTTTGTACGAAAAACTGCCTTCGCTCGTCGACTTTTCGTACAAACCCATGCCATACGACTTACCCTTTCACCCCGCCTTGACCGCCAGTACGCCACAGCAACACAAGCGCCACGCAACAGAGCAGCGCCACCGCGCCGGAAAACCCCACTCCGGTGGCCGCCAGGCCGATCGTCCGTGACACCAGGCCGATGCCCACCACCGGGATCGACAGCGCCACGTAGGCGACGACGAAGAAGGTCGAGGTTACCGCGCCGCGATGCGCGGCGGGGCTCGCCGCGGCGAGCGCCCCCAGTCCGGCGCGAAAGGCCACCCCCTGGCCGAGTCCGGCGATGAGCGCCCCGCACAGGAAGGTAGCCAGCGAAGCCAGGGCGATGCCCGCGCCGATCGTCAGCGCGCCGACGAGCATCACCGCACAGCCCAGCGGCAGGCGCCACGCCGCGTCGACCCGCCCCTGCAGCCACTGCCCCAGGGTCGAGGCGAAGAACACCACCCCGGCGACCAGCCCGATCAGCGCCAGATTGGTCTGGCCCAGCACCTGCTTCATGAATGCCGGCACGGTGGCGGTGAAGAAGCCCAGCACCGCAAAGCCGGCGAACCCGGCGATCGCCGCCGGCACGAAGACGCCGCGCACCGACTCGGGCACGCTCAGCCGCTGGAACTCGAGGCGCGGACGCGGCGGCCGCTCGACCGTCTCCGGGGCGCGCCACACCGCCAGCACGCCGAGCACGGCCAGCGCCAGATGCAGCGCATAGGGCAGGTGCAGCGGCCAGGGCGCGTATTCGCCGAGCAACCCGGCGCATACCGGCCCCAACCCCAGGCCGCCCATGTTGACCGCGGTGGCGACTAAGGTCGCGCGACGCTTCCATGCCTCGGGGGCCAGCTCGATCACCGCCACCGTGGCCGTGCCGGTGAAGATGCCCGCCGAGACACCCGAGATCACCCGCGCGATCAACAGCAGCGGCAGTGAACCGGCGAGCAGGAACACCGCGTCGCTGAGCACGCTCGCGGCGAGCCCGGCGAGCAGCAGCGGTCGGCGGCCAAGCTGATCCGACCAGCGCCCGGTGACCAGCAGCGCGCCGATCACGCCCACGGCATAGGCGGCGAAGATCACCGTGATGGTCAGCTGCGAGAAGCCGAAGGCGTCCCGGTAGATCGGGTACAGGGGCGTCGGCAGGGTGGTGCCGAGCATGGTCAGCAGGAAGGCGGCGGCACCGCCGACGAAGGCGAAGGGCGAGACTGGGCGTTGGCTCATGGGTGTCCTTGCAGGGCAGCGCCGTACGGCGCGGGTGGGCGACGAGTCGACCCGCAACAGTGTAGTGGTCACGACCAATGTGCGATAATGCGCGATTCCCTTTCGCATCGGCTCAAACGGACTCGTCCACATGTCCCACGGCACGCTCTACATCGTTTCGGCCCCGTCGGGCGCGGGCAAGACCAGCCTGGTCCGCGGCCTGATCGACCGCCTCGACGACATCCAGGTTTCGGTATCGCACACCACGCGGGCGATGCGCCCCGGCGAGGTCGACGGGGTCAACTACCACTTCGTCGACGTCGGCACCTTCGAACGCATGATCGCGCGCGGCGACTTCTTCGAGCACGCCCGGGTCTTCGACAATCACTACGGCACCTCGCGGCCGGCGGTCCAGGCACTGCTCGCCGCGGGTACCGACGTGATTCTCGAGATCGACTGGCAGGGTGCGCGTCAGGTGCGTGAACAGATGCCCGAGGCCGTGTCGGTGTTCATCCTGCCGCCCTCGCGCGAGGCGCTCCGTCAGCGCCTTTCGGCGCGCGGCACCGACGGTCCCGAGGTGATCGCCCGGCGCATGCGCGACGCGGTCAGCGAGATGTCGCACTTCGACGAATACCAGCACGTGATCATCAACGACGACTTCGACGATGCCCTGGCCCAGTTGAGTGGCCTGGTGCTCGGCGAGCGCTCGCGGCTGGCGCGGGTCCGCGAGCGCCATGGCGCCCTGCTGGAAGCGCTCTTGTCACGCATCGAAGGGGTCGAGTAGACTCATCTGTCCTACCGCGCGATCATCGATCGCGCCCGCGAATCACGCTCTCAAGCTCAAGCAGGAATACCGTTCATGGCGCGAGTTACCGTAGAAGACTGTCTCGACCACGTCGAAAATCGTTTCAAGCTGGTGATGATCTCCACCCAGCGCGCGCGCCAGCTGGCTCGCGGCACCCGCGACGCCCAGTTGCCGTGGGAAAACGACAAGCCCACCGTGATGGCGCTGCGCGAGATCGCCGCCGGCAAGATCGACGAAAACGTGCTCGACGAGCCGGTCGAGGCGCCGGTGCGGCCGCGGCCCGAACCGAGCATCGATCCCGAGGCCTGACCGCGGGCTCACGGCGTCACGTCCGACGACCACACCGCACGCCCGTGATCCGGGCCGGTGCCCGACCACGAGGTTGCTGATCATAGGCGCGCTGCATGTTTACCATCGATGACCTGGCCGACCGCCTCGGCGGATATCTCCCGCAGGACGAGATCCAGCAGGTCAAGCGTGCCTTCTACTACGCCGAGCAGGCCCACGACGGCCAGCGGCGGCGTTCCGGCGAGCCCTACGTCACCCATCCGCTGGCGGTCTCCAACATCCTCGCCAACATGCACATGGACCATCAGAGCCTGATGGCCGCCATGCTGCACGACGTGATCGAGGATACCGGGGTGACCAAGGAGGCCCTGGCCGCGCAGTTCGGCGAGGCGGTGGCGGAACTGGTCGACGGCGTCTCCAAGCTCACCCAGATCACCTTCGAGGACAAGGCGGTCGCCCAGGCCGAGAATTTCCAGAAGATGGTGATGGCGATGTCCCAGGACATCCGGGTGATCATCGTCAAGCTCGCCGACCGCCTGCACAACATGCGCACCCTGGGGGCGCTGCGCCCCGACAAGAAGCGGCGCATCGCCCGCGAGACGCTGGAGATCTACGCCCGCATCGCCGGCCGGCTGGGCATCAACACCATCCGCGTCGAGCTCGAGGATCTCTCCTTCCAGGCGCTGTATCCGATGCGTGCCGAACGCATCAAGCGTGCCGTGTCGAAGGCCCGCGGCAACCGCCGGACGATGATCCGCCAGGTCCAGAACAGCCTGCAGAACTGCCTCGACGACGACGGCCTGCCGGGCACCGTGGTGGGCCGCCAGAAGCACCTGCTGTCGATCTATCGCAAGATGCGCGACCAGCGCAAGTCGTTCGCCGAGATCATGGACGTGTTCGGCTTTCGCATCATCACCGACGACGTCGATACCTGCTATCGCATCCTCGGCGCGGTGCACAACCTCTACAAGCCGGTGCCCGGGCGCTTCAAGGATTACATCGCGATCCCCAAGGCCAATGGCTACCAGAGCCTGCACACCACGCTGTTCGGCGCCAACGGCATGCCCATCGAGGTGCAGATCCGCACCCGCGAGATGGAGGCGATGGCCAACAACGGCATCGCCGCGCACTGGCTGTACAAGGCCGGTCAGACCGAACGGCCGATCGCCGCCGGCAGTCACGCCCGGGCACGGGAGTGGGTGCGCGGCCTGCTCGAGATGCAGCGCCACGCCGGCAACCCACTGGAGTTCATCGAGCACGTCAAGAACGACCTGTTCCCCGACGACATCTACGTGTTCACGCCCAAGGGCGACATCATGGAGCTGCCCCAGGGGGCCACGGCGGTGGACTTCGCCTACATGGTCCACACCGACATCGGCAACAGCTGCATCGCGTGTCGCATCGACCGCCACCTGGCGCCGCTGTCGAGCCGCCTGGAGAGTGGCCAGACCCTGGAGATCATCACCGCCCCGGGGGCGCGACCCAATCTCGCCTGGCTGAATTTCGTGGTCACCGCCAAGGCGCGTTCGGCGATCCGTCACGCGCTCAAGAACCAGCAACGCACCGAGTCGATCCAGCTCGGTCGGCGGCTGCTCAACAAGGCGCTGGCCGATTTCGAGACCAGCCTCGAGGAGCTGCCCGAGATGCGCCTGCCGGCGGTGCTCGACGACCTCGAGATCCGCAGCGTCGACGACCTGCTCGAGTCGATCGGCATGGGCACCCGCATGGCCTACGCCATCGCCCGGCAACTGGCGGAGGCGCCGGCCGGCCTGGAAGCCTCCCGGCCGTCCGCCGGCGACGGCTCATCGGCCGCGCCGGTGCTGATCAGCGGCACCGAGGGCATGGTGCTGAGCTTCGCGCGCTGCTGTCATCCGCTGCCCGGCGATCCGATCATCGGCCATCTCTCGGTGGGCAAGGGAATCGTCGTCCACCGGGTGGACTGCCGCAACCTCGACGATTTCAAGCGCGACGACCCCGACAAGCTGTTCACCCTGGAGTGGGCCCAGGACATCAGCGGCGACTTCCCGGTGGGCCTGCGTATCGAGATGGAGACGCGCCGCGGCCTGGTCGCCGAACTGGCTGGCCTGGTCACCGATGCCGATGCCAACATCGAGCGCATCGGCATCGAGGAGCGCGACGCCCGGCTGTCGATCGTCAACCTGACGCTGGCGGTGCGCGACCGGGTGCACCTGGCCAGTATCATCAAGCGGATTCGTCACCAGCCGCACGTCGGCCGGATCAGCCGCATCCGCAACTGACACCCAGCGCCCGTCCCGTCAGGCATGGCCTGGCGGGACGGGCGCCGTGTTTTCGGACGCCGCCCGGCAAAGACCGGGCACGACGCACTGAAGGAGTCTCGTCATGAGCAACAAGGCCGTCATCCAGACCGCCAAGGCGCCCGCCGCCATCGGTCCCTACTCCCAGGCCATCAAGGCCGGCAACACCGTCTACCTCTCCGGGCAGATCCCGCTCGACCCCGAGCGCATGGAGATCGTCGCCGGCGACGTCAAGGCCCAGGCCCGCCAGGTGTTCACCAACCTCGCCGCCGTCTGCGAGGAAGCCGCCGGCTCGCTGCAGGACATCGTCAAGCTCAACCTCTACCTGGTGGACCTGGACAACTTCGCGCTGGTCAACGAAGTGATGGAGGAATTCTTCCAGCCGCCCTACCCGGCGCGCGCCGCGGTGGGCGTGAAGGCGCTGCCGAAGGGCAGTCAGGTCGAGGCGGAAGGCGTCATGGTCATCGGCGACTGAGCGCCGCCGAACCGCTCGCTGCCGGACGCCGCCCCTCAGGCCAGCGTCCGGCTGGACATGACCGGCTGCTGCGCGGTTTCCGGTAGCTCGCCGCGCAGCTGGGTCACGTCCGCCCGCGGCGGCACCCCGAACATGCGGCTGTATTCGCGGCTGAAATGGGAGGGGCTGCTGTAGCCGACCCGGAAACTGGCCGTGGCCGCCTCCATCCCCTCGGCCAGCATCAGCCGACGCGCCTCGTGCAGGCGCAGGCGCTTCTGGAACTGCAGCGGCGACATCCGCGTCACCTGCTTGAAGCTGTGGAACAGCGACGACTCGCTCATGTTGACCAGCTCGGCGAGATCGCGCACTCGCAGCGGCTCCATGAAGCGCTCCTTGAGTACCGCAATCACCCGGGACATGCGCTGGGTCTGGCCGTCGGCCAGCGCGAACTTGCGCATGTAGGGCGCCAGCTCGCCGACCAGCGCCCGGTAGAGAATCTCGCGCCGTACCAGCGGCGCCAGGATGGCGATGTCCCACGGCGTGTCGAGCAATCCGACCAGTCTGGCCATCGCCTCCAGCATTCCCGCATCCGCCCTCGCCAGGCCGAGCCCGCAGACCCCATCCGGACACTCGTCCTCCGACGCCCGCGCCACCGGCGCGCCCATCGCCAGCATCAGGTCGGCGACCTCCTGAGCGTCGACCGTGAGCTTGATGCCCAGGTAAGGCTTCTGCGGCGAGGCATCGGTCACCTTGCCGAGAATCGGCAGCGGCACCGCCGAGACCATGCAGTTGAGCGGGCCATAGTCGATCTGGCGATCCCCCAGCCACACCGTCTTGGCACCCTGGGCGATCAGACACAGCGCCGGCTCGTAGACCCGCGAGCCCATGCAGCCGGTGGGCGAATCGGCACGCACCAGCTCGAGGCCGGGGACGGCACTGGCGATGAACCCCTCACCATGGGCGTGATCGAGAATTCGACCCACGAGAGTATTCATCAATTCATCGAACGACGGCTCGGCTTGCCTGGAGATGGGCTGTGCGGCGGTCACGAATTCTCTCCCGAACTGGCAGATGGCAAAGCAACAGAGGGTGACCGGGAGTATAAGCCCGATTTCACGGCACTTGGCGGCAAAACGCCGAGCTTTGCAGGATTGGGCAAGCACGCCGAAGGATTCGACAATCCTCGCCGAGAATCGCGTCAGGCAAGACTCGACAGGCGACATCGGCACGGTGGCCGCTTCCTAGACCTCGGAGAATCGGGCAAGCAATCGGGAGAAAACCGATAACGTCGTTCGCCGCGCCCCCGCTACAGTTCCCTTCCTGACTCCCGCCCCTCGTTCGACGACGGCGCTCCCCGGAGCGCGCACGGTCGCCGACGCCACCCTGACGAAAATGCGGAGCGAAGCATGAACGCGAGGATCCTTCAGGACACCGGCGGCAGCCGGAGGCCGGCGGCCCTGCTGCCGATATCGTTGTTGCTGGCGGCGCTGCTGCTGGCCGGCTGCGATGCCCACGGCGAGCCCCAGGCCGCTGCCCCGCCACCGCCCGAAGTCGATGTCGCCACCGTCACGGCCGAGCCGATCACCCTCACCGAGACCTTCACCGGGCGCATCGAGGCGCCCGAGACCGTGGCACTACGCCCGCGGGTGAGCGGCTATGTCGATGAGATCGCCTTCACCGAGGGCCAGCTGGTCAAGGCCGGCGACCTGCTGTTCCAGATCGACCCGCGCCCCTATGCGGCGCGCGTCGATGCCGCCAAGGCGGCCCTGGCCCAGGCGCGTAGCCAGCGTCAGCTCGCCGATGTCGAAGCCAGCCGCTCGCGCCGGCTGATCGGCCGCCACATGATCTCCCAGGAGCAGCACGACCAGCGCCAGGCAGCGGCCCAGGACGCCCGCGCGCGCGAAGCGCAGGCCCGCGCCGCGCTCACCAGCGCCGAACTCGACCTCGCGTACACCCGCGTCACCGCGCCGATCTCCGGGCGCATCGGGCGGGCGCTGGTCACCCGCGGCAACCTGGCCAGCGCCGACCAGACGCTGTTGACCACGCTGGTTTCGGTCGACCCGCTCTATGTCTACTTCGACAGCAACGAGAGCGGCGCCGAGAACACGCTGGCGAGCGTCGACCCCGACCACCCCGTGGCGGTGCGGGTGAGCCTCACCGGCGAGAGCGGCTTCCCCCATCGCGGTCGGCTCGACTTCGTCGACAACCGTATCGATCCCACCACCGGCACCCTGACCTACCGCGCCGTGCTCGACAATCCGGACGGGCGCATCCGCCCCGGCCAGTTCGCCCGCGTCGAGATGCCCGTCGCCGCGCTCACCGCGGCGCTGCTGATCGACCGCCAGGCGGTGCTGACCAACCAGGATCGGCGCTTCGTCTATCGGGTGGCCGATGACAACAGCGTCACGCCGCAACCGGTGGTGACCGGCGCCGCGGTGGGCGACCGAGTGGTGATCCGCGACGGTCTCGCCCCGGGAGACCGCATCGTGGTCAACGGCACCCAGAAGATCTACGCCCCCGGCATGACCATCTCACCGCATCCGGTCGACCCACGACCGACCGACCCGCAGCCGGCGGCCCAGGGCGCGCTCGCCGCGCGCTCTTGACAGGCGGCGGCGCTCACCACGCGCCGCCTGCGCCAACCATTCCCGGGAACGACGACAAGCGGCGGGCATCGCATCCGCCGCACAGGAGCCCCAAGGCATGAATGTTTCGCGTTTCTTCGTCGACCGCCCGATCTTCGCCGCGGTGCTGTCGATCGTCATGTTCGCGCTCGGCGCGATCTCGATCCCCAACCTGCCGATCGGCGAGTATCCGGAGGTGGTGCCGCCCTCGGTGCTGGTCCGCACGGTCTACCCCGGCGCCAACCCCAAGGAGATCGCCGACACCGTCGCCGCGCCGCTCGAGGAGGCGATCACCGGTGTCGAAGGGATGATGTACTACAAGTCGGTCGCCGGTTCCGACGGGGTGCTGCAGATGACCGTCACCTTCCGCCCCGGCACCGACGCCGAGCAGGCCACGGTGCGGGTGCAGAACCGGGTCAGCCAGGCCCTGGCGCGCTTGCCCGAGGCGGTGCGCCGCCAGGGCGTGACCACCCAGAAGCAGTCGCCGACCTTTCTGATGGTGGTGCACCTGGTCTCGCCGGACGACCGCTACGACACTCTCTACCTGCGCAACTACGCCCGCCTGCACGTGCGCGACCAGCTGGCGCGCATCCCCGGCGTGGGCGAGGCGCAGCTGTTCGGCGGCGGCGACTACGCCATGCGCGTGTGGCTCGACCCGGACCGGGTCGCCGCCCACGGCCTCACCGCCGGCGACGTGGTGGCGGCGATCCGCGACCAGAACGTGCAGGTCTCCGCCGGGCAGATCGGCGGCGAACCGATGCCGGACAGCGACTTCCTGACCCTGATCAACGCCAAGGGGCGCCTGACCAGCGAGGCGGAGTTCGGCGACATCGTGCTCAAGACCGGCGCCGATGGCGACATTCTCAGACTCAAGGATGTCGCCCGGCTGCAGCTCGGCGCCGGCGACTACACCCTGCGCGCCCGTCTGGATGGCAAGGACGCGGTGGCGATCGGCATCTTCCAGTCGCCCGGGGCCAACGCGCTGGAGATTCGCGATCAGGTGATCCATACCATGGACGAGCTGGCGACCCAGTTCCCCGCCGGGCTCGAGTATCGCAGCGTCTACGACACCACGCTGTTCGTCACCGATTCGATCCACTCGGTGATCCAGACCCTGCTGGAAGCGGTGCTGCTGGTGGTGCTGGTGGTGACGCTGTTCCTGCAGACCTGGCGCGCGTCGCTGATCCCGCTGCGGGCTGGTGCTGGCGATCGGTATCGTCGTCGACGACGCCATCGTGGTGGTGGAGAACGTGGAGCGCAACATCGAGCAGGGGCTGGCGCCACGCGCCGCGGCGCATCAGGCAATGCGCGAGGTCTCGGGGCCAATCGTGGCCATCGGCCTGGTGCTGTGCGCGGTGTTCGTGCCGATGGCCTTTCTCTCCGGGGTGACCGGCCAGTTCTATCGCCAGTTCGCGGTGACCATCGCCATCTCCACGGTCATCTCGACGATCAACTCGCTGACGCTGTCGCCGGCCCTGGCGGCGATGCTGCTCAGGCCCCACGATGCGCCCAAGGATCGCCTGACGCGGGTGATCGACGCCCTGTTCGGCTGGCTGTTCCGGCCCTTCAACCGGCTCTTCAACGCCGGCTCCGAGCGCTACCGGGGCGTGGTGTCGCGCAGCCTGAAACGCCGCGGCGCGGTGTTCGTGATCTACCTGATCCTGCTCGGGGCCACCAGCTATCTGTTCAAGACGGTGCCGCCCGGGTTCATTCCGGTGCAGGACAAGATGTACCTGATCGCCGGCGTCAAGCTGCCCGAGGGCGCCTCCCTCGAGCGCACCGACGCCCTGCTGCGTCAGGTGGTGGATATCGCCATGCACACCGATGGGGTCGAGCACGCGATCTCGTTCCCGGGGCTCAATGCGCTGCAGTTCACCAACACCTCCAACACCGGCCTGGCGTTTCTGACCCTGACGCCGTTCACCGAGCGCACCCGCACGGCAGCGGAGATCAATGCCGAGCTCGCCGGCAAGCTCGCCGCCCTCAAGGACGGCATCGCCTTCTCGTTCATGCCGCCACCGATCCTGGGGCTCGGCAACGGCTCCGGCTATCAGCTGTTCCTCGAGGATCGCGGCGGCCTCGGCTACGGCCCGCTGCAGGAAGCGGTCAACGCCTTCCAGGGCGCGGTGATGCAGACCCCGGGGATGTCCTATCCGATCACCAGCTATCAGGCCAACGTGCCCCAGCTCGATGCCGACGTCGACCGCTTGAAGGCCAAGTCCCAGGGGGTGGCGGTGGCCGATCTCTTCGACACCCTGCAGACCTATCTGGGCTCGACCTACGTCAACGATTTCAACCAGTTCGGCCGCACCTGGCAGGTCATTGCCCAGGCCGATGCCCCCTACCGCGACAGCGTCGAGGACATCGCCCGCCTGCGCACCCGCAACGCCCAGGGCGAGATGGTACCGATCGGCTCGATGATAAAGGTCCACCAGACCTTCGGCCCCGACCCGGTGCTGCGCTTCAACGGCTACCCCGCCGCCGATCTCGCCGGCGAGGCCGACCCGCGGGTGCTCTCCTCGCCCCAGGCGATGGCCGAGCTGACCCGGATCGGCGCCCAGGTGCTGCCGGCAGGGATCGACTTCGAGTGGACCGATCTCAGCTATCAGCAGGCGACCCAGGGCAACGCCGCGCTGATCGTGTTCCCGCTGGCGGTGATGCTGGTGTTCCTGGTGCTGGCCGCGCTCTACGAGAGCTGGACCCTGCCGCTGGCGGTGATCCTGATCGTGCCGATGTGCGTGCTCTCGGCGCTGATCGGGGTGCGCCTGGTGGGCGGCGATACCAATATCTTCGTCCAGGTGGGGCTGGTGGTGCTGATCGGGCTGGCGTGCAAGAACGCGATCCTGATCGTCGAGTTCGCCCGCGAGCTGGAGCTCGAGGGTCGCGAGACCGTGGCCGCGGCGCTGGAAGCCTGCCGTCTGCGCCTGCGCCCGATCGTCATGACCTCGATCACCTTCACCGCGGCGGTGATACCGCTGGCGCTGGGCCACGGCGCGGGCGCCGAGGTCCGCCAGGCGCTGGGAGTCGCGGTGTTCGCCGGCATGCTCGGGGTGACCCTGTTCGGCCTGCTGCTGACCCCGGTGTTCTATGTCGCGCTGCGCAAGCTGGCCGGGCCGCTGAAGCACGCCCATGCGTCTACGCTGGAGGGGGAGAACGTCGGGCAGCCGAAGGATGGCCACGCCTGACGCCCCATGCGCGCCAGACACCGGAGTCGACATCGTGACACAGCCCTATCGGCTCTTCTTCGCCCTGTGGCCGGACAGCGAGTTGCGCGACCGCCTGGCGACGCTGGCCCACGAGGCGCGGCGCCATTGCGGCGGGCGCGCCACGCCGCCGGACAAGCTGCACCTGACGTTGGCGTTTATCGGCGAGGCTGGCGCGGCGCAGGCCGAGTCGCTGACGGCGGCCACGCGCCGGCTATGCATGGCGCCGGGTACCTGGCGGCTCGACCATGGCGGGCACTTCCGCGGCGGCGGGATCGTCTGGCTGGGCGGCGACGACGGCGCCGAGACGCTGACGGCGCTGCACCGTCGACTCGCCGCGCTGGCCGAGGCGGCGGCCGGCCTGCCGTTGCCGTCCGACCGGCCCTTTCGCCCCCACGTCACCCTACGCCGACGCGCCAAGCCGCCACCCGCCGCCTGGCCGGGGGTCACCCTCGACTGGCACTATCGACGGGTGGCGCTGGTGGCATCAAGCCAGCGAGACGGCCAGCACCGCTATCGGACGCTGGCCGTCTCGGAGACAGCGTCTGGCTGAGGGACCGAGAAGAGATCAGGCCTTGGCGGGCTTGGCCGGGTCGGCGCTGGCCAGCACCTGGGCATAGCCCTCGCGGAAGGTCGGGTAGCGGAAGTGGTAGCCGGTCTCGCGCAGACGGGTATTGTCGCAGCGCTTGCTGGAACGACGCTTGAGCGGCGATTGCATGGTCTCGCTGCTCTCGATGCCGAGGCGCTGGGCCAGCCAGGCGGTCACGTCGTGCAGCGGCACCGGTTCGCAGTCGCTGGCCAGATACAGCGGCTCGAGCGGCTGGTCGTCCAGGGCCCGGCCGATCAGGTGGGCGAGCACCCCGGCACAGTCGTCGCGATGGATGCGATTGGTATACATCGGCGGCACGGCAGCGGCCATGCGACCCTCGCGAACCTGCTGGATCAAGCGGTCGCGGCCGGGGCCGTAGATCCCCGAGAAGCGCACCACGGTGCCCGGCAGGGCGTGCTCGGTCAGCGCGCGTTCGGCGGTCAGCATCAGTTGCCCGGAGAAACCGCGCGGCTCGGTCGGCGAGGTCTCGTCGACCTGTTCGCCGTCCTGCTGGGCATAGACGCTGGTCGAGGAGACGAAGAACACCCGCTTCGGCGCCTTGTCGCGCCGCTCGAGTTCGCCGAGTACCGCCTTCAGCCCGTCGGGATAGGCGGCCCGGTAGGCGCTCTCGTCGAAATGATCGGCGCTGGCCACGTAGACCACGATGTCGGCGTCGGGCAGCGACGCCAGCGCGGCCTCGTCGGTGAGGTCGAGAGCCAGCGGCTCGATGCCGGTCCCCTCGAGCGCCTGCGGACGGCGCCGAACGCCGACCACGCGATGGCCGGCATCGACGAGCAAGCGGCCGAGCGTCGTTCCGATGTCGCCACAGCCGAGAATCAGACTGGTATTCTTCACCTTTACCTGGCTCCTTGGTAAAAACGAAAGCATCCATTGTTGCAACAGGACAGCCCATTGCGGGCCACACCATGACTCTAACAGAACTTCGCTATATCGTAACCTTGGCGCAGGAGCGCCATTTCGGCCGGGCCGCCGAGCGCTGCTTCGTCTCGCAGCCGACGTTGTCCGTGGCCGTGAAGAAGCTCGAGGAGGAGCTCGGGGTGGCGCTGTTCGAGCGTTCCAAGTCGACGGTTCAGGTCACGCCGCTGGGCGAGAAGGTGATCGAGCAGGCCCAGCGCGTGCTCGAACAGGCCAGCCTGATCCGCGAGCTGGCCAACGAAGGCAAGGATCAGTTGAGCAGCCCGATCCGTATCGGCGCGATCTACACCATCGGCCCTTACCTGTTTCCCTACCTGATTCCCGAGCTGTCGCGCAGCGCACCGCAGATGCCGCTGTACATCGAGGAGAACTTCACCGCCGAACTGCGACGCAAGCTGCGCAGCGGCGAACTCGATGCGATCATCGTCGCCCTGCCCTTCACCGAGGCCGACGTGGTCACCCGCGCGCTCTACGACGAGCCCTTCGAGGTACTGATGCCCAGCGGCCACCCCTGGGCGCAGAAGAAATTCATCGACAAGGACGACCTGGCCCGCGAGCGCCTGCTGCTGCTCGGCGAGGGCCACTGCTTCCGCGACCAGATCCTCGAGGCCTGCCCGGCGATCGGCAGCCAGCTCAACAACCCGTCCAACACGCTCACCGCCGAGGGCGGCTCGCTGGAGACCATTCGTCACATGGTCGCCTCCCGGCTGGGCATCACGGTACTGCCCAGTTCGGCGATCGGCACCAACCACTACGAATCGGGGCTGCTGGAGAGCCGGCCGTTCGCCCCCGAGGCACCCAGCCGCACCGTGGCGATCGCCTGGCGCGCCAGCTTCCCGCGGCCCAAGGCGATCGACGCCCTGATCGAGGCCATCGAACGCTGCCGCCAGCAGCAGGCCGACCCCGTTCCGGCATGAATGATCTGGCGCAACCGGTCACCGAACTGACCGGCGTCGGCGAGGCGCTCGCCGCCAAGCTGGCCCGGCTGCGCGTCCAGACGATCGCCGACCTGCTGTTTCACCTGCCGCTGCGCTATCAGGACCGCACCCGGATCACCCCGATCGGCACCCTGCGCGCCGGCATGGAGGGCGTCGTCGAGGGCGAGGTGTCGGCCGCCGACGTGGTCAAGGGGCGCCGGCGCAGCCTGCTGGTGCGGCTCAAGGACGACTCGGGGATCATCAGTCTGCGTTTCTTCCACTTTTCGCCGGCCCAGCAGCAACAGTTCCAGCGCGGCACCCACGTGCGCTGTTTCGGCGAGGCGCGGGCCGGCGCCACCGGGCTCGAGATCTACCACCCCGAGTACCGGTTGATCGGCACCGGCGAGGCACCGGTCGAGGATCACCTGACGCCGATCTACCCCACCACCGAGGGGCTCACCCAACCGCGCCTGCGCGGGCTGATCGGCCAGGCGCTCAAGCGGCTCGCCGAGGCCCCCGAGTCGCTGCCCGACGGCATCCCCGAGCCGCTGCGCGAGCGCTTCCGCCTGCCCGGGCTCCACGAGTGCCTGCGCTACCTGCACGAGCCGCCGCCGGACGCCGATCTCGAGCGCCTCGCCGAGGGCCGTCATCCCACCCAGCGGCGCCTGGCCCTCGAGGAGCTGCTCGCCCACCAGTTGAGCCTGCGCCAGGTGCGCCTGCGCATCCAGGCCGACGGCGCTCCCGCGCTGCCCTCGGGCCGCGGCCTGCAGGCGCGTTTCGTCGCCCAGTTGCCGTTCTCGCTGACCGGCGCCCAGCAACGTGTGCTCGACGAGATCGCCCGCGACCTGGAGACCGAGTGCCCGATGCTGCGGCTGGTTCAGGGCGACGTCGGCTCGGGCAAGACGGTGGTCGCGGCGATGGCCGCGCTGGCCGCCATCGCCGGTGGCTGCCAGGCGGCGGTGATGGCGCCCACCGAGATTCTCGCCGAGCAGCATTTCCGCAACTTCCGCGAGTGGTTCGCGCCGCTGGGCATCGAGGTCGCCTGGCTCGCCGGCAAGCTCAAGGGCAAGGCGCGCCTCGATACCAAGGCGGCGATCGCCGACGGCCGCGCCCAGGTGGTGGTGGGCACCCATGCGCTGTTCCAGGAGGACGTCCACTTCCAGCGCCTGGGCCTGGCGATCGTCGACGAGCAGCATCGCTTCGGCGTCCACCAGCGTCTGGCGCTGCGCCAGAAGGGCGAGGCCGGCGGGCTGACCCCGCACCAGTTGATCATGACCGCCACGCCGATCCCGCGCACCCTGGCGATGAGCGCCTACGCCGATCTCGACCTGTCGGTGATCGACGAGCTGCCGCCGGGACGCACCCCGGTGCAGACCGTGGCGGTCCCCGACGAGCGCCGTCCCGAGGTGGTGGCGAGGATCCGCAACGCCTGCGCCGAGGGGCGCCAGGCCTATTGGGTCTGCACGCTGATCGAGGAGTCCGAGGCCCTGCAGTGCCAGGCCGCCGAGGCGACCCGCGACGCCCTGACCGAGGCTCTGCCGGAACTCGCCGTGGGACTGGTCCACGGGCGCATGAAGGCCGCCGAGAAGGCGGCGGTGATGGCGGCTTTCAAGAGCGGCGAACTCGACCTGCTGGTCGCCACCACGGTGATCGAGGTGGGCGTCGACGTGCCCAATGCCAGCCTGATGATCATCGAGAACCCCGAGCGGCTGGGGCTGTCGCAGCTTCACCAGCTGCGCGGGCGGGTCGGACGTGGGAGCACCGAGAGCTTCTGCGTGCTGCTCTATCATCCGCCGCTGTCGGCCCACTCCCGGGAGCGCCTGGCGGTGATGCGCGAGAGCACCGACGGCTTCCGCATCGCCGAGAAGGATCTCGAACTGCGCGGTCCCGGCGAGGTGCTGGGCACCCGCCAGACCGGCCTGGCGCAGATGAAGATCGCCGACCTGGAGCGCGACCGCGACCTGCTCGAACGGGTCAGCCCGCTGGCCCGGGCGCTGCTCGAGGAAGCCCCGGATGCCAGCGAGCCCTTGATCCGGCGCTGGCTGGGCGACGAGGCGGGACGCTATGGGCAGGTGTGAGGCATTTGCCTCGATACGCCATCACCCGTCTACAAGCCTCCCGCTGACCGATCCACAGGAGCACGCATGAGCGCGACCGAGCAATGCGACATCATTGAGCACAGTGTCAGCCCGCCACTGAGTGACCAATCATTTGCGGACACATTGCCCGCCGATGTCGTCATCGGTATGTCCTTGAGACCCACCGCCAATGACACGAACAACGGAGGCAAGGTATGCAGCCCGTGAATCGTGCTCGGGATATCGATCTGGTCGATGAATTACGCAGCCACCCCGCAGAATTGCCTTGGCTGGAGTTCAAGCAGGACAACATCGATCCGGACGTAATCGGCAAGCGCTGTTCCGCCCTCGCCAACGCGGCGCGCGTCGAGGGGCAAGATTGCGGCTATATGCTCTGGGGTATCGACGATGCCACGCATGCCGTGGTGGGCACCCGTTTCCAGCCCGACGGCCAGCGCGTCAAGGGGCAGGAGTTGCAGCTCTGGCTCGCCAATCAGCTGCAGCCCAGTATCGCTTTCACCTTTCGCGTGATCGATCATCCGGAAGGCCGAGTGGTCATGCTCGAGATCCCCGCCGCTACGACAGCGCCGATCGCCTTCAAGAATATTGCCTATATCCGCGTCGGTAGCACGACACCCAAGCTAGCCGACTATCCCGAGCGCTATAAGCAGCTCATCGAGTCTCTCCGTCCTTATGTCTGGGAATACGGCGTGGCACTGTCTTACCAGACGGGCGACGACGTACTGGCACTGATCGACTATGCCCAATATTTTCGCTACACGCGTCAGCCCCTGCCGGACAACCGGGCGGGGATCTTCGAACGCCTGTCCGCGGATCGGCTCATCGAACGCGATGTCGGCGAGCGATGGAACATCACCCACCTGGGTGCGATGCTTTTTGCCGTGCGCCTCGAGGACTTCGAGGCGTCGCTATCGCGCAAGGCGGTGCGCCTGGTCGTCTACGATGGCCACAACCGCGCCGCGACAGTCACCCACCGCCTGGATGGCAAGAAGGGTTACGCCTGTGGCTTCGAGGGGCTGGTCGACTATATCAACGATGTCGTACCGCATAACGAACACATCGGCCGAGCACGCCGCGAATCTCGACCACTGTTTCCTGAACTGGCCGTTCGTGAGTTGGTGGCGAATGCGCTGATTCACCAGGACATGACGATTACTGGAGCAGGCCCGCAGATCGAGATATTCCGTGACCGGATGGAAATCACCAACCCGGGGCGGCCATTGATCCAGGCAGAACGCATGATCGATCTGCCGCCGCGCTCTCGCAATGAAACGCTGGCTTCTCTCATGCGACGGATGAGATTCTGTGAAGAACAGGGCAGCGGCCTGGACAAGGTCGTTGCCGAGGTCGAGCTGTACCAGTTACCGCCCCCGCTGTTTCGAGAAGAGGGCGACGCCACGCAGGTAGTGCTCTATGGGCCGCGGAAATTCGCTGACATGACGCCTGACGAACGCGTTCGAGCCTGTTATCAGCACGCCGTGCTGAAGTTCTTGAGTGGCGGGGAGCGGATGAAAAACGCCACGCTTTGCCAACGTTTCGGCATCGATCCCAGAAACGCATCGCAGGCCTCGGCCGTGATCAGGAAGACGCAGGCAGCAGGACTGATCAAGGTTGCCGACCCCGATCACCCACGCGCCGGGTACGTCCCGGGCTGGGCGTGATTTCTTGATCGAGTTTTCATTCTGGGCGATACCGGCCCTTTCAACCCCTTTTAAAATTCATATAAAACAAAGACTTAAAGACACCATCCATAGCAAGTTTTCTTGATCGGGTTTTGATCGACGGGAAGCAGCACGGGCGTCTGTCTCAATCCAGCGGCAGCCGGTTGGTCGACTTCACCTCGCGCAGCGACAGGCTGGAGCGGATATTGGTCACCCCTGGCAGCCGTCGCAGCTCGCGCTCCACGAACTGGCTGTAATCGTCTAGGTCCTTGGCCACGATGATCAGCAGGAAGTCGTCGTCGCCGGTACGGCACTTCCACTAAACCCTCCAGCGTACGAGTCATCGCCATGAAAGCCGTGGTCTTCGAAAGCTTCCAGACACCTCCCAGTATCCAGACCGTTCCCGATCCCTCTCCTGCCCCCCACGGCGTGGTGGTGCGGGTAGAGGCATCGGGGCTGTGCCGCAGCGACTGGCACGCCTGGATGGGGCACGACAGCGACATCGTGCTGCCCCACGTGCCCGGGCACGAGCTGGCCGGCACCATCGTCGCGGTGGGCAAGGAGGTCACTCGCTGGCAGCCGGGCGCGCGGGTCACCGTGCCCTTCGTCAGCGGCTGCGGCGCCTGCCACGAGTGCCGCAGCGGCCACCAGCAGGTATGCCACCACCAGGTGCAGCCCGGTTTCACCCAGTGGGGCTCCTACGCCGAGTACACCAGCCTGCAGCATGCCGATCTCAACCTGGTCGCGCTGCCCGAGAGCATGGACTTCGCCACCGCCGCGGGCCTCGGCTGCCGTTTCGCCACCGCCTTCCGCGCGGTGGTCGATCAGGGCCGGGTCAGCGGCGGGCAGTGGGTCTGCGTCTATGGCTGCGGCGGGGTCGGGCTGTCGGCGATCATGATCGCCAGCGCCCTGGGCGCTCAGGTGGTGGCGGTGGATATCGACGACGCCAAGCTGCGCCTGGCGCGGGAACTCGGCGCCACGGCGACGCTGAATGCCACGCAGTGTGCGGATGTCGTCGCGGCGGTCCGCGAGCTGAGCCAGGGTGGCGCCCATGTCTCGCTGGACGCGCTGGGCAGCCGGCTCACCTGCCAGAACTCGATCCTGAGTCTGCGCACCCGAGGCAAGCACGTGCAGGTGGGGCTGATGGCGGGGGACCAGCAGTCGCCGCCGCTGCCCATGCACCGGGTGATCGCCGAGGAGCTGGAGATTCTGGGCAGCCACGGCATGCAGGCGCACCGCTACGGCGCCATGCTCGACATGGTGCGCCACGGCCGGCTCGACCCGGCGCGGCTGGTCGGCCGGCGTATTGGCCTGGCCGAAGCGCCGGCGGCGCTGATGGCGATGGATTCGTTCCAGGGTGTGGGGGCCACGGTGATCACCGACTTCCGCTAGGCCTGTCTGAAAAGGACGGTCCGGCCCCGTCAGACCGCCTCGGCGGCCGGCGTCTCGTCGTCGGCTTCGACCGGCCGGGCCACCAGCCGCGCGGCGGCTTCGCTCAGCGGCACCAGTTGCCGGCTGAGATGCAGCAGCTGGGTCTGGACCACGCGGCGTTCGTCGTCGGCGTCGTCCCGGGCAGCGACGGGCTCGCGCTCGAAGATGGCGACCAGGGCGTCCTGCTCGTCACGCGGGTCGGCGATGGGCTCGCGGGCCTGCAGGCGGGCGGCGATGGCATCGAGGTCGTCGGCGAGCCGCCGCGCGGCGGCGTAGAGCTCAGCGTCGTCCGCACTGGCCACCAGGGTGCCCCGGTGAGCCCCCAGCGCGGAGAGATATCCCAGCAGGGTGTGCGAGACGACCAGAAAGCGAAAGCCCTCGTCGGCGTCCTTCTTGCGGTAGTGCCCGGGTTCCTGAAGCATGTTGCCCAGCACCGTGGAGAGCGCGGCGTCGGCATTGTGGGCGTTGCGTCGCGCCAGCCGGTAGGCGAGATCGTCCTGCTTGCCGCTCTCGTACTGGTGGATGATCTCGCGCAGGTAGGCGGTGCTGTCGGCGAGCGCCCTCGACGCGACCTTGTGCAGCCGGCGCCCCTGCCAGTCCGGCAGGATGAAGAACACCGCCAGCCCGGCGATCAGGGCGCCGACCAGGGTATCGAACAGGCGAGGCAGGATCAGGTCGAAGCCATCGCCGACCTGGTTGAAGCTCGCCAGCACCAGCGTGGTGATGGCCGCGGTGGCGACGATGTAGTGGCGTTCGCGGTTGGCGAAGAACACCACGCCGGCGATGACCGCGATCAACGACTGCACCAGCGGGTCGGGAAACAGGCTGATCAGCGCCCAGCCGACCACCAGCCCCAGCACCGTGCCCTGGATCCGCTGGCGCAGGAAGCGTCGTGTGGCGCCGAAGTTGGGCCGACACACGAACAGCGTGGTCAGCAGGATCCAGTAGCCCTGGGTAGGGTGCACCAGGTGCAGCACGGCGTAGCCCGCCAGCAACGCGATGGGCAGGCGCAGGGCGTGGCGGAAGGTCGGCGAGCCCGGCGTCAGCTGCAGGCGCACGCGCTCCCAGGCGTCCGTGATGCTGCGCGGCGAGCGATCGAACAGGCTGGCGTCCTGCTCGTCGACCGCCGCGTCCGGGTTCTGGGCGCTGGAAAGCTGATTCTCCAGCGTCGTCAGGTTGCGCGCCAGGGCCTGCAGCGAGCGCAGCAGCAGCGTCCAGTCCGGGTTGCGCTGCGCGCGCAGGTAGACGATCGAGGCGTGCAGATCCTCCAGGGCCTGTTCGCTCTGGTCGTGATCGAAGGGCTGGCGCAGCAGCAGGGCCCGGGCCAGCCGCTTGCAGGCGCGGCCCTGCTGGTCGAGCAGGCGCTGGCAGCGGAACAGCACGTCGTGGTGGAAGAAGGCCTCGGCCAGCGCCGAATAGGGGTAGTGCGAGGCGCTGACCCGTTCGTGGATGTCCTGGGCGATGAAATAGAGCCGCAGGTAGCGATTGAGCTTGCGGCTGCCGCGCTGGCCTTCCAGGCGCCGGAAGATCATCTCCTTGGCCTGGTTGAGGGCGGTAACGACGCGGCCGTTCTGGCGCGCCAGCGCCACCCGGCGCTCCTCGACGTCGAGCCCGCGCAATGGCTCGAACAGGGTCGCCTTGATGATCAGGTACTCGCCCAGCTCGCGATAGAGCTGAGCCATGCTCTGCTTGAGCGGCTGGCGCGAGAACAGCGCGCACCAGATCACCGAGATCAGCCCGTACCAGGCCGCCCCGCCGACCAGCAGCAGCGGCTGACGCCAGACATTCTCGCTGGTCCCGCCGTGCTGCTCGATGCTGATCATCGAGTAGACCGACAGGATCAGCGTCGCCGAGGCGATGGTCGCGTAACGCGGTCCCACGGCGCCCAGCATGATGAAGACGAAGGCGGACAACGCCAGGCCGGGCGCGAACAACCATGGCCAGGGAAACAGCAGCTCCACCGAGAGCGAGGCGACGGCGAAACACACCAGCGTGACCAGCAGCGCCCGGACCCGCCCCTCCCAGTTGTCGTCGGTCTCGGCCAGGGCGCTGGCGATGATGCCGAGGAACAAGGGTATCGTCAGCGCGATCCGGTCCAGATGCCAGCCGAGGGCGATGGCGCCGCCGAGGGCGAGGAACACGCGCAGGCTGTAGGCGAACTTGTCGAGCGTCCACAGGCGACGCAGGGATTGGGCGAGCGAATCGGGAATCTCGGTATCTCCGGGTCGTGACCGTGGGGCACGCTTGCCTGCCGGGGCGGTGGCAGACACCTGGCGCGGCGCTGATGCTCTTAAACTTTAGTATAACGTCTTGTGGCTTATCGGCGGCAACAGCGAGCGCTTTACCCGGGGCGGACACGCTGGGCGGGGACGCAAGGGTACACAGTCACACCTGAGCCGTGCGGTCTCGGACGTCGGCCCGAGCCGGTTCCTGCGGCTCGGGCGCGCGGCCGCCAGGCGATTGGTCAGAGGTGCTTGAGCAGTGCCTGGAGGCGATTGAGATCCCGGGAATCGCCGACCAGCCGCAAGCGCCCGTCGATCAGGCCCTCGCGGAAGGCCCGCTGGGAGGGCTTCTTCAGGACCGCCAGGGCGGCCTCGGCGTCGCGAAAGCGCAGTTCCAGGTCGAGATCCACCGGCAGGCCCGGGGCGCTGGCGACCCGCTCGGCGTTCATCCGGTAGTGTCGGGCGATGGACAGATCCTCGGTGGCGATGCCCCAGTCCAGCCGACCGCGTTCGCGCAGGGCGTCGCGAAACGCCGTCCGGCGCCGCCGCGCACGCTTGAGCATCCAGCCGAGCAGCCACAGCATCAGTCGAAGCTTCATGGCGCATCCATGACGTCAGAGGAGGAAGGGAGAGCCGTCGCCTGGGCGACGGCTGGCGGGAGGGCCCGAACACGCTGACGGTACCGGGCTCTCTCCCGCGGCGGTCTTACTTGGAGACGGCGTCCTTGAGAGCCTTGCCGGCCTTGAAGGCAACGGTCTTGCTGGCCGGGATGGTCAGCGACTCGCCGGTCTGCGGGTTCTTGCCGGTACGGGCCGCCCGCTCGCGCACGGTGAAGGAGCCGAAGCCGATCAGTGAAACGTCCTGCCCCTTGGCCACGCTGCCGGTGATCTCGTCGAGAATCACGTTGAGCACCTGACTGGCCTTGTCCTTGGAAAGATCGGCACGCTCGGCAATCGCCGCCGCGAGTTCTGGCTTGCGCATATAGCCCTCCTGAAATGTGGCAGTGAAGACGGCAGCCTCGACTACCGTGGGTCTTGTTGTTCGTGACTTAGGTCGACGCGAACCCGCAGGTCTGCGGGGTATGACGCAACTAGATTAGCAACGGCGGCGCGGCCCGCGCCAGTTCGACTTTCCGCCGCACGCAGCGTCCAGTCAACGCAAAGCCCAACAAACGTCCGTTCTCGTCTTCCGCCAGGGCACTGAGGTCGACGTCCTCGCCCTCGATCCGCCAGCGGTGGGGAACTTCCCGCGGGGGCAGGGCGACCACCGGGCAACAGGGGGTCTTGACGATCACCGGCCAGGGTCCGTAATTCACCGCGGTGGGCGTACCGGCGAGCGTCGCCGCCAGCGCCTTGGCGCTCGCCTGCAGCGGCTGGACATACATGGCATTGACGCCGTCCACGCAGGCCACGTCGCCCAGCGCGTAGATCCCCGGCGCCGAGGTGCGCAGGTAGCGGTCGGTATGAATGCCCGCCGCACTGCTGGTGATGCCCGCCCGCTCGGCGAGCGTCGTGCGCGGTGCGAGGCCGGTGGCCACCAGCACCAGGTCGGCATCCAGCGCATGGCCGTCGTCCAGGGGCAGGCACACGTCGCCACCGTCGAGCGACGGGGCCGTCACGCTGCGCCCCAAGTGCAGCGCGATACCGGCGCCGGCGAGCTCGCCGGCCAGCGCGTGGCCCAGCGGCTCGGGGAGCAGGCGCGCCAGTGGCGCTCGCTCGGGGGCAATCATCGCCACCGCGTGGCCGCCGGCGGCCAGGTCGTTGGCATATTCACAGCCCACCAGCCCGGCACCGACGATCGCGACCCGGGCCGGCCGACCGACGGCCTCCAGCGCGGCGTGAAAGGCGCGGTAGTCGTCGAGATCGTTGATGGTGAAGACCCGTCCGGCGAGCGCCGCGTCGATGGCGAAGGGCGGTTGTGGCGCGGCGCCGGTGGCGAGCACCAGCTCGTCGAAGGCCAGCCTCTCGGTGCCGAGGTGCAGCTCGCGCGCCCCCGGGTCGACGGCATCGACCCGGGTATGGGTACGCACCACCAGGTTCAGTTCGTCGGCGAGCGCCAGCGCCGAGCGGCTGGCCAGGGCGTCGGGGGCCAGCCCCTTGGCGAAGCCGGTGGACAGCAGGGGCTTGGAATAGTCGTCGCCACTGTCGGCGGTGATCAGGGTGATCGGCCGTTGCGGCTGGTGGCGACGCAGGGCACGCGCCAGGCCGAGACCGGCCATGCCGCTGCCGAGCAGGATCAGAGGTGAGCTCATGCGGTTCCCTGGCATGATGATTCGAGGGTGACGGGCGATGAATGCCGCCATGGTACACTATCGCGTCCCATTTCCGACCCGGAGGCCGCCGTGCCCGAGGCGACATCCCTCCCGGCGAACGTCCCCCACTGGCGCCCCGCCGCGGCCTGGCGACCGGCGATGAGCGCCGCCTGGTGGCGCTGGCTGGCCTCGCGCGACTCGCTGACCCGGCGGCTGATCGCCGCGGCGCCACAGGGCTTCGCGGTACGCCTGCTCGCCCAGCGGCTCACCTGCCCGCGCCGCGACGAGGCCGTCGCACTGGGCATCCCCGCAACGCGCTACGTATGGTGCCGCGAAGTCGCGCTGTGCAACGGCGACACACCCTGGGTCGTGGCCCGCTCGGTGGCCCCGCTGGAGCGCCTGGGCGGCCAGCGTCTCGGCCAGCTCGGCGAGCGCTCGCTGGGCAGCTGGCTGTTCCGCCAGCCGGGTCTCGAGCGCGGGCCGATCGAGATCACCCGCAGCGCACCGCCCTTCCATCCCGCCACCGGCCCCTGGGGGCGCCGCTCGCGGTTTCGTCACGGCCGCTTCGAGGTACTGGTCCAAGAGTTCTTCCTAGCGCGCATGGCGGATGAACTGGCGCTACCCAGACGCTAGACTGGGCGACGTTTGCCACCGGAGATCACCATGTCAGACAGCCCGCGTCCCACGGGGGCGGCGCGTTTTCATCCCGCGCGCCTGCCCGCCTTCCTGCATTTGACCCGGCTCGATCGGCCGATCGGCACCTGGCTGTTGATGTGGCCCACGCTGTGGGCGCTGTGGATCGCCGCCGAGGGCCTCCCCGAGCGCGCGACGCTGCTGATCTTCGTCGCCGGGGTCTACCTGATGCGCGCCGCCGGCTGCGTGATCAACGATTACGCCGACCGTCACTTCGACGGGCACGTCAAGCGCACCCGCGACCGCCCGCTGGCCACCGGTCGCATCGGCGAAGGCGAGGCCCGGGCACTGTTCGTCGCGCTGGTGGCCGCGGCCTTCGTGCTGGTCTGCTTCACCAACGCCTTCACGGTGATGCTCTCGGTGGGCGGCGTGGCGCTGGCCTTCGTCTACCCGTTCATGAAGCGCTACACCCACTGGCCGCAGGCGGTGCTCGGCGCGGCCTTCTCGTGGGCGATCCCCATGGCCTTCGGCGCCGTCCAGCAGCAGGTGCCGGTGGACGCCTGGCTGCTGTTCTTCGCCAACGTGGCCTGGACGGTGGCCTACGACACCGAATACGCCATGGTCGACCGCGACGACGACCTGACGATCGGCATCAAGTCCACCGCGGTGCTGTTCGGCGCCTACGACAAGCTGATGATCGGCCTGCTGCAGCTCGTCACGCTGACGCTGCTGGCGGTGGTCGGCGCGCACCAGGCGCTGAACGGCTACTTCTGGGTCGGCCTGGCGGCGATGGCGGCGATCTTCGTCTACCAGCAGTGGCTGATCCGCGACCGCTCGCGGGAGCGCTGTTTCCGGGCGTTTCTCAACAATCACTGGGCGGGGCTGGTGCTGTTCGCGGGGATCGGCCTGGCGCTGTGGCCGGTGGTGTAAGAGTTCATTTCCAAACCCTCTGATGGTGGGCGCCGGGGGCAGGGCAAAGCGAGGGTCCTTTGCCATGGACGGCAAAGGTAGCGCCCAGGGAGGGGTTTACAGCGCCCTCGCGACGCCCTGCCGCCGGAGAAGCCCACGCCGCCTACCGGTTGTGAAAGGCCAGCATTGCGCCCGCGGCACGTTTGTCACAAGCTTGTCACATTAGCGCGTTGTAATCGTCATCGTCCTGTCACTGCCGGATGCTCGCCAATGGAGGACGAGATCCGCCACCGCACGAGGCCAGGGGAATGACATCCAAGACCGTGCTCATCGTCGACGACGAGCCCTCCATTCGCGAGATGATCGCCGTGGCGCTGGAGATGGCCGACTACCGGGTACTGGAGGCCGACAACGCCCAGGACGCCCACGCCCTGATCGTCGACGACCAGCCCGACCTGCTGCTGCTCGACTGGATGATGCCCGGCACCAGCGGCATCGAACTGGCGCGTCGCCTCAAGCGCGAGGAGACCACCGCCGAGCTGCCGATCATCCTGCTCACCGCCAAGAGCGAGGAGGACAACAAGATCCTCGGTCTCGAGGCCGGTGCCGACGATTACATCACCAAGCCGTTCTCGCCGCGCGAGCTGGTGGCCCGGCTCAAGGCCGTGCTGCGCCGGACCACGCCGCGTGGCATCGAGGATGCCGTCGAGGTCGAGGGGCTGATGCTCGATCCGGCCAGCCATCGGGTGTCGTCCCACGGCCAGGCACTGGAGATCGGCCCCACCGAGTACCGTCTGCTGCAGTTCTTCATGACCCACCAGGAGCGCGCCTATACCCGCGGTCAGCTACTCGATCAGGTGTGGGGCGGCAACGTCTACGTCGAGGAGCGCACCGTCGACGTGCACATCCGCCGCCTGCGCAAGGCGCTGGGCGAACCCCACCAGCATCTGATCCAGACCGTGCGCGGCACCGGCTACCGCTTCTCGGCAAGAGGCTGACCCCGGCCGATGTACTACTGGACCAACGAACTCTGGCGACTGGCCTATCTGGTCGGTGGACTGGGGGCGTTGGGCTGGGTGCTCGATGCCCCCGGCTGGGGGCTGGCCGGCGGCCTGGGGCTGTTCGTGTTCATCCACCTGCGTCACCTGCGCGAACTCTACGTCTGGCTGACCTATCACCCCGGCCGCGAGCCGCCGGTGGGCAGCGGCGTGTGGGGCGACCTGTTCGACCGACTCTACAAGTACCAGAAGACCCAGCGGATGACCCAGGAACGGCTGCGCGACGTGATCCGCCGCGTCCAGGAGTCCTCCGAGGCGATGCGCGACAGCGTGGTGATGCTCGACAGCCGCGGCGACCTGGAGTGGTGGAATACCGCCGCCGAGCGGATGCTCGGTTTCCAGACCCGCCACGACCGCGGTCAGCACATCACCAATCTGCTGCGCGACCCGCGCTTCGTCGACTACTTCTACGCCCGCGACTATCGCGAGCCGCTGACCCTGCCCTCGCCGATCCGCGACGACCTGGTCCTGCAGTTCCAGATCACCCTCTACGGCGACGACGAACGCCTGGTGATGGCCCGCGACATCACCCGCCTGCACCGCCTGGAGCAGATGCGCCGCGACTTCGTCGCCAACGTCTCCCATGAGCTGCGCACGCCGCTGACCGTGCTCGCCGGCTATCTCGAGACCTACACCGAGTACGCCGATCAACTACCGCCGCGGTGGCGGCGCGGGCTCTCTCAGATGCAGGAACAGACCACGCGCATGCAGAATCTGGTCAACGACCTGTTGCTGCTCTCGCGGCTCGAGACCGATCACCAGACCGAGCGCTCCACCCCGGTGGCGATCGACGACCTGCTGGAGAGCGTGCGCCGGGATACCGTCGCGCTCTCGGAGGGACGCCACAGCGTCCATGTCGAGATCGAGGATCCGCGCCGGCTCTCGGGGGTCGAGCAGGAACTGCGCAGCGCCGTCTCCAACCTGGCGTTCAACGCCGTGCGTTACACCCCCGAAGACAGCACCATCACCCTGCGATGGCGCGCCTGGCAGGAGGGCGCCGCGCTGGAGGTCGAGGACGACGGCGAGGGTATCGATCCGGTGCACATCCCGCGGCTCACCGAACGCTTCTACCGCGTCGACAAGGGCCGCAGCGCCGCCACCGGCGGTACCGGCCTGGGCCTGGCGATCGTCAAGCACGTATTGCTGCGCCATGACGCACGCCTGGAGATCGACTCCAATCCCGGCGAGGGCGCGCTGTTCCGCTGCGTGTTCCCCGCCGAGCGGCTGATCGAGGCCGACCCGGCGCTGGCCGACGCACAGCGGGCCTGACGGCCGAGCCACTCACGCGTCCCGCTGCTTGCCGAAGGGTATGCACAGCGGCGTGTGAAAGAACGGATCCTCGATCACCCGGCACTCCAGCTGGAAGATCTCGCGTACCCGCTCGCGGGTGATCACCGCCGGCGGCGCCCCCTGGGCATGAACCCGGCCATCGCGAACCGCGACGATGTGATCGGCGTAGCGACACGCCAGATTGAGGTCGTGCAGGACCATGACGATGGTCTTGCCGGCCTCGCGGTTGAGCGACTTCAGCAGCTCCAGCACTTCCATCTGATGGGTCAGGTCGAGAAACGAGGTGGGCTCGTCGAGCAGCATCAGCGGGGTGTCCTGGGCCACCGCCATGGCAATCCAGGCCCGCTGGCGCTGACCGCCGGAGAGGGTTTCGACCCGACGTTGCGCCTGGTCGCGCATGGCGGTGCGTTCCAGCGCGTCATCGACCCGGCGCTCGTCCTCCTCGGACCACTGCGAAAGCCAGCTCTGATGCGGGTGGCGCCCGAGGCACACCAGCTGGCGCACGCTGATGCCCTCCGGCGCCACCGGATGCTGCGGCAGCAGCGAGAGGACCCGCGCCACGGCCCGGGTCGAACGCCGGCGAATGTCGTGGCCATCGAGGCTGACCTGGCCCTGCCAGGGATCGAGCAGGCGCGCCAGCGCCTTGAGCAGGGTGCTCTTGCCGCAGCCATTGCTACCGACCAGCACCGAGATGCGCCCCTCCGGCAGGTCCAGCGACAGATCGCGCAGGATGGTCCGGCGCTGATAGCCCAGGGTGAGTCGGCGTGCGGAAATCGTCGTCATGCTAGCTTGCCTGTCGCAGCAGGAGTCCCAGGAAGAACGGCGCCCCGATGGCCGCCACGAAGATGCCCGCCGGCAGGTCCAGCGGCAGGCACAGCGTGCGCCCGGCCAGGTCCGCCAGCATCACCAGGCACGCGCCGAGGACGCACGCCATGACCACCTGCGCGGCGCCGGGGGCCCTCACCAGGCGCCGCGCCAGGTGCGGCGCGACCAGACCGACGAAGGCCATCGCCCCGCCCCAGGCCACCGCGATACCGGCCAGGCTCGCCGCCAGGATCATCAGCGCGGCGCGCACGACCTGTACGCGCACGCCGATGCCGACCGCCAGGGCGTCGTCCAGCGCGGCCAGCAACGCGAAGCGCACCAGCGGTGCCATGACCGCCACGGCGAGGGCGAACCACAGCGCCAGTTGGCCGACATCCGGCCAGTTGCCGCCGTAGACGCTGCCGGTCAGCCAGACATAGGCCGACAGCGTGGTCGACAACGGGCTGGAGACCAGCACGAAGGTCGTCACCGCCCCCAGCAGCGCGGAAAGGCCGATACCCGTCAGCACCAGCCGCAGCGGCGTCACGCCGCGCCGCCAGGCCATCAGATAGACGACGCAGGCGGCGAACAGCGCGCCGCTGGCCGCCGCCAGCGGCAACCACCGGCTGCCCAGGTCGGCGGCCAGAAACGCGAAGTAGCCGACCGCCGCGGCGCTCGCGCCGCTGGTCACGCCCAGGGTGTCGGGCGAGGCCAGCGGATTGCGCATCACCTGTTGCAGCAGCCAGCCGGACAGCGCCAGCGCGCCGCCCACCAGGGCGCCCAGCAGGGTCCGGGGCAGGCGCAGTTGCCAGACGATCAGGCCAAGATCGCTGTGCGGCGTGGCCAGTGCCGAAGCCAGCGCGCCCGGGGCCAGCGGAATCCGGCCCAGCGCCAGGCAGGCGAGCAGCGTCAGCCCCGCCGCTCCCAGCACGATCAGCACGCGCCGCCAGGGTCGCCAGACGACGGCCCGCGAGAAGCCCCCGAGTCGCAGCGCGCCGACCTCAGCCATGCGCCGCCCCCTGGCGTCTCAACAGCGCCATGAACACCGGCGCGCCGACCAGCGCGGTCATCACCCCGATCGGCACCTCGCCCGGCAGGATCAGCGTGCGCGCGGCCACGTCGGCCAGCAACAGCAATATCGCGCCCAGCAGGGCGGCGACCGGCAGCCAGTGACGATGGTCCGGCGTCGACACGCGTCGCGCGACGTGCGGCACGATCAGTCCGACGAAGGCGATGTTGCCGGCCATGGTCACCGCCGAGCCGGCCAGCGCAACGACCAGCACGATCGACACGAGCTGCAGCCGGCGTACCGCCACCCCTGCGCCGATCGCCACCGCCTCGCCGGCGGCCAGCACGTTCCACGGTCGCAGGCACGGGCCGCACGCCAGCAGCGCGGCCAGCGCCAGCAGCATCAGCGGCCAGACATCCGCCAGCGGCCGCCCGGACACCGAACCGGCCAGCCAGAACAGCACCGCGTCCAGGCCCTGCTGGTCGATCACCAGCAATGCCTGACTGAAGGCCTGAAAGAGCGCGGTCAACGCGGCGCCGGCCAGGATCAGCCGCAGCGGGCTCGACTCGCCGGGCCGACGCATGGCGATCCAGCCCACCAGCAGCGAGGCCAGCGCGGCGCCGGCGAAGGCACCGACGTTGGCCAGCCATCCCGGCAGCGCGCCGCCCAGGGTGACCAGGACGACCACCGCGAACAACGCGCCGGCGTTGATGCCCAACAGGCCGGGCGACGCCAGGGGGTTGCGGGTCAGGGTCTGCATGATGCCGCCCGCCACGCCCAGGGCGGCGCCCACCGCCAGGGCCACCAGCGTGCGCGACAGGCGGGTGGTGCGAACCAGCAGGGCGTCGACGTCGGTCGGCGACGGCGCCCACAGGGCCTGCCCGACCGTCAGCGGATCGAGCCAGCGGGCACCGGCCATCAGGCTCAACAGCACCGCGCCCGCCAGGACCGCGATCAGCGGAAGCAGCCGTCGACTCATGCCCGGCCCTCGTCGGCCTCGTCCAGCCAGGCCGCCACGTCGTCGAGCATCGCGAACACGCCGAGGATGCCGCCCGAGAGACTCCACGCCACCGGATCGACCGACCATACCCGGCCGTGGCTCGGCGCGGACAGCCGTTGCCACAGGGGGTGGCCGCGCAGGCGCCGATAGTGCGCCACGGCGGCCTGACTGCGCGACCGGTCGAGCACGAAGAAGACGTCGGCATCGAGCGCCGGCAGGCTCTCGACCCCGCCCACCTCGAGGATCACGCCGTCGGCGTCGCGCGCGGCCCGGTTCCAGACGAAGCCGAGATCGGCCAGTACCGAGCCGCCGAAGCTCGAGGCCAGGTAACTGCGGATCGCATTGCCGCGAATGTCCAGCAGCGACACGCTCAGCGGCCAGCGATCCGCGAAACGCGCCCGCAGGCGACGACGCAGTGCCGTCATGCGGCTCGCCAGGCGCGCCTGCAGGTACGCCGCCCGCGGCTCGCGATCCAGTACGCCGGCCAGGGTCGCGAGGGTGCGCCGGTAGTGGTAGATGTCGTCGAGCATGGCCACCGGCGCCAGCGCCGAGAGCAACGGCGCGATGCGCTGGTGACGAAAGCGCGAGGCGACGATCAGGTCGGGCTCGAGCAGCGCGATGTCCTCGAGACTGGGCTGGGTTTCCAGCCCGACCAGGGTCACGCCGTCGAGCGCCTCGCGCAGGTAGGGGTAGATCGGCTTGTCCTGCCACGACTCGACCACCCCCACCGGCGTCACCCCCAGCGCCACCAGCGTGTCGGTCGCCCCCTGGAACAGGCTCACCACGCGGACCGGCGCGGCCTTCGAACGGCCCCCGGCCAGCGCCGGCAAGGCGCCCAGGGCCATCAGCAGGCCCAGGAAACGCCGTCGCGACGGCGCATCCGGCAAGACGTCCTCACAGCGACTCATGGGACCGGGCTCAAAAGTCGACGCTGTAGCCCACACGCAGCGTCCGGCCACGACCGGCAAAGTAGCGGTCGTTCATGTAATCCGCATTGGCGCTGTCCAGGGCGCTCTGGGAGTAGTAGGTGATGTAGCGCTTGTCGAACAGGTTGGCCACGGCGAGATCGACGCGCCCGACCGGCAAGCGATAACCGACCGCCGCGTCGACCAGGGTGTAGCCGTCGAAATCCAGATCCCAGCCGTTGGCGCTGTCGTCGAAGTCCTTGTCGAAGGCATGGTTGACCTGGATGAAGGTCGACCACCGGGGCGTCCAGTCGGCCGACCAGCTGGCCACCAGACGATCCGGCGCCACGTTCAGGCCGTTGAGCCGGGCGTCGAGGGTGCCGTCGTCGTTGCTGTCATAGCGGCCACGCATGTGCGAGTAGGCCAGTCGCGAGCGGTGGCGCTCGTTGAACCGGTAATCGAGCGAGGCTTCGATACCCTCGATCTCGGTCTTCTCGCGCTGCATCTCGAAAACGCCGTCGTTGGTCGTCAACCGCGAGCCGAAGTCGGAGGAGGAGAGGTAGTAGCTCAACTCGCCGCTGAGGCGCCCGTTGTCGTAGCGGACGCCGGTCTCGATGTTGTCGGTGACGATCGGGCGCAGGTTCTCGATGTCACCGACCGAACTGCCCGGCGTGTCGATGCCGCGCAGTACCCGCCCGACGTCGGGAATGGTGAACCCTTCCGAGTAGTTGGCGAACAGGCTCCAGTCGTCCACCGGCCGCCAGATCACCCCGGCGTTGAACAGGGTGTCGTTGAAGCTCGGCGAACCGCCTTCGACATCGACGCCGTTGTTGGCCGCCACGGTACGGTAGCCGTCGATGTCGAGCTTGGCATATTCATAACGCGCGCCGGCCGAGAAGGTCAGGGCATCGACCGGACTGAAGTCGACCTGCATGAAGGGGGACAGATCGGTGTAATCCACCGGCGGCACGTAGGTGCGGTCGGTAAGCCACAGATATTGCTCGGTCTCGTCGCGCAGGACGTCGAAACCCAGGGTCAGTTTGACTCGATCGGCCCACAGGTCGTCCCTGGTCAACGACGACTTGATGCCGTACTTGCGGGTCTCCGCCATGGACTGGTCGTAGAGCGTGCCCACCGGGGCAATGGCGGGATCCTGGAAGCTGCCGGAGTCGGTGGCACCGAACAGCGATTCGTAATCCTGGTAGAAACCGAGCACGTTCAGATGCATACCCGCGAGATCGTAGTCGTCCCAGGTCAGGCCGGTGGTCCACACCCGGTTGAAGGGGGCGTCCCCCGGCGGATCGCCGCGCTCCGAGGTGGTGGCGATGTCTGCCTGGCGATCGCCGGTGACGCTGAGGTACTCGTCCTCGCCCTCGATGCGATAGTGATTGACGCTGAACTGCAGACGGCGGTCGTCGCCGAACCAGTAGGCGACCTTGCCGAACAGGTCGTAGGCCTCGGAATTCATCAGGTCGCCCTGAGTATTGTCGACGCCGACCGGACGATCGTCGCCATCGAGGTACAGCCCGCGGTCCTCGTAGCTCATGGAGAACACGTAGTCGGCCGCTCCCCGGTTGCCACTGAAACCGTAGTCGGTGCGATAACTGGCGGTGTCGGCATCGAATTCCGAGGTCGGCGTGGTGACCCGGGTCTCGAAGTGCTGATTGAACGAACCGGGTTCCGGGCGCCGGGTGACCAGATTGATCACGCCACCTGCCGCCCCCAGGCCGTTGGTGGCATTCGCCCCCTTGATCACTTCGATGTGGTCGACCATCGAGAAATCGATGGTATGCAGTTCGCGGCCGGTGGGACGCAGCGGATTGGACTGCGGAATGCCGTCGATCAGGACCAGCGGCGTACGCCCCCGCAGGGACTCGCCGCTGCCGCTCATCTTCTGACGGGGCGGCGCATAGCTCGGCAGCAGGTTGCTGAGTATCTCGGACGAATCCGAGGTGATGCGCTGTTGCTGTTCCAGTTCCTCTCGGGTGATGAGCCGTATCACCTGAGGGGTGTCTTCTCGAGTCTCGCCCGAGCGGGTCGCCGTCACCACCAGTGGGTCCATCGCCATGTCGCTGGCCGCCTGCGCCATACCGCCGCCCGTGAGAAGGCCACAGCCAACCACGAGAGGAATTGTCGTCTTTCGCATGATCCTTGCCCTGTGTCGCATTCTTGGCGCTCTTCGTGGGGTCGCGTCGCGACGACAACCCTACCAGGCAAGAAGCGAACATCAAGACAAATGATAACAATTTTTATTCAAATAAAAGCCATGAGTGACATTGACTTCAGACGACCCGCCATCACCAACGGCATGAGCCGGCAAGCACGGCGGCGTGCCGCCGCGCCCACACCTCATTGCGCGACCGGCAGATCCCGATAATGCTGCTGCCACATCAGTACCGCGCCGGCCACCGCGCCGGGCAGCAGCAACAGGTTGAGTACCGGCACCCAGCTCGCCGCCATCACCCAGCCGCCGAAGGTCAGCGTCGGCCACCAGCGCGCGCGCAGGCGGCGCTTCATGTCGGCGAAGCTGACCAGGTTGTTGTCCATCGGGTAGTCGAGGTAGGTGATCGCCATCATCCACGCCGAGAACGCCGCCCACAGAAAGGGCATCACCAGGTTCAGCCCGGGGACGAAGCCCAGCAGGAACAGCAGCGCCATGCGCGGCAGGATGTAGGCCAGCTTGACCAGCTCGCGGCCCAGGGCGTCGATGGCGGTACGCGCGAAGCCGCGATCGTCGAGCGGGGCGCGCCCGGTGACCCGGCGCTCGACCTTCTCGGCGAGAAAGCCGTAGAAGGGCGCGGCGATCAGGTTGGAGACCAGCGTGAAGGTGAAGAACACCACCACGGCGAGACTCACCACCAGCAGCGGCCAGATCAGCCACTCGAGCCAGTTCAGCCACTCGGGGACCTTGAGCATCCAGTAGTCGAGCCAGCCGCCGAAATTGTCGAGTAGATAGACGATGGTGCCGACGTAGAGCAGCAGGTTGGCGACGATCGGCAGAAAGACATAGCGCCGCAGGCCCGGCGAGAGCACCAGACGGGTGCCCCGGGACAGGGCGGTGAGAGCATTGAGCATAGCGCGTGATCCGAGCGGCCTGACGAAACGGCCGTCGCACGGGCGACGGCCGGAAGACGCTGGCGGGCTCGCCCGCCAGGCCGCTAACCTTTGCGCTTCAGAGTCTCGTCGTCAAGCGACTCGACGTCGCTGTGGCGGATGTCGAGCCCCTTGACCAGGTAGATCACGTACTCGGCGAGGTTGTCGGCATGATCGCCGATGCGCTCCAGGGCACGCAGGATCCACATCACGCTGAGGATCGAGGTGATCGAGCGCGGATCCTCCATCATGAAGGTCACCAGCGAGCGCATCGCGGTGGAGTACTCGCTGTCCACGGCGTCGTCCTCCTGGACCACCTTGAGCGCCAGCTCGGTGTCGAAACGGGCGAAGGCGGTCAGGGCGTCGCGCACCATCTTGCGCACGTGTTCGCTGATGTGACGGACCTCGACGAAGCCGCGTGCGGTGAGGCCCGACTCGGCCAGCGACAGGGCGTTGCGGGCGATCTTGCTGGCCTCGTCGCCGATCCGCTCGAGATCCGAGGTGGCGCGGATCACCGCCAGCACCAGCCGCAGGTCGGAGGCCGCCGGCTGGCGGCGTGCCAGGACCCGCGTGCATTCCTCGTCGATCTTGAGCTGCATGTCGTTGACCGCCCGGTCGTTGTCGGTCACGCGCTCGGCCAGACGGCTGTCGCTGTCGAGCAGCGCGGCAATCGCATCCTGCACCTGCTTCTCGACCAGCCCGCCCATCGCCATCAGATGGGTCTTGAGCTCCTCGAGCTCCTGGTTGAACTGGTTGGAAATGTGCTGGCTGTGGGTATCGCTGGTGATGTCCATGATTCCTCCGGGGCCGCGCCGCTCAACTCATGCGGCCGGTGATGTAGTTCTCGGTCCGCGCCAGGCGCGGGTTGGTGAACAGACTGTCGGTGGCGCCGTACTCGACGAGTTCGCCGTCGTGCAGGAAGGCGGTGTAGTCGGAGACCCGCGCGGCCTGCTGCATGTTGTGAGTGACCAGGACCAGGGTCAGCCGTGACTTCAGCGAGCGGATCAGTTCCTCGATCTTGAGCGTCGAGATCGGGTCCAGCGCCGAGGCCGGCTCGTCGAGCAGCAATACCTCGGGCTGCACCGCCAGCGTGCGGGCGATCACCAGGCGCTGCTGCTGGCCGCCGGAGAGCCGCCAGGCCGAGGTGTGCAACTGATCCTTGACCTCGTCCCACAGCGCCGCCGAGACCAGCGCCCATTCGATCACCTCGTCGAGGGTGCGCTTGCGCTTGATGCCCTGCAGGCGCAGCCCGAAGGCGACGTTGTCGTAGATCGACATGGGAAAGGGGTTGGGGGTCTGGAAGACCATCCCCACCCGCCGGCGCAGCTCGGCGACATCCACGTCCGGCGCATGGATGTCCTGGCCCTCGAGCCGGATTCGCCCCGCGCGGCCGACTGTGTCGTCGAGGTCGTGCAGCCGGTTCAAGGCGCGCAGCAGCGTCGACTTGCCACAGCCCGAAGGCCCGATGAAGGCCGTCACGGCGTGGCGCGGAATCGCCAGCGTCAGGTCGCGCAGTGCCGGTCTACCGTCGTAGGCCAGGCTCAGACCGTCGATCGCGAAGCAGCTCGCCGCCGCGTCGAAATCGGTGATCTCGGCGGACGCGCCGCGTGGGCTCAGGGTCACGGACAAGACGATCCCACCTCCCGGACAAGCACGGATATCCGCGGCGACGCGCGCTCAGTGGCGCAGGGCACGATGCCGCTGGCGCAGATGATGCCGCAGAAAGATTGCAGTTAGATTAAGCACCACGATGACCGCAACCAGCAGCAGCGCAGTGGCGTAGACCAGCGGCAACGCCTGCTCGGCGTCGGCGCTCTGGAACCCCAGATTATAGATATGGTAGCCGAGGTGCATGAACTTGCCGTCGAGGTGCAGGTAAGGAAACTCGCCGTCGACGGGCAACTGCGGCGCCAGCTTGGCCACCCCGACCAGCATCAGCGGCGCCACCTCGCCGGCGGCCCGCGCCACGGCCAGGATCACCCCGGTGAGCATCGCCGGCATGGCCATCGGCAGCACCACCCGGGTCAGCGTCTCGTAGTGGGTCGCGCCCAGCGCCAGGGCACCCTCGCGCTGGTGATCGGGAATCCGCGCCAGGCCCTCCTCGGTGGCCACGATCACCACCGGCAGAGTCAGCAGCGCCAGCGTCAGCGCGGCCCACAGCAGCCCGCCGGTGCCGAAGGTCGGCGACGGCAGCGCCTCGCTGAAGAACCAGCGGTCGAGCGTGCCGCCGATCCCGTAGACGAACACCCCCAGCCCGAACACGCCATAGACGATCGACGGCACCCCGGCGAGATTGCGCACCGCGATGCGCACCGCCCGGGTCACCGGCCCCTGGCGGGCGACCTCGTGGAGATACACCGCGGCGAGCACGCCGAACGGCGTGACCAGCAGCGACATCAGCAGTACCAGCAGCACGGTGCCGAAGATCGCCGGCCACACGCCGTCGCTGCCGTTGGCCGAGCGCGGCCCCTCGCTGAGGAAGGCCCAGACCCGTCGACCCCACAGTCCAAGCTTGTCGAGAGTCCCCATGGCGTTGGGCCGCCAGGCATCGAGCACCGTCGCCAGCGGCTGCTCGAGCCGGCGCCCATCGACGCTTTCCAGCACCAGGCTGTCGCGGGCCAGCGCCTCGCGCAGCCCGGTCAACGCATCGCGGGCCCGCTCGAACGCCGCCCGCTGCTCGGCGCTCGCGGTGCCCGCCGCCAGCTGGCGGGCCAACGGGGCAATGGTCTCCCGGCGGCGGGTCTCGATCGTCTCGCGCAGCGCCCGGGCGCGGGCCAGGCGGGTTTCCAGCGCCTGCCAGCGCCGGGCGCTGCCGGCCGTGGCATCGATCACGGTCGTGTCCGCTTCGCGCACCGCGACCAGCCGGCCGATGAAGGGCCCCCAGCGTTCGCGCTGGAGTTCGAGCAGATCCCCCGGGCGGGTGCGCGAGACGATGTCGCCGGCCTCCAGCCAGCGCCAGGTGCGGCCGTCGAGGTCGCGATTGCCGGTGCGATAGAGCCACTCGTCACGCCCGTCGCGGGTCGTGACATGGCGCACCGGCTCGCCGGCGATCACCGCGCCGTCGGCGAGCGTCACCCGCTCCAGCGATGCCGGCCAGAAATGCGCCAGCCCGCGCCCAGCGATCAACATCAGCAGGGCCACGACCATCAGTAGCGACACGGCGACCCCACCCGCCGCCAGCCACGGCCAGCCGCCCTCGCCGCTTGTCCGCCAGCGTTTCATCCCACGGCTCCCAGCCGCCGCCAGCGGCGCCGCAGCCGCTGGCGCACCAGCTCGGCCAGGGTGTTGACGCAGAAGGTGAAGACAAACAGCACCAGGGCACTCAGGAACAGCACCCGGTAATGGCTGCCGCCGACGGCGGCCTCGGGCAGCTCGATGGCCAGGTTGGCGGCGATCGAGCGCAGTCCCTCGAAGGGGCTGACGCCGAAGATCGCGGTGTTGCCGGTGGCCATCAGCACGATCATCGTCTCGCCCACCGCACGCCCGGCCCCGATCATCACCGCCGAGAAGATGCCCGGACCGGCCGCCGGCAGCCAGACCCGCGTCAGCGCCTGCCAGCGGGTCGCGCCCAGTGCCTGGGCGCCCTCGTCGAGGCTGCGCGGTACGTCGGAGAGCGCATCCTCGGCCAGGGCATAGATGGTGGGAATCACCGCAAACCCCATCGCCAGCCCGACGATCAACGCATTGCGGCTGGCATAGTCCAGTCCCCAGCGATCCTTCAGCCAGCCCGGCAGGTCGCCGGCGAACAGCCAGCCCTCGATCAGCGGTGACACGCTGAACGACAGCCAGGCCAGCAGCGCCAGCCAGGGCACCAGCCAGAGCCCCGCCGCGGCCAGCGGCAGGCACCGGCGCGCGACGGCCGGCAGGCGGGCCTGGAGCATTCCGGCCACCAGGGTCCCGACCGGCAGCACGACCAGCAGCAGCAGGGAACCGGCCAGATGGCGGTCGACCCAGGGGGCGAGCACCAGCCCGGCGACGAAGCCGATCACCACCCCGGGCAGCGACTCCATCAGCTCGAGCGCCGGGCGAACCCGGGCGCGCAGTGCCGGGCCCATGTAGGCCGCGGTATGAACCGCCGCCGCCAGCGCCAGCGGAACGGCGAATACCAGCGCCCAGAAGGCCGCCTTGAGCGTCCCCCAGGCCAGCGGGGCGAGCCCGAAATGCGCCTCGCTTTCGGGGCTGCTGACGTTGGCCTGCCAGCGCTGCCGGGGTTGCATATGCCCCTCGTAGAGCACCGGCGTCCACAGCGTGCGCCAGGAGACCTCGGCGTGTCCGGCAGCGAGTGTCAACGTCTTCAGGCCGTCGGCGGCCAGCCACCACAGGCGGCGACCGTCCGCCGACACGGCCAGCGCGAGCGGCGACTCGGCGGCGGCCGGCGCCCCCTGCCAGACGCGGCCGTTGAGGGCCTGATAGAGCGCCAGCCCGCCGTCGGCGTGCAGCGCCACGGCCAGGCGCCGGCCGGGCACGGGCACCAGGCGCGTCACGGCGGTGGAATCCCCGGAGACGGCGTAATCCGGCGCCGCCAGCAGCGGCTCGGCGTCGTCATGCCGGTCGAGCCAGCGGTGCACGCCGCCACGACTGTCGCCGACGAGCAGGGTCTCGCCGCCGCTCAGATAGCTCAGGGCGGTAATCCGGCGATCGTCGGGCAGCACCGGAAGGCGGCCCAGCCTGCGCGGCTCGCCCGCTGCCAACGACCACACGGCGAGTTCGTGCCCGTCACCCAGCACCAGTCGACCGTCGGGGTCGAGCGCCAGCGCCGAGGCGGCGTCGGGCAGGACGAAACGCTCGACCGCCTCGCCGTCACCGCGCAGCACGGCGACACGGCCCGCGGCGTCGCGCCCCGCCAGCCACCAGCGCTCGCCATCGCCGGCCGACGCCAGGGCAGCGATGGTCTCCCCGGCGAACAACGTGTAGCGCCGGGTGCCGGGCCCGTCGGGACGCGCCTCGGCGCGTCGCGGGACGCGTAACACCTCGCCGCCGGACAGGGCCAGCACGAGGGCATCGGGCCCCGCGCTCAGCCCGGTCACCGAACGGCCATCGAGCCGCTCGGCGGGGATCCGTGCGGCATCGATGGCGTCCGCGCCCGGGGCGATGCGGCGATAGCCGCCGTCGCGATCGATGACCAGCACATCCCCGGCCGCCGTGGGCACCAGACCCACCGCCGCCCCGGTGCCTTCGAGATCACGCGAGGCCTCGGTCGTCACGCGGGCCGGCGCGAACAGCGGCACGACCTCCACGGCGAGGAACACGCCGATCGCCAGCACGGCGACGATCACGCCCAGGCCCCCCGCCCGGATCGTCCCGGCGGCGAGACGATCGCGCAGACGACGCCAGCGGCGATGCAGGCGGTGGGACGGGGTCGGAAAATCAGGCATGCATCACGAGGTGGGTGCGGACGAGGGTAAAGCGCGACATTACGACAGACGCATGACAGAACGATGACAATCGGTTCATGGCGAGGCCTCCGAGGGGCTTTCCCACGCCCCGTTGCGTTCCCTCGGCAAGCCCAGTCGACGCCGCCACGCCCGGCGTTGCGCCTCGGGCAACGGCACGAACCCCGCCTCGACGACGCGTGCCTGGCCGTCACGGGAGAGCACCAGGTCGAGAAAGGCCCGCTCGAGTGGCGCCAAGGGGGCTTCGGGGTCCAGGTCGACGTAGAGCAGCAAAGGCCGCGTCAGCGGATAGCGGCCCTCGCGGGCGGCCTCGAGCGAAGGCGGCACCGCTCGACCGTCGGCGTCGATCAGCGCCAGCGGCTTGACCGCCGCGGTGAGATAGCCCATCCCCGAGTAGCCGATGCCGCCGAGACTCTCGCCCACTGCGGCGACCACCGCCGCCGAGCCGGGGTACTGATTGACGTCGGGACGGAAGTCGCCGTGGCACAGCACCACCCGCTTGAACAGGCCATAGGTGCCCGAGGCGCTGTTGCGACCGTGTCGGGTAATCGGCCGCTCGCGCCAGGGCCCGTCGAGGCCCAGTGCGCCCCAGCGGTCGATCGCGCGTGGCTCGCCGCAGCGGCGGGTATCGGAGAACAGCGCATCGAGCTCGCCGAGGGAGATGGCGTCGAGCGGATTGTCGCGATGCACGAACACGGCCAGGGCATCGAGCGCCACCGGCAAGGCGGTGGGCGCGTACCCCCGGCGGGCGATGAAGTCGGCGCGCTCGGCGTCGGTCATGCGCCGCGACATGGCGCCGATCCGCGTGGTGCCCTGGGCGAGCGCCGGCGGCGCGGTGGCCGACCCGGTGGCCTGCAGCTGCAGGCGCACCCCCGGGTAGCGGCGTTCGAACTGCTCGCCCCAGCGCATCATCAGCCCGGCCAGGGTGTCCGAGCCGATCACGTCGAGGGTACCGACCACCGGCGCGGCGCGGACATCACCGCCGACGAACGCCGACGCCGCCAGGATCAGCATCGCCAGCCTGCCCATCAACCATCCTTTCCAGGCACCACCCATCGCGGCCCTCCGAGCGGAATGCATTCGGCGCTGGTCGCGGCACCGCAGCGACGTTTAAGATGATCGCCATCGACCGTGATAACAACAAGCGCCGGAAATGAATCGACCATGACCGATCTCGACGACGTCCCCGCCCCGCAGGGCGATCTGACCCTCAAGGTCCTGGCCACCCGTCAGGATACCAACTTCTACGGCGACATCAGCGGTGGCTGGCTGGTCAACCAGATGGACCAGGCCGCCGAACTGTGCGCCGGCCGCCAGGCCCACGGGCGCACCGCCACGGTCGCCATCGAGGCGATGGACTTCCTGTGCCCGGTACGCATCGGCTCGGTGGCCAATATCTTCACCGCGGTGCGCGAGATCGGCCACAGCTCGATCACCATCGACGTCGAGGTATGGATCCGCCCGCCCCACGAACGCAACCCCGACGAACTCCACAAGGTCACCGAGGCGCGTTTCGTGATGGTGGCACTGGACGACAATGGGCGGATACGGCCGGTGCCCGACAACGACTGACGTCAGCCCTTGTCCACCATCGCCCGGTTCTTGAGATAGGCGAATTCGCCGATGTCGGTGAAGCGCCGTACCTGCTGCTGGAAGGCCTGATAGGAGTCGAAGATCTTCTTCGACGCCGGATCGCCGGCAGCCTGTTCGGCGAGCACGGTCTGTGAAGCCTCGGCGAGCGCCTCGAGCACGTCGTCGGGCAGCGAGCGCAGCTTGACGCCATGCTCGTCGACCAGCGTCTCGAGCGCTTCGGCGTTGCGCAAGGTGAACTCGTCGATCATCGCCAGGTTGGCCGAACGGGCGGCCTCGCTGACCACCACCTTGAGATCGTCGGGCAGCGCCTTCCAGGCATCGAGGTTGACCGTGCCCTCGAGGATCGCGCTGGGCTCGTTCCAGGCCGAGGTATAGTAGTACTCGGCGACCTGATAGAGGCCGAAGGCCAGATCGTTGTAGGGCCCCACCCAGTCGGCGGCGTCGAGCACGCCGGTCTGCATCGAGGTAAAGATCTCCGAACCAGGGATGGTCAGGGCGGTGGCGCCGATGCGATTCATCACCTCGCCGGCCAGCCCGGGCAGGCGGATCTTCAGGCCCTGCATGTCCTCGAGGGAGTTGATCTCCTTCTTGAACCAGCCGGCCATCTGGGTGCCGGTGTTGCCCACCGCGAACGGCTTGAGGTTGAAGCCGGCGTAGAGCTCGTCCCACAGTTTCATGCCGTCGCCCTGGTACAGCCAGGCGTTGGTCTCGGTGGTGTTCATGCCGAACGGCACGGCGGTAAAGTACTGTGCCGCCGGCACCTTGCCGCGCCAGTAGTAGGACGCGGAGTGCCCCATCTGGGCAGTGCCCTCGGAAACCGCATCGAACACTTCGAGGGCCGGCACCATCTCGCCGGCGCCGTAGACGTCGACCTGCATGCGCCCGCCGGAGAGTTCGCCGATGCGCTTGGCGAAGTCATTGGCCCCGGTGCCCAGTGCCGGGAAGTTCTTGGGCCAGGAGGTGACCATCTTCCAGCGCACGGTGTCCTGGGCGCGGGCGGTGGAAACGAAGGGCGCGGCCACGGCGCCGGCGGCCCCGGCCCCCAGCGTCGAGAGGAACTTGCGACGTTGCATGCAGACGTATCTCCGATTTGGTGTTCTTGTCCCCTTAGAACGCCTTTCACAGCCGGTAGACGAAGCGGGCTTCTCCGGCGGCCCCCATCATCCGAGGGTTGGGAAATGAGCTCTTAGGGCTGTGTCCTGTCCCGGGCACGGCGCGGGCCGCGACCGAAAGGCCACAGTATGCGTTAGGGCTTAATTGACCGGCAAGGCAGGAAAGGCCGCCGCCGCGGACCGGCAGACGACCGGCACGCGGCGGCGGACGAGGTCACAGCGGCGTCAGCTTGGCGAACCCCAGCACCAGCCACTTGTTGCCCTCGTCCTCGAAGCTGACGTGGACCCGGGCCCGCTCGCCCTGGCCCTCGGCGTCGAGGATCACGCCCTCGCCGAACAGCGGATGACTCACCCGCTGGCCCAGCGACAGGCTTGGCAGGTCGTCGCCGGCGGACACCGACTCCTGCTGCGACAGCCCGCGCGCCGGGCGCGTGGCGGTCACCGGACGCGAAACCTGACCGCGCAGGCGAACCTCCTCGAGCAGTTCCTCGGGCAGCTCGCGCAGAAAGCGCGACGGCCGCTGGAAGGTCTCCTTGCCGTGCAGCCGGCGCAGTTCGGCATGGGTCAGGTAGAGCTTGTGCATGGCACGGGTCACGCCGACATAGCAGAGCCGGCGCTCCTCCTCGAGACGTCCGGGCTCCTCCAGCGACATCTTGTGCGGGAACAGCCCCTCCTCGACCCCGGCGATGAACACCACCGGAAACTCCAGGCCCTTGGCCGAGTGCAGGGTCATCAGCTGCACGCCGTCCTCGAACTCGTCGGCCTCATGATCACCGGCGTTGAGCGCCGCCTCGGCGAGAAACGGCTCGAGGGCCGCACTGGCCTCGCCGACTTCCTGTATCGCCAGCGCCTCGCCCTGGGTGAAGGCGCGCGCGGCATTGACCAGTTCCTCGAGGTTCTCGACCCGGGCCTGGCCCTTCTCGCCCTTTTCGTTGCGGTGATGCTCGACCAGGCCGGTGACCGCGTTGACGTGCTCGATGATCTCGTGCAGCGCCATGCCCGAGGTATCGTTGTCGAGCTGATCGATCAGGTTGGCGAAGGCGCTGACGGCATTGCCGGCCCGCCCCTTCAGCGTCCCGTCGCTGACGCTGTCGTGGAGCGCCTGCCACAGCGAGACGCCGGTCTCGCGGGCGCGCACGCGCAGGATCTCCACGGTGCGCGTGCCGATGCCCCGCGCGGGCACGTTGATCACGCGTTCCAGCGAGGCGTCGTCCTCGCGGTTGAGCAGCAGGCGCAGGTAGGCCAGGGCATTCTTGATCTCCAGGCGCTCGTAGAAACGCTGGCCGCCGTAGATGCGATACGGCATGCCCTGGCGGATCAGGGTCTCCTCGATGACCCGCGACTGGGCGTTGGAGCGGTAGAGGATGGCGATCTCGCGGCGGTTGAAGCCCTCGTCGACCTTCTCCTTGATGGTGTCGACGATGAAGCGCGCCTCGTCCAGGTCGTTGAAGCCGGCATACACCGAGATCGGCTCGCCCTTGGCCCCGGCGGTCCACAGCTCCTTGCCCATGCGCCCGGCGTTGTGGCTGATCAGGGCGTTGGCGGCGTCGAGGATCGCGCTGGTCGAACGGTAATTCTGCTCGAGACGCACGGTGCGCGTGTCGGCGAACTCCTCCTCGAAGCGGCGGATGTTCTCGACCCGCGCCCCGCGCCAGCCGTAGATCGACTGGTCGTCGTCGCCGACCACGGTGAGGCCGGCACTGTCGCCGGCGAGCAGCTTGAGCCAGGCATACTGCAGGGTGTTGGTGTCCTGGAACTCGTCGACCAGCAGATGGGCGAAGCGTTCGCGATAGTGCGCCAGCAGCCGCGGGTTGTCGCGCAGCAGCTCGAGGCTGCGCAGCAGCAGTTCGCCGAAGTCGACCAGCCCGCCGCGCTCGCAGGTCAGCTGGTAGCGCTCGTAGAGTTCGACCATCTGGCCCAGATAGGCGTCGCCGTGGGTCTGCACCTGCTGCGGACGCAGGCCCTCCTCCTTGCAGCCCGAGATGAAGTACTGCACCTGACGCGGCGGATAGCGCTCGTCGTCGATGTTGTAATCCTTGAGCAGGCGCTTGATCAGGCGCAGCTGGTCGTCGCCATCGATGATCTGGAAATGCTGCGGCAGGCGCGCATCCTGCCAGTGGGTGCGCAGCAGGCGGTGAGCGATGGAGTGGAAGGTCCCCACCCAGATGTTGCGCAGCGAGAGGCCCAGCAGCGCCTCGAGGCGGGTGCGCATCTCGCGGGCCGCCTTGTTGGTGAAGGTCACGGCGAGGATCGCGTAGGGCGAGAGCCGCTCGACCTGCATCAGCCAGGCGATGCGGTGCACCAGCACGCGGGTCTTGCCCGAGCCGGCGCCGGCCAGCACCAGCATGTTGCCCAGCGGCGCGCTCACGGCCTCGCGCTGGGCCGGATTGAGATCGTCGAGCAGCGACGAGACGTCGCCCGGTGAAACGTCGTCCATGGAGGGTCAATCGGGTCTCGAAATGAGCGCCCAGCTTAGCATATCGCGGCCGCCACGGCGCCTGCCCGAGGGGCAGGCTCGGGCCGCTCCGGGCAACCGCGAGCGATTCGCCGCGTTGTCTCGGGCCCCCGGCCCGCGAGCCGGTTGACAGCTCAGCGGCGTCCCGCTTTCATGCGGGCTTCCCGCACGCAGAGACACGACAGCCATGCATCCATCGCTCAACCCCGTGGTCATCCCGGATTCGGTGGCCGTCTCGCGCCGGCCCAACCCCCGCAATCCGGTGGAACCCGAGGCCATGGCACGCTTCGACGGCAAGACGCTCTTCTACGATGTCTTCGTGGATGACCAGCGTCGCCGCCTGGTCGCGATCGGCCCCCCGGCGCTGAATCTCGCCGACTACGTCGATGCGATGACCCTGAGCATCGATGGCCGCGAGGTCGCCTTCCAGCGCCAGGAGTGGGACGAACAGCGCCTCTCGCTGCTCACCGCCGCGTTGCCGGCGGCGGCCACGCACCGCGTGACCTTCAGCTTCGCCGATTTCACGACGACCCTCGACCTCGCCGGTGACGGCGAAGCGCCGCCGCCGCGCAACGTGCTGGCCGCCATCTCCAAGAACAACCGTACGCGCTGGATCTCCGAGTGGGTCGACTTCTACCGCGCCCGCTATCCGCTGGACGCGATCTATCTCTACGACAACGGCAGCGACAACATCGACGAACTCGAAACCGTGCTCGCCGGCCGGGCACAGGTGATCCGCTGGCATTTCCCTTACGGCCCGCCCGGCAAGGTGTTCAACAAGTTCGCCCAGGCGGGCGCCCTGAATCATTGCCTGCGTCGCTTCGTCGGGCGCGGAGTGCTGTTCAACTTCGACATCGACGAGCTGCTGATCGCCGATCCCGAGCGGATCCTGGCGGACGTGGCGCGCCAGGGGACGCTCTATTTCGACAGCTACAACGTGCCTTACGTCACCCCGGCGAGCGACGACTACTCCTACGGCGATTTTTGCCACCGCTATGCACAGCGCAAGACCACGGCACGCAAGTTCATCTGCCGGGCCGAGGCGGTCGACGTCATCTCCCAGCACAATACCTGGCGCTATCGCGGGCCCCGCTTCTGGAAACGCCTCAAGCGCAACAAGCCCGACACCCGCACCAGCCGCGACGGTCACTTCCTGCACTTTCTCGGCATCACCACCAACTGGCAACCCTGGCTCAACAAGCTCGAACCGGTCTCCCCGCAGGATCTGGTCTTCGACGACAGCCATTGCCGGGGCCGGACCGACCCCTGAAGCGCCTCACGCCGGCCCTTCTTCCTCGCCCGGCTCGGGAAAGCGAAGCGGCGTGAGGCTGCGCTTGACCGCCTTCAACTGCTCGGCGAGCCGGGGCCCGCGGGTCTTGGCCACCCCCACCGCGAGCACGTCGATGATCACCAGATGGGCGATGCGCGAGCTCATCGGGGTGTAGATCTCGGTGTCCTCGTGGACGTCGATGTACAGCGCCAGGCTGACCTCCTCGGCCAGCGGCGAGCCGCTGGGACACAGGCCGATCACCGTGGCACCGCTCTCCCGCGCCAGACGCACGCTGTCGACCAGCGCCCGGGTGCGCCCGGTCTGCGAGATCGCCACCACCACGTCGCCCTCCTTGAGGGTCGCCGCGGACATGTTCTGCATGTGCGGGTCGGCATAGGCCGAGGTGGAGATCTGCAGGCGGAAGAACTTGTGCTGGGCGTCGAAGGCCACCGCGCCGGACGCCCCGAACCCGTAGAACTCGACCCGGTCGGCCATGGTCAGGGCGTTGACCGCGCGGCCCAGCGCGTCGTTGTCGAGCCGGTCACGCACCGACAGCAGGGTGCCCACGGTGGAGTCGAAGATGCTGTGGGAAAACTCGGCGATGCTGTCGCTGTCGTTCATCGAGAACTGGGCGAACTGGCTGCCCGAGGCCAGCATCTGCGCCAGCTTGAGCTTGAAGTCCTGGAAGCCGTTGCAGCCCAGCGCCCGGCAGAAGCGCACCACGGTGGGCTCGCTGACCTTGGCCTCGGTGGCCAGGTCGACGATGCGCATGTGGATGACTTCGTCGGGATTGCGCAGCACGAAGCGCGCCACCTTCTGCTCGGAGCGGCGAAAGTGCTCCATGCGACGTCTCATTTCATCGAACAGGGCACGGCTCACGGCTCGCTCCTCGTTGCGGTTGGGGTGCGGCGCTCGTCACCCGCGAGGGGCGAATCCTCCCGCAGGCCGCGACGGCGACTCCAGTATGCCCAATCTGCGTTAAAAACGGCAGCCGGGCCCTCAATGTCACGATTTTGTCAACTGGGGTATAGTAAGAAGTGACGTGTTCAGGTCTCGTTGGCAATACCGGCTGGCGACGGTCGGGCTGGACTCACGTCCACTTGGTATTCTCGTCGCATGGTCGAATGCAGCCCGTTGCCGGCAAGGCCTGGGGGCACCTCTCGTACTGCAAGGAGAGTCGATCATGCGCAACGAAGAACAGCTCGGCGCCGTCAAGAGCGAGCTCATGGATATCTTCATGACCCTCGAGGTCAACGAGCACGAGACCCGCAAGAAGACCGCCGCCGTGCGCTACCTCCGCGCCCGCCGCGGCATCGAGATGCACCGCGAGATCAAGCAGCTCGAGCGGGAGATCACCGACTACGAGGACGACGCCTTGCAGTAGCCCGACACACGGACGCCCCGGCCGATGGCCGGGGCGTCTCGCTTCGCGCAGGCGGTCGCCTCACAGGCTGCCGATGAAGACCACGATCACCCCCAGCGGGGCGATGAAGCGGGTCACCACCTGCCAGACCGCGGCACTGCCGCCGACCAGCCCCAGTTCCTCCTGAACGCTGCGCCGATCGAGGCACCAGGCGGTGAACAGGATCACCCCCAGCCCGGTCAACGGCAGCATGAACTTGCTGGTCAGGGTGTCGAGCAGGTTGAACACATCGAGCCCGAACAGCACCGGACCGCTCCAGACGTTGAACGACAGCAACGCGGCGATGCCCAGCGCCCAGGCCGCCACGCCGGAGACGAGCGTCGCGGCGGCGCGTGACAGCGGCGTGCGCTCCTCGACGAATTCCACCACCGGCTCGAGCAGCGAGATCGCCGAGGTCAGCGCGGCGAAGGTCAGCAGCAGGAAGAACATCAGGCCGAGGATCACGCCCCCGCCCATGTTGCCGAAGGCCAGCGGCAGGGTGACGAAGATCAGCCCCGGCCCGGAGTTCAGGTCGAGCCCGTTGGCGAAGACGATGGGGAAGATCGCCAGCCCCGCGCCGAGGGCGATCACCGTGTCCATGATCACCACGGTGCGCGCGGTGCGCAGCAGGTTGACCTCCTCGCCCAGGTAGGAGCCGTAGGCCATCATGATGCCCATGCCCAGCGACAGCGTGAAGAAGGCGTGACCCAGCGCCGCCAGCACGGTGGTGCCGGTCAGCTTGCTCCAGTCGGGCTGGAACAGGTAGGCGAGCGCCTCGCCGAAATGCCCGGTGGTCATGCCGTAGCCGATCAGCACCACCAGCAGGATCGCCAGTGCCGGCATCAGGGTGCGTACCGCCCCCTCCAGGCCCTTGGTCACGCCGCGGGCGACGATGCCGATGGTCAGCAGCATGAACACCGAGTGCCAGCCGAGGAGCCGGGCCGGATCGCCCAGCATGCCATTGAACAGCCCCCCGATGCCGTCGGCGTCCAGACCACTGAAATCGCCGGTGACCGCGCCCAGGGTATAGGACAGCGACCAGCCGCCGATCACGCTGTAGAACGACAGGATCAGAAAGGCGCCCAGCACGCCGCTGATGCCCACGGCCACCCAGCCGGAGCTGAGGCGGTTGGTGCGGGTCAGTTCACTCATGGTGGAGACCGGGTTCTTCTGGCCGCGCCGGCCGAGCAGCCATTCGGCGACCAGGATCGGCAACCCGATGAGCGCGATGCAGACCAGATAGACGAGCACGAAGGCCGCGCCACCGCTCTGGCCCACCATGTAGGGAAATTTCCAGATGTTGCCGAGGCCGACCGCCGAGCCCGTCGCCGCCAGGACGAAGGCCAGCCGGGACGACCAGTGCGCATGAAGTTGTTTTGACATAATTCACCCTGAGTGTACGTGTCGTCATCGATCGATCGGATGCGATGACGGCTTGTCCTTGTTGGGCCACGTCCCGCGCGCCGTGGGTCGCACGACGCAGACCAGGGGCATGGCAGGATCCTTGAAACGCCAGCAGGATCACTGCCGCCGAGGCGGACCGACGACGCCGCATCGGGTGAGACGCGGCATCGCCGGCCCTGCCGGGTATTGCCGGACAGCAGGCGCCATCGGTGGTATCGGCCGCTGCTTCCAGCAAGAAACGCCATGATGACGAAAATGACCGACAAAACTATCCGATAGCGCCGCCGTTGGCCAGCCTGCCGGGGTGGATTGACCAGGCGCCATGGCGTCGCTCGCTGGTGCTCCACCGCACTCAGAACAGCGCGGCCTGGCGCTCGCCGGGGAAGGCCGGCAAATCGCCCATGGCAAGCCGCTCGTGGAGCCTTCGCGCGAGCTGCGGTGCCTGACGATTGTCCGGGGTATGCACAAACAGGAAAGGGGTTTTCCCCTGTTTTATCCACAACGTGAGCCGCTCGATCCACGGCGTGAAGCGTTCGTTGTTGAGCGCCTCGTCGAGATGCCCGATGAAGCGCACGATTGGCCTATCTCCCGTGGAGAGCACGTGTAGCGGGCGTCTGGGTTTCTCGGCCTGGGCCTTTTTCAGGCGGTGATCGTCGCCGGCCGGGGTCGCGAACAGCGGACGCACGTCGAGCATCACCCGATCGACGTCATGAGTTATCAACAACCGGTTGAGTTGCTGTTCCGCGCTTCCCTTGTGGAAAAATTCACTGGCCCGGACCTCGACACTGCAGGGAATGTCACTGGGCCAGCGGCCGAGAACACCTTCCAGTCGCGGCAATTCGTCCTCGCCGAAGTCCCGTGGCAACTGGATCATCACCGGCCCCAATCGGGGGCCGAGCGGCGCCAGGCGCGTCAGGAAGTCGTCGAGCTCGGCATCGACACCCGTCAGGCGCTGCTCGTGGGTGAGCCGCGCCGGCAGCTTGAAGCAGAAGCGGAAGTTCTCCGGCGTCTGCCGGACCCAGTTGGCCACCGTTGCCTCGCGCGGCGCGCCGCTGTAGAAAGTGGTGTTGCCCTCGACGCAGGAGAACACCCGGGCATAGTCGCCGAGGAAGTCCTCCGATGTGGCGTGACGCGGGTAGAGACCGCCACGCCAGTCGCCATTGGCCCACATCGGCAGGCCCAGGTAGAGCGACGGCGCACGAGGCTGGGGGGCGGCGGTTGGGGTCGACATGGCGCTCCCGTTAGGGAAACACTGCATAAATGCCTGCGCGAGCGAATCGCTTCGTTGCGTGGTACTCGAAAACTCGCCTAACTTCATGTTATGTCTCGTTTTCTGCGTTCCATGCGCCTCGCGCTTCATCTCGCTCGTCGATTTATTCAGCATTTCCTTAGGCGGATCAGGCGGTCATGATACGCCACACGCTCCGTCGCGTCCGCTGCCCGGATTCGACCATAGCGCGCCGCGAGCGCTGCCATGAGGAGCGGCGCTTGCCTATAATCGAGCCAGCGCCGCCACGACGGCGCCTTCAAGGAACGGAAAACGAGGTGCCTTGCGTGATCGTCGACAGCCCGCGTCGTCATGGACGATGGTTGCCCCCCAGCGGCCGGTACTGGGCCGGCCTGATCGTGCTGCTGCTGCTCGCCGCGTGCAGCAGTCAGCGCCCCGCCCCGGAGCCGGCATCGCCGGTGGAACAACAACTGACCCGCAAGATGCATCCGATGGGCTGGCGGGACCTGCCGGGCTGGTCACAGGAGAACGCCGTGGCGGCCTGGGGCGCCTTCCGCGACAGTTGCACCCGGCTCGCCCGGCGCGATGGCTGGGCCGCGGTGTGCCGCGATGCCGACCGGGTCGATCCGCTGGACAGCGCCGCCATCCGCCACTTCTTCGAGAACCGCTTCAATCCCTACCTGATGGTCAACGACGACGGGACCACCACCGGCTTGATCACCGGCTACTACGAGCCGGTACTGCACGGTTCGCTGACCCGCCACGGCGAGTATCAGGTGCCGATCTATCGCCTGCCGCCGGCCTGGCAGGGTTCCCCCGGGGCAACGCGGCCCGGGCGTGCCCAGTTGCGCCGCAGCGGCGTGCTCGACGGCCACGAGCTGGTGTGGGTCACCGATCCCATCGAGGCGGCCTATCTGCAGATTCAGGGCTCGGGGCGGATCGAACTCGCCGAAGGCGGCATGCTGCGCGTCGGCTTCGCCGGCACCAACAACCAGCCGTTCCGCTCCTTTGCCCGGGCACTGATCGACAGCGGCGAGATCACGCCGGGTCAGGCGACCCTGCCGGGCATCCGCGCCTGGGCACGACGCCATCCCGGGCAGGTGGACAGCGCGCTCGACGTCAATCCCCGGGTAGTGTTCTTCCAGATCCGTGACGGCGACGACGCCACCACCCGGGGCGACGGCCCGGTCGGCGCCCTCGGCGTGCCGCTCACCTCACGACGCAGTCTCGCCGTGGACCCCTCGCACATTCCGCTGGGGGCACCGGTCTTCATGGCCACCACCCGGCCGCTGTCCAACGAGCCGATGCAGCGGCTGATGGTCGCCCAGGATACCGGCAGCGCGATCAAGGGCGCGGTGCGCGCGGACCTGTTCTGGGGGCAGGGGGATCAGGCCGGTGAACTGGCCGGTCGCACCAAGCAGCCCGGCCAGTTGTGGGTGTTGATGCCGCGGGGTCGCTGACTCAACCGCGGCGTTCACACGTGCGGCTGGCCGGACTCGTCGACGCTCTCGAAGGTCACGTTGCCCTGGGCGTCGACGCCACAGGTCACGTTGTAGTAGACGTTGCCGTGACCGTGCAGGTTGATGCGCAGAGTGTAGGGCTGGCCCGGCTCGTAACCGGGTGCATTGGTCGACTCCTCCAGCGGCATGCCCTCGAGCCGATCCCCGGCCGGCCCCTTCAGCGCCTGCTCGTGGCACTGTTCGACCAGCCCCTTCGAGCCCGCCTCCCCGTCCTGCGCGGCCAGGGCGTCGGCACAGGCCAGCAGCCCCAGCGTCGCCGAGGCGACGACGATGCCGGATACCATCCATTGACGTGACATGATTGCTCTCCTTGATCGTGCGTTTGTCATCCCTGTATAGGCCGTGGGCCTGCCCGAAAGTTCGCCTCGGCGACTACAGCAGTCGGCGCAGGCGCAGCGCCGCCATCACCTGCACGACCCCGTAGAGCAGCGCGATGACGCCGATCCAGATGGCGGTGACCGCCAGGCCGCTGAGCGGGCTGACCACGAAGATGACGCCCAGGATCAGCGCCAGCACGCCGCTCAGCACGGTCCAGCCCTCGCCGGGCACGTGGCGGCGCACCCGCAGCCCCAGCAACAGGCGATGCACGCCGGCGACGATCAGCCAGAGCCCCAGCAGCACCAGCAGTGCGCTGGCCGCCGAGAGCGGGTCGAACACGGCGATCAACCCGAACAGCACCGAGATCACCCCGTAGAACACCAGCCAGCCCCGCGCGAAGCCGCCCGAGCCGGTCGCCAGGGTAAACAGGCTGGTGATGCCTTCGGCGAGCGCCATGATCCCCATGATCCAGGTCAGCGCGGCGATCGCGGTGAGCGGCTGGAAGACGGCGATCACCCCGAAGACGATGGCGATGACCCCGTAGACCATCAGAATCCACCAACTGCGTCCCAACAGACTTCTCACCCCATTGACCATCGATTCACTCCTTGTCGGTGCCATCCCAGAATAGCAGAGCGTCCGAACCCGTCGTCCTCGGCGTTCAAGCACGCCCGGCAAGGTTTCCTGTCACCCTCTCCAGACGCCCTGCAACCGCCCGACGAGTCGCTCGGCCTCATCGGCGTCCTGGACGTTCGTGAATCCCAGCAACAATCCCGGGCTCGCTGCCTGCCCCAGATACCAATCCGACAGAGCCTTGACCGCCAGGCCTCGTCGTTGCGCCCGTGCCGCCAGGCGCACATCGTCATCATCGTCGATCAGGCGGGCCAGCAGTTGCATGCCACCCGCCGGCAGGTCGACACGCAGGCGAGCGGCAAGCCGCGTCTCGAGGGCTCGCCTGAGGCAGTCGCGGCGCTCGGCGTACAACGCACGCATGCGTTTCAGATGGCGAGAAAAATGCCCCTCGCTCATGAAATCGGCAACCACCGCCTGGGGCAGTTCGGGACAGCCATGTCCGAAAGCGACCAGGGTATGGCAAAAACGCTCGACCTCCGCTTCCGGTACCACCAGATAGGCCAATCGCAGATCGGGGAAGAGCACCTTGCTGAACGTCCCCGTGTAGAGCACGCGACCTCGCCGATCGAGACTCTTCAATGCCGGCAACGGTCGGCCACGGTAACGGAACTCGCTGTCGTAGTCGTCCTCGATGATCCAGGCCTGATTGTCCGCGGCCCACTCGAGCAGCGCCAAGCGACGTGGCAGCGTCAGTGTCACGCCCATCGGGCTTTGATGGGACGGCGTGACCACCGCGAATCGGGCATCCTCGGCTCGGCGTCGCCCCGCGGCGATATCCAGCCCTTCGGCATCCACGTCGATCGGGACGAGCGACATGCCGGCCGCCTGCAACATGTCCCGGGCCATGAAGTAACCCGGCTCTTCGAACCAGCCTCGATCACCGGGTCTCAGCAGCGTCCGACAGATCACACTCAGGGCATCCCGATAGCCGGCGGTGATGATGATCTGGTGTGCATGGCAATCGATGCCCCGCGACACACCGAGATAGGTCGCCAGTGCCTCGCGCAACGCCCTCATTCCCCGGGGATCGGGATAACCGAGTTGCGCGGCGTTTCGGCGTCTCAACCGACGTGTCGTCAACCGTGACCAGAGCTTGCCGGGAAACGCATCCAGGGCCGGCAGGCCCAGTTGAAACGGCAAGGGAGACCGAGGTTCGACGCCCGGTGTCGATACCGCGACGTCCCGTCGCTCGACGAGATCCGCGGTTTGCTCCATCGCCAGCGCCGGCGAGACGAAGGTGCCCGCCGCGCCGCGCGACAGGAAATACCCCTCACTGACGAGGAGCTGGTAAGCCAGTTCCACCGTGCCGCGTGACAGATTGAGTTCGCTGGCCAGGCTACGCACGGAGGGCACACGGTCATCGGGCCGCAATCGCCCGGTGGCGATCGACTCGCGAAACCGCTGGTAGAGCTGGCGATAGAGCGGCACGGTCTGGCGACGATCGGGTTCCAGATGACGATTCGACATGGTGATGTCCCAGTCAATTCAGTGAATCTTGGCCCTATTGACTATGCCATACCCCCGCTATGTTGGATGTCCCGAAACGAGGCGTTCGACATGGCGTCCTCCCCGCTGCAGATCGCCGCGACGCTCACCGCTTCCCCGGCCCCCGAGGGGTCCCCGACCCAAGAGAATCCCACCATGGAAACACTGCGCCTGCCCTATTCGACCCTGTCGGCCGACACCTACCGACACTTCCTGGGCGCCAAGACGGCACTCGAGAATGGCCCCCTGGATGCGGCCACGCTCGAACTCATCAACCTGCGGGTTTCCCAGCTCAACGGCTGCGCCTTCTGTACCCAGATGCATGCCGCCCGGCTACGCGAGCAAGGAATCGATAACGGCAAGATCGACAGCATTGCCGGCTGGCGGGCCAGCCGGCATTTCACGAGCCGCGAGCGCGCCGCCCTGGCCTGGGCCGACGCCTTGACCCGAGTGGACGAAACCGCCGCGCCCGACGAGACCTATACGCCGTTGCTGGCCCATTTCAGCGAGACGGAGGTTTCCGACCTGACGTTCGCCATTGCCCTGATGAACGCCCTCAATCGCATCGGTGTCGGCATGCGGCTGTGACCCAATACCCGGTATGCCTCAAGCTTGCCGTATCAGCTGCAGCGGCCAGCGCAACACGAAGCGGGTGCCGCCGTGGGCCGACGGCTGACAGTACGCCTGCCCGCCGTGCGCCTCGGCGATGGTCTTGACCACCGCCAGCCCCAGGCCGCTTCCGCCGCTCTGGCGCGAGCGCGAGGGCTCGCCACGGCGGAAGGCCTCGAAGAGGTCGCCGGCCAGGGCACTGTCGATGCCGGGGCCGTCGTCTTCCACGCTCAGCAGGCAGTCGTCGTCGACCCGCGCCAGACGCACGTGCAGGGTGCCCGGGTCGGCATGGCGCAGGGCGTTTTCCAGCAGCGCCATCAGCGCCTGGCGGAGTCGCTCGGCATCACACGCCACTTCCAGCTCGGTATCCAGCTGCGCATCCAGCCGAAAGCCCTTGTCCGCCAGCGGCGTGGCGAAGGCCTGCAGGACGGCGCGCAGTTCATCGGCCAGCCTCACGCGGGTCCGCTGCACGTCCAGATGGCCGCTGTCGTTGAGGCTCACCACGCGCAGGTCCTCGACCAGCCGGCCAAGGCCATCCACCTGGCGCAGCAGCCCCTCGAACAGCTCGCTGCTGGGGGTGAACACACCCTCCGCCAGGCCCTGCAGGCGACCGCGCAGCACGGTCAACGGGGTGCGCAGTTCGTGGGCGATGGCGGCATTCCAGAACTCGCGCTCGCGGGTCATGCCCTGCAGGCGTTCGGCCATGGCGTTGAAGTCGCGCACCAGCTGCGCGGTCTCGCCCATGGCACGGTCATCCAGCGGGGCGCGGGCATCGAGCTTGCCCTCGGCCACGTCACGCAGGCTGTGCGCCACCGCGTTCAACGGCGAGATCAGGCGTCGCGACAGCCGAATGGCGACGAATACCGCCAGCGCCAGGGCGGCGATGATGGTGCAGACGATCCAGACCAGCTCCGCTCGGGAGGGCACCAGCGTGTTGGAAATGCTATCCGGGAGGTAGGTCAGGGCTAAGCCGTAGAACACGTAGCTGCCGATCACCGAGAGGCCGATGATGCCCAGCGCCATCACCGCCAGGGACTGGATGATCTGCCGGCGCAGTCCCGGTGTCGGCTTCATGGCGCCACACCGAAGCGATAGCCCACGCCCCAGACGCTGGCCGGCACGCCCTGAATGTCGAAGGCTTCGAGCTTCTTGCGCAGCTTGCTCACGTGGCTGTCCACGGTGCGCTCCAGCGTGTCGCCTTCGGGCAGGCAGCTCTCCAGCAGTTCGGCGCGGCTGAATGCCCGCTGCGGCGTTCGCATCAGGCACGCCAGCAGCTTGAACTCGGTCAGGGTCAGCGCCAGCGCCTGCCGCTGGCCGTCGATCTCCACGCTGGCCTCGTGGCTCTCCAGGTCGACCTGGAACGGGCCCACGCGCAGCACCTGCGTGGCGGCAGGTATCGACCGGGTGCGCCGCAGCACCGCCTGCACCCGCGCCACCACTTCGGCCGCGTTGAAGGGTTTGACCACGTAGTCGTCGGCGCCCAGGCGCAGGCCCATCAGCTTGTCGATGTCCTGATCGAGCGCGGTGAGCATGATCACCGGCGTCTCGCCGCGGGCACGGATCTCGCTGAGCACCTTCCAGCCATCGAGCACGGGCATCTGCACGTCGAGCAGCAACAAATCCGGTTTGAGCGATTGGTGCAGGGCCAATGCCTGCTGGCCATCGGTGGCGTGGCGGGTACGCAGGCCGCTGCGCTGCAGATAGGCGGCGAGAATCTCGGCGATCTCGGTTTCGTCTTCGGCGATCAGCACCAGCCCCTGAGCGGGTGCACCGGGTCGCGCTGCAGTATCAGACATGAGCGGGCTCGATAACGGCGGCACCCGATGGTAACGCGCCCTCCACACTTTCTCCATCAGGCCTCGACACCCTCTCGACAGCGCCAGGCCAGACTGCCGCAACGGCCGTCGCCCGACGCGGCGGCCGGATCGAACAGCGCGTTCAACGAGGTGGGAAATGGCAGGCCGGAGAGTGAACCGAAAAGCGTACCAGCCGCGTGGCGGCATATCCGAGGCGCGCACGGCGCCGGGTATGCGTCTGCGCCAGGGGCGGGTCGGGTTGCGGGCGACGTTGGTCGCGCTGGCCCCGACCCGGCTGATGATCGCCCGAATGATGATCGTCGGGCTGATGATAACCGGGCTGGCCGGCTGCGACTCCCGGTCCGCCGCCACCGACGCGGCCCCAGCCGCACCAACCCCGGTCTCGGTGATGACACTGGAAGCCCACGAGCTGTGGGTGCATGAAGCGCTGCCCGGGCGCGTGGCCGCCGTGCGCAGCGCCGAGGTGCGCGCCCAGGTCTCCGGCATCGTGAAGCGGCGGCTGTTCGAGGAGGGCAGCCAGGTCGAGGCCGGCAAGACGCTCTTCCAGATCGACCCGGCAACCTTCGAGGCCGAGGTCGACGTCGCCGCGGCGGCGCTGCAACGGGCCCAGGCGACGCTGACCCAGGCCCGCACCAAGGCTGAGCGTCTGACCACGCTGAGACGCAGCGAGGCGATCAGCCGCCAGGCCTACGACGACGCCATCGCGCTGCGCGATCAGGCCGCCGCGGATGTGACCCAGGCCAGGGCGACGCTGGCGCGGCGCCAGCTGGACCTGCGCTTCGCCAGCGTCGAGGCGCCGATTGCCGGGCGCATCGACCAGGCGCTGGTCAGCGAAGGCGCGCTGGTCTCATCCACCGATACCACGCCCATGGCGCGCATCCAGCAGATCGATCAGGTCTACGTCGACGTGCGCCAGCCCGCCTCGCGACTGGAGACACTGCGTCAGCAGGCCGGCTCGGCGACACCCGAACCGAACGTGGAGATCCTCGGCAGCGACGGCAAGCCCCTGGGCCTGCGCGGGCGCATCCTGTTCTCCGGCATCCAGGTGGATGCCGGCACCGGCGACGTGCTGCTGCGCGTGCGAGTGGACAACCCGCAGCACCGCCTGCTGCCCGGCCTCTACGTGCAGGCGCGGATTCCCCGCGCGCATTACCCCGCCGCGCTGAGCGTGCCGCAGCAGGCGGTGACCCGCACGGCGGGCCAGGCCAGCGTGTGGGTGGTCGATAGCCAGGACCAGGTACGCCAGGTGCCCGTCGAACTCGGCGAGCTGGTCGCGGGCCGCTACCGCGTGGTGTCCGGGCTCAGCGCCGGGCAGCAGGTGGTCATCGAGGGCATCAAGCGCCTGAGACCCGAGACCCAGGTCGCCACGCGCCGCTGGCAGCCCGCTGCCAGCGGTGACCCCCTCAGCGCTGCCGCGCGCTGAGTTCGGAGAGATCGTCATGCCGCAGTTCTTCATCAACCGCCCGGTATTCGCCTGGGTCATCGCCCTGTTCATCGTGCTGGTCGGGGTCATCGCCATCCCGCAGCTGCCCATCGCCCGCTACCCCTCGGTGGCGCCGCCCTCGGTCAGTCTCACCGCCACCTACCCGGGGGCCACGCCGCAGACCCTCAACGACTCGGTGGTGAGCCTGATCGAGCGCGAACTCTCGGGGGTCAAGAACCTGCTCTACTTCGAGTCCTCGGTGGATGCCTCGGGCAGCGCGCAGATCACCGCCACCTTCAAGCCGGGCACCAATCCCGAGCTGGCCCAGGTCGACGTGCAGAACCGCATCAGGGCGGTCGAGTCGCGGCTGCCCCAGGCCGTGCGGCAGAACGGCCTGCAGGTGGAGTCGGCCGCCTCGAACTTCCTGATGATGGTCGGCATGACCTCGCCCAACGGCCAGTACGACGAGATCGCGCTGAACGACTACCTGGCGCGCAATATCGTCCAGGAGCTGCGTCGTATCGACGGCGTGGGGCGCGTGCAGCTGTTCGGCGCCGAGCAGGCGATGCGCGTCTGGGTCGACCCGCACAAGCTCACCGCCTACGGGCTGACCATGAACGACCTGGCCCAGGCGATCGAACAGCAGAATACCCCGATCGCTCCCGGCCGGATCGGTGACGAGCCGACCGTGCAGGGCCAGCGCGTGACCGTGCCGCTGACCGTACAGGGGCAACTCTCCACCCCGGAACAGTTCGCCGCCATCGTCCTGCGCGCAAGCGCCGACGGCGCCAAGGTGGTGCTCGGCGACGTGGCCCGGGTCGAGCTGGGCGCCCAGTCCTATGGCTTTTCCAACCGCGAGAACGGGGTACCGGCGACCAGTGCCGCCATTCAGCTCTCACCCGGGGCCAACGCCGTGCGCACCGCCGCGGCGGTGCGTGAGCGCCTGGCCGAGCTGGCGCCGAGCCTGCCGGCGGGCATGACCTACTCGGTGCCATTCGACACCGCCCCCTTCGTCAAGGTCTCCATCGAGAAGGTGGTCCATACCCTGTTCGAGGCCATGGCGCTGGTGTTCCTGGTGATGCTGCTGTTCCTGCAGAACCTGCGCTATACGCTGATCCCGGCCATCGTCGCGCCCATCGCGCTGCTCGGCACCTTCGCGGTGATGCTGCTGGCCGGATTCTCGATCAACTCGCTGACCATGTTCGGCATGGTGCTGGCCATCGGCATCATCGTCGACGACGCCATCGTGGTGGTGGAGAACGTCGAGCGACTGATGGCCACCCTGGGCCTGTCGCCGAAAGAGGCGACCCTGCGGGCGATGCGCGAGATCACCGGGGCGATCATCGGCATCACCCTGGTGCTCACCGCCGTCTTCATCCCCATGGCCTTCGCCAGCGGCTCGGTGGGGGTGATCTACCAGCAGTTCACCCTGTCGATGGCGGTATCGATCCTGTTCTCGGCCTTCCTCGCCCTGAGCCTGACCCCGGCACTGTGCGCCACGCTGCTGCGACCGGTGAGCGCGGATCATCATGCCAAGCGCGGCGTCTTCGGCGCCTTCAACCGCGGCTTCGAGCGCCTCACGGCGAACTATAGTACGCGGGTGACGCGCCTGCTCGGGCGCAGCGGGCGGATGATGGCGCTCTTCGCCGTGCTCTGCGCGGTGCTGGCCTTCGCGGCCACGAGGCTGCCGTCGTCCTTCCTGCCCGACGAGGATCAGGGCTACTTCATGACCTCCATCCAGTTGCCCACCGGCGCCACCAGCGAACGCACGCTGGACGTGGTCAAGGCCTACGAGGCGTACGTGGCCACGCGCCCGGCGCTGGACGCCAACCTAGTGGTGCTGGGCTTCAGTTTCTCCGGCTCCGGCCCCAACGCGGCCATCGCCTTCACCATGCTCAAGGACTGGGACCAGCGCGACGGCGCCACCGCCGCCGAAGAAGCCGCGCTGGCGCAGCAGGCCATGGCGGACAACGTCGAGGGTACGGTGATGAGCCTGATGCCGCCGGCGATCGACGAGCTGGGTACGTCGTCCGGTTTCAGCCTGTTCCTGCAGGATCGCGCCAACCGGGGCGAGGCCGCGCTGATGGATGCCCAGGCGCAGCTGATGGCACTGGCCGCACAGAGCAAGCTCGTCAGCGATGTCTACCCCGATGGCCTGCCCCCCGGCGAGAGCATCCGCCTGGAGATCGACCGCCAGAAGGCCGAGGCCATGGGCCTGTCGTTCGCCGCCGTGAGCAACACGCTGTCGGCGGCCATGGGCTCGCTCTACGTCAACGACTTCCCCAATGCCGGGCGCATGCAGCAGGTGATCGTGCAGGCCGACGCCCCGGCGCGCATGCAACTGGACGATGTGCTCGGCCTGCGCGTGCGTAACGCCAGCGGCGGCATGGTGGCGCTGCGCGAGGTGGTGACGCCGGTATGGGGTGAGACGCCGCAGCAGATGCTGCGCTTCCAGGGCTTTCCCGCCGTGCGCATCGCCGGCGGCGCCGCGCCGGGTGTTTCCAGCGGTGCGGCGATGGCCGAGATGGAGCGCCTGGTTGCGCAGTTGCCGCCGGGCTACGCCGTGGCCTGGACCGGGCAGTCGCTGCAGGAGCGTCAGTCGGCGGCGCAGGCGCCAATGCTCATGGCGCTCTCGGCGCTGGTGGTGTTCCTGGTGCTGGCGGCGCTCTACGAGAGCTGGTCGATTCCGCTGTCGGTGATGCTGGTGGTGCCGTTGGGTCTGCTCGGCGCGGTGGCCGCGGTGATGCTGCGCGGCCTGCCCAACGATGTGTTCTTCAAGGTGGGGATCATCACTCTCATCGGCCTGTCGGCGAAGAACGCCATCCTGATCGTCGAGTTCGCCCGCCAGCTGCACGCCGAAGGCCGCCCGCTGGTGGAATCCGCGGTGACTGCCGCACGCTTGCGCCTGCGCCCGATCCTGATGACCTCGCTGGCCTTCACCCTCGGCGTGGTGCCGTTGATGCTGGCCTCCGGCGCCAGTGCCGAAACCCAGCACGCCATCGGCACCGGCGTGTTCGGCGGCATGCTCAGCGGCACCCTGCTGGCGGTGTTCTTCGTACCGGCGTTCTTCGTCTTCGTCATCGGCACCCAGGAACGCTTCAGCGCCTGGCGCGCACGGCGTCGCCGCGGATCCTGACACATCCCGGCACTCTCTCACGCCCGACAATGGAGGAGCACGATGTCACGGTTGCCCACCATCCCCCGCCGCTGGCTGATCCTGCTGGCGGTGATACTGGCTTTCCTGCCGGTGGTCATCGACATGACCATCCTGCATATCGCCGTGCCCTCGCTGACCCTGGCGCTCGGCGCCTCGGCCACCGAGGTGCTGTGGATCATCGACATCTATCCGCTGCTGATGGCGGGCCTGCTGGTGCCAATGGGTACCCTGGCCGACCGGGTCGGCAACCGCCGCGTGCTGCTCGGCGGTCTGGTGGTGTTCGGCCTCGCCTCGCTGCTGGCCGCCTTCGCGCCGACCCCGGCGCTGCTCATCGGCGCCCGAGTGCTGCTCGCCCTCGGCGGATCGATGATCGTGCCGTGCGTGCTGGGCATCATCCGCCGCACCTTCGAGGATGAGCGCGAGCGCGCCCTGGCGCTGGGTCTGTGGGGCACGGTGGGCGCGGCCGGCGGGGCGCTCGGGCCGTTGATCGGTGGGGTGCTGCTGGAGCACTTCTGGTGGGGCTCGGCGTTTTTCGTCAACGTGCCGATCATGCTCGGGGTCGTACCGCTGGTATTCCTCCTGCTGCCGCGCAGCGAGGTGACCACGCCGGGCACCTGGACACCGGGCCAGGCGCTGCTACTGATCGGCGGCATGCTGGGTCTGGTGTATGGCATCAAGGCCGCAGTGGGAGGCACCCAGCCGTTGAGCGTGGCGCTGCCGGTCGCCCTGCTGGGTGCCGCGCTGCTGGGCCTGTTCGCGCGCCTGCAACTGCGCGCGATGACACCGATACTCGATCTGGCGCTGTTCTCGCGCCCGGCGATCCTCGCCGGCATCATCATGGCCACGCTCGCCAGCGGTGCCCTGGCGGGGGTCGAACTGACCCTGGCTCAGGAGCTGCAGTACGTACTGGGCAAGACACCGCTGCAGGCCGGTATCTTCATGATCCCGATCATGGTCGCGGCCGCGCTCGGGGGGCCGGTCGCCGGTCACCTGTCCCACCGCTATGGCTTGCGCCTGGTGGCCAGCGCCTCCTTGGCGGTGTCTGCCGGGGCGCTGGCGTGGCTGGCCATGGCCGACTTCCATCATCCCGGTGTCGGCGTGCCGGCCCTGCTGGCGCTGCTGGGTCTGGCCCTGAGTATCGGCCTGACCGCCTCATCCATCGCCATCATGAGTTCGGTGGCGCCCAGCGAGGGCGCGGCGGCCGGCTCGCTCGAAGCCACCGCCTACGAGCTGGGTACGGGTCTGGGCATCACCCTCTTCGGCGTCTTCATGAGCCGCGTGTTCCGTCACAGCCTCACCCTGGACCCCGAACTGGCCACGCCCCTGGCCGAACGCGCGTCACGCTCCATCGGCGACAGCTACGTGATCGCCGAAAGCCTCGCCGCGCCCCAGGCTCGCGCCCTGGTCGAGGCCGCCAAGGCAGCGTTCTCGGCCACCCATTCGCTGCTATTGATGAGCGCCGCTGCCCTGCTGGCGGTTGTGGCGATTCTGGTGTGTCGGCTGCTACGGGGATATCAAACGCATTTCCAAAACCTCTGATGATGGGCGCCGGTGGCAGGGTAAAGCGAGGGTCCTTTGCCATGGGTGGCAAAGGTAGCGCCCAGGGAGGGATTTACAGCGCCCTCGCGACGCCCTGCCGCCGGAGAAGCCTGTTTCGTCTACCGGTTGTGAAAGGCGTTCATCGTCCGGCACTGGCAGAGAACGGCTGGTGTTCATCACCCGCGATATCCCGCGCGAGTCGCTGGAGAGCGTAGTGGTGGCGGTGAGCTGAACCCTCCCCCTCAAGGCCGGGCGTTGGAGGTCGCCGGGAAATCGCTACTCCACCGTCACGCTCTTGGCCAGGTTGCGTGGCTGGTCGACGTCGGTGCCCTTGAGCACGGCGGCGTGATAGGAGAGCAGCTGCAACGGCAGGGTGTAGAGGATCGGCGCCAACGCCTCGTCGACGTGCGGCAGACGCAACACGTGCACGCCCTCGGCCTCTTCCAGGCGCACGCTCTCGTCGGCGAACACGAACAGTTCGCCGCCGCGGGCACGAACCTCCTGAAGATTGGACTTGAGCTTCTCGAGCAGTTCGTCGTTGGGCGCCACCGAGATCACCGGCATCTCGCTGTCGACCAGCGCCAGCGGGCCGTGCTTGAGCTCTCCCGCCGGGTAGGCCTCGGCGTGGATGTAGGAGATCTCCTTGAGCTTGAGCGCGCCCTCCAGGGCGATCGGGAAGTGCGACCCGCGGCCCAGGAACAGCGCGTGGTGCTTCTCGGCGAAGGCCATCGACAGCGTCTCGATGGCGCCGTCCAGCCCCAGCACCTGGGTGATCGCACCGGGCAGGGTGCGCAGCGCCTGGACGATCTCCGCCTGGCGCGATTCGTCCATGCCGTTGAGGCGCCCCAGCGAGAGCGTCAGCAGCATCAGCGCCACCAGTTGGCTGGTGAAGGCCTTGGTGGAGGCCACCCCGATCTCGGGGCCGGCCTGGGTCATCAACGTCAGGTCGGACTCGCGCACCAGCGAGCTGCCGGGCACGTTGCAGATCGCCAGGCTGCCCACGTAACCGCGCTCGCGGGCGAAGCGCAGCGCCGCCAGGGTATCGGCGGTCTCGCCGGACTGCGACAGGGTCACGAACAGCGTGCCGTCGGGCACCACCACCCGACGGTAGCGGTATTCCGAGGCGACCTCGACCTGGGCGGGAATGCCGGCATACTTCTCCAGCCAGTAGCGGGCCACCAGCCCGGCATGGTAGCTGGTCCCGCAGGCGACGATATGTACCTGACGCACCTGCGAGAAGATCGCCTCGGCCTCGCTGCCGAAGCTCTCGATCAGCGCCCGGCGTTCGCTGAGCCGGCCCTCCAGCGCGGCGGCGACGACCTGGGGCTGCTCGTGGATCTCCTTGAGCATGAAGTGCCGATAGCCGTCCTTGGTGGCCGCGCCGTCGCCGTGTTCGTAGGTGTGCACGCTGCGCTCCTGGCGTTCGCCGGCGGCATCGAAGACCGCCACCGGCTCGCCCCGGGCGATGCGCACCACGTCGCCCTCCTGCAGATAGATGAAGCGGTCGGTGACCGGCAGCAGCGCCAGGGGGTCGGAAGCCAGGAAACTCTCGCCGATGCCCACGCCGACCACCAGCGGGCTGCCCTTGCGCGCGCCGACGATGAGCGACGGCTGGCTGCGATGCGTGACCGCCAGCGCGTAGGCGCCGTCGAGCAGGGCGACCGCCTGGCGGACGGCCTCGAGCAGGTCCTGGGTGCGATTGAATTCCCGCGCCAGCAGGTGGGCGATCACTTCGGTATCGGTCTGCGAGGTGAACACGTAGCCCTGGCTCTCGAGTTCCGCCTTGAGTGTCTCGTGGTTCTCGATGATGCCGTTGTGGACCACCGCCAGGCTCTCGCCCGACTGATGGGGATGGGCGTTCTGTTCGGTGGGCCGGCCATGGGTCGCCCAGCGGGTGTGAGCGATGCCCACCCGCCCCTCGAGCGGCCCGGCATCGAGGCTGGCCTCGAGCGCCGCGACCTTGCCCACCGCGCGCCGGCGGTTGAGCCGGGCGTCGTCGGAGAGCACTGCCATCCCCGCCGAGTCGTAGCCACGATATTCGAGGCGGCGCAGCCCCTCGAGGAGGATTCCCTGAACGTTGCGCTCGGCAACGGCACCGACGATTCCACACATGTTGGGGCTCCTTGTCTCTCAGTCGTCCACGGCGACGCGAACCACCCTGACACCGTGCGCCTCGATGCGCGAGCAGGTCGTGTCGTCCATGCCCGTGTCGGTGATCAGGGTCTGGATGCGTGCCCAGGGCAGTTCCAGATTGGGAATCCGGCGGCCGAGCTTGTCGGATTCCACCAGCACCACCACCTCGCGTGCCACCTCGGCCATGACCCGCGACAGGCCGAGCAGCTCGTTGTAGGTGGTGGTGCCACGGTCGAGATCGATGCCGTCGGCACCGATGAACAGTTGATCGAAGTCGTAGAAGCGCAATACCTGCTCGGCGACCTGGCCCTGGAACGACTCCGAGTGCGGGTCCCAGGTACCGCCGGTCATCAGGATCGCCGGCTCCGGCTCCAGTTCGCGCAGCGCGCAGGCCACCGACAGGGCATTGGTCATCACCACCAGCCCTTCGCGACCGCCGAGTTCGGGAATCATCGCCGAGGTGGTGGTGCCGCTGTCGATGATGATGCGGTTATGCGCACGGATCCGTTCGCCGGCGGCGCGGGCGATCGCCCGCTTGGCCGCCGAGGGCGGCGCGTTGCCCTCGGCGAGCATCTCCTGGGGCAGCGGCACGGCACCGCCGAAACGGCGCAGCAGCAACCCGCTCTTCTCCAGGGTGGCGAGATCCTTGCGCACCGTGACTTCGGAGGTGGCGAAGCGGCGCGCCAGGCTATCGACGCTGGTTTCACCATGGGCGTTGACGTGGGCCAGGATGGCGTGACGGCGTTGGGCGGTATCGCGTTTGCTCATTTCAGCGTTCGTTGCGAAAGCAATATCTTTCGATTCGAAAGAATATCGGCCCATCAAACGCGATGCGCCAGCGCCCGTCAAGCCGCAGGGGGCCGGCGAGGAAGAATTTCAGCGTACGCCGGGTGGCGGGGTCACTCGCCACCCGGCGAGGGGCATGAGAGCGCTCATCGCGCCCGGCGTAGTCCCGTTGGGCGGCGTCAGGAGGAGCGCTTGGTCGGACGCTGCCAGCCGCCGAGCGAGGTCTGGCGGCTGCGTGCCACGGCCAGCGAGCCGGCCTCGACGTCCTTGCTGATCGTCGAGCCGGCCCCCACGGTCGCCCCCTCGCCGACGCTGACCGGCGCGACCAGCGCGGTGTTGGAACCGATGAAAGCCCGATCGCCGATCTCGGTATGGTGCTTGTTGGCACCATCGTAGTTGCAGGTGATGGTGCCGGCACCGATGTTGACGTCGCGGCCCAGGCGCGCGTCGCCGACGTAGCTCAGGTGGTTGATCTTGGCCCCCTCGCCGACCTCGGCGTTCTTGGTCTCGACGAAGTTGCCGATCCTCGCGCCCCGCGCCAGATGCGTCCCGGGCCGCAGGCGGGCGAAGGGCCCCACCTGGCTGCCGCCGTCGAGGGTCGCCCCCTCGATGACACTGTGCGCCTGGATCGTGCTGTCCGGCCCCAGCCGGGCATCGCGGATCACGCAGTAGGGGCCGACGTGCACGCCGTCGGCGAGCTCGACGTTACCCTCGAACACGCAGCCCACGTCGATGAACACGTCGCGTCCGCAGTCGACATGGCCGCGCACGTCGAGCCGCCCGGGGTCGGCCAGCGTCGCCCCGCTGCGCATCAGGCGCTCGGCGGCGTCACGCTGGACGATACGTTCGAGACGCGCCAACTGGACACGGTCGTTGACCCCTTCGACCTCGACGGGATCGCCGGGCTGGGCGGTGGCGATCTCGATGCCCTCCCCGGCTGCCATGGCGATCACGTCGGTGAGGTAGTACTCGCCCTGGGCGTTGTCGGCCGAGAGCCGCGGCAACCAGCGACGCAGTTGATCGGCGGTCATCGCCATGATGCCGGTGTTGCACTCCTGCACGCGACGCTCGGCCGGCGTGGCGTCCTTGTGCTCGACGATGGCCACCGCGTGGCCCCGCTCGTCGCGCTTGATGCGCCCGTAACCGGCGGGATTCTCCAGGGTCACGGTCAACAGGGCCATCCGCCGCTCGTCGACCCGGTCCAGCAGCGCGGCCAGCGTCTCGCGCCGGATCAGCGGCACGTCGCCGTAGAGGATCAGCACCTTGCCGTCGCCGAGCGCGTCCAGCGCCTGCGCCACGGCATGCCCGGTGCCCTTCTGCTCGGCCTGGACGACGAAGTCGGCCGGCGTGTCGCCGAGCGCTTCGCGCACCTGATCGCCGCCATGGCCGATGACCACGTGCAGCCGCCGGGTCTCCAGCTCACCGGCGGTATCGAGCACGTGACGCACCATCGGCCGGCCCGCCAGTTCATGCAATACCTTGGGGCGCCGCGAGCGCATCCGCGTTCCCTGGCCGGCGGCCAGGATCACCACATCGAGCGTCATTGCCGTTCCTCGTCCATCGTGCCTGAAACCCGCTCAGTGTAAGGACAGCCGCGGCCAAGCACCACTGGCGTGGCGACTCGGCCCGCCCCCGTCCCTCCCGGGAACTGTGCCGGTCAGGCGCCGCGCGCCATGCCTGGCGCACCCAAAAAAACGCCCCGTGGAGCGGGACTCCACGGGGCGTCGATCGTGCACACGGTCGGTCTCAGCGCGACCCGCTCTTGCGCCGCAGCTGATCCAGGGTGCGCAGCTTGGCCACTGCCTCGGCGAGCTCCGCCGCGGCCCGGGAGTAGTCCAGGTCCGACTTCTGCTCGTCGAGCTCGTGCTTGGCCTCCTTGCGCGCCGCTTCCGCCTCGGCCTCGTCGAGATCGCGAGCCCGCACCGCGCTATCGGCAAGCACCGATACCAGGTTCGGCTGGACCTCGAGGAAGCCGCCGTCGACGTAGTAGATCTGCTCGTCGCCGTCCTCGCCCAGCACGCGCAGCGGGCCCGGCTTGAGCTCGGTCAACAGCGGCGCGTGACCGGCCATGATGCCCAGGTCACCCATCGTCCCGGCCGCCACCAGCTGGCTGATCTCGCCGGAGAAGATCGACTGCTCGGCGCTGACGATCTCGCATTGGAAGCTGTTCGCCATACCTTAGGTCCTCTCAGTGAGGGGCTTCACTTCATCTTGTTGGCTTTCTCGACGGCCTCGTCGATGGTGCCGACCATGTAGAAAGCCTGCTCCGGCAGCTCGTCGTAGTCGCCGTTGAGAATGCCCTGGAAACCACGGATGGTGTCCTTCAGCGACACGTACTTGCCGGGCGCCCCGGTGAAGACCTCGGCGACGAAGAACGGCTGCGACAGGAAGCGCTGGATCTTGCGCGCCCGGTTGACCGACAGCTTGTCCTCGTCGGACAGCTCGTCCATCCCCAGGATGGCGATGATGTCCTTGAGCTCCTTGTAGCGCTGCAGCACGTTCTGCACGCCGCGCGCGGTGTCGTAGTGCTCATCGCCGACCACCAGCGGATCGAGCTGACGCGAGGTGGAATCGAGCGGATCGATCGCCGGGTAGATACCCAGCTCGGCGATCGAACGCGCCAGTACCACGGTGGCGTCCAGGTGGGCGAAGGTGGTCGCCGGCGACGGGTCGGTCAGGTCGTCCGCGGGCACGTAGACGGCCTGCACGGAGGTGATCGAGCCGGTCTTGGTCGAGGTGATGCGCTCCTGAAGCACGCCCATCTCCTCGGCCAGCGTCGGCTGGTAACCCACCGCCGACGGCATGCGACCCAGCAGTGCCGAGACCTCGGTCCCCGCCAGGGTGTAGCGGTAGATGTTGTCGACGAACAGCAGCACGTCGCGGCCTTCGTCGCGGAACTTCTCGGCGATGGTCAGGCCGGTCAGCGCCACGCGCAGGCGGTTGCCCGGCGGCTCGTTCATCTGGCCGTAGACCAGCGAGACCTTGTCGAGGACGTTGGACTCCTGCATTTCGTAGTAGAAGTCGTTGCCCTCGCGGGTCCGCTCACCGACCCCGGCGAACACGGAATACCCGCTGTGCTCGGTGGCGATGTTGCGGATCAGCTCCATCATGTTGACGGTCTTGCCCACGCCGGCGCCGCCGAACAGGCCGACCTTGCCGCCCTTGGCGAACGGGCAGACCAGGTCGATGACCTTGATGCCGGTCTCCAGCAGCTCGCTGGAGGCCGCCTGATCGGCGTAGGTCGGCGGCGTGCGGTGGATCGGCATGCGCTCGTCCTCGCCGATCTCGCCGGCCTCGTCGATCGGCTCGCCGAGGACGTTCATGATGCGACCGAGGGTGGCCTTGCCCACCGGCACGGAAATCGCCGCCTGGGTGTTGTCGACCGACAGGCCACGCTTGAGCCCTTCGGTGGAGCCCATGGCGATGGCTCGCACCACGCCGTCGCCCAGCTGCTGCTGGACCTCGAGAACGGTCCCGGAATCCGAGACCTTCAGCGCGTCGTAGACCTTGGGCACGTCGTCCCGCGGAAACTCTACGTCAATCACCGCGCCGATGATTTGTACGATACGTCCGCTCATCTTGGTTCCTCTTAAACCTGCAAATGAAACCTGCTGCGTCTCACCGGCGCGTCACACCGCGGCGGCGCCACTCACGATCTCGGAAATTTCCTGGGTGATGGCCGCCTGGCGGGCCTTGTTGTACACCAGTTGCAATTCGTCGATCAGGTCGCCGGCGTTGTCGGTCGCGTTCTTCATCGCGATCATGCGCGCCGCCTGTTCGCAGGCTGCATTCTCGACCACCGCCTGATAGACCTGGGACTCGACATAGCGCTTGAGCAGCTTGTCGAGCAGGTCCTTGGCGTCCGGCTCATACAGGTAGTCCCAGCTGTCGGGACGGGTTTGTTCGCCGTCGGCCCCCTCGTCGAGGTCGGTGCTCAGCGGCACCAGCTGACGCACGATCGGCTTCTGGCTCATGGTGTTGACGAATTCGTTGTACACCACGTAGAGCCGATCCAGCGTGCCCTCGTCGAAGGCGTCGAGCATGACCTTGACGCTACCGATCAGATCCTTGGCCTCGGGGGCCTCGCCGAGCCCGCTCTTGGCGGCAAGCAGGTTGCCGCCGTACTTGCGGAAGAACGCGCCGGCCTTGCTGCCGATGGCGACGAAGTCGGTCTCGACGCCCTTGTCGCGCCACGCCTTGGCGTCCTTGACCACGGCCTTGAACAGGTTGACGTTCAGGCCGCCGGCCAGGCCACGGTCGCTGGACACGACGATGTAGCCGACCCGCTTGACCTCGCGATCGAGGGTGTACGGATGCCGGTACTCGGGATTGGCCTTGGCGATATGCCCGACGACCTTGCGGATCTGCTCGGCATACGGATGACTGGCCTGCATCCGCTCCTGCGCCTTACGCATCTTCGACGCAGCGACCATTTCCATGGCGCTGGTGATCTTCTGCGTATTCTTGATACTGCCGATCTGAGTCTTGATCTCTTTTGCGGCTGCCATAGCGATCTACCTTATTCGTGGCCTCTCAGGGAAATCACGGGCCCGGCGCCGCCGGGCCCGACGGATCACCAGGTCTGAGTGGCCTTGAATTGCTCGACGCCGGCCTTGAGACCCGACTTGATCTCGTCGCTGTAGTCGCCGGACTCGTTGATCTTGTCGAGAAGATCGCCGTGCTCGTCCTTCATGTAGTGGTGCAGCGCGTCTTCGAAAGCCAGCACCTTGTCCACCGGCACGTCCTCGAGGAAGCCCTCGTTGGCGGCGAACAGCGACAGCGCCATCTCGGCGATGGACAGCGGCGTGTACTGCTTCTGCTTCATCAGCTCGGTGACGCGCTGACCGTGCTCGAGCTGCTTGCGGGTCGCTTCGTCGAGATCCGAGGCGAACTGCGAGAACGCCGCCAGTTCGCGGTACTGGGCCAGCGCCAGACGCACGCCGCCACCCAGCTTCTTGATGATCTTGGTCTGCGCGCTGCCGCCCACACGGGACACCGAGAGACCGGCGTTGATCGCCGGACGGATGCCCGAGTTGAACAGCCCGGTCTCGAGGAAGATCTGACCGTCGGTGATCGAGATCACGTTGGTCGGCACGAACGCCGAGACGTCGCCGCCCTGGGTCTCGATGATCGGCAGCGCGGTCAGCGAGCCGGTCTGGCCCTTGACCTCGCCGTCGGTGAACTTCTCGACGTAGTCGGCGTTGACGCGCGCAGCGCGCTCGAGCAGGCGCGAGTGCAGGTAGAAGACGTCACCCGGATAGGCTTCGCGGCCCGGCGGACGACGCAGCAGCAGCGAGATCTGGCGATACGCCCATGCCTGCTTGGTGAGGTCGTCGTAGACGATCAGGGCGTCCTGGCCGCGGTCGCGGAAGTACTCGCCCATCGAGCAGCCGGCATAGGGCGCGAGGAACTGCATGGCGGCCGGATCGGCGGCGCCGGCGGCGACGACGATGGTGTGCTCCATCGCGTCGTGCTCCTCGAGCTTGCGCACCACGCTGGCGATGGTCGACTGCTTCTGACCCACCGCGACGTAGATACAGGTTACGCCCTTGCCCTTCTGGTTGATGATGGTGTCCACGGCGATGGCGGACTTGCCGATCTGACGGTCGCCGATGATCAGCTCGCGCTGGCCGCGACCGATCGGCACCATGGCGTCGATCGACTTGAGACCGGTCTGGATCGGCTGGTCGACGCCCTGGCGGGTGATGACGCCGGGAGCGACCTTCTCGACCGCGTCGGTCTGCTTGGCGTCGAGGTCGCCCTTGCCGTCGATGGGATTGCCCAGCGCGTCGACCACACGGCCAACCAGCTCGGGGCCCACCGGCACCTCGAGGATACGACCGGTGCACTGCGCGGTCATGCCCTCTTCGAGCATCTGGTAGTCGCCCAGCACCACGGCGCCGACATTGTCGCGCTCGAGGTTGAGCACCATGCCGAAGACGCTGCCGGGGAATTCGATCATTTCACCGAACATCGCGTCCGCCAGCCCGTGAATCTTCACGATGCCGTCGGACACGCTGACGATGGTGCCCTCGTTGCGGGCTTCGGAGGCGACATCCAGCTTCTCGATACGCTGCTTGATGATGTCGCTGATCTCGGAAGGATTCAGTTGCTGCATGCCATGTCCCTCAAGCTCAGACGGAAAGTGTCTCGCGCAGGCGCGCCAGTCGACCGCGTACCGACCCGTCGATGACGGTGTCGCCGGCACGCAGGATGACGCCGCCCAGCAAGGCGCTGTCCACCTGAGTGGTAATGGAGATTTCGCGGTTCAGACGCTTGGCCAGGGCGCTGGCGAGCGTGTCTTCCTGCTTGGCGTCGAGCGGATAGGCGGAGACGATGGTCACGTCCATGCGCTTCTCCTGCTCGGCCTTGAGCAGGTCGAACTGCTCGACGATCGCCGGCAGCGCCGCCAGGCGGTTGCTCTGCCCCAGGGTCCGCAGGAAGTTCTTGACTTCCTCGCTGAGCGCATCGCCGCCGACGTCGATGAGCACGTCGGCCTTTTCGGCGCCGGACAACCGCGGGTTGTTCAGCACGCGCTCGCGCAGCGTGTCGTCGGCGACCGCGCGGGCCGCCAGCGTCAGCATCTCGGACCAGGCCTCGAGCGCCCCTTGGGCGTTCGCGAACTCGAACGCCGCCTTGGCATAGGGCCGGGCGACGGTAGACGTTTCAGCCATGGGTCACCTCCTCAGAGCTCGGCGGCGAGCTTGTCGACGAGCTCGCGATGCTTGGTCTCGTCGATGGAGGACTCCAGGATACGCTCCGCCCCTTCGACGGCGAGTCGCGACACCTGCGAACGCAGCTCTTCCTTCGCGCGATTGATTTCCTGGTCGATCTCGGAACGGGCGTTGGCAATCATGCGTTCGCCCTCCTGGCGGGCGTTCTCGCGCGCCTCCTCGATCATCTGGTTGGACCGCTTGTGGGCCTGCTCTAGGATCTCGGCTGCCTGTTCTTTGCTCTCGCGCAACGTCTCGCTGGCCTGCTCCTGGGCCAATTCGAGGTCGCGGGTGGCACGGCTGGCAGCGTCCAGGCCATCGGCGATCTTCTTCTGGCGTTCCTGCAGAGCCTGCATGACCGGAGGCCATACATACTTCATGCAGAACCAGACGAAGACCGCGAAGGCTATGGCCTGACCGATCAGGGTAAGGTTCAGATTCACGCCAGCACCTCTCGCTTCACTAGTTTGTGGTCAGAGTCCCGGTTGGTCTTGCGACCCACCGTGATTCAACCCACAAACGGGTTGGCGAAGGTGAAGAACAGCGCGATACCCACACCGATCATGGTCACGGCGTCGAGCAGACCGGCGACGATGAACATCTTCACCTGCAGCTGCGGGATCATTTCCGGCTGACGGGCAGCGCCTTCCAGGAACTTGCCGCCGAGGATGCCGAAGCCGATGGCGGTACCCAGGGCACCCAGCCCGATCAGCAGGGAAACGGCGATAGCGGTCATGCCCAGAACTTGTGCTTCCATGGTGTACTCCAGTTTTCAGTCAAGTGGTTTAGCGGGTTAAGGGTTAACGGTTCAATGCTCTTCGGTCGCCATGCTCAGGTAGACGATCGTCAGCATCATGAAGATGAACGCCTGCAGCGTGACGATCAGGATGTGGAAGACCGCCCAGGAGAAGTGCAGCGGCAACTGCCACAGCCCGATCATCGCGATCAGGATGAAGATCAACTCGCCGGCATACATGTTGCCGAACAGACGAAGGGCGAGCGATACCGGCTTGGCCAGCAGGGTCACCACCTCGAGGAGGAAGTTGATCGGAATCAGGATGACCTGGAACAGCTTGTTGGAGGAATTGAACGGATGCAGCGTGAGTTCCCCAACGAAGCCGGAAAGCCCCTTGTGACGAATGGAGTAGATGATGATCAGGGCAAACACCGACAGCGACATGCCCAGCGTGGCATTGACGTCGGTGGTGGGCACGACCTTGAAGTAGACGTGCGACGGGTCGGCGCCGAACAGCACGCCGATCTTCTGGGCCAGCATCGGCAGCAGGTCGACGGGCACCAGATCCATGAGGTTCATCAGGAAGATCCAGCAGAAGATCGTCAGCGACAGCGGAGCGATCAGCTTGCTCTTGCCGTGGAAGGTCTCCTTCACCGAGTTGTCGACGAACTCGACCATCATCTCGACGAAGTTCTGCAGCCCCTGGGGCACGCCGGTGGTGGCCGCCTTGGCCGCCTTGCGGAAGAGCCACAGGAACAGCACGCCGAGGCCGATCGACCAGGCCATGGTGTCCAGGTGGATCGCCCAGAAGCCCATCTCGGAAGCCTCTTGCGCGGAATGCGCCATCGCCCAGCCATGCTCGGGGTGATACCCGAAGGTCAGGTTCTGCAGATGGTGCTGGATGTACGCCGTCGGCGTCAGATTGTTGCCTGCTGCCATTGCACTGCCTCGATGTCAGGTGTACGACGCGCGACGCAACAGCCAGGGCCCCAACCATTGCGTCGCCAGTGTCGCCACGTAAGCGCCAAAGAAGAAAGCGGGGTTTGAGGGAGGCACTGCAATGAACACCAGGGTGAACAATGCCGCCGTCAAACCGAACTTGCCGGCTTCGGCCCGATAGAAACTCTTGACGATGTCCCTGGCGTGTCGCGCTCCCTGATAGCGGAAGGCGCGCCAGGCAAAGTAGGCATTGGGAACCACGCCGATCAGGGCGCCGAGCAATGCCGATACTGCCACTGCCACGCCTGCCGTCCCGGCCGCGATCGCCACCATGATCAGCAGCACGAGCATCTGGGCGGCCAGCAGGCGCGCGAATCCGGGTCGTTTTATCTGGGCCGGGCGTGGTTCAGGCATAAATTTTCGGGTGTCTTGCGGCCGCAGCCACCGGATTTATCGTGCACTGAGCGCCCCCAGCGCCGGACCTCGGCGGATTATAGGGAAGCGGGGGGGCGCCTTCAACCGAACCTGCGGCGAATTCACGCGAAGTCCCGCGAGGCTACGACCAAAGCGCGACGAACGTCGGAGAAAACCGCTTACCAGGCTAACTATTGATGCGACCGCTCAGCGAATGTGCGCGAGGATGCCGTCCAGCTCGTCGAGGCTGCCGTAGTGAATGGTCACCTTGCCCTTGCCGCTCTGGCCGTGACGAATCTTCACCGAGGCGCCGAGCAGGTCGCCGAGCTGGGTCTCGAGCCGTGTCACGTCGGCGGACGGCGCGGCCGTGGTCTTCGTCGCGGGCTTGCCGGCCTGCAGCTTCTTGACCAGCGCCTCGGTCTGGCGAACGGTGAGATCGTTGTTGACCACTTCGTGAGCGGCCTTGCGCTGTTTTGCCGCGGGCAGCACCAGCAGCGCCCGGGCATGCCCCATGTCGAGATCGCCGCGTTCGAGCAGTGTCTGGACTTCCGGATCCAGCGCCAGCAGGCGCAGCAGGTTGGCGACCTGGGCACGCGACTTGCCCACCGCATCGGCGACCTGCTGCTGGGTCAGCTCGAATTCGTCGAGCAGACGCTTGAGCGCCAGCGCCTCCTCGACGGGATTGAGGTTCTCGCGCTGGATGTTCTCGATCAGCGCCAGGGCCAGGGCGGTCTGATCGCTGACGTCGCGCACCACCGCCGGGATGGTGTCGAGTTCGGCGAGCTGGGCGGCGCGCCAGCGCCGCTCGCCGGCGATGATCTCGTAGCGGTCCTCGCCGACCGGACGCACCACGATCGGCTGCATCACCCCCTGACTGCGAATCGAGTCGGTCAACTCCTCGAGGGCTTCCGGCTGGATGTCGCGACGCGGCTGGTAGCGCCCGCGCGACAGCTGGCCCAGCGGCAGACGCACCAGCCGCTCCTCGCCACTCGGTTCGGCGGGGGCTTCGGGCTCGGTCTCGGGGGCATCGAGCTGAATATCGGCGTCGAGCAGATCGCGACGGCGGGCGTTGGCACCGATCAGGGCATCCAGGCCGCGGCCCAGGGCACGTTTACGAGTCATGGAGCTTTCCTTGAGACGATCCCGGGGTCATAGCGACAGACGGCGAATCAGTTCCTTGGCCAGCACCCGATGGGCCTGGCTGCCGCGCGAGAAGCGCGCGTACTTGGTGACCGGCAGGCCATGGCTGGGCGCCTCGGCGACCCGCACGTTACGCGGAATCACCGCCTTGAGCAGGGTGTCGCCGAAATAGTCGCGCAGCTGCTTGGTGACGTCGCGGGTCAGGCTGTTGCGGTTATCGAACATGGTCCGGACGATACCGAATACCTGCAGCGCCGGATTCACGCTGGCCTGGATCTGCTCGACGGTATCGAGCAGCGCCGAGAGCCCCTCCAGGGCATAGAACTCGCACTGCAGGGGAATCAGCACGCCGTCGGAAGCGGTCAGGCCGTTGACGGTGAGCATGTTGAGCGACGGCGGGCAGTCGATCAGGACCACGTCGTATTCGCTGGCCACGCCGCTGACCGCCTCGTGCAGGCAGCGCTCGCGCCCGTCGCGGTCGAGCAGGTCGACCTCGGCGGCGGTCAGGTCGCCGTTGCTCGGCAGCAGCGCATAACCGGCCTCGGGGCAGTCGAGGATCACTTCGGCGGCCGGCTTCTCGCCGAGCAGCACGTCGAGCACGCTGCCGTCGAGTTCGTGCTTGTCGACGCCGCTACCCATGGTGGCATGTCCCTGCGGGTCGAGGTCGATCAGCAGCACGCGCCGGTCCAGTGCCGCCAGGCAGGCCGCCAGATTGACCGCGGTGGTGGTCTTGCCGACGCCACCCTTCTGGTTGGTCAGGGCGATGATCTTGGTCACGAACGAGACTCCCTTACTCGACGATGAGCCCGACGGGCCCGGCTTGGTGGCCACCCGGCCGATTACGACGTAGACACCGGCTCGGCGCCCCCGACCCGGCGTCCCCGACTCGGCGTCCCCGACTAGCCGGTACGGCGGACGCGCAGCAGGTGGCGCTCGGCGTCCTCGCCCGGCACGTGAAGCGCACGACGCTCGATCAGACGGGCAGATGCCGGCAGCCCGGCCAGCTCATCCTCGCAGGCCTGCCCCTTCATCGCCAGCCATTCCCCCTCGGCGGTCAGCAGCGGATCGCTCAGAGAGACGAAATCGCCCAGGCTGGCGAAGGCCCGCGAAAGGATCTGGTCGAACGGCTCGGCGGTGAAGCGCTCGACACGCGCCTGGACCGGCGTAACGTTGTCGAGCCCCAGTTCGAGCACCGCCTGGCGCTGAAAGCGAACCTTCTTGCCGTTGCTGTCGAGCAGTGTCACGTCGAGTTCCGGGGCGAGAATCGCCAGCACCAGGCCGGGAAAGCCGGCACCGGCGCCCACGTCGAGCACCCGCGGCCCGCTCACCGCCGACAGTACCGAGGCGCTGTCGAGCAGGTGGCGGGTGACCATCGCTTCCGGGGCGCGTACCGAGGTGAGGTTATAAGCCCGGTTCCACTTGTGCAACAGGCCCAGCAGGGCCAGCAATTGCCGTCGGGCCCCGGCTTCGACGTCGATGGCCAGGGCCGCGAGGCCGGCGTCGAGACGACGCTCGCATTCCGGCGTCATGCGTTCACCGCGCGGCTATCGTCGAGCAGTCGCCGTTTCTTGAGATGGATCAGCAGGATCGATACCGCCGCCGGCGTGACGCCGGAGATGCGGCCGGCCTGGGCCAGGGTCTCGGGGCGCGCCGCGGCGAGCTTGTCGCGGATCTCGTTGGACAGCCCCTCGACCCGCGAGTAGTCGAGATTCGCCGGCAGCGGGGTGGCCTCGTGGCGCTTGAGCTTGTCGATCTCGCCCTGCTGGCGATCGATGTAGCCCTGGTACTTGGCCTGGATCTGCACCTGCTCGGCGACCGCCTCGTCGTCGACGCCCGGTGCCTCGATGCCGTCGAGACCGACGAGATCGGCATAGCCGAGCTCGGGACGCTTGAGCAGCTCGAGCAGGTTGTACTCGCGGTTGAGCGGCTTGGGCAGTCTGGCATTGAGCTGCTCGGCCGCCGCCGAACGCGGCTGGATCCAGGTGGCGGACAGCCGGGACTGTTCGCGCGCGATCGCTTCGCGCTTGGTCGTGAATGCCGCCCAGCGCGCGTCGTCGATCAACCCCAGACGCCGCCCGGTCTCGGTCAGGCGCAGGTCGGCGTTGTCTTCGCGCAGCAGCAGGCGGTATTCGGCCCGCGAGGTGAACATCCGATAGGGCTCCTGGGTGCCCAGGGTGATCAGGTCGTCGACCAGCACGCCGAGATAGGCCTCGTCGCGCCGCGGGCACCAGGACGCCTCGCCGCGCACCCGCAGGGCGGCGTTGATCCCGGCCAGCAGGCCCTGGGCACCGGCTTCCTCGTAGCCGGTGGTGCCGTTGATCTGTCCGGCGAAGAACAGGTTGTGGACGAACTTGGTCTCCAGCGAGTGGCGCAGATCGCGGGGATCGAAGAAATCGTACTCGATGGCGTAGCCGGGCCGGGTGATATGGGCGTTTTCCAGCCCCTCGATCGAGCGCACCACCTGCAGCTGCACGTCGAACGGCAGCGAGGTCGAGATACCGTTGGGGTAGAGCTCGTGGGTGTCGAGGCCTTCCGGTTCGATGAAGACCTGATGGCTCGACTTGTCGGCGAAGCGATGGACCTTGTCCTCGATCGACGGACAGTAGCGCGGCCCCACGCCGCCGATCACCCCGGAGTACATCGGCGAGCGATCGAGATTGGCGAAGATGATCTCGTGGGTGCGCGCGTTGGTATGCGCGATGCGGCAACTGACCTGACGCGGATGCATGTCCCGCGAGCCGAGATACGACATCACCGGCGACGGCGCATCGCCGGGCTGCTCCTCGAGGCGGTCGAAGTCGATGCTCTTGGCATCGAGCCGCGGCGGCGTACCGGTCTTGAGGCGATCGACCCGGAACGGCAGGGCCCGCAGCCGCTGGGCCAGGGCATTGGCGGGCGGATCGCCGGCCCGTCCGCCAGTGTGGTTGTCCAGCCCGATGTGGATAACCCCGCCGAGGAAGGTGCCTGTGCACAACACGACCGTCTCGGCGTGAAAGCGGATCCCGGTCTGGGTCACGGCGCCCTTGACGGTGTCGTTCTCGACGATCAGGTCATCCACACCCTGCTGGAACAGCGTGAGATTGGGCTGGTTCTCCAGCACACCGCGAATCGCCGCCTTGTAGCGCACGCGGTCGGCCTGGGCGCGGGTGGCGCGCACGGCCGGCCCCTTGCGGGCGTTGAGGACGCGAAACTGGATGCCGGCGCGATCGGTGGCCAGAGCCATGGCGCCACCCAGGGCATCGATCTCCTTGACCAGATGGCTCTTGCCGATGCCTCCAATCGCCGGATTGCAGGACATCTGGCCCAGTGTCTCGATGTTGTGCGTCAGCAACAGGGTCTGACAGCCCATGCGGGCGGCGGCCAGTGCGGCTTCCGTTCCCGCATGGCCACCGCCGATGACGATGACGTCAAAGCGGTTGGGATAATCCACGGTGTACCTCGACTTGCGCCTGCGGCGCGTCGGTTTCATCAGGCAAGTAGCGACAAGCCGCACAGTATAACGTCCCTGTGGGTAACCGTCAGGGGTTTTCCACACCGTGGCCAAGCCGAGCGTTTTGCGCCTCGCTGAATAAATACAATGTAATGAAGAAAAGAGAAGTTCTGTTGTGGTTGTGACTACTGGTGTGGACATTTTTTGTGGATAAGCGGTTTTTCCACCAACTTTTCAATTCGTTGCAATGTTGACGATGCGTTGCAAAAAAGGTCGACGACATGCGGACAGGCTGCGTCGGGCCTGTGGATGAAAGAGGGCCTTGTCCACAGCGCCGCCGATCCCCGGCTTATCCACCGCTGCATACCGGGGCTGTGCGTGATGTCGTCAACATCGGGTGTCGAGGCGTTTCAGGCCGACAACCGTGGGGGTTGTGGAAGATTCGAGGTGGATTGGCCGAAACTCTTGTCCACAGGCCCTCGGGCGCGGGTGTGAACCTCCGGGAGCCGGCCGAAGAGCGGGCGGGGGAGCCGCCCCGCGCCGGGAACGACGCGGGGCAGGGGGTCAGTGCTTGAGGACGCGGGCGAGAAAGGACTGGGTGCGTTCGTGTTCGGGACTGTCGAAGACGCGTTCGGGCGGGCCCTGTTCGACGATCCGGCCCTTGTGGATGAAGATCACCCGATCGGCGACCTCGCGGGCGAAGCCCATCTCGTGGGTGACGATCATCATCGTCATGCCATCGTTGGCGAGCTCTCGCATGGCGTCCAGGACCTCGCCGATCATCTCCGGGTCGAGCGCCGAGGTCGGCTCGTCGAAGAGCATCAGGCGCGGTTCCATGGCCAGCGCGCGGGCCAGGGCGACGCGTTGCTGCTGTCCGCCGGAGAGCTGGCCCGGGTACTTGTCGGCCTGGTCGGCGATCCCCACCCGCTCGAGCAGCCGTTCGGCGGTTTCCACGGCCTGGCCGCGGCTGATGTTGCGTACCTTGAGCGGCGCGAGGGTGACGTTGTCGCGTACCGAGAGGTGTGGAAACAGGTTGAACTGCTGAAACACCATGCCGACCTCGGTGCGGATGGTCTGCAGCGACCGGCCGTTCTTGCCGTAGGGCAAAAGCTGGTTGCCGTCGACCTCGATCCGGCCGCTCTGGAACTCCTCGAGGCCGTTGACGCAACGGATCAGCGTCGACTTGCCCGAGCCGCTGGCCCCGATGATCACCACCACCTCCCCGGGGGCGACCGCGAGGTCGATGTCCTGCAACACGTGCAGACTGCCGAAATGCTTGTTGACCTTGTCGAGACGCACGATGGGGTCATTCTGGCCCGCCAGGGTCTCTTGGGCGCGTTGCTTATCGTTCATCGCCTTGGCTCCTCATTGACCGACCAGGCCGCGACGCTCGAGCAGGCGCAGCGCGAAGGACAGACTCAGGGTGATCGCCAGGTAGAGCATGGCGACCATGAAATACACCTCGAGGGCGGTGAAGGTGGTGGCGATGTAGATCTGGCCCTGACGGACCAGTTCGCCGACGCCGATCACCGAGAACAGCGAGGTGTCCTTGATGCTGACGATGCCCTGGTTGCCCAGCGCCGGGATCATGCGCCGCAGTGCCTGGGGCCAGATCACGTAGCGGAAGGCCTGGGGGCGCGACAGGCCCAGCGACAGGGCGGCCTCGCGCTGGCCCTTCTCGATCGACTGCACGCCGCCCCGCACGATCTCGGAAATGTAGGCCCCGGCGTTCAGGGCGATGGCGGCGATGCCCGCGGTGACGGCGTCGATGGGGCCGCCGATGATCTGCGGAAGGCCGTAGAAGATGAACAGCACCTGGACGAGTACCGGGGTGCCGCGAAAGACCTCGATGTAGGTCACCGCCGGCCAGCGCAGCACGCGCAGCGGACTGATGCGCAGCAGACCGAAGATGATACCGATGACGAAGCCGATGGCCAGGCCGCCGAACGAGATCAGCAGTGTCCAGGGAATCCCGTCGAGCAGGTAGGGAATGGAGGCGATCGCCGCCTGCCAGTCGAACTGGAAATTGACGTCCACGTCGGAGTCTCCGCTACGGTCCGCCAGCTTTTGGCGGGCCGCGTTTCAGGGGTGAAAAACGCAACGGGGCCGGGCGTTGCGGCCACCCGACCCCGTAGACTGGCGTGTGTCGTGCTTACTGGCTGTCGGGCATCTCGCCGAACCACTTCTTGTAGATCTCGGCGTAGGTGCCGTCCTCCTTCATGGCGGCGAGGGCCTCGTTGGCGGGTTCGCGCCACTGGCTGCCGGAGGTGAAGGCGATACCGTACTGCTGGCCTTCGTAGAGCGGACCGACCACCTGGGCCTTGCCTTCGCCCTTGGTCTTGGCGAAGTAGCCGACGTTGGGCGCGTCGTAGAAGACCGCGTCGACGCTGCCGCCCATCAGCGCCAGGTACATGTCGGCGCTGCCCGGGTAGGGCTTGATATCGGCCTTGTCGCCGAGGTGCTTCTGCAGATAGTCGTAGCTGGTCGAGCCGATCTTGGTGCCGATCCGCTTGCCTTCCAGATCGCTCAGGTCCTGGACGCTGTCGTCGCCGGCGGGGACCAGGATACGCAGGCCGCTGTCGTAGTAGGGATCGCTGAAGTCGACGATCTTCTCGCGTTCGTCGGTGATGGTGATGCCGGCGATCGCCAGGTCGGCGTTGCCGGTCTGCACGGCGGGGATGATGCCGTTGAAGTCCATGGTGCGCAGGTTGATGTCGAACCCGGCGCGATCGGCGATCTCGCGCAGGATGTCCATGTCGAAGCCGACCATCTCGCCGCTGTCCTTGTCCATCATCTCGAACGGCACGAAGCTCGGGTCGGTGACGGCATTGACGGTATCGGCGGCTTGGCCGAGGGAGGAAAGCCCCAGGCCCAGGGTCAGGGCGGAGGCCAGCGAAAACGACTTGAGCAGTGATTGGTTCATGACGTTCCCCAGTTTGGAATCTTGTTGATGGAACACGCTTTTACCTTGGCGAGTTCCACGGGGAGCGTCAAGCGAGGGATGCGGGGGGGCGGCAGGCGTCGGCGGGAAGCGGCTGGCGAGGCTGGGCGGAGAGACCGGCGGGGCGCCGGTCAGACCATGAACGAGGCGCCGCAGCCGCAGGTGGCGGTGGCATTGGGATTCTTGATCACGAAGCGGGCGCCGGCGAGACCCTCCTCGAAGTCGACCGTCGAGCCGACCAGATACTGGTACGACAGCGGGTCGACGACCATCGCCACGTCCTCGATCTCGATCAGGGTGTCGTCGCCGGCGGCATCCTCGGCGAAGTCGAAACCGTACTGGAAGCCGGAACAGCCCCCGCCGGTGACGTAGACGCGCAGCTTGAGAGCCGGGTTGCCTTCTTCGTCGGCCAGCGCCTTGAGTCGACGCACGGCCGATTCGGTGAGCATCAGCGGCGTGGGAGCGAAGGAAGCGGCATCGCTCATGGCGAATTCTCCATGGTCGGGGAAGCGTTGAGAGGAATTATCCCTAATCCCTAGCAAAAGGGTCAACTTTAGTGTGCGATCGGCAACGCCGCCGCCTTCATCCCACGTCGCCTTGAGCCGACAGGCGTTCCTGCGGGTATGATAGTCCATCCGTGACCGACCGCCGACCCGCCCGGCCTCCGCCGACATCGGGCCGAATGCGGCGAACGATACTCCCGTCAAAGAGGAACCGTGCGGCGTGCGTCCCTTTCCCGATCTGAGTCTCGAGCGATTCCGACGCCAGCTGGCCAGTGTCGACGCCATGCCGCAACTGTGCCTGCTGGGGGTGGCGGCGGGTCTGCTCACCGGGGGCTTGATGGTGGCGTTTCGCCTGCTGCTCAAGCTGGGTGCCTGGGCGTTCATGCCCGACGGCGACTCGGAGGCCTTCGAGGCCCTTGCACCCGTCTGGCGCGCCCTGTTGCCGGTGGTCGCATCGTTGCTGATCATCGCCTGTTTCTGGCCCCAGCCGAGCAATGCCCGCAAGCTGGGGGTGGGCCATGTCATCGAGCGCCTGACCTACCACCAGGGCCGGCTGCCGCTGCGCAACTGGATCAACCAGTGGTGGGTGGGGGTGGTCTCGGTGCTCGGCGGGCTCTCCGCCGGGCGCGAGGGGCCGGCGATCCACCTCGGTGCGGCGGCGGCCAGCGGCATCGGTCAGCGTCTGCGCCTGCCTCACAACAGCCTGCGCGTGCTGGTCGGCTGCGGGACCGCGGCGGCCATCTCGGCCTCGTTCAATACCCCGGTCTCGGGGGTGATCTTCGCCATGGAAGTGGTGATCATGGAGTACACGATCGCCGGCTTCATGCCGGTGATCCTCGCCTCGACCATGGGGGCGGTGGTCGCTCAGCTGGCCTACGGCGCCGAGCCGGCCTTCCAGGTGCCCAGCGTCAAGCTGGGATCCTTGCTCAACCTGCCGTGGATCGCGGTCAGCGCCCTGCTGATCGGCCTGCTCGCCGGGCTGTTCATCCGCATCGCCCAGCGCGGCACGCTGTTCGCCAAGTGGCCGCTGGGCCTGCGTCTGCTGGTGCCGGGGCTGGCCGTGGCGGCGGTCGCCTGGTGGTATCCCCAGGTCCAGGGGATCGGCTACGACAGCCTCGCGGCCTCGCTCGACGGCAGTCTGGCGCTCGACGTGCTGTTCGCCATCGTCATCGGCAAGCTGTTGCTCACGGCCTTCACCTTCGCCTGCGGGATCCCCGTCGGCATCATCGGGCCGGTACTGGTGATCGGTGCGGCGGCGGGGGCGATCTGCGGCATGGCCGGCAACTGGGCATGGCCGCAGGTGGCTTCCGACCCGGGGTTCTATGCCATGCTGGGCATGGCGGCAATGATGGGTGCCGTGCTCCAGGCCCCGCTGGCGGCGCTGATGGCACTGCTCGAGCTGACTCACAACCCCAACATCATCCTGCCCGGCATGCTGGCGGTGGTGGTCGCCGGGCTGACGTCGCGGCAGATCTGCCACTGCCATGGGCTGTTCGTGACCATGACCCAGCACGGCCTGCACCCGCTGCAGCAGCCGCTCATGCAGGCACTGTCGCGGGTGGCGGTACCCGCGGTGATGGAGCGCAGCGTGGCGCGGACCCAGCGCATGATCACGCCGGAGCAAGCCCGCAAGCTGCTCGACGACAAGCCCACCTGGCTGGTGATCACCCGCTCCAGCGAGGAGAAGACACCGCTGGCGCTCAAGGCCGCCGATCTGGCCCGCGCCCTGCTCGACGAGAATCTGGTCGAGGACGCGGCACTCGATCTGCTGGAGATCCCGGGACAGCGCCTGGAACTGGCGCCGATCCATCTCCAGGCGACGCTCAGCGAGGCCTTCGACCGACTCAATGACTACGGGGTGGATGCGCTCTACGTCCAGCACACCACCGCGCCGATGATCCAGAAGATTTCCGGTATCATCACCCGGGACGCGATCGAGAACTACTACCGCTACAAGCGCTGAAGACACGTACCCCCCCGACACTGTGGATAACGAGGATTTTCGATGTACCTGTGGATAAAAGCGTTGCACCTGATCGCCGTGGTGACCTGGTTCGCGGCGCTCTTCTACCTGCCGCGGCTGTTCGTCTATCACGCCACGGCGCGTGACAAGGGCGATACCCAGGCCATCGAGTATTTCAAGGTCATGGAGCGCAAGCTCTACCGCGGCATCATGACCCCGTCGATGATCGCGGTACTGGTGTTGGGCGGCTGGCTGCTCTACCTGGTGCCGGGCTTTCTGAGCCAGGGCTGGATGCACGCCAAGCTGGCGCTGGTGGTGGCGCTGATCGGCTATCATCACGTGTGCCTGGCTTACATGAAGCGGCTGGCCGCGGGCACCTGCGACAAGTCGCATCGCTTCTTCCGGATGTTCAACGAGCTCCCCACCATCGGGCTGTTGCTGATCGTGTTCCTGGCCGTGGTGAAACCGTTCTGATGCCCAGTGCCAAGCTTCCCGTGGTACTGGTCCTGGCCGGGCACGACCCGACCGGCGGGGCCGGTCTGGTCGCCGATGCCGAGGCGATCGCCGCCTGCGGCGCCTGGCCGTTGACCGTGCCCACCAGCCTGACCGTGCAGACCACCCACGACGTGCTGCGGGTCATGCCCTGTCCGGCCGATGCCGTTCGCGATGCGGTCTGGCCGCTGCTCGACGAGTTCGAGGTGGCGGCGATCAAGGTCGGCCTGATCGCCGACGAGCCGACCCTCGAGGCCATCGAGGATATCGCCCGGGCCTGCCCCGGCGTGCCGCTGGTCGTCGATCCGGTGCTGCGCGCCGGCGGTGGCAGCACCCTGAGCGATGCCGCGCTGATCGACGAGATGCGCCGCCGCCTGCTGCCGCTCACCGATCTGCTCACCCCCAACCGCCAGGAGCTGGCGCAGCTGGCCGGTGTCGACGGCGACGATACCCGGCAGGCGGTGGAACTGCTGGCGCTGGGCTGTCAGGCGCTGCTGATCACCGGCACCGACCAGCCGGCCCCCGGCAGTGCCGACGACCGGGTCGTCCACACCCTGCACACGCCGGATACCAGCCGGCAGTGGCAGTGGCCGCGACTGCCGGGGCGCTATCATGGCTCGGGCTGTACACTGGCCTCGGCCCTGGCGGCGCGGCTGGCGGTCGGCGAGCGACTGGTGGCGGCCTGCGAACAGGCCCAGCGCTATACCTGGCAGAGCCTGCGCCACGGTTGGCAGCCGGGAAGCGGTCAGGCACTGCCGCGGCGGCTCTGGCAGCAACCGACACCGTTCACGCTGGAGGAAGGTCCATGACCCGTGCCTGGCGGTCCGGCGTCTACGCGATCACCGACGCCGACCTGTTGCCGGACGACGCCCGCCTGGTGGCGGCCTGCGATGCCGCGCTGCGCGGGGGCCTGGCGCTGCTGCAGTATCGCGACAAGTCTCGGGACGCCCCGCGACGGCGTCACCAGGCCGAGGCCCTGGCGACGCTGTGTCGGCAACACGGGGTGCCGCTGATCGTCAACGACGATCTGGACCTGGCGCGGGAACTGCGCGAGGCGGGATTCGCCAACGTCGGCGTGCATCTGGGCCAGGAGGATACCCCCGTCGCCGTCGCCCGGCGGCAGCTGGGCGACGCGGCGATCGTCGGCGCCACCTGCCACGCCCGGCTCGATCTGGCCGAGCGCGCCGCCGGCGAGGGCGCGAGCTATCTGGCCTTCGGACGCTTCTTCACGTCGCGTACCAAGCCCGAGGCGCCGCCCGCCGATCTTGGCCTGCTGGCCGAGGCGGCGCGCTTCGACCTGCCGCGGGTGGCGATCGGCGGGCTCGGCGCCGACAATGTGGGTCGGGCCCGCGAGGCCGGCGCCGATCTCGTGGCCATGGTGCATGCGGTCTTCGGCGACGGGGATCCGGCGGTCAACGTGCGGCGACTGCGCCGGCGGCTGTCGTGACCAGGCAAGTTATCCACAGTTCTTCAACGGGCAGTTATTCCAACTGTCCAGAGAGTTATCCACATAGAGACGAGAGGTCGACATGACCACATCTGCCGAACTCTTCGAACGGGCCTGTCGCCACATTCCCGGTGGCGTCAACTCCCCGGTTCGGGCCTTCAAGGGACTGGATCGTCCGCCGTTGTTCATGGAACGCGCCCAGGGCGCCTACCTGTTCGACGTCGAGGGCAAGCGCTACGTCGACTATGTCGGCTCCTGGGGGCCGATGATCACCGGCCATGCCGATCCCGACGTGCTCGGCGCGGTGCGTGAGCGCCTCGATGCCGGGTTGTCGTTCGGCACCCCGACGGCGATCGAGACCACCATGGCCGATCTGATCTGCGAGATCATGCCGTCGATCGAGATGGTGCGCATGGTCAACTCCGGCACCGAGGCGACCATGTCGGCGATCCGTCTGGCGCGGGGCTATACCGGACGCGACAAGATCGTCAAGTTCGAGGGCAACTACCACGGCCATTCCGACTCGCTGCTGGTCAAGGCGGGTTCCGGGGCCCTGACCCACGGCGAGCCGAGTTCCCCGGGCGTCCCCGCGTCGCTGGCGGAACATACCGTCACCCTGCCCTACAACGACATCGCGGCGCTCGAGGCGTGTTTCGCCGAGATCGGCGACGAGATCGCCGGGGTGATCGTCGAGCCGGTGGCCGGCAACATGAACTGCATTCCGCCGGTGCCGGGCTTTCTCGAGGCATTGCGCGAGGTCTGCGATCGTCACGCCGGCGTGCTGATCTTCGACGAGGTGATGACCGGCTTCCGGGTCGCCCTGGGTGGCGCCCAGGCGCACTATGCGGTGACGCCCGATCTGACCTGTCTGGGCAAGATCGTGGGTGGCGGCATGCCGGTGGGTGCCTTCGGCGGCAAGCGCGAGATCATGGAGAAGATCTCGCCGCTGGGGCCGGTCTACCAGGCCGGCACGCTGTCGGGCAATCCGCTGGCCATGGCGGCGGGCATCGCCCTGCTCGAGAAGATTCGCCAACCGGACTTCCACGGCCGGCTCGCCGCGCGGGTCGAACAGTTGTGCAGCGGGCTCGAGGCGCGTGCCGCCGAGGCCGGTATCGAGCTGATCACCCAGCGCGCCGGTGGCATGTTCGGGGTCTTCTTCACCGCGCAGTCGGCGGTCGAGAACTTCGCCCAGGCCGGGGCCTGCGACGTCGAGCAGTTCCGCCGCTTCTTCGCCGCCATGCTCGACCATGGTGTCTATCTGGCACCGTCGCCCTTCGAGGCCGGATTCATGTCGAGCGCCCATGGCGACGAGGACATCCGCCTCACGCTGGAGGCCGCCGAGCAGGTCTTCGCCGAGATGGCTCGCTGAGCCACCATTGTCAGGGAGATTGTCGTGACTCGGACCATGATCGACGCCTTGCGGGACGGCCGCTGCTTCGACCACGCGGTCGACGCCATCGAGGTCTTCGAGACGCATGTCTCGTGGATCGTGCTGACCGGCGATTACGCCTACAAGATCAAGAAGCCGCTGGATCTGGGCAGCTTCCTGGACTTTTCCACCCTCGACAAGCGGCGGTATTTCTGCGAGCAGGAGGTTCGCCTCAACCGGCGTCTGGCGCCGGATCTCTACCTGGGCGTGGTGGCGATCTCGGGCTCGCCGGAGGCGCCTCGGGTCAACGACGAGGGCGCGCCCATCGACTATGCGGTGAAGATGCGTCAGTTCAGCAACCGCCACCTGCTCAGCCACCTTCAGGCGAGCGGCGAGCTGACCCTGGAGCTGGTCGACGATCTGGTCGATCAACTGGTGACGTTCCACGACTCGGCCGAGCGCTTGTCGGAGGCGGGCGAGTACGGTTCGCGGCGTTCTCTCGAAGCCATCCTCGCGCGCGAGTTCACCCTGATCGAGGCACGGCTGTCCGGTGACTCCGATCGCCGCCGGCTCGCGCAGTTGCAGACCCGGGTCGCCGAAGCCGTCGAACGTCTCGACGCCGTGTTCGCTCGCCGTCACCGGGAGGGTTTCGTGCGCGAGACCCACGGCGATCTGCATCTGGGTAACGTCGTCTGCCACGCAGGGCGGGCGCTGGTCTTCGACGGTCTCGAGTTCAACGAGGCGCTGCGCTGGAACGACGTCGGCAGCGATCTGGCCTTCCTGCTCATGGACCTGGAGGCGCGTGGCGAGGAAACCCTCGCGCGGCACGCGCTGAATCGCTATCTGGAGCACTCGGGCGATCACGAACTGGTGCGCCTGCTGTCCTTCTACAAGCTGTACCGGGCGTTGGTCCGCGCCAAGGTGGCCATGCTGCGTTATCACCAGCCGGACCTGCATCCCAGCGATCGCCAGTCGATCATGGCGGACTTTCGCCGTTACCTGACGCTCGCCGAGCAGTATGCCGAATTCCATTTTCCCTATCTGGTGATCGGGGTGGGCGTTTCCGGCAGCGGCAAGAGCCGCTTCACCGGCGAGATGGTCCGGCGTCTGGGCAGCATACGCTTGCGCTCGGACATCGAACGCAAGCGCCTGCACGGATTCGATCCACAGGCGGATACCGCCCGGGAGGCTGTGGATATCTATACCCCGCAGGCCACCGAGCGGACCTATCGTCACCTGGCCTGGCTCAGTGGCGTGCTGCTCGAGGCGGGGCTGCCGGTGTGTATCGATGCCACCTGCCTGAAGCGAGAACAGCGTGACCTGCTGCGTCACCAGGCGGAAGGGCGCGGCCTGCCGGTGCTGATCGTGAGTTTCGAGGCCGACGAGGCGACGCTCCAGGCTCGCATCGAGAAGCGCGCCCGGCGGGGCGGCGACCCCTCGGAGGCGGGGCTCGCGGTACTCCAACGCCAGCAACGCGATTTCGAGGACTTCACCGACGAGGAGCGCCTGCATCTGGTCCATCTCGACACCACGCAGGACAACGCCAATCTCACCCTGGTGGGGTTGATCCAGGAACACCTTCGCCTGCAGTGACTCGGCGACGATGCTCGAAAAAAGGCCCCGCGGGTGCGGGGCCTTGGTGTTTCGGCACTGGCGTGTGTCGCCGTTGTTGCGCCTGCCGTGATCAGTACTGGTAGACGTTGGCCACGTTGCCGCCGCCGGTCTGACTCACGGCCGATGCGTTGTTGAAGCCTTGCTGGACGATGGTCGCGGTATTGCGGGCCATGTTGAACAGGCCCATGCCGGATGCCGCGCTCTGGCTGACCACCGATTCGTTGCTCCAGCCGCTCTGATGGACGTCGGCCAGGTCGTTGTAGCCGGTCTGGTCGATGGAGGAGTAGTTGTCGCCCCATCCTTCCTGGAGCACGATGGCATCGTTGCCGTAGCCGCTCTGGGTGGTCACGGCGACTTGATCCCGGCCGCTCTGGGAGATGTCGGAATCGTTACGACTGCCGGACTGGGTGACGGTCGCGGTATTGTCCTCGCCACGCTGGGCAATGTCCGAATCGTTGCGGTATCCGGACTGGGTGACGAAGGCGGCGTTGCGTTCATCCTGCTGGGTCACGTTGGAGTTCTGGTCCGTACCGCTCTGTTGGACAGACGCGTAGTTATCGTGTCCACCCTGTTGAATGGTGGAGTCATGGTAACTGCCGTCCTGGGAGACGATGGCGACATCGTCATAGCCCGTCTGGGTGACCGTGGAGGCGTTGCCCAGGCCGTTCTGGGTGACTTGCGCATAATCGTCCCGGGCCTGAGAGACCGAGGAGTCGTTGCTGCTGCCGGTCTGGTTGACCACCGCTTCGCTGTTGCGGCTCAACTGGGTGATGGACGACGTGTTGTCGATACCGGACTGGGTGGCGGTCGCCGTGTTGAAGGCCCCACGCTGGTAGACCTGAGAGTTGTTGCCCCAGCCTTGTTGAAGCTGAGTCGCCTGGTTGCGAAAGCCTGTCTGATCGGCACTGGCTCGATTGAAGCTACCTTCCTGATTGATCGTGGACGTCTGGCTACCCCCGAAGTACGAGAAATTCTGGGAAACGTCGGCGTTGTTCCCGTATCCCGTCTGCTCGATACTCGAGTCGTTGTTGTCGGCCATGGCATTACCGGAGAGTGCGATGGCGGCCGCCAGCATGGTCATCTTGAGTTTCATGATTGTTCCCTTCTCGTTGATCTGGAATCGATGGATCGACTTGCTACCCTTGACGACATCCTGTCGTTACCCCTTCCTGATCGCTGAATTCAGCGATACGCGAACGCGTTCAGTGTTGAATGACCTGAACGTTCATCCTGCCCTTGGCGTACTGTGTTACCGTCACGGGGGTGTTGCTGCTGCTCAGTTGCACGACCCTGACGTTCCCGGCGATCCCCTGTTGGTCGATCGACGCCTCCTTGGCGTAACCGGACTGGATGATCTCGGCGTCATGTCCGATACCGCTTTGCGTGATATCGGCGTGTAGATAGCTGCCCGATTGAAGAATGGCCGCTTCATTGGCGTAGCCACGCTGAGTGGTCTGCGCGACGTTGGCGTGACCGCTTTGAGCGACTATTGCGGTATTGGACTGCCCCCATTGATAGCTGCCGGCGTGGTTGAATGCGCCCTCCTGCTGCAGTTCGAGAGCGTTGCCACCCTGGCGATAGGCGGCTGCTGACGAGGGCTCGAGTTCCGAGCCGATGGCGAGATCCTCGGCCATGGCGATGTGGGCCATGAAGCAACTTCCGAGTAACAGGGCCAGGGCTGACGTTTTCATGACGATTCCCGCCGTTAATGTATGGTTACATTTTTATACATTTCGGAAATCTCGCTATAGGAATCGAGCATGAAGTTGGGGATGGATTGTTTAATGGATTCCGCTTCACAGGTAATGAATGGCCTGCAGAAACAGGCATTAGGTGGCGATGGGCTTTGTGTTGGAAAAGGCTTAGAAACGTAGTCCTGAAAAAGGGCGATCAGGCATGAAAAAGGCGCCCCGATGGGCGCCAAGAAGGCTATTGCAAAGTGCTAGAGCATGGGAGTCGGCGCCTCGAGATAGGCGCTGAGAACCGGGTCATCGATGTCCGACGGATTCGCCAGGTTCCAGAGCCCGTCCTTGATGCCGCGAGCAATCAGGTGAATGACCGAGGACTCGATGGCCGACATCACGGCCATCTGCACCGGTTCGTTGTTGGTATATCCGATCTCGCCCTCGAGCAGCCGCTTGAAGTCGATGAAGCGGTAGACGCCGGCGCGAATCTCATGGGAGAAGATGGTCTTGCTGGTGGTGACGTTGGCCAGCACCGCGCCGGTGGCGATGTCCACCGCGCGGAGGTTGATGGTGACCTGATCGACCTGATATTGCCCCGACGCGCCGATGCCGAAGTATTCCGCCCCGGCGCCGCCGGTACGCAGGTTGGAGTCATAGGCGATGATCCCGCCCTCGAGCAGGATGCGCGCGGCATTCAGCGAGTCCAGGGCATCGGCGTTGCCTTGACGCTCGAGGGTCGCCCTGATGATCTTGCGCTCGGTGAGCAGGTTCTGCAGGCCGACTCGCTCGAGCGGGACGAACCAGCCGGAATCGGCCAGCGCGCCACTGAGCATGGCCGCGCCTCCTTGAGTGACCGCGGTGGAGAAGGTGCTTGCCGGCTGTGGCTTGTACTGCCCGGTCTGGTCGCGGAAGTCGTAGACGGCGGCGTAGATCTTGGCACTGGGCCTGGGCAGACTGATCAGGTCGCTGTAGGTCCCCGAGCGTGGCATCAGTGTGGCCGGCGCCGCCTCGAGGCCTTCCGTGTTGGTCACCATGCTCGAGCAGCCACTCAGCAGCACGGCCAGGCCGAGAGTCAGGAGATAGGTCACGCGTTTCATGGTCATTCTCCTTGTCTCAATTGATGGCCTGGGCAGGGTCGTTGAAATTCACGTCGGTGACTTCGCCGGTCCGCTTGTTGAGGATCTGCAGCTTGAAACCGGAGCCGACCGGGGTCACCGTGACTTTCAGCTCCGACGAGTCGACGATGCCCCCGCCACCACTGTTGAGCGCATCCTCGATCAGGTTGTTGGTCAGTGACGTGCGCAGATCCTGGATGAACAGGTCGGTTTCGGTGTAACTGCCGTAGTCGATCGCATCGGGATCCTTGGTATCGTTCTGCGCCTGTGCCTTGTTGAGCAGATAGTTGCCATTGAGCGGGTCGCCACCGAAGGACGGATTGATGGGCTGGTAGACCAGTTCCCCGGCGTGAGCGCCCCCCGCCGCCAGTACGAGCGACAATAGAAGTGGATGGATTTTCATGATGGTTCCCTCGTGCCTGTCGTGGATCCCCGACTCACCATTCGTCGTCGGCCAGATCGCCATTTTGTTCCAGGGCCTGCATGACCTTGCGTCTGAGGATGAGCTGTTCGACCTGCCCGACGGCCGCGGCGGCATACTGGTCGACATCGCTCAGGCGCGGGGTCAGCGTGGCCTGGTAGAGAATGCTGTTGCCCTCGGCGACCCAGACGATGCTTCCCCAGCGCGCCGATGGACGCTCGTTGATCACCAGATTGGTGTTGCTGAGGATCACGCTATCCAGGCGACGCTGGCTGAACTGCTGGTAGAACGTCTTGCCGATCATGGTGATGGTCCTGTCCACGACCAGTCCGTTGAGCGGCAAGGGCCCCGTGGGCTTTAACGTCTGGGTGGCCGGCCCGTCCTCGCCTTCGGGCGCATCCGGTTGCACGGGCGTGACGTGCGCGCTTTCGCCGGCGACAGCCTCGTCCTGCGCCGGGGCATGCCCGGACAGGGCCATTGCCAGCGCGCACAGCACGCCGCCCACGAGCCGCGCCTTCACGACGGTCACCGCCGCTGCGGCTTGTTGGGGCTGGGGGGTGGGGCGCCGAGATTCTGGCGCGCCCAGTTCATCGCCTGGATGCGGTTGTGCACCTTGATCTTGCGGAAGATGTTGTAGAGATGAGACTTGACCGTGTGTTCGCTGACGAACAGCTTGTCGGCGATTTCGGTATTGGACGCGCCGGAACCGAGCAGACCGATGATCTCGAGCTCACGGTGGGTCAGGCCGCAGACCGGGCGATAGGCGTTGAGCTGCTGACGACGGTAGAATTCGATCAGCCGCGTCATCAGCGACCGGGACATCCACAGGTCGCCATCCAGCAGGGCGCTGATGCCCTTGCAGATCAGCGCCATGCTGTCGCGTCGGTAGAAGACCCCCTTGAGATGCAGTGACGCCAGCACATCGGCGGCGTGGTCCTCGTCGCGCAGGTTGATTGCGGCCAGGGTCATCGCCCGGCTCTCGGCCGCCTTGCTGTGCCACTGCTGCATGCTGCTTTCATCGACGTGATCGGCATCGAGCAACACCAGCACCTTGTCGTCGCCGAGATTGTCGAGGTTGTCATGGGGGGCCACCGCCGAGATCTGACAATCGAGCCGCTCGGCGATGTATTCCATGAAGAGTTGCGTCTGAGGGTTACAGTCTGTAACCAGAAGAATCAACGGATTCCCTTGGGTCATGATCGTTGCTCCAGAAGTATGGGTGTTGTTATGAGGCGTTATGCTGTCCCGACATACCCATGCTGAGGTCTGACTCAGCTTTGTCGGTCTCACGCCTTTTGTAAAGTTAGGTTACAAGGCTGTACATATAGCGGTATCGAATATCGTCTGGCCATTTACCTAACGGATTCGAAAACGGCTTATGAAATCGTTGGTTAGTCGTAAACTCATGGCTGCCCAAAAAACGAGTCTGGGTGGCGTAGGAGAAAAATCAGGAAGCTAAGTGTTTTTTGCTAACCGTTTCTTACCAACTTTTGATGAGGTTTCTCATACCGTGGGTGCGTGTCTTCTCCTGCTTATCCATGACGTTCACGGGCTCGGTTGCTGGCGTTCCTCGGGGATGGGTTGAGCCTATAGAATGGGTATAGACCCAAATGACGAAGGTGGCTCGAAGATGGATCAACGCTTGGTATTGGCCAGCAGCAATCCGGGAAAACTGCGTGAGTTCAACGCGCTGCTGGCCCCGCGGGGTTATCGGATTTGCCCCCAGGGCGACTTTTCGGTGACCGATGTGGAGGAGACCGGGACCACGTTCGTCGAGAATGCGCTGCTCAAGGCCCGTCATGCCTGCCGCCTCAGTGGGCTGCCCGCCCTGGCCGACGATTCGGGACTCGCCGTGGATGCGCTGGCGGGTGCGCCGGGCATCCATTCGGCCCGCTACGCCGGCGAACCCAAGGACGATACGGCCAACAATCGCAAGCTGCTCGCCGCCCTGGCCGAGGTGCCCGAAGGACAGCGCACGGCTCGCTACTGGTGTGTCCTGGTCTGGCTGCAGCACGAATTCGATCCGGTGCCCCGCATCGTCCAGGCCAGTTGGTCGGGCGAGATCCTGGCCCATCCCCGGGGCGAGGGGGGATTCGGTTACGATCCGCTCTTCTGGGTCCCGGAGCGAGGCGTGAGCGCGGCCGAACTGAGTGCCGAGGACAAGAACCAGCTCAGCCACCGCGGGCGCGCCCTGCGTGAGCTGATGGAACTGCTGGATCGATGAGCGGCCTTCCCGACCTGTCGCTTTATGTGCACGTGCCCTGGTGCGTGCGGAAGTGCCCCTATTGCGACTTCAACTCCCACGGCATCGGCCGCACCACCGAGCTACCCGAAGCGGACTACCTGACGGCCCTGCTGGCGGATCTCGACGAAGAGTTGCCCGGGGTGCAGGGACGCAGGCTACAGAGCGTATTCATCGGTGGCGGGACGCCCAGCTTGATGTCGCCGCACTTTTACGAGCGGCTCATCGACAGGCTCTCGCGCCACGGCCTGCTGACCGAGGGTTGCGAGATCACGTTGGAAGCCAACCCCGGCACGGTCGAGCAGGGGCGTTTCGAAGGCTATCGCGCGGCGGGCATCAATCGGCTCTCCCTGGGCATACAGAGTTTCCAGGAAGACCAGCTCGCGGCCCTCGGGCGCATCCATGGTGGCGACGAGGCGCGACGCGCCGTCGACAGCGCCCGTCGGGCGGGTTTCGACAATCTCAATGTGGATCTCATGCATGGCCTGCCGGGGCAGGATCTCGCCGGTGCGATGGCCGACATCGACCAGGCCCTGGCGCTCGCGCCGGAGCACCTGTCCTGGTATCAGCTCACGCTCGAGCCCAATACCGAGTTCCACTCGCGCCCGCCGGTATTGCCCGAGGACGAGACCCTCTGGGCCATTCAGGATGCGGGCCACGAGCGGCTCGAGGAGGCCGGGCTCGAACGCTACGAGATCTCCGCCTACGCCAGGCCCGGCAAGGCCTCGCGACACAACCTCAACTACTGGCGCTTCGGCGACTATCTGGGGATCGGGGCGGGCGCCCACGGCAAGCTCAGCCGTGTCGGGGAGACGGGCGACTGGCGCATCGAGCGTCGCTGGAAGAGCCGGCAGCCCGACGCCTATCTTCGGCGTCGCCGGGACCCGCGTGGGTTTCTCGCCGGCAGCGAGCCGATCGACGTCGAGCAACTGCCGCTGGAGTTCGCCATGAACGCCCTGCGGCTCGTCGAAGGCGTGCCGCTCTCGCTGTGGACGGCGCATGTCGGCCGCCCCCTCGACGAGCTGTTGCCGCGGCTGACTGCCGCCCGTGACAAGGGCCTCCTGCTGGAAAGCCCGTCGCGCCTGCAGGCCACCTCGCTGGGTCTGTTATTCTTGAACGACCTGCTGGCCATGCTCGATGACGATCGATGACCGGCAATGTCCCTGCGCAATCCATGGAAACGAGGAACTTCAAAGGATGATTCACAAGCAACTCTGGCTCGCGATTCCCCTCTCCGCGGCGCTGGCCGTGACCGGGTGCTCGACCACCAACCCGCAGACCGGCGAGCAGCAGACCGCCAAGGCCACCAGCGGGGCCGGCATCGGTGCCGCCGTGGGGGCGGTGGCCGGTCTGCTCAGTGGTGACAGCGCCACCAGCCGCCGCGATCATGCCGCCATCGGTGCCGCGGTGGGCGCCGCCGCCGGGGCCGGCATCGGTTACTACATGGACCGTCAGGAAGCCCAGTTGCGCGATCGCCTTCAGGGCACCGGCATCGGCGTCCAGCGTCAGGGCAACGACATCGTCCTCAACATGCCCAACAGCGTCACCTTCGGCTTCGATTCCAGCGATCTGACGGCGCAGGCCAGGCAGGCGCTCAACGACGTGACCAGCGTGCTGCGGGAGTATCCCGATACCCGCATCACGGTCGCCGGCTATACCGACAGCACCGGCAAGGAAGCCTACAACCAGCGCCTCTCCGAGCGCCGGGCCGCTGCCGTCGGCGACTACCTGGTCCAGGGCGGCGTCGAGTCCCAGCGTATCCAGCGGGTGGGCTACGGTGAGCGCCAGCCGGTCGCCAGCAACGACACCGAACAGGGTCGCGCCCAGAACCGTCGTGTCGAGATCACCGTGACGCCGACCCAACAGCAGTCGGGCTGACGTCCAACGCCGTCGCAGGCCCGTCGAGGACGATCGGCGGGCCTTTTTCTTGTCAGGAACCCCTCATGCTCGCCTATCAGCACGCCTATCACGCCGGCAACTTCGCCGACGTCCACAAGCACTTGACGCTCTTCGCGGTAACGCGGCATCTCTTACGTAAAGAATCGCCCGTTACGTATATCGATACCCATGCCGGGCGCGGCCTGTACCCGCTCGACGGTGTCGAGACGCAGAAACTCAAGGAGTACCAGAACGGCGTCGCCCCCTTGTGGGCGGCCCGGGAGCGCCTGCAGGACGGCGATGAACTGCTGACGGGCTGGCTGACGGCTCTCGAGCGCTGTCAGAAGGGACGATCGCGGCTCGAGCGTTATCCCGGCTCGCCCTGGTGGCTCGCCGAGGCACTGCGTCCTCAGGATCGGCTGAGCCTGTTCGAGTTGCATCCCGGCGAATATCGTCATCTCGAGGAGGGCGACCTGCCGAACGCCCGGCGGATTCACGGCGACGGGCTGGCCGGGCTGACACGCCTGCTGCCGGTTGGCACGCCGCGGCTGTGTGTGTTGATCGATCCCAGCTACGAACGCAAGGCGGAATACCTCGAGGTGGCCGAGACCCTGCAGAAGGTCGTGCGCAAGGCGCGTCACGCGGTCGTGGTGATCTGGTACCCGCTGCTGCCGGCGGGCCGTCACGAGACGTTGCTGGAGCGTCTCCGCGACGCCGGCATCCGCAAGCTCTGGCGCAGCGAGATACGCCTCAGTGATGGGACGGATGCCACCCACGGGATGCAGGGCAGCGGTGTGGTGATCCTCAATCCGCCCTGGGGATTGGGCGACGAACTGGATGCCAGCCTGGCGCGCCTCGTCCCGCTGTGGGGCGGGTCGGCACGCCATCGGGCCAGCTGGTGGGTGGGCGAGTAGCCAGGGGGCTGCTATTTCCCGATGCAGAATTCGCCGAAGATCTTGCCCAGCAGATCGTCGGCGCTGAACTCGCCGGTGATCTCGCCGAGGGCCTGCTGGGCCTCGCGCAGGTCCTCGGCGAGCAATTCGCCGGCGCCGTGGCCCTGGAGCTGGGCCTCGCCGTTGGCGAGCGCCTGCTCGGCCCGGTCGATCGCTTCCAGGTGGCGGCGCCGCGCCGAGAAGCGCCCCTCGGTGGTGGCCGTGTAGCCCATCACCGCCTTGAGATGTTCCTTCAGGTTATCCACACCCTCGCCGGTCCTGGCGGAGAGCCGGACCACCGGCGGGGTTGTGGATAAGTCACCTTGCGGGGTTTCGCGGGTGGTGTCGATCTTGTTGCGCACCAGGGTCAGACGCGACGGATCGGGCAGTCGCGAGACGAATTCCGGCCAGATCGCCATCGGGTCGGTGGCTTCGGTGGTGGTGGCATCGACCAGCAGCAGGACACGGTCGGCCTTCTCGATCTCCGCCCAGGCACGGGCCACACCGATCTTCTCCACCGCATCCGGGGTGTCCCGCAGGCCGGCCGTATCGATCACGTGAAGCGGCATGCCGTCGAGATGGATGTGCTCGCGAAGCACGTCACGGGTGGTCCCGGCTATCTCGGTGACGATGGCCGTTTCCTGGGCCGTCAGGGCGTTGAGCAGGCTCGACTTGCCGGCGTTGGGGCGACCCGCGATCACCACGCTCATGCCCTCGCGCATCAGCGCCCCCTGGCCCGCCGAGCGGCGCACCTCGGCGAGTTCGTGCTGCACGCCGGCGAGCAGCGATGCCACATGGCCATCGGCGAGGAAATCGATCTCTTCCTCCGGGAAGTCGATCGCTGCCTCGACGTACATGCGCAGTTCGATCAGGCGCTCGACCAGGCCGGCCACTCGCTCCGAGAACGCCCCCTGCAGCGAGCGCAGGGCATTTTCCGCGGCGGCCCGGGAGCTGGCGTCGATCAGATCGGCGATCGCCTCGGCCTGGGCCAGGTCGAGCTTGTCGTTGAGAAAGGCGCGCTCGGAGAACTCGCCGGGGCGGGCCAGTCGGGCACCCAGCGTGACGCAGCACTCCAGCAGCATGTCCATGAGGACCGGACCGCCATGGCCCTGCAGCTCGAGGACATCCTCGCCGGTGAAGGAGTGCGGGCCGGGGAAGAAGAGGGCGATGCCCTCGTCGATGGCCTGGCCGTCGCCGCCGAGAAAGGGCCCGTAGACGGCATGGCGCGGGGCGGGGCGGGTTCCCAGCACGCTCTCGGCGATCGCCCGGCAGGCGGGCCCCGAGACGCGAATGATGCCCACCCCGCCACGCCCCGGCGGGGTGGCCAGCGCGGCGATGGTGTCCTGGGTGTAAAGAGGCTGATCGAGCATTGTCATCGAACTCCCTGGGGATGAAACCATTGTCGTCATCCCGCTCTCAAACGCCAGACCCCCGCACGAGGGCGGGGGTCCGGGAAGATCGTTGGCGGGGGACTACTTGCCCTTGGCGGGGGCAGGATCGCCGGCGATCTTGCGGGTGATGATCCACTGCTGAAGGATCGAGATGCTGTTGTTGACGATCCAGTAGATCACCAGGCCGGCCGGGAACCACAGGAAGAAGAAGGTGAAGACGATCGGCAGCATCTTCATGATCTTCGCCTGGGTGGGGTCCGGCGGCGCCGGGTTGAGCATCTGCTGTACCCACATGGAGAGACCCATGAGGATCGGCAGCACGAAGTAGGGATCCTTCACCGACAGGTCGTTGATCCACAGCATGAACGGTGCGTGACGCAGTTCCACCGATTCCTTGAGCATCCAGTAGAGTGCGATGAACACCGGCATCTGAATGACGATCGGCAGGCAGCCCCCCAGCGGATTGATCTTCTCCTTCTGGTAGAACTTCATCATCTCCTGCGACATCTTCTGTCGGTCGTCGCCGAAGCGCTCCTTGATGCGCTGCATCTCGGGGCCGAGCTTGCGCATCTTGGCCATCGACTTGTAGGCCTTGGCCGAGAGCGGGAAGAGGATGATCTTGACGGTGATCGTCAGCAGTACGATCGACCAGCCCCAGTTGCCGATCACGCTGTGGATCTTGTCGAGCAGCCAGAACAGCGGATTGGCGAGGAACCACAGCCAACCGAAATCGACGGTGAGCTCGAGGTTGGGCGCCACCGCGGCCAGACGCTCCTGGACCTTGGGCCCCATGTAGAGGGTGGCGTCGAGCGTCGTTTCGCTGCCGGGGGCGACGGTCTCGGTGGGGCCGGCGAAGGCCACCACGTTACGATCCCGGGAATCGGTGGTCGCGTAGTAGAGGTTCTGCTGATTCTGTTCCGGGACCCAGGCCGAGGTGAAGTAGTGCTGGATGATCGCGGCCCAGCCGCCCTGGACGTCGCGGTTGTTGAACTGGCCGTTCTGGATCGTCTCGAAGTCGACCTTCTCGTAATGGTTGTCGGGCGAGGAGTAGGCAGCACCCAGATACGAGCTCATGCCCACGCCACCCCCGGTGGAAGGATCGGGGCTGTTGTCGCGGGCCAGTTGGCCGATGAAGCGGGCGGTGACCGGGGTCTTGCCCTGGTTGTCCAGGTGGTAGCTGACCTTGACGGCATAGCTGTTGCGATCGAAGACCAGGCGCTTGATGACGTCGACACCGTTGACGGTGGCGTGCAGGTCGACGGTCAGCGATTCCTGGCCCTTGGCGAGGGTATAGCGGGTCTTGTCGGGATCGAAGACGATCCGTCCCTTGTGACCCTCGAGCTGGAGCCCGGACTTGGCGACGTAACTACGGGTCTTGCCATCCGAGAGCAGCACGAAGGGCCGGTCGGCATCGCGGCTCATCTTGTGCTGGGGCAGGGCCGCATAGACGATGTCGCCGCCACGGGGGTCGATACGCACATCGAGCACATCGGTACTGACCTTGATCAGGCTGCGCCGATTGTCGGTCGCGGCCTCGTCGGCCATGGCCGGGCTGGTGCCGTCGGTCGCCGGCTTGGCCTGGTTCGACGGGGCCGCCAGGCCCTGTTCGTCGTCGTTGCTCTGGTCACTCGCGTCAGGGGTGGCGCTGTCGCTGAAGGACGGTGCCTGGGTCTCGACGGGGCTCTGGCCGTAGTCCTGGTTCCACTGGATGACCAGCAGGTAGGCGAGAACCGCGAGCGGGATCACGAGTAGCAGTCGTTTTACGTCCATTAGGGATCTGCCCGATGGGATGTTGGATCATTCTGGTGACGTGCGACGCCAAGCAGTGCCGGTCAGGAGGATGAGGCAACGGCCGAATGCTTGCGAACCTCCTTTTCCAGGCGTCGCCACAAGCCGTGCAGCTGACGATGCAACGTGGGGTTATCCAGGTCGCTGACGCCACGGCGGGCGAGGACCACGATATCCACGTCGGGCAGACGATGCTGCCGAAGACGGATGGATTCACGCACCAGACGCTTCAAACGGTTGCGATCGACGGCACGACGAACATTCTTCTTGCTCACGACCAGCCCGACGCGAGGATGGCCCAGCGCGTTGGATCTGGCCAGGGCCAGGATCCCTCTGGCATGGACCTTGTACGTGGCGTGATCGAAAACGTAGCGATAGTCCCCGGCGTTCAGCAGACGCAATTGCCGGGGAAAGCCCTGACAGGACATTCGGGGCCGATCAAGCGCTCAGACGCTTGCGGCCCTTGGCACGACGGCGCGCCAGGATCTGACGACCATTCTTGGTAGCCATGCGAGCACGGAAGCCGTGCACACGCTTGCGCTTCAGAACGCTGGGTTGAAAAGTGCGTTTCATAACGGCGGTTTCCCACGTGATGGATTGGATTGCCAGGTGCCGGGCCCCGCGAAGGGAACGCTGGGCGGATTCGGCTCAAGGCCGGGAATTCTAGTGAATTCGCGGGCCGCGTGCAATTTTTGCGCGCGATTATCCACACCCGGTTTTCGACGCTCGGCCATCAGCGGTTGCGGGGCCGTGTGTCTCGCGACTTCGCCGGTGCCCGTGGCGGGAAGATTCATCCTGGCAGGCAGTCACTACAATAACTTTTCATTTTAAATGATGTTGTTATTACTATTGGGGATACTTTTTGTGGATAACCAGGTTTTACCCTTTCGTATCAAATGCTTGGTCTATTGACACCTGCGTTGACAAGATGCCCGGAAGCTGTCGGCGGCCTGCGTTGGGCCTGTGGATGAAAGCGACGGTTGTCCACCGGGTCCGGGTTGTTCAGGCTGTGTACCCCATTCGTCAACCGTCCTGTACGTCAGTTTTCCACAGCATGCGGGCAACCCCCGCTCGTGTGGATAACTCGACCTCGGGGCGCTACAATGCCCGGTCATTCGCAAACTGGGATGGATCGCTCGCGTGTCGGTCGCTCTTTGGCAACAATGTCTGGATTACCTGCAGGACGAACTGAGTTCACAGCAGTTCAATACCTGGATCCGCCCGCTCCAGGCGGAGGATACGTCGTCCAACGAGCTCAGCCTGCTGGCACCCAATCGCTTCGTGCGTGACTGGGTCAGCGACAAGTACCTCAAGCGAATCAACGAGCTGCTCCGGGAACTGGCACCCGCCAAGCCACCCAAGGTGTCGCTGGCGGTGGGCAGTCGGCGTGCCGCGCCCAGCCCGCAGCCGCGGGAGCTGGGCAACCCGGTTTCCGCGAGCCGCTTTCGTCAGCCGCCTGCGCCGGCGGTACAGACGCCGCCGCGAGGCGATTACGCCGACGAGCAGGAGATCGAGCAACTGCGTGACGAGACCGCCAGGCGTGCCTCGCCGCCGGCGGAGCGCCAGGTTCAAGTCGAGGGCAGCCTCAAGCACCAGAGCGGGCTCAATCCCAACTTCACCTTCGACACCTTCGTCGAGGGCAAGTCGAACCAGCTGGCCCGGGCGGCATCCCGGCAGGTCTCCGAGAATCCGGGGGGCGCCTACAATCCGCTGTTTCTGTATGGTGGCGTGGGTCTGGGCAAGACCCACCTGATGCATGCGGTGGGCAATCAGCTGGCGCTGCAGCGCGACAATGCGCGAGTGGTCTACCTGCACTCCGAGCGCTTCGTCGCCGACATGGTCAAGGCGCTGCAACTCAATGCCATCAATGATTTCAAGCGTTTCTATCGCAGCGTCGATGCCTTGCTGATCGATGACATCCAGTTCTTCGCCGGCAAGGAACGTTCCCAGGAGGAGTTCTTCCACACCTTCAACGCCCTGCTCGAGGGCGGCCAGCAGATGATTCTCACCTCGGATCGCTACCCGAAGGAGATCAGCGGGGTGGAAGAGCGCCTCAAGTCGCGTTTCGGCTGGGGGCTGACGGTGGCGATCGAGCCACCCGAGCTCGAGACACGGGTGGCGATCCTGATGAAGAAGGCCGATCAGGCCAAGGTGGACCTGCCGCATGACGCGGCCTTCTTCATCGCCCAGAAGATTCGCTCCAACGTTCGCGAGCTGGAAGGCGCGTTGAAGAAGGTGATCGCCGATTCGCACTTCATGGGCAAGCCGATCACCCAGGACTTCATTCGCGAGTCGCTCAAGGACCTGCTGGCTTTGCAGGACAAGCAGGTCGGCGTGGACAATATCCAGCGCACCGTGGCCGAGTACTACAAGATCAAGGTGGCGGACCTGCTCTCGAAGCGTCGTTCGCGCTCCGTTGCCCGGCCACGTCAGGTGGCCATGGCGCTGGCCAAGGAATTGACGAATCACAGCTTGCCGGAGATCGGTGATGCGTTCGGCGGCCGGGACCATACGACCGTACTGCACGCGTGCCGCAAGGTGCAGGCCCTTCAGGAAGAGAGCGCCGACATTCGCGAGGACTACAAGAATCTGATGCGGCTACTGACCAGCTGACGGATCCCGATGGCCCTCGTGACGCCCATCATCGCCTTGATATTCAGGACAGAGTGGAGTCCCCATGAAATTTTCCATCTCCCGTGAAGCCCTGCTGCGCCCGCTGTCGTTGGTGGCGGGGGTGGTCGAACGACGCCAGACGCTGCCGGTCCTTTCCAACGTGCTAATCGAGGTACAGGATGCCCGCCTGGCCCTGACCGGGACGGATCTCGAAGTGGAACTGATCGGCCGGGCCGAGCCCAGTCAGGTCGACGAGCCCGGCTCGGCAACGGTGCCGGCGCGCAAGCTGATGGACATCTGCAAGTCGTTGCCCGATCAGTCGGAGATCACCTTCACGCTGGAGGAGGGCAGGGCGATTCTGCGCGCCGGTCGCTCGCGGTTCACGCTCTCCACCCTGCCGGTGGCCGAGTTTCCCAATATCGAGGATGGCCAGGTCAGCCAGGAGCTCAGCCTGCCGCGCGGGACGCTCAAGCACCTCATCGACGCCACGGGCTTCGCCATGGCCCAGCAGGACGTGCGCTATTACCTCAATGGCATGCTGCTGGAGTTCGGGCATCACCTGGTGCGTACGGTCGCCACCGACGGTCACCGTCTGGCGATGTGCACGCGTAGCGCCGAGATCGACGTCGAGCCCTCCCAGAAGCTGATCGTGCCGCGCAAGGGGGTGCTGGAACTGGCCCGGTTGCTCGATGGCAGCGACGAGCCGGTCAGCCTGACCCTGGGGGCCAATCACATCCGCGCGCATACCGGCGAATTCACCTTCACCTCCAAGCTGGTCGACGGCAAGTTCCCCGACTACGAGCGGGTCATCCCGCGAGGCGGCGACAAGACCTTCATCGCCGATCGCGCCGAGTTGCGCCAGGTCCTGTCGCGGACCTCGATCCTCTCCAACGAGAAGTATCGCGGCGTGCGCCTCAACCTGGAGAGCGGCAACCTGCGCGTGCTGGCCAACAACCCGGAGCAGGAAGAGGCCGAGGAGAACGTGGCGATCGAGTACGACGGCGATGCCATGGAGATCGGCTTCAACGTCGGCTATCTGATCGACGTGCTCAATGCCCTCGACAACGAGCGCATGCAGATGATTCTCTCCGACCCCAACAGCAGTGCGATCATGGAAGAACCGGGCGGTGGCGACGCGCTCTACGTCGTCATGCCCATGCGTCTCTGATCCCACCGATCGCTTGCGGAGCGCCTCCGGGCGCTCCACGGATCCGCCTCGATGCCTCTCGACCGTCTCTCCTTCCTGGGATTGCGTAATCTCGCGCCGCTCGAGATGCGACCGTCGCCAGCCGTCAACCTGATCGTCGGCGATAACGGCAGCGGCAAGACCAGTCTGCTCGAGGGGATCCACATCCTCGGCATGGGACGCTCCTTTCGGACCCAGCAGGTCAAGCAGGCCATCGCCCATGCGGGCGATAGCATGACCGTCCACGGGCGTCTCGGCGGCGACCCCCCGATTCCCATCGGCGTCCGCCGCCACCGCAGCGAGAGCGAGCTGGAAATGCGCATGGCCGGCGAGCGCGTATCGCGCATCGCCCAGCTCGTCGAAGCGCTGCCGCTGCAGTTGATCAACCCCGATGCCTTCCGCCTTCTCGAAGGGTCGCCGGCGTCGCGGCGCGAGTTTCTCGACTGGGGTGTGTTTCACGTGAAACACGACTTCTTCGAGGTCTGGAAGCGGGTTCGACGCGCGTTGAAACATCGGAACGCCCTGCTCAAGCGTGATAGAATGGATGCCCAGTCGATCGTCGTCTGGGAACGTGAACTGGTGCACTGGAGCGACCGACTCGACGCCCTGCGCAGCGAATACATGACGGCCTTCCTCCCCGTGTTCGACGAGACGTTGGCCGAGTTGCTGCCGATGCCGGGGCTCGAGTTGCGCTATTACCGCGGCTGGGATCGACGACGTGAGCTGGCCGACGTGCTTGAGCAGGGCCGGGCGACGGACCATCAGATGGGCTTTACCCAGCAGGGACCGCAGCGCGCCGATCTGCGCATTCGTGTCGAGCGTCGGCCGGCGGTCGAGGTGCTCTCCCGGGGGCAGCAGAAGCTCGTGGTCAGCGCGATGAAGCTGGCCCAGGGGCGCCTGCTCGAGGCCAGTACCGGACGCAAGTGTCTCTACTTGATCGACGATCTCGCTGCGGAGCTCGATACCGCCCATCGGCGTACCTTCTGCCACTGGCTGGAACGTATGCAGTGTCAGGTATTCATCACCAGTGTCGACCCCGAGGCATTGGCGGGCATGTGGCAACCGGAGACGGCCGTTGCGATGTTTCACGTGAAACAGGGCCGGCTGGAGGCACACGGAACGAATGACTTCACGACGGAGTAGTCAATGAGCGAACAGGCTTACGACTCATCGAGCATCAAGGTCCTCAAGGGGCTGGATGCCGTGCGCAAACGGCCCGGCATGTACATCGGTGATACCGACGACGGTACCGGCCTGCACCACATGGTCTTCGAGCTGGTGGACAACTCCATCGACGAGGCGCTGGCGGGTTACTGCAGCGAGATCCGTGTGATCATCCATCCCGACGAGTCGGTAACGGTCAGCGACAACGGGCGTGGCATCCCCACCGATATCCACAGCGGCGAGGGCGTGTCGGCGGCCGAGGTGATCATGACCGTGCTGCATGCCGGCGGCAAGTTCGACGACAACTCCTACAAGGTCTCCGGCGGTCTGCACGGCGTCGGGGTGTCCGTGGTCAACGCCCTGTCCGAGGAGCTCAAGCTGACCGTGTGGCGCGCCGGTGACGTCTACGAGCAGATCTATCAGCATGGCGTGCCACAGGCGCCGCTGTCGGTGGTCGGGCAGACGGAGCAGAGCGGCACGCGGGTGCACTTCCGGCCCTCGCCGCAGACGTTCGCCAACATCGAATTCCACTACGATATCCTCGCCAAGCGGCTGCGCGAACTGTCCTTTCTCAACTCCGGGGTGGCGATTCGCCTCACCGACGAGCGCAGCGGCAAGGAAGAGCTGTTCCATTACGAGGGCGGTCTCAAGGCCTTTGTCAATCACCTGAACACCAACAAGAGCACGCTCAACCCGGTATTCCATTTCGAGGCCCAGCGCCCCGACGGCATCACCGTCGAGGTGGCGATGCAGTGGAACGACACCTTTGCCGAGAACGTCTTCTGCTATACCAACAACATCCCGCAGCGCGATGGCGGCACCCACATGGCGGGGTTTCGCGCGGCGCTGACACGTAGCCTCAACAGCTATATCGAAGCCGAGGACATTCAGAAGAAGGCCAAGGTGGCCACCTCCGGTGACGACGCCCGCGAAGGTCTCACCGCGATCATCTCGGTCAAGGTGCCCGATCCCAAGTTCTCCTCCCAGACCAAGGACAAGCTGGTCTCCTCGGAGGTCAAGACCGCGGTCGACCAGGAGTTGAGCCGGCACTTCTCCGATTATCTGATCGAGCACCCGGGCGAGGCCAAGTCGATCGTCAACAAGATGATCGACGCCGCGCGGGCCCGCGAGGCGGCACGCAAGGCGCGCGACATGACCCGGCGCAAGGGCGCGCTGGATATCGCCGGCCTGCCCGGCAAGCTGGCCGATTGCCAGGAGAAGGACCCCAGCCTGTCCGAACTTTACCTGGTCGAGGGTGACTCCGCCGGCGGTAGCGCCAAGCAGGGCCGCGATCGCCGTACCCAGGCGATCCTGCCGCTCAAGGGCAAGATCCTCAACGTCGAGAAGGCGCGCTTCGACAAGATGCTCTCCTCGGCCGAGGTGGGCACCCTGATCACCGCGCTGGGCTGCGGCATCGGGCGCGAGGAGTTCAACCCGGACAAGCTGCGCTATCACTCGATCATCATCATGACCGACGCCGATGTCGACGGGTCGCATATCCGCACGCTGCTGCTGACCTTCTTCTTCCGGCAGATGCCCGAGTTGATCGAGCGCGGCCACGTCTTCATCGCCCAGCCGCCGTTGTACAAGATCAAGCGTGGCAAGCAGGAGATGTATCTCAAGGACGAGCAGGCGCTGCTCGACTATCTGACGACCACGGCGATGGATGGCGCGCGGCTGCACGTCAACCCGGATGCTCCCGGCATCGGCGGCGAGCAGCTCGAGGCGCTGGTCACCCAGTATCGCGACGTCATGAAGCGCATCGATCGCCTCTCGCGGGTCTATCCCAGCGAGGTGCTGCGCAAGATCGTTCACGCTGCGACGCTCGACGGCGAGGAAAGCCTGCGCGATCGGGTCACCATGCAGAACTGGATCGAGTTTCTGCAGAAGGAGATGGACGCCTTGGTTGCTTATGAAGGCGGGCCGCGCTACGTCTTCCAGTTGCAGGAGGACGATGAGCGAGGGCTTTTCCTGCCCGGCGTCTCGCTGACGGCACATGGCGTGACCACCGACTACATCTGGGGGGCGGACTTCTTCCGCAGTGCCGACTATCGCAAGTTGGCGGCACTGGGCGAGACCCTCAACGACCTGCTGGGCGAGGGCGCCTACGTGGCCCGCGGCGAGCGCAGCAAGCCGGTGGCCAGTTTCTACGAGGCGCTCGACTGGCTGATGAGCGAGGCTCAGCGAGGTTTCTCCATCCAGCGCTACAAGGGGCTGGGCGAGATGAACCCCGATCAGTTGTGGGAAACCACCATGGACCCCGAGTCGCGGCGCATGCTGCGCGTATCGATCGAAGACGCCGTGGCCGCGGACATGATGTTCAACACCCTGATGGGCGATGAGGTCGAGCCGCGCCGCGATTTCATCGAGCAGAATGCCCTGGTGGCCAACCTCGACATCTGATCCGGCGGTTGATGGCAAGAGGGTGGTGGTGTGTTTCACGTGAAACATGCTGACCCCGGAAAACGCCCCGGTCGACGCTCGTCGGCCGGGGCGTCTTCATGCAGGGCGGTCTCTACATTGTCGCCTCAGGCGAGGCGACGACTGCGCTCGAGCCGGATCGCCACCGCCTTGGAGGTCGGTGTGTCGGTCCCGATGCCCACGCTTTCCAGCGGCACCAGCGGGTTGGTTTCCGGGTAGTAGGCCGCACAGCAACCGGCCGGGATGGCGTAGCTGACGAGGCGGAAAGCCGCCGCTCGGCGCTCGCGATCCTGGTGTGGCTCACCCACCAGGTCGACCCAGTCCCCGTCACGCAATCCCAGCCGTGCGAGGTCTCCGGCGTTGATGAACAGCACGCGACGTTGGCCGTGAACGCCTCGATAGCGGTCGTCATAACCGTAGATCGTGGTGTTGTACTGGTCGTGACTGCGCAGGGTCTGCAGCGTCAGCCAGCCCGCGTCGCGACGTTCATGCAGCCGCTGGTGCATCACCGCCTCGGGCAGCTCGGCACGCGAGAACATCGCCTTGCCCGATGGCGTGGGAAAGCGCCGCTGCCGGGCCGGGTTGTCGAGGGCGAAACCGCGGGGTTGGCGCAGGCGGGCATTAAAGGCCTCGAACCCGGGGATCACGGCTTCGATCTCCGCACGAATGCGGTCGTAGTCGCTGACCCAGTTCTGCCAGTCGAGAGGCTGTCCGGCCGCCGTCTCACGCGAGGGCGTGCGGGCGAGGGTCGCCTCGGCAATACCCGCGACGATCGTCGGTTCCGAGCGCAGTGCCGGCGAGGCCGGTGCCACGCGACCGCGGCTGGCATGCACCATCGACATGGAGTCCTCGACGCTGATCGCCTGGATCTCGCCGTCCGGCCCCTGGTGGTCGTGTTCGCTGCGCCCCAGGCAGGGCAGGATCAGCGCGTCCTCGCCGATCATCAAATGACTGCGGTTGAGTTTGGTGCTGATCTGTACGTTGAGACGCGTCCGGCCCAGTGCTGCCTCGGTTCGCGGGGTATCCGGCGTCGCCCGGGCGAAATTGCCGCCCAGGGCGACGAACACGTCCGCGTCGCCACGCTCCAGGGCGGCGATCGCCGACACCGTATTGTGTCCCGGGCGGCGCGGCAGGGGCCGGCCGTAGCGGGCCTCGAGGGCGTCGATCAGCCAGCCGGGGGCCTTCTCGTCGATGCCGACGGTGCGGTTGCCCTGAACGTTGGAGTGACCGCGAACCGGGCACAAGCCGGCACCTTCGCGGCCCACGTGACCGCCCAGCAACAGCAGATTGACGATCTCGCGTACGGTGTCGACCGAATGCACGTGCTGGGTGATGCCCATCGCCCAGGTGGCGATGACCCGGCGTGAGTGCGCATAGACCGTCGCGGCCCGGGCGAGTTCGTCACGGCTCAGCCCGGACTGGGCCTCGATGTGCGCCCAGTCGGTGGCTTCCACCCGGGCCCGCCAGGCATCCAGGCCTTCGGTCAGAGTGTCGAGGAAAGCCCGGTCCGGTGTGTAGTCGCCGACGTCGATCATCGTGAACAGCGCCTTGGCGATGCCGCGCACCGCAGCCATGTCACCACCCAGCTTGGGCTGGAAGTAGTGCGAGCTGATGCGATGGCTGCCGCCGCTGAGCATCTCGAGCGCGTTCTGTGGATCGGCGAAGCGCTCCAGTCCCCGCTCGCGCAGCGGGTTGAAGGTGAGGATCGCCGCGCCACGCTCGGCGGCGCGGCGCAGATCGCCGAGCATGCGAGGATGATTGGTGCCGGGATTCTGGCCGAAGACAAGAATGGCATCGGCATGTTCGAAGTCTTCCAGGGTCACCGTGCCCTTGCCGACACCCAGGCTGGCCGTCATGCCCAACCCGCTGGCCTCGTGGCACATGTTGGAGCAGTCCGGCAGGTTGTTGGTGCCATAGACCCGGGCAAACAGCTGGTAGAGGTAGGCCGCCTCGTTGCTGGCTCGACCGGAGGTATAGAACAGCGCGCGGTCGGGGTCGATGGCGGCGAGATGATCGGCGATCAGGGCGAAGGCGTCCTCCCAATCGATGGGGTGGTAGCGGTCGCTGGCCGCGTCGTAGCGCATCGGTTCGGTGAGCCGACCCTGATCCTCGAGCCGGAAGTCATCCCAACCGCGCATCTCGCTGACGGTGTGCTGCGCGAAGAACCGTCGGGTGACCCGTTTGGCCGTGGTTTCCCACGAGACCGCCTTGACGCCGTTCTCGCAGAATTCGAAGGAGGATTCGTGCTCGGGATCGCCCCAGGCGCAGCCCGGGCAGTCGAACCCTTCAGGCTGGTTGGTGGCCAGCAGGGAGCGACTGCCCTTGAGCGGCGACTGGTTGTGCAACAGATGGCGGCCGACGCTCTTCAGCGCCCCCCAGCCGCCCGCAGGGCCGGGGTAGGGGGCGATGCGCGGGTGGCGAGTCTTTCGAGGGTCGGCCAGGGGGAGGGGGTCGTCGGTCGGCAGGGACGAGTCGCTCATGGGCAAGCTCCGGAGTCGAATCAATCCATTAGCTTACGGCGATGTTGTGGCGGCGGCCAATTGTTCTGCCGGATGAGCCGATAGACGACGCCGATCAAGTGAGGTCGGCGGCGGACTGCCACAGCGACAACGCTGCCTGCAGTCGCCGACTGGGCGAGCGGGTGGCGTGCCACAGCAGGCCGATACGGTCCCCGTCGCCCGGCAGGAGGCGGACATCCAGTGGGGAGCCGTTGGTGAAGTGCTCGCCGAAATGTGCTGGCAGCACACTCACACCGACCCCGCTGCGCAGCATGACCTCCAGCGTAGTGATTGAATTGGTCTCGACGACCGGGGCCACCGAGAGGCCGTGGCCGGCCAGGCGGGTTTCGAGTCGCTTGCGGTGTTCCATTTCCGGCGTCAGCAGGCATAGCGGCCACTGGTCGAGGGCTTGCCAGCGTGGCGTTTCGGGAAGCGAGAAATGAGCTGGCGAGGCGATCAGTGCGGGCCGCTCGCGGTAGAGTTCGCGGTGCGCATAGCCGGCCATGGCCGGTGCGTCGGTATAGCCCATCACCAGATCCAGCGAACCGTCCTCGAGCCCCTGGGCGAGGGCCGACGTGGCCAGTTCGCGGATACGCAGGCGCAACCGGGGAAAGGCGTTGCGCAGCGCCGGCAGATGGGTATCGAGGGCATGCAGCGCCGAGGGAATCACGCCCAGACTCAGGCAGCCGCTCGGGGCGGTGTCGGGGCCGACATCGGCGCGCAGGGCGTCGAATTCATCGAGAATACGGTGGGCATGGGCGAGCACGCGTTGACCCTCGGGCGTCAGTCCTTCGAAGCGACGGCTGCGGCGAATCAGCGACGTGCCCAGCTCTTCCTCGAGCTGCTGCAGGCGGGCCGATAGGGTCGGTTGCGTGACGTGGCAGGCCTTGGCCGCGCGGCCAAAATGGCGTTCCCGGGCGAGCGCGACCAGGAAGGTCAACTGGCGATGGTCCATGAGCGCTCCGGATCAGCGGGCCAGAGGAGAGTCGCTGTTCAGGAGGGCCTCGACGAAAGCCGCGAGGTCATCGTGAACAGGCACGTCGGCGAGCACCTCGGCATGCGTCTCGAGGGTCCTCGTGCCCTTGCCGCTGCGCACCAGCGCGACGCGACAGCCCGCCGCGCGGCCGGCCTCGATATCGCGCAGGCTGTCACCGACCATCCAGCTCCCCGCCAGCGAGGGGAGGTCGAGCGAATGGCGGATCTCCGTGAGCAGGCCGGGCAACGGCTTGCGACACGCGCAACCGTCATCCGGGCCATGCGGGCAGACGGCGATATGCTCGATGTGTCCGCCGGCCGCCTGGACGAGGGCATTCAGCCGACGGTGCATGGCCTCGAGGGTGGCGCGGTCGAAATAGCCACGGGCGATTCCCGACTGATTGGTGGCCACGGCGACACGCCAGCCATGTCGGCAGAGCCGGGCGATCGCCTCGATCGCCCAGGGGTAGGGCTGGAATTCCTCCAGCGACTTGACGTAGGCGTCGGAGTCGCGATTGATGACCCCGTCGCGATCGAGGATGACGAGTTTCGGGTTCATGCGGCGGGATCCTGTTGGTTCGAGAGCCACAGTCTAGGGTCGTGTTTCACGTGAAACAACGTTGGGAAGAGGGAAGAGCGGAGCCGCCGCCCATGGAGAGTGCTTTCGATGGCTGGAAAGAAACCCTGGCGCATCGACCGCCGCCCGCGGCGTTTCACGTGAAACACCGTGCCTTGCGACACAAAAAAAACCGGAGCCGCCAGGGCTCCGGTTCGACGGCGTGCAAGCCGGATTACTGGGGGAGTTCGGCGATATCCGCGATTTCGAGAAACAGGCTCTGCAGGTCGGCCAACAGCGCCAGACGGTTGCGGCGCACGGCTTGATCGTCGGCCATGACCATCACCTCGTCGAAGAAGGTATCGACCGGGGCGCGCAAGGCGGCCAGGGCGTCGAGGGCTTCGCTGTAACGGGCCTCGGCGAATAGCGGGGCGACCTCACGGCGGCGCGTCGCCAGTGCCTCGGCCAGGGCGCGTTCGGCCTGCTGTTCGAGCAGGTCGGTGGCGACCGACTCGGCAACCTCGTCCCCCTGCTTGCCGAGGATATTGGAGACACGCTTGTTGGCCGCGGCCAGGGCGGCGGCTTCCTCACGATGGCTGAAGGCGTGCACGGCATGAATGCGCCGGGCGAAGTCCAGCGGGCGGGTCACCGGCCGCGAGCGCACCGCCAGATAGACCTCGACGGGAATGCCTTCGTCCTGGGTCCAGGCGCGGAAGCGGTCGAGCATGTACTCGAGCACCTCGTCGACCAGACCTTCGGCCCTGGGCAGGTTGCGGTGCTGGCTGGCCGCCACATCGAGCAGTTCGCGAAGATCGAGATCCAGCTCGGCCTTGATCAGGATGTTGAGCACGCCGATGGCGGCACGGCGCAGGGCGAAGGGGTCCTTGGCGCCGGTGGGCCGTTGGCCGATACCGAAGATGCCGGTCAGGGTGTCCAGGCGGTCGGCCAGGGCCAGGGCCAGCCCGGCCTTGGTGCGCGGGATGGCATCGCCGGCGAAGCGTGGCAGGTACTGCTCGTGCAGGGCCTGGGCGACATCCTCGGCTTCGCCATCGTGGCGCGCGTAGTAGCAGCCCATGGTGCCCTGCAATTCGGGAAACTCCAGGACCATCTCGCTGACCAGGTCGCACTTGGCCAGCTGGGCCGCGCGTCCGGCATGCTCGACATCGCCCTCGATGCGCTCGGCGATGTAGCGTGCCACGGCCTCGCTGCGTTCGGCCTTGTCGGCCAGGGTGCCCAGTTGCTGCTGAAAGACGACGCTGGCCAGGCCCTCCCGCCGTGAAGCCAGGCTGTGCTTGAGGTCGGTCTCGTAGAAGAAGGCGGCATCCGCGAGGCGTGGACGAATGACCTTCTCGTTGCCTTCGATGACCTGCTGCGGATCGCGGCTGTCGATGTTCGAGATGGTGATGAACAGCGGCTTGAGCTGGCCGGCGGCGTCGAGCAGGTGGAAGTACTTCTGGTTGGCCTTCATCGACGAGATCAGGCACTCGGCGGGCACGTCGAGGAAACGTTCGTCGAAGCTGCCGGTGAGCGCCACCGGCCATTCGACCAGGCCGCTGACTTCGTCGAGCAGCGCCGGGTCGATGACCGCGGTGGCCTCCTGGACCTCGGCCTCGGCGAGCACCTGTTCGCGGATCCGCTCGCGACGCACCCGGCGATCGGCCAGTACATAGGCCTCCTCGAGGACGGCCAGGTAATCGTCGGCGTGGTCAAGAGGCAGGGCCTCGGGGGCATGGAAACGATGACCGCGGGTCTCGCGGCCCGCCGCAAGGCCCAGCACCTCGGCCTCGACCACGTCGCTGCCGTAGAGCGCCACCAGCCAGTGGACGGGGCGCGAGAACTCGATCCGCGAGGCGCCCCAGCGCATGTTCTTGGGCACCGGCAGGGCGGCGACGGCCTTGCCCAGGATCTCGGGCAGCAGGGCGGTGACCGCCTCACCGGGCTGCTCGTAGCGGTAGCCCAGCCAGGTGCCCTTGTCGGTCTCCAGGTGGATCAGTTCATCGACGCCGACGCCACAGGAGCGGGCGAAGCCCTCGGCGGCCTTGGTTGGCTGGCCCTCCTTGAAGGCGGCCGCCAGGGCCGGGCCGCGGCGCTCGATCTCGCGGTCGGGCTGCTTGTCGGCCAGTTCGCGAATCTGCACCGCCAGACGCCGTGGCGTGGCGAAGGCGAGGACCTCGCCGAAGGTGACTTCCGCGTCACGCAGCCCGTCGGCGATGCCGTCGGCCAGGGCGTCGGATAGCGCGTCGATGGCGCCCGGCGGCAGTTCCTCGACGCCCAGTTCGATCAATAGGGTGTTGGATGCCATGCTCAAGCGTCTCCCTGTTCTTCCAGCAGTTCGCGACGCAGGGCATCCGGCGCCATGGGGAAGCCGGCAGCCTTGCGTGATTCGTAATAGGCGTGGGCGACGTCACGGGCCATGGTGCGCACGCGCAGGATATAGCGCTGACGCTCGGTGACCGAGATGGCGTGACGGGCGTCGAGCAGGTTGAAGGTATGCGAGGCCTTGAGCACCATCTCGTAGGCGGGCAGTGGCAGGCCGGCCTCGAGCAGCTTGCCGCACTCGCCCTCGAGGTGATCGAAGGCACCGAACAGCGCCGGGACGTCGGCGTGCTCGAAGTTGTAGGCCGACTGCTCCTTCTCGTTCTGCAGGTAGACGTCGCCGTAGGTCACCCGCGAGCCATCGGGCGCGAGCGTCCAGACCAGGTCGTAGACGCTGTCGACGTCCTGCAGGTACATGGCGATGCGTTCCAGGCCATAGGTCAGTTCACCGGTGACCGGGTAGCACTCGATGCCGCCGGCCTGCTGGAAGTAGGTGAACTGGGTCACCTCCATGCCGTTGAGCCACACTTCCCAGCCCAGGCCCCAGGCGCCGAGGGTGGGGGATTCCCAGTTGTCCTCGACGAAACGGATGTCGTGAACCAGCGGGTCGATGCCCAGACGCTCGAGCGAGCCGAGATAGAGAGCCTGCAGGTCGGCCGGCGACGGCTTCATGACGACCTGGAACTGATAGTAGTGCTGCAGGCGATTGGGGTTCTCGCCGTAGCGGCCGTCGGTGGGACGGCGCGAGGGTTGCACGTAGGCGGCATTCCAGGTCTCGGGGCCGATCGAGCGCAGGAAGGTGGCGGGATGGAAGGTACCGGCCCCCACTTCCATGTCCAGCGGCTGCATGATCACGCAGCCCTGTTCGGCCCAGTATTGCTGCAGAGCCAGGATCAGGCCCTGAAAGGTAGTCACGTCTGGTATCGACTGTGTCATTGGCGGGTCACCGTTGGCCCATGAATTCACGAACCGCCAAGTATACAATTAGCGGTTAATCGGTTATAGGCACCGTGCCGAATTGCCCTCGGGCGGCGCGGAATGCTCATCCACGGAGGATTCGCGAGATGATCGTAGTGACGGGCGGCGCCGGGTTCATCGGCGCCAATCTGGTGAAGGCGCTCAACGCGCGCGGCCACGACGACGTGCTGGTGGTCGACGACCTGACGGACGGCACCAAGTTCGTCAATCTGGTCGACTGCACGCTGGGCGACTACCTGGACAAGGACGACTTCCTCGAGCGCGTGAAGGCCGAGCTGCGCGGCGAGAGCGCCGGCCTGCCGCCGATCGAGGCGATCTTCCACGAGGGCGCCTGCTCGGACACCACCGAGTGGGACGGTCAGTTCATGCTCGACAACAATTTCGAGTACTCCAAGGTGCTGCTGCACTACTGCCAGCACAAGCGGATCCCCTTCCTCTACGCGTCCTCGGCGGCGACCTACGGGGGCAGCGAGGTGTTCGTCGAGGCACCGGAGCACGAGAAACCGCTCAACGTCTATGGTTACTCCAAGCTGCTCTTCGACCAGTACGTGCGGGCCCGCTGGGAAGACTTCACCAGTCAGGTGGTGGGCTTTCGCTACTTCAATGTCTACGGGCCCCGCGAGCAGCACAAGGGCAAGATGGCCAGCGTGGCCTTCCATCACCACACCCAGGTGCAGGCAGGCGAGAACCCCAAGCTGTTCGGGGCCTGGGATGGCTTTGATGCGGGCATGCAGAGCCGCGACTTCGTCTATGTGGGCGACGTGGTCGACGTGAACCTGTGGTTCCTCGACAACCCCGAGGTCTCCGGCATCTTCAATCTGGGAACCGGCCGCGCCGAGCCGTTCAAGGCGATCGCCGAGACGGTGATTGACTACTACGACAAGGGTGAGATCGAGTACATCGACTTTCCCGAGGGGCTCAAGGGGCGCTACCAGAGCTATACGCGCGCCGATATCACCCGGCTGCGCGAGGCCGGCTATAAGGCCGAGTTCAAGACGGTTCGCGAAGGGGTTCGCGCCTACCTGGACTGGTTGAATGGCTGACGCGACGCCCGCGCCGCGCCTGCTGGTCGTCGGCCCGTCCTGGGTCGGCGACATGGTCATGGCGCAGAGCCTGTTCATCACGCTCAAGCAGCGTCACCCCGGCGCCCGGCTCGGCGTACTGGCCCCGGGCTGGTCCTTGCCGATTCTCGAGCGCATGCCCGAGGTCGACGAGGCGATCGCCCTCGACGTCGGTCACGGCGAGTTCGGCTGGCGGACGCGGCGGGACGTGGCGCGGTCGCTCAAGGGGCGCTTCGAGCGGGCGATCGTCCTGCCGCGTTCCTGGAAGTCGGCGCTGGTGCCGTTCCTGGCACGTATCCCCGAGCGGGTCGGCTTCACCGGCGAGCAGCGCGTGATACTGCTCACCGAACGGCGTCGCCTCGACAAGGCGCGGCTCGATCAGACCGTCAAGCGTTTCGTGTCGCTGGGGCTCGATGCCGGCGAGGCGGAGGGCGAGTTCGCGATTCCCGCACCGCAGTTGCGAACCGACCCCGCGAACCAGCAGCGGCTGCGGGAGTGTCTGGCGCTGGAGAGCGATCGTCCGGTGATCGGCATGATGCCGGGGGCCGAATACGGCCCCGCCAAGCAGTGGCCGTTGACGCACTTTCGTGAACTGGCCGAGACGCTGGGTCGACACGGCTATCGGGTCTGGGTGCTGGGCGGGCCCAAGGACGCCGAGGACGGCGAGGTCATCGCCGGCGGTCTCGATCACGTCGTCAATCTGTGCGGGCGTACCCAGCTCGCCGACGCCGTGGACCTGCTGGCCGCCTGCGAGCAGGTCGTGACCAACGACTCCGGGCTGATGCATGTCGCCGCCGCCGTCGGCACCCGGATCCAGGCGATCTACGGCTCGTCGTCGCCTGCCTACACGCCGCCGCTCACCGCTAACGCCGCCATTCATGACCTGGCCCTGGATTGCTCGCCCTGTTTCCAGCGGGTCTGCCCCCTGGGGCACACCCATTGCCTGCACCATATCCTGCCCGATCACTTGCTGCGGGCCATCGAGACCCGCGATTGAGGCGCGCAGGCGCGACAGCGCCTTCACCGTTACCCGGACGTTGGCCGCTCGGCAGGCACCGGATTGGGCATTTTTGTTAGCCTGTTAATTTTTAGTGGCTTGGTTTATACTGCTATCAAAACGCCGTTCTATAATTGGCTTCGGAATCCGGGTCACACGCATGTCTTTCTTCCTCCACCGGGGGATCGAAACGCCCTCGCTCCCCCTTCCACCGAGCGGAGACAGGGCCTTCGCGCCACTGCTCGATGCGCGGATGCGCTGGCCGGTCCGGCGTGCCCGCTGGCAGGCCGCCCTGCGCGACGGTTTCCAGCGCCGTGTCGGCATCCCCATCGAGGAGTCCTGGTGGCATCTCTGGGAACGGCATCTGCCCGGGGGGGATCGGCTGGAAGGCCTGGGTCTGCCGCGGCGTTCCCTCGAATCGCGGCTGGGCGAGCGACTCGTCGTGCACGTCGACCCGCGTGCGCTGGTCCGCAGCGTCGACTGGCGGGGCACCGGTCGACATCGGCCCTCGTCATCGGCCTTCGTCTGGGACGGCGACTGGGATCTGCGCCGGGGCGACCTGCGTCACAGCTCGCGCTACCGGTTCATCAGCGACATCGACGCGCATCGTCACGATCTGCGCCTTACCGAACGCTTTCGCCAGTTGCACGCCCGGCTGGAGAGCGGCCGCCCCTGGTCATCGTACCAACAGGGCATTCTGCTCGACTCGGACGAACGGATCCTGACCTACCTGCGGGTCTACCTGAGCTTCCTCGACGACATGACCCTGCGCGGCTTCGATGCCACGCGGGGCAAGGACGTCCTCGGCGTGGCGGTCACCCGCGAAGGCCGGCTGTTGAAGATCAACCGCGGCTTGCATCGCCTGGCGATGGCGCAGCGCCTGGGTCTGCCGTCGATTCCGGTCCAGGTGAAAAGCGTTCACCGCCAGTGGTGGGACGCGGTCGTCGCGGGAGCGCGGGGCAGCCAGGCGCTGGAGCGGCTCGCCGAGGCGCTACCCGGCTGCACGCCGGAGTGGCGGCCCGGGCCGCTCGATCCGGCGCCCGACCTGGGCGAGGTCGCCTGGCCCGAGCCACGTCATACCCTGAGCTAGGGTGGCGCCCCGTTCGACCACAATCGCTGCTGCAGCGCCCGCTCCTCGTGAAGGCGGGCATTGAGAGCCTCGACGCCGTGGCGTTCGACCAGCGTCCGGGCCGGCGACAGCAGCGAGGCACCGAGACCGGCACGGTGCGCGGGGATGCCATAGCCCATGGCCTCGAGCAGGGTGGGGAGCACATCCACCATCGACGCTTCGCGGTGTACGGTTCGCGGCGACAGGCCGTTACCCAGCAGCATCAGGGTGTTTTCCCGGGGGCCGGCGATCAACGACTGCCAGGCGGAGTTCTTCATCGACAGGTGATCGCTGGCCACCACCACCAGGGTATTGTCGAGCAGGCCTTCGCGGTCGAGCCGGTCGATGAAGCGTCGCGCCAGCCAGCCGGTGCACTTCACCGAGTAGAGGATGTCCTCGCCGTCGAAGGGCCCCTGATTGTCGAGACAGGCCTGGGCGGGGTGCCCGTAGGGCGGGTGCCCGGCCAGGGTGATGGTGAACAGGCCGAACGGGCCTGGTCGTGCCTGCAAGCGGCGAACCTTGTCCACGGCCATCTCGAACAGCGAGTCGTCGTAGAGCCCCCAGCTGTTGAGGTAGTTCGGGTCGTCGAGGCGCGGGCGCAGGGCCTCGCGGCCCAGCACCTCATCGAAACCGTGCTGGCGGTAGAACAGCCCCTTGCCGGCGAATTCGTTGCTCGCGCCGCCCATGAAGGCCAGTTGATAACCCTGGGCGGACAGCAGGTCGCCGAGGCAGTCGACGCCGGGCACGACACGCTCGAGCGGCTCGAGCTGGTTGTCGTCCATCAGGCCGGCCGGTATCAGCGGGATGCCGCACTGGCTGGAGATCATCCCGGCCACCGTCCAGCCGGTATTGTCGAGCTGGCGGACGCCGTGGAACACCACCCCGCGTCGTCCCAGGGCCTTCAGGTCCGCGTAGGCATCGCCGAATCGCGAAGTGTCCGCATAGGTGCCCTCGGTACTTTCCAGATAGAGGTAGATCAGGTTGGGCGGATCGGTGGGTGTCGCCGTGATCTCGGGGGGGACGTAGCGGCGCTCCAGCCAGGCGCCGTCCTCGGCGACGATCGCCGCGCCCCGCTGGGTGATGCCGAACAGCAGCGGGTTGAAGGCCAGCAGGAAGAGCACCAGCGGGCGTTCGAGCAGGCGCCAGCGGTGATCGGCACGCACCAGCCAGGTGAAGACCGCGAGCATGACCAGGCCGGCGAGCGTGTAGAGCGCCCCGGCGACGATACGCTCGCCGCTGCCGTTCTCGCCGATGCCGGCCTGCAGGTGGAAGACCACCGCGCCGATGTCGACCTTGCCGAAGGTGTCGGCCAGGTAGAGATAGATCCACCACAGGGCCAGCGGCAGCAGCGACCAGGGCCAGGCCTTCGGCGAGCGTCGTGCGTGGCGCGGCGCCCCCCAGCGAAACAGCCAGGCCAGGGCCAGCCAGCCGGCGATGACCGGCAGCGACCAGAGGTGGGGGAGGGAAAACGCCGTGGTGGTCGTGTAACCGACACACAGGCCCAGATAGGCCAGGGCCCACCAGCGCCAGGCGGGGAGTCGAATCGACATCTGCGAGAATCCTTTCAGGCAATGCTGGCCAGATTAACAAGCCCATCACAGCGCTGTCATAGATTGATCACGATTCTGTCATGTTTCCTCGGTGCGGGCGGCCTCGTTCTCGTAGAGCTCGTTGAGCTTGGCGTACTTCATGTAGGCATGAAACGCCGTGGTCAGTGCCACGGTCATGCCATCGGCGCCCTGGAACAGCCCGCCCTTGAGCAGCAGCTTGCGTAGCGTGGCGCTCAGGGCATGCAGCGTGGGGCGCAGCGAGGAAGGCGCGACGCCGCGCTCCTTCATCGCCCAGGCATCGCGGGTCGACAACTGATCGATGCGCTGCATCCAGTGCGACAGGCTCGCGTAGGTGAAGTGACGAATATGCGCCGACGTCCGTTCGACCCGCGGCGCCTGCACCGAGGAGTGCGCCTTCTTGGGCAGGTAACCGGCGGTGGTGCGGTTGTAGAGCCGGGTCACGGCATCCGGGTAGAAACCGGCCGCGCGGATCCAGTGCCGGCCCACATAGTTCTTGCGGCGAAAGGCGTAGGCCGTCTGCGGATCGTCGAGTGTCAGCCGCTCGATCAGGGCGATGGCGTCCTCGTCGAGACGCTCGTCGGCGTCCAGGGCGAGTATCCAGTCGTTGCCGGCGAACGGCACGCCATGCGCCTTCTGCGGGCCATCGCCGAGATAGGCCTGCGGGATGACCCGGGCCCCCTCCGCCTCGGCCAGGGCGACGGTGTCGTCCTCGCTGAGCGAGTCGACGACGATCACCTCGTTGCAGACGCGCCTGAGCGAGCGGATACAGTCGACGATGTTGTCCGCTTCATTGAGGGTGATGACGATACCGGTGATCGCAGGCATCAGACGGCTCCGGGCGAGGATGTCGCGTCACCGGCGACGGGAAGGGTCGGCCACCACTCGGCAATCCGGGCGGCGGCGGCGGGGATGTCGATACGGGTCATGTCGGTCTCGCTGTCGCGACCGGGCGGCGGGCTGAAGGCCAGGCGGTGTGTCTCGCGATTGCAGGTCTGCCAGCGTAGCGGCGTGGCCGAGCGCTTGGCGGGGTAGAAGCCTGCCGTGGGGACATCGAGGCAGCCGGCGACGTGCAGCGGGCCGGTGGAACCGGCGATCAGCAGGTCGGCGGCCGCCAGGCTGCGGGCGAAGGCGGTGAGTCCCGCGCGGGGCGGCAGCAGCACGGCAGGAATGTCTCGCGCGTGGAGGCGATCGGCCAGATGCTGGGCCGCGTCCCGCTCCTGCGGACCGAAAGTGAGTACCCACTTCGATTCGAGGTTCGATGATTCGGCGATTGCCGTCACCAGATCGGCATACTGGTCCAACGACAGGTTGACCGCCGAACCGCCGCTGCCCGGGTGCACGAAGGCCCAGCGGCAGGCCGGGTCCAGATTCAGTTCCTCGGCCAGCCCGCGTCGCTCTTGCCGGCGGGTCTCGGCGGCCAGCGGCCAATAGGGCGGTTCCAACCGGGGCGGCGACTGATGCATCGCCGCCAGCAGCGACTCGGCGAGCTCGAGGTTGTAGCGGTACTCCGGTCGTGCCGAGCGCGAGCGCCGCTGGACGACGCGCCGATTGTAGAAGACCTGGGCCCACTTGGTGGCCGGCGCCAGGCGCAGCGGGATGCGCGCGCGCCAGCCCAGCCAGCCGACGCGTGGCGTCGAGAACAGCGTCAGCAGGGCATCGAAGCGTCCCGTGCGCAGGCGCTCGAGCAGTGCCCGTTGCGCGGCTTTCGTGCCCTCGGCGCCGGGGTCGAGGATCACCTCGTCGATCCACGGGCAGCACTCGGCCAGGGGGGCGGTATAGGCGGGCACGAGCACGCTGATCCGGTTGCCGGGGTGGGCGCGCTTGAGGCACGCCAGGGCCGGCCAGGCGAGCATGAAGTCGCCGAGCTTGTCGTTGCGCACGACCAGGATGCGTCGTCCTTTGCTGAGTGTCATCGCGGTTTCCGGCTGCAATCTCAAGGCGCCCGACACGGCGTCGAACGTGGCGGATTATACCCGACCGCCGGCGCCCCCGGACACGTCGCGGGCGGCATAGCCGCGGCGGATGGTTGGCGAGCAGGCCGTGGCGGCGAACTTCGCCAGCGAGCGTTCCAGGCGCTCCAGGTTGCGTTCCCGCCAGGCGCCGGGGCGGCGCAGGCGGCAGCGGTCGAGGTCGATCAGCCAGACCGTCTCGTCGGGGGTGACCAGCAGGTTGCGGGCGTTGAGGTCGACGTGGTCGAGCCCGGCGTCGTGGAAGCGGCGGATCGTGGCGCCGACCCGCTCGAGCAGCGCGGTGTCGGCCTCGCCCAGACAGTCGGCCAGCGACCGGGCTCCCGCGAGGCGCACCGTGAGCAGCGCCGCGCGGTAACCCAGCCGGTGCCGGTGGACCCAGCCGGCGACGGGCCGTGGCACCGGCAGGCCCCGCTCGAAGAGCCGGGCGGTGAGACGCAGTTCGCGAAAGGCCCGCGAGCGCTCGTGGCCGGTCCACAGGTAGCGGTCCTCGCTGAGGCGGGCGATCATCCCGCCGCGACGATAGGCGCGCAGGACCCATTCTTCCTCGGCGACACCCACCACCGAGGGGTCGACGAACAGGCTGGCACCCCGCCCCGGGGCCTGGCCGACGATGGCGTCCCGCGCCCGCCAGAAGGCCCCGTTGAACCAGGCGGGGCCGATTTGTGGCGGCGTCCGTGCGTCACATAGAATGCCGGCATCATGTAAAATGAAATCTTTTCCCATCCGGAACGTTGCCAACTGCATGAAGCATCCTCTGCCTGCCCAGCCCGCGCACATCGCGATCCTGCGACTCTCCGCGCTGGGCGATGTCTGCAACCTGGTGCCCACCGTGCGCGCTCTGCAACGCCAGTGGCCGAATGCCCGCATCACCTGGATCATCGGCAAGGGGGAACACAGTCTACTGACCGGCCTTTCCGGGGTCGAGTTCGTGGTCTACGACAAGGCGACGGGACTCGCCGGCATGCGCGAGATCTGGCGGCGCCTCGCCGACACCCGCTTCGACGTGCTGCTGCACATGCAGCAGGCGCTGCGGGCCAGCGTGCTGTCGCTGGGGCTCAAGGCCGGCGTGCGGGTGGGCTACGACCGGGCGCGGGCCAAGGACTGGCAGTACCGCTTCACGCACCGCCAGATCCCGCCGCATCCGCGGGCCCACGTGCTGGAGTCGTTCATGGACTTCGCGCGCCTGCTGGGCGTCGAGGACACGCATCTGGCGTGGGACCTGCCGATTCCCGACGAGGCCCGTAGCGAGGCCCGCCGACTGACCGGCGAGGCCCCCTATGCGCTGATCAGCCCGTGTGCCAATCCGCGGCTGCGCAACTTTCGCAACTGGTCGGCCGAGGGCTACGCCAGCGTGATCGGCCATCTGTGGAGCCAGCACGGCCTGAAGAGCGTGCTGACCGGCGGCGGCAGCGCCCAGGAGCGCGAGATGGGCGAGCGGATCCGGGGTCTGGTCGGCGACGAGGCGGTCGTCGACGCCATCGGGGCCAGCTCCCTCAAGGGGCTGCTGGCACTGATCGACGCGGCGCGGCTGGTGATCGCCCCGGATTCCGGGCCGGTGCACATGGCCAACGCCCTGGGCCGTCCGACCGTGGGGCTCTATGCCACCACCAATCCGCAGCGTGCCGCCCCCTATTGCTGGCGCGACTATGTCGTCGACCGTTATCCCGATGCCGTGCGTACCTACCTGCACAAGCGCCCCGAGTCGATCACCTGGGGCCAGCGGGTACGCCATCCCGACGCCATGAGCCTGATCCACGCCGACGACGTGATCGCTCGCATCGAGCAGGTACTGGCGCTTGGCTCTTCCGACCGCGATGCTGGAGTTCCGCGATGAAGCTCGATCTGACCGCTCTGGAACAGGCCCGCCTGCTGGTGGTGGGCGACGTGATGCTCGACCGCTACTGGCACGGCGGTACCTCGCGGATCTCGCCCGAGGCCCCGGTACCGGTCGTGCGTGTCGACGAGTCCGAGGATCGGGTGGGCGGGGCGGCCAACGTCGCGCTCAACATCGCCGCGCTGGGCGGCCACGTGGCGCTAGCCGGGCTGACCGGCGACGACGACAATGCCGAGGTGCTCAGGGCTCGGCTCGATGCGGCTGATGTAAGTGCTTACTTTCAGCGGAGCCCGCAAGTACCAACGATCACCAAGCTGCGGGTGATGAGCCGCAACCAGCAGTTGATTCGTCTGGACTTCGAGGAGAGCCTCGCCGAGGTGGATACCCGCGAGCTGCTCGACAAGGTGACGGCGCTGTTGCCGCAGACCGACCTGGTGATCCTCTCCGACTACGGCAAGGGCACGCTCAATCGCGTCGAGGAGCTGATCGCGACGATCCGCGCCGCCGGCAAGCGGGTGCTGGTCGATCCCAAGGGCAGCGACTTCCGCCGTTACCGGGGGGCCAGCGTGATCACCCCCAACCTCACCGAGTTCGAGGCGGTGGTCGGGGCCTGTCGCGACGACGACGAGCTCGCCGCGAAGGGCGAGCGGCTGCGCGCCGAACTCGAACTCGAGGCGCTGCTGATCACCCGCAGCGAAAAGGGCATGACGCTGATCCGCGAGGGCCACGCCCCGTTGCACCTGCCGACCCGGGCCCGTGAAGTCTTCGACGTCACCGGTGCCGGCGACACGGTGATCGGCGTGCTGGGACTGGCGCTGGCCGCCGGCCACGCCTACCCCGAGGCGATGACCCTGGCCAACCTGGCCGCCGGGCTGGTGGTCGCCAAGCCGGGGACCGCGACGTTGTCGGTCGCCGAGCTCTACACCGCCCTGCACGGCGACAAGCTCGCCGAGTTCGGGGTGATCGCCGCGCCCGCCCTGGTCGAGGCGGTGCGCGCGGCGCAGGCCCGCGGCGAGCGGGTGGTGATGACCAACGGCTGCTTCGACATCCTCCACGCCGGTCACGTCGCCTATCTCGAGCAGGCCCGGCGGCTCGGCGACCGCCTGATCGTGGCGGTCAACGACGATGCCTCGGTGGCCCGGCTCAAGGGGCCGCGACGACCGATCAACCCGCTCGAGCGGCGCATGCAGGTGCTCGCCGGGCTGGCGGCCGTGGACTGGGTGGTGCCCTTCGACGACGACACCCCGGCGGGGCTGATCGAGTCGGTGCTGCCCGACGTGCTGGTCAAGGGCGGCGACTATCGCCCCGAGGCGATCGCCGGCGGCGAAGCGGTGATCGCCAACGGCGGCGAGGTGCGCGTGCTGGGCTTCGAGGACGGCGTCTCGACCACCGCGATGATCGGCACCATCCTCGACCGCGAGCGCTGAGCATGCTCGACCCCCGGCTCGCCAGACGCCTCTACAGCGGCGTCCTCTATCTGGCGGCTCCGCTGATCGGCTGGCGTGTCTGGCGCGAGTCGGCGCCCGGTCATCCGCGGCGTGAGCGGCTGGGCTGCATTCCGCGCCAGGCGCCGGCGCCGCGCCTCTGGATTCATACCGCCTCGGTCGGCGAGGTGGTCACCGCCGCGCCGCTGATCCGCGGCCTCATCCAGCGCTATCCGGCGACCGCGATCATCGTGACCACCATGACCGCCACCGGCGCAGAGCGCGTGGATTCGCTGTTCAGAGGCGAAGTGAGTCATTACTTCTTGCCGCTGGATTTCCCCGGGGCGACACGCCGTTTCCTCGATCGGCTGGCGCCCACGCTGGCGATCGTCGCCGAGACCGAACTGTGGCCCAACCTGCTCGAGGCCTGTGCCCAGCGTTCGGTGCCGGTGCTGCTCGCCAACGGCCGCTTGAGCGAGGGCGCCTTTCACACCTACCGCCGCTTCGCCGCGCTGTCGCATGGCATGCTGCAGCAGGTGGCCTGGGTCGGCGCCAAGTCCTCGCTCGACGCCGAGCGTTTCCGGGCCCTGGGCTGCCCGTCCGAACGGGTCGTGGTCACCGGCGCGCTCAAGTTCGATCTGCAGGTCGACGAGCGGCTGCGTGCCGATAGTGAGCGCTTGCGTTCGCGGTGGGGCGAGCGCCCGGTGTGGGTCGCCGGCTCGACCCATCCCGGCGAGGACGAAGCCGTGCTCGCCGCTCATGCGCGCTTGCGTCGGTCCCATCCGCAGGCCCTGCTGGTCCTGGTGCCGCGCCACCCGCAGCGCTTCGAGGCGGTCGCCGAGCTGTGCCGCTCGCAGGGCGTGTCGCTGGCCCGGCGCTCCCGCGGCGAGACGCCGACGGCGGATACCGCGGTGCTGCTCGGCGATACCATGGGCGAGCTGATGCGCTTCTACGGCGCCGCCGATCTGGCCTTCGTCGGCGGTTCGCTGGTGCCGGTCGGCGGCCACAACCTGCTCGAGCCGGCGGCGCTGGGCACGCCGGTACTCAGCGGCCCCCAGCTCGACAACCTGCGCGAGATCGCCGACACCCTGGCAGCGGCGAACGCGCGCTGCGAGGTCAGCGATGGCGATGCGCTCGGCGATGCCCTGATCGCGCTGTTCGACGACCCCGACGAACGGCGCCGGCTGGGCGCCGCCGGTCAGGCCGTGGTCGACGACAACCGCGGCGCTCTGGCCAGGACCTTGGCCGAAGTTGGCACTTACATCGAGGCGGCGTCGGGCGGCACGCCGCCGTCCGGTTCCGAGGCTGCGGCGTCCGGTCGCTGACCGCGAAACGCGATCGCGATTAGGCTGAAAACTTCATGAACATCCAGGAGTCCGTCATGCACGTGACCGTCTACAGCACCCAGCCCTACGATCGGCGCTTTCTGGAGGCGATGCGCGAGACACGCTTCGCCGATGCCGGTATCCAGTGGCACTTCCAGGAGGCCGCGCTGAACGCCGAGACGGTGGCGCTGGCCCACGGCAGCCAGGCGGTCTGCGTGTTCGTCAACGACAGCCTCGACGAGGCGGTGCTGGCCGGGCTGCACGCGGCGGGCGTGGAGGCGGTGGTGCTGCGCTGTGCCGGCTACAACAACGTCGATCTCGAAGCCGCGCGGCGACTGGGACTGTTCGTCGCCCGGGTGCCGGCCTACTCGCCGGAGGCGGTCGCCGAGCACGCCATGGCGTTGATCATGACCCTCAACCGCAAGACCCACCGTGCCTACAATCGCGTTCGCGAGGGCAATTTCGCCCTCGATGGCCTGCTCGGCGAGACGCTGTTCGGCAAGACCGCCGGGGTGGTCGGCACCGGGCGTATCGGCCTGGCCATGGCGCGCCTGCTGCACGGTTTCGGCTGTCGGGTGCTGGGCTTCGACCCCTACCCCAGCCCCGACTTCGCCGCCTGGGGCGAGAGCGCGGCCCTCGACGACCTGCTCGCGGCCTCGGATATCGTCACGCTGCACTGTCCGCTGACCGACGCGACCCACCATCTGATCGATGGCGACGCGCTGGCACGCATGAAGCCGGGGGCGATGCTGGTCAACACCTCGCGCGGGGCGCTGATCGACACTCCGGCAGTGATCGAGGCCCTCAAGGCGCGACGCCTGGGGGCGCTGGCGATCGACGTCTACGAGCAGGAGAGCGAGCTGTTCTTCCGCGATCATTCGGCCGAGATCATCGACGACGATCTCTTCGCCCGCCTGACGAGCTTCCCCAACGTGCTGATGACCGGCCATCAAGGGTTCTTCACCGCCGAGGCGCTCGACGAGATCGCCCAGGTCACCTGCGAGAACCTGCTCGCCTTCCGTGACGGGTCGCCCTGCGCCAACCGCCTCGCCTGAACCGCGGGGGTCGGGGCTCAGCGGGTGTGGCGTTCGATGCCGCTTTCGGTGCCCAGCAGCAGCACGTCGGCGGGACGCCGGGCGAACAGGCCGTTGGTGACCACGCCGACCAGATTGTTGAGCTCGGCCTCGGTGCGCGCGGGCTCCTCGAACAGCGCATCGAAGCAGTCGAGGATCTGGTTGCCGTTGTCGGTGATCACGCCGTCGCGATAGACCGGGGTCATGCCGAGCCGGACCAGCTCGCGGGCAACGTAGGAGCGGGCCATGGGAATCACCTCGATGGGCAGCGGAAAACCGCCCAGCACCTCGACCCGCTTGGAGGCGTCGGCGATGCACACGAAGCGCTCGGCGCAGGCGGCGACGATCTTCTCGCGGGTCAGCGCGGCGCCGCCGCCCTTGATCATTTCCAGCCGGGCATTGATCTCGTCGGCGCCGTCGACGTAGACCGGCAGGCTGCCCACGTGGTTGAGCTCGAACACCTCGATGCCGTGATCCTTGAGGCGCTGCGCGGTGGCCTCGGAGCTGGCCACCGCGCCCCGGAAGTCGTGCTTGTACGCGGCCAGGGCGTCGATGAAGCAGTTGGCGGTGGAGCCGGTGCCGACGCCGATCACCGCGTCGGCGGTCAGCAGGGGCCGGATTTCATCGATGGCGGCGGCGGCGACCGCGCGCTTGAGTGCGTCTTGGCTCATGTCAGGGCTCGCTGGTGAATGGCGTGCGCATTATAGGCGAGCCGTCGCCCGCTGTAGATGGCCGGCCGCGCCCGGCAACGCGGCGCGCTGGACGAGTCGCCGTCGCTTCTGCTACCAATAGGGGTTCTCTCCATGCCGGGCGCAATGCCCACGCGACGCGCGATTCTCCAGGAAAAACAGGATGCTCGAAGACACCGTCAAGAAGATACTCCAGGCCCGCGTCTATGAAGCGGCCCGCGAAACCCCCCTTTCTCCCGCCCATTTCCTGTCTCGCCGTCTCGACAACCGGATTCTGATCAAGCGCGAAGACCTCCAGCCGGTCTACTCCTTCAAGGTGCGGGGTGGCTACAACAAGCTGGCCCAGCTCAGCGACGAGCAGAAGGCCAAGGGCGTGATCGCCGCTTCGGCGGGCAATCACGCCCAGGGGGTCGCGCTGGCGGCGAAGCAACTGGGCGTCAAGGCGGTGATCGTGATGCCGCGCATCACTCCGGAGATCAAGGTCCAGGCGGTGCGCGCCCGGGGGGCCAAGGTGGTCCTCAAGGGCGACGCCTTCAGCGAGGCCCAGGCGCATGCCCAGGCGCTGATCGCCGAGCACGGCTACACCTATATCCCGCCCTTCGACGATATCGACGTGATCGCCGGCCAGGGCACGGTGGGCATGGAGATCCTGCGCCAGAACGCCGGCCGCCTCGATGCGATCTTCGTGCCGGTGGGCGGCGGCGGCCTGATCGCCGGGATCGCCGCCTACGTCAAGTACCTGCGCCCCGAGGTCAAGGTGATCGGCGTCGAGAGCGAGGACAGCGCCTGCCTGAAGGCCGCGCTGGAGGCCGGCGAGCGCGTGGTGCTCGACCAGGTCGGCGTGTTCGCCGAAGGCGTGGCGGTGGCGCAGATCGGCGAGGTGCCGTTCGCCATCGTCCGCGACCTGATCGACGGCGTGATCACCGTGAATACCGACGAGATGTGCGCCGCGGTCAAGGACACCTTCGAGGACACCCGGGCGGTGGCCGAGACCTCGGGCGCGCTGGCGCTGGCCGGCCTCAAGAAGTACGTCCAGCAGACCGGTGCCCAGGGCGAGACCCTGGTGTGCATCAATTCCGGGGCCAATACCAACTTCGACCGGCTGCAGCACATCGCCGAGCGCACCGAGCTGGGCGAGCAGCGCGAGGCGATCCTGGCGGTGACCATCCCCGAGCGCCCGGGCAGTTTCAAGAAGTTCTGCCGGACCATCGGCCGGCGCATGGTCACCGAGTTCAACTACCGCTATGCCGACGCCGAGCGAGCGCACATCTTCGTCGGCGTGCAGGTCAAGCCGGGTGGTGACGACCGGGCCGAGGTGATCCGCAAGCTGCGCGAGGCCGACTATCCGGTCGAGGACCTCACCGACAACGAACTCGCCAAGTTGCACATCCGCCACCTCGGCGGCGGTCGGCCCAAGGCGCACTTCGAGGAGGAGGTCTATCGCTTCGAATTCCCCGAACGCCCCGGCGCGCTGATGAACTTCCTCACCCATCTGCCGGCCGACTGGAACATCTCGCTGTTCCACTACCGCAATCACGGTGCCGCCTACGGTCGGGTGCTGGTGGGCATGCAGGTGCCCAACGGCGACCGCTGCCACGTGGAGGAGCATTTCCAGGCGATCGGCTACCGCTTCTGGAAGGAAACCGACAACGTCGCCTACCGGCTGTTCATGGAATAACGGCCCTTTTCCTGTCCAATTCGCCGGTGTGGGCGCTTGCTCACCCGGCAGCCCTCGTATTACAAGGGCTTACATATCAGCCTTTGCTGAACCGGAGACTTGTCATCGGCGTGTCACGGCCCTATAGTCGGTGGCGCCCCTAGGCTTTGTACGAAAACTACCTGCGCTCGGCAATACGGCGTTAAAAATCGGCTCAAAATGCTCATTTACACCCCGTAAACTCCGCGTTTTCGCCGATTTTTGCCTTGTCTTGCCTTCGCTCGCTGACTTTTCGCACAGAACCTAGGGCGTGAGTCATCGATAACAACTCTCGGAGCGGTCATGAAACGCAAGCCTGACCTGGTCATGGCACTGGTACTCATTTTCGGACTCGGGGTGGTCGCCACCGGTTATGCCCAGACTCTGGTCGGGAGTTGAGGCATCGCCGCCACACGCGGCGACACGTCGAGTCAAAGGCCGCCGCGGAATCACTCCGCGGCGGCCTTGTCGTTTCTGGGGGATAGCTCAGGTGCCGCGTGGCGTCATGACGGGTCGTCGGCGCGGCCCGGACGAACGACTTCCCGGTCGCTGACGATGGCATCGAGCGGAATGTCCCAGCCGGCGATCGGCAGGCGGTCGACCCGCTGGCAGTCGTGAGCGACACCGATCAGGCGCGGGCGTGGGCGCCGCCTGCGGGTGAAGGCGAAGCTGCGGTCGTAGAAACCGCCGCCCATGCCCAGGCGGTTGCCCGCTTCGTCGAAACCGACCAGCGGCATCAATACCAGGTCCAGCGCCCAGGGGGGTAGCTGGCGGGCCCGGTGGGCGCCGTGACGGGTATCGGGCTCGTGGATGCCGAAGCGGTTTTTCACCATGGGCGTGCCGGAATGATAGTGCACGAACCACAGGCGGTTCTCGGCCAGCGGGCGCAACACGGGCAGATACACCCGGGCGCCGCGTCGGCGCAGCCAGGCGATCAGCGGTGTGGCGTCGATCTCGCCGTCGTTGGGCAGGTAGAGCGCGACGCGCCTCGCGCGCTGGACTTCCGGCAGCCGGCGCAGCCGGTGGCACAGGGCGTTCGACGCCCGGCGCTGCTGGCTCGGGCTCAGGTCTCGGCGGCGGCGACGCAGCGTGCGTCGCAGGGCCCGCCGCGAATCGTCGCGGGTCGCAAGATCGTTCAAGTGCGATACGTCGAGGCCGGTGGAAAGGGTGTTCCCCAGAGTGCCGCTGTCGTTCTGGCCCTTGAACCCACTGGTTCAAGGTGGGTGGCCGCAGACAGACCGTCAGGCTTTCCGTCGCACGGACATGCACACGGGTCTGTCTAGCATTTGGCCCCCTGGGTACTGCGCATAGGCTCGAGGGACGTCAACGACTGGCGTACACCCCAGGGAACGTCTTCATCCTATCAGAGCGGCGCCGTGCGCCAAAGGGAAACACTGACTAAATGCCTGCGCGGGCGCATCGCTGCGTTGCGCGGTGCTGGCGCGCCAGCCCGGTCGGAATCCTCACCTATACCCCATAGGCTCCGGTTCCTGTGCTCCGTGCGCCTTGCGACGTGGCGACGCCCGCTACATCTCGCTCGGCGATTTATTCAGCGATTCCCAAAGGACTGTTTCCGCGCGTCGTGATTCATGAGCGCCGCGGCGGTACCTCGCCCAGGGCCTGTTCGAGGCGTTCGTTGAGCTGGGTCAGACTCTCTTCGCTGGCGCGCTGTTCGTCCTGGGCCCGGAGCAGTTCATGGGTGATATTGAGGGCGGCCATGATGGCGATCTTCTCGTCGCCCAGGACCTTGCTGCGCGAGTGGATGCCGTGCATGGCACGATCCAGGTAGCGGGCCGCCCGCTTGAGGTCGGCCTCTTCCTCCGGCGGGCAGGCGATGACGTAGGCCCGCCCCAGCAGGGTGATTTCGACGGTCGACCGTGCGTCATCGCTCATGGCAGGCTCCTGAAGGGGCCAAGTCCGGGCCCGTGCGATAAGATGAAGTCAGATTTCGAGCCACTATAGAGAGGCGCCGACGGGCGGTCAACGCGCGCCACGGGCCCTGCCGGCCGCATCCGACGCCTCCCCACTCTGCATGGAACAGGCATGTCTATCATCAACGACCAGCTCGACTTTTCCACCGTTGCCGACGTCTTCCTGATGCACGGCAGCCTGCAGTCACCGGCCTTTCTCGACGGTCGCCTGAGCGCCTCGCTGGCGCTCCACGACATCAGCGCCGAAGCCTGGCTCGACGAGGTCTGTCAGGCGATGGGCGTCGAGCAGCCCCGCGATCGTGACGCCGCCGAGGTCCTGCTGGCCTGGCGTCGCCAGTCGCTGGACGCGCTGTCGGCGGCGGCGCTCAATTTCGAACCGCTGCTGCCCGATGACCTCTTCTCGTTGGCCGAACGCGCCCGCGGGCTGCGCGAATGGACCCTGGGCTTTCTCGAGATCGTCGGCGAAGTCGCCGCCGAGACCCGCGACGCCTGGTCGGCCAACCTGCGCGAGGCGATCGAGGATCTCGAGACCCTGGCCGGCCTCGACGAACTGGCGCTGGACGAGTCGCCCGAGAACGAGAACGACCTCTTCACGCTCACCGAGCACGCGCGCATGGCGGCGATGCTGCTCTACACCGAGCAGCACCCCGGCCAGCCGCAGGTCGAACAGCCCGACGAGACGCCCGAGCAATAGCCCCCGCTTCAAGGAGCCATGATGCTGCCCGAAACCCTCCCGCGCCCTCCCGCCATCGCGCTCGACGAATACCGCGCCCGGCGCCGGGCCTTGATGGACGCGCTGCCCGTCGGCAGCGCGGTGATGCTGCCGGCGGCCTCGCTGGTCACGCGCAGCAACGACAGCGACTATCCCTTTCGCCAGAACAGCGACTTCCACTACCTGACCGGCTTTCCCGAGCCCGATGCCCTGCTGCTGCTGCTGCCGGGTCGCGAGGCGGGCGAGAGCGTGCTGTTCTGCCCCGACAAGGACCCCCAGCTGGAAGCCTGGACCGGCATCCGCATCGGCGCCGAGGCCGCGGTGGCCCGCTACGGGGTCGACCAGGCCTTTGCCAATGCCGAGCGCGATGGCCGCCTGAGCGAGCTGCTCGACGGCCGCCAAGCCCTCTATCTACCGCTCGACGATGCCGCCGCCGTGGCGAGTGCCGAGGGCATTCGTCTGATGCTCAAGGCGCGCGCCCGCCAGGGGGCCCGCCCCCCCGAGGCGTTCGCCGACGTCGCGCCACTGATCCACGAGCAGCGCCTGATCAAGAGCGAGGCCGAGCTGGCGTTGATGCGTCATGCCGCGCGAATCTCCGCCCAGGCCCATGTGCGGGCGATGCGCGTGGCCCGCCCCGGCCTCCATGAATACCAGCTGCAGGCGGAACTCGAGCACGAGTTCCGCTGGCAGGGGGGCAGCGGGCCGGCCTACGGCACCATCGTCGGCGGCGGCGCCAACGCCTGCGTGCTGCACTACGTGGAAAACGCCGCGCGTCTCGAGGCGGACACCCTGGTGCTGATCGACGCCGGCGCCGAGTTCGAAGGCTATGCCGGTGACATCACTCGCACCTTCCCGGTCTCGGGGCGCTTCAGCGAGGCGCAGCGCGCGCTCTACGACGTGGTACTGACCGCTCAGGAACGCGCCGTGGCGGCGGTTAGCCCCGGGGTGACCCTGAGCGAGATCCACCAGGGCGTGGTTCGCGATCTCACCCACGGCCTGGTCGAGCTTGGGCTGCTTGCCGGCGAGGTCGAGGCGCGCATCGACGACGCGAGCTACAAGCGCTTCTATCTTCATTCCACCTCGCACTGGCTGGGTCTCGACGTTCATGACGTCGGCGGCTACCGCCGCGACGGCACGCCACGTCAGCTTGTTCCGGGCATGGTGCTGACCGTCGAGCCCGGCCTCTACATTCCCGATGACGACGATATTCCGGCCGACCTGCGGGGCACCGGCATCCGTATCGAGGACGACGTCGCGGTCACCGTCGAGGGGCATGAGGTGCTGACCGCGACGGTGCCCAAGCGGGCGGACGAGATCGAGGCCCTGATGGCGAAGGAATGATCAGCGCGTTCTGGCTGTTTTTTAACCATACGTAATTTTCGTAATTTCGTATCAATCATTACGCTAAGGATGACTGTGGATGGCTAGCAAGTCGGTGGATATCGCCATCGTGGGCGGCGGGCTGGTCGGCGCCAGCCTGGGGTGCGCCCTGGAGCCGCTGATCCGGGCGCGGTCGCTGCGGGTCGCGGTGATCGAGGCGGCGCCGCTGGGTGAGACGCGGCTCGATGACTACCAGCCGAGCTTCGACGTTCGGGCCAGCGCCATCGCCCAGGGCTCGCGACACCACTTCGAGACGTTGGGCGTCTGGTCGTCGCTGGCCCGCGAGGCCACCGCCATCGAGACCATCCACGTCAGCGAACGCGGCCGGCTGGGGGCGACACGCCTCAGTGCCGCCGAGATGGGCGTCGAGGCGCTGGGTTATGTGCTGCCCAACGCCTGGATGGGCCGCGTGCTGCACGCCCGGCTCGCCGAGCTGCCGCTTCAGTGGCACTGCCCGGCCCGGGTCGAGACGATCGTCCCGCAGTCCGGCGGCCATCGCCTGACGCTCAGCGATGGCCAGACCCTGGACGCTGCGTTGACGGTGCTCGCCGACGGCGGGCGCTCCGGGCTCAAGGAACGCCTGGGCATCATGAGCCACGCCGCGCCCTACGAGCAGAGCGCGCTGATCACCACGCTGGGCGTCAGCCGGCCGCATCGGGGGATGGCCTACGAGCGGTTCACCGCCGAGGGGCCGGTGGCGCTGCTGCCGATGCCCGGGGAACGCATGGCGCTGGTCTGGACGCACGAGCAGGGCGCCGAGCAAGCCACGCTGGCACTGTCCGATGGCGATTTCCTGGCCCGGCTGCAGCGGCTGTTCGGCGAGCGGGCGGGGCGCTTCACCCGAGTCGGTCAGCGCCACGTCTATCCGCTGTCGCTGGTCACCGCCCAAGAGACGGTACGCCCCGGGCTGGCGGTGCTGGGCAACGCCGCCCATTCGCTGCATCCCGTCGCCGGCCAGGGCTTCAATCTCGCCCTGCGCGGGGTGATGGACCTGGTCGCCAGCCTCGAGGCCGGGCTCGAGGCGGGCCGCAGACCCGGCGACATGACGGTGATGCAGGCCTTCGAGACACGCCGCTCGCGGGATCGCCACAACGTGATCCGTTTCAGCGACGGGCTGATCCGGCTGTTCGGTATCGATCACCCGCTGCTCTCGCATGCCCGTGCCGCGGGGCTGGTGGGGCTCAACCTGGCCGGACCGTTGCGCCGGGCGCTGACCCGCCGGGCGATGGGGCTGGAACGTTGAACGCACTGGTCACGGGGTTCGGCCTTCAATCAGGGATACGCAGGGAGAGGCAGTCATGACGGGGAACGAGGCGAAGGATCTGACCACTGATGTGGCGGTGGTCGGTGGCGGGATGGTGGGCGCCACGCTGGCCGCCTTGCTCGGCGAGGCCGGGCTGCGCGTCGCGGTGCTCGATGCCCGGCCGGCGCCACTGGATGACGATACCGTGGGACATGGCGAGGCGGCGGCGAGGGTCAGTGCCATCACGCCGGTGAGTGAGCGCTTGCTTACCAAGCTCGGTGTATGGCCCTGGGTCGCGGGCCGGCGCGCCACGCCTTATACCGGCATGCAGGTGTGGGATGGCGAGGGCAGCGGTGAGGTACGCTTCCACGCCGACGAAGCCGGGGTCGCGGCGCTGGGTCACATCGTCGAGAACGACGTGATTCTGGCCGGCCTGGAGCGGCGTCTCGCTGCGCTGCCCAATGTGCAGTGCCATTATGGCGTGCGTCTCGAGGCGCTGCAGAGTCCGGCCACCGGGCGCCGGCTGTGCCTCGCCGATGGCCGGCGCTTCACCGCGCCGCTGGTGGTGGCCGCCGACGGTGCCCGCTCGCAGCTGCGCGATCTGGCCGAAATCGCGCTACGCAGCCGCGACACCGGGCATGTCGCGGTGGTGACCACCGTGCAGTGTGAGCGCTCACATGGCGGCGTCGCCCGCCAGGTCTTCCTGGGCACTGGCCCGTTGGCCTTTCTGCCCCTGACCCTCGAGGGTGACAGCCGTTACTGCTCGATCGTCTGGTCGACCACCCCCGCGGAGGCCGAACGGCTGTGTGGCTTGTCGTCGGCGGAACTCGGCGCGGCCCTCGAACAGGCGTTCGACGCCACGCTCGGCGCGGTCCGGGTGGTCGGCGAGGTGCATCGTTTCCCGCTGGTCCAGCGCCATGCCGAGCGTTACGTGGTTCCCGGGCTGGCGCTGATCGGTGATGCCGCGCATACCGTGCACCCGCTGGCCGGCCAGGGGGTGAACCTGGGGCTGATGGACGCCGCGGTGCTCGCCGAGGAGGTCGTCGCGGCGCACCGCCGGGGGGCGCTGCCCGGCGATCTGCGCATCCTGTCGCGCTACGCGCGGCGCCGGCGCGGCGACAATACCGCCATGCTGGGGCTGATGGAGGGCTTTCGCTGGCTGTTCGGCACTGACCAGCCGGCCTTGCGACTGGCGCGCAACCTGGGGCTTTCGGGTGTCGATCGCCTGACGCCGCTGAAGCGGGTGATGATGCGTCAGGCGATCGGAGAGCGGGGGCGGCTGCCGCTCAGTTGCCGCTAGCGGCCGCGGCTGTCGCCTCGCTGCCGCGCCGCGGGTCGAGCACGTTGAGGGCCTTGAGCAGGTTGAGGGCCTCGCCGAGCTGGTAGTCCTTCAACGGCGCGCGCTCGCCGTCCTGGCGGCGGGCGCTGCCGTTGGGGTTGGCCAGGCGGCCGGCGAGATCCGATTCGCGCAGGCCGAAGTCGTTGCCCTCGGCGACCTCGAGACGCCCGCGCACCACCTCGACATCCGGGGTGATGCCCTGTGCCTGGATCGAGCGACCGCCGGGGGTGTAGTAGAGCGCGGTGGTCAGCTTGAGGCCGTCGCCGTTGCCCAGCGGCATCACCTGCTGTACCGAGCCCTTGCCGAAGCTCTGGGTGCCCATGATCACCCCGCGGCGCTGGTCCTGCAGGGCGCCGGCGACGATCTCCGCCGCCGAGGCGCTGCCGCCGTTGATCAATACCACCATCGGCGCCCCGTCGGCACGGGTGCCGGGGTGGGCCGAGAAGCGCATGTTGCTGTCCGGCAGGCGCCCTTCGGTGTAGACGATCAGCCCGTGGTCGAGGAAGGCATCGGCCACCGCCACCGCGCTGTCGAGCACGCCGCCGGGATTGTTGCGCAGATCCAGCACCAGCCCCTTGAGCGGGCCCTCGGCGGTCAGCGCGTCGAGCGCGTCGTCGACCTGCTCGCCGGTGCGGCTCTGGAACTGGCTGATGCGCAGGTAGCCGTAACCGGGCTCGAGCATCTCATGCTTGACGCTGTCGCTGCGGATGATCTGGCGCTCGAGGGTCAGCGTGCGCGGGGTGTCTTCACCCTTGCGGAGGATGGTCAGCTGGATCTTGCTGCCCGCCTCGCCGCGCATCACGCTCACGGCTTCCTGCAGCGACATGCGGTCGGTGGGCGTGTCGTCGATGCGCAGGATCACGTCGTGAGCCTGCAACCCGGCGCGGGCCGCGGGCGTGTCGTCGATGGGCGCGATCACCGTGAGCTGATCGTCCTCCATGCCCACCTCGATGCCGATGCCGCCGAACTCGCCCTCGGTGGTCTCGCGCAGGGCCTCGAAATCTTCCTTGTCGAGATAGGTGGAGTGGGGGTCGAGTTCGCCCAGCATGCCGCGCATGGCGTTGCGTAACAGGGTGCTGTCGTCGACCTTCTCGACGTAGGCGCGCTTGATGCGCTCGAAGACCTCGGCGAAGGTCTGCACGTCGGCGACCGGCAGGTCGTCGGGCGCGGCCTTGTCGTCGGCGGCCTGGACCGCCGTGGTCAGGGTGAGCAGCAGGGCTGGCAGCAGCCAGCGAAGACGGTTAACGCGCATGCGGACTCCGGGTCGCGACGAACGAGCCCACAGCATAGCGTCAGCGACAGGGGCAGGGCTACCTCAGCGCCGGCGTATCCAGCGCCGTGGGTCGATGGGCTCGCCGTCCTTGCGGACCTCGAAATACAGCGCCGGCGACGCGCGTCCGCCGCTCTCTCCGACCGTGGCGACGGTCTGGCCGTCCTCGATGTGCTGGCCCACCGAGACCGCGAAGCGCTGCACGTGAGCGTAGAGCGTCATCACGTCGTCGCCATGGTCGACGATCAACAGGTTGCCGTAGCCGCGCATCCAGTCGGCGAACACCACGCGGCCGGCGTGGATCGCCTCGACGGGGGTGCCCGCGGGGGCCGCGATCAGCAGGCCGTTGCGATCCACGCCGTCGCCGTCGCCGAAGCCGGCGACGACCCGTCCCGGCACCGGCCAGGGCAGGTCGCCGCGGGTCTTGTCGATCGCCGTGGAGGGCGGGGGCTGGTCGAGACGCTTGAGCTGCTCGCGGATCCGCGCGAGCTGCTTCTCGGCCGCGGTGCGCGCATCGGCGAGGTCCTCGCGGCGTGCCTTGTCGTCGCGGTAGCGCGCATCCAGCCGGGCGACCAGCTCTTTGCGTTCCTGCTGGCGCTGCGCCAGCGTCCGGCGCTGGTCGTCCAGTTCGTCGGCGAGGTCGGCGAGGCGTCGGCGGCGCTGCTCGAGATCGTCACGGGTCGTCGCGAGCTGCGCGTCGAGCCTGGCCAGCGCCTCGAGGCGCTCGTTGCGGGCCCGGGAGAGGTGATTCAGATAGGTCTGCAGGCGATCCAGCCGGGCCGGATCGTCCTGATTGAGCAACAGCTTCAGTTGCGGGGACTCGCCGAGGCGATACAGCGCGGCGAGTTGCCGGGCCAGCGCCTCGCGCTGCGTGCGGCGCTGCGCCTGGAGCGTTTGCCGACGCTGTTCGAGGTCGGCGACCTCGTCGTCGAGCTGGCGCCGCTCGGCCTGCAGCGAAGCCAGGCGCTCGTGGACCCGGGTGAGCGCCGTCTCGACCTTTTCCAGCTGGCGGCTGGCTTCGCTGCGTGCCTCGCGGGTCTCGGTCAGGCGTGTATCGAGGGCCTTCAGCGCCTGGCCGAGCTTGTCGAGGCGCGACTCGGCGGCCCGCTCGTCGGCCTTCTCCGGGGAGGGGGCGGCCTGCGCCGGTGGTCCGACAAGCACGCCGCCCAGGGTCGTTCCGACGAGGAACGACACCAGGGCGGCAAGGTGGGCCGGGCGACGCAAGGCTGGCGACGCCGCCGGGTCAGGTGTAGTCGACCAGCACGTCGCCGGTCATCTCGGCGGGCACCGCTTCGCCCATCATCGCCAGCAGGGTCGGGGCGAGATCGCAGAGACGCCCGCCGTCGCGCAGCCGTGCCTGGCGTTGGGTGACGTAGACCAGCGGTACCTGGAAGGTGGTGTGCGAGGTGTGCGGGTTGCCGGATGACGGGTCGAGCATCATCTCGCAGTTGCCGTGGTCGGCGGTCACCAGGCTCTCGCCACCGACCGCCTCGATGGCCTCGATCACCCGGCCGAGGCAGGTGTCCACGGTCTCGACCGCCTTGACCGCGGCGTCGAAATCGCCGGTGTGGCCGACCATGTCGCCGTTGGCGTAATTGCAGACGATCAGATCGAACGTCTCGGCCTTGATCGCTTCCACCAGCTTGTCGGTGACCTCGACGGCGCTCATCTCCGGCTTTTCGTCGTAGGTTTTGACGTCCCGGGGCGAGGGCACGAGGATGCGCTCCTCGCCGTCGAACTCGGCCTCTTCGCCGCCGGAAAAGAAGAAGGTGACGTGCGGGTACTTTTCGGTCTCGGCGATGCGCAACTGCTTGAAGCCGCGGCTGGCGACCACTTCGCCCAGGGTGTTCCTGAGTTCGCTTGGCGGGAAGGCGATCGGCGCGTCGATGTCGTCGGCGTACTGGGTCATGGTCACGAAGCGGACCCGGGGCGGGGTGCGCTCGAAGCCGTCGAAGTCGGCGCTCAGGAAGGCCCGGCTCAGTTCGCGGGCGCGGTCGGAGCGGAAGTTGGCGAAGATCACGGCGTCGCCGTCCTCGATGGCCACAGGTGCGCCGTCGGGCTGGATGCTGGTGGCTTCGACGAACTCGTCGGTCTCGCCGCGCTCGTAGGCGGCGTTCAGGGCGTCCATGGCACTCTTGGCGGTATGGCGCCCGCGGCCTTCGGCCACCACGCGATAGGCGTCCTCGACGCGCTCCCAGCGGTTGTCGCGATCCATGGCGTAGAAGCGGCCGACGACCGAGGCGGTGCGCCCCACGCCCAGTTCCGCGAAGGCGGCATCGGCGCGCTCGAGGGAGGCGCCGGCGCTCTTGGGCGGGGTGTCGCGACCGTCGGTGAAGGCGTGCAGATAGATCGCCTTGGCACCGCGTGCCTTGGCCAGCGCCAGCAGCGCCAGTACGTGGTCCTCGTGGCTGTGCACGCCGCCGGGCGAGAGCAGCCCCATGACGTGTACTGCCTTGCCGGCCGCGACGGCCGCGTCGATGGCCCCGGTCAGGGCGGCATTGTCGGCGAGTTCGCCGTTCTCGACGGCCTTGGTGATGCGGGTCAGTTCCTGATAGACGATGCGCCCCGCGCCGATGTTCATGTGGCCGACCTCGGAATTGCCCATCTGACCGTCGGGCAGGCCGACATGGGCGCCGTCGGTGTGGAGCAGGCCGTGCGGGTAGCGGGCCTCGAGGGCGTCCATCACCGGGGTGCGCGCGGCGGCGACGGCGTTGTGCTCGGTCGACTCGTTGTGGCCGTAGCCATCGAGGATGATCAGTGCGACCGGACGGGGCCGGGAAACAGTGGCATCTGACATGGTGGGGCCTCGTGTTTTTGCGGTGGCGGATACCCGGGCGACGCCGACGGGGTGCGGCGAGCCGGCGGGTTTCGCGACTCACGTCTCCGGATGGCATCATACCGCAGCGCGGCAGGGGCCGTCACAGCCCGTCGCGCATCCACGGACGCACCGCGATGGCTCGTGTATACTGGGCGCCGCCCGCCGGCGGGCCTCGTGCCAACGGGCCTCGAGCCCGGCGTTCGGGCCCGCGCACCGACTTCAACCAGAGCTATCCGGACCATGATCGATCAGTTGTTCGAATTCGTGCAGAACCACCCGCTGCTGGTGGGCGCCTTCGTCGCGGTGCTCGCCGCCTGGCTGGCCTACGAGCTCAAGACCGGCAACCACGGCGTTTCCACCAGCGAGGCCACCAACCTGGTCAACCGCGACGACGCCGTCATCGTCGACATCCGCGACGAGAAGGAGTTTCGTGCCGGCCACATCGCGGGCGCACGCAACATTCCCAACAACCGCCTCGACGACCGTCTCAGCGAACTCGACAAGTTCAAGGACAAGCCGATCGTGGTGGTCTGCAAGCAGGGCCAGACGGCCGGCACCGCCGTCGGCAAGCTCACCGGCGCGGGCTTCGCCCGGGCGGTCAAGCTCAAGGGCGGCATGGCGCAGTGGCAGGCCGATAACCTGCCGGTGGTCAAGAAATAACCGACGGCGCAAGCCGTTCGACGCAATCGTTTTTTCGAGGGTTACGAGACATGGCAGACGACAACAACCAGGCCGCCCAGCAGGGCGAGGAACAGCAGCTGCAGTTCTCCCTGCAGCGCATCTACGTCAAGGACATCTCCTTCGAGTCGCCCAACGCCCCGGCGGTATTCCAGCAGCCGTTCCAGCCCAAGGTCGGCCTCGATCTCAACACCGCCAGCGAGCAGGTCGGCGAGAACCTCTACGAGGTGGTGGTCAAGGTCACCGCCCAGGTCTCCCACGCCGAGTCCGGCAGCACCTCGTTCCTGGTCGAGGTGGAGCAGGCCGGGCTGTTCCGCATCGCCGGGCTCGCCGGCGAGCAGCTCGACCACACCCTGGGAGCCTTCTGCCCCAACGTGCTGTTCCCCTATGCGCGTGAGTGCATCGACAATCTGGTCAACCGCGGCAGCTTCCCTCCGCTGATGCTCGCCCCGGTCAACTTCGAGGCGATGTACGCGCAGAAGAAGCAGCGCCAGGCCGAAGGCAGCGAGACCACTCAGTAAGCCCGAGGCGGCAGCGATCCGATGAGCGGCCCCCGCATCCATGTCGACGCCCGGCTCGAACCCGGCGCGGAACTGACGCTGCCCGACGGCGCGGCACGCCATGTCGCGGCGGTGCTGCGCCTGCGTGAAGGCGCGCGCCTGACGCTGTTCGACGGACGCGGTCAGGAGGCCGAGGCCGAACTCGTCGAGGTCGCCCGCAAGCGGGTCTCGGCGCGTCTGGTCACGGTCGCGGCGGGGCGCGGCGAGTCGCCGCTGGCGGTGCATCTCGGTCAGGCGATTTCCAAGGGCGATCGCATGGACTATGCCATCCAGAAGGCCGTCGAGCTGGGCGTGGCGGCGATCACCCCGCTCTACACCGAACACGGTGACGTGCGCCTCAAGGGCGAGCGCGAGACGAAGAAGCTCGCCCACTGGCGTGGCGTGGCGGCCAGCGCCTGCGAGCAGTGCGGCCGGGCGACCCTGCCGGCGGTGCATCCGCCGCAGCCGCTCGGCGCCTGGCTGGCGGCGCGCGACGAAGCGCTGCGCCTGGCGCTGCACCCGGCCACCGACGATGCCTGGCGACGGCGCAGCGCGGTGACCGATGCCGCGCTGCTGATCGGCCCCGAGGGCGGGCTTTCCGAGGGCGAGGTTGCCGCGGCCGGCGAGGCCGGCTTCGAGGCGCTGACCCTCGGCCCGCGCATCCTGCGCACCGAGACCGCGCCGGTGGTGGCGCTGACCCTGCTGCAGCATCATTTCGGCGATCTCTGACTCGACACACCCGCCCGTCGCTCGCAGACTGAGCGGGCACCACTTCCTTCCTCTCCGGTATCGTCTCATGTCCCGTCATCGCTCCCCGTCGTCCCGCCCGGTTTCCCGGCCCGAAAGCCGTTCGGCGTCGGTCCGCCCCGACACGCGCCAGTCGCTGCCCGAGATCGGCGAGGTGGCGCTGCTCACGGTGGTCACGGTCAACGCCACCGGCGCCTTCCTCGACTGGGGGCGGCCCAAGGACCTGCTGCTGCCGTTCGGCGAGCAGCCCTATCGCCCGGCGGTCGGCAAGTCGGTACTGGTGAAGATCAATGTCGACGACAGCGCGCGGCCGGTGGCATCGATGCGCCTGGAACGCTTCATCAGCGATGAAGCCACGGGGCTGGCCGCGGGCGACGCCGTCTCGCTGGTGATCGCCGATCGCACCCCGCTGGGCGTCAAGGCGGTGGTCGACAATCGCTTCTGGGGGCTGCTCTATCAGGACGAGCTGCCGCGTCCGTTGCGCCGCGGCGAGCGCCTCGCCGGCTATGTGCGGCGGGTCCGCGAGGATGGCCGTCTGGATCTGTCGCTGGCGCCCCAGGGCGGCGCACGCCGGGATCAGGCGCGTGAGCGAGTGCTCGCTGCGCTGGAGGCGGGCGACGGCTTCCTGGCGCTCACCGACAAGAGTCCGGCGGAGACGATCAAGGCCCGCCTCGGGGTCAGCAAGAGCGCCTTCAAGGAGGCCCTCGGCGGGCTCTACAAGCAGCGCCTGATCGCCCTCGAAGCCGACGGCATCCGCCGCCTCGCGCCGCCGGCGTCCGACCAGGAACGCTGAGCGGCGCGAGGCGGGCCGCTTGGTCTCCGAGCCGTGCCTGCGGCATACTGCCGGCATCATTTGCCGCCCGCGAAGAGCCAACCGATGAGTCGACGCGACCTCAGGATCGGCGTGGTGATGGATCCCATCGCCGCGATCACCTACAAGAAGGACACCACCCTGGCGATGCTCTGGGCCGCCCAGGCGCGCGGTGCCTCGCTGTACTACATGGAGCCCGAGGACCTCTACCTGGAGAGCGGCCGGGCCATGGCGCGGCTGCGCGATCTCGAGGCCTACCGCGATCCCGAGCGCTGGTACGCGCTGGGCGAGCCCCGCTCGGCGCCGCTCGCCGAGCTCGACGTGATCCTGATGCGCAAGGATCCGCCGGTCGACGGTCGGTTCCTCGACGCCGTGCATCTGCTGGGCTTCGCCGAGCGCGAGGGCGTGCTGGTGGTCAACCCCACCCGGGCGCTGCTCGAGTGCAACGAGAAGCTCTTCGCCCAGCAGTTCCCGCAGTGCGTGCCGCCGACCCTGGTGTCGTGCAGCGACAAGGTGCTGCGCGCCTTTCACGCCGAGCACGGCGACGTGATCTTCAAGCCGCTGGACGGCATGGGCGGCACCGGGATCTTCCACGTCCAGCCCGAGGGGCGCAATCTCGGCGCGATCATCGAGACCCTCACCGAGCGTGGCAAGCGCCAGATCATGGCCCAGCGCTACGTCCCCGAGATCAAGGCGGGCGACACGCGGATCCTGCTGATCGACGGCGAACCGGTGCCCTATGGCCTGGCCCGGATCCCGATGGCCGGCGAGACCCGCGGCAATCTCGCCGCCGGCGGTCAGGGACGTTCGCGCGAGCTCACCGAGCGCGACCACTGGCTGATCGAGCAGGTGCAGCCGATGATCCGCGAGAAGGGGTTGATGTTCGTGGGCCTCGACGTGATCGGCGACTACATCACCGAGATCAACGTCACCAGCCCCACCTGCGTGCGCGAGATCGACGATCAGCGTGGCACCGACATCGCCGGGCAACTGATGGACGCCATCGCCCGCCGGCTCGACGCGACCCGGCGCTGACGCGGCAGGACCGCCATGGCCACCCCGGTCACCGATCCGATCAACTATGCGCCGGTCACCCGCCGCTACCGCCAGTGGCTGGCCGCGGCCGTGGCGCTGGCGCTGCACGCGCTGGTGATCGGCGCGGTCGCCGGTCGACAGTGGACGCCCGCGGTCGATGACACGCCGCCACCCAGCGTGTCCGTGGTCCTGACCCGGCAGCCGGCGGTCGAGCCGCAGGCCGCCCGGGACATCGCCGCGGCGTCGCAGGCCGCCTCGGGCCCCGAATCCACGGGTCGGGATACCGATGGCGATCGCGCCCGGTCGCGGGCAGCCGAGGAACCGGCCGCGCCCGCGGCCCCCGCGACCCCACCCGAACCGTCGCCGGCGGACGACGCGCCGGCCGCCAGCGAGCCGTCGGAACCGGCCGAACCCGCCGAGCCTCCTGCAGCGCCGCAGCCC
>NZ_QWBW01000059.1 GCF_004117855.1 Modicisalibacter coralii
GGTTGCAATCCCGCGAGGGGGAGCCAATCTCGGAAAGCCGGTCTCAGTCCGGATCGGAGTCTGCAACTCGACTCCGTGAAGTCGGAATCGCTAGTAATCGTGAATCAGAATGTCACGGTGAATACGTTCCCGGGCCTTGTACACACCGCCCGTCACACCATGGGAGTGGACTGCACCAGAAGTGGTTAGCCTAACTTCGGAGGGCGATCACCACGGTGTGGTTCATGACTGGGGTGAAGTCGTAACAAGGTAGCCGTAGGGGAACCTGCGGCTGGATCACCTCCTTAACCGACACGTCAGTGTGTCTGGTCAAGTGTCCACAATGAATTACCTGATCGGAATAGAGCAACGACTGTGGGAGTTGCCCAGGGCCAGCGGGTCACACGGGCTTAGCAGTTAGTACGGTGCTGGGTCTGTCGCTCAGTTGGTTAGAGCGCGCCCCCTGACCTTAAATGGAAAGGAGGGTGAGGTCGACCGACCGGAACTCGGCGCCGGCAGGTGGTTGTAAACGGTGCTGGGTCTGTAGCTCAGTTGGTTAGAGCGCACCCCTGATAAGGGTGAGGTCGGCAGTTCGAGTCTGCCCAGACCCACCAAAACAAGCTGTAAGCCATAAGCTGTCAGCTTTAAGTCAAGCCCGCCAGGCATGGTGTTGGTTTTTCTTACAGCTTAAAGCTTCCCGCTTAAAGCTGATGTTCAGGGGCCTTAGCTCAGCTGGGAGAGCGCCTGCCTTGCACGCAGGAGGTCACCGGTTCGATCCCGGTAGGCTCCACCACATCGTCCCAGTCCGGCGTTGAAAGCCGACTCGCCTAGCGCACTAGGCGCCGCCGTCTTTCGCCTTGGCCTGAAACGATGCTCTACAGTCTTTCCAATAAGTCCTAAGCTATAGGTTTTGGGTGACACGTCGATGACAGTCACGTAAAGCTTACAGCTTAGAGCTTATGGCTCTAAACGCTCTTTAACAATGTGAATCAAGCTGACAACGTTTCTTCCGAGAGGAAGAGACAAACGAGATACGACTCTCGAGCGTATCCGGCGATCGTGTCATCGCACCAGACCCCTTGGGGTTATATGGTCAAGCGATGAAGCGCACACGGTGGATGCCTAGGCAGCCAGAGGCGATGAAGGACGTGACAGCCTGCGATAAGGTTCGGCGAGGTGGCAAATGACCTGTGACCCGGACATCTCCGAATGGGGCAACCCACTCAGGGT
>NZ_QWBW01000060.1 GCF_004117855.1 Modicisalibacter coralii
GATTTCTGAGCTGCCTGGGCGGCAGCGAACACCTCGCCACAGAATACCTAAAGCACGCTTTTGTTTCTGAGCTGCCTGGGCGGCAGCGAACAGCATCAGCTCGGCGCGGCGATGCTCGGGGTTTTTCTGAGCTGCCTGGGCGGCAGCGAACGTTGAGCAGGTCACCGCCGACGTAGCGGCGAATTTTCTGAGCTGCCTGGGCGGCAGCGAACTAATTCCTTGGAATGTTGCGTTCCTGGCGACATTTCTGAGCTGCCTGGGCGGCAGCGAACGCGGTGACACCGCCACGCCCGCGCCGACGCCGTTTCTGAGCTGCCTGGGCGGCAGCGAACAACCCCGCCGCCCTGCAGCGCTACGACCTTGCTTTCTGAGCTGCCTGGGCGGCAGCGAACATCGTTCGCGCAGTTGCCCAGTGCGACGTATTTTTCTGAGCTGCCTGGGCGGCAGCGAACAGTCGAGCCCGGCCAGTTCAGCGCCTACCACTTTTCTGAGCTGCCTGGGCGGCAGCGAACGGGGAGGTCGAGCTACCCCTTTTTCGCGAGGTTTTCTGAGCTGCCTGGGCGGCAGCGAACTCGGAGTAATCGGTTGACGAGTTGGCCAGCATTTTCTGAGCTGCCTGGGCGGCAGCGAACGGTCTTCGTCCGCACCAATGCCGGTAATGACATTTCTGAGCTGCCTGGGCGGCAGCGAACACGACATGCCCGTTACGAAACTACTGGCCATGTTTCTGAGCTGCCTGGGCGGCAGCGAACTCGTGCGGATCGATCGCATCCGCGATGTCTACTTTCTGAGCTGCCTGGGCGGCAGCGAACAGTTCGCTCGCCCGCATGGACCCCGTTCTCGATTTCTGAGCTGCCTGGGCGGCAGCGAACACCTCGCCACAGAATACCTAAAGCACGCTTTTGTTTCTGAGCTGCCTGGGCGGCAGCGAACAGCATCAGCTCGGCGCGGCGATGCTCGGGGTTTTTCTGAGCTGCCTGGGCGGCAGCGAACGTTGAGCAGGTCACCGCCGACGTAGCGGCGAATTTTCTGAGCTGCCTGGGCGGCAGCGAACTAATTCCTTGGAATGTTGCGTTCCTGGCGACATTTCTGAGCTGCCTGGGCGGCAGCGAACGCGGTGACACCGCCACGCCCGCGCCGA
>NZ_QWBW01000061.1 GCF_004117855.1 Modicisalibacter coralii
ACCCTGAGTGGGTTGCCCCATTCGGAGATGTCCGGGTCACAGGTCATTTGCCACCTCGCCGAACCTTATCGCAGGCTGTCACGTCCTTCATCGCCTCTGGCTGCCTAGGCATCCACCGTGTGCGCTTCATCGCTTGACCATATAACCCCAAGGGGTCTGGTGCGATGACACGATCGCCGGATACGCTCGAGAGTCGTATCTCGTTTGTCTCTTCCTCTCGGAAGAAACGTTGTCAGCTTGATTCACATTGTTAAAGAGCGTTTAGAGCCATAAGCTCTAAGCTGTAAGCTTTACGTGACCGTCATCGACGTGTCACCYAAAACCTATAGCTTAGGACTTATTGAAAGACTGTTGGGACATCGGGAGGATGGTGGAGCCTACCGGGATCGAACCGGTGACCTCCTGCGTGCAAGGCAGGCGCTCTCCCAGCTGAGCTAAGGCCCCTGAACATCAGCTTTAAGCGGGAAGCTTTAAGCTGTAAGAAAAACCAACACCATGCCTGGCGGGCTTGACTTAAAGCTGACAGCTTATGGCTTACAGCTTGTTTTGGTGGGTCTGGGCAGACTCGAACTGCCGACCTCACCCTTATCAGGGGTGCGCTCTAACCAACTGAGCTACAGACCCAGCACCGTTTACAACCGCCTGCCGGCGCCGAGTTCCGGTCGGTCGACCTCACCCTCCTTTCCATTTAAGGTCAGGGGTGCGCTCTAACCAACTGAGCGACAGACCCAGCACCGTACTAACTGCTAAGCCCGTGTGACCCGTTGGCCCTGGGCAACTCCCACAGTCGTTGCTCTATTCCGATCAGGTAATTCATTGTGGACACTTGACCAGACACGATGACGTGTCGGTTAAGGAGGTGATCCAGCCGCAGGTTCCCCTACGGCTACCTTGTTACGACTTCACCCCAGTCATGAACCACACCGTGGTGATCGCCCTCCGAAGTTAGGCTAACCACTTCTGGTGCAGTCCACTCCCATGGTGTGACGGGCGGTGTGTACAAGGCCCGGGAACGTATTCACCGTGACATTCTGATTCACGATTACTAGCGATTCCGACTTCACGGAGTCGAGTTGCAGACT
>NZ_QWBW01000062.1 GCF_004117855.1 Modicisalibacter coralii
GTCGAGCTCCAGGCCCGCACCCACGTCACCGACAACTTCCGCCTGCAAGCGGGCTACAGCTACACCGACATCAGCTACGCCAGGAGCGACGTGCCGGGCGAGCAAGGCAATCAGGCGATCTACGCGCCGCGCCACCAGGCCAGCGTGTGGGGCAACTACCGCTTCGACCAGGGTGCGCTCGACGGCCTGGATGTCGGCGTAGTAGCGCACCCCGAGCCCGGCATCCAGGCCGACCGCGCCAATACCGAGCAGGTCCCCGACTACACCCTGGTCGACGCCACGCTGGGTTACGACCTGAGCCAGGTCGGTCTCCAGGGCGTCAAGGCGCGTCTCAACGTCGGCAACCTGCTCGACGAGGAATACATCGCCTCGTGCAACTCGCTGGAATACTGCTACTTCGGTGCCGAGCGCAATGTGCGCGCTACCTTGAGCTATCGCTTCTAGGAATGGCTTGAGCCCCCACCGATGCCGTCCGGCCCGCGGGGTGGGCCGGACGGCATCGGTGGGGGCTCAAGCCATTCCTAGAAGCGATAGCTCAAGGTAGCGCGCACATTGCGCTCGGCACCGAAGTAGCAGTATTCCAGCGAGTTGCACGAGGCGATGTATTCCTCGTCGAGCAGGTTGCCGACGTTGAGACGCGCCTTGACGCCCTGGAGACCGACCTGGCTCAGGTCGTAACCCAGCGTGGCGTCGACCAGGGTGTAGTCGGGGACCTGCTCGGTAT
>NZ_QWBW01000063.1 GCF_004117855.1 Modicisalibacter coralii
CGGCCGTCCGCGCCCGGTCGCGTGACGCACCAGGCCTCGCTCAACGCCGTGGTGTCGATGGTCAGGCGCAATTGCCCGCCGCCGAGCACCAGCGACGGGTCGCCCCGGGCCGACCAGGGCGTCATCCAGCCGCTCTGGACATGGGTGCAGCCCTCGAGTTCCAGGGTGACACGACGCCGCAGCGGACGCTCGAGGACAGCGACGAAGGCATCGACGGACAGCCGTTCGGCGCCATGCCCCGCCAGCAGGCGATTGGCGGTGAGCCGACTCAAGCGATAGCGCCGCAGCAGACGCTCGGCATCCTCGCGCGAACCCAGCCCGCGCCACTCGGCCCGTAGCGTCTCGACGTCGGGCGGCGTCTCGGTCACGGCGTCGATCGTCTGCACGAAGGCCGGGGGCCGAGCGTCGGTCGCGGCCTCGAGTTGCCGCCAGCCCCGGTTATCGATGTCGGCGATCACCAGACGGTGCACCGAGCGCCCGGTGCGATCGAAGATCTGCAGGCTGTGCATCGCGCCCCCGCCATAGTCATCGTCGATCAGGCAGGCCCAGTACCAGTTGGGCAGGAACCAGCGCATCAGCAAGTCGGGGCGCCGGACCGGCGTGACCCGACGCTGCTCCGGCAGATAGCCGTTGTGCGCCAGCTGGACATCGTGGCTGACCAGTTCGGCGTGCTCGCCGTGCGTGACGGCACTGACC
>NZ_QWBW01000064.1 GCF_004117855.1 Modicisalibacter coralii
CGTCCAGGGGTTGCTGTTCGCGTTCCTGGTCCAGGGGTTGCTGTTCGCGTTCCTGGCGGTCTTCATCGGTTTTCTGGTCCACAACACCCTGGCCAATCTCGAGGCCCGCGGCATCCGCACCGGCTTCGACTTCCTCGGCGAGCGTGCCGGCTTTTCCATCCCCCAGACGCTGATCGACTACACCAGCGACGACACCTACGGCCGCACCTTCGTGATCGGCCTGCTCAACACCCTGCTGGTCTCGGTGCTGGGCATCGTCGCGGCGACGATCATCGGCTTCGCGGTGGGCATCGCCCGGCTCTCGCCCAACTGGCTGCTGGCGCGGCGAGGGCAGCGAGCGCAGCACCGCGAAGTACCAGAACAGGATCTGCACCAGCAGCGGCACGTTGCGGAACGCCTCGACGTAGATCGTCGCCAGCCGCGCCAGAGCCTGTCGCTGTTCGACAGCATCTTCTTCAACGTGCGCGGCCTGGTGGTGCCGGCCCCCGAGGCGTTGCCGGGGTTCGCCGCCACGCCCTGGGCGCTGGCGGTCGCGGTGGTCCTCACCGTGGCGCTGACGATCTTCGCCCGTCGCCGCCAGGCGGCCACCGGCAAGGCGCTGCCGATGTATCGGATCGGTGCCGCCCTGGTCGTCGGTCTGCCGTTGATCGTGTTTCTGGCCAGTGGTTCGCCGCTGGCGTGGTCGATAC
>NZ_QWBW01000065.1 GCF_004117855.1 Modicisalibacter coralii
GGGGCCACGCGCGGCATCGCCACCGCCAGGCCCGGCGGCATCATGCGGGGGCGGCATCATGCGGGCGACCATCGCGTCGCGCAGCGCGTCGGAGGGCGGCTCGGCGAGCAGACGCCGCGACAGGTCGGCGAAGTCGATCACGCCCATCGACTGGATGCGCCCCTCGGCGATGTCGGCGAGCAGTTCGGAGAGCCGCCGCGAGAGGTTCTCGATGGCATTGAGCACCCGGCCGATGGCGCCGGTGAGCATGCCCAGCTCCCAGCTTTCGCCATGCTCGCGCTCGCGGACCTCGCGCCAGGTATCGAAGCGCTCGCCACGCCGGATCTCGGCGAGCTGCGAACGCGCGCCGAGCAGGGTGTGCTGAATGGTCGACAGGGCGTTGTGGTAGTGGCGCTCGTTGTCGATGAAGGCACTCAGCTTGCCCTCGCGGGTGGGATTCTCGCGCACCCGGCGCAGTTCCTGGGTCAGCGCGCGGATCCCCGACATCACCAACCAGATCCTGATGGCGATCCGCGCGAAGTCGCCCCGCGCCAGTGCGGCGAGCACCTTGGCGGCGTCGTACTCGGAATACAGCAGGTCCTCGACCTGGCTGGCCAGGGTCACCGCCTGGCGGCCACTGGGCGTGAGGCGCACCTGGCCGGTCTGGCCCTGCTTCTCGATCAGCGCGGTGCGCTTGGTGCTGCGC
>NZ_QWBW01000013.1 GCF_004117855.1 Modicisalibacter coralii
CTCACGGTCGATGCCGAGGAACTGGCGCAGCTCGACCGCTATGAACACCTGGGCGTGCGCTATCGTCGGATACAGACCACCCTGGCCGATGGCCGGCGCGTATGGCTTTACGACCGGCTGACGCCCCCTGAATCCTGAGCGGGACGGCCATGCGTTGTGGCCCTTCGGCCGCCCCCGTAGAATGGACGGCATCATCAACCCTTGAAAATCAAGGAGTCGGCGTGTCCGCTCTGACGCTCTATCACAACCCGCGCTGCTCGAAATCCCGCGACGCCCTCAAGCTGCTCGAGGCGCGCGGCGTCGAATTCCAGGTTCACCGCTATCTCGACGATCCCCTGCCCAGGGCGCAACTCGAGTCGCTGGCCGCGCGCCTCGACACCCCGCTCGAATCGCTGCTGCGTGACAACGAGACGGAATGGAAGGCTCTCGCGCTGAGCTCTCCGTCCCGCGACGAGATACTGGCGGCGATCGCCGAGCACCCGCGGCTCATGCAGCGACCGATTCTCGATCGTGGCGACAGGGCGGTCATCGGTCGGCCGCCGGAAGCGATACTGGCCCTGCTCGCCGACGACTAGAACCTGGCACGCCCACGGCCCGCACGACACGGGACCGTCGGTGCCGAACACTCTTTCCGACTGGCCGGCTGGCCGTCGCAACGACAAGGAATGCCCATGAGTTCGTCACGCCCCTTCGTGCTGGTGCTGTACTACTCCCGTCATGGTGCGACGCGCCTGCTGGCCGAACAGGTCGCGGCCGGCATCGAGAGCAACGCCGGCATCGACGCCCGGCTGCGCACGGTACCGCCGGTGTCGGCGACCTGCGAGGCCGTCGATCCCGAGATCCCCGACGAGGGCGCGGTCTTTGCCACGCTCGACGACCTGCGCGAGTGCGCCGGCCTGGCCCTCGGCAGCCCGACGCGCTTCGGCAACATGGCCGCGCCGCTCAAGTACTTCCTGGACGGGACCAGCGAGCTCTGGCTCGGCGGCACCCTGGTCGACAAGCCGGCCACCGCCTTCACCTCCACGGCGAGCCTGCACGGCGGTCAGGAGGCCACCCTGCTGACCATGCTGATTCCGCTGCTGCACCACGGCATGGTCTATGCCGGCGTGCCCTACAGCGAACCGGGGCTGCTGGCGACCACCAGTGGCGGCACGCCCTACGGCACCAGTCACGTTGCCGGGGGGCGCAGCGATCGCAGCGTCGACGACACCGAACGCGAGCTGGCCCAGGCCCAGGGGCGGCGGATCGGGCGACTGGCCAAGGCACTGCAGGGGCTGACGGAGGCGCGCCGATGACGGGCGACGCCGCGACGCCTGCGACCCATCAGGACCAACGCCTGCGTCAGGCGCGCCGCGTGGTGATCGGCAGCTATGCGGCATTGATCGTGCTGCTGTGCCTCGGCGGCTGGCTGCTCAAGAGCCAGCATCAGGTGGGCTGGGGGCCGATCCTGGTCCGCCTCCTGCCGCTGGTGCTGCTGCTGCCGAGCCTGTTGACCCGCCGCCCGCGCGGTCACCTCTGGCTGGCCTTCGTCAGTCTGCTCTATCTCATGCAGGGGGTGATGATCGCCTCGCTGCCGGACAAGCTCTGGCTGGGCGGGCTCGAGATCGCCGCCGCGGCGGTGCTGTGTGTCGCCAGTGCGCTCTATGCGCGCTGGCGCGGGCGGCAACTGCGCTCGTGAGACCCTCGAGCGCGCTGATCCTGGCGATGCTCGCGTTGAGCATCGCCAGCAGTCTGATGCACTGGCCGCTGTGGCCGGCGGCGATTCTCAGCTGGCTGGCGACCCTGCGTCTGGCCCGTCAGTTGCCACGGGCCTCGCGCCGCCAGGCGTTGGCCCTGGGCGGTGCCGGCGTGGTGTTCTGGGCCGTCGCCCTGGTCCGCGGCACGCCGGTGACGCTCCTGCATGCCCTGGCGATCAACCAGACGCTGCTGATGATGTTCGCCGGCGTGAGCTTTCTGTCGATGGCCGCGCCCAGCGTGCCGACCCGGGCCGACACGACACAGCGCGACAGTTTCTGGGGCACGCTGTTCGGCGTGCACCTGTTCGGCGCCGTGATCAATCTCTCGGCGCTGTTCCTGTTCGCCGACCGCATGCAGCACGACCGACGGCTTTCCCGGCGGCAGGCGATGGTGCTGGGCCGCGCCTTTCCCGCGGCGGCGGCCTGGTCGCCGTTCTTCGTCGCCATGGGCGTGGCCCTGACCTATGCCCCGGGGCTCGAGTTCACCGCCCTGCTGCCCTGGGGGCTGGCCTGCGCGCTGGCCTTGCTGACCCTGGTCGCCCTGGACACCTTGCGCGTCAAAGGGCCTTTCACGGGCTACCCGCTCGAGGCACGCGCCCTGGTGCTGCCCGGCGTTCTCGCCCTCGCCGTTCTCCTGCTTCACACCGCCTGGCCGACGCTGGGCATCCCCTTGATCATCAGCATTGTCTCCCCGCTGGCCGCCCTGCTGCTGGCGCCGGCACGCGAGCGCCGCTCCCGGCTGCGTCACCAGCTCGACCACGGGCTGTCACGGCTGATGCCGCAGTTCGCACTGTTTCTCGCCGCCGGGGTACTGTCCAGCGGCCTCAGCGCCCTGCTGGCGAGCTGGCCGGAGGGCCCGGCACTGCCGTTCACGCACTTCGGGCATCTACAGGCCTGGTTGACCCTGGGGGTGATCGTGGCACTGGCCTTCGTCGGCATCCACCCGCTGGTCGGCGTGACGACCCTGGCGCCGCTGCTCGCCTCGCTGCATCCCGACCCCACGCTGCTGGGCATGGTCTTTCTCATGGGCTGGGCGCTGGGGACCGGCAGCAGCCCGCTATCGGGCAGCAATCTCGTGTTGTGTTCGCGCTATGGCGTCGCGCCCCGGGAGATGCTGCGCTGGAACCTGCCCTACGCGATCGTCGGCTGGCTGGCCTGCGGGGCGATCCTCGGCGTGCGTGCGGCATTGTCCTGATCACGGCCTCTCGACGCGCCGGGCTCGGGTGCCTATGTTGTGAAGGTCCCGGGGGCGATCGGTGGCAGGACTGACATCCCGGTCGTCGGCGGCGAACGCCGCAATAACAAGACAACAAGGAGTGACTCATGAAGCGCATGCTCTCCCTGCTCGCCCTGGCGAGTCTGACGGGCGGCCCCGCGACGATCGCTCAGGCCGATGACATCGACGACGCCATCCACTATCGGCACGCGGCCATGGAAGTGATCGCCTGGCAAATGGTGCCGATGTCCCGGATGGTCAAGGGCGACATCGACTACGATGCCGAGGCGTTCGCCGAGCGTGCCCGACGTGTCGCCGACCTGGCGCCGCTGCCCTGGGAAGGGTTCATCGCGGACTCCTACGATCGCCAGGGCACCCATGCGTTGCCCGACATCGCCGCTAATCGCGATGATTTCGATGCCAAGGCGCAGGCCTTCGAGGACGCCGCCGTGCAACTGGCCGAGGTCGCCGGCGACGGCAGCTTCGATACGGTGCGGGCCCGCTTCGCCGAGATGGCGCGCAGCTGCAAGGCATGCCACGACGACTACCGTGCCGATTGAGTCGCCGCCGGGTCAGGCCCACTCCAGAATGGCCACCAGCACCGCGACGGCCAAGGCGGCGACGGCCCAGGCCCGCCAGCCGGATACCGGCTGGTTCTCGCCATCCTTGACGGCACCAGAGAGCCGCTTGCGTCCGGTGACCATCGCCACGACCAGCGCCTCCCCCCGGAGTCGGTGAAGCACGATCGCCGCCAGGTGGATGCCCACCAGCACGAACAGCGCGTTGCCGTTCCAGTGGTGCAATGCCACCAGGATCTCCTCGAGGCGCCCGCCCAGCTTGCCGGCCAGCGGTGCCGTGAACAGCACTTCGTCGCTCATCACCAGCCCCGAGGTAACCTGAAGGCTCAGCGACAGCAACAACAGTAACGTCATCCAGCCGCCCAGCGGGTTGTGGCCGACATACCGGTCGGGATGGCGCCGAAACCAGCCCGCGGCGTAGCGCGCCACGACCCGTGGCGAGCGCAGCAAGGCGCGCAGCCGGGCGTGCCGGCTGCCGACGATACTCCACGACCAGCGAAAGACCAGCAGCACCAGAATGGTGTAACCGGCGCGCGCATGCCATTCGATGGGGAACAGCAGGGGTTCGCCACTGGTCTTCACCGTGTACCAGGAGACCAGGATGCTGGCGACCAGTATCCAGTGGAACAACCGGATGGGGACGTCCCAGGCTTTCAGCGTCTTCATCGTCACTCCTCGTGGCCACGCCCTCGATCGGTAGAACCGGCCCCGTTCCCCTCATCGAGGGAGTATAGCCGCGACGTCCCGGGGGCACCGGATGAGGTGCGTCAGGTGAAAATAGCGCCCGGCATGATCTCGATGCGGGTCATCGGCCCTTGACAGAGGGTGATTCGGGCCCGCTACGCTTGAGCCTCCCGGCATCACGGGCGATGATGAGGAAAACCTCAGGAGAGCGCCATGAACACCGACATTGCCGATGTACGACGCGACTACAGCGGGGACCACCTCGATACCGAGAGCACGCCGGACGCGCCGCTCGAGCTGTTCCAGAGCTGGCTGACACTGGCGCTGGAGCGCGAGAACGACGATGCCAACGCCATGACCCTGGCCACCGTCGACAGCCTGGGACTCCCCCATGCGCGCATCGTGCTGCTCAAGGGCCTCGATGAGCGCGGCTTCGCCTTCTACACCAGCTATCAGAGTCACAAGGGCGCAGAACTCGCCAATGTGCCCCACGCCGCCCTGGTCTTCTGGTGGCCGGTCCTGCAGCGCCAGGTCCGCGTCGAGGGCCGGGTCGTGCAGGTCGAGGACGGCGAATCGGACCGCTATTTCCAGAGTCGCCCGCGGGCCAGCCAACTGGGTGCCTGGATCTCCCAGCAGGGCGTGGAGATTCCCGACCGCGAATGGCTCGAGGAGCGTCGCCACCGCTTCGAGCAACTCTACACCAGTCAGGATGTCGATCGCCCGCCACACTGGGGCGGTTACCGGGTCGAACCCGAGATCATCGAATTCTGGCAGGGGCAGGCCGACCGGCTCCACGATCGCCTGCGCTATCGCCGCCAGGACGATCACTGGAGCAAGGTGCGTCTGGCGCCCTGAGCCGTCGGGCGCGCGCCGGATCGAAAAAACGCCCGGCCAGGCCGGGCGTTTTCGTCAGCGACATTCGCTCGGGGTTCAGCCCTGGATGTCGGCGGTCCACTCCTTGACCACGTCCGGGTGCTCGTCGACCCACTTCTGGGCATTTTCGTACGGGTCGGAGCCTTCCTTCTGGTTCATCAACATGACCTCGCCCATCTGCTCGGGCGTCCAGTGGAAGTTGTCGAGGAATTCGTACACCGCCGGCATGTCTTCCTCGAGACCCTGGCGCACGATGGTATTGATGTGCTCGGCATCGCCGTAGACGTTCTTGGGATCGTCGAGATACTTGAGATCCCAGCGCGAGAACATCCAGTGCGGGGTCCAGCCGGTGACGACGATGTCCTCGTGGTTCTGGATCGCCGACTTGAGCGCGGCGGTCATGGTCGCGCCACTGCCGCTGCGCAGCTTGACGTCGCCCTGCAGGCCGTAATCGTCGATCACGTCCTCGGTCAGGCCCATCAGGCCGGCACCCGGGTCGATGCCGATGATCTCGCCGCCGTAGCTGTCCGCCTTGTCGTCGAGCTGCTCGATGGAATCGATGTCGGTATAGGCGGGAACCACCAGACCCAGCTTGGTGCCGTCGAGATTGGCGCCCAGGTCGACGACCTTGTCCTTGGTCTGTTCGTAGTAGTTCTTGTGCGTGGTCGGCAACCAGGCGGCCACCATGCCATCGGCATCGCCATAGGCCACGGCCTGCCACATCGCGGCGGCCGACAGCGAGGACATCTTGACGTCATAGCCCATGTCCTCGAGCACCGCGCGCACCACATTGGTGGAGGCGACCTCGGAAGCCCATTCGACGTAGGCCAGGGTCACGGTGCCCTTGCTGTCGTCCTGCGCGTGAGCCAGTCCGCTCATGCCCAGGCCGGCAACCATCATCAGCGAACCGAAACGCACGGCGCGTGACATCGTATTGAACGCTTTCATCACTTTCCCCTTCTTCTTGGTTGAGTGTGAGGGCGGCCCGCCGTCACGCTTCGGGCCGCCCCGACCCTGCATGAATCATGCAAGAGTCGGTCCAGGCGTCTTATTCACTGCTTCATTGCGCCTTCTTGGTCTTGCGGAACGACTGAGTCAGGCGATCGAGCAGCATGGCCAGGATGACCACCGCGATCCCCGCCTCGAAGCCATCACCCGGGCGCAGCCGCTGGATGGCCTTCCAGACCTCGTTGCCCAGACCATCGGCACCGATCATGGCGGCAATCACCACCATCGACAAGGCCAGCATGATGGTCTGGTTGATGCCGGCCATGATGGTCGGCAGCGACAGCGGCAACTGGACCTTGAACAATTTTTGCCCGCGTGTCGAGCCGAAGGCATCGGCCGCCTCGATCAATTCCTTGGGAACCTGGCGAATGCCCAGGGTGGTGAAGCGGATCGCCGGCGGCATGGAGAAGATCACCGTGGCGAAGATCGCCGACACCGAGCCGATGCCGAAGAACGGAATCGCCGGAATCAGGTAGACGAAGGCCGGCATGGTCTGCATGAAATCGAGCACCGGCATGATCACGCCGTAGAGACGGTCCGACAACGCCCCCGCGATGCCCACCGGCAGTGCGATGACGATCGCCACCAGGGTCGCGATCACCACCAGGGTGAGCGATTCGATCATCGGGAACCACAGACCCATGTTCCAGATCAGTCCCAGGCCGAGCAGCGAGCCGATCGCCAGGCGGATGCCCGACAACCGCCAGCAGAGCAGCGCGATGAGCGCCATCAGCGACCATTCGGGCATCCACGCCAGGGCGTCGTTGAGCGCATTGATACCGGTCTGGGTGACGTGGGAGATGCCCCGGGTGACCGAGGAAAACTGCGTCGTCAGGAAGTCCAGTCCACTCTCGATCCAGTCGCCGAGAGGAATACGGGGAATATCGATAGCCATCAGCGTTCTCCAGATTCAGCCAGTTCCGCCAGCACGGCACCCTTGACCACCACGCCGAGCAGGCGCTGGTCCTCGTCGACTACGGCGATCGGATAGCTCTTCTCGCTGAACATCGCGAAGAGGTTGTGCAGGGGCTCGTCGGGGCCGACCCGCGGGAAGTCGTCGTGGATGAGCGACTTGATGGACTGCGCCCCGTCCTTGGCGGCCTGGTCGACGGCGTCCACCTCCACCAGGCCCAGCAGCTTGCGCTCGCGATTGGTGACGTAGATCGAGTCGAGGCTGTTCTCGCGGAGCTTGTGCAGGATGGTACGCGGGCCGTCGTCCTCGCGGGCGGTGGCACGGACCGGCCGCATGGCATGGCGTGCGGTGAGAATCCGCGACATGTCGACGCCCTCGATGAAGCGCGCGACATAGTCGTTGGCGGGCTTGGTGAGAATCTCCTCCGGCTTGCCGATCTGCACGATCTCGCCGTCCTTGAGCAGGATGATGCGATCGCCGATGCTCAACGCCTCATCGAGATCGTGGGTGATGAAGATGGTGGTTTTCTTCATGCGATGCTGGAGTTCCAGCAGTTCCTGCTGCATGTCCTTGCGGATCAACGGATCGAGTGCCGAGAAGGCCTCGTCCATCAGCAGCACGCTGGAATCGTTGGCCAGTGCCCGGGCCAGGCCGACACGCTGCTGCATGCCGCCGGAGAGCTGGTTGGGCAAGGCGTCTTCCCAACCGTCCAGACCGACCTGCTTGAGGGACTCCCGCGCCTTGTTGGCGCGCTCCTCCTTGTCGATGCCGCGGATCTCGAGACCGTACTCGGCATTCTGCTGCACCGTGCGATGGGGGAACAGCGCGAAGTTCTGGAAGACCATCGAGAAGTGCCGACGACGGCACTGCAGCAGCTCTTTCTCGTTGAGCTGAGGGATGTTCTCGTCGTCGATGATGATGTCGCCCTCGGTGGGCTCGATCAGTCGGTTGAGACAGCGGATCAACGTCGACTTGCCGGAGCCGGAAAGGCCCATGATCACCAGGAGTTCCCCCTCCTGGACATCGAAGCTGATATTGGACAGACCCAGCGTCTGGCCGGTCTTGTCGAGAATCTCCGGGCGCTTCAGGCCCTGGTCGCGCAACTCGAGCGCCTTCTTCGGCTGGCTGCCGAAGACCTTGCTCAAGCCGCGTACCTGAATCTTGATCGTTTGGGATTCGCTCATCGGCTTTGCCTGTTTTTCGTCGTGACCTGTTCTCGTTGTGTCGGGGGCGATCGCCAACGATTTTCCATTGAAATCGTTACCCCTTTTTTTCATAACGATTGATTATGATTTTTCACGCATCGTACATTCTTATTAAACGGGCTTCAAATCAGAAGATCTGATGATTGATCAACGGTTCAATAACCCGTTGGCTCAACCATGCGCCTTGGTGAGCATTCCCCGATCAGTACAGTGAGTTCTCGAGACGGTGGCGTTGCCAGTCGCTGCTCGGTTCGTTGAGCCTCAGCGAGGCATCAATCACCTGCTCTTCCATGTTGTAGCGGCAGGTAAAGCCCAGCTGCTTGAGCAGGGCGCGCATCGGGCCATTGTCGACCATGATCTTGCCGGTCATCTCCAGCGTGCCCAGCCCCCGGGAATAGCGGATCATCTTTTCCATCAGCAAGCGCCCCAACCCGTGGCCATGCAGGTCGTCGCGAATGATGATCGAGAACTCGGTGCGGATGTTGTCGGGGTCGTTCCAGACCCTGACCACGCCGAGCATTTCCTGGCTGCCGTCGTCGCGCCGGTGCTCGGCGATGAAAGCCATCTGGCGGTCGTAGTTGATCTGGGCCAGCGTCGACAGGTCGCGCTGGGACAGGTCCGCCTTGTTGTGGAAGTAGCGAAAGCGGATGCTTTCCTCGGAGAGCCGGTCGTGGAAGGCACGGATCAGGGGGGCATCCTCGCCGCGGATGGGGCGTATCTCGACGGCCATGCCATCGTCGAGGGTCAGCCACTCACGCAATTCTTCAGGATAGGGCATGATCGCGTGGCGCGCCGGTTCACCCAGATCCATGGCGAAATCCACCGCGACCAGGCCATCGCGATTGAGCAGCAGCGGGTTGAGTTCGAGCCCGCGCAGTTCCGGCAGGTCGGAGGCCATCTGCGAGAGCTTGACCAGCAGTTGGCAGAGCCGCTCGATGTCGCGGTCGGGGGCCCGGGAATGCTCGAGTATCAAGCGCGCGGCGTGGGTACGCCGGATCAGTTCATCGGCCAGCGTCATGTTCAACGGCGGCAGCGCGACGTGGCGATCGGCCAGCACGTTGACCTTGTAGCCGCCGATGCCGAAGACGATCACCGGCCCGAAGACCGCATCGCGGGTGATGCCGGCGCACAGCTGCATCGAATGCTTGCCGCGCTGCATGCTCTGCAGGCAATAGCTGTAGACCGGGCTGTCGGGAAACTTCTCGCGGACCTTGTCGCCCAGCTGGCGGACGCCCTCGGCGACCTGCTCGGGGGTTTCCAGGTCCTGCAGCAGCCCCGCCGAGAGCTTGTGGGGGTGCTGGCGATAGCGAAACGGCAGGCAGTTGTGCGCGTGAACCACCTTCAGCGCCAGGCGTCCGGAGAGCTGGGCCGCGGCCTCGGCAGCCTGATCGGGATCGAAGACGTAGCGACTGGGTGCCGCGGGAATACCGTAGGCGGCGAGCACGTCGGCGGTTTCCTCATGGGTCAGGCGGTCGCGGCCGCGTTCCTTGGCCGACTCGATCAGCCGGTGGCAGCGCTCGCGGATCGCCGGCGTGGTGGTGAACGGCAGACTCGGCGGGGTTTCCTGCAACAGCGCCTGAACGCGCTGGTAGTCGACCATGTGCATGAAGGCCTTGATCGCCTTCTCCGGCGAGATATAGGTCGGGATCCCGGCGAGATTGCACTCGTGACGGGCCGACAGCGCCTCTTCCAGCCCCATCCAACTGGTCAGCAGATTGCGCTTGAAGCGCTTGCGGTTGGCGACCAGCGCCTGTGCGGTGGTTCGCGACGGCGCCAGGCGGGTCGGCGCATGGACGACCAGCACCGCATCGGCCCCGGGATCGGCGGCGACGATCTCCAGGGCCTCGACGAAACGTTCGGGCGTGGCGTTGCCGCCCAGGTCGACGGGATTGCGCCCGGGCAGGCTGATATCGAACTCGCCGGCGGTGAGCGCTTCCCGGGTGGCATCGCTGAATTCGGCGAGTTGACCGCCGGCACTGATCAGCTTGTCGATCGCCAGCAGGGCCGGCCCCAGTCCGTTGGCGACGATCGCCAGGCGGTCGCCGCGCAGCGGTTTCATGCGTGACAGGGTTTCCAGGGCGTCGAACAACGCGTCGGAATCGTCGACCCTGACCACCCCGGCACGCGCGAGCGCGGCGTCGATGACCACGTCGCGGTTGGCGATGCCCGGCGTGGGCGGCGCCTGGGACAGGTCGGAGCGTGGCGTGCGGCCACTCTTGATCGCCAGAACCAGGCGATTGCGCGAGGCGTCGCGCAGCGCGGTCATGAAATGCTGGGCGTCGTGGATACGCTCCAGGTGCAGCAGCATCGCCTGGCAGGGCGAGTACTGGTTGATGTAGTCGATCAGGTCGGGAAGCATCACGTCGACGCTGTCGCCCAGGGTGGCCAGGTGCGAGAAGCCGATGCCCCGCCCCGCCGCCCAGTCGATCATGGCGTTGCCGAGCATCCCCGACTGGCCGAGATAGGCGACCCGGCCCGCCTTGACCGGCTGGCTGGCGTAGGTGGCGTTGAGCCGCCGGCCGGGCACGATCATGCCCATGCACTCGGGGCCGAGCACGCGGATCCCCGAGCGACGCGCCGCCGTCAGCATGCGCTCGCGGATGGAACCGCCGTGGTGCGGCCGGTCGTCGAGATGGGCGCCACCCGAGAGTACCATGGCCGCCCGCACGCCGAAGCGGCCGAGCTGTTCGATCAGTCCCGGGACACTGGCCACCGGGGAGCAGATCACCGCCAGATCGGGGACCTGCGGCAGGTCGGCGACCCGGCGCACGCAGTCGCAGCCATGGACCGACGCATAGCCCTTGGGATTGACCGCCCAGAGGGTGCCCGGAAATTGGCTGTCGGTGAGGTTACGAAGCACCAGACCGCCCATCGAATGGGTCTTTTCGGAGGCGCCGATCACCGCAATGCTGCGTGGGTCAAAGAAATACCGTAGAAAGCGCGTACTCACGATGCTCTCCTGCCTCGCCCTTGCCTCGAGAATGTTCCCTGTGTACGACTTATTGCCAGTGTCGTGCAAGCCTCGTCGCCGATTACCGTGGAACCGCTCGCCGCCGGAGACAGCCCCTCATGATCACCGCTTTCATCAGTCACCCCTACTGTGATCGTCACCACATGGGGCCGGCGCACCCGGAAAGCCCCCAGCGGCTCGAGTCGATCCGCTCGCACATGGCCCTGGCCGGGGTGCTGCAGCAGACCATGCAGGCGGATGCCCGCCAGGCCAGCGACGAGCAGATCTCGCGCATTCATCCGCTGCGTTATCTCAAGGCGCTGGCGCGCTGCGTGCCCGATCAGGGGCTGATCAACCTCGACAACGATACCTTGATGAATCCCGATAGCCTCAAGGCGGCGCGGTATGCGGCCGGGGCCGCCGTCGCCGGGGTCGACCGCGTCTTCCGCCATCAGGCCGACAACGTGTTCTGCGCGGTACGGCCACCGGGCCACCACGCCGAGCTCAGCGAAGCGATGGGATTCTGCTTCTTCAACAACGTCGCCGTGGCCGCCGCTCACGCCCGGGCACAGTACGGGATCCGGCGCGTGGCGATCATCGACTTCGACGTCCACCAGTGCAACGGCACCATCGATATCTTCGGTGGCGATCCGGACACCCTGATCTGCACCAGTTACCAGTACCCCTTCTATCCGTGGCGCTACCTGCGCCCCGAGTTCGACAACGTGGTCGATACCCCGCTGGAGGCGGGTTGCGACGGCGCCACCTTCCGTGCCCGGGTCGAGCGGGACTGGCTGCCGGCCCTGCAGGCCCACCGCCCCGAACTGGTGCTGGTCTCCGCCGGGTTCGATGCCCATCGCGACGACCCGCTGGCGGACATCTGCCTGGACGAGACCGACTATCACTGGGTCACCACCCTGCTCATGGACGTGGCGAGAAGCCATGCCGACAACCGGCTGGTCTCGGTGCTCGAGGGGGGCTATTCGCTCGAGGCCCTGGGGCGCAGCGCGACCGCCCACGTCCGGGCACTGCTCGGCCAGCCCTACGTCATGCCGTGAGTCTGGCGCGGGAGGTTTCTCGGTCCCGGGAAACCTCGCCGGCCCCCAGTCGCCGGCGACCACGTGCGTGGCGCGAATGGCACGGCCCGGCGAGGCGAGTGTGGTAGCATGACGGGAAATTTTGTTTCCTATCGTGAACCGCCGCCATGTCCAACACCGATCAGGATGCCGCTCTGCGCATCGCCTCGGGTCGCAAGCCCTTCGTCGAACCGCTACGCCTCGGCGAGCGGCTCAAGGAGATTCGTCTGGCCAACCAGTGGACGCTCGAGGACGTCAGCCAGCGCACCGGCCTGGCCCGTTCGACGCTGTCCAAGATCGAGAACGGCCAGATCTCGCCGACCTTCACGGCGGTGCAGAAGCTGATCCAGGGCCTGGACATCGACCTGCCCCAGTTGCTCAGCACGCCGAAGGCCCAGACCCGTACCATGGGGCGACGCGACCTGACGCGTTCCGGGGACGGCCAGCGCCACCCCACCCCGACCTACGAGCACGAACTGCTGTCCCATCAACTGGCACAGAAGCGCATGATCCCCTTCAAGACCATCGTCCGGGCCCGGCGCTTCGACGAATTCAGCGAGTGGGTCCGTCACGACGGCGAGGAGTTCCTGATCGTCCTCGACGGCAGCATCATGCTCTACACCGAGTTCTACGAGCCGGTGCCGCTCGACGCCGGCGACAGCATCTATTTCGACAGCGACATGGGCCACGCCCTGGTGTCGATGAGCGAGCAGGATGCCATCGTGCTGTCGGTGTGCACGCGGGCGGACGCCGGCTGAGCGCCCGCCTGTCTCGCATTCAGCGCGACTCGCCGGCCAGCTCCTCGCGAACGATCTCCCGGGCCGGCTCGAGGCCGTAGCGAGCCCGCGACCAGGCATACATCGCCAGCCCCACCAGCATGGCGACACCGAAAACCGCCCACTCCACCGGCGTGAGGGCCGAGGGGCTGCCGGGCAGATAAAGCACCACCATCCCCAGGCCCAGCAGTACCGCCACGCCACCCACCACGAGCCCGCCGGGTACCCGAAAGGGCCGCGGCATCGCCGGCTCGCGCAGGCGCAGCACCACGAAGGACAGCGCCACGCACAGGTAGGCGATGACGATGCCCAGGCCGCCGGCGTCGACCAGCCAGACCAGGGCCGGACGCCCGAAGAACGGCGCCAGGCTGGAGAACGCCCCCATCAGCAGGATGGCGTTGACCGGCGTGCGATGACGCGGATGCAGCTTGGCCAGGAAGGCCGGCAGCATGCCCGACGCGGCCAGTGCGTAGATGGCCCGCGAGCCGCCCACGTAGAAGGCGTTCCAGCTGGTGATGATTCCCGCGACGCCGGCCAGTACCATCAGCTTGCCGGCCCAGGGTGCATCGAAGACCGCCTGCATGGCAGCCGGCACCGCCAGCTTGCTGTCGGCCAGGGCCTGACTGTCGAGCATCAGCGAGGTGCCGAGAATGATCAGGGCGTACCAGAACACCGCCAGGATCACCGAGAACATCAGCACCCGGCCGATCTCGCCAAACGGCAGGTCGATCTCCTCGGCCGCCTGCGGGATCGCATCGAAGCCCACGAACATGAACGGCACCATGACGATCACCGTCATGATCCCGCCGACCACCCCGGCCTGGGTATTGAACAGCGGCTGCATGGTGGCCGTGTCACCCTCGAACAAGGCGCCGGTGATGAACATCACGCCGACCACCAGGATCAGCAGCGTGACCAGTTTCTGGACCAGCGCCGCGGTGCGAATCCCCAGGTAATTGACGCCCATCATGATCAGCGAGCCGATCACCCCGACCGCCACCCAACTGGCGGTGACCTCCCAGCCGGCGATGGTCCACAGATGCCCGGCCGAGTACCCCGGAAACAGGTTCTCGAACACCGTCGGCAAGGCGACGGCTTCGAAGGCGACCACGCTCACATAGCCCAGCACGATCGACCAGGTACAGAAGAACGACGGAAAATGCCCCAGGGCGCGGTAGCTGTAGACGTGCTCGCCACCGACCCGCGGCATCGCCGAGGCGAGCTCGGCGTAGGTCAGGCCGACCAGCACGATCGCCAGGCCACCGAGGATGAAGGCCGTGATCGCCCCCAGGCTGCCGGCCGAGGCGATCCAGCGTCCGGTCATCACGATCCAGCCCCAGCCGATCATCGCCCCGAACGCCAGGGCCAGAACATCCTTGCGGGCGAGCACGCGGACCAGTTGGTGGGAAGACGTATCCCCTGTCATAGTAATTCTCCTTGTGTCGGGAATGACCAGCGGCCTCTCGTTCGAGTGCGCCGCTATTCTCGAAAGGTAGAAACCGCCGCCGGCCGCCGCCACGATAGTGTCGCCGCTCTGGATGGCACATCGCTCAGGAGAACCGCATGTCCGCCCCCTCATGCACTGCCCGCCGTCGCTTTCTCCGCGGCCTGGGCCTTGCCGGCCCCGCCCTGGCAATCGTTGCGCTGCTCGGCGGGCGCTCGGTATACGCCGAGCGGAAACCGGCCATCGGCGACAGCGACGGCGGCGAGGCCGACCTGAGGCGCCAGGTGGGTCACTTGAGGGCCTTCCGCGCCGCGCTGGGCGAGTGATCCCGCATCGGGCAGCCCTGTCGTCATTGCCTTTTTGTTATGCTGGGCGCACTTTCATCACCCGGAGCCGCCTGCTATGGACCATCTGGACAACGCCACCCGCGACGCCATCGAGGCTGCCGCCTTCCGGCGTCTCCTCGAGCACCTGGACGCCAACAAGGACGTCCAGAACATCGATCTGATGATCCTCGCCGACTTCTGTCGCAATTGCCTGTCCAAGTGGCTGGCCGCCGCCGCCGAGGAGCGCGGCGAGACCCTGGATTACGAAAGCGCCCGCGAGTACGTCTACGGCATGCCCTACAGCGACTGGAAGGCCCACTATCAAGCGCCGGCGACACCCGACCAGCTGGCGGCGCTGGAAGCCCGCCAGAGTCGCAAGCAGAAGGACGACGCATGAGTACCGATCGCGACGCTTTCGTGCCGCTGAATATCGCGGTACTGACCATTTCCGACACCCGTACCGAGGACACCGATCGTTCCGGCCAGGCGCTGGTCGAATGCCTGAGCGAGGCTGGCCACCAGCTCGCCGAGAAGCGCATCGTCGTCGATGACGTCTATCGAATCCGCGCGGTGGTCGCCGAGTGGATCGCCGATGCGCGCGTCCAGGTGGTGCTGACCACCGGGGGCACCGGCTTCACCGGCCGTGACTCGACCCCCGAAGCGGTTGGCGTGCTGCTCGACAAGACCATCGAGGGTTTCGGCGAACTGTTCCGTCACCTCTCCTGGCAGGAGATCGGCAGCTCGACCATCCAGAGCCGCTGCCTGGGCGGGCTGGCCAATGCCACCGTGGTGTTCTGTCTGCCGGGCTCGACCGGAGCCTGTCGCACGGCCTGGGACGGCATCCTCCGTGAACAGCTCGACAGCCGTCACCGGCCCTGCAACTACGCCAATCTGGTGATCCCCGGACGAGGCCAGCATGGCTGAGTTGCAGAGCGTCGAACGGGCCCTGGCCGCCCTGCTCGACGGCGTCGCGGCGCTGCCCGCCGAGCCCCTGTGCGTCGAGCGGGCGGCCGGGCGCGTGCTCGCCGAGCCGGTGGTCGCACGCCTCGACGTGCCGCCCGCCGACAACAGTGCCATGGACGGTTACGCCCTGCGCGCGACCGATGCCGGCCGCACCCTGCCGATCAGTCAGCGGATCGTTGCCGGCCGCGCTACCGAGCCGCTGGCGCCGGGCACCTGTGCGCGCATCTTCACCGGCGGCGAGATTCCCGACGGCGCGGACTGCGTGGTCATGCAGGAAGTCGTGAACGTGGCGGGCGACAGCGCGATGCTGCCCGCCGACATCCCCGCCGGCGACAACGTGCGGCGTCGCGGCCGCGATGTCAGCGTCGGTCAGCCGTTGCTGGCGGCCGGAACGCGGCTCGAAGCCGCGGCCCTGGGGCTGCTGGCGGGCCAGGGCATCACCCGGGTGGCGGTCAGGCGACGGCCCCGCGTCGCCCTGCTCTCTACCGGCGACGAGCTGATCGAGCCCGGCGAGCCGCTTGCCCCCGGGCAGATCTACAACTCCAACCGGCCCATGCTGGTGCGTCTGCTCGAACGCTTCGGCGCCGAGGTAGTGATGGCCGTCCACGTTGCCGACGATCCGGCGACGACGCGCGAGCAGCTGCAGGCGGCGGCCGAGCGGGCCGATGTGGTGGTATCGACCGGCGGGGTCAGTGTCGGCGAGGAGGATCACGTCAAGCAGGCGCTGGAGGCGCTCGGTCGGCTCGATCTGTGGCGGCTGGCGATGCGCCCCGGCAAGCCGCTGGCATTGGGGCGGCTGGCGGGGAAGGACACGCAGATGGTTCGCTTCGTGGGGCTGCCGGGCAATCCGGTGTCGAGTTTCGTCGGCGCCTGGCTCTACCTGCGCCCTCTGATCGGCGCCCTGCTGGGCTGCCCCCGACTGAATGAACTGCCACGGCTCGTCGCGCGTGCTGCCTTCTCGACGCGCACCCAGGCGCGCCGGCACTACATGCGGGTGAGTCTCGAGTTCACTACGCATGGGATCGTTGCCCGGGCGTTCGCCGATCAGAATTCCGCGGTGCTCACGTCCTGTGCGGCGGCGGATGCGCTGGCGGTGATACCCGCCCACAGCGTGGTCAACGAAGGCGACGCCATCGAATGCCGGTGGCTCGTCGACGATTGAACGCCGTTCACACGCCGAGTGCGTCGTTGAGCGCCGGCCACAGGGCGTTGAAGTCGCTTTCCAGCGCCGGATAGTCCGCCTCGACCCAACTCACCAGGCCGGCGAGCCGGTTGGGGCCGGACAGTCGGCGGCCGAGGCCGGCCATTGCCCGACAGGTGAAGGCGAGTTCGGCGTAGCGTGACAGCCAGTCCTCGGCGATCAGGGCGGGCACCAGGCGCGCCAGGCGATCGGGGGCTTCGCCCGACGCCAGGACCCGATAACAGCGCTCGATCAGCGCCGCATCGGCATGGTCCCGGGCGACGAAGTGATCCCAGACCATGTCCAGCGCGATGCCCGCATAGCGCCGTCCGGGACGAGGCGCCCTGGCGCGCGCGCCGAGAACCACGGGGTGCCGGTCGACCCAGGCATCCACGCGCCGATGGTGGCGGATGCCGGCGGCGACATCGGCGGGCCACGCTTCCAGATCGCGCCCCTTGACCCCGTCGGCGATCAGGTTGCCGTAGAGAAAATCATCCGAGCCGCCGCGGGCCAGCCAGCCATGGGCGAGAAAGTTCACGGCGTGCCTCGGCCCTGGACGAAAACTGCCCGTGCTCGGCGACTTTTCATATAAGCCTAGAGACAGTTGGTCGGTTTGGGCAGGCCGGCGAGACGCGCCGCCACCTTGGCCGGACTGTCGGGAAACAGCCGCATCAGGTGCAGCGAACGCCCCTTTTCCGCGCCGAGTTCCAGCCCCACCGCCTTGACCAGCGGACGCATTGCCGGGGCCGCCTCGTAGCGGGCATAGAAGGCGCGCAACACCTCGATGACCTCCCAGTGATCGGCGGTCAGTTCACGCCCCTCCTCGGCGGCCAGCGCCTCGGCCACGGCGGGCGTCCAGGCCTGGAGATCGACCAGATACCCTTCCGGGTCGAGCGCCACCTCGCGCCCGTCGACGACCAGATGACGTGTCGGGTTGGTGGCTGCCATCAGTACCAGCTCACGGTGCGTTGGGTTTGCGCGGTCAGGTCGACGAATTCGGCCATGTCGACCATCGCGATCCAGGGGGCGCAGTGTTCGACCAGCCCCCGCGACACGAGGTCCTCGCGCAGGGCGAAGCAGCGCCCCTCGAGCGCGGCGTACAGGTCCGCCTGGGGCGCCACGGCGCCGTAGACCGCGGACTCGATGAGCAACAGCCGATCGTGCGCGCCCATCGCCCGCAGTGCGTCCTGCGGGACCTGGCTGCTGGCGGGCGAACGGTTGAGGAGATGCAACAGCATGTCGACAGGCTACCTGGCTGGGGTCAGAAATTGAAAACGGCGGCGCTGCCGGCGATCAGGGCGGGCAGTGACTCGACGTCCACCGGCGCCGCCGTCCAGCCGAGCGCGTCGGGCGTCAGCCCGCGACGCTCCAGCGAATCGCGATCCACGCGGATGTCCTCGATGTCGTACATGGCGAGCATGTCGAGGGTGGGATGCGTCCCCTTCTGCCCCAGGGCACCGGCACTCTGGCCGGGGCGCAAGGCCTCGACGCCGTCGCCCAGGAACAGCAGCGTCACGCGCTGGCCGAACGCCGCCGCCACCAGCGCCACGTCGAGCCCTTCGCGCAGCCAGCTGCTGTCGTGGGGGGCGTGGCGCAGGATCACCAGCATCGCGGGCGCGGTTTCCTCGCTCATCTCGGCTCCTCAGGGCGAAAACGTGACCAGCCGGTCGTGATCGACCGCCGCCTGGACCAGCTGCCCCAGCCCGGTCAGCACGAAGGGCGCTTCGAGGCTGTGGGCCGGCTTGCCGTGTCGTGCGGCCTCGCCCTCGTCGATCAGGCCGCGGCGCAGGGCGGCAGCGATGCACACCAGCAGTTCACAGCCGTGCTCGCTGGCCAGTGCCTGCCAGCCTTCCCGCAGTTGCGGTTCGTCCTGGGGGGGCGCGGCCAGTCGCGAGGCATTGTAGACCCCGTCGTGATAGAAGAACACGGTTTGCAGCCGATGCCCGGCAGCGATGACCGCCCGCGCGAAGCGCAGCGCGGAATGCGCCGCCTGGTGGCTGTAGGGGCCGCCCTGGACGACGACGGCGTAGCGCAACGGTGCGTTCTGCAAGCTGAACTGACTCCCTGAATGCAAATGGCCCCGTCATCGCGACGGGGCCGGAAGCACGACGTTACCCCGACGCTCAGTCGTCGCTCATCACGCCCAGCAGCGACAGCAGGCTGATGAACAGGTTGTAGATGGACACGTACAGGGTCACGGTGGCGAGGATGTAGTTGGTTTCCCCGGCGCGGTGCACGATCTCGCTGGTCTGGTAGAGGATCACGGCCGAGGAGAACAGCACGAAGCCGGCCGAGACCGCCAGGGCGAGCGCGCCGATGTTGAAGATCATCGCCACGACCATCGCCAGGATCAGCACGATCGCGCCGGCCATGAGGAAGTTGCCGAGGAAGCTGAAGTCCTTGCGGGTCACCAGTGCCACCGCGGAGAGACCGACGAAGGTGGCGCCGGTCATGGCCAGCGCGGTCATCACCAGTTGCGCCCCGTTGGGCACCGACAGGTAGAGGCTGAGGATGGGGCCCAGCGTGAAGCCCATGAACCCGGTGAAGGCGAAGATCGCCGCCAGGCCCGCCGCGGAGTCGGCGGTCTTGTGCACCAGGAACATCAGGCCGTAGGCGCCGATGAAGAAGATCAGGATGTTCATCTGGCCGACACCCAGGGCGACGGCCACCGCTGCGGTGACTGCCGAGAACAGCAGCGTCATCGCCAGCAGCATGTAGGTATTGCGCAGAACCTTGTTGGTCGCCAACGCCGACTCGCGGCGATCGGTGACCTGGGACGATTGATAGGCCATGTGCTCGGACTCCTGTGGGATCGAATACTGCACGATTGGACCTAGCATGCCGACTGCGAGTTCCCTACGCAAGCCCGCTGCGAACGCGACGGTTGACGCTTTTCAGGCGTCCCCGTCAGTCGGCGAGCCTGGCCAGACTTTCGCTCAGCGGTTCGACATGCAGATGCTGCGTGGTGAAGGCGCCGGTATCGATGTAGCGAACGTTACCCAGATTGGTCGGCCGTTCGAGAATCGAGTGGCCGACGATCACCGCATCGATGCCGGCGACCGGCCGCGTATCCCAACCCGCCAGTCGCTGCCGCGCCCAGACGAGATGCCGGCGCAGCATGGAGTCGGCCTGCTCGATATCCCGCCAGTCATCCGGCGGTTCGGCGTGAACGATGCCGATCCGCGTCGCACCGAGCGCCACTTCGATGGCGTAGGGCATCCTCGCCAGCGCGGCATCGACCAGCGCCTGCAGCGATACCCGATCTTCCTTCAGTGCCCAGCGCCCGCCGTTTTCCAGCCACAGCGGCCAGGCGCCGTTGTCGAGGGCGTCCTGCGCGAGGCATTCGTGGTTGCCGCGCACGGCGTGGAACCAGGGTTCGAAGACCAGCTTCAGACACGCCGGTGAATCCGGGCCGCGATCGACCAGGTCGCCGACGCTGAACAGACGGTCGCGGGCCGTATCGAAACCGAGCCGGTCCAGGGCCGCCATCAGCAGGCCATGACAGCCGTGGATGTCACCGACGACATAGTCGGTACCGTGGCGATTGGGGGCGAAGCGTTCGATCATCGTGTCTCGGGCAGACGGTGCCGGTTGAGGTCGGTCGCCACGCATGGCGTACCGCGATCGATGATGGCGGAGGTCGGGTGGGGGCGTGCAACGGCCCCGGCGCAGGCCGGGACCGAGCGACCGGCGTCAGGTCTTCTTGTCGCCGGTGAGGTTGATCTTGAGGGCAATGCCGGCATTGGTGCGGACATTGTTGAGCTCCAGCGCATGCTGAGTCATGTCCGCTTCGAGCTGCTTGAAGGCCTCGGCGTCATCGCGCTGCATGGCCAGCAGCTGGTTCTCGGACAGATTCTTGGAACCGAGATAATCCTTGCCGGTCTTGCGCAACGCGGTACCGACTTCCCCGGCGACCATGTCGTGGAAGTTGGTCTCGTCTTCGCCAGCGTTCTGAATCGTGATCTCCATGGCGTCTCCTTTTGCCATTCTGGAATGGGTCTCGCATCCGGCGAGAGCGTTCAGGACTGAGGCTGTACACGCGCCTCGTAGTGCGCCGGCACATCGCCGACCTCGGGATGGTAACGCGGGTCGGTCACCGTCAGCCGGGCATCGTCGGTATCCACGCGGCGGTGAATCAGCACGTCACCCTTGTCGATGTCGTGCAGCGCCTCGAGGATGACGGTGTCGCCCGTGACCGTGCCATGCACGGGACCCAGCCGCTCACCCGAGGACGATTTCTCGATGAGGAGCGTGTCATTCTGAGGGTTCTCGGTTTGCATATGCCTCTCCGTGGCCGTTTCGTTTCAGAGCTTGCCGTAGAACGCGTCGACTTCCTTCTTGGCCTCTTCGCGCTCCATGCCGTGGCGCTCCTGGAGCTTGCCGACCAGCTTGTCGTATTCGCCGCCGATGACGTCGAGGTCATCGTCGCTGAGCTTGCCCCAGCGCTTCTTGGCTTCGCCCTTGAGCTGATTCCAGTTGCCTTTGACCTGATCCGAGTTCATGACTGTCTCCTTGTCTCGCTCATGTGGGCAGCCTTCTTGGCTGCTCATGGATTACCCTAGCAGGCCTGCCGCGAGTTCGCCTAGGGTTTGCGCCACCGTCCGCCGAGATCTTCGGCGTCGCGTCCCGCCAACGGGAAGAGCGATCTGCCATCGCCCCGCCATGGCCAGCGCAAACGAAAAAGGGAACCAGCCAAATGGCTGATTCCCTGGAATAAAGTGGCGGGGCACGCGGGATAGCGATGAGAACTACGTTTGCTCTATAGCCCTCCATGCCCCTCTAAAATAGACTGGCGACCTATCCAGATGCCGTGAGCAACACACAAGGATCATCCTCCGGCGTGAGGATTGTGGTGCGTAGCTTTGCGCGTGTAACGCTTACGCGGAAATTCTGTCGAGCCTGCACCATCGGCCCGGCAGCAATATTCTCACGCACGATCCGGTCGAAGTTGGCCACGACCTTGCCTTTCGCACGCCTTGGCCATCCCTCGAAGATAATGACCTCATCGAATTGCTTCCCCTTGGCCTTGTGCATATTCATCACCACCACGCCGGTTTCCGGCTTGTGCGCCGTGGCAAAATGCTCCTGCACAAAGGATTGCCGCGTGATGGCAAGAGCATTGAGATAGCCGCCGGTATCTCGCCAATCTTGAGTTAAGCCCTGCCGAAGCTGGGTGCCGCGCTCGAGCAGGCGGACGTTGCGAACGTCTCCAGCTATCGCCCGCAATCTCGCACAACCGCCGGCCTCCAACGCCGCGCGGATCGCAGCCCAATCGCGGTCAGGATCGCCGGTCAAGCCAAGCTCTAGGGCGGTCGCATAAACCGCCGCAGTCGCGTTCAGCACGGAGTTTTTGGGAGGTGCCTTCCCCACTGCCAAGCACTGATTCCATTTCCCGAGCGCTGCATTGAGACGCGCCGCTTCCGTCAGATCGCCCGCTGTCGGCGCTGCGCCACCCCGGCCATGGTAGTAACTACAGAGCAGGTCCAAGAATTCGTCGAAATGGCCGGCATGACGCCCCTGTTGAAGCAGGAAGGCTACGATCTCCGCCGCGAGAATCGGCCCATCCATATCAACGGCCGCCGTATGTCCGATTGCTGGCACCTGCCCAAAGGGCTCACGCAACACATCCGACACCAACCGGGTCATCTTCTTCGTAGGCACAAGGATCGCGAGCGACCAATTAGGTTTGCCGCTGTCTATCAGCCGCTTACGTGCTTGGAGCACATGACCAACCAAGCTAGCAAAGGCTTGGTTCTGGTTCGATTTAAACCCCTGAAAAGCGATGCCACTGTAGTTGCTTTGCCGGAATTTCCCGCTCAGCACATCGTTACCGAACAGGGCGATTTCGGTGCCTTTGCTGCGGTGGTTGTCTCCGGCTAGGTCATGTTCTGAGGGGTGAAACGCGGCGCGAAAATGATCCAAGCGTTCGGGGTCAGCACCGATAAAGTCGAATATCCGCTGCTCGGGATCAGCCAGTGCGATTAGTGTGCTGTTCGCGCCAAGCGCCTGGACTACACGCCATTGATCCGCGCTAGTGTCCTGAAACTCATCGAGGATGATAAATGGATACATGGTTGAGATCAGTGTCCGAACCTTCGCCGAACCATGCAGCAACGTCGCAACCCGGTCGGCGAAAAGATCGAAACAGACCCGGCCTTCCTCTTTCGCCAGACGGTTCCGTTCAGCCTCTTCGCGCGCTTTCTTTTCGGCCTTCTCCGCGTCACTGAGCTTGGAGTTGGCCTTGTAGCCACTCCGCACCGCCGATAGGGCGATGGCCTCGTTAGGTGGTGTCAGGATCGCCAGCCGGCGCGGAAAGCCTACGAGATAGCCGTGCGTCTTGAGGATGCGCCAGAAGAACGCATGGTAGGTGTCCACCTCAATACGTCGCTTTTCGTCTCGTGAAATCCGGCTTTCTTCATCCATGGCCTCCAGGACGCGGGATACGGTTGCACGGGCGAAGCTGAGAAAAAGGATACGTTGCTCCGGTCGCAATGCCTCACGCGCGATCTTCGCTGCCTTGAGGATAGAAACCGTGGTCTTGCCCGATCCGGGGCCGCCGGTGACGAGTTGATAGCCGTCCGTGGCAAGCACATCCTGTTGGGCCTTCGTCAACTCGACCATAGCAGAGCACTCTAGCCAAAAATGTCAGCGAACAGGTCGCCACCATTAGCGCCCGCCGCCGGCGGCGCCGGCGGAGGATCGCATCGCTTGCGCAGTTCGATGCAGGCATCGCGTATCCATTGCGGAATCTCCGCCTCCGTGCATTGGGCGAGAAACTCCGCAATTCCCCAATTTCCCTTGGACCAGCCAAAGTATGCCTTAAGAGCGTCGACAGCTTGAGCTTTGGGGTCAGGATATTGTGCGAGTAGATGCGGCGGCCAATCTAGCATCTCTGCGAACCGCCCAAGCGCGGCCGCCGTTGTGTTGTTCAGCACCAGATCCTCGATACCCTTTTCCTCGTGCATGAAAAGATGCTCAACTTGCGCCTCGATAGCTCCTTTGGCGGCATCGGTCTGCTTATCGCAAACCGCGAAGGTCCGCTTACCAAGACCTCGGTAAAGCAATGCCAGATCGGCAATCTGGCTTTCGCTACCGGCGTCGATGATGCACAGCCCCAACGCTTCCAGAGATGAATAGATTGCCGGGTTCAACTCCGCTAGCCGGCGCGCCGCTGCCGGAAAGGCGGTCGCCTCGGTCGCGCCCTCTGCGATTAGCACCCGCCGGGCGAGCAGCCCTTCGCAGAAACGTGTGCGGAACTCCTGGCGATAGCGCTTGTGTTTCACGCTGTCAGGCAGCGCGATCTTCGCTTGGCTGAGGTCGCCGCCGTCAGAACGCGCCAAAATTACGGTTTGCTCCAGCCCGAACTCCTCCAGCACATAGGGAGAGTGGGAGGTGATGATCGACTGCGCGGAGAGCTTGCGTAGCTCATGCACGATGCGCTTCTGCGCATAGGGCGGGATCGCGGTCTCGACCTCCTCCATAGCGAAGATCACGTTCTGCTTGTCCTCGGCAATTTGCGAAAGCATCGCCAGCACCAGCATGTTGATGGTGCCCGTGCCCTGTCGGTAGAACGGTGCCGCATGGTCGCCGTTGCCCGTCGCTATGAACGCGGTCACGACCTTGCGCAGATGCTCACGGGTGAGGCTGGATACTTTGAGGTGCGGTTTCGCTCCCCATTCTTGCGGGACATATTTTTTCAAAGACGTGTTGATGCTTTCCAAGACGCCGGAAATCCCCAGCTCCGGGTCACTCGCCACGTCAAAGCCCGCGAGCGTCGCGATGGTTGCTTCCCACATCTGCGGCCGGATTTCCTTTAGGCGCAGGATAATGTCGAGCAGGCTGCCATGTTCGAGACTGAGAGCGCGTGATCCGGTCCTGAGCGAGCGCAGATAGAGGAACCCGCAATGCTGCTTGTCCTTCTTTGAGAAGGTCGCTGGGGGATCGTCCTCCGTGAGACTGCGCGTGTAGTAGGTGTTGCCGTCGAAATCATCCTCATCGACGTTGTATTCGCCAATGAATGTTACGCGCAACGCTGCCACGATTGCGGCGGCATCGACACCTGCTGGGTTAGCCTCTGCATAAAGATCGCCGGTCTCGACGTTCAGCCACTCGATATGTCCGCCGAACCGCGCCTGCTGTTCGATGGAGAGGTGAACGATAGTGACGTTAATCCTGATCTTGGGGGCATCGTCCTCGACGGCGTTCTCGCCCTCCAGCACGGCGGCGACATAACGACCCTGCCAGAAATCATGCTCATCCACGGGTGGACGACGGTTGAGACGATCCGGTCCCAGAACGAGGTCGATGGCCTCGATCACCGACGACTTTCCCGTATTGTTGTCACCGATGAGCACCGCATGATCGGGCAACACGATTGTAGCCGTGCGGATGCCACGAAAGTTCTCGATGGCCACAGAATAGATTTTCATTGCTCGCCCCCAAACATGGCAAGGTCGCTCGCCCCACTCACGCACTTCTTCCTTGTTTGCCCACGACCCGCCGTATCATTTCGATATTCGATTTCACGGTGCTTAGAAAGACTGAGCCTAAATCTCAGTTGCAAGGCGAAGCGGACCTGCTGCGCGGACGAGGCGCTTCCGCATGGTCACGTGAAGACCTCGCCCGGCATTATGCGGCTATCAGTGTGTCAGGGTCTTCGGCTTTCCGGTTTCCCACATCCTGATCCTGTTCATACACCCGGCCGCCGCTTTGCTCTGGCCGGGCCGGTTGCTTGGGGGCGCTGCCCCCTGGCGCGGCACAAGGGCGGCCGGGCGGTATCCCCGACCTTCCGCGCAGATGCCAGCATCGCACCTTCGTCACGACTTCGATCCGCTTGTGCAGGCCGGGTGATCCCCCTCCGCCCGTCCGCCCTTGCGCCTTGCACCCCCCGGTCTCGCCGACGGGCAGGGTTGCAGCGCAGCGCTGCGCTCCAACCCAAGCCCATGAAAGGAAAGACCATGAACACCAAACCACAGACCTCGACCGTCCCCGAACATGGCGAAACGGTTTTCATCCCGCTCAACAAACTCAAGAAGCACCCGCAGAATGCCCGGAAGACCCCGCATAGCGAGGCGTCCATCGAGGCGAAGGCGGCGAGCATCGCGGCCAAAGGCATCCTGCAAAATCTGGTGGTGGAGCCTGAGCTTGACGCGGAAGGCGAGCTGACCGGCTGCTATCTGGTGAGCGTCGGAGAAGGCCGCAGGCTGGCGCAGTTGCTGCGCGCCAAGCGCAAGGAGATCAAGCGGACCGAACCGATCCGCTGCGTCATCGACACGGCGAACGATCCCGCCGAGATCAGCCTTGACGAGAACGTGACCCGCGAAGACCTGCACCCCGCCGACCAGTTCGAGCGCTTCCGCGAGCTTGCGGAAACGCGCGGATGGGGTGCGGAGGAAATCGCCGCCCGGTTCGGCGTCACCGCGCATGTGGTGAAGCAGCGGCTTCGCCTCGGCACGGTCAGCCCCAAGCTGATGCAGATTTACCGTGATGGTGATCTGACCCTGGATCAGTTGATGGCCTTCGCCATCACCGAGGACCATGCCCGGCAGGAACAGGTTTACGAAAACCTGTCCTACAACCGCGAGCCGTGGATCATTCGCCGCGACCTGACCGCCAGCAACGTGGCGGCGACCGACCGGCGCGCGATCCTTGTCGGGGCGGAAGCCTATACGGAGGCAGGCGGCACCATCATCCGCGATTTGTTCACGGAGGATCGCGGTGGCTTCTATGAAGATGCCTCGTTGCTCGACCGGCTGGCCCTCGACAAGCTGGAAGGCATCGCGGCGCAGGTGCAGGAGGCCGAGGGATGGAAATGGGTTTCGGCCCATATCGACTGGCCCCATGCCCATGGCCTGCGCCGCACCTATCCGCAGCCGGTGGAGCTTTCGGAGGCAGACGAAGCCGCCTACGCCGCCGCGCAGGAGGAACTTGAACGCCTCTCGGCGGAATGGGAGGACGCGGAGGTGGACCTGCCGCCGGAAGTGGATCAGCGTTTCGCGGAGCTTGAAGCCGAGATCGAGCGCATCGACGCCAAGCGTTATGCCTATGAGGCCGACGAGATCGCGCGCGGTGGCGTGTTCGTGGTTCTGACCCATGACGGAGAAGCCCGGATCGAGCGCGGGTTCATCCGGCCCGAAGACGAAGCCCCGGAACCGGAGGAAGAAGAAGCGGGGGACGGCAGCACCGTTTTCGACGGGGTGCGCGTCAATGGCGATGGCGAAATCATGGACGGCGACGAACATGATTGCGACGGCCATCCCGTTTCCGACCACGGGCGGGAGGACAAGGACGCGGAGGAAGACGGCAAGCCGCTGTCGGACTCGCTCATCCGCGATCTGACCGCGCATCGCACCCTTGCCCTGCGTCTCGCCCTTGGCGAGCAGCCGGACATGGCCTTGATCGCCGTCACCCATGCGCTTGCCGCGCAGACCTTCTATCGCGGCGGCGGGGATGCCCATTGCCTCGAAATCCGCCCGACGAGCGGCTATCTCGCCAGTCACGCGGACGGGATCGAAGACACGGCGGCGGCGAAGGCATTGGAGGATCGCCATGCCGGATGGGCGGCGGACATGCCGCGCGAGGTGGCGGAGCTTTGGGGCTTCATCGCCGGTCTGGACCATGCCAGCGTCATGGCGCTGTTCGCGCATTGCGCTTCGCTGACCGTCAATGCCGTCAAGCAGCCATGGGAGGCCCACAAGCGCCATACCCTTGCCACCGCCGACAGGTTGGCGACGGCGGTTGCGCTCGACATGACGGCGCACTGGACCCCCACGGTTCGCGCCTATCTCGGGCGCGTCACCAAGGCGCAAATCCTCGCCGCCGTGCGGGACGCCCTTGGCGACGAGGCGGCGGAGCGGATCGCGGACAGGAAGAAGCCGGAAATGGCGGAAGCCGCCGAGCAACTTCTGGCCGGAACCGGCTGGCTGCCGCCCGTGCTGCGCACAGAACGGCCCGCATGGCTGACCGACGAGCAGTCGGAACCCTCCGCCATCGAAACCGAGGACGTGCCAGAGACCGAGAGCGCCGAGGCCACGGAGGACGAGGCTTTCCCCGTCGCGGCGGAATGAAAGGTGGGCCGGGATCGCGCGAGCGGTCCCGGTCTTCCACCGAAAAAATCGCGGCCGCGCGGCTTCCCCGCGCGGCCGGATGACCTCGACAGATTGGAACGATAACGGCACCATGATGTGCAGCGACTTTTTTGACAACTGCGCGAAAGGCGGTGCCGAAAAGGTAAGGGAACAAGATCATGGTTGCCGTCATGTTCATGAGCGTTGCGCTGGTCGCGCTTCTCTGCCTTCTCGCCTACACGCTCGCCATTTACGCGCTGCCCTTCTTCGTCGGGCTGGCCGCCGCGCAGTTCGCCTACCAGACCGGCTCCGGCCTGATCGGCGCGGGGCTGGTCGGGCTGTTCTCCGCAGGCGTCGCCTTCGGCATCCTGGCCGTGCTGTTCGAGACGATCCGCACACCTATCATCCGCCTGATCGTGGCGCTTGTCTTCGCCGCGCCCGCCGCCGTGGCCGGTTATGCATTGGTCCATGGCATCACCAAGGAAGCCGTGCCGTCCGAAATCTGGCGGCAAATCTTCTGCATCGTCGGCGGCGGATGCGTCGGTATAGCGGCATGGATGCGACTGGCGGCGGGCGTCGGCCAGCCCGCGGGTTAGCCGTGTTGCGCGATGCTGATCCTACCTTCGCCAGTTCTGTTTGAATTCATCGTCAAACCACATCTCCACGTCGTAAGAGACGGAGGTGGTGGTGCGAAAATTGAGATAGGATGAATAATCCTGCTGGACCCATGACAGGAAGCTGCCGAAGCTCAACTGGTCTGCCGGAGTGGACGAAAAGCCAGATTCTTTCCGCCATTGATGGCACAAATGCCGGATAACTTGCTCGCATTCAGCTTTTTTCACGCATCGTCCCCGTTCGCCGCGAAGATTATGATTTCAGGCTCCCAACCGGCAGGAAGCTCCGGCGGACTCACCGAGTCCAGATCGAGGCGGATAAACGACTTGAGAATCGACTGAAACGTGTCCGTATCCCGCGCCCAGTGAATGACGCCATCGAAATCTTTGGCGAGCTTGTGCGTCAAGTCGAGTGAAGACCGCCGATTGACCCCAACAGGACTGTCCACCTGCACGATGGCGATCCTGTCGCCGCCAACCCATCGCACGATGTTTTCAGGGAGTTCATGCGCATAGTTGCGACGGCCATCCCAAACGGCGGTTCTGATGACTTTTCCGGCAGGAGTTCCAACCCGGAATATCCATGGCGAGTCTTCCTGCGTGACACCGGATGCTGGATAGAATCTGGGCGGCGGCGGTCGATTGAGCATCGCAGCTTTTTGTTCGCGTATCTTGCGCCGCTGCGCTTCGGTCAATCGGCCAAGCAAAGCGCCGCCTGGATCGAACTGACGGATATGTTTCGAGTAGGAAACTTCTGCGGTGCCCGCATCGTAAACATCTGAATTCGGGAAGGCGAACAACAATACCTGCCCCGTGAAGCTGCGTAGATGCCGCATCACGATGTCCCATGCGATGTCGTCGTGAACGATAGGCACAATGTGAAGCGCGGCTCCGGGCGCTTCCATCGACAGTCTTTCGATGACGGCGATACCAACAGCGCTGAAGGATTCTCCGTCACCGAGGCAGAATCCGACATGGAAGGTCCGCTCACCAACGACTGCTCTGAACGCGCGCAAGATGACCTGCGTCGTGTCCGGTATTGTATCATCACCTGTCAGTTCGCGAATGCGTGCTCCGTCAATCTCCGCCGCCGGCTGCAGAACGTGAAGATTTATCGTGCCGTTGTAGCGATCAGAATCCGGCCAAGCAGCCCGTTCTTGCTTCTTTCGCTTGGCTTCACCCATCGCATTTCTCCCAAACTCTAGCTAAACGCCGCGACCACGGTTTCGATAGGCAGGAACAGCGTCCGGCTGTCTTCGGGATATTCGACGAACTCGGCACAGCGCAGATAGAAGCGTTTGGCCGCTTCATCCTTCGCCTGGACCATCACGGCCCCGATGCCGATGCTTTGCGAAGCCAGCGCGATCCGGCGCAGCGCGTCCGCCAAAAGGTCCGCGCCGAGACCCTTTCCGGCGTGGTCGAGGTCAACGGCCAGCCGGCCGACGACCGAGACCGGAATCTGGTCGGGCGCGTTGCGCCGCACCTTGCCGGGCGCCGCACCGCGCTCGACCGACCCGGCCGAAATGCAAAAATAACCGACGACCTGATTGCCCACGCACACGACATAGGTGCGCGAGAACCGGCTTTCGTTCTTCAAGGCCCGGTGGCGCAGCCAGTCGTTCAACGCAGGCTCACCGCAGTCGAATGCCGCAAGGTCATGCTCTGCCGTCAGAGGAACAGGAGCAGACAGTGGCAATTCGGGATGGTCGGGCGTGTCGTCTATTTCTGCCATGCCGGGGTCCGGCGCAGCAGGGCTTTGAGCTTCGGCCCCGGTGCGGGCGGATTGTCGAGCGCTTGCATGAAGGCGTCGTAGCGCTCGGGGTCGAGCGTGAACAAGCGCTGGTCGAGCAGCACATCGACCGCTTGCCGCCGGGCGCTTTCCACCATGAACTCGGTGCGCGTCTTGCCGAGCACCGCCGCCGCATCGTCGATGAGCTGGCGCGTGCCAGTCTCGATCCGCAGATTGATGCTGCCCTTGGTGTCAGCCGCAGAGGCACGAACTGCAACGGCGGTGGTCGCAGAACGGGCAGAGTCCGAAGGGGCGATACGAGCTTTGGTCATGATCGCAATATGAGTGCTCGTATCCACAATGTCAATACGGCAGGAGGAAGGGAAGGCTTGGGCGTTCCCCTTCGGGCCGGGCTTTCGGCTGCGCCGGAACCACGCCTCTGGCGCGTTTCCGCCATTCGGCTTAAATCCCTAACGCAAGGGGGCGGCGGCGTCCATTTCGCGGTAGGCTCCACACGGATAGACGGGAGCAATCCGAGGCGTCGATCCCGGTCGCCGCGGCAGGCCCATGAGATTGGGCTTTCCATTCACTTCAACTGGCAGGCGGATCAGCGCCGGGAAGCTGGAACCATCCACCTGGCCGAGCATGGCGCAACGCCCGCAAGCGACGTTCCAGCCGCATCGGACACGGCAGCACCGGCGAAGGTCAGACGAGACCACACCCGCAGGCCCACACTGGCGACAGCACGAATTGGCCTTGCCGGTCGGATCAGGGAAAACCGCAGCCAATAAACCCGCGTAGAGTCCCCGATTCCGGCGAGGCACAGGACGGCCGTCATTGCCGTATTCCACGCGATTTCCTGTGATGGGCGCTCCATCCGCGTCCTCGATCTGGCAAGGTCTGACCGAAGACCGGCTTCGCCTCGCTCGTCTTCCCGCAACGTCCGCCGCCAGCTTTTTTCCGCCGCCCAACCACCCCATACGGCAGGCCGCATGGGGACCCCGGATTGGCTTTGCAGCGCGAAACAAAAAAGCCGTCGTCGGCCGCCTTCCACTTGTGTTCCAGCCCCAAGGGGTGCGGGGCCGATCGTCCCCGGTCTCACGACCGCCATCGAGGTCGCAATGGTGCGGCCCGACAGGAAAAGGAATACGATAATGGCAACCATCGGCACCTTCACCCAGAACGAGAACGGCGCGGGCTTCACCGGCGCGGTCAAGACCCTGACCCTCAACGTCAAGGCCAAGTTCACCGCCACCGAGAGCGACAGCGAGCGCGGCCCCGACTTCCGCATCTTCGCCGGAGCCACCGAGTTCGGCGCGGCCTGGAAGAAGATCGCCCGCGAGACGCAGCGCGAATACCTCTCCGTCAAGCTGGACGATCCGAGCTTTCCGGCACCGATCTACGCCAGCCTGGTCGAGGCCGAGGACGGAAAGTCCCACAATCTCATCTGGTCCCGCCGCAACGGCGACTGAGACCGAAACCCGAGATCGCCCCGCTCATCCGAGCGGGGCTTCTTTTTTGCTCATGGCCGCCGCCTATCAAGGAACAAGGAGATCGGGATACACGGCTTTCCGGTTTTCAGGCTTTGCGTATCCCGATCAGATCTTATCCCCCGGCCGCCGCTTTGCTTTGGCCGGGCCGGTTGCTTGGGGGCGCTGCCCCCTGGCGCGGCACAAGGGCGGCCGGGCGGTATCCCCAGCCTTCCGCGCGGATACATGCTTCGCATCTTCGTCATCACTTCGATCCGCTTGTGCAGGCCGGGTGATCCCCCTCCGCCCGTCCGCCCTTGCACCTTGCACCCCCCGGTCTCGCCGACGGGCAGGGTTGCAGCGCAGCGCTGCGCTCCAACCCAAGCCCATGAAAGGAAAGACCATGAACACCATGACCCTGAACCATCAGCAGAAACCCGTTTCCAAGGGCTTCCGCGTGGACATTTCACGCGGCGAGAATATCGGCCGCGTTTCGTCGGAATGGTTCTCGCGCCCGGATGATGAACGCTATCTGTCGCTGACCGAGCTTTACGGCGCCGTGAAGTCCCGCGCGGATCGCGCCAAGGCCCGCACCGTGGAGAGTCGCGCTGTGCGCGTGGAAGCCAGCCGCGACGATGCGGAACGGCTTTCGCTGATCGTCCCCGGACAGGAGCAGCCCGTCGCCCCGACGCATTGGAGTTTCGGGCAGCTTTGCAGCCTCGTCGGCGCACCCGCCCGCTACCTGCGCGACCTTCCCGCACCGCTGGCGGGCATCAATCTGCAACATGGCCTTGTCAGCCATCGCGGCGAATTGGTGAAGACGCTGGAAACCGAGGACGGGCGCGTTGAGCTTCGCGCCGTGACCGGCCCGGACTACGGGCGCATCTGGGATCACGAGCTTGTCGCCGCCGTCATGAAGATCGCGGGCAATGGCGTCGGCGATACCATGTGGAAGGTGCCGGGCGTTCTGGATTGGGCGACCATGACGCACAATCCATTCGTGGACGTGACCAAGGACACGACAACGCTTTACGCCAGCGACCGCGACGTGTTCCTGTTTCTGGTGGACGATACGCACCCAATCGAGGCCGGACGCCTGCCGAACGGCGACCCCGACCTTTATTTCCGGGGGTTCTATTGCTGGAACAGCGAAGTCGGATCGAAGACCCTCGGCATCGCCTCTTTCTATCTCCGGGCGGTTTGCATGAACCGCAACCTTTGGGGCGTGGAAGGGTTCGAGGAAATCAGCATCCGGCACAGCAAGTTTGCCGCGCAGCGTTTCGCCCATGAAGCGGCCCCGGCATTGACCAGCTTCGCCAATTCCTCACCCGCGCCGTTCGTGGCCGGAATCAGGGCGGCGCGCGAGCGGATCGTCGCCCGCACCGATGAGGACCGCGAAACCTTCCTGCGCAAGCGCGGGTTCAGCAAGGCCGAGACCGGCAAGATCATCGAGACCGTGTTGCAGGAGGAAGGCCGCCCGCCCGAGAGCATCTTCGATTTCGTGCAGGGCATGACGGCCCATGCCCGCAGCAAGGTCCATCAGGACAGTCGCCTTGAACTGGAGGCGAAGGCCAAGACCTTGCTGGAGAAGGCCGCCTAATCAGCAGAGCCGCGCAGCCGGAAACCCGGTTGCGCGGCTTTCTGCTTTTCAGGCTTTCAGGGTTCCAAAATTTTCCGCCGATCCGGCGACGCGGATCGGCGTTGCGGCCATGCCCGATCACATGGCCGCGCTCGCCGGGCTGCGCCAGGCTCGCAAAATCACGCAAACACTGTTAAGAATAAAATAACTATAAGTGTTCTGGATATACGAACAACGTTTCAGATCATACAGACTATTTCCCGCATAGATCGTGCCCGAAACTCCTTGGTCCGGGTGTCTTCCCAAGCACCCGTGAGTAAAGGGAGGGTGCGCCATGCTGAAGATCAATTGGCGGGCGCCGGCGGCCTACAGGCACACGCGAAAGATTCCCGCCGCCGGATTCGCCTGGGAGTATCTGCGTCGCAACGACGACTACCGAGAGGATTTCCGGCTTCTCGTCCGCGCGAAGCGCCCGGATGCGACCGAGCTGGAAGCCTTCGCCCGACGCTGGGGCTTGCGATTTCCCGCACGATCCCGACGCCGCGCCTGACCGCGACCCGCTGTTCTGGTCGCCCCGGTTTCAGCCGCAAGCCGTCAAACTCGTGCCGGCCGAGCCGGATGAGGCGGCAAGCCAGCCGACCGTCGTTCTCGCCCATCTCGACGGCCTCGACCTGCGCCGCGCCGCCGATGGCTGGCACGGCATCTGGCAGGCGGATGGCGTCGAGCACCAATTCTGGCTGTCCCAATCCGTGCCGGATGCGGCGGCGTTCTACGCCGTCGAACTGCCTCTGGACGACTTCATGGAGCTTCGCGTCCATGCGGCGCGGCGTCTCTGGCGGTCCATCAAGGGCCGAACGCCTGGCCCCGACTTCCGCAACATGCCCGCCCAACTCCGGCAATGGCATATCCTGTCCCTGCGCGCGCTCGACGCCCGGCTGCGCGGCGAGAGCTATCGCACCATTGCCGAAGTCCTGCTTGGCTTTCGGGGCGCTAAGGAAGATTTCGAGAGCGACCCGAGCAAGAACAAGGCGCGTCGCCTCGTCGCCCACGGCATCAGGATGATGCGCGGCGGCTACCGGCTCCTGCTGCACTATCCGATTAAGGTCGATTCGTAGTCGCGCCGAAGACTTACCGTCATCTATGAATGGTCTCACGCCTTGTTGGCCGCGGCCTGTTCCAGTATCCGCTTGTAACCCTCACGCGAAAGCCATTGCGCGCGTTCGAGATGGCTTTGCCAGCATCGGCGTGTCCTGAACTCGTCGCCGACCGGATCGCGGTGCAGCACGATTTGCGCCACTTCCTTCCAGTCCGCGCCTTCCGCCTTCGCGTCGAGCAGCCGCAGATAGGTCACGAAATGCGCTTCGTCATAAGGCGTGATGTCGTTTCCCGCTGGCGCTTCATCGTCCACATCGGGATCGAGTTCGACGGGCGTTCGCATCGTCGTTCCCCTTCTACCCGGAAGAGCCGTGGCTTGCGGTGCGCCCCCGCAATTGGCCCCTCTGACCTGGTGATCGGGGAGTTAGTAACCGTCACGAAACGGCCCCGTGGCCTTTAGGCGGGCAGCCCTGGACATGCGCCACGGGCTCCCCGACCATAAGGTCAAGGAGTGTGGTGCCGTCATGGCCAGCACCAGCCATTCGTGAGGGGTTACTAAGCCCCAGAGCAGCGCGTCTGCTCCGCGTTCAGTCTTACCTGACCCGCACCGGATTGTCTTCGCCGAATTGGCGCGCGCGCCACTGACACGCCGAATCTCTCCATCTTTTCAGTCTGATCCCGCCCCGGAGGGGGTGCCGCCAGCGCGGTAACGCAAATGCGGCACGCTACAGGCCGCCGGTCCCTCGCCATGGTTCGCCATAGCGCGCCGCCCTCATCGGCAGCGCCATTCACTGACGAACCGGAGGTAATCCATGGCAAACCGCCGCAATGCGGACCTGCCGCCGCGCCTTCTGCGCACACAGGAAGCCGCACGCTTCCTCGGCATTTCGATCCGCACCCTCGAAAAGCACCGCACCTACGGAACCGGCCCGCTCTATCGAAAGATCGGCGGCCGTGTCCTCTATACCCTGCGCGATCTGGAAGACTGGAGCGCCATCGGCACGCGCAAATCCACCAGTGACACAAGCGCCGGCACCGTCTTCGCCGCACGCCCGCTCACCCCCGAAGAGCGGGACGAATGCTGAATGTTGCGCGACGATGATGACAGCCCCCCGCAGCCGACCGACACCAGCGAGCGCAGCCGCCTCGACCCCTTCGTGGTCGCGACCGGCGACGCTGCCCCGCGCGACCAGCGCGATCTGATGGAACGGCCGTTCTTCTCGCTGGCGAAGCGCCCGCGCACAAAACCGATCCTCTATCAAACCGCCGATGTCGAGGTGCAGGTGTTCGCCATGCCCGAGCACGGCATGGCAACAATCTGGGATGCCGATGTGCTTATCTGGGCCGCAAGCCAGATCGTCGCGGCCGAGAACGACGGGTTCACCACGTCGCGCTTCTTCCGCTTCATGCCCTACCAGCTCCTGCGCGCCGTGGGGCGGGCCACCGGCAACCGGGATTACTTGTTGCTCAAGGCCGCGCTCGCCCGCCTGCAATCCACCGTCATCGCTACGACGATCCGCAACGGTAAGCATTGGCGGCGGCGGCAATTCTCATGGATCAACGAGTGGGAAGAGATGACGACGCGCGCCGGCCGCGTCGAGGGCATGGAATTTGTCCTGCCCGAATGGTTCTACAACAGCGTTATCGACCGTTCGCTGGTGTTGACCATCGACCCGGCCTATTTCCGGCTGACCGGCGGCATCGAACGCTGGCTCTATCGCGTCGCTCGCAAGCACGCCGGCCGCCAGCCAGAGGGCTGGGCGTTCGAGGTTTCCCACCTTCACCGGAAATCCGGCAGTTCGGCCCGGCCGTCCGATTTCGCACTCGACCTGCGCCGGATCGCGGCCCGTCAGTCGCTGCCCGGCTACGGCCTTCAGATCGAGTGGGAAGACGGGCGCGAATTGCTGCGCTTCGTCCCTGAAAATCTATCCACAGTGCCTGTGGAAACCCCTGTGAATCCTATCGGGACATTAGGCGCACGGACTATCGGGACATTAGGCGCAAATCGCGCGCCAGACTCTATAGAAGAATCTAACAATAAAACTAACTCTTCTTCTTTGACGCGGGCGCACGCGACCCATGGTGCCGGTGCCAGGTCTCTCGGATGGGGGCGAGGTGCGCCATGATCGTGGCGTTTCTCAACCAGAAGGGCGGCGTCGGTAAGACCACGCTGGCGCTGCACCTCGCCGGAGCCTGGGCGGCGCGAGGACGGCGTGTTGTCCTGATCGACGCCGACCCGCAAGGCTCCGCGCTCGACTGGTCTGAGCGGCGCAGCCATGAAGGGCTGCCGAGGCTGTTTAGCACCATCGGCCTGGCCCGTGACACGCTGCACCGGGAAGCCCCGGAACTGGCCCGCAACGCCGACATGATCGTCATCGACGGGCCGCCGCGTGTCGCCGGTCTCATGCGCTCGGCATTGCTCGCCGCCGACCTGGTGCTGATCCCGGTGCAACCATCGCCCTTCGATGGCTGGGCCTCGGCCGAGATGCTGGCGCTTCTGAGCGAAGCGCGCATCTACCGGCCCGAACTGGCCGCCCGTTTTGTCCTCAACCGTTGCGGCGCTCGCACCATCATCGCCCGCGAAACGGCCGAGACGCTTGCCGATCACGATCCGCCCTTGCTCGCCGCCACCATCGGCCAGCGCGTCGTCTTCGCCGATGCCGCGCAGTCCGGCCGGCTTGCATCCGAGATCGACGACGACAGCCCGGCCGCGCGCGAGATCACGGCGCTGGCCGCCGAGATCGACCGGCTGCACATCGGGAGGACCACGCCATGACCGGGCGCATCCGCAAGCCCGGTTTCGCATCCCGGCCGGGCAATCCCGATAGCTGGATCAAAGCGGCCGAAACGCCGCCGGGTGGCAAGCCCGCCGGCGAGGCGTTCACCGCCCGCCTGACCATCGACATCACGCCCGCGCTGCGCGGCCGCATCAAGGTCGCGGCCTTCCGGCGCGGCATCACCGTCACCGACATGCTGCGCGACCTGCTCGCCCGCGAATTTCCATCCTCCGAGGGAGATCAACCATGACCGGCAATGCGGCGCATCGCTTGCACGGCCGTCCGCTGCCGAACGGACCCGCACCTTTCACCACCTTGGTCGAACTGACTTTCCAGAAGCGCAAGGTCGAGCACTGGATACGCTTCGGCCGCAAAAGCTTTGAGACGATCCTCGACCGCCGCCGCAGCATCGTCGGCTTCGCACCGGGCAGCATCTTCGCCTTCGTGCGATGGGCGTCCGGCGAGCATGGCACGATCATTTCCCGCATCGACATCCTGCGCGCGGTTCGTGGCGGCGAGCCGTTCCAGACGCTGCCCTTCGTCCGCCCCGGCGGCGACATCCTGTTGCGTCTCGATAGCTGGGCGAAGGTGCAGCGCGCCTTGCAGGCCATCGACGCCGTGGAAGCGCTCGGCCTCGATCCGGCCGACATATCCCCGGAGCACTGGCGGCACGTCCACAACCGTCTGACTGCCGGTCTGGAGCCGCACGCCTATACCCCCGAGCGGCACGCCGCCTGGCTCGGTCGCCAGAGGATCGACCCATGACGCGCCGCCGTATCCTCACGGTAACGGCGTTGGCCGTCACGGGCATCGCAGCCGCCAGCGTCGCCGATTGGCCTGCGAAACTGATCTGGAACGCGACCGCCAGCGCGCCCATCGGCTTCTACACCGTCGAACCGGCCGACGCGCTCGACGTGCCGGACCTGGTCGCCGTCATGCCGCCCGAACCGCTGGAGCGATTCATGGTCGAACGCGGCTATGTCGGGCGCGGCGTGCCGCTCCTGAAGCGCGTCCTCGGACTGCCGGGACAGCGGGTTTGCCGTTTGCGATCCACGATCACGGTGGACGGGATCGAGATGGGCGAGGCGCTCGACCGCGACCGGATCGGCCGCGATCTGCCCGTCTGGAAAGGCTGCCGCGTCATCGCCTCCGGCGAAATCTTCCTCATGAATTGGGAGGTCCGAGACAGCCTCGACGGCCGTTATTTCGGTTCTCTCCCTGCAAGCTCTGTCATCGGCCGGGCGGTCCCGCTCTGGACCGATGAGGACGGCGACGGCCGCTACGAATGGCGTGCAACGACCCAATGACCGCTTCCCATCGGCGGGAGCGGTGCCCGCCGATGGTCTTTCCAACCTCACCGCCAAGGAGACTGTCATGCCCCAGATTGGTGAATTTGCGCGCGACGAGGCCGGCTTCATCGGACACTTCGGGACGCTCTTGCTGCATCGGGACATCATCATCGTCGCGGCAGAGCCGTCCGACGCGGAGAACGCACCGGATTATCGTGTTCACCTCTTCGACGGCATGAGCAACGAAACCGGCCCGGAGGTCGGCGCGGCCTGGAAACGCACCGGCGAGAAGGCCGGCGAATATCTCTCCGTGCTGCTGGACGATCCCACATTCCCGCATCCGATCCGCGCCAACCTGTTCCGCGACGACGACGCGGGCGCGTCGTGGTCGCTGCACTGGAGCCGCCCGAAGCCGCGCGACGAGCGGGACTAAGGCCATGCGATCCCGCGTCATCCCCGCGCTCAAAACCCTCATCCCGTTGTTCGCGGAAAAGCCGTCTCATCCCGTCGTCCCGCTCAGGCGCAAGACGGCCGGTGCGCGCAGCGAAGGTCAGGGGCGGCGTTTCGCCGGCGCTTGCGCCTTGCCCTTGACCGCAGCGAGCACGCTGGCAGGCTGGCGGCGTGTCGGAGACAGGGCGGCATGGCGTTATGTCGTTCTGCTGACCGCCGCCATGCTGTCGGTCGGCGCGGGATCGACAATGGCCGTTGCGCAATCGACGCCGATGGTCCGAACCGCCGCCGTCGATCCCCACGCCGCCCACATTGCCGAAGCGGCGCGGCGCTTCGGCATCCCCGAGCACTGGATTGACGCCGTTCTGCGCGCCGAAAGCGCGGGCGACGTGCGCGCGGTGTCGTCTGCCGGGGCGATGGGGTTGATGCAGGTCATGCCCGACACCTGGGCGGGCCTGCGCATCCGTCATCGGCTCGGCCGCAATCCCTATGACCCGCGCGACAACATCCTCGCTGGCACGGCTTATCTGCGCGAGATGTTCGACCGCTACGGCAATGTGGCGGCCATGCTTGCGGCCTACAATGCCGGTCCCGGCCGTTATGACGAATACCTTGCGACCGGCCGCGCATTGCCACCGGAGACGCGCGCCTATGTCGCCGCGCTCGCGCCGATTCTCGGCGGCGAGGCTTCTCCCGATGCAGCACCGCCGCCGCCCGACTGGCGCGAAGCCCCGCTCTTCGTCACGCGCCCGGCCGACGCGCGGTCTGTCGCCGCGCCGCCATCCGGGGCGCAATCCGGCGACGGCCGCGCAACCGTTCCGGTGCGCGGTCCCGTCGATGCGGAGCCGGAAACCGGCGGCATTTTCGTGGCCCGCGCCGACAACGAGGAAACGCCATGAGGACGGCGTTGCTGCGCACGGCGCGATCCGTTCCAGTGTCCAGTCAGGCAGGTTTGCGCCTGGCTGGAATCCCGGCGGGAAAGGCGGAAAGGGCGATAAGCAGGGAGGGCAAGATTGAAGGAACCGGCACCATGTCGGGCCGAGTTCCGGAATTGTTGTTGTCTGCACACTGGTTAGGCCGCCGTTTCCGGCACTGTTGCTTTGAGGCGGGGAGCGCCGCGATTTCGCGCAACGCCTTGGCTTTACGAGGTTTCGACCGGCACCATGGCCGCCGATTGCCCGATTTTCCGCAATTTCGGCCGGAGGCGCATCCATGAGCGCCGACGACGAAAACCGCTTCCGCCCGAAGCCCGGCCGCATCCGCTCGGACACGCCGCGCGCGGGCAAGACAAAGAGCTTTCTTACCCAGGCCAAGAAGATCGCCCGGCAGCAGCGCCGCACCGCGCCCCGCGTCAGTTTCGGGACGGTGGCGTTCACGCCCGCAACCCCGGCGGGTTCGGGTGTTGTCCTGTCGAGCGGCAAGGGCGTGAAGCGCGGGCGCGGTGCGGTCTTCGTCCGCACCCGCAATCTCGGCGGCGGCTGGCATCACCGGCAGCCGGGAGCGAGGCGCGTCATGGTCCAGCAGCGCTACATCCTTCACCCCGGAAAGGGCCGGAAGGCGCAATCCCATCTGCGCTATATCCAGCGCGACGGCACATCGCGCGACGGCGAGCGAGGGCAGCTTTATTCGCGCACCGAGGACTGCGCCGATGGCGACGCCTTCCTTGAACGCGGCCAGGACGACCGCCACCAGTTCCGGTTCATCGTCTCCCCCGAGGACGGGGCGGAACTGTCCGACCTCACGGCCTATACCCGCGACCTCATGGGCCGGATGGAGGCTGACCTCGACACCCGGCTCGATTGGGTCGCGGTCAATCACTACAATACCGGCCATCCCCATGTGCATGTCATCGTCCGGGGCAAGGACGATCTGGGCGAGGATCTGGTCATCAACGGCGACTACATCGTTCATGGTGTTCGCGAGCGGGCCAGCAAGTTGGCGACGCTGGAACTCGGTCCCGTTCGGGAGATCGAGCAGACCCGCAAGCTCACCGCCGAGATCGACCAGGATCGTTTCACCCGCATCGACCGGGCCATGGTCGAAGAAGCCGACGGACGGTTCCTCGACCTGCGCCACAAACCGGGGGAGCCAAAGCGGCAGTTCGAGCGCACGCTTCGCCTGCGCCGGCTGTCCAAGCTGGGGCGGATGGGCCTCGCCACCGAACACGCGCCCGGCGTCTGGGAATTGAACGAAAAGCTGGAACCGACCCTGCGCGAACTGGGCGAGCACGGCGACATCATTCGCACCATGCAAAGATCGCTCGCCGCCGATGGGCTCGAGCGCGACCCGATGACCTTCCGCATCCATGAGGGCGCACCCGCTGCACCCGTCACCGGCCGCGTCCTCGACAAATATCTCGCCAACGAGCTGGGCGACAATCTCACCGTCGTCGTCGACGGGATCGACGGACGGACGCACCACATCGCCAACATCGACCCCACGCAATTGGAGGACGCCCGGATCGGCGGCGTCATCGAGATCAGCCGGGCCGAGGTAACGGCCCGGCAGTCCGACCGCACCATAGCGACAATCGCCGAGGACGGTATCTATCGGCCGAGCCGCCATCTGGAGCAGGCGAAATTCGAGGGCCGCGTTCCGGGCGGCAACTATGAGGGCTATGTCGATACCCATGTGCGCCGGCTGGAGGCGCTGCGCCGGGCGGGGATCGCGGAGCGGATCGACAGCAACCAATGGCGCATCCCCGAGGACTTCGAGAGCCGTGCCGCCGCCTATGATGCCCGCCGCACAAGGCAGGCCAGCGTTCGCCTCCTGTCGGCCTTCGATCTGCAAAAGCAGATCGGCGCGGATGGCTCGACCTGGCTCGACCGGCGGATGATTCATAGCGAGGTTACTGACCTTGCGCCGGCGGGGTTCGGTCAGGAGGTGCGCGAGGCCATCGATCGCCGCCGTGAACATCACGTCGAACAGGGCGACGCAACCCGCGCGCGGGACGGCCGCGTGTTCTACCGGCGCAACCTTCTCGCCACGTTGCGCGAGCGGGAGGTTGCCCGCGTCGGCGTGGAGATGGCTGAGAGCAAGGGACTGCCGTTCCGCGCGCCCACAGACGGCGAGAATGTCAGCGGCAATTTCACCGGCACCGTGCAGCTATCGAGCGGCAAGTTTGCCGTGGTTGAGAAATCCCATGAGTTCACCCTTGTCCCGTGGCGGCCGGTCATCGACCGCCAGCTCGGCCGTGAGGTCATGGGCGTCGTGCAGGGGGGATCGGTGTCGTGGCAGTTGGGAAGGCAGAGGGGAATAAACATATGACCCAAAACATGCCTACATATAGCGCCCATTACTTCTTCCCGACATCTAGCCGATCAAGGTGACACGTAAGCAATTCCATTGCGGCATCTCCGCTTTGAAGGCCTATCATCACGGCGGTGCTGAGGCCATGAATAAGCCCTAGTAGAACGGCAGCTTCGCTATCTGCGTCGAGTTCGATATCAAACTCACCCAGCGCCTTACCCTGCCGAAATAATGACAAAACATGTTGCAGTAACCGACTAGGTCCTGCCACGACCATGTGGTTCGGAATCTCTGGGTCCGTCTGCCCGAGGACCGCATAGGCTGTCCAAAGAAGATGAAACTCACGCTTCTGTCTGTCGGTCGGCAAGGCTTCGGCGAACAACGCCCTCAAAGTTTCCTTAGCAGTCGATGCTTCTGGCAAACTATGGACACGTTTCTCCCAGCGTTCGTTGCTCACGTTTTCCAGCATAGCGAGGCCCGACTGCATCAGCCCAGCCTTCGTCTTGAAATAGTACTGCACCAGACGAAGCGAGATCCCTGCTTCGGCAGCGACAGAGCGCATGGAGACCGCGTGTAACCCGTCTCGTACAGCCAAGGTGACAAACGCGCCTAAGATCATTGATCGGCGCTCATCGTGGTCAACAGTCTTTGGCATCCAGGGGTCCTTGGTTCTTGTATGTTTATATGATACGACTGTATCATAAAAATCTAATTGTGTCTTCTGGTGTCGTAAACAATGTCGTCAGCTCCCCCCACCATTTCACCTCGTCTCTGGATGGTCGCCGCAGTCACGGGGTGCGGCGCGTTCATAGCGATGCTCGATTCCACTGTCGCCAACCTCGCAATCGACGCAATCAGCAGAGAATTTGGAGCGCCATTGGAGGACGCGCAGTGGGTCGCTACCAGCTATCTCGTAGCGCTTGCGCTCTCACTCCCTTTGTCGGCGTGGCTCTCGCGCAGATTTGGATCGCGCCGCGTTTGGGTTACTGCACTCCTTACGTTCGTGGCTGCGTCAATATGGTGTGCGCTATCGCGCGACATGGCGACACTAACCGTCGCCCGATGCCTGCAGGGGCTGTCTGCCGGTTTGATGGTGCCGACTGGACAGGCGATTCTCAGCGAGGCCGCCAATCGTCAACAGCTCGGCCGATTGATGGGAACGGTAGGTTTTGCGGTTGCACTTGGTCCCGCGCTTGGTCCGGGGCTTGGCGGGGTGTTGATTGACGGCCTGTCTTGGCGCTGGTTGTTTTGGATCAACGTGCCGGTAGGGATCGGGGCAGCGTTTGCCGCCAAATATGTGCTTCCACTGGGCGAAGCATCAAGCGCAGACCGGCTCGACACCACCGGGCTGATACTGATTGGGCTGGGCCTTCCGCTCGTGTTGTTTGGTAGCGCCGGAATCGGAGAGTCGGGCCTTACTCTCTCATCAACCTCTTCGCTGGGCGTCGGAATGGCTCTTACTATGGCGTTCGTTATACATGCACGCCGTTCAGAAGCACCGCTAATCAACATTCGACTATTCCGGCGAGCAGGCTTTGCCGCAGCCGTAGGCACTGCGGGTCTTACCGGCGCAGCCATGTATGGCGGCCTCCTTCTTATACCGCTATTTCTACAAGACAGTTTGCACCTATCGGCGACCGACGCCGGCTTGATGTTGTTCATAATGGGCATGGGAGCGGCAGTCGTCTTGCCAGTGGCGGGCAACGTGACAGACCGCTATGGCGCTCTCGCGGTCAGTTTGATCGGCAGCACCATCTTGTTGCTGAGCACGACAGCCTTCCTTTGGCCTTCGATGCTGTCGCTTGCATGGGCGCCACTGCTGTTTGCTCGTGGAGGCGGGCTGGCATTGGCTCAGATGCCTGCGATGACGGCGGCTTATGTCGCTGTCGGGAAGAATGAGACCGGCGATGCCGCTACAATTGTCAACATCGCACAGCGCATTGGTGGCGCTCTGGGCGCTATCACAACTGTCGTCGTTCTCGAGAAAGCCGCTAAGGCTGACAACCAGTTAGCATACGGTTGGGGCTTCGCTGTCTTAGTCACCTTCGCTGCCGGATCAATGGTTACGTCGATGCTCTTGAAACGGCCACTGACACAATCCGACAGGTGATGAGCGTTGCGTGGTCGTTTAGCACACGGGATCGATCGCTCATCGGGAGCGCAGACATCGCCAGGCCCGCGCCTTCTTCTCGCGTCGCCCATCCAGACGCTCGCTGTCACTGAATATCTGAACCTCAACAGCCTATCTGTAGCGTCCGGGCGAGATTCCCATAACGCGGCGAAACGTCGTGCTGAACGCGGCTTCGGACTCGTAGCCTACGGACAAGGCGATGACATTGACGCGATCGTCTGTTCGCCGCAGTCGGTCGGCCGCCAATCTCATGCGCCAGTTGATGAGGTAGTCGAGCGGCGTTCGTCCCACCCCGTTACGGAAACGCTCGGCGAAGCTGGTTCTCGACATGCCCGCGACGCCAGCGAGTTCGGCCAGGGTCCACTTCCGGCCTGGTTCGGCATGCATCGCGGCGATTGCTCGCGCAAGGCGTGGATCCGCCAAGGCGCCCAGCCAACCCGGCGTTTTAGTGCTTTCAGCCGCCATCCAGAGGCGGAGAACCTGCAACAACATGATCTGGGAAAGATGTTCCGCCATCAATGTGCCTCCCGGCGGTCGTGTCTTGAGTTCGTCTGCAAGTTGTTCCAGCGACCATCGCAGAACGGCCGCCTGAGCGGAAGCATCGTGAACATGGAGGACGGCCGGCAGGGCATCGAAAAGCAACGCTGCGTGATCGCCCTCGAAGGAAAAGCGCCCGCCGATCAAAAAGAAGTCGCCGCCACCATTATAGGAGGCGATACCGTCCACCGCCCGGTCGTAAATCGTTGGGGACTCTATCGCCGGCAGCGACAAATCGGTCGCAAACTGGAAGGGACGGCCCCGCGTCAGAAGGAAACAATCACCGGCTTCGATCCTCTGAGGCTCCGAAGCGCCCTCGACCTGCACCCAGCACGACCCACGCATGACTGCGTTGAACTTGACCCCCTCATGTGCCGGAAAGCGGATCGCCCAATCGCCACCCGCTTCAAGGCCGGCACTGATCGCGCTTTTGGGCCTCAGCAAAGAAAGAACATCGGAAAGAGGGTCCAAGGCAACAAGTCCGAACGATCAAGAAGGATTTCTGTATTCTACAACATGGAACGTTCGCCTTCCAGCACCGATCTTCTGTGCATCGACGATAACAGGAGATACGCATGACCAATAACCAAAACCCCCTTGGCTCCGGCTTCGGTGCACGAACGACAGCTGGCGAAGTGCTCGACGGCATGGATTTATCCGGCAAGCTTGCCATCGTCACGGGCGGCCACTCCGGCTTGGGGCTTGAAACCACGAAAGCGCTAGCCAGAGCCGGGGCGACGGTGATCGTCGCCGCGCGCCATACGGCTTCGGCAATGGCCGCCATCGCCGACATTGGCGGCGTCAACGTCGAGCAACTGGACTTGTCGAACCTGGACAGCGTGCGATCGTTTGCCGACCGCATCCTGGCCGCAGACACCCACATCGACATGCTCATCAACAACGCCGGGATCATGGCCTGTCCGGAGACGCGCGTTGGTCCGGGATGGGAGTCGCAGTTCGCCACCAATCATCTCGGGCATTTCGCGCTGACCAATCTGCTCTGTCCAGTCCTGAGAGGCGGCGCGCGCGTGGTGTCGGTGTCCTCGGCAGGCCACCATCTTTCGCCAATTCGATGGGGCGACGTTCAGTTCGAGCTGGGCTACGACAAATGGCTCGCCTATGCCCAAGCAAAGACGGCGACGGTTCTTTTCGCCGTTCAACTGGACCGATTGGGCCACAGTGAAGGTATCCGTGCGTTCTCGTTGCACCCGGGAAAGATCTTCACACCGCTTCAGCGGCATCTGACGGAAGATGAGATGATCGGCGCGGGCTGGCTCGACGAGAACGGCGATCCGGCCGATCCGTCGTTCAAGACCTCCGAGCAAGGTGCAGCGACGGCAGTGTGGGCGGCGACTTCACCGAATCTCGACGGGCTTGGCGGCCTCTACTGCGAGGATTGCGATGTTGCCGGGCTTGCCGAAAGCGACGACGGCTCAATGGCCGGCGTGCGCGACTATGCCGTCGACCCCAAGGAAGCCGAACGGCTCTGGAAGTATTCGGCCGAGCTCATTGCGGCTTTTGATCTTCCGGCGATGACCGCTGAATGAGAGAGCAGTGAGCGATGCGGCGGCAGCGAAATTTAGCACCGATGATCTACCGCCCATGGGGAGTGCCGACCTCGCTGGGGTCGCGCATTCCACTCGCATCCCTGATTCAGACTCTCGCCGTCGCCGAACATCTCAACTTCCGCCATGCAGCGAATGCGCTCGGTGTCAGTGTATCGAGCGTAAGCACCCGCGTGAAAACCTTGGAGGAAGACCTCGGCATCCTCCTGTTCGAGCGTCATGCTCGGGGCGTCCGGCTCACCGAGGCCGGCCGCCGATTTGTCGAGCAGGTGTCTGTCGGCGTCGATCAACTCGACCATGCCGTGAAGACTGCCGGCATGGCGGCATCGGGCGAGTGTGGCCACCTGCGTCTCGGTATTCACGCTTTGATCCCGCGCAGTTTTCTCGCGAAACTGATCGCGCAATATCGGGACGCCTATCCTGGTATCGAGGTCGAGATTACCGAAAGCACGGCCCGCGATGCACTGACGCAATTGCGTTCTGACCGTCTGAACCTCGCGTTCATCGCTGGTCCGGCCGAGTTGCCCGATTTCCATTCCCGGCGCATCTGGACCGAACCGCTGGTGGCGGTTTTGCCGGAACGGCATCCGCTCGCCAAGCAGTCGGCCGTCACTTGGCCTGATCTGGTGGGCGAGACCTTCCTCGTGCGCCACGGCAGCACTGGCCCGCAGGCCTATGACCATATCATCCTGCGCCTCGCCGGGTGCTTGCCGCCGCCCTCGATTCAGCGCTTCGATGTGGGGCGCGGCACGCTGCTGTCCATGGTCGAGCAGGGTTTCGGCATCACCATCGTCGGGGCCGCCACCGCGTTGCTGCCGACGACCGGCCTCGTCTTCCTGCCGTTTGCCGACGAGCCGGAGCCGGTTTCGTTCTCGGCCATCTGGTCGCCGTTCACCCGAAGCCCGGCCATCCGCAACATGCTGGTCCTTGCGGGCAAACTGGGGCGCATCTGCGATTCGGCTCCCGGTGACATCCAGCACGAACCGCGCGACCGCCCGCAATGACGTGACCCGTCCTATTTGCCGCCGATAGTATCCGACAGCCCTCCCGTATCCGTTTTCCTGTTGCCTGTCGTGGATTTGCCTATTCTCTGATCGGCTCCGTCTCTTTTGCCGACTGGAGTCCGTATGCGCGGAGGCCGAATTCTTTGGGGTCAGATCGCTATCGTCTTCACCATCGTTCTGGTGATGACCTGGGCGGCGACACAATGGGTCGCCTTTCGCCTCGGCTTCCAGCCGCAACTTGGAGCACCGTGGCTAGAGCTGGCGGGTCTGCCGGTCTATTACCCGCCGGCCTTCTTCTGGTGGTGGTTCTCGTTCGACGCCTATGCGCCGGCCATCTTCGTCGAAGGTGCGATCATTGCCGCGTCCGGCGGTTTCATCGCTATCGCCGCCGCCATCCTCATGTCGGTTATCCGGGCGCGGGAGGCAAAGAACGTCGCCACCTACGGTTCGGCGCGATGGGCGGAAGATCGCGAAATCAGCGCAGCCTGTCTGCTCGGTCCCGATGGCGTGGTGCTGGGTCGATACGACCGCGAATATCTACGCCATGACGGACCGGAACATGTCCTTTGCTTCGCGCCGACCCGCAGCGGCAAGGGCGTCGGGCTGGTGGTGCCGACGCTGCTGACCTGGCCGGGAAGCTGCATCGTTCACGACATCAAGGGCGAGAACTGGACGCTGACAGCGGGTTTTCGCGCGAAGCATGGCCGCGTCCTACTGTTCGATCCGACCAACGCCAGATCGTCGGCCTACAACCCGCTGCTGGAGGTTCGGCAAGGCGAATGGGAAGTCCGCGACGTGCAGAATATCGCGGATATTCTGGTCGATCCCGAAGGCAGCCTCGACAAGCGCAACCATTGGGAAAAGACCAGCCATTCGCTTCTGGTCGGCGCGATCCTGCATGTTCTCTATGCGGAGAAGGACAAGACCTTGGCGGGCGTCGCCAACTTCCTGTCCGACCCCCGCCGTCCGGTCGAGGCGACCTTGCGCGCCATGATGGACACGCCGCATCTTGGGCCGAGCGGCGTTCATCCCGTCATCGCGTCGTCGGCCCGCGAACTGCTTAACAAGTCCGAGAACGAGCGGTCGGGCGTGCTCTCCACCGCCATGTCGTTTCTCGGCCTCTACCGCGACCCCGTGGTGGCGCGGGTTACGGCGCGATGCGACTGGCGCATTGCCGATCTGGTCGGCAGCCGCCAGCCCGTCACGCTCTACCTTGTCGTGCCGCCGTCCGACATAAACCGCACCAAGCCGCTTATCCGCCTGATCCTCAACCAGATCGGCAGGCGGTTGACCGAGGACTTGACGACCTCCGGCAAGCGCCATCGCCTGCTTTTAATGCTGGACGAGTTTCCAGCACTCGGACGGCTGGATTTCTTCGAGTCGGCCTTGGCCTTCATGGCCGGCTACGGCCTCAAATCCTTCCTGATCGCGCAGAGCCTCAACCAGATCGAGCGCGCCTACGGCCAGAACAATTCGATCCTCGACAACTGCCATGTCCGCGTCAGTTTCGCCACCAATGACGAACGCACAGCCAAGCGGGTGAGCGACGCGCTCGGCACCGCGACCGAATTGCGCGACTCCACCAACTATGCCGGGCACAGATTAGCCCCGTGGCTGGGGCATCTCATGGTCTCCCGGCAGGAGACGGCCCGGCCGCTGATGACGCCGGGCGAAATCATGCAGCTTCCGCCGACCGACGAAATCGTCATGGTCGCGGGCACGCCGCCGATCCGCGCCACCAAGGCTCTTTACTACGAGGATATACGCTTTACCGAACGCCTCCTGGCTCCGCCCGATCCGGCTGCCGACCCCGCCACGAACCCGTCATCCGACGATTGGTCGAGCCGCGTGGTCGCAGCGAATGGCGATGCCCAGTCCATGGCTAGCGAAACGGAGGACGACCCGGCCAATGCCGGCATCCGCCGCGAGCCGGAATTGCCCGAACATGAGGAAATCGCCCCGCCGCCGTCTCCAGCGCGGGAGTTCGACATCCTGGATGATGAACCGGACCTGGACGCTGCCAAGGCTCGCGCGCTGCGCCAGCGTATGCGCGCAGTCGCGCGGCAGGCGTCGATGAACCCCGATGACGGGATCGAGCTTTGAGGAAACCGCCCATGACGACACGAACCCGCATGAATGTCTATTTCGATCCCGAATTGCTGCAACAGGTCGAGATGCTTGCGCTGCGCCGCAATGTCTCCAAATCCGCCATCGTCGAGGCGTCCGTAGCCTCCTTCCTGTCCGGCGACGCGGCGGATCGGCTGGAGGCGGCCATGTCGCGCCGTCTGGACCGGCTCGGCCGTCAGATGGACGGGCTCGACGAAGATCTCGCCGTGCTCGGCGAGACGCTTTCGCTGTTCGTCCAGTTCTGGTTGACCATCACTCCGCCGATCTCCGACACCGCGCAAGCGTCCGCCCGTGCGAAAGGCGTGGAACGGTTCGAGGGATTCATTCAGACCCTCGGCAAGCGCCTCGCCACCGGAGACAGGTTCCTCAAGGAGCTGTCGCGCGATGTCGATTCGCTTGGGGACAGTCCCGCGCAGGGGCCGTCAGATGGCGATAACAACCGACCCTGAATTTTCAAACCGTCCTATTTGCCGCCGATCGCCGCCGATGGCCGCACGCGCGTAAATAGTTGTTGAATCGGCCAAAAATCAGGTTCTTTTAATCGACCCCGATGCGGGGACCGACTGTCGCGCGCCCCGTCGAAAGCGGGGCCGACATGACTGCCACACATCACAGACCGGAGGCGATCCAGCGCGGCGCGCGGATGTTGCGCACCGCGCTCGGCCCGGCCATTGCCCGGTTTCTGGAAGACCCGGCCGTGGTCGAGGTCATGCTGAACCCGGATGGCCGCATCTGGATCGACCGGCTGTCCGAAGGATTGGCGGATACGGGAGAAACGATGTCGCCGGCCGATGGCGAGCGCATCGTGCGCCTGGTCGCACACCATGTCGGCGTCGAGGTTCATGCCCGCAGGCCCCGCGTCTCGGCCGAACTTCCCGAGAGCGGCGAACGCTTTGAAGGCTTGCTTCCCCCGGTGGTTTCCTCGCCGGCCTTCGCCATCCGCAAGCCGGCTGTCGCGGTGTTCAGCCTCGATGACTATGTGGCGGCCGGCATCATGTCTGCCGACCAAGCCACGACGTTACGCGCGGCCGTTTCTTCCCGCGCCAACATCCTCGTGGCGGGTGGCACCAGCACCGGCAAGACCACACTGACCAACGCGCTTCTGGCCGAAGTCGCCAAGGGCGCGGATCGTGTCGTCATCATCGAGGACACGCGCGAGCTGCAATGCGCCGCGCCCAACCTTGTCGCTATGCGGACGAAAGACGGCGTGGCGACGCTTTCCGATCTGGTCCGTTCCTCGCTGCGCCTGCGCCCCGACCGTATTCCCATTGGCGAGGTGCGCGGTGCCGAAGCCCTCGACCTTCTGAAAGCGTGGGGCACCGGCCACCCGGGCGGGATCGGCACCATCCATGCCGGAACCGGCATCGGCGCGCTCCGTCGCCTTGAACAGCTCATCCAAGAGGCTGTCGTCACCGTCCCGCGCGCCCTGATCGCCGAGACAATCGACCTTGTTGCCGTCCTTTCCGGGCGCGGTTCCGCGCGCCGGCTGGCCGAACTCGCCCGCGTCGAAGGGCTGGGACCGGATGGCGATTACCGCATCGCGCACCCCAGCCCATTGGCAACCCCCACCAGAACTGGAGACCCCGAATGATCCGTCATGCCATGCGCATCCGCCGCCACGTCGCCACGGCTGCGGCCGTCACCTATGTCAGCCTCTTCATGGCCCCGGCCGCCCACGCCTCGGGGTCGTCGATGCCCTGGGAAGCGCCGCTGCAATCCATCCTCGAATCCATCGAGGGGCCGGTCGCCAAGATCATCGCCGTCATCATCATCATCGTGACGGGCCTGACCCTCGCGTTCGGCGATACCAGCGGCGGCTTCCGTCGCCTGATCCAGATCGTTTTCGGCCTGTCCATCGCGTTCGCCGCATCGAGCTTCTTCCTGTCGTTCTTCTCGTTCGGCGGCGGGGCGCTCGTTTGATGGCGGGCGGACTCGAACAGCTCGACGCGGTGCCCGGATTCTCGATCCCGGTCCACCGGGCGTTGACCGAGCATATCCTGCTTGGCGGCGCACCGCGCTCCATCGCCATCATGAACGGGACGCTGGCCGGGGCCGTTGGCCTCGGCCTGCGCCTCTGGCTGGTCGGCATCGCCATTTGGGCCATCGGCCATTTCGCAGCCGTATGGGCGGCGAAGCGCGATCCCCTATTCGTCGAGGTGGGGCGCAGGCATCTGCGCGTCCCGGCTTTTCTGGCGGTGTGAGGGCGCGGCCATGATGAACCTTTCCGAATATCGCCACTCGGCCGCGCGCCTAGCCGACTATCTGCCATGGGCCGCATTGCTCGGCTCCGGCATCGTCTTGAACAAGGACGGCAGTTTCCAGAGGACGGCGAAGTTTCGCGGTCCCGATCTGGATTCCGCCGTTGCGGCCGAACTGGTCGCCGTCGCCGGCCGCATCAACAACGCCGTGCGCCGTCTCGGCTCCGGCTGGAGCATCTTCGTCGAAGCGCAGCGCAGCGAAGCGGCGATCTATCCCGACAGCACCTTTCCCGATGCCGCATCGGCGCTGGTCGATGCCGAGCGCAAAGCTGGTTTCGAGGAAGCCGGCACGCATTTCGTGTCGGGCTACTTCCTGACCTTCCTTTGGCTGCCCCCGGCCGAGGAAGCCGCCCGTGCCGAAACATGGCTCTACGAGGGCCGCGAGAAAACGGGCGTGGACCCGTGGGAGTTGCTGCGCGGCTTCATCGACCGAACCGACCGCGTGCTGGCCTTGCTCGACGGCTTCATGCCCGAGTGCCGTTGGATGGATGACGGCGCAACGCTGACCTATCTCCACTCGACTATCTCGACCAACCGCCATCGCGTGCGCGTGCCCGAGGTGCCGATGCACCTCGACGCGCTGCTTGCCGACCAGCCGTTGACCGGCGGGCTGGAGCCGCGCCTTGGCGGCGCGCATCTGCGCGTCCTGACCATCGTTGGATTCCCGACCGCGACGACGCCGGGCCTGCTCGACGAAATGAACCGGCTGCCGTTCCCGTATCGCTGGAGTACGCGCGCGATCCTGCTCGACAAGACCGACGCCACGCGGCTGCTGACCCGCATCCGCCGCCAATGGTTTGCCAAGCGCAAATCCATCGCCGCGATTTTGAAGGAGGTGATGACCAACGAGGCGTCCGCACTTGTGGACACCGACGCCGCGAACAAGGCGCTCGACGCCGACATGGCGTTGCAGGAACTCGGCGCGGACGTAGCGGGCATGGCCTACGTCACGGCTACCGTCACCGTTTGGGATGCCGACCCGCGTATTGCCGATGAGAAGCTGCGCCTGGTCGAAAAGATTGTTCAGGGCCGTGACTTCACCGCTATGGCCGAGACCGTCAACGCGGTTGACGCATGGCTCGGCAGTCTGCCCGGACACGCCTACGCGAATGTTCGCCAGCCGCCCATCAGCACTTTGAATCTCGCTCACATGATCCCGCTTTCAGCGGTGTGGGCGGGGCCGGAACGGGACGAGCATTTCGGTGCGCCCCCTTTGCTCTTTGGAAAGACCGAAGGCTCAACCCCGTTCCGGTTGTCTTTGCATGTCGGCGACGTGGGGCACACCCTTGTCGTCGGCCCCACGGGCGCGGGCAAGAGCGTGCTGCTCGCCCTCATGGCCTTGCAATTCCGGCGCTATGAGGCCAGCCAAGTCTTCGCCTTCGACTTCGGCGGTTCGATCCGCGCCGCGTCGCTCGCCATGGGCGGCGACTGGCACGACCTTGGCGGCGGGCTGACAGAAGGGGCCGAGGCATCCGTCTCGCTCCAGCCGCTTGCCCGCATCCACGATACTTATGAACGCGCATGGGCGGCGGACTGGATCGCCGCCATCCTCATGCGCGAAGGCATCGCCATCACGCCCGAGGTGAAGGAATATCTTTGGACGGCGCTGACTTCGCTGGCCTCGGCCCCGGTCGAGGAACGCACGATCACCGGCCTTGCAGTGCTGTTGCAATCCAACGATCTGAAACAGGCGCTCCGACCGTTCTGCGTCGGCGGGGCCTATGGCCGGCTGCTCGACGCCGAAGCCGAACATCTCGGCTCGGCGGACGTGCAGGCGTTTGAGATCGAGGGCCTTGTCGGGACTGGCGCGGCTCCGGCCGTCCTGTCCTACCTGTTCCATCGCATCGGCGACCGGCTCGACGGACGCCCGACGCTGCTCATCATCGACGAGGGCTGGCTTGCGCTGGACGACGAGGGATTCGCAGGCCAGCTCCGCGAATGGCTGAAAACGCTGCGCAAGAAAAATGCATCGGTCATCTTCGCCACGCAAAGCCTGTCCGACATTGACGGCAGCAACATCGCGCCCGCCATCATTGAGAGCTGCCCCACGCGGCTCCTGCTGCCGAACGAGCGCGCCATCGAGCCGCAGATTACCGAGATTTACCGGCGTTTCGGGTTGAATGACCGGCAGATAGAAATCCTCGCACGGGCCACGCCCAAGCGGGATTATTACTGCCAGTCGAGGCGCGGCAACCGGCTGTTCGAGCTTGGGCTGTCCGAAGTCGGCCTCGCGCTCTGCGCCGCATCCGCCAAATCCGACCAGACCCTCATCGCTCAGATCGTCGCCGAACACGGCCGCGACGGCTTCCTCGCCGCATGGCTGCGCGCGCGCGGCGTCGAGTGGGCGGCCGAGCTGATCCCCAACCTCACCAATCTTGCCGCCCGACCGGAATCCGCCGCGCCGGCTCGGCTCGATGCCCACCCCACACAGGAGATACTTCCATGACCTATTCCAAGTTCGTCGGGGCTTCGGCCCTTGCGCTGGCGCTCGCCGTGCCCGTCGCGCTTTCGCCCATGCTGGCAACCCCGGCCTATGCGCAATTCGGTTTCGGCCGGATCGTCTATGACCCGAGCAACTATGCGCAGAACGTGCTCACGGCAGCGCGCACGCTGGAGCAGATCAACAACCAGATCACCAGCCTCCAGAACGAGGCGCAGATGCTCATCAATCAGGCCCGCAATCTGGCGAGCCTGCCGTATTCGTCGCTCCAGCAGATTCAACAGAACGTCAGTCGCACTCAGCAGCTTCTCAGCGACGCGCAGAACATTGCGTTCGATGTGCAAAACATCGACCAGGCGTTTCAGCAGCAATACGGCAACGTCTCGCTGTCGGCGACCGACGCCCAGCTTTTCGCCGATGCGCGCGACCGTTGGCAAAACACGGTCGGCGGCTTGCAAGACGCCATGAAGGTGCAAGCCGGTGTCGTCGGCAATATCGACAGCAACCGCGCCGAGATGGCCGCGCTCGTCGGCCGGAGCCAGGGCGCGACCGGCGCATTACAGGCCACGCAGGCCGGCAATCAGATCCTCGCCCTCCAGTCGCAGCAGCTTTCCGACCTGATCGCCATGCTTGCCGCCAACGGCCGGTCGGAAGCGCTGATCGAGGCCGAGCGCGCCACTGCCGCCGTACAGGGCCGCGTCCAGCGTGAGCGCTTCCTGACCCCCGGTAGCGGCTACCAGCCGGGCAATGCGCAGATGTTCAACGGCAACAACTGACCGGGAGGCTCGCCATGGACGGCAAGATGCTGGCCCGGCTCGGGGCTGTCGTATTCGTCGCCATCGCCATCACCGCCACAGTGATCGAGATGACCCGCAAGGACGATCCCGCGCCGGCCAGCACCGCACCGGCGCTGCAACCGCCGACCGATCCGCTCCGCGCAACGCTCCGCCGGTGCCAGCAGCTTGGGGAAACGGCGACGAGCGATCCGGCTTGCCTTGCCGCATGGGCCGAGAGCCGCGACCGTTTTCTTGGCCGGACGCCCGCCCAGACCGCTCCGCAACAGAACGAGGAACAGTGATCCATGGGCGGAACCGGCGTCATCGACTCGTTTCTTGGGGTCTTCACCAGCTACATAGATTCCGGCTTCGGCCTGCTCGGTGGGGAAGTGGCGTTTATCGCCACCACCCTGATCGTCATCGACGTGACGCTCGCCGCGCTCTTTTGGGCATGGGGCGCGGATGACGACATTATCGCAAGGCTGGTCAAGAAGACCCTGTTCGTCGGTGTCTTCGCCTACATCATCGGCAACTGGAACAACCTCGCCCGCATCGTCTTCGACTCATTCGCCGGCCTCGGTCTCATGGCGTCGGGCACGGGCTTTTCCGCTGCCGACCTCATGCGGCCAGGCCGGGTGGCACAGACCGGCCTCGATGCCGGCCGACCGCTGCTCGACTCCATTTCCGACCTGATGGGCTACTGGTCGTTTTTCGAGAACTTCATCCAGATCGCCTGCCTGCTGTTCGCCTGGGCGCTGGTGATCCTCGCCTTCTTCATCCTCGCCGTGCAGCTCTTCGTCACGCTGATCGAGTTCAAGCTGACCACGCTGGCCGGGTTCGTGCTGATCCCCTTCGGCCTGTTCGGCAAGACCGCCTTCATGGCCGAGCGTGTGCTTGGCAACGTGATTTCCTCCGGCATCAAGGTTCTCGTCCTTGCCGTCATCATCGGCATCGGCTCGACGCTGTTCTCGCAATTCACGGCCGGTTTCGGCGGGGCAACCCCGACCATCGACGACGCCATGGCGATTGTGCTGGCAGCCCTCTCGCTGCTCGGCCTCGGCATCTTCGGTCCCGGCATCGCCACCGGCCTCGTCTCGGGCGGCCCCCAGCTCGGCGCGGGCGCGGCCGTGGGCACCGGCCTCGCCGCCGGCGGCATGGTGCTGGCGGGCGGTGCGGCGGCGGGTGGCGCGGCGATGCTCGGCGCAAAAGGCGGCGCTGCCGCTTTGTCCGGCGGGGCCGCGGCCGTGCGCGGCGGCGCGACGGCCGCAGGAGCCGCTTCCGCAGCCTACAGCCTCGGCTCGCTCGGCCAGACCGGCGCGACCGGCGTCGCCTCCGGCGTTGGCGGCGTCGCTCGCGCGGCAGGATCGGCAGCCGTCTCACCCTTGAAACGCGCTGCCTCCCGCGCGTCCGAAAGCGTCAAGTCCAGTTTCTCCGAAGGCGCCAGGGCTGGGCTCAGTGCGAGTGGTGGCACGTCCACCATGGGTACGGTCGGTGGGGTGGCGGAAGCATCCGTCCCTGCCGCGTCCGCCTCGGCCACAGGCGCACCGCCTGCCTGGGCGCAGCGGATGCGGCGCTCGCAGGCCATGAACCACGGCACCACCATGGCCGCGCACGCCGTCCGCTCCGGCGACAGCCACGGCCCCGGCTCTTCCGTCAACCTTTCCGAAAGTGACCGCTCATGAGCATCTTCAAACGACCCGCAGCCCATTACGGCAAGACGCCGGAACCCGAGACCCCGTATCAGAAGGCCGCACAGGTCTGGGATGAGCGCATCGGCTCGGCCCGCGTGCAGGCCCGCAACTGGCGCTATATGGCCTTCGGTTCGCTGATCCTTTCAATGGGTTTCGCTGCTGCCCTCGTATGGCAATCGGCACGCGGGACCGTGGTGCCGTGGGTGGTGCAGGTCGATGCGCTCGGCGAAGCCCAGACCGTCGCACCGGCGAACGCCGACTATCGCCCGACTGACCCGCAGATCGCTTTCCATCTCGGCCGCTTCATCGAGCAGGTCCGCGCCATCCCGGCCGATGCCATCATCGTCCGCCAGAACTGGCTTCGCGCCTACGAGTTCACCACCGACCGGGGCGCTGCGGCCCTGAACGACTATGCCCGCGCCAACGATCCGTTCACGCGCGTCGGCCGCCAACAGATCGCCGTCGATGTGTCCAGCGTCATCCGGGCATCGCCGGGTTCCTTCCGCATCGCCTGGACCGAACGCCATTACGAAAACGGCCAGCTCTCCGGCACCGAGCGATGGACCGCGATCCTGACCATCGTGATCCAGCAGCCCCGAACCACCGAACGCCTGCGCGCCAATCCGCTCGGAATCTACGTCAACGCAATTTCATGGTCGCGGGAGATGAGCCAATGACCCGCACGACGTTCAGTAAAACCGGACTTCCGGTGTTCCGTAAACTCGGCTTTTCGGCTTTGTTGCTTTCGGCGACCATGCTGGCTGGCTGCGCCACCAACCGCGCGCCGCAATTTTCCTATGACGACTCCGTGCCGCCGCTGCCGACTCCACCCGCGACCTCGACCGAAGATCGCTCCCGGCCGCTGCATGTTCCGCCGGCCTGGACCGTCGCGCGGGGCGGCGAGAGGGCGGGCACACCGACCGGCCGCGTCGAGAACGCCAATGCCGCCGCGCGCATCGAGCCGCGCCGGGAAGGCTACTACAACGCCATCCAAATTTATCCGTGGTCGGAAGGCGCGCTCTATCAGGTCTATACTGCCCCCGGCCAGATCACCAATATCGCGTTGGAGCCGGGCGAGAGCCTGACCGGCGCGGGACCGATTGCGGCGGGCGATACCGCCCGCTGGATCATCGGCGATACCGAGAGCGGCAGCGGTGCCAATCGGCGCGTCCATATCCTCGTGAAACCGACCCGCGACGACATCTCGACCAACCTTGTCGTGACCACCGACCGTCGCACCTACATGATCGAGCTGCGCGCGCGGGAAGCGCTCTACATGCCCGCCGTCGCCTGGGCCTATCCAGCGCCACCGGCAGGCCAGCGCCGGGTCGTCCCGGCCGCGCCGATCATCCCTGCCGAGGCGGCGCGCAACTATCGCTACGGATTGCAGGTGCAGGACGACAGCCCGCCGTGGCGACCGGTTTCCGTCTTCGACGACGGCCGGCGCGTCTATGTTGTCTTCCCGCGCGGGATCGTGCAGGGCGAAATGCCGCCGATTTTCGTGCTCGGATCGCACGGCGAGCCGCAAATCGTCAATTCCCGCATCCACCAGAACGTCCTGATCGTGGACCGCCTGTTCGGGGCGGCCGAACTGCGCCTCGGCAGCGGCAACCGCCAGCAGGTCGTCAGGATCGTCCGTATCGAGCAACGGCAGGCCGCCGCTCAGCCCGCAGCCACCGGAGACTCGCCGTCATGACAGACAACCCGATCACCGACACCACCGCGCCCATGCGGCTGCGCGCAGAACCGCCTCGCGTCACCCGCCTGTCCCGCAAGATGCTGGCAGGCATTGGCGCGGTCGCGCTTCTCGGCATTGGGGGCGCACTGATCTATGCGCTCCAGACCCGCGACGCCGGGCCGGGTGGCGAAGAACTCTATTCGACAGAAAACCGGCCCACGGCGGACGGGCTCACGGGCTTGCCCTCCGACTACACCGGCCCGGTGCTCGGCCCCGCGCTGCCCGGCGATCTCGGCCGTCCGATCCTCGACGCGCAGAATCGGGGACAGCCGGTCGCCACGCCTGCGATCACCACGCCCGCCGTCGATCCCGAGGAAGAACGCCGCCGCGCCGAGGAAGAAGCCGCGCGCTTGAGCAATGTGTTCTTCCAATCCGGCCCGCGCACCGGAACGCCGGCAGGGGCAGCCATGCCCGGCCTTGCCGGTCTTGGCCTCGGCGGACAGCCGGAGGGGCAGAACCGTCATGCCGCTTTCCTCAATGGGCCAGTGGACCGGCAGACCGTCGCGCCGGATCGTGTCACGCCGCCGGCATCGCCCTACCTCCTTCAGGCCGGGGCCGTGATCCCGGCTGCGCTCATCACCGGCATCCGTTCCGACCTACCGGGCCAGATAACCGCGCAGGTGACGGAAAACGTCTATGACAGCCCGACCGGCTCACTGCTCCTGATCCCGCAGGGAACGCGGATCATCGGCCAGTATGATGACGGCGTGACCTTCGGCCAGCGCCGCGTGCTGCTCGTCTGGAATCGCCTGATCCTGCCGGGCGGCCGTTCCATCGTCCTGGAGCGGCTGCCGGGCGCGGACGCTTCCGGCTATGCCGGGCTTGAGGATGGCGTCGATTATCATTGGTGGGATCTGATGCAAGCGGCAGGGCTGTCCACGCTGCTTGCGGTCGGCACGGAGCTGGCGACCAGCGACGAGGACCGGCTTATCCGCGCCATCCGCGACGGGGCGCAGGATACCGTCAATCAGGCCGGCCAGCAGATCGTGCAGCGCCAGTTGCAGGTCGCGCCGACGCTCACCATCCGGCCCGGCTTCCCGGTCAGGATTATCGTGGCTCGCGATTTGGTATTCGAGAACGCTGGAGGTTGACCATGACCAAGCTGAAACTCGGCCCGCTGCCCGACGACAAGCCGGTGAAGGTGACGGTGGAGTTGCCCGCGCCGCTTCACCGCGATCTGGCCGCCTATGCCGAGGTGCTGGCCCGCGAAACCGGCCAGCCCGCGGCCGATCCCGTCAGGCTGATCGTGCCCATGCTGGAGCGGTTCATCGCCACGGATCGAGGCTTTGCCAAGGCGCGGCGTTCGGCCGGCTGACCTATTGGCGGCACCCCTGCAAGCGAGGGGTGCCGCCAGCGTATGACTGCAAATGCGGCACGCTACAGGCCGCCGATCCCCCTCCATGCTTCGCCTATTCCGGGCTTCCAGCCCCGGAAAAATCCCGCGAACCACGGAGGATTCCATGTTCACGAAACGCCGTAACAGCAGTGGGGGCCGCCCACGCCAGCCGGTCCCCAAAACGCTCCCCGACGATCTCTACGACTACAGCGACGATCCGATGCCGCGCGTCAGTCCGTCGCGCGGACGCCCGCTCCATCTCTTCGATGTCGAGCGGCTGCCGGTCATCGACGATTGGCCCGAGGACGTGCCGATCACCGAGGCCGAGATTCAGGTGTTCGAGCGCTGGTTCGCCGACGTGTTCGATGAGTTGTTCGGCTCGGTCGATTTGCCCGATGACTTGAAAATATTATCTCGTGATGATAAGGATAGGCCATTACGTGAACGACAGGAATTGCCATGACGACGCTGAAAGTCGGGATTGCCGGCCCCGAGGAAATGAAGGCCCGCACCCTTCGGATCGCCAATGGCGAGGAAACACCCAAGCCCGGCGATCCAGCCGTCTGGTTCGCAACCACGGAATCCTTCGCCCGGCTTTTGTCGGCAGGCAATCGGGAGCTGCTGCGCGTCATCCATGAGCAGAAACCCGACTCGCTGGAAGAACTGGCCCAACTCACCGGCCGCGCCACACCTAACATCTCACGCACACTCAAGAAGATGGAGAGTTTCGGCCTCGTTCGCATGGAAAAAGGCCGGGGTCTGAGACTGATCCCCAAGCTCGTTCATGACCGCGTGGAACTGGTCTTGCCCCTGATCGAGCCTCGCAGGAAAGGAACCCGCAAATGAACATCCAAAATCCCAATGTCGCCCTGCGGGCTGCCCTTTACTTGCGCGTCTCGACCTCCCGGCAGGCCGAGCATGACGTGTCGATCCCCGACCAGCGCAAGCAGGGCGAAGCATGGTGCGAAGTGAGGGGCTATCAGCTTGTCGAGACCTTCGTGGAGGCCGGCGCGTCGGCCACCAACGACCGCCGCCCCGAGTTCCAGCGCATGATCGAGGCAGGCACCAGCAAGCCCGCACCGTTTGACGTGGTGGTGGTTCACAGCTTCTCGCGGTTCTTCCGCGATCACTTCGAGCTTGAGTTCTACGTCAGGAAGCTGGCGAAGAACGGTATTCGCCTCGTCTCCATCACGCAGGAAATGGGTGACGATCCCATGCACGTCATGATGCGGCAGATCATGGCGCTGTTCGACGAATACCAGTCCAAGGAAAACGCCAAGCACGTCCTGCGCGCCTTGAAGGAAAATGCGCGGCAAGGCTTCTGGAACGGCTCGCTGCCGCCGGTCGGTTATCGCGTCGTCGCAGCCGAGCAGCGCGGCGCGAAGGTCAAGAAGAAGCTGGAAATCGACCCGCTGCACGCCGACACGATCCGCCTGATCTATCGCCTGGCGCTCGAAGGCGACGGCGATTCCGGCCAGATGGGCGTCAAGGCCATCGTCAAGCATCTGAACGGCAAAGGCATCTTCACCCGTGACGGGGGCCGATGGGGCGTCGGCCAGGTTCACCGCATCCTGACCCGGCGCACCTATATGGGCGAGCACCAATGGGGCAAGAACCGGAAGAAAAAGACGGACAAGGACGCCGATGAGATCGTCATCGTTCCGGTCCCACCGATCATCGACCGCGAGACCTTCGACGCGGTGCAGAAGCTCTTGCAGGCCCGCAATCCCAAGACCAAACTGCCCGCGCGCGTCGTGATCGGTCCGACGCTGCTGACCGGCATTTGCTATTGCGGCAATTGCGGCGGAGCCATGACCATCCGCACCGGCAAGAGCGGCCGCTATCGCTATTATGCCTGTTCGATCAGGGCACGGCAGGGCGAAACCGGCTGCAAGGGCCGCGCGATCCCCATGGACAAGCTCGACACCATGGTTGCTGGCCATATCGAGGAACGCCTGCTCGATCCCCTCCGGCTGGAGAAGCTGCTTGGTAGCGTCCTCGGCCGCCGCGAAGATCAGGCCGAGCGCCGCCGCCAGCATATCGCCGAATTGCAGCGGCGGGCCACCGAATCGGAATTGCGCCTCAAGCGGCTCTATGACGCCATCGAGGCGGGGGTTGCCGATCTGGACGATCCGGCGCTGACCGAACGCATCGCGGGTCTCAAGGTCATCCGCGATCAGGCGCGGGCCGATGCCGACCGCGCTCAAGCGCTGCTCGACAGCCCCGGCCACAGCGCTGTCAGCCCGGCGATGATCCGGCAATTCTCGCAGATCGCCCGCGACCGTATCCGGGACCGTGAGGGCGGCTATCGGCGGGATCACCTGCGCGCCTTGGCGCAGCGTGTCGAGGTCGCAGACGACGCAATTCGCATCATGGGATCGAAAACGGAACTGCTGAGGACGCTTGCGGGCGGCCAAGTGCGGCAACCGGCGGCGACTGGCGTGCCCAGAGGCGGACTGAAGTGGCGGAGGGACAGGGATTCGAACCCTGGGAGGGCGTTAACCCTCGCCGGTTTTCAAGACCGGTGCATTCAACCGCTCTGCCATCCCTCCGGCTCACGGCGTCGTATATTACCACTTTTTCTTTCGGCGTCAACTGTCTGACACAATCAATACAATGCCTTAGCGGTCGCTCCCGCCACGTGGCACGTCTTTCGGCTTGCCGTGTCTTCAACGAAATGACCCGAAAGCGTCATCGCCTGCTGCCATCGTCCGGGATGGATCCACGACCGTGAGGAAGCCGTCATGCAACTGTCACGCAGGGAGCTCTTCGGCCTGGGGCTGAAAGGTGTCGCGTCAATGGGGGCCGTGATCGCCGCCCCGTCGATCGTGCTGGCCGAAAGCCGGCGTCCGGTCATCACGTCTGGCGTGATGAGCGGCGACATGCTGACCGACCGCGCCATGCTCTGGTCGCGGGTCGACCGGCCCGCGCGGATGCTACTGGAAATCGCCGACAACCCGGAATTTCACGGTGCCCGCCGTCTCGAGGGCCCCAACGCCCTGCCGGCCGGCGGCTTGACGGCCAAGCAGGACGTGACCGGGCTCGATGGCGATGCCCTGCACTACCGGGTGCGGTTCGCGGCACTGGGCGATCCGCGCGCGGTCAGCGAGCCGGTCGAGGGGCGCTTGCGGCTGCCGCCGACCACGTCCCGTGACGTGCGGTTCGTGTGGTCGGGTGACGTGGCCGGCCAGGGCTGGGGGATCGACGAGTCGCGCGGGGGCATGACCATCTTCGAGACCATGCGCGCGCAGCGCCCCGATTTCTTCATCCATTCCGGCGATACCGTCTATGCCGACGGCCCGCTGCCCGAGACGGTGACGCTGCCCGACGGCGGCACCTGGCGCAACCGGCTGACGCCGGCCAAGAGCAAGGTCGCCGAAACGCTCGACGAATTTCGCGGCCAGCACGCCTACAACCTGCTGGACGACAATGTCCGGCGCTTTTACGGCGAGGTGCCGATGCTCGCCCAGTGGGACGATCACGAGACCCTCAACAACTGGTACCCCGGCGAGACGCTCGAGGACGACCGCTACCGGGTCAGGAACGTGTCGTTGCTCGCCGCCCGCGCCCGCCAGGCCTTTCTGGAGTACACCCCGATCCGCCAGCGCCCGGAATCCCCGCAGCGGATCTATCGCCGCTTCGCCTACGGCCCGGGGCTGGAGGTGTTCATGCTCGACATGCGCAGTTTCCGCGACGCCAACAGCCGCAATCGTCAGGCCGCGCCGCAGCCGGCGCCTTTCCTCGGCGACACCCAGGTCGACTGGCTGCTCGATAGCCTGAAACGCTCGACGGCGACCTGGAAGGTGATCGCGGCGGACATGCCCATCGGGCTGGTGGTGCGGGATGGCGACAACTTCGAGGCCGTGGCCAATGACCAGGCGGGCCGGCCGCTGGGACGCGAACGCGAGATCGCCCGGTTGCTGCGGGGCATTCGTGACGCGGACGTGCGCAACGTGGTCTGGCTGACCGCCGACGTCCACTACACGGCGGCCCATCACTATGCCCCCGAGCGGGCCAGCTTCACGGACTTTGCCCCGTTCTGGGAGTTCGTCAGCGGTCCTTTGCATGCCGGCACCTTCGGCCCCGGCGACCTGGACGCCACCTTCGGCCCCCGAGTCGTCTATCAGAAGGCGCCGCCGCAGGGGCGCTCCAACCTGCCGCCGTCCGAGGGCTACCAGTTCTTCGGCCGGGTCGATCTCGACGGCGACAGCGAACGGCTCACGGTGACCCTGATGGATGTCGCCGGACGCGCCCTGCACGAGCAGGTGCTCGACCCGCAGACGGCCTGAGGACCGGGGAAACCGGCCGACATTGACCGAGGTCACGAGACCCGGTTGCCTGCGTCGTGTCACGGTCCGTATCGTGAGTGGGGTACGCCTATCGAACCCACACGACAAGAGCCACGCAGGTGAACCATGGCCGTATTCAACGTCAGCTACGATCTGCAACAACCCGAGACCTACGAGGGCTTCTACAGTCTGCTCGAATCGTTTCCGCACGATCACATCATGGATGGCTGCTGGCTCGTCGAGAGCGACGACGATGCCGGCAGCCTGCGTGACCAGCTCAAGGCGCATATCCATGGTCAGGATGCGGTTTTCGTGGTGCGTATCGGCGACGACTGGGCGGGGGCCGGCACGCAGTGCGGCGGCTGGCTGAACGCCCCGGAGCGGCGCTTCAGTTGAGTCGCCGCCTCGAGCTGCCACGGACGACTTGCTCCAGGTTATCGCGGCGCGGCCTGATGCCTTTGCTAGGCTTCACTAGGCTTGATCCATCGGGTCGGCAGCGGCCCGGACAAGCGACCCACCCATCCGCAGGGCAGGACTCGATCATGCTGCACGAGGCCATCGCGATTCGCGAAGTTCCAGCATCCGGCGCCGATGAGGCGCCCCACTACGAAGTCTACGACAGCGACACGGGCACGCCACTGGGCACCTTCGAGACCTACGAGGCCGCCGAGGCGGAGATGGAGAGCATGAAGGCATCCAACCGTGTCGCCATCGATCCGCCGAACGAGGAGGAACCGGATACGCAGTGAGACGCGCCTGACGCGTCCCCTGCCCTGGCCGCCGCACCGGTCGAGGCCTCACTGGCTGATGCCGGTGGCCGCTGCGGCGTGCCCATCCTGCCGAGACCGCTGCCCGGTCGCACCACGCAATGCCCCACCGCAACAGCGGTCGTGACGTTCACTGATAGAGCCGCAGTCCCACCTTGGTCACCTGATTGCCCTGCATCTCGCTGACCACCCAGTGGATGCCGTGCCAGTCGATGTCATCCCCGACCACCGGATGCCCGCCGACCCGCAGCGAGGCGAACTCGCCGAGCGTCATCTCCTGCTCGCCGGGGCTCAGTGTCAGACCGTAGGCATCGGCCACGTCCCGCATCAGTGCCGCGCCGTCGAGGGTGAAGGTCCCGAAGAAGGCCCGCTCGCGCTTGAGTCGCGCATCGCCGTTGAACAGCCGGTTGAGCGCCGGCAGGTCGTCGCTGCGGCCGATCACGCAGAGCACGTCGTCCATGCGCAGCCGGGTGCTGCCCTTGGGGTGCAACATGGTGTGCTGGCGGAACAGCGCCGAGATCAGGGCCCCCGAGGGAAAGCGCAACAGGCGGATCGGCACGTCTTCGAGGGCATCGTTCTCGACCCGATAGACGAACATCTCGTAGTCGTTTTCGGGCAGCACGCCCAGCGGACCGCGCAGATTGGGCGTGACCCGCGGGGGGATCTGCACCCGGGTCCAGCGGGCCATCGGCGACAGTGAGCCGCCCTGGATCAGCAGCGAAATCAGCACGGCGAAGAAGGCGATGTTGAAATATAGCGCCGCGTTCTCGACGCCGCCGATCACCGGGAAGATCGCCAGCACGATGGGCACCGCGCCGCGCAGGCCCACCCAGGCGATGAAGGCCACCTCCCGCCAGCGGAAACGAAAGAACGGCTTGATGGCGCACACCACCGCCAGCGGGCGGGCGACGAAGATCAGGATCAATGCCAGGGCGATGCCGGGCAAGGCGTAACCGATCATGGTGCTGGGCGTCACCAGCAGCCCCAGCACCAGGAACAGGCCGATCTGGCTCAACCAGGCGAAGCCGTCGTGGACCGGGAGGATGAAATTGAGGTGGCGCCCGGGGCGATTGCCGATCATCAGGCCGGTGAGGTAGATCGCCAGGAAACCGCTGCCATCGAGGGCGCTGGTCAGGCCGAAGACGCAGAAGCTCAGCGCCAGGGTGAGCAACGAATAGAGTCCCGGTGCCAGATCCAGCCAGCTCAGCAGCCGGGCGATCAACCAGCCGGCGCCGAGACCGATCGCCAGGCCCAGGCCGAACTGGTTGAGGAACAGCCACAGCGTGTCCAGCGGGCCCTGGACGTCGCCGGTCAGGATCTCCACCAGCGAGATGGTCAGAAAGATCGCCATCGGGTCGTTGGTCCCGGACTCGATCTCCAGCGTCGCGCCGACACGCTCGTTGAGGTTCACGCCCTGCCCGCCGAGCATCGAGAACACCGCCGCGGCATCCGTCGAACCGACGATGGCCCCCACCAGCAACCCCTGGGCCAGCGACAGGTCGAGGATCCACATGGCGAACAGCCCCATGATCCCGCTGGTCAGGAACACTCCCAGCGTGGCCAGCGACAGGGCCGGCTTGAAGCCGACGCGAAAGGTCTTCAGCCGTGTGCGCAGCCCGCCGTCGAGCAAGATCATCGCCAGTGCCAGATTGCCGATGATGAACGCCAGCGGGTAGTTGTCGAACTCGATGCCCAGCAGGCCGTCCTCGCCGACCAGCATCCCCAGGCCGAGGAAGATCAACAGCAGCGGCACGCCGAACAGCGACGACAGGCGACTGGCGAGAATGCTCAGGGCCAGCAGCGAGCCGCTGAACAGAAAGAGAGTGTGAATGCTATCCATGGCCGTCCCTGTCGCGAATCCGAGCCCATTATGCCATGGTCGCAGGCGAGGCAAGAACGAGAGGCGTCATCGTTGGGAAGGTGCACGCCCGCGGGCCCGTCTGGCCAGGCAGCAAGCGCGCGGATAGACTGGAACGCCGCTCGTCTGCGCGGGACACTCCCATTCGCTACAGGAACCATCGACATCATGCTGGAACGCTGTCTTCCGGCCATCCTGCTGAGCGTGTGCCTGGCGGCCAGTCCCGTGGCATTCGCCGCTGCCTCGCTCGACCCGGCGTCGGTCGCCGCCGCGCTCAGCAGCGTCCAGGCCGATGCCGAGTCCCCGGCCGACATCATTCGCGACAACCCGCTGATCCACGAGCTGGCCGGCGAGCGGGGAGCCGTGCTGCTCGACGAGCCCGACGAACCGGATTACGTGAGCAAGGACCCCGAGCCGATCACGCCACCGCCCACCCATGCGCTGCGGATCGTGCTCGATTGGTACGTCAACCCCTATCACGCCGCCCTCATCGTGGCCCGCGAACGCGGTCTGTTCGATCGGCTGGGGCTCGACGTGACGCTCTCGCCCCCCGCCGACCCCAGCGTGCCGCCCAAGCTGGTCGCGGCCGGCCGGGCGGAACTCGCCCTGGTTTCCGAACCGAGCCTGCACCGGCTGGTCGACCAGGGCCTGTCGCTGATCCGGGTCGGCACCTTGATTCCGCTGCCGCTCAGCGGGGTCCTGGTCCGCGACGATGCCGGGATCGACTCGGTTGCCGACCTCGAGGGCAAGACCATCGGCTATGCGGTCGAAGGCCCGGCGCGGGTCTATCTCGACGCCCTGTTCGCGCATCAGCCTTTCGGTCTCGACGCCGTGACCCTCCAGCCCGTCGACTTCGGTCTCGGGCAGGCGCTGGCCGGCGGCAAGGTCGATGCCATCGTCGGTCCCTTGCGGCCCCTGGAACGTGACGGGCTGGCCGAACAAGGGGTGGCGACGCACGAGCTGGAGATCGAGGACGGCACGCTACCGCTCTACGACGCGCTGACCGTGGTCGCCAACCGCGACACGCTGAGCCGGCATCGGCGGGACATCGCCCACTTCATGAATGCCGTGGAAGAGGCCATGGTCTGGATCGTGCGCCATCCACAGGCAGCCTGGACGCTGATCAGCCAGGCCGAACCGGCCCTCGATACGCCGGAAAACGCCCGCGCCTGGCCGACCCTGCTGCCCTACTTCGCCCTGCGGCCGGGATTGTTGCAGGTCGAGCGCTATCGCCGCTTCGAGCATTACCTGTATCGGCGCGGCCTGGTGGGGCAAGTCACGCCGCTGGCGAGCCTCGCCGTCGATGTCACGGCGCCGGAGACGCCATCGCCCTGACCCGCAACCAACAACACTGCTACCGGACCCTGCGCTTCTGCCATGCTCGAACGCCCGCTGATCTTTCTCGACCTGGAAACCACCGGGACCCGGACCACGCGCGATCGCATCACCGAGGTCGCCGCCCTGCGGGTCATCGATGGCCGCGTCGTCGATCGTTTCGTCACGCTGGTCGACCCGGCGACGGCGATCCCGGCGCGCATCCAGACATTGACCGGCATCAGCGACGCGATGGTCCGCGACCAGCCGACATTCGCGGCACTGGCCAACGACTTCTTCGCCTGGCTGGGTGACGATCCGCTGGTCGCTCACAATGCGCGTTTCGATTACGGCTTCCTGCGTAACGCCTTCGAGCGCGCCGGCCTGCGCTATCGGGCCGAGGTGATCTGCACCCTCAAGCTCTCGCGACGCCTGGCGCCGCAGGAGCGGCACCACAATCTCGACGCCCTGCTCGCCCGGCACGCGCTGAATGACCATCCCCGCCATCGCGCCGAGGGCGATGCCCGGGCGATGCTGGCTCTCTGGCAGCGCTGGCTCGAGGAGCACGCCACGGCCGACATCGAGCGCCTGCTCGACGCGCAGCGTCGTCAGGCCAGCCTGCCGGCGCATCTGGACCCGGCAGAGCTGCAGGACCTGCCGGAACGTCCGGGCGTCTACGTCTTCCGCGGCGAGAACGGCGCGGTGCTCTATGTCGGCAAGAGCGTCAACCTGCGCTCACGGGTCATGAGCCATTTCCACGGCGACCATCGCAGCGATCGGGAGATGCGCCTCAAGCAACAGACCCACGCGCTGACGTGGCAGGAAACCGCCGGCGATCTCGGCGCGCAGTTGCTCGAGGCGCACTGGATCAAGACATTGATGCCGATCCACAACCGCCGGCTGCGGCGGCGCGGGCGACTGGTGAGCTGGCAATGGACCCCGGACGACGCCCTGCCCCGGCTGGTCGACAGCGACTCCCTCATGCCCACGGCCTCGCGGGCCCTCTACGGGCTGTTTCGCAATCGCAAGGAAGCCCGCACGGCGCTCGAACACATCGCCGAGCAGCATCGGCTATGTCCGCAGCTGCTGGGGCTGGTCGCGGGCCAGGGGCGCTGTTTCGCCAGCCAGCTGGGACGTTGCCGCGGGGCCTGTCACGGCGGGGAGAGCCTCGAGGAACATCGGCGGCGCACGGCCGAGGCACTGGAACGGCTGCGTATCCATCACTGGCCCTGGCCCGGTGCCATGGCCTTCGGCGAAGCGGCCGGCGACGGGTCGCGTGTCTGGCACATCGTCGATCACTGGTGCTATCGCGGCAGTGTCGAGCAGCTGTCTCCGGACGCACTGGCCTCGCTGGACGACCGCCCGCCGCGTTTCGACGTCGACACCTACAAGATCCTGCGACGCTTTCTGGATGCCGACGATAGTAGGCTGGAGATTCGCCCACTCCACTGACAGCCTCAGCCGTTGTGCTCGAGGAAGGCGTCGATGGTTTCGCGGAACGCTTTCGGGGCCTCGGCATGCAGCCAGTGGCCGGCCTCGAGCGTGACGATGTCGGCCCTGGGCAGCACCTCACGCAGCTTCGGCAGCAGCGAGTCGGGCACATAGTCCGACTGCGCGCCGCGCACCACCAGGGTCGCTCCCTCGAAGGCACCCTGGCCGGCGGGCTCGGCGATGATCGCGTCGTAGTCGGCCTCGATCTCGTCGAGCCCGACCCGCCAGCGCATGACGCCCGCGTCGTCGCGGACCAGATTGGTGGCCAGGAACTGGCGCGTCGCCTGGGTCTCGATCGTCTCGGCCATCAGCGCGTCGGCCGCCTGGCGTGACGTGGGAGTCTCGCCCTCGACGCGCCGCATGGCCGCGAAGATGTCGTCATGGCCGTGACCATAGGCGACCGGCGCGATGTCGGCGACCATCAACGAGGCCACGCGGCGCGGCGCTTCACGGGCGATGCTGATCGCCACCTTGCCGCCCATCGAATGCCCCAGCAGGTCACAGTCGTCGATCGATAGCCGATCGAGCAGCGCGATGACGTCGGCGGCCATGGCGGTGTAGCTCATGCCGGCCACATGGGGCGAGCGACCATGGTTGCGCAGGTCAACGGCGATCACCCGGCGGCTTCGCTGCCACTGCTTGGCATGCGACCGCCAGTTGTCGGCACTGCCCAGCAGGCCGTGGAGGATGACCAGCGGCCGGGTCCCTTCGGGACCGTTGTCCTGACAATACAGCGCGACGGTGTCGGTCATGGTGGGTCTCCCTTGGTGATGATGGCTTGCCGTCGCTCAGACGCCTTCGCGGCCGGGCGACGCCCCCCAGGCCAGCAGGCGCCGGGTCAGGAAGCCCAGCAGCACGCCATAGAGCGGCAGGAACAGCAGCAGCGAAATGGTCAGCTTGACGGCGTAATCGACCCAGGCGATCTCGACCCAGTGGGTGGCCATGAAGGCGTCGGGGCCCTGGTGGAAGGCGATCGCGAAAAACGCGAAGGTGTCGGCGAGGTTGCCGAAGATCGTGGATATCGCCGGGGCCACCCACCAGTGGGCGTTGCGCCGCAGCCGGTCGAAGACCTGAATGTCGAGCAACTGACCGATCACGTAGGCCATGAAGCTCGCCAGCGCGATGCGCGCCACGAACAGGTTGAAGTGCGTGAGCGCCGCCAGGCTGCGAAACTCGCCCTTCTCGAACAGTACCGAGAGCAGATACGACACCAGCAGGGCCGGGATCATCACCCGGGCGATGATCAGTCGCGCCGGCGTCTTGCCGAACAGCCGCACGGTGAGGTCGGTGGCGAGGAAGATGAACGGGAAGCTGAAGGCACCCCAGGTCGTGTGCACGCCGGCAATGGTGAACGGCAACTGCACCAGATAGTTGCTGGCGGCGATGATCAGGATATGGAAGGCGACCATGGCGGCCAGGCAACGCCGGTACTGGCTGGCGGTGAGCGAGAACATGCGGTTCCTTTTTACTGACGGTCGAAATGGCGAGGGGTGAGGGAACCCTCGAAGTGGCGCCGGATTATACCCGAACGGCCGCCCTGCGTCGTGGTGGCTCGCTCAGCGTGAGCGGATGCCGTCGAGATAGGTCTCGATCAACGCCCGCGATATCGAGTAGGCCGGGGGCAGTTGCGGCAGGCGGCGTGGCGTGAACCAGGCGGCGTCGGCGATCTCCACCCCGTCGATACGGATCCGCCGGCTGGCGGCCTCGGCAAAGAAGCCCAGCATCAGCGAGTGGGGAAACGGCCAGGCCTGGCTGCGGAAATAGCGAATCCGCCCTACTGTCAGCCCGACTTCCTCGAAGATCTCGCGGCGCACGGCATCCTCGGCGGATTCCCCCGGCTCGATGAAGCCGGCCAGCGTCGAGTAGCGCCCGGGCGGGAAGCGCGGGCTGCGGGCCAGCAGCAGGTCCTCGCCGTGGGTAACCAGGGTGATGATGCACGGCGAGATGCGCGGATAGTTGCGATGCCCGCAGGCATCGCAGTGCATGGCGAACTCGCCGGCGATCCGCCGCATGGTGCTGCCGCAACGTCCGCAGAAGCGATGGTTGCGCTGCCAGGCGATCACCTGCAGCGCCGTGGAGAGCAGCGTGAAGCGCGACTCGGGAAGATCGCCGAGCCATTGGCGGGCCGCGGGCCAGCCGCGCTCCTCGGGCTCGGCGAGCACCGCTACCGGCTCGTCGTTCCAGAAACCCAGCGGCTGGGCCGCCTCGGGCCAGGTCTCGACCGCCGCGAAGGGCCAGCCGTCGGGCCCTTCGGCGATGCCCCCGGCGGCGTCGACACGGATCAAGAGTCCGCCACGGTGCGCTTCGGCCTCGGCCAGGTCACGACGAAACATCTACTCGCCTCCGAGACGGCCGGCATCATTCAGGGCATCCCAGCAACACTGCCCGGCCTTGTCGCGGATGCTGGCCAGCTTGGCCTCGTGGGCGGCCCACTCCGCCTCGCTGGGGCGGGCGACGACCAGGCGCGGGCGATCGTTGTTCAGGCGACGTATGCGTGTGGTGCCGGCCCCGCTCTCGCTGGCCTCGACGCTGTCGGCGTCGAGGACCAGGGCGGTCTGCCCGCCGGTCATCGCCAGATAGACGTCGGCGAGAATCTCGGCGTCGAGCAAGGCGCCGTGGAGGACACGATGGCCGTTGTCGATCTCGTAGCGCTTGCACAGGGCGTCGAGGTTGTTGCGCTGGCCGGGATGGCGGTCGCGGGCGAGTTTCAGGGTATCGAGTATGCCGCAGTGCTCGGCCACCGGCCCCAATCGGGGCTCGCCACGCTTGGCCTGCAGCAGTTCGAACTCGTGGTCGATGAAGCCGACGTCGAACGCGGCATTGTGGATCACCAGCTCGGCGCCCTGAATGAAGGCCCAGAACGCGTCGGCGATCTCGGCGAATACCGGCTCGTCGGCGACGCGCTCGTTGGTGATGCCGTGGATCCCCACCGCTTCGGCATCGATGTTGCGTTCGGGATTGATGTACTGGTGATAGTGGCGTCCGGTCAGACGGCGGTTGACGACCTCGACGGCACCGATCTCGACGAGACGGTGGCCTTCCCGGGGGTCGATGCCGGTGGTTTCGGTGTCGAGTACGATCTGACGCATAGGATTCTCGCGGTAACCGGGTTGTCGCTTCAGTCCGTCGTCGCCATGGCGGCGTCGATGGCCTCGTTGGCCAGGGCGTCGGCGCGTTCGTTGCCGGGGTGGCCGCTGTGCCCCTTCACCCAGTGCCACTCGATCTGGTGGCGCCGGGTTTCGGCGAGCAGTTCCTGCCACAGCTCGGCATTCTTGACCGGCTGGCGCGCCGCGGTCTTCCAGCCCCGCTTCTGCCAGCCGTGGATCCATTCGGTGATGCCCTTGCGCAGGTATTCCGAGTCGGTATACAGCGCCACATGGCAGGGACGCTTGAGTTCCCGCAGCGCCATGATCGCCGCTTTCAGCTCCATGCGGTTGTTGGTGGTCACCGCCTCGTAGCCGTTGAGCGTCTTCTCGTGGCGGCCGGCATGCAGCAGCGCGCCCCAGCCACCGGGGCCGGGATTGCCGCGACAGGCGCCGTCGGTATGAATGATCACGGCGGGCGTCTTCTGGTCAGTCAACCTCGGTCATCCTCTCGCGTTCGTGCTCGGTGGGGGCGACTCGCGGCGCATGGCCCAGCAGACGGGGTCCGACCGCCGGTGCCCGGAGGCGCGGGCGAACGATCTGGACCCGCTGGGCACGGCGGCGAGCGCGAATCATGTAACTGTCGCCCAGCGGCACGTTGTGGCGGCGGCCCAGCGTCTCCAGACCGGCGTTCCGTGGCTGGCTGCCGGGCAGTCGGAACGCGCAGTAGTCTACCCGCTCGATCTCGAAGTCGACAAACGTCAGCCAGTCGCGCAGGCGGCCCGGCGTTCGCCAGTTGCCCCGCCAGGGCAGCATCGCCCGACGGCCGGGCCAGGGGCGTCGGCAACCCTCGACGCTCAGCGGCGACCAGCCGAAGAGGATCAGACGGCCGCCGTCGGAGACCAGGCGGGTCGCTTCCTGAAGGACGCGGTGCGGCTCGGGTACCACTTCGAGCAGGTGGTGCACGACCACCAGCGTCATGCTTTCGTCGGGCAGTGGCAGACGGTGGGGCGTGCAGATCACGCTACTCGCGTCCTGGGCGAGCTCACGGGTGGGCGCCCAGGTCAGGGCGTGGCGCACGGGGCACATGTCGGTCAGTCGCGGCGCCATGCCGAGCTGCAGGCTGTGCTGGCCGAAGAGCCGTTCGCAGACCGGGCCCAGGCAGGCCCGCTCGGCCTGCCAGTGGGCCCGGCCATGGGGCGTCGTCCAGTACTGGCGCCCTTCCCGCACCAGTTGAGCCAACGATATCGTCAATGGCGAATTTGACACGGCGGCTCGTTCCCCCCAAGGTTTAGCCATTTTACGCAGCCGGTGTTGCGGAAGGCGCCGTGGGCGATTCTCACGACGCCGCGCCTTGGGACTCGTCGTCGGCTGCCGTCAACCGCGCTAAGGATAGACTCTCCATGATGAGCGTGACACCGATACCGGCCTTCACGGATAACTATATCTGGCTCCTGCGCCAGGATACCACGCCTCAGGTGGCCATCGTCGATCCGGGCGATGCCGCCCCGGTCATCGATACCCTCGAACGCGAAGGGCTCGAACTCGGCCACATCCTGATCACCCACCACCACCCCGATCATACCGGGGGCATCGCCGAACTCGTCGAGCGCTACTCGCCGAGGGTCATCGGCCCGGCCAACCCCGATATCGACGGGCTCGACGAGCACCTCGGCGACGGCGACGCCTGCCGCGTGTTGGGACGCCGCTTCGACGTGCTGTCGGTGCCCGGTCACACCCTGGATCACATCGCCTTCTTCGCCTCGGGCACGCCGCCGCTGCTGTTCTGCGGAGACACCCTGTTCGCCGGGGGCTGCGGGCGCCTGTTCGAGGGCAGCGCCGAGCAGATGTTCGACTCGCTCGCCCGCCTCGCGGCATTGCCCGAGGACACCCTGGTCTTCGCCGGGCATGAATACACCCTGGCCAATCTGCGTTTCGCCCAGGCCGCCGAACCGGAGAACCCGCTGCGCGACGCCTTTCTGCGGGAATGCCAGCAGGCCCGCTCGCTCGACCGACCGACGCTGCCCAGCAACATCGGCCGCGAACGCCAGATCAATCCGTTCCTGCGCGCGGCCGAGCCCGGCGTACAACGCGCCGTGGCCCAACAGGGCGACACCGGCACGCCGCTCGAGACATTCGCCACCCTGCGTGGCTGGAAGGACCGCTTCTGATTCCCCATGGACGCCAACCGACGCGCCCACGAGGCCCAAACGACATGACAGATCGATCGAACCGCCGCCGGGCCAGGTACCTGGCGGGCGGGTTGCTATTGACGCTTTCCACGCTCGGTGGGGCGGTGCAGGCCCAGCCGGGGGCCGCCCCCGATACCTTCTGGGACGCCCTGCAACTGCAGGGCGCCACCGAGGCCAGCCTCTGGGCGCAGTTGCGATCGGGGTTCCAGTGGCAGGTCGACACCGGGGAACCGCGGGTCGAGCACTGGCTCGACTACTATCGCCGCCACCCGCTCGGAGTGGCGCGCATCGCCGAGCGGGCACGCCCCTGGCTCTACTGGATCACTCAGGAGGTCGAGCGGCGCGGCATGCCCGCCGAGATCGCCCTGCTGCCGTTCATCGAGAGCGCCTTTCGGCCGACGGCCAAGAATCCCGGCGGTGCCACCGGCCTGTGGCAGTTGATGCCCGGTACCGGCGATGCGCTGGGGCTGCGCCGTGACGGCTGGTACGACGGCCGCGTGGATGTGATCGCCTCGACCCGGGCGGCGCTCGACTATCTGCAGCAGCAGGCCGACCAGTGGTACGACGGCGATCTCGAGCTGGCCCTGGCCGCCTACAATGCCGGCGCCGGCACCGTGAACCGGGCGATGCGCCGGGCCATCTCGCAGGGCGGCAGCGGCGACTACTGGAGCCTGTCCCTGCCCCGGCAGACCATGAACTACGTTCCCAAGCTGCTGGCACTCTCGGAGATCATCGCCGACCCCGAGCGTTACGGGGTCGTGCTGCCCGACATTCCCGACCGTCCGGCGTTCGCCAGGGTCGAGGTCCCCGGGCAGATCGATCTGGCCCAGGCGGCTCGCCTGGCCGGCGTCAGCAAGAGCAAGCTGCGGGCCCTGAATCCGGGCCTGCTGCAGAGCGCCACCCTGTCGCGGCGCTCGCCGGCGTTGCTGGTACCCACCAAGGCCCGCAAGGCGCTGGTCGCGGCACTGGCCTCCCGGCCCGACAAGGCCTTGGCGCGTGTCGATCGCTACCGGGTCGAGCCCGGCGACACTCTATCGGCGATTGCCGCGCGACACGGTATCCCGCTCAGCGCGCTGCGCCGCGAAAACGGCATTCGTGGCAACATCATCCGGGTCGGCCAGGTGCTTCGTGTACCGCTGGGCCCGCCGGGCCCGGATACCGCCGACGACACCCTGGTGGTCCAGGTCCGACCCGGCGACAGTCTGAGCCGGATTGCCGCGAAACATGACGTGAGCGTCGCGGACCTCGCCCGCTGGAACGAACTCGACAGCGACCAGTATCTACGACCCGGCCAGGAATTGACCCTGTTCGCGAACCAATGACGGCCGGCTGCGATGGCGTTGATTGCCGTTGAAGGAACTCGCATCATGGCCGGCAGTCTTGGAAGAATGCGGCGTCCTGGCCCCTCGGCCGGGCGCCGCTCAGCGATACCGCCGCGCCGTTGCCCGGGCACGCGGCAGCGGATTCGTTTCGAACTGTGCCCAAAAGGACGTCCTCGATGCTACGTAACGCCCTCGCCGCGTTGTTGACCGCCTCGGCGCTGGTCGCCTCCCCCCTGGCGCTGGCTGCCGACCCCGGCGAGGTACCCACCGTGTCGGGGCTGTCACTCTACGACCGCCCGGAACTGGGCGACGACTTCGCCCACTTTCCCTACGTCGATCCCAAGGCACCGAAGGGTGGTACGCTGGCCCGAGCCGCTTACGGCAGCTTCGATTCCACCAACCCGTTCATCGTCAAGGGCACGCCCGCCAGCGGGTTGACCGAGGTCTACGACACGCTGATGGTCAGCAACCCCGACGAGCCCTTCTCCATGTACGGTCTGCTCGCGTCGGGGGTGCGTCTCGATCCGCAGCGTCGCTGGATCGAATTCGACATCAACCCCAAGGCTCGCTTCCACGATGGCACACCTGTCACTGCCGAGGACGTGGCGTTCAGCTTTCGTCTGCTGCGCGACGAGGGCTCGCCCTTCTATGCGTCCTACTATGCCGACGTGACGTCGGTCCAGACCGTGGACGCCGACACCGTGCGCTTCGACTTCGCCGAGCACAATTCCCGGGAATTGCCGCTGATCCTCGGCCAGTTGCCGGTGCTGCCCAAGCATTACTGGCAAGACCGCGACTTCACCCGGCCGACGCTCGACGCGCCGTTGGGCTCCGGCCCCTACCGGGTCGCCCGGATCGAACCGGGGCGGCGGATCGTCTACCAGCGTGTCGACGACTACTGGGGCAAGGACCTGCCGGTCAATCGCGGGCGCCACAACATCGACAAGCTGATCTTCGACTACTATCGCGACCAGAGCGTCGCCCTGGAAGCCTTCAAGGCCGGCAACCTCGACATGCGTATCGAGTCGAGCGCGCGCAACTGGGCGACGGCCTACGATTTCCCCGCCGCCAACCAGGGCTTCGTCGACAAGCTGATGATTCCCGACGGCCAGCCGGCGGGCATGCAGGGCTACGTGATGAACCTGCGTCGCGACAAGTTCAAGGACGTGCGGGTTCGCGAGGCGCTCAGCCTGGCGTTCTACTTTCCCTGGCTCAACGACAACCTGTTCTATGGCGCCTACCAGCGCACCCACAGCTATTTCGAGAACTCACCGATGGCCGCCAGCGGCGAGCCGGGGCCGGGCGAGCTCGAGCTGCTCGAGCCCTACCGCGACCAGTTGCCCGAGTCGGTCTTCGACGCGCCGCTGCCGATCGACGAGCCCTCGGACCTGCGTCCGCGCCTGCGTAAGGCACTCGGACTGCTGCGCGATGCCGGTTACGAGATCCAGAACGGGCAGCTCGTCGACCGCAAGACCGGCCAGCCCTTCACGCTGGAGGTCCTGCTCCACGACACCCAGTTCGAACGCATCGTCCAGCCGCTGCTCAAGAACCTGGCGAGAATCGGCATCGACGGCCGCATCCGCACCGTCGACGTCAACCAGTACCTGAATCGACTGCGCAGCTTCGATTACGACATGATCGTCGGCAGCTTTCCGCAGTCGTCCAACCCGGGCAACGAGCAACGCGAGTACTGGACCTCCGAGTACGCCGACAAGCCGCAGAGCCGCAACCTGATTGGCCTCGAGGACCCGGTGATCGACGCCCTGGTCGATGACCTGATCCGCGCCGACTCGCGGCAGTCGCTGAACACCGCGGCCCAGGCCCTGGATCGCGTGCTGCGCTGGGGCTTCTACGTGATCCCCCAGTGGCATCTCGACAAGACGCGGATCGCCGTCTGGGACAAGTTCGGCCGTCCGCAGCCGCCTCCCCGCTACACCCCCGATCTCGACGCCTGGTGGGTCGACCCGCAGCGGGCGAAGACCATCGACAATCGCCAGCACGGGGAATAAGCCGCGGTGGCTGCGTATGTCCTCAGACGAGTGCTGCTGATGATCCCCACCCTGCTGGGGATCATGCTGCTCAACTTCATCATCGTCCAGGCGGCCCCCGGCGGGCCGATCGACCAGATCATCGCCCGCTATCAGGGCCTGGACAGCAACGCCAGCACCCGTCTCGAGGGCGGGGGCGGCGATTCGGTCGGCAGCGGTCAGGAATCGCGGGGCGCACGCGGTGTCGACCCGCGATTCATCGCCCAGCTCGAGAAGCAGTTCGGTTTCGACGAGCCCGCCTATCAGCGTTTTTTCGACATGATCGTCGACTACGCGACCTTCGACCTGGGCAACAGCTTCTTCCGCGACCGCCCGGTCGTCGACCTGATGCTCGAACGGCTGCCGGTGTCGATCTCGCTGGGACTGTGGACGACGCTGCTGGTCTATCTCATCTCGATCCCCCTGGGCATCCGCAAGGCGCTGCGCCATGGGTCCCGCTTCGATGTCTGGACCTCGGGACTGGTGATCGTCGGCTACGCGATCCCCGGGTTCCTGTTCGCCATCCTGCTGATCGTGCTGTTCGCGGGGGGTAGCTACTTCAACCTGTTCCCGTTGCGCGGGCTGACCTCGCCGGACTTCGATCAGCTGTCGCTGTGGGGCAAGGTGACCGATTATCTGTGGCACATCACCCTGCCGGTGATCGCCGCCTCGATCGGCAGCTTCGCGACCCTGACGATGCTCACCAAGAACAGCTTTCTCGACGAGATCCACAAGCAGTACGTGTTGACCGCCCGGGCCAAGGGCGCAAGCGACCGGCGCATGCTCTACGGGCATGTCTTCCGCAATGCCATGCTGCTGATCATCGCCGGGTTGCCGTCGGCACTGGTGGGCATCTTCTTCACCGGCTCGCTGCTGATCGAGGTGATCTTCTCGCTCAACGGCCTGGGCCTGCTGGGCTTCGAGGCGGTGATGCAGCGCGACTACCCGGTGATCTTCGGCACCCTGTATCTCTATACCCTGATCGGCCTGATCCTCAAGCTGGTCTCCGACTTGACCTATGTGTGGGTCGATCCCCGCATCGATTTCGAGACGCGGGAGTCATGATGGCCACTTCCCCTGCCCGCAAGTCCCGGTTGTCGCCGATCACCCGCCGCCGGCTGCGCATTTTCCGAGGCAACCGCCGCGCCTGGATCTCGTTCTGGTGCTTTCTCGCGCTGTTCACGCTGAGCCTGGGGGCCGAACTGATCGCCAACGACAAACCGCTGGTGATGCACTATCAGGGCCACTGGTATGCCCCGTTGCTGGTCGATTACCCGGAGACCGAGTTCGGCGGTTTCCTGCCCACCACGGCGGACTACCGCGACCCCTTCGTCGCCGAGGAGATCGAGGCACACGGCTGGATGCTCTGGCCGCCGATTCCCTTCGCGTTCGATACCCTCGATCAGCAGCTCAGCCACCCCGCGCCCTCGCCGCCCGACGCCCGCCACTGGCTGGGGACCGACGACCAGGGGCGCGACGTGCTGGCCCGGGTGATCTACGGCTTTCGGCTGTCGGTGCTCTTTGCCCTGGCCCTGACGGTGGGCTCGCTGCTCCTCGGCGTGCTCTTCGGCGGCATCCAGGGCTACTTCGGCGGCAAGGTCGACCTGATCGGCCAGCGGCTGTCGGAAATCTGGTCGGGGCTGCCGATGCTGTTCCTGTTGATCATCCTCGCCAGCCTGGTGGAACCCAACATCTGGTGGCTGCTGGGGATCATGCTGTTGTTCTCGTGGCTGGGGCTGGTGGATATCGTGCGCGCCGAATTCCTGCGCGCGCGCAACCTCGAATATGTGCGTGCCGCACGTGCCATGGGCCTGCCGCCACATCTGATCATGTGGCGCCACGTGCTGCCCAACGCCATGGTCGCCACCCTGACCTTCATCCCCTTCCTGTTTACCGGGGCCATCACCACGCTGACGGCGCTCGACTTCCTGGGTTTCGGCCTGCCGCCCGGATCGCCCTCGCTGGGCGAACTGGTGGCCCAGGGCAAGAACAACCTCCAGGCGCCGTGGCTGGGGATCACCGCCTTCGTCAGTCTCAGCCTGATGTTGTCGTTGCTGGTCTTCATCGGCGAGGGACTGCGCGACGCCTTCGATCCGAGACACATCGAACACGCTGAACGGGCCCAGGTCCCGATACCCCAGAGCGAGGCACCGCCCCACGACCCCGCCGCCGAGAGGGAGCACGTCGATGAACGCTGAAACCATCCTCGAGCTCCAGGACCTCACCATCGCCTTTGGCGGGGAGCCCGTCGTCGAGCGCCTGTCGTTGCGCGTCGACGCCGGTGAAACCCTGGCCCTGGTCGGCGAATCGGGCTCCGGAAAGTCGGTGAGCGCGCTGGGGGCCATGGGCCTGCTGCCGGCCGATACCCGTATCGGCGGGACCCGGCACATGGCGGGCCACGACCTGGGAGCGCTGAACGCCCGGGAGTGGCAGCGCCTTCGCGGCAATCAGGTGGGCTTCATCTTCCAGGAGCCGATGACCTCGTTGAACCCGCTGCACACGGTCGGCAAGCAGATCGGCGAGATGCTGCGACTGCACCGTGGCTTGCGCGGGCGGGAGGCGCGCCGCGAGGCTCGCGAGCTGCTCGAGCAGGTCCGCCTGCCCCGCCCCGAGGAGCTGCTCGATGCCTGGCCGCATCAGCTTTCCGGCGGCCAGCGACAGCGCGTGATGATCGCCATGGCGATCGCCAATCGCCCGCGCCTGCTGATCGCCGACGAGCCGACCACCGCCCTCGACGTCACCGTCCAGCAGGAGATCCTGCATCTGCTGCGCGATCTCCAGGCACGCCACGGCATGGCGATGCTGCTGATCACCCACGATCTCAATCTGGTGCGGCGCCACGCCGACCGCGTCTGCGTGCTCTATCGCGGTCGGGAGCAGGAAACCGGCCCGGTCCAGCGGGTCTTCGAGGCGCCCGAGAGTGACTACACCCGTACCCTGCTGGCAGCGGAACCCGACGGGCGTCCGGCGCCCTGCCACGCCGCAACGACACTTCTCGAGGCGCGTGACGTCGGCGTGACCTTTGCGCGGCCCAAGCGGTTGTTGGCCAAGCGCCCGCCGGATTTCGTCGCCGTGAAGCCATTGGACCTGCATCTGGCACGCGGCGAGACGCTGGGCATCGTCGGCGAATCGGGGTCCGGGAAGACTACCCTGGCGATGGGCATGCTGCGGCTCAACGCCGCGCGCGGCGAGATCCGTCTGGACGGGACGCGTCTCGACGCGTTGAGCGGCAAGGCCCTGCGTCGGCAGCGCCGCCGTGCCCAGATCGTCTTCCAGGACCCCTACGGTTCGTTGTCGCCGCGCATGCCGGTCTTCGACATCGTCAGCGAAGGGCTGCGCTACCACCATCCGCATCTCGGCGACGACGAAGTGCGAGAGCGGGTCGTCACCACCCTGCGTGAAGTCGGCCTGCCCGAGGACGTCGTGTCGCGCTATCCCCATGAGTTCTCCGGCGGCCAGCGACAGCGCATCGCCGTGGCGCGGGCGATCATCCTCGAACCGGATCTGGTGGTACTCGACGAACCCACCTCGGCGCTGGACCGCACGGTCCAGAAACAGCTCGTCGTCTTGCTGCGCGATCTCCAGGCCCGGCATGGCTTGAGCTACCTGTTCATCAGCCACGACCTGAGCGTGGTTCGTGCCATGGCCCACCGGGTGCTCGTCATGAAGGACGGCGAGGTGGTCGAACAGGGGGATTGCGAGCAGGTCCTGCACGCGCCGTCGAGCGACTACACCCGTGCCCTGCTCGGGGCCGCCGGGCTGCTCTCGGCACGATGACCCCCGTGGCCGAATTCAGGCGGCCGCTTTCTCGATCGTCTGGTGATCCTTGTTCAACTGGGCACGCACCAGGGCGGCGACCAGCCGTGGAAAGGTCTCCGGCTCGACCCATTGCGACAGCGTCTCGACATCGTCTCCGAGCCCGAGACGTGCCGCCGACTTGAGGGCCATCTTGTCGGCGAACGGACGAAACTCGGGCCAGCAGACCTGCGCCTCGCGCAGGAAGATATCGGCACCGACACTGCCGATGCCCTTGAACGTCTTGAGTCGCTTGCGCGCCTTGTCGCGGTTGCCGTCCGCTTCCTCGCGAAGATAACGCAAGTCGCCGTGATAGTTTTCCTGCAGGTGGTAGGTCATCACCGCGAGCTGGCTGGCCGTCTTTTCGTCATAGCGCGCATAGCCGTGTTCGTTGAGTATCGTCACTCGCTCCTGCCAGCTCGAGTCGGCCATCTTGCGCGGCGTGGTCAGCCCCGCCTCACCCAGCGCACGGCAGGCCCGCATGGCTTGAGCGGCGCCGACGGGGGCACTGGTCAACAATGCCAGGCACAATACGCGAAACAACGGAGACGGGGTGTTGCGCGGGATGTTCGCCCCCAGCTCTTCGGCGAACGTCTGCCCATGCCGATCCAGCAGCGTTTCGATGATACGTTGCTTTTTCGTCTTCATCGGACATTCCTTATCCTAAGTTTGGGTATACGGATTAAATGGTGGATGGAACTTTCCTGCATATCCACCTCTTGACCCTCTCGGAATGTTGCAGTCAATCATTTGGTCCGGACACTCGTATCGAGCGTATGGGCCTTGAACGCTGCATTGGAGACATCGCGCATGACGGGGAGGCTGGCTTTACACCTTGCGTTGAGGCAGATTGTCCGTGATGAAACGGGTCATCTCCTGCACAAGTTCGAGATCCTCGGGGGCTGTACCTCCGAACCCGCCATGCGGCATCGCCTCGAAGACGTGTAGCTCTGCCGGTACGCTCGCCCGTCGCAGCTTGCGGTGAAGGCGTACCGTATTGGAGAGAAAAAGGTCACGGGTTCCGCTCTGCAGGAACATTGGCGGCATGTCGGCCGTCATCTTACCGAACAGCGGTGAAACATAGGGATGTGTCAGATCCACGTCGCCCGCATAGAGCAGGTTGCATGACATCAAGGAATTCGGCAGCACGACATCGATGGTCCGATTGGTCTGGAAGCTGTCACCCGATTCCGTCAAGTCGATTTCCGGGGATAGAAGGACAACGGCGGCCGGCAGAGGCAGTCCCTCGTCCCGCGCCCGCAGGATCATGGCCATCGCGAGATTGCCGCCGGCCGAGCGTCCGCAGAGGATGACATGATCGGCACCGTACGCTTCGATTGCATGCTCGTAGACCGCCATGCAATCGTCCAGAGCGTTCGGGTAGGGATGATCCGGGGGCATCCGGTAGTCAACACCGAAGCACACCATGCCATGCCGGCCTGCCTGCATCCGCGCACTTTGGCGGCAGGCTTCCCCACCACCAAAGACCAGCGCGCCGCCGTGGATATCGATGCAGACACAGTCTTCGTGTCGAAGATCGTGCGGCGTCGCGATATGCACGGTTGCTGGGCCAATGTACTGAGTCTCGATCTCGGCTTCCAGCTCGCCCGCGAGCCCCCTGACCGCTTCCGCGTAGTGCGCGTCGGCGGCTTCCTGCATTTGTCTCCAGCCGTCATGATCTTCCGGGGCAGGGGACGGATAGAGCGCATTCAGTGGTGTGCCATCGTGGCGTACGGCGGCTTGCAGCATCCCCCGTGCCGCGGCGCTGATCGACGCGGGGATGGGGACCAGACGCTCGTGGATGCGGACGCCCTGCGCCTCCGTCTCTTGGGTTTCTGGCATATCTATCTTCCTGCCATTTCGCAGTTTTCAGAAAAACAGGTGGACCGGCTATCTATAATCGAATCATCGGAGATAACGGTATAATAGATTTCAAAAGGCTTCGATCTCGTCCTGCGTGAGATGCCGGCATTCGCCGGGCGCCAACCCCTCGTCCAGCGACAACGGGCCGATCGATTCACGGTGCAGGGTGCCGACCCGGTTGCCCACGGCGGCGATCATGCGTTTGACCTGATGATACTTGCCTTCGGTGATGACGATGCGCACCGCGGTCGGCGTCAGCCATTCCAGTGTCGCCGGTTGCGTCGGTTTCTTCTCGCCGTCGAGCTGGATGCCCTCGGCAAATTGCCGCGATGCCCTTTCCCGGGCTGGCTCGTCGAAGGCATCGACGAGGTCGGCCAGATACACCTTGGCACAGGCCGCACGCGGTGAGGTGACGCGGTGCGACCATTGGCCATCGTCGCTGAGCAGCACCAGCCCGGTGGTATCCACGTCGAGGCGCCCGACCGGATGCAGGCGTTCCACCTTGGGTAGCTCGATCAGCTCGAGCACGGTCGGGTAAAGGCCTGACTGCGTCGTGCACTCGACCCCGGCCGGCTTGTGCATCATCAAGTAGCGGTGGCCGAACGACACCAGGCGTTCCTCGAGCCAGTGCACCTCATCGTCGTCAGCGACATGGAACGAGGCGTCCTTGACGACCTGCCCGCCTACCGTGACCTCGCCGCGATGCAGGGCTTTCTTGGCCTTGCTGCGGGTCAGGTCGGTCGATTCGCAGAGAAACTTGTCGAGACGCATCAGGCGTTCACCTCGAAGCGGTCGGCATCCATCCACGCCGGAAACTTGTCGCGAAAGCGCGCAAGCGTCTCGTGGGAAATCGAGCCGGTACGAATGAAGGGTTCATCGCGCGGTTCATCGATCAGCGCCTCGCCCTTGAAATCGACGAGCATCGAGTCGCCGGCATAGTCCATCTGCTTGGCGTCCTGGCCGACACGATTGACACCGATGACGTAGCACAGATTCTCGATGGCCCTCGCCTGCAGCAAGGTCCGCCAGGGTTGACGCCGCGGCGCCGGCCAGTTGGCGACGCACAGCAGGGCGTCATACTCGAAATGCTCTCCCCCGCGGGGTTGCTGGCGAAGCCAGACCGGAAAGCGCAGGTCATAGCAGACCGTGAGCAGGATCCGGAACCCCTTGAGCTCGACGATGACCCGGTCGTTGCCCATAGCGTAGCGTTCGTGCTCGCCGGCCATGCGAAACAGGTGCCGCTTGTCGTAGTGGCTCACGTCGCCGTCGGGGGTCGCCCAGACCAGGCGGTTGTAGTAATCGCCGTCTTCCTGGATCGCCACGCTGCCGGTCACCACGCAGCCCCGCTGCCGGGCCTGGGCGCGCAGCCAGGCGACACTGCGGCTGTCTGCCATCGGTTCGGCCATCTCCCGCGAATTCATGGTGAAACCGGTGGCGAACATCTCCGGCAGCACGATCAGGTCGGTCGTCGTTCGGTCCAGACCGCCGAGCTGCTCATCGAGCAGGCGACAGTTGGCATCGGGATCCTCCCAGCGCAGGTCCGGTTGAACCAGTGAGATACGCAGCTCGCTCATGGGGTGTCCTCAATGGTCGAGAAATGTGATCGAAGCCCTGCTGCTTCCAGAGTAATGAAGTGCGCGCCTGCGTGCAGCCGGTCAAGGTGACCCATGCTAACATTAGCGCCGGCTTCAGCGCGGCGATTCGCAACGATCGTCCTCACTCACCAACGTGTCAGGACAACCATGACCCCGGCCACCCCACCCGACAAGGAAGCCTCCCGAGGCGTCGCCTTCGGCCTCTGTGCCTATCTCATGTGGGGCTGTTTCCCGCTGTTCTTCGCGCTCTTCGAGTCGACACCCGCCTGGGAAGTGCTGATTCACCGGGTACTCTGGTCCTGCGTCTTCCTGGCGGGGCTGGTGACGTTGCTCAAGCGCTGGGGGCCGGTGCGGGGCGCGCTGGCCCGCCCCCGCCGCCTGGGGCGTGTGCTGGCCTGTGCCGTGCTCATCGGGGCCAACTGGGGGATCTACATCTACGCCGTGGAAAGCCGGCACGTCTTTCAGGCCAGTCTCGGCTACTTCCTGACCCCGCTGGTCAACGTCGCACTGGGCATGCTGATCCTCAAGGAGCGCATGTCGCGGCTTCAGGGGGTGGCGGTATTGCTGGCGGCGGCGGCCATTCTCGGCCAGTTGGTGATGCTCGGCGAACTGCCCTGGATCACGCTGACGCTGGCGATCTCGTTCGGTACCTACGGGCTGCTACGCAAGCAGGTGCCACTGGATGGCCTGTCGGGGCTTTTCGTGGAAACGCTGCTGCTGTTTCCCCTGGCCGTGCTGGCCCTCGCCGGGTTGAGTGTCGCCGACCAATCGCATTTCCTTCAGGGCGATACACGCGCGACCACCCTGCTGATCGCCAGTGGCGTGATCACCGCGCTCCCCCTGATGGCCTTTGCCGGTGCCGCCCGGCGGCTGCGTCTGGCGACCATCGGATTCCTGATGTACCTCAACCCGACCCTGCAATTCTTCATCGCCCTGCTGGTCTTTCACGAACCCCTGGACCCTGTGCAACTGGCGACCTTCGTGCTGATCTGGATCGGTCTGGCGTTGTATTCCTACTCGGCGTGGCAGGGCCGCTCACGAGCGCGGGCGGCCTGAGCGGCACGGTGTCAGCCGACCGGCTGACAGCGACCCACGGATTGTCGTGCCACACCGCCCTCCCCCTCTTGGCGTGGCGTGCCCAGACAGTCGACGATCGCCGCCAAGGCTCCCGTCGTGGGTATCTGGCACTGCAGCAGCGCGGCCCCCTCCTCGAGGCCCAGCGCCTCGCGGTGCATGGTCGCCGAGGGGTCCCGGCCGCGTTCCTCCCAGCCGTCCAGTGGAATGTCGCCGAGTTCGTCGAGCCGGGTCTCGGGAAGCAGCACGACGCAGCTCCGCACACCTTCGGTATTGAGGGCAAAGCGTCGTCCAGTGGTCGACGAGCGCCAGATCGACAACCGCAGGCGACTGATCGAACGCTCGTAGACCACCGCATCACTCGCCGCCAGCCACTCGGCCGCCAGGCGCCCGTTGATGCGCCGGTCCCGGGTCGCGGCGTTGACGTGGGGATACAGGAAACCGCTGCGCTGGACCATCCAGTCCAGGGCCTCGTCGAGCCCCACCCCGCTGTCCCGCTGATAATGCATTTCGCGGCGCGACAGCGCATTGCGCACCGTCGACAGTTTGAGTCCGCACAGTGCGGCGATCTCGGTGACGCTCAAGCCGTACGGCTCGCCGTCACCGACCATGATCGGCAACGCGGGAGTCAGCCCCACGTGTTTCTCGAGCCGGAGTCGCAAGCCGACCAGGCCCAGCAGATGCAGCAACCGGTCGGGCGGCGGTGTTTCCAGCGTCTCGGTCAGACTGCGGGCCATCATGACCAGGTACCAGAAATCACCGAGCGTCTCGGGGGCCAAGGTGACGCCACCGGACGGCGTTTCGGCCAGCGCCCAGGCCTGCAGGGCATGCATCGGTTCGCTCATGCGCATGGCCAGGGTGCTGGCCGATAGCGCCCTGGCTCGAACATCCCCGGAAGGCGCATCCCCCAGACACAGGCGATGGAGTGGCGCCGCCAGTTCGCGGCAGGCAATCATCAGTTCTTCGGTCAACCGGTCCAGCGACAGTACTTCGCCTGCCGCTTCGCCCAGCAGGGATTCCTGCAACAGGCTAAGCGGGCTGGATATGCCCTTGATCATACTTGACTCCTGCGTACGAAACGGTCTCGCCACGGCAAGCGCGCAAGCCGTTCTTCTTCTTGCGTGTTATGTCATCGACCCTTATCTCCTTTAACGGCCATCATGGGCGCTTCTTGAGCGATTTCACACGGAATGTGCCTTTTTCTTGCGGGAATGAACCAACGTTGCCAAACGATTATTAGGATTCTACCGTTTAGTGTGTTCAAGAAAACAAGATAACGGTATAAATTCAGGGCTGAAAAAAACCCGCCCGACGCTGCCGGGCGGGTACTGGCTGACGATCACTGGCCGCCGGAGGGGAAATGGAACTCGGCGTGGGTCGTCTCGAAGGAGGATGGCCAGCGCTGGGAGATGGCCTTGCGGCGGGTGTAGAAACGCACCGCATCGGGCCCGTAGGCATGCAGATCGCCGAACAGCGAACGCTTCCAGCCACCGAAGCTGTGGTAAGCCACCGGGACCGGCAGCGGCACGTTGATGCCGACCATGCCCACCTCGATGCTGTCGGCGAAACGCCGGGCGGCCTCGCCGTCCCGCGTGAACAGGCAGGTGCCGTTGCCGTACTCGTGGGCGTTGATCAGCGCGATCGCCGCGTCCAGGGACTCGACCCGCACCACGCAGAGCACCGGGCCGAAGATCTCCTCGCGATAGATGCGCATCTCCGAGGTCACGGCATCGAACAGACAGCCCCCGACGAAGAAGCCGCCCTCGTGCCCCGCCACGCTCAGCCCGCGACCATCGGCCACCAGCTTGGCACCACTCTTGACGCCATCCTCGATATAGCCGAGCACTTTTTCACGCTGTTCGGCGGTGATCAGCGGGCCCATGTCGAGCCCCTTCTGGGTCCCGGGGCCGATCTTGAGCGCCGCGATCTTGGGCTCGAGGGAGGCGATCAACTGATCGGCGGTCTCGTCGCCGACACAGACGGCCACCGAAATCGCCATGCAGCGCTCGCCGCAACTACCGTAGGCCGCGCCCATCAGGGTGTTGGCGGCGTTCTCGATGTCGGCGTCGGGCAGCACCACGGCATGGTTCTTGGCCCCGCCCAGCGCCTGGACACGCTTGCCGTTGGCCGCCCCCCGGGTATAGATCGACTCCGCCACCGGCGTCGAGCCGACGAACGACAGCGCCTTGACGTCGGGCGAGTCGATCAGCGCATCGACGGCCTCGCGGCTGCCGTGAACCACGTTGATCACGCCCTTGGGCAGGCCGGCTTCCTGCAACAGTTCGGCGATCGCCAGGGCGGAACCGGGGTCACGCTCGGAGGGCTTCAGCACGAAGGTGTTGCCGCAGGCGATCGCCATCGGATACATCCACAGCGGCACCATCGCCGGAAAATTGAACGGCGTGATACCGGCCACCACGCCCAGCGGCTGGAAATTCGACCAGGCATCGATGGATGGGCCGACGTTGTGGGAATACTCGCCCTTGAGCAGCTCGGGCACCCCACAGGCATATTCGACGTTCTCGATGCCGCGGCGCAGCTCCCCCGCCGCATCTTCCAACGTCTTGCCGTGCTCTTCGCTGACCAGATACGTCAGGCGCTCCGCGTTGTCCTCGAGCAGTTGCTTGAAGCGATACATGACCTGGGCACGCTTGGCCGGCGGCGTATCGCGCCATGCGGGATACGCCGCCTTGGCCGCGGCCACGGCACGCTCGACGGTGGCGGCGTCCGCGCAGGCGACCTGCCGGATCACCTCGCCGGTCGAAGGGTTGGTGACATCCAGCGAGGCGCCGGTACCGTTGTGGGGCTCACCGTCGATCAGATGGGCGATGACCGTCATGGAAGATTCCTTGTCGAGTTGTCGTTGAGTGGAAAGGGATCAGTCGAGCGCGTCGAGCGCGGTGGCCACGGCATCGAACAGCCGCTCGAGCTCACTGTCGGTCGAGGCGAACGGCGGGCCGAACTGCAGGGTGTCGCCCCCGTAACGCACGTAGAAGCCCGCCTCCCACAGCGCCAGCGCCGCGTCACGCGGCCGGATGGTCGGGTCGTTGCCGCGCGGCGCCAGCTGGATGGCCCCGGCCAGGCCGTAGTTGCGGATGTCGACCACGTGGGAGCGCCCCTGCAGGGCATGCAGGCGTGTCTCGAAGGCCGGGGCGATCTCGCGCACCTGGGCCGGAAAGTCTTCGCGCTCGAACAGGTCGAGGGCCGCCAGGCCGGCGGCACAGGCCACCGGATGGGCGCTGTAGGTATAGCCGTGGGGGAATTCGATGGCGTGGCGCGGCCCGCCCCCCTGCATGAAGGTGTCGAAGATCTCGTTCGAGGCGATCACCGCGCCCATCGGCACGGCGCCGTTGGTCACCTGCTTGGCGACGTTCATGATGTCCGGCGTGACGCCAAAGGCCGCCGCGCCGGTCGCCGCGCCGCAGCGACCGAAGGCGGTGATCACCTCGTCGAAGATCAGCAGGATGTCGTGCTGATCGCAGATCGCCCGCAGGCGCTCCAGGTAGCCCTTGGGCGGCACGATCACCCCGGCCGAGCCGGACATCGGCTCGACGATGACGGCGGCGATGTTCGAGGCATCGTTGAGCGCGATATGGTCGAGCAGCGCATCGGCGAGTTCGGCGCCGCTGTCGGCCTGGCCGCGCGTGAAGGCATGGCCGGGTTGCAGGGTGTGCGGCAGATGGCCGACCTCGAGCAACTGCCCGTAGTGCTTGCGATTGCCGACGATCCCGCCGGCACTGGTACCGCCGACGTTGACGCCGTGATAGCCCTTGGCGCGCCCGATCAGGCGCGTCTTCTCGGGCTTGCCCTTGAGCCGCCAGTAGGCCCGCGCCATCTTGAGCGCGGTATCGGCGCTCTCCGAGCCGGAATTGGTGAAGAAGACGTGATCGAGCCCCGTCGGCGTCAGCGCGGCAATCCGTTCGGCGAGCTCGAAGGCCAGCGGATGACCGACCTGAAAGCCCGGCGCGTAGTCCAGGCTGCCCAGTTGGCGCGCCACGGCCTGCTGGATGGCGTCCCGATTGTGGCCCGCGCCGCAGCACCAGAGACCGGACAACGAATCGAACAACCGCCGCCCCTCCCGGTCGATCAGATAGCGCCCCTCAGCGCCGACCACCATGCGCGGATTGTCGCGGAAGTCGCGATTGGCGGTGAACGGCATCCAGTAGGCCGAGCCGGCCGACAGGGCATCGTCGTGGGCGGGTGGCCGCGAGGCCTGGGTGTCGAGACTTGGCATGGCGGGAATCCTGTGGTTGTGATCTTGCCCGATAGTCAGCCTCAGCATGGCCCACGGCTCCGCGTATGAATACCAGGAAGTATCAACCTTCACGTCAGGCTTTCTTCACGTATTGCACGAATCGCTGCGGGCATCACCCTCCCAATACCCCGCTACCGCCCGGGTGGCACACCCGACGAGCGCCGCCACCTGACTTCGCCGGGATAAGGCCAGGCCGCACCTTGCACCCACGCGGGCGACCCCTCATCATTTCCGCAAATCCGCCATGCCGGGCCTCTCGGCAGTTTCCAGACTTCCTAGCTCATGCTCAAACGCTACCTGCCCCTGCTCAGCTGGCTTCCCGATTACCGGCGCGAGACATTCGGCCACGACCTGATCGCCGGGTTGATCGTCACCGTGATGGTCATCCCGCAATCGCTGGCCTATGCCCTGCTGGCCGGACTGCCGGCGGTGATGGGGCTGTATGCCAGCATCCTGCCGGCAATCGTCTACATGGTCTTCGGCTCCAGCCGGACCCTGGCCGTGGGACCGGTCGCCATCATCGCCCTGATGACCGCCGCCGCCCTGGCGAACGTCGCCCCGCCGGGGTCACCCGATTATGTCCAGGCCGCGCTGGTCCTGTCGCTGCTGTCGGGGCTGATGCTCACCGCCATGGGCCTGTTGCGGCTGGGATTCTTCGCCAACTTCCTCAGCCACCCGGTGATCTCGGGCTTCCTGTCCGCCTCGGGCATCCTGATCGCCGCCAGCCAGGCGGCCCACCTGCTGGGCGTGTCGGCCTCCGGCTTCACCCTCCCCGACCTGCTGGGCAGTCTGTTCGGCGACCTCGCCTCGTTGAACCTGCCGACGCTGGCGATCGGCCTCGCCACCCTGGTCTTTCTGGTCGCGGTGCGTCGTCACGGGCGAGGGCTGCTCACGCGACTGGGTCTGCCGAGCAAGCTGGCCGACCTGCTGGCCAAGGCCGGCCCGGTGTTCGCCGTGGTACTGACCACCTGGGTCACCTGGCAGTTCGCCCTGGACGAGGCCGGAGTGGCCGTGGTCGGCGCGGTCCCCAGCGGCCTGCCCCCGCTGACCCTGCCCGGCTTCGATACCGACCTGTGGCATCGCCTGCTGGTGCCGGCGCTGCTGATCAGCGTGGTGGGGTTCGTGGAATCGGTGTCGATGGGACAGATGCTGGCCGCCAAGCGGCGCGAGCGGATCTCCCCGGATCAGGAGCTGATCGGCCTGGGCACGTCCAATCTGGCAGCCGCCTTTTCGGGCGGCATGCCGGTCACCGGCGGCCTGTCGCGGACGGTGATCAACTTCGATGCCGGGGCCCGCACGCCCGCCGCCGGACTGATCGCGGCACTCGGCATCGCCACGATCACACTGTTCTTCACGCCGCTGATTCACTACCTGCCGATCGCCACCCTGGCGGCGACCATCACCGTGTCGATCCTCACACTGGTCGATATCAAGGCCATGCGCCGCACCTGGCGCTATTCGCGCAGCGACTTCGCCGGCTTGCTGGCCACGCTGGCCGTTACCCTGCTCGAAGGCGTGGAGGCGGGCATCATCGCCGGGGTGGCGCTGTCGGTCGGCTTGTTCCTGTACCGCACCAGCCGCCCGCACAGCGCCCTGGTGGGCCGGGTGCCGGGCACCGAGCACTTCCGCAACGTCGCCCGCCACAACGTGGAGAGTCACGCCCGGGTGGCGCTGCTGCGCATCGACGAGAGCCTGTATTTCGCCAACGCCCGCTATCTCGAGGACACCCTCTACTCGCTGGTCGCCCGGCGCCCCGAACTCACCGACGTGGTGCTCATCTGCTCGGCGGTCAACCTGATCGACGCCTCGGCGCTGGAGAGCCTCGAGGCGATCAACGCCCGTCTCAAGGATTCCGGGGTGACCCTGCACCTGGCCGAGGTCAAGGGGCCGGTCATGGATCGTCTCAAGCACAGCGATCTGCTCGACGACCTGACCGGCCGGGTCTTCCTGAGTACCTACGGCGCCTGGAGCGAGTTGCGCCCGCGCCACGTGGAGACCAGGGAGTCGATCCAGCCGCTGGATTGAACCCTGAGGCTCAGGCCAGACGGCGCTCGCTATCTTCCTCGAACAACACCGCCCGACTCATGTCGATCCGCAGCGCCACCCGCTCGCCGGCCACTAGCCGGCTCTTCGGGCCGAGTCGCACGGTCGCCTCGGTCTCGCCCAGGCTGACCTGCAGCAGGGTATCGGCACCGGTGGGCTCGACCACGGTGGTCGTGGCTTCGAACAGGGTCCCCTCGGCCTGGTCGCCGAGTCGGGCATCCTCTTCGCTGAAATGCTCGGGGCGCAGGCCCAGGATCACCGTCTCGCCCACGCAGCGCGCCATCTCCGGCGTTTCCCGCTCACCCGGCCAGGGCAGCGTCAACGCCCCCTGCCCCGCTTGGGTATCGATGCGCAACCGGTAGTCGCCCGGGTTGCCCTCCAGCGCGGCGTGGATGAAGTTCATCGACGGCGAGCCCATGAATCCGGCGACGAACATGTCGGCGGGATCGTTGTAGACCTCGTCGGGCGTGCCCAGTTGAAGGATGCGGCCATCACGCATCACCGCGATGCGATCGGCCAGGGTCATCGCCTCGATCTGGTCGTGGGTGACGTAGACGATCGTGGTTCCCAGGCGCTGGTGGAGCTTCTTGATCTCGGTGCGCATCTCGACGCGCAGCTTGGCATCGAGGTTGGAAAGCGGCTCGTCGAACAGGTAGATCTGCGGCTCGCGGGCCAGTGCGCGGCCCATGGCGACACGCTGACGCTGGCCGCCGGAGAGCTGCGACGGCTTGCGATCGAGCAACGCCGAGATCTGCAGCAGGTCGGCGACCCGTTCCACCGCCCGTTCACGGTCGACCTTGGGGACCTTGCGCATCTCCAGACCGAAGGCGATGTTCTGGCGCACGGTCATGCTCGGGTACAGCGCGTAGGACTGGAAGACCATGGCGATGTCGCGTTCGGCCGGGGTGTGCCAGGTGACCTCCTCGCCGCCGATCAGGATCTCCCCGGCGGTGACCGGTTCGAGGCCGGCGATGGCGTTCATCAGCGTCGACTTGCCACAGCCCGAGGGCCCGACGAGGATCAGGAACTCCCCCGAATCGATCGCCAGCGAGATGTCCTTGAGCACGTCGGTGCTGCCGAACGTCTTGTAGAGATTACGTATTGCCAGTGCGGACATGAAAAACCTCCGAATCCTCGATTCAACCCTTGACGGATCCCGCGGTCAGCCCGCGAACGAAATACTTGCCGGCCAGTACATAGACCACCAGCGTGGGTAGCGCCGCGATCATCGCCGCCGCCATGTCGACGTTGTACTCCTTCACCCCGGTCGAGGTGTTGACCAGGTTGTTGAGCGCCACCGTCACCGGCTGGGAATCGAACCCGGCGAAGGCCACCCCGAACAGGAAGTCGTTCCAGATCTGGGTGAACTGCCAGATCACCGAGACGGTGATGATCGGTCCCGACACCGGTAGCAGGATGCGCCAGAAGATGCGGAAGAAACCGGCACCGTCGAGCTTGGCCGCGGCGATCATCTCGTCGGGCACCGAGACGTAGTAATTGCGGAAGAACAGCGTGGTGAAGGCGATGCCATAGACCACGTGGACCAGCACCAGCCCGCTGACCGAACTCGCCAGCCCCAGCCAGCCCAGGGTCCGAGCCATCGGCATCAGCACCACCTGGAACGGCACGAAACAGCCGAACAGCAGCATCGCGAAGACCAGTTCGGAACCGCGGAAGCGCCACTTGGTCAGCGCATAGCCATTGATCGCGCCGATCAGCGTGGAGATCGCCACCGCCGGCACGACGATACGGATCGAATTGACGAAGTAACCGGACAGCCCCTCGCAGCGCATGCCCGTGCAGGCCTCGCTCCAGGCCTTGATCCAGGGCTCGAAGGTGATCTCCTGCGGCAGGGTGAGCAGCCCGCCGGCACGGATCTCGTCGAGCGGCTTCAGCGAGGTCAGAATCATCACCACCAGCGGCATCAGGTAGACCAGCGCCGCGACGATCAGCAACGCGTAGAGACCGGCGCGCAGCAGCCGGGCGCCGGGCGTCCGACGACGTATCATGTCAGCCATGCTTGCGCCCCCGCAGTTCGGAATACAGGTAGGGAATCAGGATCGCCAGCACCCCGCAGAGCATCATGATCGCGCTCGCCGAGCCCAGGCCGATCTGGCCGCGTGTGAAGGTGTGGACATACATGTAGGTCGCCGGCAGATCGGTGGCATACCCCGGCCCCCCGCCGGTCAGCGCCATCACCAGGTCGAAGCTCTTGATGGCGATGTGCGAGAGGATCATCACCGCGCTGAACACCACCGGGCGCAGGCACGGCAGCACGATGCGCCAGTAGATCCGCGGCAGGCTGGCGCCATCGAGCGCGGCGGCCTTGAACAGGCTGTCGTCGATGCTGCGCAGCCCCGCCAGGAACAGCGCCATGACGAAGCCCGAGGCCTGCCACACGGCGGCGATCACCAGGGTGTAGATCGCCATGTCGGGATCGACCAGCCAGCCGAAGTCGAAGCCCTCGAAGCCCCAGCCGCGCACCATCGCCTGGATGCCCAGGCCGGGGTTGAGCAGCCAGCGCCAGACGACGCCGGTGACGATCAGCGACAGCGCCATCGGATAGAGGTAAATGGTGCGCAGCGCGCCCTCCTGACGGATGCGCTGGTCGAGCAGGATCGCCAGCACCAGCCCCAGCACCAGGCAGATGACGACGAACAGCCCGCCGAAGACCACCAGGTTGGTGGCGGCGACGTGCCAGCGCTCGTCGGCGAACAGCCGCGCGTACTGGGCAAAGCCGGCGAAGTCGTACTGCGGCAGCATGCGCGACTTGGTCAGCGAGAGGATGAACGTCCACAGCATGTAGCCGTAGACGAAGAACAGCGCCACGGCGAGCGACGGCGCCACCACCAGGCGTGGCAGCGCGCGCTCGAGAAAGCCGGACAGCGAACGCCGTCCCGCCTGCGCCCGCGCGCGTGGCAAGGAATGGGTCGGAGTCATGAACAGAACCTTGCTGAGAGGATACCTACCAGGACCGCCCTCGGCTGTCCTGTAAACACCCTCTGGATGGGCGTGGGAAGCCGGGGCCGACAAGGCCGGCCCCGGCGCGACATCAGCTGGCCGCGCGCACCGCGCTGGCCAGGCGTTCCGCCGCGGTTTCCGCGCTCATGTCGGGATCGTTGAAGAAATTGGTGATCACGTCGAACACCGCCCCCTGGACGCTCGCCGAGACGGCCATGCCGTGCGCCAGACTGGGCACCAGCCCACCGCCGTCCTGGGCGGCGAGGAAGGCCTCGTGGGACGCCTTGGCGCAGGGGTCGAAATCATCCAGGGGCACGTCCATGCGCACCGGGATCGAGCCCTTGGCCTTGTTGAAGGTCGCCTGGAAGTCCTTGGAGAGGATCAGGCTGGCCAGATCCATCTGCGCCTGATGCTGGCCTTCGTCGTCGACCTGGAACATCGCGAAGCTGTCGACGTTGTAGGAGAACATGTGCTCGGTCATGGGGGCGGCCTCGCACAGATAATCCTTGCCCGGCTCGAGACCGGCAGCGGTGAACTCGCCCTTGGCCCAGTCGCCCATGATCTGCATCGCCGCCTTGCCGCTGATCACCATCGAGGTGGCGATGTTCCAGTCACGCCCGGCGATGTCCGGGTCCATGGTGCCGCGCAGCTTCTTGAAGGTCTTCAGCGACTCGACCATGGTGTCGCTGGTCAGCGCCTCGGGATCGAGATCGACGAAGGCCTTGCGATAGAAATCGGCGCCCCCGGTCCCCATCAGCACCACCTCGAAGACGGTGGCGTCCTGCCAGGGCTGACCGCCATGCGCCAGCGGGATGAATCCCGCCTCACGGATCTTCTTGGCGTCGGCGAAGAACTCGTCCCAGGTCTTGGGCAGGGTGTCGATACCCGACTTCTCGAGCACCTCGGTGTTGGCCCACAGCCAGTTGATGCGGTGAATGTTGACGGGTACCGCCGCGAAGTGGCCATCGACCTTGTCGTCGGCGGCCAGGCGCTCCGGCAGGAACGCATTCCAGTTCTCCTTCTCGGCGACCTCGTCGATGTTGCCGAGGAAACCCATCTCGCCCCACTCCTGGATCAACGGCCCCTTGATCTGGGCCACCGCCGGCGGATTACCGGAGATCGCCCGCGACTTGAGAACCGTCATGGCACTGTCGCCACCCCCTCCGGCCACGGCGAAATCCTTCCAGGTATGGCCCTTGGCCTCGAGTTTCTGCTTGAGCATGTTGGCCGCCTTGGCCTCGCCACCCGAGGTCCACCAGTGCAGCACCTCGATTTCGGCGGCGTTGGCCTGTCCGACGGCGGCTGCCAGGGCGGCACCCACGGCAAGGGTATGAATCGGCTTCATGGCGTGTGACTCCTTCTGGTTATTGTGCTGACGCGGGGTCGGTCACGAGACGCACTCGTCTCGATCCTGGGAAACACGGGAAGTGGTACGGACGCTACGCGTCACGGAATCCCGATATTCGGCACGGATAGCAAGACGCCATGGCGGCGGGGAGGCACGGCGCATGATGGACGCCTGACTGGTGAGGCATTCGGTAAACGGCATGGCGTGGTCCTGCACTCTTGTCGTTATCACGTGCCGGATTCGGCATCATGTTAAGTACAGTAACGTACGCTCGGCGGTTTGCGAGTTACCGAGTCCTGCAAAGTCTTGCCGGTTTCTTACAGGCTCGTAATATTCCGCTCCGTCGCGCCCAGATTGCCGCCCGGCGCCAGGCTGAGCCGCACGGCAAGGCCGCCGCCCGGCGCCGCGCCGAGCTGGATATCGCCGCCATGGGCCCGGGCGATGTGGCGGGCGATCGCCAGCCCCAGGCCGCTGCCACCGGTGTGGCGACTGCGCGAGGGCTCGAGACGCACGAAGGGCTGGAAGACCCGCTCGCGTTGCGCCTCGGGAATCCCCGGGCCGTCGTCGCGAATGATCACGACCAGCTGATTTGCGTGGCGTTGGCAGACAATCTCGACGCGCTGGCCGTAGAAGATAGCGTTCTCGATCAGGTTGGCCAGACAGCGCTTGAGCGCCAGCGGCTTGGCAACGATCTCGCCGGCCCGACCGTCACGGCGAAGCGGCGTGTCGTAGACGGCCAGTTCGGCGACGAGATCCTCGAGTAGCGCATCCACGTCCACCGTCACGGCCTGCTCGTGCAGGTCGAGTCCCTTCACCGAGGCCAGCGCGCCCTTGACCAGTTGATCCATCTCGTCGAGGGCGCGCACGAACGCCTCGCGCTGGTCGACGTCGTCGAGCATCTCCGCACGCAGGCGCAGCCGGGTGATCGGCGTCTTGAGGTCGTGGGAGATCGCCGAGAACAAACGCTCGCGCTCGTCGACCTGATGGCGAATCCGCTCGCTCATGCGATTGAAGGCGATGGCGGTGTCCCGCAGCTCGCGGGGGCCACGCTCGGCCAGCGGCGGCGATTCCAGATCGTCGCCCAGGCGCCGCGCGGCACGCGCCAGCACCGACAGCGGCCGGGTCAGCCAGCGGATCCCCAGCAACGACAGGCCGATGACCGTGATCAGCACCGCCAGCGAGACGAACAGCCGATCCCCCGAGAACCACGCCGGTTCGTCGAGCAGCCCGGCGATCGGCAGCGTGGTGGCCACGAACAGCCAGTGACGGCCCTCGAGCGGCATCTGTATCACCAGGATCGGCGTCGATAGCGGCGCCATCGCCAGGCTTCGATGGGCCCAGTGTGCCGGCAGTTCGTTGAGCGGTACCTCGTTGTTGAACACGCGCAGGTCGGCGGGCCGCGAGAAGCCGATGTGCAGTTCGAGCTGGCCCAGCTCGCGGGTCAGGCCGTCGCGCAGGTTGCGGGCGACCAGTTCCCGCGCCCGGCCGCCGTGCGTGCGCTCGATCGGGATACGGTGGTCGTTGACGCTGACGAAGAAGCGCGTGCCGCCCATGTCGCGCAGTTGATCGAGAACGATGTGACGGTACTCGTAGGGCAACGCACGGAAGTAGCGCACCGTCGCCGCCAGACTCTCGGCGAGATTGCGCGACACGGTGTCCAGTTGGATCATGCGCTCGCGATCGGCCTGCCAGCTCCACAGGCCATAGCTCGTCACCTGGGCGCCCAAGACGCCGACCAGCATGAGCAGCACGAAGCGTCCGCGCAGGGTGCGCGGGCGAAACCAGTGCTTCACGTCACCGCATCGACCGGCGCGGCCAGCACGTAGCCGGCGCCACGCACGGTGCGAATCAGCTGTGAATGCTGGGCATCCTCGCCCAGACGCTGGCGCAGGCGACACACGTGGACGTCGATCGAGCGGTCCAGCGGCGGCGCGCGACGGCCGCGACTCAGGTCGAACAACTGTTCCCGTGAAAGCACCTGCTCGGGATGGTCGAGGAAGACCCCCAGCAACAGGTAATCCGCGCCGGAAAGCGAACTGCGGTTGCCGTCACCGTCGATCAGCTCGCGGGTGATGCGGTCCAGCCGCCAGTGCCCGAAGCGCACCACCCGCGCCGACTCCGCGGTCGCCGGCCGGGCGCGGCGCAGCACCGCCTTGATCCGCGCCAGCAGTTCGCGGGGGTTGAACGGCTTGGCCAGGTAATCGTCGGCGCCCAGTTCCAGGCCGAGGATGCGGTCGGTCTCGTCGGCACTGGCGGTGAGCATGATGATCGGCACGTCGTCGTGGCGGCGCAGATCGCGACACAGCGAGAGCCCATCCTCGCCGGGCAGCATGATGTCGAGGATCACCAGATCCGGCGTCGCTTCCCGCATCAGGGCATACAGGGCATCGCCGTCCTCGGCGAGTTGCGTCCGATAGCCGTGACGATCGAGGTACGTCTTGAGCAGTTCACGAATCTCGGCATCATCGTCGACCACGACCACCGTCGAAGGCTGCATCGTCATAGAGGGAGCGTTCCCGGGCCCCGCCCGGCAGGAAGGCCGAGGGGGAGATCATCAGTAAAGTTCGAGAGATGATGCGTCGCCCGACCGGGAGCATCAAGCGCTCGGCGCCGCACCCGCGACCAAAGTGGTAAGCCTGACGGGCCCTTGGAGAATGGGCGGCTTTACAGGAAGCAACGGGTAGCGAAGACTAGACAAAACACCCTATGACGCGCCGCTCGACGTCGCCTTACGCCATGGGAACGGCATGCCTCACGAACCGCAGGAAGACCTGATCGACAACCTGGCCGCCTGCGCCAACGGCGAGGCCCGGGCTTTCGAACGCCTGTACCGGGCGACCAGCCCGCATCTCTATGCCCAGTTGCTGCGTATCGTCAGGGAGGAAGGCGCCGCCCAGGACTGCCTGCAGCAGGTCTACCTGCGTGTCTGGCAGACGGCGGGACGCTACGATGCCAACCTGGCCCGTCCCATGACCTGGTTGAGCACCATCGCCCGCAACATCGGCATCGACTGGCTGCGGCGCCGTTATCGCCATGTCGAGGACGGCGACGAGGCGCTCGATCGGCTGGGCAGCGACCCCGACATGGCCGCCATCAGCGAGCTCGCCCAGCAGACCCGGCGCCTGCACGTCTGTCTCGAGGAACTGTCGCCGGATCAACGCCGGGTGCTCGAGAAGGCGTATTTCGAGGGGCTGACCCATGGCGAGCTGGCCGGCGCCCTGAGCCAGCCGCTGGGCACCGTCAAGAGCTGGATACGCCGCGGACTGGAGAGGTTGAAGGCATGCATGAGCCGTGGGATCTGAGCGATCCGCAAGAGCGCGACCTGGCCGCCGGCGAATACGTGCTGGGCACCCTGGACAGCCGCCAGCGCGCCAACTTCGAGGCCCTGCTGGCAGTGAGCCCCGACCTTCGGCGCCAGGTCGCCCGGTGGCGTGAGCACCTCCAGGTATTCAACGACCAGCTCGACCCCGTGCCGCCCCCCGAGACCCTGTGGCCACGCATCGCCCGCACGCTGGGGCTGAGCGACACGCCCTGGCGTCGACGCCTGGGTGTCTGGCGCGGACTGACCGCCGCTTTCGCGCTGATGGCACTGGTTCTCGCCGGGTTTCTCTACCTGCGCCCGGCCCCGGGCATGATCCCCGGCGATGCCGTCTTCGTGGTCCTCGACGACGATCAGGTACCGGGCTGGATCATCAGCGCCAGCGAAAGCGGCGAGCTGATGGTCCAGGCGGTCCAGCCGGCGATGCCCTCGGGCATGGCCGGTGAGCTGTGGCTGATGAAGGATGGCGAGCCCGTCTCGCTGGGCATGCTGCCGGACCGCGGCGAGGCGCGCATGGAGATGCCGCGGGAGTTGCGCTCGCTGATGCGCCACGCCGACCTGGCGGTGAGCATCGAGCCCGCCGGCGGCGCCCCGCAGGGCAAGCCCACCGGCCCGGTGATCGACCACGGTCGACTGATACCGATGCGCGGCGACGACAAGGTACGCCTGTAGCGGCGTTCAGCCACCCACCAGCGCCTTGACCTTGTCGACGATGTGCGCGCCGATCGGCAGTGCCGAGGTGGCCGCGGGGGACGGCGCATTGCAGACGTTCACCGTCCGGGTCGTGTTGACGAAGCGGAAGTCGTCGATCAACTTGCCGTCGTCGGAGACCGCCTGCGCGCGCACCCCGGCCGGATAGGGCTGAAGGTCGTCGAGGGTCAGGCTCGGACAGTACTTGCGCACCTCGCCCAGATAGCCCTTCTTGGACCACGAGTTCCTGAGCTCGGCCAGTCCCGGGCGCAGATTGGCCTTGAGTACCTTGAGCACCCCGCGGTTGGTCAGCATGGCGGCGCTGTCGGCCAGCGACACGTCGCGCTTGCGGTAGCCCTCGCGCTTGAACGCCAGCACCGCATTGGGGCCCACCGTGACGCTGCCGTCGATCATGCGGGTCAGGTGCACGCCGAGAAACGGCATCGACGGGTCGGGAATCGGGTAGATCAGATGATTGACGATGGTGTCGTGCTCGGCCGGCAGACGGTAATATTCGCCGCGGAACGGGCAGATCGTGAAGCCCGGCTTGACGCCCAGCATGCTGACCACGCGATCGGCCATGAGCCCGGCGCAGGAGACGAGGTGGCTGGCGGTATAAGTGCCCTGAGTGGTGTCGACGACCACCTCCTCGCGACGCTCGCTGAGTCCCGTGACGCCGGTGGCGAAGCGAATCTCGCCGCCCTGGCGGACGAATTCGTCGCCCATCGCCGCCGCCACCCGGGCATAGTCGACGATGCCGCTGGAAGGCACGAAGATGCCCCCCACCCCGGTGATGTTGGGCTCGCGTTCGCGAAGCGCCTCGGCGGAAAGCCATTCACGCTGCAGGCCATTGGCCCCGATGCGCTCCCACAGCGAATGCATGCGCTGCATTTCCAGGTCGTTGGTGGCGACCAGGACCTTGCCGCAGATGTCGTAAGGGATGGCATGCTCGTCGCAGAACGCCTTGGTGGCGCGATTGCCCTCGCGGCAGAACGTCGCCTTGTGACTGCCGGGGGCGTAATAGACCCCGGCGTGAATGACGCCGCTGTTGTGGCCGCTCTGGTGACGCGCCGGCCCCTCCTCCTTCTCCAGGACCAGCATGCGCTTGCCGGGATATGCCCGCTTGAGCTGCATGGCGGTCGACAGTCCCAGAATACCGGCTCCAATGATGATGAAATCGTACACGTCTGCCCCTTGTCGGATGAGCGCCACCGGCTGTCGCGTTCGTCGTCGCGTACCGGGCCCCTCGCATGGGATACCGAAATTCGTCGGAGGCTTCAAGGCACTTGAAAAGCCGTATCATGGCAGCCACACCTGATTCAGGCTCCTTCGCGAATCGCTCCAGACGCTGCATGGACGCGCTGCGCGATGCCGGAACCACCATCAAGGAGTGAGAGGATGACGCACCAGGAACTGCCCAGCGACGACGACCTCAGTCTGCTGGTCGATCTCTACGAATTGACCATGCTCCAGGCGTACTGGGCCGAAGGCATGAACGAAACCGCCACGTTCAGCCTGTTCTTTCGCAAGCTGCCGGCCCATCGCAACTACATGCTCGCCTGTGGCCAGCAGCATGTCGCCCGCCTGATCACGCAGTTGCGCTTCGGTGAGCGCCAGATCGCCGCGCTGCGCGAGCTGGGCCTGTTCAAGGAGGCATTCCTGGAGTGGCTGGCGAATTTTCGCTTCACCGGCACCATCCATGCCGTTCAGGAAGGCACGCCGGTCTTTCCCCACGAGCCGTTGCTGGAAGTCGAGGCGCCGATCGCCGAAGCACAGCTCATCGAAAGCCTGATCATGAACTACGTGCACCTGGAGACGGTGCTGGCCTCCAAGGCATCGCGGATCGTCAATGCCGCCGAGGGGCGAGACGTGGTCGATTTCGGCATGCGGCGCATGCACGGCATGGATGCCGCCATCCGCGGGGTACGCGCCTACCGCATGGCCGGGATCGCCGCCACCAGCAACGTGCTGGGCGCGGCGCGCCACGGCCTGCCGGCACGCGGCACCATGGCGCACAGCTTCGTGCAGGCCCACGCCAGCGAGGATGGCGCCCTGCAGGCCTTTGCCCGGGAATTCCCCGGCACGGTGCTGCTGGTCGACACCTACGACACGGTGAACGCGGTCAAGCGCCTGATCGGCTGGCTCGACGCCAACCCGCACCTCGAGATCAGCGCCATTCGCCTGGATTCCGGCGATCTCAGCGAACTCGCCAAGACCTGTCGCCACCTGCTCGATCACGCCGGCCATCCGGAGATCGCGATCACCGCCAGCGGTGGGCTCAACGAATACCGCATCCAGGACCTGATCGCCGACGAGGCGCCCATCGACAGTTTCGGCGTCGGCACCTCGCTGGGCGCTGCCAGCGACGCCCCCTGCCTGGAACTGGCCTACAAGCTCACCGAATACGCCGACGAGCCGCGCCTCAAGCACTCGCCCGGCAAGCACTCCCTGCCCGGCCGCAAGCAGATCTATCGCCACGCCAACGACGACGGCACTTTCCAGCGCGACACCCTGACACTGCGCGAGGAATCCGCCCCGGGCGAGCCCCTGCTCGCGCCGATCGTCGTCGACGGCGCGTTTCAGAGCACGCAGATGGCCTCGATCGACGAAGCGCGTCAGGCGAGCCTCGACGCCGTGTCACGGCTGCCCGAGGGGCTGCGGCGACTCGATGAGGCCGCGCCCTACCGGGTCGACATCAGCGAGCGCATTCACGAACGCCGTCGTCTGGCGGAATCGCGCCTGGGCCTGCCCACCGACGGCTGAGGACGCCTTTCACAACCGGTAGACGAAGTGGGCATCTCCGTCGGCAGGGCGTCGCAAGGGCGCTATAAACCCCTCCCTGGGCGCTACCTTTGCTATCTGACCGCCATGGATGGCGGTAATGCCGGAATGGAAAGGAGCATTTTCCGGCCATGGCAAAGGACCCTCGCTTTGCCCTGCCACCGGTGCCCATGATCCGAGAGTTTGGAAATACGCTCCCTGGCCAGCCACCGCACGAGAAGGCGCACCCGCGCCTTCTCCACAGCTTGACGTACCCGCCGCGTTTCACGAGCATTGACCCTCGCTTTTCAGGGACCCGCCCGATCGATGCCTCTTCACCGTCTCGCCATGGCCGGCCAATGGCACTGGTATCTGCTGCACGACCGTCGTCCGCTGGACCGACACCTGCGCCTGGAGCACCCGGAGGCCATGCAGCCGCTGGAGGATGTCGGCAGCAGTCGCTTCTACCTGGACGCGCACGGGACGCGGCTTTTCAAGATCGTCACGGACAAGTACGACTGGCGACGGCGCCCCATGAAATGGCTGTTGCGCGACCTGCTCGAGAAACGGCTCTCCGGGCGCTTCGCCGGTTACCGGGAGTACCGCAGCAACCGCATCATACGCCGTGCCGGCCTGAAGGCGGTCGAATGCCATGCCTACGGCGTCGCCATCAACCCGTTCAATGCGCTGGGCTCGGTCTATGTGATGGACTATCGCCGCGATGCCGTCTCCGGCGAGCCGTTCTTCCTGGCCCAGGGGGAAAGCGGCCGCCTGGCATTGCTCAAGCGGATGTGCGACGAGGCACTGCAATTGATCGAGCACGGCTACGCCCATCGCGACTTTCACTACGGCAACGTCATGGTCGATGGCGACGGCGGACTGATCTGGATCGATACCCATGTGCGCAAGCTGCCCGCCGACCCGCAACGGCGCCGGGCCTGCGTCGAGGCCATGCTCAGCCCCACCAAGCTGAAGGGCGAAGCGTACCGGCGCTGGGCCCTCGAGTATCTCGAGGCGCGTCTGGTCTAGGGCGCACCATCCACTGCCAGGAAACTCCCATGCAACACGCTTTGTTCATCACGGATCATCTCGGCGGCGGCGGCGCACCGCAGTCGATCCTCGCCCTGACCCGCGCGCTGACGCAGCAGGGTGTTGCCGTGACCCTGGTGGTATTGAGCGACAAGGTCTGGCACGCCGTCCCCGAGGGGGTCGCCGTCCACTGCCTGCCGCTGGCGCCCCGCTGGCCCTGGGACCGCTGGCGCCGTTATCGGCTGCACGCCAGGCAGCTCGACGCTCTGGTGGAACGTCTCGACCTCGCCCACGCCGACCTGGTGGTCGCCAATCTCTACTATTCGCATCAGGTCGTCGTGCGCTCCTCCCTGGCCGACCGGGCCTGGCTGTGCATTCGTTCGGACCGTGCCTCGCATCTGGCAGCCGGCGAGGACCGCAAGACACGCCGTCGGCGTCGCGACCTGGTCCGGCTCTATCACCGGCGCCGCGTCATCGCCATTTCCCGGGGCCTGCTCGATTCGCTACGGCGGGCCGGTGTCGAGCCCGCCGAGACCCGGGTCATCCACAACGGAATCGATATCGAGACGATCCGTGCGCGGATGCGCGAAGCGGTCGATTACCGGGACTATCTGGTCTTCGTGGGGCGCCTGGTGCGCAAGTCGAAGCGCTATGACCGGCTACTGCGCGCCTACCGCGCCAGCGGGGTCACTCAACGCCTGTTGATGATCGGTGACGGCGACACGACCGACGTCCGGCGCGAAATCGAGGCGTTGGGCCTCGAAGAGCGTGTCGTATTGCTGGGGCAACTCGACAACCCCTACCCCTACATGCATCATGCCCGCCTACTGGTGCTGAGCTCCGACTACGAGGGCTTCGGCCGGGTGATCGCCGAGGCGCTGGCCTGCGATACGCCGGTAGTCAGTACCGATTGTCCGTCAGGGCCCCGGGAGATACTCACCGGCGGGCTGGCCAGGGGCCTGGTGCCGATGCACGACGAGGCCGCACTGGCTCGGGCGATCGGCGAGCTGGTGGCCGATCCGCCGCCCATCCACGAGGCCGACTATCGACGCTTCGACCCAGCGGCCATTGCCGAACAATACCGCGCCCTGCCCGGCTGAGGCGGTCATCCACTCCTTTCATCACGGCCCGATACCATGAGCAAACGTTTCGCCTTCGTGATCGAGGATCTCTACGGCGGCGGTGCCGAGAAGTCGCTGCTCTATACCGCCGATGGCCTGCGCCAGCGCGGCAACACGGTCGAGGTGTTCATCCTCCGGGACCGTATCGAGCACCGCGTGCCGCCGGGCCTGACGATCACCAATCTCCAAGCGGTCAACCGCTTCACCAAGCTGTTCTCGAACGCCGGGGTGGAACGCTGGCAGGCACGGCGCATCGCCAGGGCGCTGGACGCCTTCGCCCCGGACGTGATCATTTCCTGCTCCTGCGACAAGATCACCCGGCACCTGCGCTACCCGAACCTGCACTTCTGGATCAAGAGCGACATCTCGGCCAAGTTCAGCGACCCGGCCCTGCGCGCCAAGGCCTTCGCCAAGGTCCATCGCTTCTATACCGGCCGCAAGGTAATCGCCGTCTCGCAGGGCGTCGAGCGCAACCTGCGCGAGGTCATCGGTCTCGAGCCGGCCGAGATACGCGCCATCTACAACCCCTACGAACGCGAGCCCTTCCTGGCCATGGCCGAGGAGCCGGCGAACCTGCCGGACGGCGATTACCTGATCAACGTCGGCACCTACGAGCCCCGCAAGCGCCACGACCGGCTGCTGCGCGCCTACAAGGCCAGCGGCGTGACCACGCCCCTGGTGCTGCTGGGCAAGGGCAAGGGCGATCAGGAAGCGCGCCTGCGCGCCCTGATCGACGAGATGGACTTGAACGACCGGGTCATCCTGCCCGGCTACCAGACCAACCCCTACCCGTTCATTCGCCACGCCCGGGCGTTGATTCTCACCTCGGATGCCGAGGGGCTGCCGCGGGCGCTGATCGAGGCCCTGCTGCTCGGCACGCCGGTGGTCAGCGTCGACTGCCCCTCCGGGCCGCGGGAGATCCTCGGCGGCACGCTGGCGCCCTTCCTGGTGCCGATGGACGACGAACCGGCACTCGCCGACGCGATCGCGCGCATGGACGCCGACCCGGTCCCGGTCACCGAGGATCATTATCGGCCCTTCCTCAAGGACACCGTGTTACCGCAGTTCGAGGCGCTGGAATAAAACCCTCTAATTCCGGGTTCATCGCATTGTGCCGGGAAATCCGGCGTGGATCCTCCTGAACACGCTCCCTCCCACAGCCACCTGCCAGTTGACTGGTCCTTGTGGGAGCGAATTTATTCGCGATGGCGGCGGGCACCGTACCTTTCCCGGCCATGCCGGGCGCCTGCGGCGCCAATCGGGAACAAGTTCCCTCCCACAGGAGCCCCCATGCGCCAGTGCGCCGTCCAGGCTGGTTTTCGTGGGAGATAGTTTAGGCCCCATGGCGGTAACTTAACGTTTCACGCCGATCCGCGAAGCACCTAATTCCCGATCATGGGGTGCGAGACGCCGCGTAGGCACGCAACTCGGCGACCACCGCCTCGGGTAGCTCGATCGACTCGCCACGCTCGGCGCGCAAGGCGTAACGCCGCGCCCCGGGCAGCCGGACCCCCGGCTGGTCGAGCATGGCCTGAAACAGGGCTTCGATGTGCGCGAGATAGCCGTCGCTGAAGCGGGCCGGATCGAAGGCCAGGATCAGATGCCCGACGCTCGGCGCCTCGCCTTCCGCCTCGAAGAAGGAACTGGCCTGAAAGCCGAAGTGGCTGCCGGTCAGCCCAGCGGTGAGCAGTTCCACCATCAGCGCCAGCGAGGCGCCCTTGGCATCGCCGGCGGGCACCATGCTGCCGGCGATCGCCGCATCCGGGTCGGTGGTGGGCCGGCCCTCGATGTCGAGCGCCCACCCCTCGGGGATCGGTTCGCCGGCCTTCTTGGCCAGCATCACCTTGCCGCGGGCGACCTTCGACAACGACAGATCGATGACCAGCGGCTCGGCATCGCGCCGCGGGGTGGCGAAGGCGATCGGGTTGGTCCCGTAGAGCGGGCGCTTGCCGCCCCACGGGGCCATCGCCGAGGGCGCGTTGCTGAAGGCCATGGCCACCAGGCCTTCCCGCGCCAGGCGCTCGACCGGCTCCCCGGCGACCCCGAAGTGATGCGAGCGCCCGATCGCCACGGCGACCAGCCCCAGCTCGCGGGCCAGCGGGATCGCCCGCTCGACGCCCCGGGCGATTGCCGGAAACGCCAGGCCGTGTCCAGCGTCGACGCGAATCACCGACCCGGCGACCTCGACCCGGGCCCGGGCACCGGCAACCACCTTGCCGCTGCAGGCCTGGGCGAGATAGAACGGCAGTCGCGACAGGCCGTGCGAGGGCAAGCCGTCGCGCTCGGCGGCGATCAGCGCCCGGGCGCTGACGCCGGCCTCCCAGCGCGGCACGCCGACCGCCTCGAGGGCCTCGACCGCCAGGGCCTCGGCATCGCGTAGCGACAGCGTCGTGTTCATGCGTTCACCCCCAGCGCCCGGCGCACGTTGTCGACGGTGATCCAGCTGATCCGCTCGTTGGACTCGTGCGTCACGCCGGCGATGTGCGGCGTGGCGATCAGCCCGTCGACGCCGGCCAGCGCCGAGCCTGCGGTGAGCGGCTCGTCCTCGAAGACGTCCAGCATCGCCCCGCCCAGGTGGCCTGCGCGAAGGCTGGCGGCCAGGGCCGCCTCGTCGACGATGCCGCCACGCGCGGTGTTGATCAGCAGGCTTCCCGGTTTCATCGCCATCAGAGCCTCGGCATCGATCAGATGACGCGTGCCTTCGGTCAGCGGGACATGCAGGCTGACCGCGTCCACCGCGGCGAGCAGCGTTTCCAGTCGGTCGACGCGCTCGACCGTCTGCCAGGCGGCGTCGTCCTCGGCCACGAAGGGATCGAACGCCATCACCGACATCCCCAGACACTGGGCGCGCCGGGCCAGATCCCGAGCGATGCCCCCGAAGCCCACCAGACCCAGCATCGCCCCTTGGGTCTCGTGCCCCATCAACGCCTGACGCGGCCACTCGCCAGCCAGCACCCGCGACGTCGACAGGTAGGCCCCGCGGCGCAGCATGAAGATACCGGTCAGCACGTATTCGGCCACCGACACGGTGTTGCCGCCGGTCGCCGGCAGCACGGCGATACCGGACTCCCGGCAGGCCTCGAGATCGATATTGTCCAGCCCCACGCCCAGCCGCCCCACGGCGATCAGGTCGGGAAAGCGCGCCAGCAGTTCGCGGTCGACGCGCGTCCGGTTGCGCACGATCAGCCCACGCACACCGGCGCCCGCCGCCAGCAGCCGGTCACGATCGTCGACCAGGGTGGCGTCGAAGGTCACCGAGCAGTCCTTTTCGAGGTCGGCCACGGCCGCCTCGTCCATGAATTCACTGATAAGTACATCGGTCATCATTGGTCCTCATGAGTGCGCTTGTGCGCCTCGATGATGAAGGGGCGCAGGGGGCAGATCGTCGCGGAGGTCATTCGCCAGGACGGCGAATGTAGCGCCCAGGGAAGGGTTCACAGCGCCTCCGCAAAGATCTGTCCTCGGGTAGCCCTTTGTTGATCAGGGTGCGAAAACTAGAAGTGACGCCACAGGAGCCCCGCCGGCAACGGCACGTTGAGCACGATGGCGAACAGGATGTAGAAGCCGCCGATGATCAGCCCCAGCGCCACCGCGTAGCCGCCCAGCCGTCGCGCCGTCCAGGCGTGGTAATGGGCGTGCGCGGCCAGCAGCGCCGCGCTGGCGACGCTGGCGACGAGAAATCCCAGCCACTTGAGCGACAGGCTCCAGATGAGCATGACGGCGATCAGGCCGAGACGCCGAGCGACGCTGCCGGCCTCGGGGCGGGCCCGCCGGGGATGCGCGACGACACTCTTGATCAGCAACGCGACACTGAACACCAGCAGCAGCACGGCGATGGTTCGCGGAAAGACGCTGGCCATGATCGACATGTCACGACTGAACACGATCGCTCCGGTGGCGATGACAATCATCACCAGCGCCAGGAGGCGATCGGAACGGCGCGCATCGAGCGTCGCTGTCTGGGGGTCAGTGGCCATTGGCGGTCTCCTTGGGGGTACGGCTGCGCCAGGCGCGCCACAGCGGGAACAGCACCGAGAGCAGGACCATCGCGATGATCGCCAGCGACAGGGGCCGGCCGAAGAAGGCATTGACCACCGAGCCGGAGGCGTTGCCCATCAGATACCCCTGGACGAAGCCCTGCTCGGCGATCGGCCCCAGGATCAGCCCCAGCACGATCGGCGAGGGTTTCACGCCATAGCGCGACAGCACCCAGCCAATCACGCCCAGCACGACCATCACCACCACGTCGAAGGGATTGTTGCGGATCGCGTAGGTACCGATGATGGTCATGAAGGCGATGCTCGGCACCAGCAGCGCCTTGGGAATGCTGACGATCGACTTGAAGGCGTAGCGCCCGATCAGCAGACCGATGGGCAGCATCAACAGGGTGGCGATGAACAGCCCGCCGATGAAGGTGTAGGTGACGCCGACGTTGGTGGTGAACATTTCCGGCCCGGTGCGAAAGCCCTGGACCAGCAGCGCACCGAGAATCACCGCGTCGGGCGGCGTGCCGGGGATCCCCAGCACGAAGGTGGGAATGAAGCCGCCACCGACGGTGGCGTTGTTGGCGGTTTCGGTGGCGATCACGCCATCCGGCTCGCCCTTGCCGAAGTTCTCGCTGTGCTTCGAGGTGCGCCGCGCCTCCGAATAGGAGACCAGACTGGCGATCGAGCCGCCGGCACCGGGCAGGATCGCCACTGCCGTGCCGATGATCGCACTGCGCAGGCTATTGAACTTGCCGCGCCACATCAGCGACAGCCCCTCGGCAAAGCGAATCCCCCGCCCTTTCTCGGGCGGTTCCAGATGCGCGCTGGGGGTGGCGACCAGGTCGATGAGCACCGGCACGCAATACAGCCCGATCAGCGCCGAGATGGTCTCCACCCCGCCGAGCAGGAATTGCGAGCCGAACGCATAGCGGATGTCGGCACCGATCACCGACACCCCGACCGTGGACAGCAAAAGCCCCAGCCCGGCGCCGATGAAGCCCTTGAGGGTCGAACCTTCCGACAGCGCCGAGATCAGGGTCAGGCCGAAGATCGCCAGCCAGAAATATTCCACCGGGCCGAACTTCAGGGCGATCTGCGCCAGCAGCGGCGCCAGGGTCAGCAGGGCCAGTGCCCCGACCAGCCCACCGACCATCGATGACAGCGTGGAGAGCGTGACCGCCAGGTCGCCGTCGCCCCGCTTGGCCATGGGATAGCCATCGAAGGTGGTGGCGATCGCCGAGGGCGTGCCCGGCGTGTTGACCAGGATCGCCGCGTAGGAGCCGCCGTAGATGGCCCCGGTATAGATCGCCCCCAGCATGATCAGCGCCGCCTCCGGCGCCATGCCGAAGGTCACCGGCACCAGCACCGCCACCGCCATGGTCGCCGACAGCCCGGGCAGCGCGCCGATGAGAATGCCGGCGGCGACTCCGACGATCGCCAGCATCAGATTGACCGGAGACAGGGCGGCGGCCATGAAACTCAGGGTGTCCATGCACTTCTCCCTCGCGAAGGGGCCCCGAGGCCGGGGCCCATGGAACGCCGCTCAACTCACTCGATGATGCCCATCTCGCGTGCCACCTTCTCGTACTCGGCACGCCGCTTGGCCATGAAGTCGGCCATCTTCATGTACGGCACGTCGATCAGCACGAAGCCCAGGTTCTGCATCTTCTGGCGGAACTCCGGGTTCTGGTTGATCTGCTGAAAGATCCCGGACAGCTTCTGGGTCACGTCGTCCGGGGTGTCCTTGGGCACCGCCATGCCGCGATAGGCCCCACCGGTCATGTCGTAGCCCAGTTCCTTGAAGGTCGGCACGTCGGGGAACAGCGGGTGGCGGTTGTCGGCGGACACGGCCAGCATGCGCACCTTGTCCTTGTGGTTGGCCGCGGTGGTGGTGTAGCCCCACTCGGCCTGCACCTGACCGCCGAGCAGCGCCGTCACCGCCGCGCCGGTGCCCTTGAAGGGGATATAGGTGGTCTTGACGTCGGCCAGCGACTCGAAGCGCCGATTGGCGATGTCGTTGGCGGACTGGGTGCCGCTGCCCGAGACGGTGATGCTGCCCGGCTTCTCCTTGGCGGCGGCGATCAGGTCGTCGAGCGTCTTGTAGGGACTGTCGTTCCTGACGATCAGCGCATCGGGGGAATAGTGGAAATAGTAGAAGTTCTTGAGATCCGCGGTCTTGAAGCCCGGGTCCTTGCCCATTGGCTTGAGGATGATGTGTGGCAGGTTGGTCCCCATGATGGTGTAACCGTCGCCGTCCATCTCGTTGAGCTGCGACCAGCCCACCGCTCCGCCGCCACCGGCCATGTACTGAATGATCAGTTGCTGACCGGTGAGGTCCTGGAAGTATTTCTGCTGCAACCGGGCGCTGATGTCCGATTCGCCGCCCGGGCCGAAGGGGATGATGTACTGGATGTTGTGATCGGGGAAGTCCTCGGCACCGGCCGCCGCAGCGGGACCGGCGAGCGTGGCCGCACTGAGCAGACCGCCGACGAGGGCTGCCGCTTTCAGGGTCTTGAAACGTATCTGGCGCATGATCGTCTCCGATGTTGCTGTTATTGTGCTTCGGTTCCCGGGAGCCCGAGGGCTCCCGACATGCCACGTACCACCACGTGACGCATCATTGCTTTGTCGTTGTCGGGCGTGCCGGTGCGCGGTCCCTCGTGTATTAGCACTCGGCGATCGCGAGGCGACACCCGTCTTTGGTCTCAGGCGCTCGCGTGGCGCCGCGTGAAGACGCACTCCCGATGCCCCGGCGCCTCGGCACTGATGTGCCGCCCATCGGCCGTGTGCTGCGGCATTCTCAGCAACTGACGCTCCGTCTCCGGCAGATTGTTCTCCCGGCGTAGCCCCCGACACCTCGACGTCGATGGGCTCGGCCAGGGTGCGCGGGCTCGCGCAGCGCTTGACCCCGGGCTGGATCGACTTGTCGATCACGCGGACCTGCCACGAGTCGTCAGGTGCAGGGACGAGTGCCTCGCCACCAAGTCATGTATATGACATAGTATATATAACAGTCAAGGAGATGCCGACATGCGCGTCCCTCGGTATAATTCGCCCGATGACCCCGTCGCATCACCGCTCACCAACAGGGACGCCGCCTCCATGACCGCGCCGAAAGGCCCGACATTTCAGCCGCTGTACAAACAGATCAAGGACTTGCTTCTGGAACGGATTGCGTCGGGTGAGTGGCCGCCGGGGACCTTCATCCCCAGCGAGGCGGCACTGGCCGCGAGCTACAACGTCAGCGTCGGCACGCTGCGCAAGGCGCTCGACGAGCTGGTCAGCGACAACGTGGTGGTCCGCCGCCAGGGCAAGGGCACGGCCGTGGCCACCCACGATGCCGATCGCGCCCTGTTTCGTTTCTTCAACGTCGTGCGTCACGACGGCGAACGCAGTCTGCCGGTCTCACGGGTACTGAGCCGCCGGCGTCGCCCGGCCACCGCCGCCGAACGTGACGCGCTGGATCTGCCACCCGGAGCGGAGGTGATCCATATCCGGCGGGTTCGCGAACTGGCCGGCAACCCGACGCTGCTCGAGGATATCGTGCTCGACGCCACGACCTTCGCCGCGCTAGAGACGCAGCCGGACGTGCTGCCCAACACCCTCTACCAGCTCTATCAGCATCAGTATGGCGCCACCGTCGCGCATGCCGACGAACAACTCGTCGCCGTGCGCGCCGACGCGCAGGATGCCGATCACCTGGGTGTTGCGCTCGGCGAGCCGCTGATCGAGATTCGTCGCGTGGCCCGGGACTATCAGGACGCGCCCATCGAGCTGCGCGTCTCGCGCCTGGCCACCGGCGACTACTGCTACACCAGCCGTCTCTGATCGCCGAGAAGGCCGCCGAGGTGACGGCCGCCCGGCTAGCCGGGCGGCCACTGACGACTCAGGGCGTGAGCACGATCTTGGCCGCGGCGCTCTGTCCGGCGACCAGCTCGGCGAAGGCCGCGGCACCGCCATCCAGCCCGCGCGTCTCGACCCAGTCGAGAGGCCCCAGCGCCCCCGAGGCCAGCAGGTCGACCGTGGCGCGCAGATCGCTGGGCGTATAGGTATAGGCGCCCAGCACGATGAGTTCCTTGAGGGTGACGGCGCGCATGTCGAACGCCCCGTCGTTGTCCTGCAACCCCAGATGCATCAGCGAGCCTCCGGGGCGCGTGGTCTGCACGGCCATCGTTCGCGTCGCCGCCGCCCCCACGCAGTCGAAGACGGCCTCGACGCTGTCGGCCTCCACCGGCGTTCGCCGTGGATCGATCACCGTCAGCCCGGCCTGCTCGGCGGTCGCGCGGCGCAGCGGATTGGTATCGGCCAGCGTCAGGCGGCGCACGCCGCGCTGGCGCAGCATCAACCCCGTCAGTAGCCCCACGGCACCGGCTCCGATCACCAGGACTCGGGCTTCCGCGAGCGGTCGCGCCAGACTGCGCGCCAGGCGGTTGATGGCATGCAGCGCGGTGGCGGCCGGCTCGGTCAGCGCCGCCGCTACCGGCGACAGGCCATCGGGCAGTTCGATCAGGCACTGATCGGGGACCACCACGCTCTCGGCGAAGGTCCCCGGACGGTTCATGCCCAGCATGGTGCGATTGCTGCACAGGTTCTGTCGCCCCGCCAGGCAATAGTCGCAATGACCGCAGATCACCAGCGGGTTCATCGTCACCCGTTTGCCGGCGAGCGCGCCCTCGATGACTTCCCCGGCTGCCTCGTGGCCGAGGATCATCGGCGGCACCCGGCGCGGATCGTGGCCGTGATAGGCGTGCAGGTCGGACCCGCAGATGCCCGTCGCCAGCACCCTCACCCGCGACTCGCCGGCGGCCAGCGGCGCCAGTTCGATGTCGCGAAGCTCCATCTGCTCGGGGCCGGTATAGAAAAGCGCTTGCATTCTGAATTCCTCCAATAATGACCTACCTGTCATCCCTTCAAGCCAGGCACCATCGGGCGCTTGACCATGCGTTCCTCAACGCGCGGTGAAGCCGCCATCCACGAACAGCGTCTGCCCGGTCACGTAGGCCGAGGCCGGCGAGGCGAGAAAGACCGTGGGTCCGGCGATGTCCTCGGCGTTGCCGTTGCGGCCGATCGCCGTGCGCGCCGCCAGTTCCCGGGCCCTGGCCGGATCGTCGAACAGCGTGGCGGTCAGCTCGGTGGGGAAGAAGCCCGGCGCGATGGCGTTGGCGTTGATGCCGTCCCGCGACCAGGCCTCGGCCATCGCCCGGGTCAACTGGACGATGCCGCCCTTGCCGGCGCCATAGGGCGCGCTGTCGGGAAAGGCGCGCAATGACTGCAGCGAGGCCAGATTGATGATCCGCCCGTAACCGCGCTCGCGCATGCCGGGCACCAGCGCCCGGGCGAGAAAGAACGGCGTGCCCAGGTGCAGTTGCAGGGTCAGGTTCCAGCTGGCCAGATCGACGTCGTCGATGGGCTGACGCAGATTGACGCCGGCGGCATTGACCAGGATCGATACCGCGCCGAACGGCCCGGCGGCCTGGCTGGCTACCGTCTCCAGCGACGCGGCGTCGGCCAGGTCGGCGACCAGGGCGGCCCCCCGCCCGCCCTGGCGCTCGATGCACGCCACCGTGTCATCGAGCGCGGCGCGGCGCCGCGCCGCGACCACCACCGCCGCCCCCGCAGCCGCCAGGGCCAGCGCCATGCTGCGTCCCAGGCCGCTGCTGCCGCCGGTGACCAGCGCTACCTGACCGTCGAGATCGAAGCAGGGCGTCATCCTAGATCTCCTCGGCGATGACCAGATCGAAGGTCTCGTCCGGGTAGTACTTGGCCAGACGCACGTCACCGCTGCGCGCGTGCCCTTCCATGCCTTCGCAGCGCGACAGCCGTGCCGTCGCCGCGGCGACACTGCGCGTCGCCTCCCGGGACTGGCGCTGGTAGGTGACGATCTTGAGAAACTTCTCGGCACACAGGCCGCCGGTGTACCGGGCCGCCCCCTTGGTGGGCAGGATGTGGTTGGTCCCGGAACACTTGTCGCCGAAGGCCACCGTGGTCTCCTCGCCGACGAACAGCGATCCGTAGCTGGTCAATTGCGCCACCCACCAGTCCAGATCCTCGACCTGCAGCTCGAGGTGCTCGGAGGCGTAACGGTCGCTGACCTCGACCACTTCCTCGCGGCTGTCGCAGATCACGATCTCGCCGTAATCGCGCCAGGCGGCATCGGCGGCCCGGGACTGGGTCTCGGGCAGATCCGCGATCAAGCCGGGGATCCGCTCGCTGACCGCCTCGGCCAGCGCACGCGAGGTGGTGAACAGCCAGGCCGGCGAATCCGGGCCGTGTTCGGCCTGGCCGACCAGATCGGTGGCGACGATATGCGGGTCCGCCGTGTCATCGGCGATGATGCCGATCTCGGTGGGCCCGGCGAACATGTCGATGCCGCAACGGCCGAACAGTTGCCGCTTGGCCTCGGCGACGAAGCGGTTGCCCGGGCCCACCAGGATGTCGGCGGGCTTGCCGGTGAACAGCCCGAAGGCCATCGAGGCGATACCCTGCACGCCGCCCATCTGCAGGATGGTATCGGCGCCGGCCAGATCCATGGCATAGAGAATCGCCGGATGGATGCCGTTCTCGTCACGCGGCACCGAGCAGGCGATGACGTTCTTGACGCCCGCCGTCCTGGCCGTCGCCACGCTCATGATCGCCGAGGCGATGTGCGCGTAGCGCCCGCCCGGCACGTAGCAGCCGGCGGTCTCCATGGGGATCAGCTTCTGCCCGGCGAACAGCCCCGGCGAAAGTTCGGTCTCGAACTCGCGGATGCTGTCGCGCTGTGCCGCGGCGAAGCGCGAGACCCGTTCGTGGGCGAACTGGATATCCGCCTTGAGCTGCTCCGGGACTTTGACCTTCGCCGCCTCGATCTGCTCGCGGGTAACCACCACGTCGCCTTCCCAGCCGTCGAGTTTCCGGCAGTACTCCCTGGCCTTGGCCTCGCCCTCGGCCTCGATCTCGGCCAGCATCCGCGACACCGTCTCCTGGGTCTGGTCATACCCCGTCGAGGCGTTCTTCTCCGCTTTCTTGTAGTAATCGATAGCCATTGCCGTTCTCCTTCTTGCGTGTCGTTGCCGTGGTGCCCTCTGTGAGGGCCGTATCACGACGTCTTGGATAGCGAGACATAGCGCTTTTGTAAGCGCTTACAATTCGTCGTACATCAAATCTCTTGTCAATGCCGGTTCATCGTCTCAGGCATCGCCTGGACAGAGCTTAGAGTGCCCAGGTCGACAACCAGGGCACGAATGCCACCAGCAGCACCACCGCCAGCATGCCGATGACGAACGGCACGGCATGCCGGGCCACCGCCAGTACCGAGCAGCGCGTCAGGCCGGAGACGACGAACAGGTTCAGCCCCAGGGGCGGCGTGATGAAGCCCAGCCCCAGCGTCGTCACCATCAGGATGGCGAAGTGGAAGTCGTTCATGCCCGCCTGGTGGGCCAGCGGCAGCAGCAATGGCGAGAGAATCACGATGTTGGGCGTGGTCTCCATCACGCACCCCGCCAGCACCAGAATGCCGATCATCAGCAGGATGATCAGGGTCGGCGAGTCGGTGAAATCGCTCACCGCCCCGACCATGGTCTGCGGGATGTCGAGGCTGGCCAGCGTCTGGGCCAGCGGCAGCGACACCGCGATGATCGGCACGATCACCCCGCAGACCCGCGCCGAGGACTCCAGCATGCGCGGAATGTCACCCAGCACCAGCCGCTTCTGCAGCAGGCCGATGATCACCACCACCACCACGGCGACGGCGGCCGCCTCGGTGGGCGTGAAGACCCCCGAGTAGATACCGCCGAGGATCACCACCGGCACGAACAGCGCCCAGCGCGCGCCCCACACGGTGGTCAGCCAACACCGCCACGAGAAGCGGGCCTTGTCCGACTCGTACCCGTAACGCCGGTTGAGCAGCATGTTGGTGAACATTACCGAGACCATCACCATCACCCCGGGGATGGCCGCCGCCAGGAACAGCGTGGAGGCCGACATGCCCAGCACCAGCCCCATGACGATATAGGCGATCGAGGGCGGGATCAGGATGCCGGTGCAGGCCCCCGACGCCACCAGCGCACAGGCGGCGGGCAAGGGGTAACCACGCTCGACGAGGCGATGGATGGTCATCCGCCCCACCGCCGCCGCCCCGGCGGCATCGGACCCCGAGATGCAGGCGAAGAACCCGCAGCCCAGGGTGGTCGAGTTGCCCAGCCCGGTGCGCAGCCCGCCGACCGTGGCCTCGGCGACATCGAGCAGCTTGTCGGAGAGCCCCGAGCGCACCAGCGCATCGCCGGTGAGGATGAACAGCGGCACCGCGATCAGCGCGAAGGCATTGATGCCGTCGAACAGCGCCTCGCCGAACACCGACAGCGGCAGCGTCTCGGTGAGCGTCAACATGCCCAGTGCGCCCAGTCCGATCGAGACCCACACCGGTACCCCGAGCACGATCATCAAGACGAGCAGGGAACAGGGCAGATAGAAGGTCCAGTCGAGGGACGAGACGGCCTGTTGGGCAGCCAGGAATTCCATGCATCACCTCCTCAGTCGAACAGCCGGTTGCCGTCGAACGCCGGCAGGCCGCGGCGCATCCGCCCGACATCGGCTGCCATCGATTGCACGACGCGTCCCGCCACCACCAGAAAGCCCAGCGGGATCGCCGCCAGGAAGATCGCCTGCGACACGCGCAGCCCCGGGGTCACCGAGCCGTACTGCAGCGAGGTCATGACCGGCGACAACGAGAGCCACAGCGCCCACACGGCGAGTGTCAGGGTGGCAATGTCGGCCAGCCACCAGGCCAACCGCTGGATGCGCGGCCCGCCCAGATTGACCAGCACGTCGATACGGATGTGGGCGCGATCCCGGACCGCCGCGCCGGCGGCGATCCAGGCCAGGTAGATGAAGGCATAGCGCGACAACTCCTCGCCCCACACCGAGGAGTAGTCGAGCAGGAAACGCCGCAGAACCTCGATCGCCACGGTGGCGATGATCAGGGCGTAGAAGGTCAGCAGGATCCAGCGTTCCGCCTTGCGGTCGAAGGCGGCCAGCCGATCGTACCAGTGGCGTTGCCGCGCCCCGGCCTCAGGCGTTGCTGTCGACGTAGTAGCCATTCGACACCTCCGTCGCGGCCAGCAGCTCGTTGAACTTGTCCAGCGAGCCCGCCAGCTGGGTCTTGAGATCGTTCCAGGTCGCCAGTTGATGGCCGCACTTGGCCTTCCACTGCGCGATCTCGTCGTCCGTCGGCGAGTAGATGTCGATGCCGGCATGGCGCATCTCGTAGTAGGCGTAGGCACGCGCCGCGGGAACCTTGGCGAGATTCTCGCGGAACGTCACGTCCGAGGCCTGCATGATCGCGTCCTGAACGTCGGCCGGGCGCGCGTCGAACCAGTCCTTGTTGCAGGTGTAGACCTGGGCGTCGGGCACCGACTGGATCGTCGAGATCGATGCCAGCACGTCGGTGAAACCGAACACGTAGAGGGCTTCGACGCTGGGATCGAGGGCATCCGCGACGCCCTGCTTCATCGCCGAGGAGGTTTCGCCCCAGGCCACCGGCGTGGGGTTGGCGCCGGCCAGCCGATAGACCTTCTGGAGGATCTGCGACGAGGGCACACGGAACTTGATGCCGCGGATATCGTCCGGCGTGCGTACCGGGTGATCGAGCAGCCCCTGGCGCACGGCCACGGTCCGCGGGTCGATGCAGATGTAGCTGAGCACCTTGAAGCCGCGATCCTCGACCTTGCCGTGAACCACGTCCTTCCAGACCGGCGAGGTCACCAGATTGACCAGGTGCTGGTTGGCACCGCACCAGTAGGGGATGTTAATCAGGTCGACCTCGGGCGCGAACGCCGAGAGATTCGAGATCGAATGCTGGGCCATGGCGATGGTGCCGTTCTGCACCTTGGTGATCAGGGCGCCACCGGCCCCCAGCTGACCGCCGGGTTGCAACCGCACGTAGAGCTTGCCGCGGCTGAAGTTCTGCAGGTTCTCCTTGAAGTTGAGCTGCATGATGGGATAGGCCCGCGAGGCGCCGAGACGGTAACCGGTCGCCATGACCAGCACCGTGTCCGCCGCCTTCTCGCGCTCTTCCTCCTCGCGGGAGATCGCGGCCATCGCCGACTCCGAGAACAGCGAGCCGCCCAGGGCACCGATCAGCGCCGTGGTGAAACCATAGCGACCCACCATGTTGAAGAAGTGGCGGCGCTCGGGACGTTGTGGTTCGCCGTCGGCCACGGCGTGACGGCTGAGCTTCTTGGCGTGGCGTAGCATGCTGGAACTCCTGTCTTGTTGTGTCGTGATCTCGGCTGAGTCCTGAATCGGGCCTGGCCTCCGCTCACTCGAGCCGAATGCAGCCCGTGATGAAGCAGGCGACCGTGGCGACGAGCAGTGTCGCTTCGGCCGCGGGCGATAGCGTGAACAGCGCGATCCCCCGGCTCTCGAACGCCACCCGTGCGATGAAGATCGCCAGCAGCAGCGCGGAAAGCGTGACCAGTCCGCGTCCCCATCGCCTTCTTGCATCGACATGCGTCGTTGGCATGGTTGTCTCCCGTGCCGGTTGTGATTGTCGTCCCTGACGCCTCGATCCTGGTGCTGCCTACGCTTTGTCTGAAAAATGTCTGCGCTCGCCCATACGGCGTTAAAAATTGACTCAAAATGCTCATTTACGGCCTGTAAACTGCGCTTTTTCGTCATTTTTTGCCTTGTCTGGCCATCGCTCGCCGACTTTTCAGACAGAGCTTAGTCGTCGCCCTCTTCCGGGCCTTCCTCCGTGACAAGCGCTTCGCTGATTTGCCGGCAAAATTGTAAGCGCTTACAATCGGGTTGGACTCAAGCTAGCCAATGTTCGATAACCTGTCAGTACGACCTTGGTCACAGCCGCCGAATTGGGTGGCCGAACCACGAGACAGGTCGGTGCCAGCCAAGGTCCGACAACCTGTCAGTACGACCTTGGTCACAGCCGCCGAATCGGTGGCTGAACCACGAGACAGGCCGGTGCCAGCCAAGGTCCGACAACCTGTCAGTACGACCTTGGTCACAGCCGCCGAATTGGGTGGCCGAACCACGATACAGGCCGGTGCCAGCCAAGATCCGATAACCTGTCGGTACGACCTGGACCACAGCCGGCGAATCGGTGGCTGGGTCGTGAGACGACCCGGTGATACGCTGACGGAAACCCTCATGAGTCGCCCCATGAACAGGGATGTCAAACGCACACTGCTCGAGGACGTCGCCCGCGAAGCCGGGGTCTCCACGGCGTCGGTCTCCCGCGTGCTCAACGGTGCACCGCATGTCAGCGACCGGCTGCGCCACAAGGTCGAGGCGGCGGTCGACCGGCTCGGCTACGTGCCCCACGGCACCGCCAGGGCCCTGGCCTCGCGACGCATCGGCGCGATCGGCGCCCTGGTCCCGACCCTCGACAACCCGGTCTTCAGCGCGATGATCGACAGCCTCGAGCGGCGTCTCAAGCAATACGACTACCGGCTGCTGATCGCCACCTACCGTTACAGTCTCGCCGAGGAGGTCGAGTCGCTGCGCACGCTGATCCAGCAGGGCATCGACGGCGCGGTGGTGATCGGTCACGACCACCTGCCCGCGGCGCTGCAACTGTTCCAGCAACACGAGCTTCCCTACCTCTCCTGCTGGCACAGCCAGGAGGACCCCGACTGGCCGAGTATCGGCTTCGACAACGCGGCGCCGGCCCGTCGACTCGCCGAGCACCTCATCGAGCTGGGGCATCGCCGCATCGCGGTAATCACCGCCCCCGTCGAGGGCAACGATCGAGCCCGGGCCCGCCTGCAGGGCTTTCGTCAGGCCATCGAGACGGCCGGCCTGACGCTGCCCGACGATCATGTCGTCACCGTCGACTACGGCATCGAGGAAGGGGCTTCGGCATTCGCCGAGCTGATGCGGCTGACGCCGCGCCCCACCGCCATCCTCTGCGGCAACGACGTGCTGGCCTTCGGCACGGTGTTCGCCGCCCAGCGAGCCGGGATCGCCATTCCCGGGCAACTCTCGGTGACCGGTTTCGACGACCTGACTCAGTCGCGCTTCATGCAGCCGGCACTGACCACCGTCACCACCCCGGCCGACGAGGTCGGTCGCCGGGTGGCCGATGCTCTGGTGGCGCGCATTCTCGGGCAGACGACCCGACATCGTCAGGTCCTCGAGGCGCGCGTGGTGCTGCGCGATTCCACGGCCCCGCCGCCCCACGCCACCGGCTGATGCGCCACCCGGGCGCCTCGCACGCGAGAACGCCTGCTTGCCGGGTCAGGCGCTCTCGTAGAGCCGCGTGAACACGAACTCCCGATGCCCCAGCGCCTCGGCGCTGGTGTGCCGGCCGTTGGCCGTGCGCAGCAGCATTTCCAGCAGTTGATCCCCCGCCTCAGGCAGGTTGATCTCGCGGCGCAGCACCCCCGACACGTCGACGTCGATGTGCTCGCCCATCGTGCGCACCGTGCGCGGGTTGGCACAGAGCTTGATCACCGGCAGGATCGGGTTGCCGATCACGTTGCCCTGCCCGGTGGGGAAGAAATGCGCCACGTAGCCCGAGGCCGCGCACAGCGTGACCATCTCCGCCGCCGCCGACGAGGAATCCATGAACCACAATCCGGGCCCGGTGGGCGTCTCGGCCTTGTCGAGCACCCCGTCCACCCGGCAGCGCTTGCCGATCTTCTGGATGTTGCCCAGCGCCTTTTCCTCGATGGTGGTCAGACCGCCCTCGATGTTGCCCTTGGTGGGCTGCGACTCGGAGAGATCGCTGGTCTTGTGGCGATCGATCATCGCGCTGTAACGATCGAACATCGCCTGGAACTGCTCGCGCACCGTATCGTTGGCGCAGCGCGCGGCCACCAGGTGCTCGCCGCCGGTCAGCTCGGAGGTCTCGCCGAATACCAGCGTGCAGCCCTGTTCGTAGAGCTGGTCGAAGGCTTCGCCGACGGTGGGATTGGCACCGCAACCGGAGGTGGTGTCGGATTCGCCGCACTTGGTGGAGACCCACAGCTCGCTGACGTCGCAGGGCTCACGCTGCAGCTCGCTGGCGTACTGCACGAACTCGCGGGCCTTGCGCGAGGCGTTGGCGATGGTGTTGTGGTCCCCGTTCTGTTCGATCCAGAAGCCTTCCACGGGCTTGCCGGTGGCGCGGATGCCGTCGACCACCTTGCCGGTCCACCCGGGCTCGATGCCGATCACGATCACCGCGGCGACGTTGGGGTTGCAGCCGGTGCCGATCAGGGTCCGGAAGTGCAGGTCGAGATCGGCGCCGAACTGCAGCCGACCGTAGGGGTGCGGCAGCGCCAGCGTGCCCTTGATGTTGTTGGCCACCGCTTCCGCCGCGGCGTTGGAGATGTCGTCCACCGGCAGCACGATCACGTGGTTGCGGATGCCGACCCGGCCGTTGTCCCGACGATAGCCGAGGAAGGTGCGTCCCTTGAGTTCCATGCTTACCACCTCTTGGTCTTGACGTTGTGAACGTGGACGTGTTCGCCCTGGCGAATCGACTGCACCACCCGGCCGATATCGACGCTGTACTTGATCACCGCCTCGCCCTCGGCGAGATCGCGGATCGCCAGCTTGTGCCCGATGGGAATCGCGTCCTTGACCTCGAACTGCAACGTCTTGTCCTGGTCCATCACCCAGCCGGTCAGCGTCTGACCGGCCTGGACCCCTTCCACCACCACCACGCCGACCGCGTCGTCGGCGTCGTGGACCACGAAATCGATGCTCATGCGCCTCTCCTCGCGTGGATCGCGTTGATTGTCGTCGTCGCTGCCGAGTGCTCGTCGGCCCGACAACTCATGTATATGACATAGTATATATGACCGTCAAGCACGAAAACGTCGCCCTACACGCGGCGGCATGACGACACCGTCGGACTCACCGGCCAGCCTGAGCGCGGCATGACAGGCAGAGCGCGCAACCGTCGGCGCGGCGCGTGGAGCGAAAAAGAGGCGGAAAATAGCGAGGAGAAACGCGGGGGCCGGCGTCGCTAGTCGGACTCGCGCAAGAAGACCTTGAACGCCTGCCACAACGGACTGCGGTAGCGCTCCGGATGCCAGACCAGCGAGAAGGAGCGGGTGAGTTGCAACGGGCTATCCAGGGCGACCAGCTCACCGCGCTCGAGTTCGCCGGCCACGCTCAGCCGCGACAGGCAGCCGAGGCCGAAGCCGGCACGCACCGCCTGCTTGATCGCCTCGTGCTGCTCGAGTTCCATGCGCACCCGGATGCGTTCGACATGGGGATGGATCGCCGCCTCGAAGATCGAGCGCGTTCCCGAGCCCGGTTCGCGCAGGATCCACTGTGCCGCCTGCAGGTCCTCGACGCTGAGGCCTTCGCGGCGCGCCAACGGGTACTGCGGCGCGGCCACCACCACCATCTCGTCCTGGCGCCATACCTCGCTGACCAGTCGCGATTCGCTGCACTGACCCTCGATGAAGCCCAGGTCGGCGTCGAAACGCTGAATGTCACGCATCACCTCCTCGGTATTGCGTAGCCGCAACTGCAGGTCCGCCGCCGGATGCCGCTCGATGAAACGCCCGGCGAGCATCGGCAGCAGATAGGTGCCGATCGTCGCGCTGGCGGCGACGTGCAGCGTGCCGCGCAGCTCCCCCTCGGGTTCCCGGGCGGCATCGATCAGTTCGTCGAGGCCGTTGAGGACCTTTTCGGCATAGGGCATGAGCCGGCGGCCGGCATCGTTGAGTTCGAGACGACGGCCCAGGCGTTCGAAGAGCACCACGCCGAGCTGACGCTCCAGATCGCCCAGCGCCTGGCTGGTCGCCGACTGGGAAAGGCTGAGCTGACGGGCGGCCGCACTCACGGCACCGCCGCGGATTACGGCGACGAATACCTGCAGTTGGCGGAAGGTCACATGACTCGACATATCGGTTTTACTTAACTGTCATTTCGTTATTACCCAATAACACATAAATCTATTCCTGATTAGCCTAACGGGACACGTCCACGGCGTCATCGCCAACCATCGGAGAACGTCTCATGTGGCAGGGATTGATACTCTGTGCCGGTCTGACCCTGGGGGGCTTCACCCTGGCCCACCTGCCGGGCATTCGTGAAAGCGGTGTCAGTCCGCTGGTCTTCTCGCTGCTGCTGGGCCTGGTGGTCGGCAACCTGCCCGTCGTCGGCCATCAGCCGCGAGCCCGTGCCGGCCTTCAGTTCGCCACCCGCCGGCTGCTGCGCGGCGGCATCGTGCTGTTCGGCCTGTCGCTGACGCTGCAGCAGATCCTCGGCCTCGGTCCCAAGGTGATCCTGCTCGACACCCTGGTGATCTGCAGTGTGCTGATCGTCGGCTACTGGGTAGGCACGCGCCTGCTGGGGCTCGACCGCGAGACCGCCCTGCTGACCAGCGCCGGCAGCGCGATCTGCGGCGCCGCCGCGGTGCTGGCGACCGAGACCACGATCCGTTCGAAGCCCGCCGCCACGTCCATGGCCGTGGCGACGGTGGTGCTGTTCGGCTCGCTGGCGATGCTGGTCTACCCGCTGCTCTACCCGCTCACCGGCATGGACGAAGGGCTCTTCGGCATCTACATCGGCGCCACCGTCCACGAAGTGGCACAAGTGGTCGCCGCCGGCGATGCGGTGGGCCCGCAGGCGCTGGCCAACGCGGTGATCGTCAAGCTGGTGCGGGTGATGCTGCTCGTCCCCTTCCTGCTGGTGGTCGGCCAGTGGTGGATCCGCCGGCAGG
>NZ_QWBW01000066.1 GCF_004117855.1 Modicisalibacter coralii
GTCCATCAGCGTCGTCCAGGCGTCCATCAGCGTCGTCCAGGCCGTCGGGTGCAACACCTTGGTGCGCGCATAGCGCTGGTTGAGGTGGCCCAGGCAGCGCTCGACCAGCGCCGGGATGTCCTCGCGACGCTCGCGCAGCGGCGGCAGGGTCACCGGGATGACGTTGAGCCGATAGTAGAGATCGAGCCGGAAGTCACCGCTCGCCACCCGCGCTTCCAGATCCTGGTTGGTGGCCACCACCAGGCGGAAGTCGACCCGCCGTGACTGGACATCGCCGAGGCGCGTCAGGGCAAGGCTGGGGTGCTGGAGATGGCCCATGGCGGCACGCTGTTTCTCGACGAGATCGGCGAGTTACCGCTGGCGATGCAGACCAAGCTGCTCAAGGTGATCCAGGACGGCCGCCTGACGCGCCGCGCCGCTGAAGGCACCGGGCTGGTAGCCGAACATCTCGGATTCGAACAGCGCCTCGGGGATCGCCGCGCAGTTGACGTCGATGAAGGGCCCCTCGCCGCGCTGACTCCAGCGGTGGAGCTGTCGGGCGAAGGCGGTCTTGCCCACCCCCGACTCGCCGAGCATCAGCACCGTGGCATCGGTGGGCGCCACGCGCTTGAGCAGCAAGGCGATCTCGCGCATCACCGCGCTGCGCACCTCGAGCGTGTCGAGGTCGAGCGCATCGTCC
>NZ_QWBW01000067.1 GCF_004117855.1 Modicisalibacter coralii
GTCGAGTCGACGATGTTGACGATCGCCCCCGCCTCCACGGCGAGTGAAAAGCGCTTGCCGAGCAGAAACGGCGCGAACAGGTTGACCGAGAACTGTTCCTCGAGCGTTTCGCGGCTCGTTTCGCGCAGCTCGCCGGGCGCATAGGCCGAGGCACTGTTGACCAGCAATGCCAGGCCCGGGAAGCGTTCGACGACACGCGGAATCAGCGCCTCGACATCATCGCCGTGAAAGTCGCAGGTAAAGCACTCGCACGCGCCCCCGGCCTGGCGGATGGCCTCGGCGGCGCCACTCGCGTCGGTCGCTTCTTCGCCAGTCATCTCGCCGCTCGCGGCTACGCTATCGCCCTGCACTACAACCGTTCCCGTGACGAGGCGGAGCGCGCCGCCGGTGACCAGAGCGGCCGGACGAGCGGTCATGAAGGGCTCCTGAGCGAAGGACACAAAAGGCCCGCCGGGGCGGCGAGCCCGGTTTCATTCAGGATTCAACATACTAGGTTTTCTACGAAAAGTCGGCGAGCGCAGGCAATTTTCGTACAAAGCCAAAGCCGGTTTCAACGTGGCAAGCCCTGCGCCAGCATCTGCCCCAGGGCCAGGGGGCTGGGCATCAACGGCGGCACCACGACGCCCTCGAAATCGATGGAGTGGCAACGCGGACACGGCGGCGAGGTAACGG
>NZ_QWBW01000068.1 GCF_004117855.1 Modicisalibacter coralii
TGGTGTCCTCGGCGGGGGCACTGACCAGGATCATGGGCAGCGGCGAGCCGGCGTGGGCGAGGATGCCCTGGGTGTGCCAGACGATCTCGCTGGGCGTGTACTGGACGAAGTAGTCGTCGCCGAGGGTGTCCCAGAGTGTCTCGACCTCGGCCTCGTCGGCGCCCAGGGTGCGCAGCAGGGCGAGCGCCTCGGTGCGGGTCTCGCGGATCCAGTCGTCGCGGTCGATGGGGTTCTCCAGGCCGCGGCGCAAAGCGCGCTTGGTCTCGCTGTGCAACTGGCGCAGCAGCGCCGCCCGCCAGATGCGCGACGAGGTCCATCTCGACTACCTCTACGTCCTCACCGTCGCCGACATCACCGCCACCAACCCCTCGCTGTGGAACGGCTGGCGGGCGAACTCGCGGATCACGTCGGGGTCCGAGATGTCGCGCTTCTGGGCGGTCTTGGACATCAGCAGGTGATGCTCCACCAGCCAGGCGACCAGCCGGGTGTCGCGCTGGGTGAGGCCGTGGCGTTCGCCGAACTCGGTGACGTACTGGGCGCCGATCAGCGAATGGTCGCCGCCGTGGCCCTTGCCGATGTCGTGGTAGAGCCCGGCGATCCACAGCAGTTCGAGCTTGGGGAGTTGGTGGACCAGGGTGGCGGCGACCGGGAAGTCCTCGCGTCCAC
>NZ_QWBW01000069.1 GCF_004117855.1 Modicisalibacter coralii
GTATACGTAAGTATACGTAACCTGCCGGCAACGACGACTTCGCCCCCGGGACCAACGACGACGGCCCGCGCTCGTCGCCGAGGCGGGCCGTCCTGCCGGTCGGGCAGCGTCGCGCGAAGCGCGGTCACTGCCCCCAGGCGGCGATCGCCTGGCGTTCCTGATCGGTCATCTCGGTCAGGTTGCCCAGCGGCATGTAGCCGCTGGCCACCACCTGCTGGATCTGCTCCATCTGCCGCTTGATCTGCGCCGCGTCGTCGAACGCCACGCCGGCCGGCGGTCAGGCGCAGGGCGGCGGATTCGCCCATGTCGAGGGGATCATCGATCAGCGCTGCACGGTCTGCCACTCGCAGAACCCTACGAACGCCGCCTTCACCGCACCGCCGGCCGCCACGTCGTCAGACGCTTGCGGGGTGGCGCTCGCCGTGTCCCGGCTGTCCTCGGCCGAGGCGACACCCTCGCCGTCGGCCGACGGCGTCGAGGACACCGGCATGGCGACCCACACCGCGAGCAGGATCAGCGCCGCGCCGGCGACCGGATAGGCCGGCTTGATCTGGCCGCTGTGCATCAGCACGAAGAACTGGCGGATCAGCGCCCCGGCGAAGATGAACAGCACCATGATCACCCAGGCATTGGGATGCGAGTAGGTGAACGAGTAGTGGTTGCTG
>NZ_QWBW01000070.1 GCF_004117855.1 Modicisalibacter coralii
GATCCGCACCCGGCGCGTGATCTCCGCCTCGATCCATCGATCGCGGACGCTGTCGACGACGACGGCGTCGTCGAGCGCCAGCTTGAAGCGCACCCAGTCCTCGCCGTCGCGCTCGAACTCGGTGATGTCGCGGGCCGACAGCGAGCCGGTATTGGCCCCGGTGTCCAGGCGCGCCTTGAGGTAGGTGCCGAGGGTCGGGAAGCCGACCCATTCACTGCGCCCCACGACTTCCATGTTCTCGAGGGACGGATCCACGCTGGTCGGGCAGTCGGGGACCTTGATGGCGGGCTCGCTATCGCGTTGCTGGAGATCGCCGCGCAGTGCCTTGAGCTGCAAGGTCGCCGCCCGTCGCGACGACACGGGACAGCGTCTGGCCGTCCTGCAGGGCGATGTCCGGGCGGCGTCGACCGCACACTGCGCGGCCAGGGTGTTCTCGAGTTCGGCGATGCGGTCATCGAAGCGCGACGTGGTCAGCAGCGTGTCGAGGCGCGGATCCTGGGAAGCCGGCAGGGCGCAGCCCCCCAGTAGCAAGAGCAGGCCGGCGGCGATCGCCGGCCTCGAGTGTCGAATCGGCATGACGGGGATCCTTGTCGACCGTGTCGGGGCCGTCGGTCGCTGGCGACCGACGGCAC
>NZ_QWBW01000071.1 GCF_004117855.1 Modicisalibacter coralii
CGCCGAGGGCGAGGCGATCGATGTCTTCGCCGCCAACCTCAAGGATCTGCTGCTCGCCGCGCCGGCCGGCCCGCACGCCACCCTGGCCATCGACCCGGGGCTGCGCACCGGCTGCAAGGTGGCGGTGGTCGACGCCACCGGGCAGTTCCTGGAGCAGGCGGTGATCTACCCCCATGCACCGCAGAACCGCTGGGACGAGGCGCTGGCGGTGCTCGGCAGGCTGGTCGACAAGCACAGTGTGACGCTGATCGCCATCGGCAACGGTACCGCCAGCCGCGAAACCGACCGCCTCGCCGGCGCCGAGAGACGCTTGAGCAGTTCGCCGGCGACGAGCGGGGCGCGACGCCCGACCAAGGTGATGGTCAGCGAGGCGGGGGCCTCGGTGTATTCCGCCTCCGAGCTGGCGTCCCGCGAGTTGCCGGAGCTCGACGTCACCATTCGTGGCGCGGTGTCGATCGCCCGGCGCCTGCAGGACCCGCTGGCGGAACTGGTCAAGATCGAGCCCAAGTCGATCGGCGTCGGCCAGTATCAGCACGACGTCTCGCAGGTGCAGCTCTCGCGCAGCCTCGAGGCGGTGATCGAGGACTGCGTCAACGCCGTGGGGGTGGATCTGAAC
>NZ_QWBW01000014.1 GCF_004117855.1 Modicisalibacter coralii
GCGTATTCACGATTTCGGCGGCGGGCTCGACCCGTTCCTGATGCTCGACGAGCTGGGCTCCGACCAGCCGGACGACTACATCGGCGGCTTTCCGCCGCACCCGCATCGCGGCATCGAGACCTTGACCTATGTTATCCACGGCGGGCTCACTCATGAGGATCACCTCGGTCATCGCAGCACCATCGGCGCCGGCGACGCCCAGTGGATGCACACCGGACACGGCATCATCCATTCGGAGATGCCCTTGACCGACAGCCAGGGGCTGCACGCCTTTCAGCTGTGGATCAACCTGCCGGCGCGCGACAAGCTGAGCCCGGCGACCTACCGTGACATCCGTCACGCCCAGATGCCGCGCCTAGAGACGCAAGGCGCCGCCCTGATGGCCCTGGGCGGCGACTGGAGGACGTCCTCACAGCGAATCAGCGGCCCGCTGGACGCCCTGGCCGGGGAGTCGGGCATCGCCCATGTCGCCCTCGAGCCCGGCGCCTCGCTGACCCTCGAGACGGCCGCTCCCACGCTGCTGGTCTACGTCTTCGAGGGCGAGATGCAGGTGGCGGACAGCCCCATCGGCAGCCAGCGTCTGGCGCGGTTGAGCGGCGGCGACACGCTGACCCTGGACAGCCGCCACGGCGGCCAGGCGCTGCTGCTGGCCGGCCACCCCCATCACGAGCCGATCGCGCACTACGGGCCCTTCGTGATGAATCATCGCGAGGAGCTCGACCAGGCGCTTCGCGACTATCGGGATGGCACATTCGCCGAAAAGGCGCATTGACGAACGGCGTTCGTCTTGTACAGTAAGGGCAAAGGGATTTGCCGCAACCCATCAGTCACAGGGAGTGACAATGAGTAACCTCATGTAGCCGTTGGTGGTCAGTTTAATACCCTGTATGGCCATACAGGGTAGGCATGCCGTAGGGCATGGGTTAAGGTGCATTCGGTTTCTGTCAATCGTCATGCACCCGAGCCCTTTTTATATGTTGCGAATCCTTCATTCGCTGCCCCGCACGCACAAGTTGCTGCTTATTCCCGTTGCCACCATGGTCACCGTGCTGGGCACGCACAAGATTCTTGCCGCATTCGATGACACCGGAAATACCGAGGCCTCCCGTCAAGTCAATCTGGCCGTCGGCATCCCCGCGTCGAGTGACACTTCTGATTCCGTGAACAGCGTGGCGACGGTTTCCGCCACCGAAACGCCACCGATCGCCGCGCTGCAGCCGGCCGCAGCGAATTCCCCCGACGACGAGATCCCGCTGGCCGACCTGGCCCCCCAGGGCATCGTCGACATCGATTTCATCCAGCAGGCACATGCCGCCCAGTTGTCACCGGCAGCCGACCCGCTACCGCTGCAGCCGGCCGGCAGTTCCGACGTGGCCCGGGCCGATACCATCGCCTCCCCGGCGTCCATCGGCAACGACGTGCTGCAAGTCGCCCTGCAACTGGCCCGCAGCACACCCACCGACATGGACGGCAGTGACCAGGACGTCTTCTCCTCCGACCCGCTGGTGCTGGACGATGGCGATGTGGACCTGGCCAACGAGCTGGCCGCCAAGGAAGTCTTCGTTCCCCAGTGGGAAACCTACACCGTCCAGCCCGGCGATACCTTTGCGGTGATGGCCCAGCGCACCTTCGGCCTGGGCTACAGCGAGGTCATCGGCCTGCTCGACGAGCTGCCCGACAAGCAGGTCCTGACGCGCTGGCGGGTCGGCGACAACCTCGACTTCAAGCTCGACGAGAACGGCCACCTGCTGGCCCTGCGCGTGATGAAGAACGCCCGCGAGGGCTACCTGATCGAGCGTGACGGCGGCGACGCGCCGTTCGACGTCGCCACCGTCGAGAAGGCCACCGAAGCCACCCAGCGGCTGTTCGCCGGTACCGTGAGCGGCAGCTTCGCCGGCTCCGCGGAGGCCACCGGGCTGTCGAACGGCGACGTCGCCGATCTGACCAATCTGCTGGCCAAGAAGATCAACTTCCGCCGCGACGCCCGTCGCGGCGATCATTTCCAGGTACTGGTCGAATCCGACATGGTCGACGGCCAGGCCATGGACTCGCGCATCCTCGCCGCCCATTACGAGGGCCAGCGTACCGACCTCACGGTGGTCCGCAACGACGACGACGATCGTTTCTATACCCCGGACGGCCACAGCCTCGACCCGGCCTTCGACCGCTACCCCTTCAACGGGCATTATCGGATCAGTTCCTCCTTCAACCTGCGTCGCGTCAACCCGGTGACCGGGCGCGTCTCGCCCCACTACGGCACCGACTTCGCCATGCCCCGGGGCACGCCCGTGCGCGCGCCGGCCGACGGCCGCGTGGTCAAGGCCGCCTATCAGCGCGGCGGCGCCGGCAACTACCTGGTGATTCGTCAGGACAACGGCTACAAGACCCGCTACATGCACCTCTCCAAGACCCTGGTCAAGGAGGGGCAGCGCGTCCACATGGGCGAGAAGATCGCCCTGTCGGGCAACACCGGGCGCAGTACCGGGCCCCACCTGCACTACGAGATCATCGTCAACAATCGCCCGGTGGATGCCATGCGCGTCAAGCTGCCCGAGAGCAAGAACCTGTCCGGCAAGGCGCTCGCGGCGTTCAAGAAGCAGTCCAAGGAGCTGCTGGCCAAGCTCGAGGATCGCGAGAACGGCCAGCTGGCGAAGGTATCCCCGTCGAAGCAACGCCCCGACGATATCTAACCCCACGCTTCGGGATGACCAGCACGACGAGGCCCCGCCATGGCGGGGCCTCGTCGTCTCTGCCGCTACGCCCCCCTGCAATCAGGCGGTGAACACCTCACCGTCGATGAAGCGGTCCGCCGCCATGGCGATATCGCCACGACTGCCCGGGAGCGTCCAGGGCCCGGCGTGAGCGCCCTCGCCACCCGGTTTGACATCGCTGAGCGGGCACGACAACTCCAGTTCATCCGCCGCCTGGCGGTACAGGTCGGGACGCACACAGCGCGCGAGGGCTGCCTCCAGATCGAGCGACGCGTCCAGGTGACCCCAGCGCTGCATCTGAGCGGCATACCAGCGGGTCTGCGAGCGCCATGGAAAGTTGGCGGCGTGGCGGTGAAAGAGCGTCATGCCCGACGACGAGGCCGTCTGCGTCGGCAGTCGCAAGCCCTCCTCGACCACCAGCGGCGAGACGTCCAGATAACCGCCCATGCACAGCCGTCGCGCGGCCCGCTCGCGGTGCGCCGGCGTATCATCGAGCCAGGCACAGGCCGCGAGCAGGGCCCGCAGCAGAGCGCGATGCGTCGCCGGGTAGCGGTCGGCCCAGGCCTCCCGCACACCGAGCACCTTCTCCGGACTGGCACCCCAGATGGCGAAGCTGTCGCACAGCACCACCCCCGAGCCGCGACTGACCGCCAGGCGGTTCCAGGGCTCGCCGACGCAGTAGCCGTCCAGGCGGCCCGCCTCGAGTTGACTGACCATCTGGGGCGGCGGTACCACCCGCAGATCGAGATCGCGATCGGGGTCGATGCCGCCGGCGGCCAGCCAGTAGCGCAGCAGATAGCGATGCGACGAGAACGGGTAGACGTTGGCGAAGCGCAACGGTGCCTCGCCGGCCCGTTGGCGCGCCGCGACCACCCGCGCCAGGGCCCGGGCCTGTTCGAGTGGCACGTCGAGCCCGTGCGGCGCCACGTCGAGCAGGCGCGCATGGAGTTCGGGCGAGACGGTAATGGCGTTGCCACCGAGGTTGAGCGTCAACGCCGAGAGCACCGGGGTCGGCCGGCCATCCAGCCCCAGCGTGGACGCCAGCGGCATCAACGCCAGCATCTGGGCAGCGTCGAGCAGTCCCAGTTGCAGGCCGTCGCGCAGACTCGCCCAGGACGACTCGACGACGAGCGTCACCTCGAGCCCCTGCTCGGCGAAAAAGCCCTCCTCGAGTGCCACCACCAGCGGCGCGACATCGTTGAGCGGCAACATGCCCAGCGTGACTTGCCGCCGCTCGGGCGCAGTGAACGGGCCATCGGCCGGGATCGCGTTCATGCCTGTCTCCTATGATGATTGCCTGCCGGTCGCGGCGAGCAGTTCCCGGGCAAGTTCGTGAAGGGTCATGCGCCGGTTCATGGCCGTCTTGCGCAGATACTGGTAGGCGGCTTCCTCGCCGATGCCACGGGTTTCCATGATCAGACTCTTGGCCCGGTCGATCGTCCGCCGCTGAGTCAGGGTTTCCTGGGTACGGCTCAATTCGCCCTTGAGCGCGCGATGCGACTCGAAGCTGGCGATCGCCACGTTGACCATCGAGCGCACCAGCGCCGGCATCACGCTGTCGACGACATAGGCGCTGACCCCGGCCCGGGCGGCCTGTTGGGTGAGTTCCGGCGTTTCTTCCTCGGCCAGCATGATCATCGGCTTGGGATAGCGCTTGCCGAGCTGGCCCAGGTGCTCGAGGGTATCGCGCCCGGGCAGTGCCGCGTCGACGATCACCGCGTCCGGCTGCGTGCGCGCCATGGTCGCATAGAGATCGTCCTGCTCGTCGACGATGGTCACCACCTCGAACCCTGCCTCGGCCAGCGCCCGATCGAGCTCCCGGGACCGCTCGGCCTTGGCATCCACGATCAGAATCCTGATTGTCATGCCCCCTTCCTCTGCTATGGATGCCTGCTTCCTCCGTCCATGCAGTAATCGCGCCAGCATGGCACCGCCCCAACGGGGCGTGTTATCGGCGCCGGGATCTCCTCCGGGTGCATCGTTCGGGTGCACGTCCAGGCCCAGGTGCCCCAAAGCGGCGCTCCGCGACACCGGCGAGGGCCGCCTCAGATGACCCAAGCGCTTGAAATATCGCACCTCGCATCGATTGGCACGGCTTCTGCATCGGGGCTTGGCAGACTGACGTGGACCAGGCTTGCCTCGCGAGTACGAGTGCGTCGAACCCGGACCTTCAACGGCGAAGGCCCACGACTCCGTGTTCGAAACCACTCGATGAGGACTGTCCCATGGACATTCGCAACAAGGCCAACAGGATCCGCCTGTTCAGTCTCAAGACCCCGCAAATGCGCGCCTTCCACCTCTCCTGGTTCGCCTTCCACATCTGCTTCTTCGGCTGGTTCGGCATCGCCCCGCTGATGGCGGTGGTGCGCGACGATCTCGGCCTGACCAAGACCCAGATCGGCAATACCATCATCGCCTCGGTGGCGATCACCGTCATCGTGCGCCTGGCGATCGGCGTACTCTGCGACAAGATCGGCCCGCGCAAGGCCTACACCTGGCTGCTGTGCCTGGGCTCGCTGCCGGTGATGCTGATCGGTCTCGCCGACAGCTTCGAGAGCTTCTTCCTTGCCCGCCTGGCGATCGGCGCGATCGGCGCCTCGTTCGTGATCACCCAGTACCACACCTCGGTGATGTTCGGCCCCAACGTGGTGGGCACCGCCAACGCCACCACCGCCGGCTGGGGCAACCTGGGCGGGGGCACGACCCAGATCGTCATGCCACTGATCTTCGCCGCGGTGATGATGCTGGGCGTCGAGGAGACCCTGGGCTGGCGCCTGGCGATGGTCGTGCCGGGCATCGTGCTGTTCCTGACCGGCATCGCTTACTACCACTTCACCCAGGACGCCCCGGACGGCAACTTCAGCGAGCTGCGTGAACGCGGCGAACTGCCGCGCAGCGAACGCGAATACAGCATGCGCAGCACCTTCGGCGCCGCCGCCAGGGATGTCCGAGTCTGGGCCCTGTTCGTGGTCTACGCGGCCTGCTTCGGGGTCGAACTGACCATCAACAACATCGCCGCCATCTACTTCTTCGACAATTTCGAACTCGACCTGGCCACCGCCGGCCTGATCGCCGGCCTGTTCGGCCTGATGAACCTGTTCGCGCGGACGCTGGGCGGGGTGTTCTCGGATCTGTTCGCCCGCAATGGCGGCCTCAAGGGACGCGTGCGCTGGCTGTTCATCGCGATGTTCTTCGAAGGCATCGCGCTGATGGGCTTCGCCCAGATGGAGACCCTCGCCGTGGCCATCGGCATCATGCTGGTGTTCAGCCTCTTCACCCAGATGGCCGAAGGTGCCACCTTCGGGGTCGTGCCCTTCATCAACAAGAAGGCGCTGGGAGCGGTGGCCGGCATCGTCGGTGCGGGCGGCAACGCCGGGGCGGTGGCCGCCGGCTTCCTGTTCCGCGCCGAGACGCTGACCTACCAGCAGGGCCTGCTCTACCTGGGCATGGCGGTGATGGTTGCCGCCTTCTTCACCTTCCTGGTGCGCTTCTCACCGCAGGTGCTGGCCGAGGAAGACGCGGCCTACCGCGCGGCCGCCGACGGCGAGGCCGCCCCCGGCGCGTTGTCACTGCGCTGAATTCCCGATCCTGCCACGCCGGCCCGCTACGCAACGCTGCTCCACCTGCAGGCGGCGGGCTATCGGTGACGCTGCGACGCCGACGCCCGGCACGTGACCTGGCGTCGGCGAATCGAGGTGGTCAAAAAGTACTAGACCTTTGATGCATTTACAGATTTCTCCTCATCTCGCCCAATCGAAAGCACGGCGCACGGTTTCCGGCTTCCCGCCATGCTCGGCCGCGCCGCCGTCATAAAACGATAAAACGCGATTCGCGACGCAGGAGTAGTCCTTCAATGAACAGAATCTGGATCAAAACCCTGGCATCCTGCGGGGCGCTGAGTGCCGCACTACTCGCCTCGCCCGCCCTTGCCAAGAACGTCAGCGCTTGTCTGATCACCAAGACGGATACCAACCCCTACTTCGTGACCATGAAGAAGGGCGCCGAACAGACGGCGAAAAAACTGGGAGTCGATCTGACAACCTATGCCGGCACATACGACGGCGACAACCAGAGCCAGGTCGCCGCCATCGCATCCTGCATCGACGAGGGCGTCGACGGCATTCTGATCACCCCGTCCGATACCAAGGCGATCTTTCCGTCGATCGGCAAAGCGCGTCAGGCCGGGATCATGGTCATCGCGCTCGATACCAAGCTGCAACCGGCCAGCGCGGCCGATGCGACCTTCGCCACCGACAACGTCCAGGCCGGCAAGCTGATCGGCGAATGGGCCAGGAAACGCGTGGACGACGAGAAAGCCCGTATCGCCTTTCTGGATCTGGCCGTCAGCCAGCCGTCGGTGGGCGTGCAGCGCGACCAGGGCTTCATGCAGGGCTTCGGCATCGACGTCAAGGACCCGAACAAATGGGGTGACGAAACCGATCCGCGCATCGTCGGCCACGACGTGAGCTACGGCGCCGAGGATCGCGGGCGCAAGGCCATGGAAAACCTGCTGAAGAAGGACTCGAGCATCAATCTGGTCTATACCATCAACGAACCCGCCGCCGCCGGGGCCTATCAGGCACTCGAGGCGGCCGGCCTGGAGGATCAGGCCACCATCGTGTCCATCGATGGCGGTTGCCCGGGCGTGAAGAACGTTCAGGAAGGCGTCATCGGCGCCACGGCGCAGCAGTACCCGCTGCTCATGGCCTCGAAGGGCATCGAAGCGGTCAAGACCTATGTCGAGACCGGCGAGAAACCCCAGAACAGTCCAGGGCTGGACTTCATCAACACCGGCGTCAACCTGGTCACCGACCACCCCGTCGAGGGCGTCGACTCCATCAGTATCGAGGAGGGTCTCGAACGCTGCTGGGGCTGAACGCCTCGCTCGGACAGAGGATTTTCCCGCCCCTGTCCCGGGAACAGACGCCCGTCACATGCGCCGTCACGGATATCGACCGTAACCCGCAAGGCAACGCCCGGCTCAGTGCCGGGCGTTGGCGCTTTTACACATCGAAGAGGTCAGGGCTTGGCCTTCTCGGCCACCGCCGGCGGCTCGGCGACGACCGGCCCGGCCAGCCATTGGCTGGCAACGTAGTAGACCACTGCGCCCAGCGCCGAGCCGGTGAACCAGCCGTAGTCGTAGAACCAGGTCCAGGCCCCGGTGGCCAGCGAGAACACCGTCAGCGCCACCGGCACCAGAAAGGCGATGAATCCGGCCGGATTGTAGGCCGGGTACGCCGCGCCGTCCTTGTAGAGGCTGGCGACGTCGAGCCACTGACGCTTGATCAGGAAATAGTCCACCGCCATGATCCCGGCGATCGGCCCCAGCAGGCTCGAATAGCCCAGCAGCCAGTTGGAATAGAGGCTCTCCAGGGTCACCCCGGAATCGATCAGCCCGGCCTTCTGCAGCAGGTCGTAGCCCATCAGCAGCACGCCGACCAGGCCGGTCAGCAAGGTGCCGCGGGTCTGGTTGATCAGCTTGGGAGCAATGTTCTGGAAGTCGTTGGTCGGCGAGACGATGTTCGCCGCGGTATTGGTCGACAGCGTGGCGACGATGATCAGTACCATGGCGATGACCACCCACACGGGGCTGTCGATGTGGCCGATCAGGCTGACCGGGTCGGAGACCGTCTCGCCGACCAGCGAGGCCGAGGCCGCGGTCATCACCACCCCCAGGGCGGCGAAGAAGAACATGGTCAGCGGCAGGCCGATGATCTGACCCACGATCTGGTCCTTCTGGCTCTTGGCGAAGCGGCTGAAGTCGGGAATGTTCAGCGACAGCGTGGCCCAGAAGCCGACCATGGCGGTCAGCCCGGCGAAGAAGTAGCCGAACACCGAGGCCCCCTCCGGGCGTGACGGCGGCTGGCTCATCAGCTCGTCGATCGAGACGTGGGGCATCGCCCACACCATCAGCCCGATCCCCACCGCCAGCAGCAAGGGCGCGGCCAGCGTCTCCAGCCACTTGATCGACTCCGCGCCGCGAATCACCACGTAGAGGTTCATCGCCCCGAACAGGAAGAAGCCGATCACCTCGCCGACGCCGTCCAGCGCCCGCCAGGGCGGAAAGATCGCCGACAGCAGCAGGTGGATGGCCAGGCCACCGAACATGGTCTGGATGCCGAACCAGCCACAGCCCACCAGGGCACGGATCAGACACGGCACGTTGGAGCCGCGAATGCCGAACGACGAGCGCAGCACCACCGGGAACGGAATCCCGAACTTGGTCCCCGGAAAGGCGTTGAGGGTCAGTGGCACCAGCACCACGATGTTGGCCAGCAGGATGGTGAGCAGTGCCTCGCCGACGCTGAGACCGAAATAGGCGGTGAGCACGCCGCCCAGGGTGTAGGTGGGCACGCAGATCGCCATGCCCACCCACAGCGCGGCGACGTTCCATCGCGACCAGGTGCGTTCCTCGAGGCGGGTCGGCGCGATGTCCTCATTGAAGCGGGAGCTGTCGCGGACGTCTTCGCCGACCTCGAGTTCGACGAGTTCGCCGCGCCGCACGGCACGTGATGTCGCTTCGGTCATTGTTGTTGTCTCCTCGTATGGCTATCCAGTCTCCCCGACGGGGCTGGCATTCGCTTCGCAAGAAACGTGCCCGAATGGCGCGCCGGGTCGATACATTGTTGTCGTTTTCCGCATCGCCACGGGTCATCGGCGACACAAGTCATTGTTTTTTCGAACTTCAAAAACCTGCCTCGAGTGTCAGGTTTAAACCCCGCCGCCCCGACAGATCCGTTGCGGAGAAGCCAGGACAGGTATCGAAACACCCTGACACTCTAGTCAATTTCCAAAGTAGTGCACAATCCGCGCAGCCCGATGCTCAACCGGCGCTCAATACAATCTTAAGATACTGATTAACAAGAATAATATAGAAAACACAGAATCTAGTGCATGGCATCACCAAACTGGTGAAAGCGCGCCCGAAGAACACTAAATAATTGTTTTTAAAAGCCTCTGAATATTTTTCAAAAAATCCTTGCTAGGCATCCTAAACAGCGACTAGCTTCATTCTTATCCTGTCTATGCTGTCAGGTTTCAGGCAGTCCAACAACAAGACACTCGCAACGAGGAACCGTGCATGCAAAAGGTAAAGATCGGCTTGATCCAGATGGCCCTGAAGACCGGCACCGACCTGGCGCCGGAAGCCATCCGTGACGCCATGAACGAGGCGCACCTGCCCTATATCGAGAAGGCCGCCGCCGCCGGCGTTCAGGTGCTCTGCTTCCAGGAGGTGTTCAACCAGCCCTACTTCTGCCCCAGCCAGGACAAGAAGTGGTATGCCGCCGCCGAGAAGGTGCCCGACGGCCCGACCTGCCGGATGATGCAGGAACTCGCCGCCAAGCACCGCATGGTGATCGTCGTGCCGATCTACGAAGAGACGGTGACCGGGATCTACTACAACACCGCCGCGGTCTTCGACGCCGACGGCAGTTATCTCGGCAAGTACCACAAGACGCACATTCCCCAGGTCGCCGGCTTCTGGGAGAAATACTTCTTCAAGCCCGGCAAGTCCGACTGGCCGGTGTTCGACACCGCCTACGGCAAGATCGGCGTCTACATCTGCTACGACCGTCACTTCCCCGAAGGCTGGCGGGCCCTGGCGCTCAACGGCGCCGAGATCATCTTCAACCCCTCGGCCACCGTGGCCGGCCTCTCGCAATATCTGTGGGAACTCGAACAGCCCGCCTCGGCGGCGGCCAACGGCTGCTTCATCGCCGCCATCAACCGGGTCGGCAGCGAGGCACCCTGGAACATCGGCGAGTTCTACGGCAGTTCCTACATCGCCAATCCGCGCGGTCAGATCGAGGCCCAGGCCAGCGACAAGGAAGACGAGCTGCTGATCCACGAGGTGGATCTGGCGATGGTCCGCGAGGTGCGCAACACCTGGCAGTTCTTCCGCGACCGCCGGCCGGAAACCTACGCGCGCCTCACCGACGGCGAATGACGAGGCCCGCCGGAAACGGGCTGCGTTCGCCACGCTTCCGGCGCCCCTCGTGCTGATCCCAACGGCCAAACAACTCCAAGAGGTTCCAAGATCATGGCGACCCTCCTGATCCGTGGCGGCACCGTCGTCACCCACGATGCCACCTACCGCGCCGACGTACTCTGCGTCGACGGCAAGATCGCCGCCGTCGGCCCCGACCTGGATGCTCCGGGCGACGCCGAGGTGATCGACGCCGGCGGCCAGTACGTGATGCCCGGCGGCATCGACCCGCATACCCACATGCAATTGCCGTTCATGGGCACGGTGGCCAGCGAGGACTTCTACACCGGCACCGCCGCGGGGCTGGCCGGCGGCACCACCTCGATCATCGACTTCGTGATTCCCAGCCCCGGCCAGCCGCTGATGGAGGCCTTCCAGACCTGGCGCGGCTGGGCCGAGAAGGCGGCCAGCGACTACGCCTTCCACGTCGCCATCACCTGGTGGGACGACAGCGTTCACGAGGACATGGGCACCCTGGTACGCGAGCACGGCGTCAACAGTTTCAAGCACTTCATGGCCTACAAGAACGCCATCATGGCCACCGACGACATCCTGGTGGCCAGCTTCACCCGCTGCCTGGAACTCGGCGCCGTGCCCACGGTGCACGCCGAGAACGGCGAGCTGGTCCATCACATGCAGCAGAAGCTGCTCGCCCAGGGGCTCACCGGCCCCGAGGCCCATCCGCTGTCGCGCCCGCCACAGGTCGAGGGCGAGGCCGCCAGCCGCGCGATCCGCATCGCCGGCACGCTGGGCGCACCGATCTACGTGGTGCACGTTTCCTGCAAGGACGCCCTCGACGAGATCACCTACGCGCGCCGCCAGGGCCAGCCGGTCTACGGCGAGGCGCTCGCCGGACACCTGCTGATCGATGACAGCGTCTATCGCAGCAAGGACTGGCTGCAATCCGCCGGCCACGTGATGAGCCCGCCCTTCCGCAGTCCCGAGCACCAGGCGGCACTCTGGACCGGCCTGCAGTCCGGCAACCTGCAGACCACCGCCACCGACCACTGCTGCTTCTGCGCCGATCAGAAGATGATGGGCAAGGACGACTTCACCAAGATCCCCAACGGCACCGCCGGCATCGAGGATCGCATGGCGGTACTCTGGGACGCCGGGGTGGGCGGCGGACGCATCTCGATGCAGGAGTTCGTCGCCGTCACCTCCACCAACACCGCCAAGATCTTCAACCTGTACCCGCGCAAGGGGGCGATCCAGGAAGGCGCCGACGCCGACCTGGTGGTCTGGGACCCCAACGGCACTCGCACCATCTCGGCCAAGACCCACCACCAGAACGTCGACTTCAACATCTTCGAGGGCAGGACGGTCACCGGCATCCCCCGCCATACCGTCAGCCAGGGCAAGTGGGTGTGGCGCGACGGCGACCTGCGCGCCGAGCGCGGCGCCGGCCGTTACCTCGAGCGCCCGGCCTATCCGGGTGTCTTCGACGTGCTCGAGAAGCGCGCCGAGCGCAACGCGCCCACGGCCGTGGAACGCTGAGTCGCCCGCTACGCCCCGTACGACCCATAACGAAAATGACAACAACCGGCCCGCCGCATCGCCCAGAGCGAACGGCGGCGCCGAAGGAGACCGACCGTGACCGATTCCCTCGATCACCTGCCCCGAGCCGGCGACGGCGGCCGTGACGCTGCGTCGCTGGAAGCCAACTTCCGCGACCTGCACCCGCCGCTGACCCAGCGCCAGGCGATCATCGAGAGCCAGCGCTGTCTCTACTGCTATGACGCGCCCTGCATCGAAGCCTGCCCCTCGGACATCGACATCCCGCGCTTCATCCGCGAGATCAGCGAGGACAACATCAACGGCGCGGCCCAGACCATTCTCGAGGAGAACATCCTCGGCGGCAGTTGCGCCCGGGTTTGCCCCACCGAGATCCTCTGCGAGCAGAGCTGCGTGCGCAACCACGACGCCGAGTGCCAGCCGGTACTGATCGGCCTGCTGCAGCGTCACGCCATCGACCACATGCACTTCACCGAACACCCCTTCCCGCGCGCCGCCGACACCGGGCGTCACGTCGCCGTGGTCGGCGCCGGCCCGGCGGGGCTGTCCTGCGCCCACCGCCTGGCGTCCCACGGTCATCGGGTGACGATCTTCGAAGCCGATCCCAGGCCCGGTGGGCTCAACGAATACGGCATCGCCCGCTACAAGCTGGTCGACGACTACGCGCAAAAGGAGATCGACTTCCTGCTCGAGATCGGCGGCATCGAGATCCACTACGGCCAGCAACTCGGCGACAACCTCGACCTCGCCACCCTCAAGCGCGATCACGACGCCGTCTTCCTCGGCCTGGGGCTGGGCACCAGCCGCCGGCTGGGGCTGGCCGGCGAGGGCGCGCCGGGCGTCGCCACGCCGGGCCTGATGCCCGCCACCGACTACATCCGGACGCTGCGCGAGACCGACGACCTGAGCACGCTGCCGCTGGCGCGACGCTGCGTGGTGATCGGCGCCGGCAACACCGCCATCGACATGGCGGTGCAGATGGCACGTCTCGGCGCCGACGAGGTCACCCTGGTCTACCGGCGCGGCATCGACGCCATGCCCGCCACCGGCCACGAACAGGAGATCGCCCGCGCCAACGGCGTCAAGATCGTCACCTGGGCGCGTCCCGAAGAGATCCTGCTCGATGCCGAAGGCCGCGTGGCCGGCATGCGCTTCGCGCGCACCCAATCCCGCGACGGCACCCTCATGGACACCGGCGAGACACTGGAGATCGCCGCCGACGGCGTCTTCACGGCGATCGGTCAGGCCCTCGACGAGGCCCATCTGGCGGCTATCCCGGGGCTGGAACGCGAAGGCGGCAAGGTCCACGTCGACGGCCACTTCCGCACCGACCTGCCCGGCGTCTACGCCGGCGGCGACTGCATCGCCCTGGGGCAGGATCTCACCGTGCAGGCCGTGCAGCACGGCAAGCTGGCCGCCCAGGCCATTCATCAGGATCTCATGGCCCAGCAGGAGGTGGCGTAATGAAAGCGATCGCCAAACGACCCGACGTCGACCTGAGTATCGAGTTCGCCGGCATCAAGTCCCCCAACCCGTTCTGGCTGGCCTCGGCGCCGCCCACCGACAAGGCCTACAATGTCGAGCGCGCCTTCGAAGCGGGCTGGGGCGGCGTGGTGTGGAAGACCCTCGGCGAGGACCCGGCGCCGGTCAACGTGTCGTCGCGCTACTCGGCGCATTTCGGCAAGAACCGCGAGGTGCTGGGCTTCAACAACATCGAGCTGATCACCGACCGCAGCCTGGAGACCAACCTGCGCGAGATCACCGAGGTCAAGCAGCGCTGGCCCGACCGCGCGCTGATCGTGTCGATCATGGTGCCCTGCGTCGAGGAGAGCTGGAAGGCGATCCTGCCCCGGGTCGAGGCCACCGGCGCCGACGGCATCGAGCTCAACCTGGGCTGCCCCCACGGCATGCCGGAGCGCGGCATGGGCGCCGCGGTGGGTCAGAACCCCGACCTGATCGAGCAGGTCACGCGCTGGTGCAAGACCTACTCGCGGCTGCCGGTGATCGTCAAGCTGACCCCCAACATCACCGACATCCGCGAGCCGGCCCGCGCCGCGCTGCGCGGTGGCGCCGACGCCGTGTCGCTGATCAACACCATCAACTCGATCACCTCGATCGACCTCGACCACATGGTCGCCCGCCCCACCGTGGGCCACCAGAGCACCCACGGCGGCTACTGCGGCGCGGCGGTCAAGCCGATCGCCATGAACATGGTCGCCGAGATCGCCCGCGACCCGGCCACCCGAGGGCTGCCGATCTGCGGCATCGGTGGGGTTTCCAACTGGCACGACGCCGCCGAGTTCGTCGCTCTCGGCGCCGGCGCGGTGCAGGTCTGCACCGCCGCCATGCTCCACGGCTTCCGCATCGTCGAAGAGATGCAGGATGGCCTGGCACGCTGGATGGCCGAGAAGGGCTATCGACGCCTGAGCGACTTCTCCGGCAAGGCGGTGCCGCATACCACCGACTGGAAGTATCTCGACATGAACTTCCAGACCATCGCCCACATCGACCAGGATCAGTGCATCCAGTGCGGACGCTGCTACATTGCCTGCGAGGACACCTCGCACCAGTCGATCGCCAAGCTCGTCGACGAGGCCGGCGCGCGACGCTACGAAGTGATCGAGGAAGAATGCGTGGGCTGCAACCTGTGCCAGATCACCTGCCCGGTGGAAGGCTGCATCACCATGGTCCCGCAGGAAAGCGGCAAGCCCTACATGAGCTGGAACGAGGACCCACGCAATCCCTTCCGCGAATCGGCGTGATACCCGCCTCGAGATAGATACGATGCCCCGGCCACGAGCCGGGGTTTTTCGTCATAATGAACAGGAGGCGCTCACGGCGACAACCCGATCCCCCGCAGCAGAGTGCTGGTCACGGTCTGCACCGCGCGCTCGAACTGCCTGTCGTCGAGCGGGGCATCGTCGTTGAGCAGGTAGATCTGGTGGTCGAAATCGGCGTAGTGCTGGGTCGAGGCCCAGATCATGTACAGCAGGTAGGAAGGGTCGACGGGCAGGATGCGTTCGGCCTCGATCCATTCGCGGATCTTGGCCTCCTTGAGCTTGGCCCATTCGTAGAGGTTGTCGCGCAAACAGTCGCCGAGCACCGGAGCACCCTGCATCACCTCCGCCGCCCAGACCTTGGAGCCGGCGGCGCGATTGCGCGAATGCTGCATCTTGGCGCGGATGTAGGTCGACAGCACGATGCGCGGGTCGTCGTAAAGCTCGAAGCACAGCGCGTCCTGCTTCCAGACCTCGAGCAGGCCCAGCAACACCTCGCGGTACAACTCCTCCTTGGTCGAGAAGTAGTAATGCACGTTGGACTTGGGGATCTCGGCCAACTGGGCGATCTCGCCCATCGAGGCACCGGCATATCCCTTCTCGGCGAACACCCGCTCCGCCGCCAGCAGAATGTTCTCGACATTGCGCTGGCGAATCCCGCTCTTCCGCTTGGCCATGACGTCCCCTGGACCGCTACCGACTCCCTGTAAGATATTCGCGAGTCTACCATTTTTCGCGGGATTTCAGGGGGATGCCTTGGTCGTAGGGCACCGGGCCAGGTGACGGCCCCGTCGCCCGGCGGGCAGTTCCCTCCCCGGCGGACGGTTGCTAGAGTGAAGGGTTACCGGGTCGGCGAAACGCCGGCTCTCACACCCAGGATTAAGGACGATTCATGAGCATCTCGGTAGGCGACAAGATTCCCGACGTCACGATCAAGACCAACGGCGCCAACGGCCCCGAGGACATCTCGACCGGCGAGCTGTTCGCCGGCAAGCGGGTGGTATTGTTCGCGGTGCCCGGTGCCTTCACGCCCGGTTGTTCCAACACCCACATGCCGGGCTTCGTGATCAAGGCCGACGACATTCTCGCCAAGGGCGTCGACACCATCGCCTGCATGGCGGTCAACGACGCCTTCGTCATGGATGCCTGGCAGAAGGATCAGAATGCCCAGCAGATTACCATGCTGGCCGACGGCAATGCCGATTTCGCCCGGGCGCTGGGCCTCGACATGGACGCCAGCGGCGGTGGCATGGGCACGCGCAGCAAGCGTTTCGCGCTGATCGCCGACGATGGTGTGGTGGAATACCTGGGCGTGGATGCCAAGGGCGTCGATCAGAGCAGTGCCGAGACGGTGCTGGGCAAGCTCTGAGCCACGGCGTGCTGCGCTGCACGCAAACTGCCTGCGCTCGGCGTGGTGACGGAGAACCGCGCACTACGCCGAGCACGCTTCTCCTCCCCGTCAGCCCCACCCTCCAGCCTGTCGCGCCCCGCGCCTGATCGGCGGCCCGTTGGTACCCAGCCAGCGGTACGCCCGATGCCAAGGCGCTTTTGGCCCCATCGTTCGTTAAGCCCCGACACCGACTGACTTCTCGCCCCGAATGAGATACCGCGAGGCGGGCGCTCTCGTCGCGAATGCAACCCCTTAATGTCCAACGGTTCTTGAACGAAGCAAGCACCGATTTTGGACTACGCTTTATCGGTAAAGGCGCTCGGCCGGGGGTTTTGCGACGAAAAGCGGGCGCCGGCGACCAAGATAACAACCCACAATAACGAGGGTGACCGATGAGATTTCTGGGACTCGAGACGAAGACGCTGACCGCCGGACTGATCCTGTCGCTGGGCACGCTGGCCGCCGCCAACAGCCAGGCAGCCGACACCTACACTGTGGGGGTCGAGGCCTCCTTCCCGCCCTGGGCCTACGTGGAGGCCGGCGAATACAAGGGCATCGCCATCGACGCCATGAAGAAGATCGCCGAGAACGAAGGGCTGGAGATCGAGTTCAAGGACCTGCCCTTTCCCTCGCTGATCCCTGCACTCTCGGCCGAGAAGATCGACATCCTCGCCACCGGCCTGACGGTGACCGAGGAGCGCAGCAAGGTGATCGACTTCACCGTGCCCTGGTGGGAAACCAACGACGTGATCGTGGTCCCCGAGGACTCCGATCTGAACGTCTTCACCGCCGTGTGCTGCGGCGCCAACGTCGGCGTCCAGGGCGGCTCCTCGCAGAAGGCCTGGATGGAGGAAAACGTCCTCGACAGCGACATCGACGTCAACCTCAAGAGCTACGACAGCTACGTCACCGCGATCAGCGACATGCTCAACGGCCGCCTCACGGCGGTCGACGTCGACGACACTTCGGCGCAGGAATACATCAACGAAGGCCGCCCGGTGAAGATCGCCGGCAAGATCTTCATCCGCGCCCCGCTGGCACTGGCGGTCAGCAAGGGCGACCCCCAGGGCCTGCTGCCCAAGCTCAACCAGGGCATCGTCGCTCTCGCGGATTCCGGCCAGTGGGCGACCATCGTCCACGACTACATCCCGGGCGTCACCGTGCCGCCGGTGCCCGGCAACATGCCCGCGTTCGTCGACACCTACGCCAAGCCCGTGGCCGGACTGCCCGACCTGGGCAACTGATCGCTTCGACCACTCGGCGCCCGATCCGGTCGCCGGTGCCCTCCCGCAGGAGCACCGGCGTCGGTCGGGTGTGTCACTCGCCTGACGGACGCGCACCGGCATGAACATCTACGACGTCATCCTCAGGGACTTTCCGTTCCTGCTCAAGGGCCTGGGCATCGCCGTGATCCTGCTGGCGGCGCTGCTGGCGCTGGGCTTCGTGATCGGCCTGACGATCTGCCTGCTGCAGCTCTACGGCCCCCGCACCCGCTTCGTGCAGTGGCCGCTCAAGGCCTACGAGCGCGTGTTCCGCGGCGTGCCGATCATCATCATGCTGTTCATCTTCTACTACGGGCTGGCCGGGGTCTTCGACATCTCGTCGTTCGCCGCGGCGATCCTGGCGCTGGGCTTTCGCTCCGGGGCCTACCAGTCGCAGATCTTCCGCAGCGCCTTCCAGTCGGTCCCCGCCGGGCAGATGACCGCCGCCCGGGCCCATGGCATGAGCCTGGCCCAGGCGATCCGCTGGATCCTCTTCCCCCAGGCGATCCGCCACGCCATCGGCCCCTGGACCAACGAGTTCTCCTCCGAGATCAAGGAGACCTCGCTGGCCTACGTCATCGGCGTGGTCGAGCTGACCCGTCAGGCGCACTACATCATCACCAGCACCCAGGGCAACACGCTGACGGTGTTCGCCGTGGTGGCACTGCTCTACTTCATCGTCAACAAGGCCGGCAACAGCGGACTCTACTGGCTGGAAGCCCGACTCGCCGTGCCCGGTTTCGAAAAACGCCAGTGATGACAGGAACCCCCATGGCCGACACTCCCGTACTGCGCGCCGACGCCATCCACAAGCGCTACGCCGACAACGAGGTCCTCAAGGGCATCTCCCTGACGCTGGCACGCGGCGAGACCAAGGTGCTGATCGGCCCTTCCGGGTCCGGCAAGAGTACCTTCCTGCGCTGTCTCAACCATCTGACCAAGCCCGACCGGGGCACCATCGAACTCGACGGTGTCGAGATCAGCGACGCCAACATCGACCGGATGCGCGCCCGGATCGGTTTCGTGTTCCAGGACTTCAACCTGTTCTCGCATCTCAGCGTGCTCGACAACGTGAGCATCTGTCCGATCCGCGTCAAGCGCCAGGCCCGCGACGAGGCCATCCGCCGCGCCCGCGAGGAACTCGAGCGCGTGGGGCTCGGCGACAAGGCCGACGCCTACCCCGCCGAACTCTCCGGCGGTCAGCAGCAGCGGGTGTCGATCGCCCGGGCCCTGGCCATGGACCCCACGCTGATGCTCTTCGACGAGCCTACCTCGGCACTCGACCCCGAACTGACCGGCGAGGTCGTCAAGGTCATGCAGCGTCTCGCCGACGACGGCATGACCATGCTGGTGGTCTCCCACGAGATGGGCTTCGCCCGTCAGGCGGCGGACGAGATCGTGTTCATGGAAGGCGGTCACATCGTCGAGCAGGGTCCGCCGGAGACGCTCTTCTCGCAGCCGGCCCAGGACCGCACGCGGGCCTTTCTCAACGTCATCGCCGAGCACGGGTGAGCGCCATGATCGAGTTCCTGCAGTTCAGCGCCGAGCAGTTACCCGAACTGCTCAAGGGCGTGCCGGTCACGCTGTCGCTGTGGATCATCGCCATCGTCCTGGGGTTCTTCCTGGGGCTCGCCCTGGCCTGGGCGCGGGTCTACGGCAACCGTTTCTGGTACGCCCTGAGCACCGCCTACATCGAGCTGTTTCGCGGCACGCCGATGCTGGTGCAGATGTTCTTCATCTATCTGGGCCTGCCGCAGCTCGGCATCGTCTTCGACGCCTTCACCTCGGCGGTGATCGCCATCACCCTCAACAGCGCCGCCTACCAGGCGGAATACTTCCGCGGCTCGGTGCTCTCGGTGCCCCAGGGCCAACTGGTCGCCGCGCGTGCCTGCGGCATGACCCAGTGGCAGGCGATCCGCTACGTCGTGCTGCCCCAGGCACTGCGCCGCGTGCTGCCGCAGTGGTCGAACGAGGCGATCATCGAGCTCAAGTTCACCTCGATCGCCTACACCATCGGCGTGGTGGAGATCACTGCACGGGCCTCTGACATCGGCTCGCGGACCCTGGAGTTCTTCCAGATCTTCCTGCTCGCCGGGGTGATCTATCTGGTGCTGACCTCGAGCGTCGCCAGCTTCCTCGGCTGGGTCGAACGGCGCTACTACGTGCCGGGCGTGACACATGTCTAGCGCAGCGCCCCAAGTTCTACCATAACGTGCGCGGGAGGCGCCCCACGATAACGTCAGGTCGGGAAAGCGGCCTTCTTCACGAACGGGAGAAGGCCGTTTCAGTCGGTTCACACCAGCGGCAGGCACACGTCCGTCACCAGTTCGTGTTCCGGCGTATCCTGGAGCAGGTTGTGATAGTGGAAGAAGAGGGGGAAGTCCCGCAATTCCTCACCACTTTCCGGCAACCACTCCCGGTACAGATAATAGGCCGGTTCGGTCATCCGGTCGTGGGAACCGAAATGGCGAACCACCGCGCAGCGCCCGGCCGGAATCACCTTGTTGATGATGCCGAATTCGTTCTCCGGCACAGGCTCACTGACCGAGCCACAGATGTCGAATCGGAACGCGTCCGGCGGCGTGGCATTGGGATCGTCCCAGGCCAGACCGATCGACTCGCTGGTTGCCACTGGCGACAGGCCGGTCTGCTGGCGCCATTCGATGAATTTTGCAGCGGACTCGTTGACCAGGGCCGGTGACCCCCGGTGTTCTAGCACCGCTACGCGGGTTTCGGGAAATTCAATAATCGTGACGTCCATCGACTGTCTCCGTACTCTTTGGGGCAATTGAAACCGCTCGTTCCACGGCTGCCAGGCCGGGGCCTTGCGGAATTGGGAGGGCGTCTGGCCAAAGGTGGTCTTGAAGGCCCGGGAAAACGATTCCGGATTCTCGAACCCCGCTTCCAGCGCGATCTCGATGACCGACATCTCCCCCATAAACGCCAGGCGATAGGACGCCCGCCGCAGTCGCATCAGCTGGATGTAACGGGCGACACTCGTACCGGCGTACAGCGAGAACTGCCGGTGGAAATGGTATTTCGAGAAATGCGCGACCCGGCTCAGGCGTTCCAGGGACAAGTCCTCGGACAGGTGTTCATCGATGAAACGAAACACCGTGTTGAAACGCGCGGCGTAGGCCGATGCCTTTGATCCATTCACTGCCAAATCTCCTCAATCGGGCGCCACTATGCCCGAGCAGTGCCGGCCGATCCTGACTCAGATTGCTCAATCGCGAAGCCGGCCCGGGGTGCATGGCGACAATGCGCGACGTGGCGGCTGCACGGCCGCCCGACCCGTGATAGAACGGGGCGTTTCCCGACCCGGAAGAGGCCCATGACCCGCACCCGCCACAGCACACCCACCTTTCAGTTGCGCCTGGTCGCCGACAAGGACGTGGTCATCGGCCCCGGCAAGGCCGACCTGCTGGAAGCGATCGACCGCAGCGGCTCGATCGCCTCGGCGAGCCGCGAGCTGGGCATGAGCTACAAGAAGGCCTGGCAGCTCATCGAGACCATGAACCGGCATTTCGTCACGCCGCTGATCGACACCCGCATGGGCGGCAGCCAGCGCGGCGGTGCCACGCTCACCCCGCTCGGCCGCGAGGTGATCGATCACTATCGCGCCCTGGAACGGCGCCTCGCCCCGGACGACTGCCCCGAGGCCCGCGCCCTGCTCGAATGCCTGGCGCCGTCCGAATAGAACGCTGCCGACGCCTTGTCAGAGCACGAACACCCTGGCTATAGTGTTGCCGCTATATCCATTCATACATAGCGGATAACCCCATGCCTCGATCCGAGCACCCCACGCGCCGCCGGACCCTGCGCCTCTGCCAGCTGGCGGCGCTGACCCTGCTTGCCGGTGCATCGCTGGCCCGGGCCACGCCCACCGTCACTGTCTACGCCGCCGCCTCGCTGACCGACGCCCTGAATGCGGTGATCGCCGACTACGAAGCCGATCACGACGCCGACATCGTGGCGGTCTATGCCGCCTCCTCCACCGCTGCCCGCCAGATCGCCAACGGCGCACCGGCCGACCTCTACGTCTCGGCCAACGAGCGCTGGATGGACTGGCTGGCCGAGCAGGATGTGACGCTGACCCAGCGCGCGGATCTGCTGAGCAACCGCCTGGTGCTGATCGGCGCGCCGCAGGAGGACGCCGAACCCTTCACGCCGGGTGCCGGTCAACCGGTCGCCTCGCGGCTCGACGACGGCCGGCGGCTGGCGGTGGGCGATCCCGATCACGTCCCCGCCGGCATCTACGCCAGGCAGGCGCTCGAATCGCTCGGCGAATGGCGGACCCTGGAACCCCGGCTCGCCCGTGGCGACAACGTGCGCGCCGCGCTGGCGCTGGTCGAACGCGGCGAGGCGCCCCTGGGCATCGTCTACCGGAGCGACGCCCAGGCCAGCGACAAGGTCCACCAGTTGGGCGTGTTCCCCGCCGACAGCCACCAGCCCATCACCTATCCGCTGGCGCTGATCGACCCGCCCGCCAGTGACGCTGCCCGGGCCTTCCGCGACTGGCTGACCGGCGACGAGGCGATGACCCTCTTCACGAAGTTCGGCTTCTCGCCGGCCCCCACCACTCGCCCCTGAGCGCGGTCGCTGATGCTCTCCGATGCCGAATGGCAGGCCATCCTGATCAGTCTCAAGGTCGCCGGCAGCGCGGTCGGCTGGATCCTGGTACCCGGCGTGGCCGTGGCCTGGCTGATGGCGCGCCATGACTTTCGCGGCAAGGCGCTGCTCGATGGACTGCTGCACCTGCCGCTGGTGCTGCCGCCGGTGGTGGTCGGCTACCTGTTGCTGCTGTCGCTGGGCCGCCGGGGCTGGCTGGGGCAGTGGCTGGACGGCACCTTCGGCATCACGCTGCCGTTCACCTGGCAGGGGGCGGCGGTGGCCGGCGGGGTGATGGCCTTCCCGCTGCTGGTGCGTGCCGTGCGGCTGTCGCTCGAGGCGGTGGACGTCAAGCTGGAAGCCGCCGCCAGCACCCTGGGCGCCAATCGCTGGCGGGTGTTCTTCACCATCACCCTGCCGCTGGCCTTCCCGGGACTGATCACCGGCGCGGTGCTGGCCTTCGCCCGGGCGCTCTCGGAGTTCGGCGCGACCATCACCTTCGCCTCCAACATCCCCGGCGAGACGCGCACCCTGCCCCTGGCGCTCTACACCCTGATCCAGACACCGGGACAGGAAGCCGCCGCCGCCCGACTGTGCGCCCTGTCGATCGCCATCGCCATGGCCTCGCTGCTGGCCTCGGAATGGCTGGCCCGCCAGGCACGGCGCCGCCTCAAGGAACGGGACGGATGACCGACGAGCCGGCAAACGCGCTACATATCGACGTCCGCAAGCGCCAGGGCGACTTCGATCTCGCCGCGACCCTGAGCGTCCCCGCCCGGGGCGTCACCGCCTTGTTCGGCGCCTCCGGCAGCGGCAAGACCAGCCTGCTGCGACTGATCGCCGGCCTCGATCTCCCCGACGAAGGCGCCATCACGCTCGGCGACGAGACGCTCACCGACACCGCGCGTGGCGTGACGGTACCGCCGCACCGCCGCCGTCTGGGGGTGGTCTTCCAGGAGGCCCGGCTGTTTCCCCACTACCGGGTACGCGGCAACCTCGCCTACGGCATGCGCCCGGCGGCGCGCGGGCGCTTCGATAGCCTCGTCGAGATGCTGGGCATCGGCCATCTGCTGGAGCGCTTTCCGGCCACGCTCTCCGGCGGCGAGGCGCGCCGCGTGGCGATCGGCCGGGCGTTGCTCAGCGAGCCGCGGGTGCTGCTGATGGACGAGCCGCTCACCGGGCTCGACGGGGCGCGCAAGCAGGAGCTGCTGAATTACATCGCCCGGCTCGCCCGTGACATCGATATCCCGATCGTCTACGTCAGCCACGATCCCGACGAACTGACCGCCATCGCCGATCATCTGGTGCTGCTCGACGCCGGGCGAGTGATCGCCCACGGTGCCCTGGACAGCATGCTCGCGCGCTTCGAACTCACTGCGCACCTGGGCGGTTTCGACGCCGTCTCGCTGCTCGGCGCCACACTCGAATGTCACGAGCCGCAATACGCCCTGAGTCACCTTCGCCTCGATGACGGCCAGCGGCTCACGGTACCGGCGCTCGATGCCGCGCCCGGCGAACGTCGCCGCCTGCGCGTGCCGGTGCGCGATGTCGCCCTGGCCCTCGCCACCCCCCAGGGGACCAGTTATCGCAACCACCTCACGGCGACGATCGAAGGTGTCGCCGACCCGGTCCCCGGCGCGGCGAGCGTCGAATTGCGCCTGCGTGTCGGTAGCCAGTTCCTGCGTGCGCGGCTGACCCGCAAGTCGTTCGACGAACTGGGACTGCGGGAAGGCATGACGGTGGTGGCATTGATCCGCAGCGTGGCATTCGCCGCGTCCTGACCGGCCCCGGCTGGACAAGGCGAGCGAGGCAGGCATCATTGATCGCAACACTTCCAAGCGTGACGACGTCATGAGCCAAACCCACTCGTCCCCCAGCTCCCTCACCGTGCGCGATGCCCGCGATACCGACCTGCCCGCCATCCGCGATCTGTATGCCGCTCACGTCGAGCACGGCACGGCGTCCTTCGAACTCGAGGCGCCGACGCTCGACGAGATGCGCGCCCGTCATGCCTCGATCGCCACCGCCGGCCTGCCCTATCTGGTCGCCGTGGACGCGTCCGATAACATCCTCGGCTTCTGCTACGCGGGCCCCTACCATGCCCGGCCGGCCTATCGTCACACCCTGGAGACCTCGATCTACGTCGCCGAAGGGCGCGGCGGTCAGGGCATCGGCAAGGCACTGTTCGAGGTCCTGATCGATCGCTGCGAACGCGGCCCCTGGCGGCAGATGCTGGCGATCATCGGCGACAGCGACAACGCCGGCTCGATCGCCCTGCACCGGCGTTTCGGCTTCGCGCACGTCGGCACCTTTCACGCCGTGGGCTTCAAGTTCGGCCGCTGGCTCGACACCGTGCTGATGCAGCGTACGCTGGGCGACGCCGCCTCGCCACGCGATCCCTGAGACCACCTGCTAACGCAGGCCCTGAAAGGCCTCGATCACATGCCCGGCCAGTACCTCGCTCGCCGAGCCGGCCTCGGCGGCGCGAATCAACTGCACCCGATACTCGCCGAGCGGTGGGAGGCCGGCCTCGCTACCCAGGCGTCGCAACGGCGGGCGCACCATGCTCTGGGGTAATGGCGCCACCGCCAGATCGGCGAGCAGCGCCGCCTCCTGACCGGCGCAATTCTCGCTGGTATAGGCGATGCGATACGCCAGGCCACTGCGATCCAGCGCCGACAGCGCCATCGCCCGCCAGGCGCAGCCCTGATTGGCCAGCGCCAGCGGCAACGGCGTGCGCTCCAGGGCCACACCACCGTCGAGACACGCCCACGCCAGCGGCTCGCTGTACACCACCTCGCCACGCCCACCCGGCATTTCTTGAGTGCCGGCGGTGACCAGTGCCAGATCGAGCTCGCCACGGTCCAGCCGCTCGAGCAGCTCCACGCTACGGCCCACCACGACGTCCACCTGAACCGCGGGGTGCGAGCGAGCGAACTGCGCCAGCACCCGCGGCAGGATGCGCGAGCCGACGTCGTCCGGGCTGCCGAAACGCACCGCGCCCTCCAGGGGCGGGGCGAGAAAGTGCGTGACCGCCTCCTCGTTGAGCTTGAGCAGCCGACGACCATAGCTGAGCAATACCTCGCCCTCCGGCGTCAGGCGGACCTGACGCGCCTCGCGCACGAACAGCGTACGCTCGAGGGTCTCTTCCAGGCGCTTGATCTGCATGCTCAACGCCGAGGGAGTACGAAACACCTGCTTGGCCGCACGAGTGAAGCTGCCGCTCTCGGCAATGGCGACGAAGGTCCGCAGCACGTCGGTATCGAGCAACGGCAGGGTCGGAGGGAGGGTGGCCGTGGAGTGGGGCATGACATCACCAATGGCTTCAATTTTTCTTAACACTCAATGTAGACCTTTTCGTTGTACTGAACAAAGAGCGTCAGCCAAGCTGAATCCCGAGGTCGCGACCCTCGCCATTCATCCACGATTTACCGACCGCGCGTGCGGCCGGTCATCAGGAGATGTGTCATGTCCGATCTCGACCCGATTCGCCGCGAACGCTGCCAGGATCGCCAAACTCGCCTCCCGTCGCGACCGCCGATGCCCGATTTCTACATGCCGGCGATGCCGCCCCTGGGATTGATCCAGGCCGTGGAGACACGACTCCGCGATTGGCGACGCCGCCGCCAGTTTCGGCGTCGCTTCCTGCCCCTGCTCGACCATGACGATCCTATTCTCGCCGACATGGGGCACTGCCGCGCCGAGATCGAATGGGCGGCGAGTCTGCCGTGGCGCGAGGATGCCACCCGCGCCCTGCTCGAGCGTCGCGAACGCCGTCTCGCCGCGACCCGGAGAGCGCCCTACCGCGAGCGAGCCACGGCTCCGCCGGCCTGAACGGAGGATCAGCCGAGCAGCATCATGCCCTGCTCGATGTCCGCGGCGATCGCCCGGCAGAAGCCGTCGCGATCGCCGCGTCGCAGTGCCTCGGTCACTTCCCGATGGTAATCGTCGGCGATGCTCGCGCCCCAGCGCGAGCAGATGTAGCGCATGCTGGGGCCGTACTGCAGCCACAGCACCTCGACCAGCGGCAACAGCACGCAGGAGCCGCTGAGCCGGTAGATGTGGAAGTGGAACTGATAGTTGCCGCGCATGTAACTGACGATGTCGGCCTCATCGATGGCGGTGTTGATCCGGGCGTCGATGGCCTCGAGCTCGAGAATGTCGGCCTCGCCGATGTGGGCGAAGGCCTGGCGCGAGACCTCGGTCTCGAGGTTCTGGCGCGCGAACAGGACCTCCGCGAAGCGCTGGCGGCTCAACTCGGGCACGCGAATCTTGCGACTGTCGGAGAACACCAGCGCCCCTTCGGTGACCAGCCAGCGGATCGCTTCGCGCGCCGGCATCGCGCTGGTGCCGTATTCGGCGGCAATGCGGCGAATCGAGATCACTTCGCCGGGTGAGAAGTCCCCTTCGCACAGGCGCACGCGCAGCGCCCGGTGCAAGCGGGTGGAGGCGGTATCTGGCGAAAAGCTGTCGCGACTCGGTGTCAGTTCCATGCAGGTGTCATTGTCGGTGGCATGAATGAACGCGGTACGGGCGTGGTACGCGGCATCGGGGTTCACTGTAACGCAATTCACCGCGCTCGCCTCGTCGCTGGCAACACCGAGATTGAAAGCCTCTCGGGCCGCTGCTAGTGTGATCACACACATGTGATCACACAACGATCGGAGGTGCCGCCATGTTGCCGAAAGCTGCCTTGCTGTTCCGCCAGAGGCCCGAGGTCGCGTCATGACCGGGAAACGCTGCGCCTCCTATTACGCGGCATCGATCGTCGAGGAATCCGCGTACCCGATGCTGGAGGGCGACCATCGCGTCGACGTGGCGATCGTCGGCGGCGGCTTCACCGGCGTGGCCAGCGCCGTGGAACTCGCCGAGCGCGGCTATCGGGTCGCCGTCGTCGAGGCCCACAAGATCGGCTGGGGCGCCAGCGGTCGCAACGGCGGTCAGGTCACCGGCAGCCTGTCGGGGCAGGACGCCATGCTCAAGCAGTTGCCGCGCACCCTGGGCGACGCCGCCGCCGACTTCGTCTGGGATCTGCGCTGGCGGGGCCATCGGATCATCCGCGAACGGGTCGAGAAATACGCGATCCCCTGCGATCTCAAGTTCGGCCACCTGCAGGCCGCCTACCAGCCGAGCCATTTGAAGGCGCTGCGCGACGATTACGAGGTGTCGCAACGTCACGCCATCGGCGAGCACGTCCACTGGCTCGATTCGGCTGCGGTACGCGATGTACTGGGCACCGAGCTCTATCACGGCGCGCTCCGCAACGACTACAACATGCACCTGCACCCGCTCAATCTCTGCCTCGGCGAGGCGCGGGCGGCGGCGGGCCTGGGGGTGCAGCTCTTCGAGCACTCGCCGGTGGTGCGCATCGACCATGGCGATACACCGGCGGTGATCGGCGAGCACGGCCGGATCACCGCCGACAGCGTGATCCTCGCCGGCAACGCCTATCATCGTCTCGAGCGCAAGCGGCTCGGCGGCAGGCTGTTTCCGGCCTCGCTGGGCATCGTCACCACCGAACCGCTGTCCGACGACCTGGTCGCGGCCATCGATCCCGAGGACCTGGCGGTCTACGACACCCGCTTCGTGCTCGACTACTACCGCCTGACCGCCGACAAGCGGCTGCTGTTCGGCGGCGGCGCCAACTACTCCGGGCGCGACTCCGAGGACATCGCCGCCGAGTTGCGTCCGCGTCTCGAGCACACCTTTCCGCAGCTCGCCGGCGTGGCGATCGACTACCAATGGCAGGGCATGGCGGGCATCGTCATCAACCGCGTGCCGATGCTCGGCAAGCTCTCCGATCACGTCTACTACGCCCAGGGCTACTCCGGCCACGGCATCGCCACCTCGCACATCGTCGGCGAGATCATGGCCAACGCCGTCGACGGCTCGCTACGCGAGTTCGACGCCTTCGCCGACGTGCGCCACCTGCGCGTCCCCCTCCATGACCGGCTGGGCAACACCCTGCTGGCCGCCGGCATGTGGTACTACCAGCTGCTCGAGAAACTGCGCTGACCCCTCACCCCCCGCCCCATCACGAGGCACAACAACAAGACTCCGAGGTGACGACGACATGCAATACGACAACCCCGTCATTCTACTGCCCACGGTCGTGGTGCTGGCGCTCGCGTTGTGGACGCGCCGCGCCCTGGAACCGCTGGTCTTCGGCGCCTTCGTTGGCGCCCTGCTGATCGGCCCCACCGACGCCCTGAGCACCCTCAGCGAAAGCCTGATGAACGTGATGACCGATGCCGACGTGGCATGGGTGATCATGGTCTGCGGGCTGATGGGCAGCATCATCGCCCTGCTGCTCAAGTCGGGCGCCTCGCGCTCGTTCGCCGATGGACTGATGCGCTATACCACCAGCAAGCCCCGCGCGCTGATCGGCTGCTGGCTGATGGGCATCATCCTGTTCGTCGACGACTACCTGAACTCGCTGGCGATCGGCACCTCGATGCGCCAGGTGACCGACCGCTTCAAGACCTCGCGGGAGATGCTCGCCTACGTGATCGATTCCACCGCGGCACCGATCAGCGTGCTGATCCCGATCTCGACCTGGGCGGTGTTCTTCGGCACGCTGATCGAGAAGAACGGCCTCGCGGCGGACGGCCAGGGTGTCTGGGCCTACATCCAGGCGATCCCCTTCATGTTCTACCCGATGATCGCGGTGCTGCTGGTGCCGCTGGTGGCTTACGGCAAGCTGCCCGCCATCGGCCCGATGAAACGCGCCGAGCGGCGCGCCATGGAGACTGGACGCTGCGTGCCGCCGGGCTCCGAGCACATCGACGAGGAGATCGCCCACCTGCAGGCGGACGACGACACCCGCAGCAGCATCTGGCTGTTCCTGCTGCCGATGGCCTCGCTGGCGTTCTTTACCTGGTGGTTCGACCTCGACTTCCTGATGGGCATCTTCGTCACCCTGGCCGGGATGATCGTGGCCTTCATCGGCCTGCGCAAGCTCACCCCGGGTCAGACCTTCGACAACATCCTCGAGGGCTTCAAGTCGATGCTCGATGCCCTGGCGGTGCTGGTCGCCGCCTTCCTGTTCAACGAGATCAACACTACCCTGGGGCTCAACGACTACATCATCGGCCTCGTCGAACCGCTGGTCTCGGCGGCGCTGCTGCCCTTCCTGATCTTCACCGTGATGGGCTTCGTGTCCTTCGCCACCGGCTCGAACTGGGGCGTGTTCGTGATCATCCTGCCGATCGTCGCGACGCTGGGGCAGAACCTCGGCGCCGACATGACGCTGGTGATCGGCGCCACCCTCTCCGCGAGCACCTTCGGCAGCCACGCCTGCTTCTATTCGGATGCCACGGTGCTGACCGCCCAGGCCAGCGGCTGCACGCCGTTCCAGCACGCCGTGACGCAATTGCCCTATGCCGCGCTGGCCGGCGCCATCGCCGCGACCATGTACCTGGTGATGGGCATGACGGCATGATCGCGCCGACTCGGGAGACGACCATGGACGACACCCCGCCGCCCAATTACTGGCGCGCCAGCCTCGACCGCGAATTCGCGACACGCCCGTCGCTACGGGGCCGGCAAAAAGCCGACGTGGCGATCATCGGCGCCGGCTTCACCGGGCTGTGGACCGCCTACTACCTCAAGACGCTCGACCCGCAACGCGAGGTGACGGTGATCGAGGCCGAGCGGATCGGCCACGGTGCCTCGGGGCGCAACGGCGGCTGGGTAATCGGTAGCCTCGCCGGCCTGGAACGCCATGTCGGCGATCTCGACCGTGCCCGCCGCCAAGACTGCTGCCGAGTGCTCGCCGACAACGTCGACGCCCTCGGCGCGACCCTGGCGCGGGAAGGCATCGCGGCCGACTTCCACAAGGGCGGCGCGATCTACGCCGCGGCGCGCTACCGCGACCAGCTCGCCATCCAGCGCGACTACCTCGCTCATCTCCATGAGCTGGGGCACAGCGAGACCGACTGTCATTGGCTGAGCGCCGACGAACTGACCCGACTCGCACGCTTTCGCAAGCCGTTCGGCGGCATCTACCAGCGTCAGGTCGCCACCGTGCACCCGCTCAAGCTGCTCCATGGCCTCGCCGAGACCCTGGAACGCCTGGGCGTGATCCTCCACGAGCAGAGTCGTGCCCAGCATGTCGACGGTGGGTGCGTGCAAACCCGGGAAGGCAGCGTCACGGCACCGATGATCGTCTGCGCCACCGAGGGCTATGCCGAACGCCTGGCAGACTTCCGGCGCCACGTGATTCCGGTGCACAGCCTGGTGATCGCCACCGAGCCGCTGAGCGAGGCGCAATGGCAGGCGGTGGGCCTGGACGACCGGCCGACCTTCGCCGACGCCAGCCGGCTGGTCAATTACGGTCAACGCAGTGCCGACGGGCGGCTGATCTTCGGTGCCCGCGGCAGCTATTCCTACGGCGCCCGGCCGCGTCACGGCCAGGCCATCGACCCGGCGGCGATAGACATGCGCCGCGACCTGCTGGTCGACCTGTTCCCGGCGCTGGAAGGCATCCGTGTCGATCACGGCTGGGGCGGTTCGCTGGGGCTGTCGCGCAACTTCCGTCCCCACGCCATCGTCGACCGCGACGCGGGCCTGGCCACCGCCGGCGGCTATGCCGGCGAGGGCGTCGCCGCCTCGCACCTGTTCGGGCGCACCCTGGCCGAGCAGATCCTCGGCCACGACAGCGAACTGACCGGTATGCCCTGGGCCTTCTCCCGGGGCGGCCATCGCCAGTTGCTCAAGCGCTGGGAGCCCGAGCCGCTGCGCTGGCTGGCCGCCCAGGCGATCACCCTCAGCTACGCCGGCGAGGAGGCGCTGATGAAGCGCGAGCGACCGGCGCCGCTCATCAAGCCGGCGCTGACCCGGCTCAACGACGTCTTCGCCTCGGTCATCGAGTGATTCGCTCGAGCGACATCATCCTGTCATATTAACGCTTGACGTTATTAACGCAGAACGTCACTATCACGCCATGATCATCTCGTTCAAGTGTGGGGATACCGAGAAGCTGGCCAGCGGGCGTCGCGTCAAGCGCTTTGTGAGTTGCGAGCGGGTTGCGCTGAGAAAGCTCCGTCAGCTTCAACTCGCCAACCAACTGGACGACCTCAAAGTACCGCCCGGCAATCGGTTGGAAGCGTTGCGTGGTGATCGCCGAGGCCAGTACAGCATCCGGATTAACCAGCAGTTTCGATTGTGCTTCCGGTGGACCAAAGCTGGCGCGGAAGATGTCGAAATCGTTGATTATCATTAGGGGGTGACTTATGCGCGGTATTGATCCCGTAACGCCTGGCGAGCTGCTGAAGGAAGAGTTTCTTGAGCCCATGGGAATCTCTCAGTATCGCCTTGCCAAGGAAATTGGAGTACCGGCTCAGCGTATTGGGCAGATCATTGCTGGAAAGCGCTCTATAACCGCCGATACGGATCTGCGACTCTGTCGTTTTTTTGGACTAACCAATGGCTACTGGCTCCGTGCGCAGGCGGCTTACGATACCGAAGTGACTGAAGAGGCTCTGGCCGATCAGCTGAGCAATATTCGCCCCTGGAATTCGGGCTCACCCGCAGACCGCAGGGCGTAGCCGGTTGCGTCACTCGGGCGCGCCAAGAACGCCGGTATGCTTTCCCGCTCAACCGCCGATGCCGTGCCGCTTGAGCTTGTTGGCGATGGTGGTATGCGAGACGCCCAGCCGCCGGGCCAGCAGACGACTGGAAGGGTGTTCGGCATAGAGGGTGGTCAGCACGCGCTTTTCCACCTCGCCGAGAATCTCGCCCAGCGAGCCCTCGAGATCGATGCCGGCCAGGCCACTGTTCTCGCCGACATCGGGCAGGCGCAGGTGCGACGGTAACAGTTCGTGGCCCTCGCACAGCGAGACCGCCTGGAAGAGCACGTTTTCCAATTGCCGCACGTTCCCCGGCCAGTGATAGGCGCTCAACCGCGCGCGTGCGGCGTCCGAGAGGGTCGGCATCGGGCAGCCGATCTGCCGCGCGGCCCGGTCGATGAAATGCGTGGCGAGCTCGGCGATACCGTCGAGGCACTCGCGCAGCGGCGGGATATGCACCGACAGCACGTTGAGCCGGTGATAGAGGTCCTGACGAAACTGCCCGGCCGCGCACAGCCGCGGCAGCTCCTGCTGGGTGGCGCAGATCACCCGCACGTCGAGATAGGTCTCCTCGTCGCTGCCCACCCGCCGAAAACCGCCATCCTGCAGAAAGCGCAGCAGCTTGACCTGCAGCCGCGGGCTCATCTCGCCCACCTCGTCGAGAAAGATGGTGCCGCCGGCGGTCAACTCCAGCAGCCCCAGCTTGCCCTCGGGACGCGCGCCCTCGAAGGCCCCCGGCGCATAGCCGAACAACTCGGTCTCGGCCATCGATTCTGGCAGGCCGGCGCAGTTGAGCGCCATGAACGGCGCCTGACCGCGCGGGCTGGCCAGGTGACAGGCCCGCGCCAGCAACTCCTTGCCGGTGCCGGTCTCGCCCTCGATCAACAGCGGCGCGTCCAGCGGAGCCATGCGGCGAGCCTCACGGACCACCGCCGCGAGCCGCGGGCTGGCCTGGAAGATCGCCTCGAAGCCGCGCAGCTCCTGACGCTGCACATGGTAGATCCGCTCGCCCACCCGGTCGGCGCGGTGCAGGGTCACCACCGCCCCGGCCAGCGAGGCCACGTCGTCGTTCTCAGTGTGCAGCGGCGCGATGTCGGCCAGGTAGGTTTCGTCCTTGAGCTTGAGCCGCAGGCCGTTGATGCGGGCGTTATTGCGGCGAACCAGGCCGGGCAGGTCGAGATCCTGGATATAGCGGTCGAGCGACAGGCCGGGCACCTCGTCGACACGCACCCCGAGCATCTGCCCGGCGGCGCGGTTGGCGGCGACGACCCGCCCGTCCATGTCGATCGACATCACCGGATCGGACAGCGACGACAGCAGCGCGTCGAGTTCCAGGTGACGACGCTCGCTGGGCATCAGGCTGACGCGCCTGACGCTGAACACGCCGGGCAACGCCTCGAGGGTCGGCTTGAGCGTGGCGAGCTGGGCATTGAGCAGGTGCGGCACGAACAGGTAGATGGCATTGCCCTGGTCGCCGCCAACCTCGCCGCGGGCCACGTTGAGGCCGTAGTCGGCGAAGGGAGAAACGACGTCGCGCAGGATGCCGATGCGATTCTGGCAATGAAACTTGAGACGCATGAACCCGGAACCTCGAAAACGGCAGTCGATGGAGAAGACGGCGTCACGGCAATGTGACTCACTCGTAAAGATATTCTGACACCAAGGCGCGTCGCGATCCACGGAGATCGGGTTCCTGTGCTTTTTTGCGACTCGACATCGTCATTCGTCAGGTTTTCTTGACGAAAATGGCGTATCTCTCCCGCCTGCCGTCCCATGAAGCCCCTCCCCGCGCCGACCGGCGGCACCTACGCTGAAGGGCATTCCTTCCCGACAACGACAACTTGCCAAACGGGAGCCCGAGATGGCGAAACAGACCCGGTATCAGGCCCACCATCCCGACGCCGACGGGATCATCCACTACAGCGAGACCGAGAACGCCACCTGGCAGACGCTGATGGCGCGCCAGACGGCGATCATCGAGGGGCGCGTCTGTCAGGAATACCTGGACGGCCTGGAACGCCTGGCCCTGCCCATGGAGCGTATTCCCCAACTGGGTGACGTCGACCGTGTCCTGCAGGCGACCACCGGCTGGCGCACCGCCCCGGTCCCGGCGCTGATTCCCTTCGACACCTTCTTCGAGCTGCTCGCCAACCGCCGCTTTCCGGTGGCCACCTTCATTCGTACCCCCGAGGAGCTGGACTATCTCCAGGAGCCGGACATCTTTCACGAGATATTCGGTCACTGTCCGATGCTCACCAACCCGGCATTCGCCGAGTTCACCGAGACCTACGGCAAGCTGGGACTGGCGGCGAGCAAGCAGGAGCGTGTCTATCTGGCACGGCTTTACTGGATGACCGTCGAGTTCGGCCTGGTCGACACGCCCCAGGGCCGGCGCATCTACGGTGGCGGCATCATCTCCTCGCCCAAGGAGACCTTCCACGCCCTGTCCGACGTACCGGCGCATCACCCCTTCGATCCCATCGACGCCCTGCGCACCCCCTACCGGATCGACATCCTGCAACCGCTCTACTACGTCATCGACGGCCTCGACACGCTCCACGAACTGGCCGGCCGCGACATCATGGCGCTGGTCCACGAGGCCATGGCACTGGGGCTCTATGCCCCCACTTTCGAACCCAAGCAGGCCGCGGGGGCCTGACAGGCACCCGCCGCCATCACTACCCTGAAACGACACCTCTCATGGAGCCGACGATGAGCCAGCTTTCCGAACAAGCCTGTGAAGCCTGCAGCTGGGACGCCCCCCGGGTCACCGACAGCGAGATCGAGCAACTCAAGCCCGCGATCCCCGACTGGCAGATCCTCGAGCGCGATGGCATCATGCAACTGGAACGCGTCTTCACGTTCCGCAACTTCAAGCAGGCCCTGGCCTTTACCAACCAGGTCGGAGAGATCGCCGAAGAGGCCGGTCACCATCCGGCACTGCTGACCGAATGGGGCAAGGTCACCGTGACCTGGTGGTCCCACTCGATCAAGGGTCTGCACAGGAACGACTTCATCCTAGCCGCCAGAACCGACGAGGTAGCACAGTCCAATGTTCGAGCAGATTGAGCGGGTCCCCGGTGATGCCATTCTCGGGTTGATCGATGCCTTCAAGAAGGACACCAATCCGCAGAAGGTCGACCTGGGTGTCGGCGTCTATCGTGACGAGAACGGCAACACCCCGATCCTGCGCTCCGTCAAGGAAGCCGAGGAGCGGCTGCTGAAGAACGAGACCACCAAGAGCTACATCGGCTCTCACGGCGATCCGCGTTACGGCCAGGCGATCCTGCCGCTGGTGCTCGGCGAGGACTCCCCGGTGCTGGCCGCCAATCGCGCCAGCGCCACCCAGTCGCCGGGCGGCACCGGTGCCCTGCGACTGGCGGCGGACTTCGTCAAGACCAACCTCCCCGGCAAGGGCATCTGGGTTTCCGACCCCACCTGGCCCAACCACCTGGGCATCTTCCATGCCGCCGGCATCGAGCTGCACAAGTACCCCTACGTCGACGCCGACAACCGCCTCGACTTCGACGGCATGTTCGAGGCACTCAAGCGCATTCCCGAAGGCGACGTGGTCGTGCTGCACGCCTGCTGTCACAACCCGTCGGGTTTCGACCTGTCGAAGGCGCAGTGGCAGCAAGTCCTGGAGGTGGTTCGCGAACGCAAGCTGCTGCCGCTGATCGACTTCGCCTACCAGGGCTTCGGTGACGGGCTCGACGAGGACGCCTACGGCGTGCGGCTGTTCGCCGAGAGCCTCGACGAAGTACTGATCACCAGTTCCTGCTCGAAGAACTTCGGCATCTACCGCGAGCGCACCGGCTGCTTGATCGTGGTCGCCAAGGACAGCGAGCAGATGGAGAACGTGCGCTCGCAGATCGCCATCGTCGCCCGCGAGAACTACTCCAATCCCCCCGCCCATGGCGGCTCGATCGTCATCGAGATCCTCGAGTCCGCCGAACTGGCCGCCCAGTGGCGCCAGGAAGTCGCCGAGATGCGCGACCGCATCAACGGCCTGCGGCGCGATTTCGTCGATGCCCTCAAGCCGCACGGGCTGGACGAGCGTTTCGCCTTCATCGCCGAGCAGCGCGGGATGTTCTCCTACACCGGGCTCAACGCCGAACAGGTCGACCGCCTGCGCGACGAGTACAGCATCTACATGGTGCGCTCCGGCCGCGCCAACGTTGCCGGCCTGGTCAGCGACAACCTGCCCTACGTCGCCGAGGCGATCGCCAACGTCGTCAAGTGACCACGCTGGCCTGACCGCCTGCAGACGCCCGGGCCCGCCCGGGCGTCTGTCGTTCACCGGACTCTCCAACCCCCATCGCGCATCACCGCCGTCGCCCTGCACTGACGTCCGCCCACGGCTTGCCGCCCCCCGCCCCCTCGGGGACAATGTCGGCCTTTGCCGCCATGCTCCGGGAACCCGACGCCTCGATGAGACATGCAGTCGCCGTCCACGACGTGATCTGGCAACTGGCCTTCCAGTTCAAGATCGCCACCAAGCAGGCCATCCGTGACTACGGCTTGCCGCTCAACGGCATGCACATGCATCTGCTGCGCCGAATCCGTGACCGTGCCGACTGCACGGCCAACCGGCTGGCGCAGGACACGCGCCGCGACAAGGCGCAGATCACCCGCACGCTCAAGGAACTCGAAGGCATGGGCCTGATCGCGCGCTCCCCGAACCCCCGCGACGGGCGCAGCCAGATCGTCGCCCTGAGCGACACGGGGCAAGCACTGATGCGGCGCACCGATCAGGTGGAACGTGACGTGGCGGGCCGTCTGCTGGAAGGGCTGAGCGAGGCGGACGTGACGACCTTCCTCGGCCTGGCGCACAGGATGCTCGACAACCTCGACACCGCATGACGGCGCGAGGCCGCCCGTCTCCCGCGGCAGTCGACGAAAACGCCCCGACGGGCCGCAGCCAGTCGGGGCGAGGTACTGACTTGGGCGGCCTCGGTTAAGGCGACGAAGACGAGTTGTCGGAACCGCCGTCATCCGGCTCGCCGTCGGGGGCCGGGATCTCCTGCTGCTGCTTGACGTCCTGCTGCTGGGCTTCCTCGAACTGCTCGTTGATTTCGCGCTCGGCTTCCTTGAAGCGTCGCTCGGTTTCCTTGAGTGCCTGGTCGACGTCGCCCTGGGTATCGTCCCACGACCCGTCGCCGGCTGCCTCGGCATCGCCGTTCCCGATGCTGCCGTCGGTCTCGGGCTCGTCCGCAGCGCCGTCACCGGCGCTTGCCGACGCCCCGGCCTGCGCCGTGTCGGCGTCATCGCCCGCGACGGCGCCGTCATCGGCCGGCGCTGACGCGTCGTCGGCAAGGGTCGTATCACTCCGGTCGTCCGACGGTGCTGCCGGGGTCGACGAGGTCTCGCCGGCCTCCCGCGCCGAGCGGCTCTCGCCGGCGGCCGGCTCGCGGGAGGGGCGTGAACTCGCCTCGCCGGTCGCGGCGCTGGCGTCCTGCGCGGCTTGCGACGACGCCACCGACGACTGGCTCGGCGCGTCGGTGGTATCGCTCTGTCCCGACGCGCTCGACGCCTCGTCATCACCATTGCAGGCCGACAGGCCCAGAACCAGTACCGTCACGGCGGCGAGTTTCCAGGGCATCTTGGGCATCGATGTTCTCCTTGAGTTCGGTGGGTCGGCCAGACGGCCGCTATTGCAGCAAACGCCATGCCACGGCGCAACAGGGCGCCCGGCAGCTCACTCGCCGATATCCTCGTTCCACACCTCGGGGTGCCGGGCGATGAACGTGGCCATCAACTCGCGACAGGCCGCGCTGTCGAGCACCTCGAGCTCGACGCCCCTCTCGCGCAGGTGGGCCTCGTCGCCCAGGAAGGTGCGATGCTCGCCGATCACCACCCGGGGAATGCCGTAGAGCAGGATCGCCCCGCTGCACATCGGACAGGGCGACAGCGTGGTGTAGAGCACCGACTGGCGATACACGGCGGCGGGCAGTCGCCCGGCGTTTTCCAGGGCGTCCATCTCGCCGTGGAGCACCACGCTGCCCTTCTGCTGGCGGCGATTGTGGCCGCGACCGATGATTCGCCCGTCGTGGACCAGCACCGAGCCGATCGGCACCCCGCCCTCTTCCAGCCCCTGGCGCGCCTCGTCGATCGCCGCCTGCATGAAGGCGTCCACGACCTCATTTTCTTCCATGCGACTGATCCTCCTCTATGTCCGTCTCGTCACGATGCCGACGACAAGACGGCCGTGTCCGCCGACATCATCAATTCGATGGCGCGCGGCTCGAGCGTCACCTCGAATTGCCGCAGGCGACGCGGCTCGCCGTCCAGATTGAGCGGAAAGGCCGCGTCACTGGTGAAGCTCAGCCGGGGCGTGCGAATGTTGCGCACGAACTCGCCATCCTCGGGCAGGCGCTCGATCTCGCTCAGTACCTGGCGCATCTCGTGCAACGACGAGAAATCGCGCACCACCAGCACGTCCAGCAGACCGTCGTCGAGCTTGGCCTGGGGCGCCAGTTGCTGGCCGCCACCCGCCTGCCTGCCGTTGCCGATCGCCAGCAGGAACAGCGGCGTCTCCAGCTCGCCGTCGGGCCAGCGCAAGTGGCCCGCATAGGGCTGGTAACGCCAGGCCTTGAGCATGCCCATCAGCGAGTAGGCCCCCCCGCCCAGCAATCGCTTGAGGGCCACCGGCGTGGAGGTGGTGATCTCGGCACCGAAGCCGCCGGTGGCCATGTTGATGAAACAGTCCTCGCCGAGGCGCGCCACGTCGACCCGATGGCGATGTCCCTCCAGCGCGACCGTCAACGCCGGCTCGGCTTCCAGCGGCAACCCCACGCCATTGGCGAAATCGTTGGCACTGCCCAGCGGCAGAATGCCCATCGACGGGCGTTGCGACGCCTCGAGGGCCATCAGCCCGGTGACGACTTCGTTGACCGTGCCGTCGCCACCCCCGGCAATCACCCGGGAAATGCCGGCGTCGACGGCTTCATGCACCATGCGGATCGCATCGCCGCCTTCCCAGGTGACCCGCACGTCCAGCGCGTGCCCCTGGTCGCGCAGGGCATCGACCGCATCGCGGACCTCGGGAATCTGTGCCGATTTGCCATTGATGATCAAGCGAGCCTGAGGGCGCTCCGTCTCGGCCATGCGCACGCCTTCCTTGTTCGTTCAGTCCATTGAGAGATATACCATCGCCCGTCGCACCGCGCATCGCAAGCGATCGCGCCATCATGCCGGGCTCCCGCGCCTGTCGCTGAACAGCAACAGTGCCACCGGCAGCGTGGCCACCACCGCCAGCGCACCCTGCAGGGGCAGCGGCGTGGCCAGCATCGCGGTGGCGACCACCGCGCCACCGCCCAACTGGATGGCGCTCAGCAACGCCGCGGCGGTGCCCGCCAGCGCCCGGAACGGCTCCAGGGCCAGGCTCGACGCCGCCCCCAGCGCCAGCGAGAAGCCGATCGACAGCACCGCCACCGGCCCCATGAACGAGACGATCGACAGCGGTGCAGCGACCACGGCAACACCATGCAACAAGCCGGCCAGAAGCACCAGCGCCAGTCCCAGCCGCACGGTGGGACGCCGACCCAGGCGATGGATAACGCGGGGCGCCAGGAAGAAGGCGATGATGTTGATCAGTGCGTTGCCGCCGAAACAGGCGGCGAAGGTCAGCTCGTCGAGCCCCAGTTGCTCCACCAGCAACACCGGCGCCGCCGAGACATAGACCAGGATCGCCGCCATGCCGATGCAGGCGGTGCCGGCATAGCGCACGAAGAGCCGGTTTCCCAGCACCTCGCGGTAACGCGCCCAGCTGTACAGCGGACGCGGCGGGGTCACGTCGCTGGGCCGGGTCTCGGCGAAACGCCAGACGGCGGCACTCAGCAGCGTCAACGCGAACAGCGCCATGAAGGCAAAATTGCTGCGCCAGCCCAGGCTTACCGCCAGCAGGCCGCCGATCACCGGCGCCAGCGCCGGCACCAGGCACAGCGAGCCGTTCAGATAGCTGTAGAGGCGCGCTCCCTGGGTCGGCGTGAAGGCGTCGCGCACCGCGGCGAAGACCACCGCGGTGACCGCACAGGCCCCCAGCCCCTGCAGCACCCGCGAGAGATACAGCGGGGTCAGCGACATCGAGAGCATGCCCATCAGGGCGCCCAGCGCATAGACAGCGGCGCCGACGATCAGCAGCGGACGCCGCCCGAAGCGGTCGACGAGCGGGCCGACCAGAATCTGCCCCAGCCCGGCACTGAACAGCAGCAGCGTGATGGTGACCTGCAGCGCCGCGGAAGGGCGACCGAAGTCGCGGGCCATGACCGGCAATGACGGCAGGTAGATATCGATCGCCAGCGGCATGAGCATCACGCCGCCGATCAGCAACGGCAACAACCAGCGATATGCCGGCCCGGCGGGGGATGAATCGAGGGACATGGAAACTCCGACTGTCGTGGGCCGACTACTGTAACGTCCTGGCCGGCCAGGGCAAGCCGCTCATTCGCCGGCAGGCGCCAGCCGGAATTCCAGCACGTTGGGCGATGAATGGCGCAGATCATGCGCCAGACGCGCCAGATTCCGCTTGTCGTGAGTCTGCAACACCATGTGATACTGGAACAGGCTGCCATGTTCGCTGAGCCGATAGCTGATCGACTGGACCCTGCAGTCGTACTCGCCGATGAAACGCCGCACCGAGGCTTCATCGGGCGCCGACTCCCGGGCATAGCTCAGCACATGGTCGGCATAGCACTCGCTGGGCAGGTGCTGCTCGACCCAGCGAAACAGCGACAGCGTGAGCAGCGTGCCCACGGTGGCCAGCACCGCCGGCATCATGAAGCCCACGCCGAACAGGATACCCAGCGCCGAGGTGATCCAGATCGAGGCGGCGGTGGTCAGGCCGTGGACGTTGAGCCCCTCCTTGAAGATCACCCCGGCGCCCAGGAAACCGATACCGGTCATGATGCCCTGCGCCATGCGCGTGGGGTCGGTGCGAATGGTCGATTCGGGAATCCCCGCGTCGAGCCATTGCCACTGATAGGTGGTGACCAGCATCAGCAGCGCCGACGAGGCACACACCAGCGCATGAGTACGAAACCCCGCGGGCCGGCCATGAAAGCTGCGTTCGAGACCGATCAGGCTGCCCGCCAGCCAGGCAGCTCCCAGGTTGAAGACGATCGTCAGTGCCTCTCCCTGCATGGTGTCACTCCCTCTTCCATCGTCGAACCCTGATTCAAGAATAGCCGAATCGTGTCGCGGAAGACTTGTCAGTCCCGCCCCCTTCGCGCAGAGTCGAGGCCTCAGGCCACCGCCGAAAAGGAGCTTCGCGTGCCGACAACCGGATCCACCACCCCGCCGAGTCATGATCTCGAGCTCGACGACGACCACCTGCCCTCCCAGGCCGCGGCCGTTCACGAAACGATTCGCGCCGACGGCGAGAAGGAACTGACCCGTACCAGTTCGGCACTGTTCTGGTCGGCGCTCGCCGCCGGGCTGTCGATGAGTTTCTCGATGCTTGCCAAGGGCCTGCTCGCCGCCCACCTGCCGGATACCGACATCGCCTATCTGGTGGCCTCGCTCGGCTACACCGTGGGCTTTCTGGTGGTGATTCTCGCCCAGCAGCAACTCTTCACCGAGAACACCGTCACGGCGGTGCTGCCGCTGATGAGCGAACCGCGCTTCTTCAAGCTGCTGCGCCTGCTGCGGCTCTGGAGCGTGGTGCTGGTCGGCAATCTGCTGGGTACGGCGATCTCCGCCTACGCCATCGTCGCCATGCCGTTGTTCGACGGCGAGACCCACAAGATATTCCTGGGCCTCGGCCATCACCTGCTGGAAAACGGCGTCGGCGCGATGTTCGCCAAGGGCGTGGTCGCCGGCTGGATGATCGCGACCATGGTGTGGCTGATCCCCGCCGCCGGCGCGGCCAAGATCTGGGTGATCCTGATCGTCACCTATCTGGTGGCGATCGGCGGTTTCACCCACATCATTGCCGGCTCCACCGAGGTGATCTATCTGGTGTTCGCCGGCAAGGCCTCGTTCGGCGAGTATCTGCTGTCGTTCGTGCTGCCCACCCTGGCCGGCAACGTGGTCGGCGGTACCTTCATCTTCGCGCTGATCAGTCACGCCCAGATTCGCAGCGACAGCTGATCGTCGACGACCGCCTGGCGGGCGGTCGTCGGGACCTCACTTCTTTGTCGCGACGCTCAGGCCGGCGTCGCTTCGCGCCTCGCCACCGTCTCGGCGGCCCCGGCCCGAACGCGATTGATCGCCGAGAGCACCGCCTTGAGCGAAGCGCTGACGGTATCGCCATCCTCGGCCATGCCGCTGACACGCTGGCCGTCGATGTTGAGCTGCACGAAGGCGATCGCCGAGGCGTCGCTGCCCTCGCCGAGGGCGTGCTCGCCATAGTCGACCACGCTCACCACCTGACCGCTGTGACGCTGCCAGGCGTCCATGAACGCCGAGATCACGCCGTTGCCGGCGCCCTCGAGAGAGAGCGTCTTCTCACCCTCGTACAGGGTGATGCTGAGCTGTTCGGCCTCGTCGCGGTCGAGCCGGTAGCCCTTGAGACGCAGCGGTGCCTCGATGACGAAGGTCTCGCGCAACAGATCGCGGATCTGCGCGCTGCTGAGTTCCCCGGTCACCCGTTCGCTGGCCTGCTGGACGTGAGGTGCCAGTTCCAGCGCCAGCCAGCGCGGCAGGCTGATGCCGTAGTCACGCTCCAGCAGGAACGCCATGCCGCCCTTGCCGGACTGACTGTTGACTCGAATCACCGCCTGGTAGTCGCGGCCGATGTCGCGCGGGTCGATGGGCAGGTAGGCGACCTGCCAGGGCTCGTCGTCACCCTGCTTGCGCAGCGACTTGCGGATGGCGTCCTGGTGACTGCCCGAGAAGGCGGTGTAGACCATCTCGCCGACCCAGGGATGTCGCGGGTGCAGCGCGATGCCGGTGCACTCGTCGACCACCTGGATGATCTCGTCGGGGTTGGACAGATCCAGCTCCGGGTCGATGCCCTGGCTGTAGAGGTTCATCGCCAGGGTGACGATGTCCATGTTGCCGGTGCGCTCGCCGTTGCCCAGCAAGGTGCCCTCGACGCGCTCGGCCCCGGCCAGCAGCGCCAGCTCAGCGGCCGCCACCGCGCCACCGCGGTCGTTGTGGGTGTGTACCGAGACGATCACCGACTCGCGATTCTTGATGTGCCGGCAGAAGTACTCGATCTGGTCGGCGTGGTGGTGCGGTCCGGCGGCCTCGACGGTGTTGGGCAGGTTGAGGATCACCTTGTTGTCCGGGGTCGGCTGCCAGACGTCCATCACCGCTTCGCAGATGGCGATCGAGAAATCGATCTCGGTACTCGAGAAGCTTTCCGGTGAATACTGGAAGCGCCAGTCGACATCCGGATGGCGCGCGGCCTGTTCCTTGACCCAGGTGGCGCCGTCGACGGCGATCTGCGTGATGCCCTCGCGGTCCATCTCGAACACCCGCTCGCGCTGCACGGTCGAGGTCGAGTTGTAGAGGTGGATGATCGCGCGTTCGACGCCGGCCAGCGCCTCGAAGGTGCGCTCGATCAGATGTTCGCGGCACTGCACCAGCACCGCTATGGTCACGTCCTCGGGAATCTGGTCCTCCTCGATCAGCCAGCGCACGAAGTCGTAGTCGGGCTGACTGGCCGAGGGGAAGCCGACCATCACTTCCTTGACACCCACCTTGAGAATCACCCGCCACAGCGCCTTCTTCTGCTCGACGCTCATCGGCTCGAGTAGCGCCTGGTTGCCGTCGCGTAGATCCTCGCTGAGCCAGGTCGGGGCACGATCGAGCTGGCGATCCGGCCACTGGCGGTCGAAGGCGGGCACACGGGGGGCGGGGCGATACTTGCGATGGTCGAACGAAGCCATGTCGGGTTCCTTGCCAACGATGAATGTAGGCGGCGGCTGGCCGCCTGGTGTCGCGTTCCCCGGCCGGGTGGGCGCGTCGGGAACGGGGCCGACCCTTGTGGGGTGTCCGGCCCGTTGCGTATCGCCGAGCGGGCGTGTGGTGACGACCGCCGGCTAGGGAAGCGCTGAACAAATAGGCGAGCGGGATGAAGCGCAAGGCGCCCGGCGCACAGGAACCGAAGCATATGGGGTATATGTGAGGATTCCGCGCACCGCGCAACGCAGCGATTCGCCCGTGCAGGCATTTGTGCAGTGTTTCTCTATCGCTCGTGACGATGAACAACAGCATAAGCCAGACGACGCGACGAAGGATTGCGAATGACATGGAGATTCGACGAGATATTGGCATAAAATGCCTACGATAATCCCTTTAAGCCCAATAAATTGCCCACCATGCCCGAGACATCGCCAATCCCTGCTCTGGATCGCTATGATCGCCACATCCTCGAGGTGCTTCAGCGCGAGGGCCGCATCAGCAATCAGGAGCTCGCCGAGCGTATCGGCCTCTCGCCATCGCCCTGCCTGCGTCGCGTTCGCGCCCTCGAGGAATCGGGACTGATCGCCGGCTACCGCGCCCAGGTCGACAGCAAGCGTCTCGGCTACAGCCTGACGGCACTGCTGCACATCTCGATGGACCGCCACACGCCGGAGCGCTTCGCCAACTTCGAAGCCAAGGTCGCCGCCCTGCCCCAGGTCCAGGAGTGCCTGCTGATCACCGGCCAGGAGGCCGACTACCAGCTCAAGGTGGTGGTCCGCGACATGGACGACTATCAGGACCTGCTGCTCAACCGCATCACGCGCATCGACGGCGTCAGTGGCGCCCATTCGAGCTTCGTGCTGCGCCGGGTGATCGACCACCCGGTGGTACCGGTGGGATGACGCCCGTGACCTGCCCGCACGCGTTTCGAACATGCTATCGTGAGCGGCCTGATCCCATCCGTCACGGAGTCCGCATGTCATCCAAGGTCTATTGCATTGCCAGCTTCAAGCCCAAGCCCGGCAAGGAAGATGCGGTATTCAGGGCGCTCCAGGCCCTGGAACCCAACGCCCATCGCGAGGACGCCTGCCTGCGCTATACCGTGACCCGCCATGTCGACAACCCTTTCGCCCGGGGCACCAGCTACCCGATCGTCTTCCACGAGGTCTGGGCCGATCGCGCCTCCTTCGAGGCCCACTGCCAGCGCGAGGAGATCCGCCGGTTCTTCGCCACGCACCTGGAAGCCGAGGACGGCGACATCGAGGACGCCAACGTCTGCGTCTATACCGACGAGCCCAGCGATTTCGACGCCCCGGTGCTCTAGGTTGGGAACCCGCTTGCAGACCCCATGACATGAGTGGCCACGATCACCGCCCGCGTCTGGCGATGTATCGGTCGACCGACGCCGTCACCCTCAACCTCGGCGACGAGATCGTGCATCTGGAGCCCGCGACTCCGGCCGACCGCGGGCGAGCCGAGCGACTGGTGCGCGACAACATGCGCCCCTCCCTGAAGCAAGTCGGGGTCGCCTGGCGCCCCCGCCTGTTTCGCGAGGGCTATGCCGAAGCGGACAATTATCGCCTGATGGCCGGCCAGACGATCGTCGGCTTTCTCTCCCTGAACTACACCGCCACGCACGCCTATCTTCGCGAACTGCAGCTCGTGCCCGCCTATCGTCGGCGTGGCATCGGCAGTTGGCTGTTGCGCGAAGTGGAGCGGCTCGCCCGCCACCGGCGGCTGGATCGCATTCGGCTGCGCGTGCTCAAGAACAGTCCAGCGCTCGATCTCTACCGGCGTCACGGGTATCGCGTGGCGATCGAGGAAAACGCCACGCTGGGCATGGAGAAGACACTCGGTACCGGGGCGCCGAACGCTAGATAAGGACCACCTCGGACGCCACCATAGGGCGACGCCTTGAATGCGCTTGTTCGAGTTCCGCCCCGCTCCATTCCTCACCCTGCATGAACGGCCAAAGGGATTGTCAGGCACACACAGAACACCTAACCGATTGCAGTGCTGACGGAGATAGAACATGGACATCCATTTGAGAATGGCGACAGAAAGCGATCTGGACATCGTGGAACCTTATGTTCGTGCCTATCATGAATTCGAGGGTATTTGCGGTGATGAAACATATTCGCCATCCTCGATCCGGCCGCTTCTCGGCGACAGTGAACTGGGCCGCTTATGGATCATTGATTGGGATTCACAACCGATAGGATATATTGCAGTTTGCTTCGTGCATTCCATCGAATTCGGAGGGCGCGAAGCGACCATCGACGAGTTTTTCATCGTTCGAGAAAAAAGAGGCATGGGTATCGGCAAGATCATCCTGAATCGTGTCAAACAGGCGCTGGCAGCGCTCGGTGTCCGAGCGCTGAGCCTGGAGGTCGCGCGGAACAACGAACAAGCCCAGCGCCTTTATCGTTCGGCGGGGTTCGCCGCCCGAGAACGTTATGTACTGATGTCGGCACCTTGCTAACTCAGTGCCAAGCGCGAGCCATCGTAGGAATCAGAATGAAATCGTCAGAATTGCCGGCTGGGGCAGCTCCGCTACAGGTGTGCAGAGCCTCAGAATGCTGCGGGTCAAGAAGAGGAACGGAATGGTTATCATGAAAAGGCTCGTCACGATGGCCATGGCCTTGCTCGCCACTTCGGTCACAATGGCGGCGGAGCCCCCCGAACCCAAGGAGCTGCCCGCCACCATCGACGCCCGAGTCAAAAGGCTTTCCGAACGGGGCGATGCTCTGGCAGAGCGCCAACATTACCGCAAGGCTATCGCGACCTATCGGCAGGCATGGGAACTTCTACCCGAGCCAAAGCAAGAGTGGGATGCTGCATTATGGCTGCTCGCCGCCATTGGCGATGCCAATTTTCTTGACGACGATTACGCCGCGTGTCGTGACAACTTCAGTGCCGCAATGCACCTTCCCGGGGCCATCGGAAATCCATTCCTGCACCTTCGGCTCGGCCAGTGCCAATATGAACTCGGCAACATGGCAAGAGCCGAGGACGAACTGGCACGAGCCTACATCCCTGCAGGCAAGGCAATTTTCGAACTCGATGATCCCAAGTATTTGACGTTCATCAAATCCAAGTTACAACCACCGCCGCAAGGCTGGCCGGAAGGGTGGTAATGACACCCAACCATCGGCTTCCCGCCCCAGGCTATGTAACCGGATGCCGATGGACGCACTTCCTCGGCGATGGCGCCGCCAACTATCTGCCGGGCGAGCTGGCGACGATCCTGGTGTCGCTCGACCTGTCGATGCGCTGGGCGTGATGGCGCAGGGTCCGCAGGCCGCCTGGGTTTTAGTGGGTGGCCCTGGGCCTCCCGGAACACGAACGGACCGCGTGAGTCAGACCGGACAGTGTGCACGCCGCCTCAGTGGCCGGTATGACGCACCGAACCAGCCACCGGCTTCCAGTGCGACGATCTACACTCACTGCGAGCGTCGACACGGGACGCCCGTCCGCGACAATCCGCGTCAGGAGTCATCCATCATGCACTCACCCACTCGGGGAATCGCTGCCTGCCTGCTCTGTCTTGCCCTCGCGCTCCCGGGCATCGCCGCGGCCGACGCGCCCTCCCCGAAGGCGGTCATCGCCGAAAGAAAGGCGGAGAACCTGCAGGACAGCGCCGCCTCCGATGGCGACGGCAAGCCGCCCACCAGGGCCGAGCTGATCACCCCACCCGGCGTCCAGGCCGTCGACCCCGCCGGTGAAGCGCCGCTCGACGACCCCATTACCTGTCTGGCGCGTTCCATCTACTGGGAGGCCCGCGGCACCGAGGCCACCGACATGGAAGCCGTCGCCAACGTGGTAATGAACCGACTCGGCAGCCCGGGGTTCCCCGATACTGTCTGCGGCGTGGTCAAGCAGGGCTCGGAACAGGGCAGTTGCCAGTTCTCGTGGTGGTGCGACGGGCGTGCCGACGATGCCAGGGAGGACACCGCCTACGACACGGCCAAGGAGGTCGCACGCAAGGCGCTCAACGGGCAACTGAAAGATCGGACCGGCGGCGCACTGTTCTTCCATCACCGCAATGCGGCACCCTACTGGTCGAAGCAGTTCACCCAGACCTTCGAGGCTGGCGACTTCATCTTCTATCGGCCGGAGGGCGACTGCCCCTGCTGATGATCGCCGGCACGGCGAGGCGAGAAAGGAGACGCCGCGGGATCACCACGGCGCCGTAGGTAGCGCCCGATCAGGCGACGGTGTTGATGCGGGTACCGACGGTGCCGGTCGTGGCCAGCTGGTTCTGCGGAGTCACGGAGTCCATCAGTTGTTCCATCTGTGACGCTTGCGTATCCAGCGCCTGCTTGAGCAGGCTCGTCTGGGCCTGCTGGTCGGCATTGAACTGCTGAAGGGCCACGGCCGTGCCCACGGTGGCGTTGACGGATGTATCCACGTTGCGAACCTCGGCATCGGTGAGTGTATGTCGAACCTACACCCTGTCTATCGGCATCGCCACGCCCAACCTTAGCGCGGATACGAAATACCAACACGAGCGCCTCGACCGTGACATCCCGCTTCCCGAACGCCGCTCGCCGATGGCGTCGGGTCGCGATCACGCCCTAGCCTCATGAGATAACATTATGGAATCCAATTAATAATAAACATGAATTGTTTTTATAAAAGGAGCGCTATACCGTCACTCGACCCCCGAAGCGACGAGTACCAAGGCGATGACGACGCCCCCGAGCCGAACGAACGGCGGTTGGCAGATGAACCTTTGGATCAGCGGTGGCGGAGCCTTCATCAATGTCGTGGCGATGACATTGATGTTGCCTTTCCTGCCCGCCTACCTGGAGACCCTGGACGATTACTCCACAGACGCGGTGTATCTCTGGTCAGGGGCGATCTATTCGGCGACCTTCATCACCGCGGCCTTGCTCGCGCCGCTGTGGGGAAAGCTATCCGATCGTTACGGCTGCCGTCTCAACCTGGTCCGCGCCAGCCTGGGCATGTTCGTCTGCATGACGCTGATGGGGCTGGCGACCAGCGCCTGGCAACTGGCATTGCTGCGCCTGCTGACCGGCGTGGCCGGCGGCTACGCGTCCGGCGCGACCATCCTGATGGCCCGGGAGGCGCCCGCCGAGCGCAGTGGCTACGCACAGGGCGCCCTCTCGGCCTGCATCCTCGCGGGCAGCCTTGTCGGCCCCGCCCTGGGCGGCATCCTCGCCGCTCATGTGGGGATGCGCGAGGCCCTGTTGATCACCGGCAGCCTGATCTTCGTCAACGTCCTGGCGACCGCCCTGCTGATTCGCGAGCGAGTACCGCCGGGGCGCCGCGTTTCCCAGGCCGACTCCCGCCCCGCGACGACTCGGGTACGACCGGCCATGCTTGCGGTGCTGGTGGCCACCGCGGGCCTGATGGTCGCTACCCTGTCGATCGAGCCGATCATCTCGACGGTCGTCGCCGGACTGGACAACCACGGCCTGGCGATGGCCTCGGCGGCCGGCCTGGTACTCTCCGCCACGGCGCTGGGCAGCCTGATCTCGTCGCTGAGGCTCGGTACCCTCGCCGACCGTTACGGCGCCCGACGTGTCGCCATCGCCGGCCTGTTGGTCAGCATCGCCTGCATCGTGCCTCAGGCCTTCGTCGACGATCTGATCACGCTGACAGCGCTGCGTTTCGCGATGGGGCTCGCGCTCGGCGGCGTGCTGCCCTGCCTGAAAGCGGCCCTGCGAGAACTCGGCAATGACGCTGCCCAGCTCGGCGTGGTGCTGGGCTGGTCGACCGCCTTTCAATACCTCGGTCAGGTACTCGGCCCGCTGCTCGGCAGCATCATCGCCGCCGGATGGGGTATGCCCCATGTCTTCGTGGCGACGGCGCTGGTGTCGCTGGCCTGTGCCCTGCTGCTAGCGGCCATTCGCGACGAGACGGCCCCGGCTACCGCGTGAGCTCAGTCGTCCAGCGCGAAGGCGAGCGCTGCCCGGGCGTGCAGGTCGGTGGTATCGAACAGCGGCAACGCGGTGTGCGCCTGCTGTACCAGCAAAGCGATCTCGGTGCAGCCCAGGATCACGCCCTCGGCCCCCCGCGAGGCCAGCGCGTCGATGATCGCCAGATAGCGCTCGCGGGAGGCGTCGTCGATGGTCCCCAGTACCAGCTCCTGGAAGATGATGTCGTGAACGGCCTGCCGCGCTTCGCTGTCGGGGACCACGACCTCGATGCCGTGACGCTGCTCCAGGCGTTCCCGATAGAAAGGCTGCTCCATGGTGAAGCGCGTTCCCAGCAGGCCGACGCGGCTAACCCCCGCGTCGCGCAGCGCCGCTCCCGTGGCGTCGGCGATATGCAGCAGCGGAATGTCGATGGCGGTCTCGATCGCCTCGGCGACGCAATGCATGGTGTTGGTGGCCAGCACCAGGCAATCGGCGCCGCCCGCCTCGACCTGGCGCGCCGAGGCCGCCAGGTAGCGTCCGGCCGCGTCCCAGTCGCCGGCCCGCTGCAGCGCCTCGATGTCGGCGAAGTCGACGCTGACCAGGCACACGCGGGCCGAATGGAAGCCGCCCAGACGGGCCTTGACGCCCTCGTTGAGCAGTCGGTAATAGCTCTGGGTCGACTCCCAGCTCATCCCACCGAGCACACCGATGGTCTTCATGCTTGTCTCTCCTTGGATAGGTATTCCAGTGCATGGGGCGACGACGGGACCGATCCCTTGGTTCCGTCGTCGATGGGGCATGGAGTCGCCGCGACCGCCCCCCCGGCGGCCGCGGCCACGCTAGGTCAGCGCCGCGCCACAGTGGGGACAGTATCCCCCTTCGTCGCGGTTGCCGGCCACCCGCGGCGTGCCGGTGAGCGGCAGTTCACGCACCTCGACGCGCGCGGCGAAGGCCTCGGGGTCGAGCGGCCTGACGGCGCCGGCCTCGACGTGCAGGCCGACATCGCGCAGCAGGCGCGCGTCGAGATGGGCCAGCGACTCGAGGGTCACGCGACCACGGCGACGGGCATGCAGCGCACGTGCGATGTTGCGGTAGAGTGTTGCCAGAATCATGGGTCGGTCTCCTGTCGGGAGGCCGGGATCCTGGCGGGGCAAAGAGAGATGGCTGGTGAGAAATCACTCGGGGCCGCGGTAGGATCCGCGGCCGGGAAAGTCAGACTCGATCGACGGCACACGGACGGACGCACATACGTGGGTCACGATGATTCATGACTCGGTACGTGGCGTTGGTCCAGGTGGCCCGGGATAGCATCATGTCGAGGTCCGACGGGTGGTTGACGAAAAGCGATGGCCTTATCGACCATCGCTCATTCATTAGAACCATCCCTTATGAACGGCGTCAACCGGCACGATTCGCGAACCGCCCGCTCAGGCTCTATCATGACGCCCTTCCGGAATCCGTGGAGCCGTGAATGAAGCACATCGGAGCCCATGTCAGCGCCGCCGGCGGCCCGGCGAAAGCCATCGAGCGCGCCGTCGAGATCGGCGCCGACGCCCTGGCGCTGTTCACCAAGAACCAGCGCCGCTGGCACGCCAAGCCGTTGAGCGAAACCGCCATCGCCGAGTTTCGCGAGGCCTGCGCCCATCATGGCTTCGGTCCGGGGCAGATCCTTCCCCACGACAGCTACCTGATCAACCTCGGTCACCCCGAGCGCGACGGCCTGGAGAAATCGCGGGCGGCGTTCCTCGACGAATGCCGGCGTTGCGAGCAGCTCGGCCTCACGCTGCTCAACTTCCATCCCGGCAGCCATCTGGGGCGGATCAGCGAGGACGACTGCCTGGCACGCATCGCCGAGTCGATCAACTGGGCCCATGCGCAGACCGAGTCGGTCGTCGCGGTGATCGAGAACACCGCCGGCCAGGGCACCAACCTCGGCCACCGCTTCGAGCATCTGGCGGCGATCATCGAGCAAGTCGACGACAAGTCCCGCGTCGGCGTGTGCATCGATACCTGCCATGCCTTCGCCGCCGGCTACGACCTGCGCAGCGCGCAAGCGACCACCGCCACGCTCGACGAATTTGGCGAGGTGGTCGGCTTCGACTACCTGCGCGGCATGCATCTCAACGACGCCAAGAGCGCGTTCGCCAGCCGCGTCGATCGGCATCACAGCCTCGGCCATGGCAATATCGGCCTCGAGGGCTTCACGACCCTGATGCGCGACCCGCGGCTCGATGGGATTCCGCTGATTCTGGAAACCATCGAGCCAGCGCTGTGGTCGGAAGAGATCGCCTGGCTGCGCGCCCAACAGGCCATGCCTCGGCCCGCCTGATTCGACACAAGGACCCCCATGCGAGAAGACGGATTCTTCAACTGGCTGGGCGAAACGCTCGGCGACGCCATTCACGCCCTCGTCGAGCTGCTGCGCTCGCTGTTCGGTGGCCTCTACTTCGCCCTTCACGACTTCCTCGAGGGGCTGACCGGCTCGCTGGGGATCAGCGCCTCGCTGTTCAGCCTGATCGTGCTGGTCATCGGCCTGCTGCTGCTCTACAAGGGACTACGCGCCTTCCTGCGCGGCAGTGTCGTCGGCGGCCTTTGCTGGGTGCTGATCGGCCTGTTCGTGCTGGGCTGGCTGATCGCCTGAATGGGCCCGGCCGATCGCTCGCCACCCCCGGCAAGGGCGCCGCATTCGCCAGCGGCCCCCTCATCGTGTTGAACTACCTTGAACCCGAGTCCTTCCACCATCCGACGACAAGGAGTCCCCTCGCCATGCTCGAACGCCTGACCCGCCGCCTGCTGGCCACCGCCCTGATACTGATGGCCATGGCCCCGGTGGCCTTCGCCCAGCAGCAGGGTGCCAACGGTGCCAACGTCAAGACCCAGCGCTTCCAGGACTGGGAGGTGCGCTGCCCGACCGATCCCACCCAGGGCAACTGCACCATGACTCAGTTGATCGACAACCCCGGGGGCAACGAGCCGGTGATGCGCGTTGTGATCGCCTATCCGCCCCAGATCGACGGGCCGGCGATGGTCTTCCTGCTGCCGCTGGGCGTGCGCCTCGCCCCGGGCCTGCAACTGACCATCGATAACAGCAAGCCGCTCAAGTTCCCCTATCAGGTCTGCGTGCCGGATGGCTGCCGGGCGGACATCCCGGTCAAGCCGGAGCTGCTCAACCAGCTGCGCAGCGGCAGCAAGGCGACCGTGAGCCTGATCGGTCCCGACGGCCAGCGCATGGACCTCGACATCTCGCTGATGGGCTTTACCGACGCCAGCCAGCGGATCGCCCGCTGACCCCGAGCGGCCGCGTCATGCCGCCGGACGACGGCCCCGCGATGGGGCCGTCGTCGCTTCCCGCCCGGCTTCACCGCCCCCCGCACCGCTCGCCCTTCCCGATGACGCGCTCTCGGCACAAGGTCGCAGCGACTCGCGATTGCCAACCGAAATGCCAACCAATATCATTTGATGCTCATCACGCTTGCGCGGCCATCGCTCCTTCGTCTTGCCGTGCCGGGCGTGTCGATCATCGCGACACTCATCATCGGGATACGAAAGGAACACCATGAAACGCACAACACTGGTGGTTGCGCCCTGGCTGCTGGCCTGCGCGTCGGCCCAGGCCGGCGTCACGGTCAACGTCGACGACGACACCTTCGAGGTCGGACCGGGCATGCTGGCCTATACCGAATTCGAACTCTCCGGGGAGCCCCTGGCCGAGTCGCTGGGTCTCGACCTCGACATCCTCGACCCCAATGCCATCGACCAGCCCACGGCGTTCGACTACACCGCCGGCATCGAGAGCTACGAGTACTCCGAAGAGGCCATGTACGCGGTCAACTACCAGTCGCGAATGGGCCCGCACCTCGCCAACGGCCCGCGCAACCAGGCCCGCGGCGGTAGTCTCGAGGATCTCGGCAAGCGGGTGATCGGCCTGAGCCAGGCCGTCGGCTATCCCACCGACGAGATCCCCCTGAACCTCTACCCGATCAGCCTGCCGCTGCGCGCCGGCGTGCCCGCCTTCGCCGGCAAGGTCGACACCAGCGTCGTCAACCACGATGAAGTCACCACCGCCGGCGGCGAGACGGTGCAGACCGACATCCCCGCCTACAGCCGCGACTTCGCCAGCCTGGCCTGGGATCCCGCGCAGATGGACGATCAGCTGAGCCCGGCGGCGATCGGCGGCATGCTGCTCAAGGAAGTCATGTGGTCGCAGGACTTCCTGGGCGGCATGCACACCACCGACGGCGACGAGGAAACCGCCGCCCGGTCCGCCGACATGGACCAGGACGGCACCTACGCCCTGGGGGTCTCCTCGGTCGACGGCTTCAACGGCATGCTGCTCACCGAGATCTCGCTGGACAAGATGGCCCTGCTCCAGAACCGGCTGGCCTACGATGGCGAGTCGCTCGGCGCCGAGGTGAGTCCTGACTACGACCCCGCCGAGCAGCCGGTGTGGTTCCCGCATCGCATCGACACCCGCCTCGTCCAGCAGCAGGGCGTCAACGCCCTCGGCGAACTGAGCGTCGCCGATGCCAGCTCGCAGCTGCGCGACGAATGGATGCTGCTGTGGCCGCTCGCCGAGTACTACGGCTTCACCGACCAGCGCGACGCCAACCAGTCGCAGAACCCGGCCTTCCTCGCCGTGTTCGACGGCCAGCCGTTCAAGGCCACCGCCGAGGCCAATCGCGACGACGACACCAGCAACGACGTCGTCGGCGACGACGCCTTCTCGCTGGCCAGCAATCTCGCGCACCTGGTCTTCAGCAACCTCGATGCACTGCACTTCGACGATGAGGCCGGCACCCTGGTCGATACCTGGCAGGACGGCGAGCGCGGCCAGCACGTCACCACCTTCGACGCCGCCTATAGCCTGGTGGCGCTGGACATCTACCATCGCGCCCAGAGCGCGCAGCCGGTCGGCTACGCCAGCGCCGAGGCCGCGGCCTCCGAAATCGAGACCGACCTCGGCGAACGCGCCCTGACAATGCTCCGTCGTCAGGCCGACTTCCTGCTCGCCAACGCCTTCACCGACGATGGCCTGGTCAGCGACGGCCTGACTCTGGACGGCGACGCCGTGACAGCCGACGACGGCCAGTCGCTGGCCACCCAGTTCGCCATGCTGCGCGGCCTGGGGGCGGCCTTCGCCGCGACCAAGGACGCCAAGTACCGCGACGCCGGGCGCAAGCTGTATCTCGCCATCGACGAGCAACTCTACGATGACGCCGTGGGCACCTGGGCCACCCGGCCCGGCGAGCCCACCGTGCACACCCCGCTGAGCGAGGCGGCGATCTCCGGCGGGCTGCGCAGCGCCATGCTGCAGTTCCGCAACGAAGGCCAGGAAAACGCCGCGGCCCTGGAACTCGGCCCGCTGACCCAGCGCTACGTGAGCTGGTTCCGCACCGTGCACAACGGCCCGAGTCTCGACGGCGGCATGCAGCTCGCCGAATGGGGCACCGACACCGGCGAGCACGTGATCCCCGGCAAGGGCGGCGATACCGACGACGACCACGTCCCGCAGGTCACCGCCGCCGGCGATGGCAACGGCATGGCCGCGGTCATGGCCGCCAAGGCGACGGTCGCGGCCGACTGACACGCCACCCCGCCCGACCGAAGGCCGCCCCACCGGGCGGCCTTTTGCGTTGGCGGCCGTCGCGACATGCGTCAGGTCAAGGAACCTTGCGCCACGCCGAAGGTCGAGCAGAAAAGAACAAGCGAATAAGAATGAGGGTTGATATCATCTAGTCTCCCAGCAGAGAACGGTTATCGCGCACAGCTCGACATGACGACGTTGCCCACCCGACTGACATCGCGCTCCCCGCTGCCCGAGGCCGCCGCCGGGTACTGGTGGCGGCTGGCCTATCGTCATCGCGCCGCGGAGTGGACCCTCTACGCCCTGCTGCTCACCGGCCTGCCGCTGGTCGCCTGGTGGGCGGCGGACTGGCCGTTGCAGCGCTGGTCGCTGGCCCTGCACGGCCTGCTCGGCATGTTCGGCGCGCCACTCGTGGTGGCGCCCTTCTGGCTCGCTCACCGGCGGCTCTTGCAGACCTCGCGCAAGGCCTTCCTGCGCGTCACCGGCCGGCTGATGGAAATTCTCCTGCTGATCATCGCCGTCAGCGGCGTCTATCTGGTGGGGTGGGGCAATCGTGGCGACACGCTGGGTGCCGTCATGCACTGGGCCCACCTGATCGCCACCCTGACCTTCGCCCCGCTGCTGCTGCGTCACGCCTTCCGCTGGTCGGTACTGCGCCCGCTGTGGCGGCGTCTGGGCTGGCTGCGGACGACGCCATGAGTCGAGTGTCGCGCAGCACGGGGTGGCGGGGGCTGACGGCACTGGTGTGCCTGCTGGTCTGTGTCACGGCCTCGGCGGCGGTCAGCAGCGGCGGCTTCATCGCTTCGCCGGACGGTGACTTCCTCTATTCGGCCAATCTCGAAGCCGGCAGCGTCTCGCGGATCGCCGTCGAAGATCCCGACCAGCGCATCGAGCGCCACCTGGGCCGCGACGTCAGACGCCTGGCCCTGGCGCCCGACGCGGGGCTGCTGGCGGTGACCGACGATCTCGCCGAGAAGCTCTGGCTGCTCGACGCCGATACCCTCGAGGTCGAGAAGACCCTGTCGCTGGCGAAGAAACCCTTCGGCGTGGTCTACGATGCCCGCAACCGGCTGTTCTGGGTCACGCTCTTTGAATCGGCCGAGCTGGTCGGTGTCGGCCTCGACGGCAAGATCCGCCAGCGCCTCGGCACCGCCGACACGCCGCGAGGCCTGGCGCTGCTCAGTGACGGCCGGCTACTGGTCAGCCACGCCATGACCGGCCAGGTGTCGCTCTACGACACCAGCCGCCTGCCGCCGAAGCGGGTCAAGCGCATCGACCTCGCCGTCGAGCAGAATCCCGACGAGAGCGTCTCCCAGGGCTTGCCGCGGCGCCTCGACGACATCGCCGTGTCGCCGGACGAGAGCGTCGCCTGGCTGCCCCACGTGCTGTGGAACTTCGACCACCCCTTCCAGTTCCAGTCGACGGTGTTTCCGGCGATTTCGGAGCTCGCGCTGACCCCGGGCAAGGAGCGCGAGATCCTGCCCTGGCGCAAGCAGCTGTTCCAGCAGATCAACCTGCAGAACACCCGCAACCGCACCCTGATCACCTCCAACCCCACGGACGCCGAGTTCTCCGCCAGCGGCAAGAAGGTCTACGTGACCATGGCGGGCAGCGAGGACGTGCTGGTCTTCGATCGCTCGCGCGGGGTCCACGACCCCGAGAAGCTCGGCCACAGCAAGCGTGGCCGTGGCACCGAGAGCGGCGCCCAGGCCTCGCAGCTGGTGCGCGACGTCCCCGGCGACAACCCGCGCGGGCTGGTGGCACTGGGCGACAAGCTCTACGTGCAGAACGCCATGAGCCTCGATGTCACGCGGCTGAATACCGGCGGCGACTCGCCCTTCGCGCGGGTTCGCGTCGACACCCCCCACTGGGCGAAACTGGTCGCCGAGGACCCGCTGCCGGCCCCGGTACGTCGCGGCAAGACGATCTTCAACGACGCCAATACCGCCGAGAACCCCGACTACCCGATGGCCGGCGACTTCTGGATGAGTTGCGACAGCTGCCACGTCGACGGCTTCAACTTCACCAACCGCTACCTGATGGCGGCCGGCGAGGCCAATCCCCACGGCCCCAACCGTTCGCCCAACACCGCCATCACCGGCCACGCCGGTCTCGAACACATGGTCGGCGGCGACTTCGTCGGCGACTACATCCGCATGATCCAGGACACCCAGGGCGGGCTCGGCGAAGATACCCGCGACGGCGCCAAGCCGGTCGATCCCGATCACCCGCCGGCGGTGGTGAAGACGGCCATGGACGATCTGCACGCCTACGTGACCCGCCGCCAGAACCTGCCCTACGTCTCCACCTGGCTGCGCTTCGACCGCGACGAACGCTTCGTCCACCCCGAGGAGTGGCTCAGCTCGGCCTCCTGCGCCGGCTGTCACAGCACCATCTACAAGCAGTGGGCCAACTCGAATCATCACTTCATGGGCGCCTCCAATCCCTATTACCGGGTGGTCGAGGACATCGCCGGCGAGAGCGAGGGTGAAGGCTTCCGCGCCTGGTGCCTGGGCTGTCACAACCCGCAGCGGCTGAGCGTGGGCAAGAAGACCCACGCCGACGACAACCGCATGTTCGACAGGGACGGCCAGACCCTGCTCGCCGAGTACCGGGACACCAGCCACGCTCTCGACGAGGGCACCGGCTGCCTGTTCTGCCACCGCATCACCCGGCTGGAGGACGCCGGCGGCAACGCCGCCTTCACCGTCAACCTCAAGGACCGCCCGACCTACCCCGGCGAGACCAGCGGCAACCCCATGCTGCGCTGGTTCTCCGAGCGGTTGATCGGCGCCAAGCCCAAGGTTCATGCCGACTCCTACAGCCAGCCGTTCTACGACGACGCGCGCTTCTGCGGCAACTGCCACGACGAGTTCTCGCCCGGCCCGGGATCCAAGATCGTCGGCACCTACCAGGCGTGGAAGACCTCCTCGTTCAACGACCCGGCACGCCCCGAGAAGCAGCGCAGCTGCATCGACTGCCACATGCACGGCGACATCTCGCGCATCGGCGAACCGGTTCCCGGGCGCAGCACCGACGGCGGGCCGATGAAGGAGAACATGGTCAGCCACCAGTTCACCGGCGCCAACTACCACCTGGCCGGATTGCGCAGCGACGAGCAGCGCCGCATGAGCATCGCGCTGCTGCGCACCGCCGCCAAGCTCGAGGAGCGGCTCGACGACGGCCGGCTGGTGGTCCGCGTGCGCAACGTCGGTGCCGCCCACAAGCTGCCCACCGGGGTCTCCGACTTCCGCCAGTTGTGGCTGCAGGTCACGGTCACCGACGCCAGCGGCCGGGAACTGATCCATAGCGGCTTCCCCGACGCCGACGGCAACCTGCCCGAGGACAGCCGCCTCTTCCGCAAGGTGATGGGCGACGAGAACGGCCGGCCGGTGAAACTGCACTTCTGGCGCTTCGCGCGGATGCTCGAGGACACCCGGATCCCCGCCGACGGCTACCGCGACGAGGCGTTCGAGTTGCCCGCCGACGTCGAATGGCCGATCACCGTCGACAGCAAGCTGCAGTTCCGCATCTACCCGCAGTGGATCACCGACCGCGTCCAGCAGGCATTCCCCGACCTGCCCACCCCCGACATCATCACCCTGAACCACCTTCGAGAGACCCTTGGAGCCGCCGATGCTGACTAGCTTCCTGATCACCTTCCGGGAGGGCCTGGAGGCCTTTCTGCTGGTGGGCGTGATCCTCGTCCACCTGGCCAAGCTGGATGCCCGACGCTACTTTCGCTACATCTATCTGGGCGTCATCGCGGGCCTGGTGGTGTCGTTCGTCGCCGCCGTGATGTTCCAGGTGGTGGTCGATCAGTTTCACCAGCAGCAGTATCGGCAGATCTTCATGGCGGTGATCATGCTCACCGCCGCCGCGGTGCTCACCTACATGGTGACCTGGATGAGCAGGCAGGCGGGCAGGAAGGTCTCGCAGGTCCACGAGGATCTCTCGCAACTGGTCTCCGGCGGCGACGTGCTGGGCCTGTCGCTGCTGGCCTTCGTCTCGATCGCCCGCGAGGGCCTGGAAACCGTGCTGTTCTTCTCGGCGCTGACCTACAGTGGCGGCGCCGGCGGCCTGCAGGGCAGCGTCACGGGCGCCCTGATCGGGCTGGTGGCGGCCGTGGCGCTGGTCTGGGTGGTCTTCTCGCGGGCCCGCAAGGTGCCGCTGCAGCCGCTGTTCCGTTATACCAGCCTGCTGCTGATCGTGATCGCCGCCGGACTGCTGGCCTCGGCCACCAACATCCTGCAGGCCGCCGAGGTACTGCCGCTGTTCCAGGGCCAGTTGTTCGACCTGTCCGGCGTGCTCAGCGACCAGGGCCCGTTCGGCATGTTCCTGCGCGGCCTGTTCGGCTACAACGCCACTCCGACCACCGCCCAGTTCGCGGTATGGGCCGTCTACCTGGCGGTATTCCTGGTCATCTGGCAACGGAGCTATCGTCATGCCCAGCACGGCTAACGTGCCCCCCCGCGCCGACCACGTCGCCGTGCTCGGCGGCGGCCCGGCCGGCCTCGCCGCCGCCTGGAAGCTGATCGAGAACGGCTGCAAGGTCACGGTACTGGAAGCCGAGGGCGGTGTCGGCGGCCTGGCCGCCACCCAGGTGTTCGAGGGCCGTGCCGGCACCTACCGTTTCGACTTCGGCGGCCACCGCTTTCTGACCAAGAACCCGGAGCTGCTGGCGTTCATCGAGCAGCTCATGGGCGACGACCTGATGCACGCCCAGCGCTCCAGCGTGATCCGCTACAAGGGGCGCACCTACGACTACCCGCTGTCGCTGGGCAACCTGCTGCGCAACGCCCCGCCCGGGCTGCTCGCCGGGGCCTCCCTCGATCTGCTGAACAAGACCCTGCGCCCGCCGAATCTCGAGGAGCGCGACGACGAGATCAGCTTCGCCGAGTGGATCGAGGCGCGCTTCGGCAAGACGCTGTATCGCAACTTCTTCGAGGGCTACACCGGCAAGCTGTGGGGCATCGACCCGCGCCAGCTCTCCGGCGACTGGGCGGCCCAGCGCATCAGCCTGATCGACCTGCGCGACGTCGCCCGCCGGCTGATCCAGCGTCGTGGCGACACCCCGCGCACCTACGCCCGCCACTACCGCTACCCGCGTCACGGCTTCGGCATGATCTTCGACAACCTGGTCGATCTCATCCATCGTCACGGCGGCGAGGTGATCACCGGCGCGCCGGTCAAGGGCTTCGTCCGCGAGGCAGGCCGCATCAAGGCGGTGCGCTTCGGCCGCGACGGCGACGAAGGCGAGATGCCGGTGGATGCGGTGATCAGCAGCCTGCCGCTGCCCGAGATGGTGCGCATGCTCGGCGGCGAATCGCGGCTGGGCTTTCGCGCGCTGCGCTTTCTCAACATGCCGATGCGCGGCCCGGACATCTCGCCGCACACCTGGCAGTACCTGTCGGACCCGGACATTCTCGCCACCCGTCTGCAGGAACCGCGTCGTCGCTCGCCCTACATGGCCCCCGAAGGCCATACCTCGGTGATGCTCGAGATCCCCTGCAACGTCGGCGACGCCACCTGGCGGATGGACGGCGAGACGCTGCGCGAGCGTGCCCACGCCGACCTCGAACGCCTGGGCATCCCCCGCGAGCGCGCCACCGGCGAGCACTTCTCCGCCTACGCCGCGCATGCCTACCCGCTGATGGCGCTGGGCTACCATCAGGAGCGTCAGCGCAACCTGGGCTATCTGGGCCGCTTCGACAACCTGCTGATGTGTGGCCGCCAGGGCACCTTCCGCTACATCTTCACCGACACCGCCATGGAGATGGGCCAGTTGGCGGCCCAAGCCTTGCTGGAACAAAGAGACCTTCGCCATGAGATCTACAATCACCGCAACGAGAAGACCGTCATCGAGACCCAAAGCGTCGCCTGAGCCCCGCCCGGCGCTCCACCTCTGGCTGCTGGCGCTGCTGGTACTGCTCGCCCTGACGACCGGCCAGGCCTGGGCCTACTCCTATGCCGCCGCCGGCAAGGAGCCACTGATCGAGGGCCGCCAGGCACTGCTCGACGCCCTGGCCGCCGACGATCAGGCCAAAGCGCTCGAGACCCTCGAGGATCTGAAGCCGGAGCTGGCCTACCTGCAGGAAGACTTCGACCGCGACTATTACGCCGAGCTCGAGAGCGCGGTGAAGAGCGGCGACACGGACACCGTGGTCGCGGCCCTCGACAGCGCCTTCGTCGCCGAGATCCGGCGCCGCCTGGACGGCGCCGGCGAACACCTCGACGACTACCAGACCGCCAAGGCGCTGGTGTTCAAGGCCAAGCGCTTTCTCGATCTGGTCACGCCGCAGCTCGACGCCGATGCTCGCGACGCCGCCAACCAGGCGATCAACGCCGGCATGGACGCGCTGGGCAACCCCGGGGTGTTCGGCGTGGGTCAGAAGCCGGCCGACCCGGACGCCTACCGCGAGGCCAGAAAACACCTGCTGGAGGTCCTCGCGCCGCTGCAATGAGCGCTTCGCCCCACCGCCTGCGCCGCCCGGCTTCACGCTGGTCGGGCAGCCTTGCCGGGCTCGCGGCGCTCATCCTGGGCGCCGTACTGCTGTGGCGTTTCCCGGCCCTGCCCGGCAGCGACGATGCGCTGTTCCTGGCCCGCGGCGTCGAGCATTTCAGCGTCCTCGCGTTCTCGCCCAACTTCCCCGGCTACCCGGGGATGATCTGGCTGGCCCGCCTGCTGGCCCCTGTCACCGCCACGCCCTTCGCCGCGCTGTTCGGCGTCTCGCTGGTCGCCACCCTGGCGATGGCCTGGCTTGCCGGCGCGCTTTATCGCCGGCTGCTCGACGACGCCCTCGGCGGCCTGACGGTGACCCTGTTGATTCTCGCCACCCCGCTGACCGGCCAGGTGGCGATCTCCGGTCTCACCGACGGCCCCGGCCTTTGCCTGCTGTTGCTGGCCGGTTGGCTGGCGCTGCGCGGCGGCGGCGTCACCACCGGCCTGGCCTGGGGGCTGGGCGGGTGCGTGCGGCCCACCTACGCGCTGCTGTGGCTGGCCCAGGCGGGCGGCTTCCTGCGTCGCCCCGGCTGGCCATGGCGGCGTTTCGTCGTCGCCGTCATCTTCATGGTATTGGCCGCGCTGGCCTTCGTCTGGCAGGCCGACGGCCACGCCTACGTCGCCGAGGGCTGGCGCTTCGTGATGGGCCATTTCCTGATCTGGGGCGAGGCGGCCGGCGCCCGCGACGCCCACACCAGTTGGCCCGGCGCGTTGCGCGAGGCTGGCGTGCAGGGCGTGATCTGGGCACTGCTGGGGCTGGTCGTGGCCCTCGCCACCCCGTGGCTGACACGGCATCGCCCGGCCCTGCGCCCCTGGCTGCTGCTGTGGTGGCTGGCGCTGGCCTGGACCGCCCTGGCCCAGAACCCGCAGCATCTGCGTCACCTGCTGCCGCTCGTCGCGCTCGGCGGGTTACTCGCCGTCGCCGCGCTGCGCGCCCTGCTGCCGAGGTACCTGGCGACGGGGCTGCTCGCCGCGCTGCTGCTCGGCCAGGGCACGCTGCTGGTCGGGGCGCTAGCCGGCGCCCCGCGCCTGGCGCCGGTCCAGCAGGCGATCGCCTATCTGCGCCATCATCCCGGCGACTCGCAACTGGTGACCCACCACGAGGTCGAGCTGCTGCGCGCGGCGCTGCCCCGGTTGGGGGTCACCGACGCCTACTACCACGGCGACGCCGCCATTCGCCTGCGCGCGGGCAGCTGGCGGCTGGTCTCGACAGCCGCCCTGGTCAAAGCCTTCGACGGCCGGCGTTGCGCCTTCTTTCCTGCCCGACTGACCGGCGACACGCCACTCTGGCTGGTACATACGCGAGCCCCTTGCCCGCGAAAGCAACGGGCCGCTCGATGAGCGGCCCGTCGTCCTGCCTGTCGTCGTTGACGCGGATCAGCCGGCCAGCGCCTTGTCGACCACCTCGTAGACGTTGGGCGAGAGCTCCTCGGCCTGGATGCGTTCGAGTTCGGCCTTCATCAGCGCCTGGCGCTGCTCGTCGTAGCGCTGCCAGCGGGTCAGCGGGGTGATGATCCGCGCGGCGATCTCCGGGTTGAGCCGGTTGAGCTCGATCACCACATCGGCCAGCAGCTTGTAGCCCTCGCCGTCGAGGCGATGGAAGTTGACCCGGTTCTGGCCGGCGAAGGCGCCGATCAGCGCGCGCACCCGGTTGGGGTTCTTGAGCGAGAACGCCGGGTGATCCATCAGGTACTTGACGCGCTCCAGGGCGTCGGACTGCGGCCGGGTGACCTGGATGCTGAACCACTGATCCATGACCAGCGGATCGTGGGCCCACTTTTCGCCGAAGGCCTTGAGCAGCGGATCGGCGACGTCACCCCGCGAGCTGTGCACCAGCAGGGTCAGCGCCGCGCGCACGTCGGTCATGTTGTGCTGATCCTCGAACTGCTGACGGGCCAGTTCGACCGCTTCCTCGTCCTCGATGCTCATCAGGTACGCCAGGGCGACGTTCTTGAGGCGCCGTTCGGCGATCTGCTCGGCGGTCGGCGCGTAGGGCGCGTCGCTGCGGTTGGCCTGATAGAGCGCCAGGAAGTCGTCGCGCAGCGCCAGGGCCAGCGACTGGCGGACGAACTCCCGCGCGGCGTGGATGGCGTCGACATCGACCACCGGCTGCTGCTCGGCGATGTAGGCCTCGGAAGGCAGCGTGAGCATCTCGGCGAGTACCGCCTTGTCGTCGGCGGGCTCGGTGAGCAGCGTGCGGAACGCCTCGATGACCCGCGCGTCCATCACTTTCTCGACGCCGTTGCGGTGCGCGGCGATCAGGTCGTCGAGCGCCAGCAGCGCCAGACGCTGACCGGCGTCCCAGCGGTTGAAGCCATCGGAATCGTGCTGCAGCAGGAAGGCCAGATCCTCGCGGCCGTAAGGGAAGCGCAGCTTGACCGGCGCCGAGAAGCCCCGCAGCAACGACGGCACCGGCGCCTCGGCGAGGTCGGTGAAGACGAAGGTCTGCTCCTCCTCGCGCAGGTGCAGCACGCCCGACTTGCCGAGCGATTCGCCGTCGAGGGTCAGCGCCAGGTCCTCGCCCGACTTGGTGCCCACCAGGCCCACGCGCACCGGAATGTGCAGCGGCAGCTTGTCGGGCTGGCCTGGCGTGGCCGGCGTGCGCTGACGCAGGGTCAGGTGGTATTCGGCCTTGGCGTAATCGTACTCGCCATGGGCGTCGATCTCCGGCGTACCGGCCTGGGAGTACCAGCGCATGAACTGGTCGAGATCGAGCCCCGACACCTCGGCCATGCAGCCGACGAAATCCTCGATGGTCACCGCCTGGCCGTCGAAGCGCGCGAAGTACAGATCGCTGCCCTGGCGGAAGGTCTCCCAGCCCAGCAGGTTGCGCAGCATGCGTACGATCTCAGAGCCCTTCTCGTAGATGGTCAGGGTGTAGAAGTTGGAAATCTCGATGTAATGGTCGGGCTGCACCGGATGCGCGGTGGGCCCGGCATCCTCGGCGAACTGCGCGGTACGCAAAAAGGAGACGTCCTCGATGCGCTTGACCGGCGCCGAGTTGACGTCCGCCGAGAAGCTCTGGTCGCGGAAGACCGTGAAGCCCTCCTTGAGCGAGAGCTGGAACCAGTCGCGGCAGGTCACGCGGTTGCCCGACCAGTTGTGGAAGTACTCGTGGGCGACCACGCCCTCGACGCGCTGGAAGGCGGCGTCGGTGGCGGTCTGCGGGTGGGTCAGCACCGCCGCCGAGTTGAAGATGTTGAGCCCCTTGTTCTCCATCGCGCCCATGTTGAAGTCGTTGACGGCGACGATCATGAACAGGTCCAGGTCGTACTCGCGACCATAGGTCTCTTCGTCCCACTTCATGGCCGTCTTCAGCGAGCGCATGGCGTGCTCGGTCTTGTCGAGGTTCTCGGGCTCGACCCACAGCTGCAGGGTGACCTCACGACCGCTCATCGTGGTGAAGTGGTCCTCGACCTTCTCGAGCTTGCCGGCGACCAGCGCGAACAGGTAGCTGGGCTTGGGGTGCGGGTCCTCCCAGGTGACGAAGTGCCTGCCATTGGGCAGCTCGCCCTTCTCGACCGGGTTGCCGTTGGAGAGCAGCACCGGCAGCGCGGCACTGTCGCCGATCACCGTGGTCGAGAAGGTCGCCATCACGTCAGGACGATCCGGGTAGAAGGTGATGCGCCGGAAGCCCTGCGCCTCGCACTGGGTGCAGAACATGCCGTTGGACAGGTACAGCCCTTCCAGGGCGGTGTTGCTGGCCGGATCGATCACGACCCGGGTTTCCAGACGAAAGCGCTCGGGGACCGCGTCGATGGTCAGGGTGGCGGCGTCGACGCGATACTCGTCCTCGCCCAGGTCCTGACCGTCGATGGCCACGCGCTCGAGATCGAGCTTCTCGCCGTCGAGCACCAGCGGCTGCCCCGGGGCGCTGTCGGGGTGGCGCTCGAGATGCAGCACGGCATCGACACGGGTGGCGGACGCCTCGAGATCGAACTTGAGTTCGGCGTGGGTGACACGATAGGCCGGCGGCTGATAATCCTTCAGGTAGACCGGCTGGTGAGCGGCGTCGACGGGCTTGATCTCGGCCTCTTCGGAAACGCGCGTATCGGACATGACACTGGTACTCCTTGTACAAGGTTACCGGCATTGTACGGCGAGCGAGGCGGGAGTCTCAAAGGCGACGGCGGGCCATCCCGGTGCCGGATGGCTCAGCGCCCCGACTGGCGCGAGGCGCAGGAGGTCTCGGACAGGCGCTTCTCGGCGGCGGCATCGGCGGCCACGGCGAACGGACAGGCGGCGCGCGGTTCCGGCCGCGTGACGATCCACACCCCGAGCGCGACGAGCCCCACGATCAGCGCCAGCTTCAGCAGCGGCGAGGTGACGGTGAAGCCGATCACCAGCGTCGAGACGACGAGCATCGTGGCCGCCATCCACTTGGCATGCCGGGGAATCGCCCGCTCGTCCTCCCAGGCGAGGATCGGCGGCCCGAACCGCGGGTGCTGGCGAATCCAGCTCGCGAAGCGCGGCGATCCCCGCGAGGCCAGCCACACCGCCAACAGCATGAAGCCGGTGGTCGGCATCAGCGGCAGGAACAGCCCCACCACCCCCAGCACGAAGCTGACCGCGGCCAGGCTTGTATAGATGGCATGCTTGAGCTTGGGCATGGGTCGTGTCTCCGTCTCGCGGTTCTGTTCAGGCTAGCGGATTTCGGCGCATCTTGGCACGCGAAGGATCGTCGCACCTTGCGTTGGGTCAAGCGCGCCGCCGATGCCCGCCAACCGGGCGACGGTATCGCCGGGGCGGATCGGTCACCGCGGTCATCGTTGCCGCTCGGGCAAGGGWCCCTTGCCCGAACGCACGCTGTCAGCGGCGTGACACGGCGTTATGCTCGTCGGCAGACAGTCAGGAGACGCACCATGCCCCATGTCCTGTTTCTCTCCCACGGGTCGCCGAGCCTGGCACTCGAGACGCACCCGGCCCGGGACTTTCTGACCGCCCTGGGTCGGCGCCTGCCCCGGCCGCGAGGCGCGCTGGTGATCTCGGCGCACTTCGAGACACCGCGCCCTTGCCTGGGCAGTGCGGCCCGGCCGGACACCCTGCACGACTTCCACGGTTTTCCCGAGGCGCTCTATCGCATGCGCTACCCGGCGCCGGGCCTGCCCGATGCCGCCGAGCGCCTGGCCGCGACCCTGACCGACGCCGGCTTCGCGGTCGATCTCGATGCACGGCGCCCGCTCGATCACGGCATCTGGTCGCCGCTGTCGCTGGTCTGGCCCGAGGCCGACGTGCCCCTGCTGCCGGTCAGCGTTCCCATGGCGATGAGCGATGCCGAGCGGCTCGCGTTCGCCACCGAGCTGGGACGCTTCACCGAAGCGGAGGGGCTATGGCTGATCGGCTCGGGGTCGGCCACCCACAATCTGGGCAAGCGCAAGCCGCCCGGCAGCGAGCCCGATGACTGGGCCCGCGCCTTTCACGACTGGGCCCGCGATGCCGCCGAGCGCGGCGATGCCGAGACCCTCGCGGCCTGGCGCGAGCGGGCCCCGCACGGCGCCCTCGCCCACCCCTCGGCGGAGCACTTCCTGCCCCTGCCGATGGCGGTCGCCGCCCTCGGCGGCGCGCCGATGGTCACGCTTCACGAAAGCTTCATGCTCGGCAACCTGAGCATGCTGGCGCTGGCGGACGCCGCTACCGCCGCGCTGCTGGATACAACGCCAGCCCGAGAAGTCAGTCGCGAAAGTTGTTGAACTGCAGCGGCAGCTCGATCGACTCGTCGCTCTTGAGCAGGGCGATGGCCTGTTGCAGGTCGTCGCGCTTCTTGCCGGTGACCCGCACCTTGTCGCCCTGGATCTGCGCCTGCACCTTGAGCTTGGCATCCTTGAGGGTCTTGACGATCTTCTTGGCCAGCGGCTGATCGATGCCCTGACGCAGCACGATCCGCTGGCGGACTCGCACGCCGCCGGTCTCGGCGGTTTCCTCCTCGAGGCAACCGACGTCGATGCCCCGGGCGATCAGGCGCGCCTTGAGGATGTCGAGCATCTGGCGTAGCTGGAACTCGGCGTCGGCTTCCATGAGCACGGCGTCGGTTTCCTCGCTGAAACTCGCGGTCACGCCGCGAAAGTCGAAGCGCGTGGTGAGCTCGCGATTGGCCTGGTCGACGGCATTGGTGACTTCGTGCTTGTCGAGTTCGGACACGATATCGAAAGAGGGCATGGCAGGACTCCGGAAGGTAAGGGGCTGGCTCGGCATCCTAGCCGATGCGCTCCGCGGTTGCAGCGGTATCTGCCAGGCCCTCGTCCACTGCCGTGTCGGCCAGCGGCTTGTCCATCTGCCAGGCGGCACAGCCGTCGACGTAGTAGTCGTCCAGCCAGCGCCGCGGCAGATAGCCCATGCGTCGATAAAGCCCCATGGCGACGCGATTGTCGGCACGGACTTCCAGGCTCAGGCGCTGCATGCCACGCTCGACGGCGACCGCTTCCAGCGCGGCGAGCAGGCGGCGGCCCACACCGCCGCCACGCCGTTCGGGGTGCACACAGAAGGAATAGAGCCGGCCGGTGCGGCTGTTGCGACGAAACAGCAGGGTCCCGTAGCCCTGCAGTTCGCCGTGCTCATCGACGACGACCCGGGTCACGGCCTTGGCACGCTTGAGCAGATGGGAGAGCTGGCGACGCGAGAAGCGATCCCCCGCGAAGCAGGCCTGCTCGAGCCGACACAGGGCATCGAGATCCTCGGGGCGAGCGTCGCGAAGCAGCGGTGGTTGCGGCGAATTCATGACGGATTCCGAAACTGACGGCGAAGGCATTGTCGGACGCCGAAAACCGGCCTGTCATGGCCTGGTTGCATGAAATTATTTCACCGGCGCCCCCGCTTGTCGCGAGTGGCGGTCAAGGGCATGCTAGCGGCAATTTTGCCCCGTTCCGCTCCCTTTGCAAGCAGGAAACGCATTCATGGCCCCCTTGCGCATCGTCGTCGACCGCCTTTCAGACTGGCGCCCCTACTACCCGACCGAGGATCTGATCACCGCTGCCGACTACCTGGCCCGCGAGTCCAACGGCGAGCAGGACGGCGCCACCCACGTCATCAACCTGTGCGGCGACCTGGACTATCTGGAGACCGGCTACTACGTGTCGCTGCTCGCCCAGGCGCGCGGCCAGCGGGTACTGCCCACGGTCGAGACGCTCAATCAGCTCTCGCGCAAGGCGCTGGTCGACCTGCAGCTGGAATCGCTGGCGCCGCTGATGGACGAGCTCGCCCGACGCGGCGCCCTGCCCGGCGAGGCGTTCACCCTGCGGGTGATGTTCGGCGAGTGTCTGGAGCCAGGTCTCGGCAGGCTGGCCCGCCGGCTGTTCGAGCGGCTGCCCTGCCCGCTGCTCGAAGCGCGTTTCCAGCGCCGCCAGGGGCTGTGGCGGCTGACCCGGCTCAAGCCACTGGCGCTCACCGCCCTGCGCGGCGAGGAGCAGGACCTGTTCGCCCAGGCCCTGAACCGACATTCGCGCAAGGTCTGGCGCACGCCCAAGGCGCGCCGACGCTATCGCTACGACCTGGCGATCCTCGTCGACCCCAAGGAAGCGCTGCCGCCCAGCAACAAGAGCGCGCTCAAGCAGTTCATTCGCGCCGGGCGCCGGCTGGGGATCGATGTTTCGCTGATCACCAAGCGCGACGAGGGCCGGCTGGCGGAGTTCGATGCCCTGTTCATCCGCGAGACCACGAGCCTCGATCATCACACCTACCGCATGGCACGACGGGCCGAGCACGAAGGCCTGGTGGTGATCGACGACCCGCGCTCGATCCTGCGCTGTACCAACAAGGTCTACCTGCACGAGCTGCTGCGCGCCAAGGGCGTGCCCGCCCCCGACGGGCTGCTGCTGTATCGCGACGACCTGCCGCGGCTGGCGGAAAAGGCCGCCGGACTGCAGTTTCCGATGGTCCTCAAGGTCCCCGACGGCGCCTTCTCCCGCGGGGTGGTCAAGATCGCCTCCAGCGAGCAGCTGGTTCAGGAAGCCGAGCGACTGTTCGCCGCCTCCGCCCTGCTGCTGCTCCAGGAGTGGCTGCCCACCGACTTCGACTGGCGGATCGGCGTGCTCGACGGCAAGGTGCTGTTCGCCAGCCGCTACTACATGGCCCGCGGCCACTGGCAGATCTACGATCACTCGCGCGGCAAGACGCGCAGCGGCGGTTTCACGACGCACGTCCCCGAGGACGTGCCCAAGCCGGTGATCCGCGCCGCGCTCAAGGCCACGCGCCTGATCGGCGACGGCCTCTACGGCGTGGATCTCAAGCAGATCGGCGAGCGGGTGGTGGTGATCGAGGTCAACGACAATCCCAACCTCGACGCCGGCGTCGAGGACGTGGTGCTCGGCCCGCGCCTCTACGACAGCGTGATGGCGGTGTTTCTCGAACGCATGGAGGCCAATCGCCGCCGACCGGCCTGACGGCCGCGCCCGCGCGTAGCACCGGGGTCCGAGCGGGCCGGGTCACGCGCGGGCGGGCCGCCGCATCAGCGGAACCAGAGCGCCGTTGCCGGCACGAAGGACACCACCATCAGCACCAGGAACATCGACAGCAGGAACCACTTGCAGTAGCCCATGACCTGCTCGATCTTCAGGCCGGTGGTCGAACACACGGTAAGCAGCACGCTGGCCACCGGCGGTGTCTGCTGGCCGATCCCCAGGTTCAGACAGACGATCACCCCGAAGTGCACCGGATCGATGCCCATCTGGGTGGCCATCGGCAGCAACAGCGGCACGACCACGATGATCGCCGCGCTGGCGTGCAGGAACATCCCCAGCAGCAGGACGAAGACGTTGATGATCAGGATGTTGAGCACGTAATTGTCGGTGATGCCGCCCAGCGCGCTGGCGATCTGCTGCGGCAGGCGTTCGTTGGCCAGGTACTGGCCGAGCACCGCCGAGCCGGCGACGATCATCATCACCACGGCGGTCTGACGGCCGGTGGTCACCAGCAGCGAACCGAGAACTCGCGGATTGAGGTCGCGAGTGACCAGCAGGCCGAACAGCAGGGCGACCACGACGCCGATGCCGGCCGCCTCGGTGGGGGTGTAGATGCCGGCGATCAGCCCGCCCACCACGATCAGCGGAATGGCCAGCGGCACCAGCGCGCGCTTGAACGCCACGCCCAGCGCCTTGACCTGGAAATCGCCTTCACGGGGATGATGATCGCGCCGCGCGAACAGCCACGAGGTCACCATGAACGCCCCCGCGAGCAGCAGCCCCGGCACGATCCCGGCGATGAACAGATCGCGGATCGAGGTATTGGTGGTGACCCCGTAGAGCACCATGGGAATCGATGGCGGGATGATGATGCCCAGGGTCGCCGAGACCGCCGTGATGGAGGCCGCGAACCCCTTGGGGTAGCCGCGGCGTTCCATCTGCGGCACGAAGATCTTGGACATCACGGCGGCATCGGCGACCGCCGAGCCGCTCATCTCGGCCATGAACATCGAGGTCACCACGTTGATGTGGCTCAGCCCGCCGCGCATCCAGCCCACCAGCGCCGCCGCCAGGTCGATCAGGCGCTGGGCGATGCTCGTGGCGCTCATCAGCTCGCCCATCAGGATGAACAGCGGCACCGCCAGCAGGACCAGCGAATTGCTGCCCGAGTAGATCTGCACGGGGATCATCAGCAGGTTGATATCGGCCAGCCACATGGACACCGCGGCGGTGATCATCAGCGCGAACCCAACGGGGACGCCCAACAGAATGATGCCGAACAGCATCGCGACTACCAGCCAGGCCATCAGGCGTTCCTCCAACGGTCGATCAGGCGCGCCAGCATGGCGATCACCATCAGGATGCTCGCCAGCGGCAGCACGCCCATGAACACACCCTGGTCGATGGGCAGCGTTTCGATGGAGCGTCCGCCGACGCGCGCAATCATCTGCCAGGAGGTCACGCCCAGCAGCACGAAGAAGCCGGTCACGGCGAGATCGCCGAGTGCCCGCACGACGCGGCGCAGCGCACGCGGAAAGGCATCGACCAGCATGTCGAAGGCGATGTGGCCGTCGTCCCGGGCGGCGAGATAGGCGCCCAGAAAGGCGATCCACACCAGCAGAAAGCCCGGCACCTCATCGGCCCACACCAGCCCCGAGTTCAGGACGTAGCGAAAGAAGACGTTGAGGCAGACCGCGACGGCGGTGGCGGCCACCAGGGCCCCCACCACCACGCGCACGAGTCTATCCAGCCAATTGAGCATCGTGGCGCTCCGCCCTTACGAGGATTTGGCCGTGCGATACACGAGGTTCAGCCACTCGCCGCCATACTGCTTCGAGTAGTCGTCATAGACCGACTGCACGCGATCGCGGAACGGCTTGATGTCGACCTCGTTGATCTCCAGCGACTCGCCCATCGCCTCGAGATTCGACGCTTCGATCTCGGCCGCCTGGGCGTAGGCCGCATCGCGCATGTTCTCGCCGACCTCGTCGAAAACCCGACGCTGCTCGTCGGTCAGCGACGACCAGAACCTCGGCGACGCCAGCAGGAACGACGGGGTGTAGACGTGCTTGGTCAGCGACAGGTAGTCCTGCACCTCGTACATCTTCTGGCCATAGAAGCCGTAGGCCGCGGCCTCGGCGCCATCGACCACGCCGGTCTGCATGGCGGTGAAGGTCTCGCCCCAGGCGAGCTTGGCGGGAACCGCACCCAGCGAAGCGAAGATCTGCTGACGGAAATCACCGCCCGAGATGCGGATCTTCATGCCTTCGAGATCCGGCGGGATCCGAATCGGATGCTGGGAGTTGATGATGTGCCGGAAACCGTTCTCGTAGATGCCCACCACATGGGCGTCCATGTTGTCCTCGATGTCCGTGGTGATGGCGTCTTCCAGCCCGGCGGCCATGGCGCGCTGGACGTGATCACGCCCCTGGAACAGCCACGGCAGATCGAAGATCCCCAGCTTGTCGTCGACCTTGAGCACCCCGGAGGCGACGTTGACCATCTCGATGGTGCCGAGCTGCAGGTTGTCGAGCAGCGCCGACTCCTTGCCGAGCTGACCGTTGGGATAGAACGCGAAGTCGAACTGCCCGGGCAGCTTCTCCTCGATGCGTTCGGCGAACATCTCGGCCTGCTTGGCCAGCGGCGATTCGGCCGAGACGTGAGTGGCGATGCGTACCTCGCGCGGCTCGGCGTGCGCGGACAGTGCGACCACCCCGACGCCGGCAATACCGGCGAGCATGACGGCTTTCTTGAAGGACATGGCGTGACCCCTTACTTGCTGGTTTATGTCGCGCCGCTGCCGCGGCGCTTGTCGTGGCGGCCGGTGGCCGCCTAGCGAATGTCGAAACTGTAATGGAACCAATCGAGCCGCCCGCGGCTGACGCGCCACTCCAGTGGACGCTCGTCGTACCCCCGGGCCAGACGGGTGATCTCGATCACCGGCGACGCGGGCTCGACCGCCAGCTGTGTCGCCACCGTATCGCTCGCCGTGACGGCGGAGAGCGTGTCGGTCGCACGAAAGACCATCTCGCCGCAGACGCGCTCGTAGAGCGGGTACAGCAGATCGCCCCACGCCTCGGCGGGAAGATCGAGCAAGGCGGCAAAGCGCGCCGCCGGCAGATACAGCGTCTCGTAGAGCAGCGGCGTGCCCTCCACCCGACGCAGGCGCTCGATCTCGATGAGCTCGGCATCCTCGACCAGCTCGAGCTGGCGGATCGGCTCGGCCAACGCCGGGACGGCACGCACGCCGAGCAGTTCACTGGTCGGTGTCAGCGGTGTGCCCTGGCGGTCGGTGAGACGGAAGAAGCGCGCCAGGGAATGGCTGAAATCGACGCGCCGGACGAAGGTGCCCCGCCCGTGCTGGCGATCGACCCACCCGCGCTCCTCCAGCAGGTCGATGGCCTTGCGCGTGGTCCCCGGCGAGACGCCGTAGGCCTGCGCCAGATTCATTTCCGACGGCAGCCCGTCGCCGGGCTTGAGCTCGCCACGATGGATGCGGTCGAGAATCGCCCGATAGATACGGTAATACCGCGGCTGACGCTCTTGCTCGGCGGAATCTTGTAAATTCATGGCGCACAGTGTACTTATGGTCTTATATAAGAGTAGACAAGCTGTGACACATATGGCACAGGACGACTGCGGGCACAAGCACCATGCGACCAATGGATAAGACCATCGATAGTCATGCGCACGTCTTCACGAGCGCCTGTCGGGTGACCGACAATCCACGCCACCGGCCTCGCTACGAGGCGCCGCTGGCCACCTACCTGGAGCGACTCGACACCTGGGGAATCAGCCACGCCGTGCTGGTGCAACCCAGCTTCCTGGGCACCGACAACAGCTACCTGATGGATTGCCTGCGCGAGCATCCCGACCGCCTGCGGGGCGTCGCGGTGGTCGGCCCGGACGTCACCGATGCCAGCCTCGACAGCATGCAGGCACTGGGCATCCGCGGCACGCGGCTGAACTGGATCGGCCAGCGTGCCGACGCGCTCGACGCGCCGGCGTGGCAGGCCCTGTTCCGGCGCCTGAAGCAACGCGGCTGGCATCTCGAAGTCCAGGCCGAAGGTCCGGCACTGCTGGCGATCCTCGACCGGCTGGCGAAATGGCACTTCGAGGTGGTCGTCGACCACTTCGGCCGCCCGCGGGACAGCGCCTGGCGCGATCCGGTCGTCGAACGGCTCTGCAACGGCCACGACCGGGACCGCTTCTGGGTCAAGTGCTCGGCCCCCTACCGCAGTCAGGCGGAAAGCGTGACCGACACCGCCAAGCGGCTGCTCGACACGCTGGGCCCCCAGCGGCTGATGTGGGGCAGCGACTGGCCATGGACCCAGCACGAGCATCTCTACAGCTTCGACAAGGCCCTCGAGGACCTGCAGGACTGGGCGGGAGACGATGCACTGACCACCATCGCCTGGGAGACACCCTGTCGCTTCTACGGGTTCGAGCGCACCGCCTAGCGCGGCGGCACCCGCCGCTCAGCGTTGCGCCAGCCGCGACATCCCGCGCAGCAGCCAGGGCAGCAGCAGGACCAGGACGCTGAGGCGCAGCAGATGGTGGGAGGTCACGAAGGCAGGGTCGATGCCCAGCGACAGTGCCGCCAGGCTCAGTTCCGGGGCGCCGCCGGGCATATAGGCCAGCAACGCCGCCGCCGCGGAGATTCCGGTCGCGGCATGGATGCCCCAGGCCGCGCCGACGGCGATCGCCAGCAGGGCCACGGCCTGGACCACCGCCATCATCAGGCCGTGGCCCACCTCGCGTAGCGGTGTGCCGCCGAACCGCACCCCCACCGACAGACCGATGATCACCTGGGCCAGCGCGACGATCATCGGCGGGATACCCGCCTCGGTCATGCCGCTGACATGGAGCGCTGCCGAGACCAGCACCGGGCCGAACAGCAGCGGATTGGGCAGGCGCAGCCAACGCCCCAGCACCACCCCGGCCAGCCCCGCGAACGCCAGCATCAGGCTGTCGCCAGGGCCGGGGACCGCCAGCCAATGGGCCCAGCCGACGGTTTGCGATTGCAGGGTGACATGCCCCAGCAGGCTCAACACCGGCGGAATCGCCACCAGCAGCACCAAAATGCGCACGGCATGCGTCAGCCCCACGATGCGCAGATCGGCGTTCGACTCCACCGCCATCAGGGTGACCGCCGACACCCCGCCGGGCACACCGGCATACAGGGCCGTGCTCACCGAATACCCGGCGACACGCCGCCCGAACCACATCGAGAAGGCCATCATCAGCGCCGTCGCCATCAGCATGACGAGCAGGCTCGCGCCCCAGGCGGTCACATCGCCGGTCATGTCGGGCGAGAAGGCCGTCCCCAGCATGACACCGATGACGGCCAGCACGACCCGGCGCGCCCGCCCCGGCGAGCGTAGACGCATGCCGCTCAGGCTGACCAGCGTCGAGGCGATCAGCGCGCCCAGCAGCCAGGGCAACGGCAGGCCAGCCACATAGGCCAGCCCGCCGCCTGCGATGCCCAGCAGCAACGTCGGCAGGAAACGTATCACGCTCGTCAGCCAGGCCCGCCGCGGGTACGATCCCGCGCTCATGAGCGATTCAACGCCATGCCCGCAACACGCGCGGCAGCAGCCAGGGCAGGACCAGCAGTGCCACGGCCGCGATCCACAGGCCGATGGAGATTCCCGACTGCCAGAGGATACCCAGGTCGCCGCCGCTGATCGACAGCGCGCGGCGCAGGTTGCTCTCCATCATCCCGCCCAGCACGAAGCCGAGGATCACCGGCGCCAGCGAGAAGCCCAGCTTGCGCAACAGATAGCCGCCCACGCCGATGAGCAGCATCAGATAGATGGCCGCCAGGTTGGAGTGCAACTGGAAGACGCCGACGAATGCCAGCAGCGCGATCGCCGGCACCAGGACCCAGCGCGGGACGATGAGCACCCGGGCGAACAGCCCGGCCAGCGGCAGGTTGAGCGCCAGCAGCGCCAGGTTGCCGATGTACAGCGAAGCGATCAGCCCGCCGGCCACTTCGGGGCGCTCCGAGAACAGCATCGGACCGGGGTCGATGTTGTAGAGCATCAGCGCCCCCAGCAGCACGGCGGTGGTTCCCGAGCCGGGGATGCCCAGCGTCAGCATGGGCACGAAGGACCCCGCGGCGGAGGCGTTGTTGGCGGCCTCCGGGGCCGCCAGCCCACGCATGTCGCCGGTCCCGAAAGTCCCCTCCTTGTCGCTGATGCGCTTTTCCGTGGTGTAGGCGACCGCTCCGGCCACCGAGGCGCCGGTGCCCGGCAGAATCCCCACCAGGAAGCCCAGCAGGCCGCAGCGCCCCATGGTCGCGCGGCAGCGGCGGATCTCCTTCCAGCTGACGAAGACCCGGCCGAGCGGCGGCAGCCCCTCGCCGCCGCCACGCATGTTGTGCTCGAGCATCAGCAGGATCTCGCTGATCGCGAACAGGCCGATGATCATCACCACCAGGTCGATGCCGTCCTGGAGCTCGGCCATGCCGAAGGTATAGCGCATCACCCCGGTGCTCGAGTCGACGCCGATGGTGGCGATCATCACCCCGATCACCGCGCCGATGGCGGTCTTGATCGGGTCCTTGCCCATCATCACCGACATCGAGGCGAAGGCGAACACCATCAGGCCGAACAGCTCCGCCGGGCCGAACTGCACGGCGGCTTCGGCGAGCAGCGGCGCGAACAGCGTCAGGCCGATGATGGCGATGGTTGCCCCGACGAACGAACTCACCGCCGACAGGCCCAGCGCCGGCCCCGCCAGGCCCTGCTTGGCCAGCGGGTGGCCGTCGAGGGTGGTCATCACCGCGCCGGCGTCGCCGGGCACGTTGAGCAGAATGCTCGACATGCGCCCGCCGTACTCGGCGCCGGTATAGATCGCCGCCAGCATGATCAGCGCCGACTCCGGCGGCAGCCCCAGGGTGTAGGCCAGCGGCATGAGAATGGCGATGCCGTTGATCGGGCCGATCCCGGGCAGCGCCCCGAACAGGGTGCCGAGAATCGCCCCGAACAGCGCCAGGCCGAGATTCAGCGGGCTCAAGGCCACCTCGAAGCCCTGAATCAGGAAATCGAACATTGCGGATTCCTTCTAGAACCAGGCGCTCAGCCAGCGCCCTTCCGGCAAGCCAATGCCCAGCGCCTGGGTGAACAGGAAATAGGTCACGACGGTCATCGCCACGCCGGTCACCAGCGCCTTGCGCCAGCTGGCGGCGAACAGGCGCGCCAGGACGGTGACGGCGCACAACGAGGTCAGCGGATAGCCCAGTCGCGTGAACAGCAAGGCATAGACCAGCAGCACGGCCAGCACCAGGCCCAGTTTCAGCGCCATGGGGCGATCCGGCCACTCGCCGTTGGCGCCGGGCCGGATCACCAGCACCAGCGACAGAACGGCGAGGATCAGCGCCAACCCCATGGGGAAGGCCTTGGGCCCCAGGGGGTCGTAGCTGAACGGTACGTTGAAGCGCGTCGCCCAGGCGGCGGCACCCGCCGCCAGGACGATCAGGACCAGACCGAGAACCCGATCGGCGGTCCGATTCATTGCGTCAGCCCCACTTCCTTGGCCAGCCCCTTGAACTGCTGGATCTGCTGCTGCACGTAGCTGTCGAAGTCATCGCCGAAACGGGCCATCGGGAACAGCCCGCGCTTGGCGCGCATCTCCTCGAAGGCCGGCTTCTGGGTCAGCGTCTCGAAACGCTTCTCCCAGGCTTGATAGGCCTCGTCGCTGACATCGGGGCCCATGTAGAAGCCGCGCCAGATCGGCCACTGCACGTCATAGCCCTGCTCGGCGGCGGTGGGGATGTCCTTGAAGGGCCCGCCCATGCGTTCCTCGGAGAGCGCGGCGAGCACGCGAATCTTACCGCTGGCGAGTTGCGAGCGCAGTTCCGACAGATCGCCGGTGAACACCTGGATGTGATTGCCGAGCAGCGCCGACAGCGCCTCGCCACCGCCCTCGAAGGCCGCATAGCGCAGCTTGCGCGGCGAGATGTCCGCCGCCTTGGCGGTCAGCGCGGCCTTCATCCAGTCCTGACTGCCCACCGTGCCGCCGGCACCGAAGGCGATGTCGCCGGGATTGTCGCGCAGGTCGTCCATCAGTTCGTCGAGGTTCTGCCAGGGCGCGTCGGCCTTGACCACGATCGCCCCGTAGTCGACACCGAAGGCCCCCAGCCAGCGCACTTCGTCACCGCTGTAATCGCCGAACTTGCCCAGCGACAGGTTGACCGCGGCGCCCGTGCTGGCGGCGACGATCAGGTTCGGGTCGTCGGTGCGCACCCCGGTCAGGTGGTTGTAGGCCACGGCACCGATGCCGCCGGGCATGTAGGTGACCACCATCGGCTCGTCGATCAGCCCGGTCTCCAGCAGGCCGTTGGCCGCCAGACGACAGGTCAGATCGTAGCCGCCCCCCGGCTTGGCCGGGGCGATGCATTCGCTCTTGCCGGATTGTGCCTGGGCGCTGCCCAGTACCAGACTGCCGGCGACCAGCGCCAGCGCCGAACAGCTCTTGAACAAGCGGTTGAACTTCATGGCGAACTCCTGTCTTCTTGTCGTGGAAGTGACGACGCCACCGGCATCGCCACTGGTGTGACACTAGCGATGGTAGGGCGAGACCCTTTCATCAACCTGTCATCGTCACAGCCACCACCTACGACTTTGGTCCCATGCGCATACTGGTCGTCGAGGACGACGCGCTGCTGGCGCGCTCCCTGAACAAGTCCCTGGCCCCGCTCGGCCATCAGGTCGAGTCGTTCACGACCTACCAGGCGGCCCACGCCGCCATGGAGCGTGCCGAGTTCGACCTGATCCTGCTCGACCTGGGCCTGCCCGACGGCGACGGCCTGGGTCTGCTGAGCTGGCTGCGCGACCGCGGCAATGCCACGCCGGTACTGATCATCACCGCCCGCGACGCCATCGACGACCGCGTGCGGGGGCTCGACGAAGGCGCCGACGACTATCTGGCCAAGCCGTTCTCGCTGGCCGAGCTCGAGGCCCGGGTACGCGCCCTGCTGCGCCGCAGCCAGCAGCGCACCAGCAACCGGCTGAGCCTGGGGCCATTGAGTTTCGATGCCCAGAGTGGCGCCGTGTATCTCGACGCTACGCCGCTCGACCTGCCCCACCGCGAGCGCTGCCTGATCGAGGGGCTGCTCCAGCACGGCGAACGCATCGCCCCGCGCGAATTGCTCGAGAACCGGGTCTTCGGCTTCGCCGAGGTCGGCTCCAACGCCCTGGAGGTCTACGTCAGCCGCCTGCGCAAGCGCCTCGAGGGCAGCGGCCTGCGTGTGCGCACCTTCCGGGGGCTGGGGTATCGCCTCGAGATGGACACGCCGTGATCGAGGTCACCGGGTCGCTGAAGTCGCGGCTGGCCCTGTGGCTGCTGGTCACCGTCAGCGGACTCGGCGCCCTGCTGTTGCTGGAGGCCTATTTCGGTGCCCGCAACGCGGCCCAGCGCGCCTTCGACAGCCAGCTCGAAGCGGCCGGCCTGACCATCGCCGAGGGCATCCAGTGGCAGGGCGGGCAGCCGGTGGTCAAGATCCCCGCGGCCGCGCTGTCGATCCTCGCCACGCATCATCAGGAGCGGGTGTTCTACGCGGTGCTCGATGCCCGCGGCGAGACGATCACGGCCGATCTGGACTTCTCCGTCCCCGCCGCCTGGCAAGACGCCGCGGCCCAACGGCCCGTCTGGCGCGACGCCCGTTTCCTGGGCGCCGACTGGCGTCTTCACGGCCGCGAACTGGAGTCGGCCGGCTGGCAGACCCAGGATCCCGTGCAGATCTGGGTCGGGCACACCCTGAGCGGCCGTCGCGCCCTGGCCCACGAACTGTTCGAACGCTCGGTGTCGCGCTTTCTGGCCATGGTCCTGCTGGCCGGCGTATTGATGCTGCTGGCGATGCGCGCGGCCCTCACGCCGATGCGCCGCCTGCGCCACCTGTTGCGCCAGAGAACGGCCGAGGACATGCGCCCGCTGGACGCCAGGGTCCCCGAGGAACTGCGCGAGCTGGCCGAGACGCTCGACACGCTGTTCGCCCGGCAACGCGACAGCCACGACGCCCTGCTGCGATTCACCGCCGATGCCAGCCACCAGCTCAAGACACCGCTGGCCGGCCTGCAGCACACCAGCGAACTGGCGCTCGAGGAGCGCTCGCCCGAGGCATGGCACGAGGCCCTGACGATGATCCACCGACGTGCCGCCGATACCAGCCGCCTGGCCAGCCAGTTGCTCAGCCTGGCACGCCTGCGGCATCTGACCGGGCATCACGAAACGCAATGTGTCGAGCTGGCGACGCTGGTGCGCGACACCCTGCTGGAATCGGCCGCCAGCCTCGCGGCCCGCGATCACGACCTCGGCCTGGCACCGCTGCCCGAGGCACCGACCACGATTCGCGGCGAGCCCTGGGCACTGCGCGAGCTGCTGGGCAATCTGATCGACAACGCCCTGCGCTATACCCCCGCCGGCACGACGATCACCGTGCGCGTGAAACGCGACGCCGAGAGCGTCGAGCTCGTCGTCGAGGACGACGGCCCCGGCGTGCCGACAGCGTGGCTGGGGCGTCTGCACCAGCCCTTCGAGCGTGGCGGCCGTCAGGACACCGAAGGCTCGGGCCTGGGCCTGGCGATCGTCCACTCGATCGCCCTGCGTCATGCCGCCGAACTGTCCCTCGAGGCCGGCGACCAGGGCGGCCTGCGAGTGCGCTTGCGCTTTCCCTTCGCCGCGACCGGGACGACCTCATGAAAACCTGGATGGCCGCCCTGCTGCTGACGATCGCCCCGGTGCTCGCCGGAGCCGCCCAGGCCCAGCCGCTGCGCATCGAGGCGGCGCTGGACCGCGAGGTCGTGCAGCCATTGCTCGACGCCTTCGCCCGGCAAAATCCCGACATCGAGGTGCACTTCCACGATCGCTCCACCCGGGAGGTCGACCGACGCGTCGCCGCCGGGCCGCCACCGGACGTGGTGATCAGCTCGGCGATGCCCTGGCAACTGGCGCGCGTCAATCAAGGCTACGCACGCCGCCTGGATACCCCCGAGACCCGGAACTGGCCGCAATGGGCCAAGTGGCGCGACGCGGTGTTCGGCTTCACCTTCGAGCCGATCGTCATGGCCTATCGCCTGGATCTCGCCCGGCACATGCTGCCCCCGACCACCCATGCCGACCTGCACGACCTGCTCGACACGCACCCGGCCCTGCTGCGCGGACGCGTGACCACCTATTCGCCGAGCGTGAGCGGCATCGGCTATACGCTCTTTCAGCAGGACGCCCGCTACAGCTCGCGATTCTGGGATCTGGTCGCCGCCATGGGCGCGGCGGACGTCGCACTGGAAGACGAGACCCGGGCGATGCTCGAAGGCCTCACTCAGGGACGCTACTGGCTGGGCTACAATCTGCTCGGCTCGTACGCCATGGTCTGGGCCCAGGATCATCCCGAAGTGATGGTGCAGGTTCCCAAGGACTATGCGCTGGTGCTGATGCGCATGGCCTTCGTGCATCGCGACGCCCCACACCCCCGGGCGGCGATCCGCTTCATGGAGTTCCTGCTCAGTCGCGCCGGCCAGCGCGTACTCGCCGGTCAGACGCCGTTGTTCAGCATCCGCCCCGACGTGGTCGGCCCCTACACCGCGCAGCGCCTGCGCGACCAGGTCGGCGACCATCTCTACCCGATTCCCCTCGACGCCTCGCTGCTGGCGTTCATAGACCCCAAGCGCCGCGCGGCCTTCATGGATCGCTGGCGGCGCGAGATCAATATCCTCGAGGACGGCGACTGATCAGCCGACACTCACCTCGTAGCCGGTGAACTTGCGCAGGTTGATCACCCCGGTGTCGAACATCAGGTACTGCCCCTTGATCCCCATCAGGGTGCCGCCGACGGTGGGTGTCTTGTCGAAGTTGAGCGAGACCACCTTGGTGGGCGCTTCGAGCACCGGATAGTCGAGTGTCACCGGCGTTTCGTCGAGGGTACGGATGGCGTCGGCACCGAAGCGCTCGCGGAGCTGTTCGAGGCCTTCGGCCAGGACATCGAGCAGACGGTCGCGTTCGGCGACGAGATCGAGCACTGCCACCTCGCCCTTGAGCATCGCCCGCCAGTTGGTGCGGTCGGCGACCTGGGTCTTGAACAGCGTCTCGACCAGCCCCGACTGCTGGCGGGTGGCGACCTCGAGGATCGGCAACGCCTGGATCGCCCCCTGGTCCAGCCAGCGGGTGGGCAACTGGGTCTTGCGGGTGATGCCGACCTTGAGCCCCGAGGAATTGGCGAGATAGACCACGTGCGGCTGGAAGCAGTGCCGTTCGCCCCATGCCGGGTCGCGGCAGGTACCCAGGAAGTAGTGACAGGTTTCCGGTTTGACGATGCAGGTATCGCACTGGGGTAGACGCTTGAAGCAGGGGTAACAGTACCCCTGGCCGAAGCTCTTGCGGGTCGCCCGCCCGCAATGCGTGCAGGCGATGGCGCCGGTGTGGGCGAGGCCCAGCGTCTGCCCCAGCCGCGCGTTGAGATCCAGGCGCGCCTCGCCGGCACGCAAGGTGTAACGCGCCGGCCCGCCGTCGCCGGGGGCGATCGCCATCTTGCTCAGGCAGCCCCGGGCGGCCATCAGTTCAGCCACTTGATGCGTTCCTCGCCGTTGCTGGACTCACCATTGCCGGACGCGCTCTGGCAACTGCCCTGGAGATAGCCCACGCGCTCGGTCTCGGGCACGTCGTGTTCGATCTCGTAGCGGATCACCGCCTCGAGACACAGCTCGGTCTGTTCCTCGGAGAGGCGCCGCCCGTCGGGCCACTTGCGCAGCGCCACCGCCTGCTTGAGGCTGCGATAGACCTCGGGCGTCATCTGCTGGATCATGCGTTCGAACGTCATGTCGCTCATCGTCGTCTCCTTCGCCTTGTCGGCCTGATTGTCTCACGTCGCGCTGGCCCACGGTGTTCAACCGGCGCGTTTCTTGCGGCTGGCCCAGCCCCCGAACGCCAGGCCCAGCAACAGCCCGCCGAGGTGCGCCTCGTTGGCGACGTTGCCGAAGCCCAGCGGTTCGGCGAAATCGGTCATGGTGAAGACCATCCAGCCGAGCATGAACACCACCAGCATCTGCGGCACGAAGAAACCGCTCGACGGGCGACGCCGCGACATCAGCCAGACGTAGCCCAGCAATGCATAGTCGACCCCCGACATGCCGCCGAACAGCACGGTGCCGGTGGCGTACTGGGCCAGATTCGAGCCCACCGCGCCGATCACCACGACCAGGGCCAGACGTCGGGCGCCGTGCAGGCTTTCGACCTGACGGCCGAAGTACCACAGCCAGAGCATGTTGAAGATCAGGTGCATCCAGCCGAAATGCAGCAGCACCGGCGTGAACAACCGCCACACCTGGCCGCTGGCCAAGGTCTCGCCGAGCGAGCCGAGATGCACCGCGTTGCCGACCACACTGACCGGCGTGATCATCAGCCAGGCGAGTACCCGGTCGCCGAGCAGGGCCATTAGGGCAAAGACGATCACGCACATGCCGACCAGCCCGGCGGCGACCGGCGCCTCGGCCAGCGCCCCCCGTTTCCAGTGGCCGCGGGCGCGTGTCGGTGGCTCGACATCGAGCGGCTCGCCCCGACGCCAGCGCTCGACCAGTTGCCAGAACGCCTCGTGCTGGCCGGGGTCGGCCAGCCATATCACCAGCGCCTCGTCCTCCTCGCTGATGCGGTGGCCGATGCGCTGCGCCCACAGCGCCTGGCGCAGGCCACGGATGTCGATGTCGCGGGAGATCCTCAGCACCGGCTGCATGGGCGTTCCTCGGAGGCGATGGGTGACGGGGCGCGGGACGCGCAAAAAGAAAAATCCGGCGGAGGGGGCCGCCGGACAAAGAGCAAGGGATCATTCAAGGGAACACTCACTCTGACGGCGGTCACGCGGGTAAGTTTCATGGCGAGGCAAAAAAATGTGTAATTAATTGTAATCGACCAATCGCGCCTCGAACGCCGCGGTTCCCGAGCGCCCGGGGCTCAATCCAGATCGATCTCCCAGGGGCGGGGACGCGCCCGTTCGTCGCGTGGGACTCGCAGCCAGACGAACTTGTCGGCATCGAGCGTCGACTCGCCGTCCCAGCGATAGGCCACCAGCCGCCCGAACTTCACCGCACTGTAGTCCAGGCAGGCGATGTTGGGCGCGGGCAGCGCCGGCACGCCCTCGCACCAGTAATGGCCGAGGAACAGCGGCGGCTCGTCGGGGCCGTAATAAGGCAGACTGGCCAGCTCGGCCTCGGAGAGGGGCTGGGTCTCCAGATCGCCGGGCAGGTTGTCGGGCTGGAACACCACGTCGCCGTAGGTGCGCGGCTCCCTCGCCCAGAAGTGCGCCCGGAAGGTTCGCCGGGTAAAGCCGTCGCCGGAATGAATCTCGACGCCCTCGGGCAGGCGCAGGTGGGTCCCCCGCGTCAGCCGCTCGAGGACGCGAAAGGCGAAGCTGCCGGAATCCGCGGACTCGGCGAGGAAGGCCTCATCGATGCGTCCGCTCGGATGACGCGCCAGAAAGCGCCGGATCAGCGGGGCGTCCCAGCAGGCGTGCACCACCCGCAGGCCATCGATCTCGAGCACCAGCGGAATCGTCATGAACCAGGCCAGGGCATCCTCCCACTCGCCGGGATGATGGCGATACTGCTCGAGGGTCTCGCGGATGATGCGATTGTGCCGCGGGGTATGCTCGCGCAGCCACTCGCAGCTCGACCCGCTGGGACAGCGCCGGTTGTAGGCCAGGGCATTGATCTCGTGATTGCCCATCACGATGTGGGCCTCGCCGGCCTCGACCATGCGGCGGGCGATCGACACCGCCAGACGAATCCGCGGTCCGCGATCGATGAGATCGCCCAGGAAGATCGCCTTGCGCCGCGGATGGCGGTAGATGCCGCACTCGCGGCGGTAGCCGAGCTTCTCCAGCAACGCCGCCAGGGTCGCGCCGCAGCCGTGAACGTCGCCGATCAGGTCATAGCCATCGATGCCGTCGGTCATGCTCATCTCATTCCCCCAGCCGGCTGCTCCAGCCGAGTTTGCTGCGACAGATCTCGTAGTAGTTGTGACCGTGCGGATGGATCAGCGTCAGGCGTTGCGGCTTGCGTCGCACGTGGAGGATGTCGCCGGGCTTGGAGACCACCTGGGTCTGACCGTCGCAGCTGACGTGGGGGTAGGCTTCGTTGGTCTCGCCGATGTGGATCTTGATCTCGCAGCCGGCGTCGACCACGATCGGCCGGCTCGACAGGGTGTGCGGGAACATCGGCACCAGGGTAATGGCCTCGAGCCGCGGATGGACGATGGGCCCGCCACCGGACAGCGCATAGGCGGTCGAGCCGGTCGGCGTGGCGATGATCAGGCCGTCCGAACGCTGGCTGTAGACGAACTGATCGTCGACGAACAGCTCGAACTCGATCATCCGCGCCGCCTTGCCGGGATGGATGACCACGTCGTTGAGCCCATCGGCGGTGCCCACCAGGGTGCCGTTGCGATAGACCTCGGCGTCGAGCAGGAAGCGCTCCTCGCTGTCGTAATGGCCGTCGAGCACCTCGCCGACCTTCTCCTCGACCTCCGCGGGCGAGATATCGGTGAGAAAGCCCAGCCGCCCGCGATTGACGCCGAGCACCGGCGTGCCGCTCAGGCACATCGCCCGGCCGGCGCCGAGGATGCTGCCGTCGCCGCCGACCACGATCACCAGATCGCAGATGTCGCCGAGCAACCGCCGGCTGGACTCCTGCTGGCCGTGGTCGAGCAGCACGGTGGCGGTGCGGTCCTCGATGATGACATGATGACCCCGGGCATTGAGGAAGCGGATCAGGCGCCTGAGGGTCTCGACCACCTTGGCACTGCCCAGGCGGCCGATCAGGCCGATGTTCTTGAAGGGTTCCATGCACGCTCCCCTGCCTCGTCGAGCCCGCCATTATGCGGGCAGGGCCGGCCCCGGGCAAACGCGCCGGGCGTCGCGCAGCCGCCACGCCGCCGCCCATCACGAGCCCGATCGAGGGAAATGCTCATGAACCAGGCGCCTTCGCCGTCAGCCTATCTGGACACCCTGCGCCATCCACTGGTCCGTGACCTGGCCTGGCTGCTGCACGCCCCGGACCTGCTGGTCACGCCCTACCCCGGCCGGCCGACGCTCGACGAGCTGGGGCTCGGCGACGCGCCGACGTGCGCGGCATGGCTGGCGGCGCTGGAAGCGGACCCGGCAGCGCTCGAGACGGCCCTCGACCATCGCCTGACGGGGCGGCTGGGGCTCTATCACGAGGCACTGTGGCACTTCCTGCTCGACCGCGCCCCGGCGACCCGGCTGCTGGGGCGCAACCTGGCGGTCCGCGACGCCCACGGGGCGACGCTCGGCGAGCTCGATCTGATCTATCGACGCGAAGGCGACGGGCCGCCGGTGCATCTCGAACTGGCGATCAAGTACTACCTGGGACTCGCCGACGGGCCGGGCCCGCCCGATGCCCCGGCACGCTGGATCGGCCCCGGCTGTGCCGACTCCCTGGCCCTCAAGCACCACCATGCCCTCACCCACCAGTTGCCGATGAGTCGGCGTCCCGAAGCCCGCGCCCTGCTCGCTCCGTTCGGTGCCCCACCCCTGGCACGGCGACTGGCGATTCTCGGCGTACTGTTTCGGCCCTGGCGGGCGGTGCTGCCCCTGCCGCGGGGCTGCGCGCCCGGGGCGCCGGTCGGCGTCTGGCTGCACCTCGCCGACTGGCCGGCCTTTCGCGCCACCCTCGGCGAGGCGCGCGGCGCCTTCCTCGACAAGCCGCACTGGCTGGCGCCGCCACCCGACGACGCCCTGCAGTCCCTGGCGGCGCTCGGCGAGCGACTCGACGGCCATTTTCGCCAGCACACCACCCCGCGCCAGCTGGTGGTGAAGACGGCAAGCGGCACACGGCACAGGCTGTTCGTGGTCGCCGACGACTGGCCGCGCCTCGTCCCGCTCGCCCCACGCGCGGCGGGCTGAAGCGCGGCGGGCTGAAGCGCGGCGGCGCGTTCAATCGGCGATCAGCAGCACCTTCATCGCCCGCTCGTCGGCGGCGTTGGCAAAGACCCGGTAGGCCTGCTCGATGTCGTCCAGATCGAAGCGATGCGAGATCAGCTCGGCCGGCGCGATCCGGCCGCCCTGCACGGTCTGCAGCAGCATCGGCGTGGTGTTGGTGTTGACCAGGCCGGTGGTGAGGGTGATGTTCTGGATCCACAGCTTTTCGATGTGCAGCTCCACGCTCTTGCCGTGCACCCCGACGTTGGCGATGTGTCCGCCGGGCGTGACGATCGACTGGCAGACGTCGAAGCTGGCCGGCACGCCCACCGCCTCGATGGCCACGTCGACGCCCTTGCCGTCGGTGAGCGCCATGATCGCCTCGACGGCCGACCCTTCGCGGGCGTCGATGGTATCGGTAGCCCCCAGCCGGCGCGCCATCTCGAGCCGTGCCGGGTCCATGTCGGCGACGATGAGCCGCGAAGGCGCATAGAACTGCGCGGTCAGCAGAGTCGCCATGCCGACCGGTCCGGCGCCGACGATCGCCACGCTGTCTCCCGGCTGGACCCGGCCGTTGAGCACGCCGATCTCGAAGCCGGTGGGCAGGATGTCGCTGAGCATCACCAGCGCCTCCTCGTCGGCCTCCGCCGGCACCGGATAGAGGCTGTTGTCGGCATGGGGAATGCGCACGCGCTGCGCTTGGGTACCGTCGATCAGGTGGCCCAGAATCCAGCCCCCGTCCTCGCAGTGCGAATAGAGTTGCTTCTTGCAGGCAGAACAGCGACCGCATGCGGTAATGCACGAGATCAACACCCGATCGCCGGGCTGGAAATTGGACACGGCGTCGCCGACCGCCTCGACGATGCCCACGCCCTCGTGGCCCAGAATGCGTCCCGACTCGACCTCGGGGACGTCGCCCTTGAGGATATGCAGATCGGTACCGCAGATGGTGGTGTACAGGATCCGCACCAGCGCATCGGTAGGCTTTTCGAGAGTGGGATCGGGTGTTTCCTGCCAGGCTTTCTTGCCAGGCCCTTGGTAGACCAGTGCTTTCATTGAACGAGGCTCCTCACGCTGGGGCGACGTCGCGTCGCCCGTCGGCACTACCCCGCCGCCGACCCGTGCCGGCGGCATTTCGAGAGTGCCCAAGGAGCATGGCGCATGACCGCCGACCCGCCTTGACGTGCATCATTCCCGTTGGCGATGGCCCGCCGCCAAGCTGACCGGGATCAAGTCCGGCTCATGCGACAGCCGTGGCGCGCCGGCGGTGCCGCACCCACCACTCGTTGACCAGCAGGGCGGCGACGATGACCGCACCGCCCGAGGCCAGGCGCAGGAGATCGGCATCGCGATTCCAGATCAACAGATTGACCAGCAGGCCGGCCGGGATCAGGGCGTTGTTCATGATCGCCAGGGCCCCGGCGTCGACCCGGGTCGCGCCCTTGTTCCACAGGAAGTAGCCCAGCCCCGAGGCGGCCAGGCCCAGCCAGGCCAGCACGCCCCACTGCACGCCACTCGTCGGCAGCTTGGCCGAGCCCAGGCCCAGGTAGGCCATGGCCACCAGCACCAGCGCGCCGAGATAGAACCAACCGAACACGCTGCGCTGGGAGACCCCGTCCGGCAAACGCAGCGCCAGATGCCGGTAGGCCACCTGCCCCACGGCGAAGCACAGGTTGGCGCCCTGCACCACCCAAAAGCCCAGCCAGAAGTCCTCGCTCACCCCCTGGTAGCGGATCACCGCCGCCCCGGCCACGGCAATCGCCGCGGTGAGCAGGTAGAATGGCGAAAAGCGCCCGCCGATGGCGTCGTCGAGCAGCGTGACGTAGAGCGGCGTGAAGATGGTGAACAGCAGCACCTCCGGCACCGACAGCAGCAGGAACGACTGATAGAAGAAGATGTACATCAGCCCCAGCTGGACGGCACCGATCGCCATCAGCGCGAGCTTCGCCCCGTGACTCAGCGCCCGGGGGCGCAGGAACGGCAGGAACAGCAGGCTGGCCAGCGAGATGCGCACCAGCACCGCGAAATAACTATCGACCTGACCGGCCAGATAGGCGCCGATCAAGGAAAACGAGAACGCCCACAGGGCGGTGACACCGATCAGGTAGGACATGAGTCAGCATTCCGTCGAGCAAGGAGACGAGCCGGCCATCTTAGCGCTGCGCCGCCGGCTCCTGTCAACCAAAACAGTTTCCTTTAGTTCACAGCCAGGCGAGCAGTCGCTCAGCGGCTGGGCCGGCCATGGCGACGGCGCTGTCGTGGTGGCCGAGCACACCGACGCCAGCGTGACCTTCACCGAGACCGGCCACTTTCGTCTCGCGGCCGGCGACCGTCGCCCACCGGGCGCGCCGGTGGCGTTTCGCAACGTCTTTCGCTGGACGCCCTACCCCGGGCGCATCGCCCTGTCCCACGAAAGGCGCGGCAGCGAGGCGGCGGTCTGGCTGTTCGATCTGATCGCCGGCGAGACGCCCGACACCCTGGTGTCGGCCGCGGCGCATCTCTGCGGAGAGGACCGCTACCAGGCCCGTCTGGTACTGGGCGAGGACGGCTTCGAACTGAGCTGGACGATCGACGGGCCGCGCAAGCAGGAGCGGCTGGTCTATCGGTACCGCTGACGCCCGGCCCGTGGCACCCGGAACGCGCGAGGCCAGCCGGATACGGCTGGCCTCGTGGATCGAAAGGCGCGGCTGACGCTGGCAGCTTACTTGCGGGTTCTGGCCTTGCTCATACCCCAGCCGATCAGCTTGGTCGCCAGCCAAGCCACCAGCAGCAGGATCAACACCGTCAGCAGCATGGAGACCGGCTCGACGATGCAGGTGGCGCCGATGATCGCCGCCGCTGCGCACCAGACCCAGCGGTCGTCCTGACTGCGCAGCACCCGGGGCACGCGGCGGTCGATGAAGTGGCCGAACGGGCCGTCCCAGCTTTTCCAGGTCAAAAAGAGAATCAGGGCGAAGACGATCAGCCAGATCACGGTCAAGGTCATTGATTAGCTCCTGAGAGTCACTCGAGGTCGGTGGTGGATAGCGTTGTTATCGGCATCAAGCCCGCCCCGTCACGCGATCGGCGACGAACGGGTTGCTGCGTCGCTCCTCGCCGAAGGTCGACAACGGCCCATGGCCGGGCACGAAACGCACGTCGTCGCCCAACGGCCAGAGCTTGTCGACGATCGAGCGCAACAGGTCGGCCTGATTGCCCCGCGGGAAATCGGTACGCCCGATGCCGCCGTGGAACAGCACGTCGCCGACCCAGGCGAGCCGCGCGGTCGCCGAATGAAAGATCACGTGGCCCGGCGTATGACCGGGGCATTGCAACACCGCCAGCCGCTCGCGGCCGATGCTGACCGCATCGCCCTCGCTCAGCCAGCGGTCGGGCAGGAAGGGTTCCGGTGTCGGCAGGCCGAACAGCGCGGCCTGTTCGTCCAGGCCGTCGATGAGAAACCGGTCGTCGCGGTGCGGACCGATGATCTCGACCCCGGTGCGCCGCTTGAGTTCACCCACGGCACCGACATGATCGAGATGGCCGTGGGTGAGCAGAATGGCGGTCAGGGTCAGGCGACGCTGCGCGACGGCGTCGAGCAGGCGATCGGCGTCGCCACCCGGGTCGACCAGGGCCGCCTCGCCGGTGGTCTCGCAGTACAGCAACGAACAGTTCTGGGCAAAGGCGGTAACGGGGAAGCAGTCGAATTGCATGTTCGGTGCCATCGGGCCTGGGCTTGCGAATCCTGTCGGCAGGGTACCCCTGCCCCGTGAGCGGCGCAACCAGCCGTCAGGCCGCCCCGGAGCGGGCGTCCGGGGCTTTCCCGCGCCTGCCGCCGCACGCGTCTTGAAGCACAGTCATGCCGGGCCCGGGATGCATGAAAAAATTCCCGCAGCCCCTGACAGCCCTGGGACGAGACGTTACCATTGTCGTGACATACACATACCGAAAGGTCCATCACATCATGCAGATTGCGCAGAATTCCGTTGTCGCGTTCCACTACACCCTGACCAACGACTCGGGTGAAGTGCTGGACAGCTCGGAAGGCCGCGAGCCGCTGACGTACCTTCACGGCGCCGGAAACATCATCCCCGGCCTGGAAAAGGAGCTGGAAGGCCACCAGAGCGGCGATAAGCTGCAGGTGAACGTCAACCCCGAGGAAGGCTACGGCGAGAAGCAGGACGCACTGGTCCAGGAAGTTCCGCGTGATGCCTTCCAGGGCGTCGAGAGCGTCGAGCCGGGCATGCAGTTCCAGGCTCAGACCCAGGGCGGACCGCTGATGGTCACCGTCACCAAGGTCGAGGGCGACACCGTCACCGTCGACGGCAACCATCCGCTGGCCGGCCAGAAGCTCAACTTCGACGTCGAGATCGCTGAAGTCCGCGAAGCGACCAACGAAGAAGTCGAGCATGGCCATGTCCACGGTGAGGACGATCACGAGCACTGAGTTCGCACGCCGCAACGGCCGAGAACATCGAGGGCAGCGCCAGGCGCTGCCCTTTTTCGTGGGCGGGAATCACCGGGGCGTACCTGCCGACGCCTCCTCGCCCCGCCCCACCTCGCGCAACGTCCGATAGCCGCCCCACAGCCGGGTCAGCGTGGTGATCAGGCACGCCACCGTGAAGCCCCCCGCCAGCCAGACGAACTGCCCCGGCCATAGGCAGAACGCCACGAAGGCGAGAATCGTCTCGGTACCCTCGGTCAGGCCGTCCAGATAGAAGAACGCCTTGTGGGGAAATACCGGCCGCTCCAGGCGGTGCCGGGCGGCCATGATCGCAAAGGCCAGAAAGGTGCTGCCGGTGCCCACGAAGGCAAACAGCAACCAGACCGCGGCCAGGGCGTTGGCCGCTGGATCGGCCAGGGCAAAGCCCACCACCACGGCGGCGTAGAACACGAAATCCAGGCCGATATCCAGAAATCCCCCGGCGTCGCTGGCGCGATGCGTGTGGCGCGCCAGCGCGCCGTCCAGGCCGTCCGCCAGGCGGTTGAGCAGGATCGCCACGAGTGCCGCGCCATAGGCCTCGACGGCCAGCAGCGGCAGGGCCAGCATGCCGATGGCGAACCCCGCCAGGGTGATCTGGTCGGGCGACACCCCCCGCGTGGCGAGGCGTGACGCCACCCGGGCGAGCGGCGGTTGTACCCAGTTGGCAGTCCAGCGGTCGAGCATGTGCGCTCCTTTCGTCAGAGGGTCTCGTCGCGCCGGGCCCGGCGCCGCCAGGCGAAGTAGCGCGCCAGCCAGCCCAGCACGCGCTCCGGCTTGTGGGCGTTCTTCCAGACCCCGGCACTGGCCTTGGCGGCTTCGGCATAGGTCGGATAGGCATGGATCGTGCCCAGCAGCTTGTCGAGGCCGATGCCCTGGGTCATGGCCAGGGTGAACTCGGCGAGCAATTCGCCGGCCGCCTGCCCCACCAGGCTGACGCCGAGAATGCGGTCCTTGCCGGGCACGGTGAGCACCTTGATGAAGCCCTCGGTGGCGTCCTCGGCGATCGCCCGATCGAGTTCGGCAAAATCGTAGCGGGTCACCTCGACAGCGATGCCCCGGGCCGCGGCGTCACGCTCGTTGAGCCCGACCCGGGCGACTTCGGGCTGGGTGAAGGTCACCATCGGCAGGTTGCGGTAATCCACCGCGAAGCGCTTGAACTCGCCGAACAGCGCATTGACCGTGGCGTGCCAGGCCTGATGCGCGCCGGCATGGGTAAAGCGATGCGGTCCGACCACGTCGCCGCAGGCCCAGACATTGGGATGCAGGCTACGCAGAGTCTCGTCCACCTCGATGGTGCCCGCTTCGCCGACGCCGATCCCCAGCGTCTCGAGGCCCAGCCCCGCGACGTTGGCCTCGCGGCCCACCGCCAGCAGCAGATGGCTGAACGCCAGACGCTGCGTCGTGGCGGGCGCCCGGCCGTCCGGTGCCTCGGGGCCCTCCGCCGCGTCCCGCTCGACCACCAGCCACTTCTCACGGCCCCGTGTTTCGACACGCAACGCCCGTGTCGACAACCGCACCTCGACGCCTTCCGCCTCGAGCCGGGCGACGAGCGGCTCGGTCACGTCGCGGTCCTCGCGGGGCAGCAGCTGATCGCCGCGCTGAACCAGGGTCACCCGACTGCCCAGCCGCGCGAAGGCCTGGCCGAGTTCGCAGCCGACCGGCCCGCCCCCCAGGATCACCAGCCGTTCGGGCAACCGTTCGAGCCACCACAGGGAGTCGGAGGTCAGATAGTCGATCGTGTCCAGTCCCGGCAGATCCGGCACACGCGGCCGCGCCCCGGTGGCGACGATCACGTGACGCGTGGTGAGGACACGCTCGCCGACCCGCACTTCCCAGGGCGTCTGCAGGAATGCCTGGCCGGCGACGACCTCGACGCCCAGCGACCGGTAGCGCTCGGCGCTGTCGTGGGGCGCCACCCGCTCGACGGCGCGGTGCACGCCGGCCATCACCGCGGCGAAGTCGACGCGCGGCGCCGCGGTCTGGATGCCCAGACGCGGTGCCTCGCGCACCTGCTGGGCGAGGCGCGAGGCATGAATCAGCGCCTTGGAGGGCACGCAGCCGGTGTTGAGACACTCGCCGCCCATGCGCTCGCGCTCGACCAGTGCCACCCGGGCACGCAGCGCCGAGCCGATGTAACTGGCCACCAGCCCCGCCGAACCGGCCCCGATCACCACCACGTCGTAGTCGAAGCTACGCGGTTTGCCGAAGCGCCGCGCCGTGCGCCGCCGTTTCAGCCAGTCGACGCCGCGCCGCGCCAGCAGCGGAAACAGCCCCAGCGCGACGAAGGAGGCGATCACCACCGGCGACAGGATCCCGCCCACGCTGTCGACCTCGCCCAGCGCCCGGCCGGCGTTCACGTAGAGCAGCGTGCCCGGCAGCATGCCCAGTTGACTGACCCAGTAGAAGGTGACCAGGCGCATCCGGGTCAGGCCCATCACCAGGTTGATGATGAAGAACGGGAAGATCGGCACCAGGCGCAAGGTGAACAGATAGAACGCGCCTTCCCGGCGGATACCGCGATTGATCCATTCCAGTTGCCGCGAGAAGCGCCGCTCCACGGCACCCCGCGCCAGCCAGCGGGCGACCAGGAACGCCAGCGCCGCACCGATGGAACTGGCGAAGGAGACGATCAGCATGCCCCAGCCGAGCCCGAACAGCGCGCCGGCGAGCAGGGTCAGCAGCACCGCGCCCGGCAGTGACAGCGCGGCCATGGCCACGTAGATCGCGAAGAAGCCACCGGCCATCGCCAGGGGGTGCGCCGCGAACCGGGCCTGGAACTGCGCCTGTTGCGCCTTGAGGGTGGCGAGGGTCAGGACGTCGTCGGCGCCGCTGACGAAGAACATCGCCACGAGCAGCACGAGGACGAGCAGCAGGATCAGGCGTGTTCGGTTCACGAAAAGGGCTCCCCGGTTGGATTGACGACGATCCGGCATCCAGCCAGGGCGATCGTCCGTACCGTTATACTGAAGAACCTTGCTATTGGATTCATCCGCTTTGGAAGCGCTGAATAAATTGGCGCACGCTATGACGTGATTTGCCCGCGCAGCCAGTTATGCAGTGTTTCTCTTCGACGATCACGACCCGGGAGGTAACCCATGCGTCAGATCATCTTGTCCCTGCTGCTTGTGCTCGGGGCCGCGAGTCTCTCGGTCCAGGCCCAGGCTCAGCCCCAGGATCAGGAAACCCGTACCGCCACCTTCGCCGGCGGCTGCTTCTGGTGCGTGGAACAGGCCTTCGACGAGGTCGATGGCGTGCTCAGCACCACCTCGGGGTACACCGGTGGCGATCAGGCCGACCCCACCTACGAGGCGGTCTCCGCCGGCGACACCGGCCACGCCGAATCCGTGGAGGTCGTCTACGACCCGCGCAAGGTCGACTACGCCACCCTGCTGCAGGCCTTCTGGCACAACATCGACCCCTTCGCCGAGAATCGCCAGTTCTGCGACAGCGGCAGCCAGTACCGCAGCGCGATCTTCTATCACGACGCCGAGCAACAACGCCTCGCCGAGGCCTCGAAGGCCGAACTCGCCGAACGCTTCGACCGGCCGATCGCCACCCAGATCGTTCCCGCCGGGCGCTTCTGGAAGGCCGAGGCGTATCACCAGAACTATTACCAGAAGAACCCGGTGCGCTACCGCTTCTACAAGGCCGGCTGCGGACGCGTCGAACGCTTGAAAGAGGTCTGGGGCGACCAGGCCGGCCACCCCGGGAAGTGACGAATACCCCCGGCCGGCGGCATTCGGGCGATCTGTCTCAAGTGCCGTCGGTGACGGCCACCGGCCGCCGCTCGCGGCGCCATAGCCAGGCGGCGGTGGTCAGCGTCACCGCCAGCACCAGCCAGGAGCCGGCGATCACCGCCGGCCAGCCGCCGGCGTGCCAGAACGGCTCCAGATAGAGCCCGCCGAGACTCGCGCCCAGGTAGTAGAACACCAGATACAGCGCCGAGGCCGTGCCCCGCGCCGCCCGGGCCTGGCGGCTGACCCAGCTCGAGGCCATGGAATGGCAGAAGAAGAAACCGAAGGCGTTGACGGTGAGCCCCAGCAGGATCCCGGGCAGCGCCGCGCTGAGCGTGACCAGATTGCCCAGCATGAGGATGACGATCCCCAGCAGCATGCATAGCGGCTGCGCAACGCGCTGAGCGACACGCCCGGAGAGCGCCGACCCCAGGGTGCCGCCCAGGTAGGTGACGAAGATCATCCCCAGCCACTGGGTCGACAGCGCATAGGGGGCATCGCTGAGGCGGAAGGTGATGTAGCTGTACTGGTTGATGAAGATGAAGAAGTTCAGCCCGCCGATCAGGTAGGCACCGAGCAACAGCGGGTTGCGCAGATGATCGGCGATCCCGCCGAGGGCGACGTCGAGGCGCAGCGATGTCGGGTGGAAATTGCGCGCCGCCGGCAGCAGGCGCCAGAAGATCGCCACGCAGGCCAGGCTCAGCGCCCCCACGGTGAAGAAGCTGGCATGCCAGCCGCCGTATTCCCCGGCGAAACCGCCGATCACCCGGCCGCCGATGCCGCCCAGGGTGTTGGCACTGATGTAGAGCCCCACCGCCAGCATCAGGGCGCGGCGGTCGAACTCATCACCCATCCAGGCGATCGCCACCGCCGGCAGACCGCCGAGCACCAGCCCCTGCAGTGCCCGCAGCGCCAGCAGGCAGGCGAAGTTGGGTACCAGCGGCAGCAGCAGCGAACACAACGCCGCCAGCAGCAGTGTGATGCGCATGATCGCGCCACGCCCGATGGCGTCCGAGAGCGGCCCGTAGATCAGCAGCGAGGCCGCGAGCGTCAGGGTCGACACCCCCATCACCATGGCACTGGCCAGTGTCGAGACCTCGAAGGCATGACGCAGGTCGGGCAACAACGGCTGCGCCGCATAGAGATTGACGAACACGGTAAAGGAGCCCAGGCACAGGGCCAGGGTGGCGCGCCACCAGTCACGACTGTGCGCTTCGATCATCGGTTTCTCCTCTGTCGGGGCGCACAGGATCGCGCATCGCGCTATCATCGGCCAAATAGAGCTTGAAGATGGCAACGATCGGTTTTCGTGATGACTCTACCCTTCGACCTACGCGCCCTGCGCGTCTTTCTCGCCGTCGCCGATCTGGGCGGCTTCACCCGGGCCGCTCGCGAGCTGCACACCGCCCAGTCGGCGGTCAGCCAGACCATCGCCACGCTCGAGGCACGCCTGGAGCTGACGCTCTTCCACCGGCACGAGCGGCGCATCACGCTGACCCCGGAGGGGGCGCTGCTGCGCGACCGGGCCCGCGAGCTGCTGGAACGGGCGGATCAGGTCCACCTGGCGATGCGCGAGATCAACGGGCTGGTCAAGGGCGAGGTGCGCATCGGTATCCCCTCGATGCTGGGGTCGTACTACTTTCCGCCGCTGCTGATGGGCTTCAAGGCGCGCCATCCCGGCATCCGCCTGACCGTGGTCGAGGCGGGAACCCGGCGTCTGCAGCAGATGATCGATGCCGGCGAGCTGGATCTCGGCGTGATCACCTCGGATGCCAGCAACGAACGGCTCGAGCGACGCGCGCTGCTGCGCGAGGAGATGGTGGTCTGCGTGCCGGCGGATCACCGCTTCGCCGACCGCGACGCGGTGAGCGCCGAGGAGGTCTTCGACGAGCCGCTGGTGCTGTTCCAGGACGGCTACTTCCATCGCGAGTTCGTCGACCGGCTGGCCACGCGGATCGGTCGCGAGCCGCAGATCGCCTTCCAGTCGAACCTGATTCCGTTGACCAAGGCGATTGTCCGTCAGGGCTTCGGCATCACCACCTTCCTGCGCCGGGTGGTCACCGAGGCGGATCTGGTCGCCGTCTCGCTGTCACCGCCGGCCTGGCTGGACCTGTCGCTGGCCTGGGGGCGTGGCGCCTACCTGTCGCGGGCCGAGAGCGCCTTCGTCGAGTTCGTGCTGGAGCATCGCGAGCAACTCTGACGAACCGGACTCGTCCCGCCGGCAGGGATCGCGAGCGGGATGGCGGTTTCAACCTTCGCGGGTCGCCAGCCAGCGCTCGGCCAGCTCCACGCGCGGCAGCGGACGACGCGCCTGCCAGTAGTAGCGGCGCCAGTAGATGTTGTCGAGACGCGAGATCTTCACGCCCTGAGAAGAGGACGCGTGCAGGAAGCGTCCGCTGCCGACGTAGACGCCGACGTGGTTGTAGGGGCCAGGCGGGCGGAAGAAGACCAGATCACCGGGCTTGAGATCGTCGCGGGCCACCTGCTCGCCCTCGCGAACCTGGTCGTCGGTGGTACGCGGCAGCATCAGGGCGAAGGCCTCGCTGAAGATACGCTGCATGAGTGCCGAACAGTCGATCCCCTGGGGGCCCTCGCCACCCAGCCGATAGGGCGTGCCCATCCAGCGCTGGTGTTCGTCGAGCAGTGCTTCACGGATCACCTGGGGGGATGCCTGCCGGAAATGGCGCAGCCGCTCGGCCAGGGTATCCGACGGCGAGCGGGTGGCCGACAACGCATAGGAGGCGAGATTGTGGGTGTCGGCCGTCTGCGGGGACGACATCGACGGCGAGCCGGCACAGCCCGCCAACAGCCCGGCGAGAGCCAGGCCAGCGAAAATGACACGGAGCATCCAGCGACCCCATCGCGATCCGTGGGACCGACCCGCCGTGCGAGGCACGGGAGGGGCGTCGCTGTGGGAGTGATGCCCGGGTACCACTCCCAAAGCGGCCTGTCATCGGTCCGGCTAGGTGTTGGACGGATGCCCGACAGCGGCACCCGCGTTGATCGGAAGGATGATAGGCAAGAGCCCGGGGCGTTGTCACGCAATGTGATGAGACATCTTTCAACGCCACGCCACGGTCGATGCCGCGCCGGGGTACGCGGTCAATGCAGGGTGCGCGCATCCCCGGGCAGCGTATCGATGTGCATGGGCGCCCAGTGTCGCGGCCGGGCCCCCGGAAAGTCGAGGCTCGCCCAGCAACCGGCCAGCGGCGGAGCGCCGCTCAGCCAGGCCACCAGCGCCTGACGGAAGTTGTCGAGCAGGGCCTCGCGCTCGTCGGTCTCGCCCATGAAGAACGAGAAGCCGGCGTACAGGCCGAGGGCGTAATCCCGCCAGTTGCCGTAATGGCGCTGGGCGATGCGCAGGGCGGCGTCGAGAATCCCGCCGAAGGCGTCGCGACCCAGCCAGTCGAGACTGCGCCCGGCGACGGCGATGTCCACCGCCTGGGCGATGTCCCAGGCGGTCATGTCGGCCTCGTTGCAACCGGCGTCGTTGTCGCGCACCCGCTTGAGTCGCAGCAGGTGATTGCGCGAGTCCTCGTCGCACTCGCCCGACTCGAGGATGGCGATCTCCTCCTCGAGCCGGGACGCATTGAGCGTATAGGGGGCATAGTTGATCTGGTATTCCTGGCGATCCCCCGCCTCGAGCAGGAAACTCAGGAAGTCGTCGAGCTCGGCGGCGCTGTGCAGGCCGTACTGGCTGTCCAGCCACTGGCGCACGGCCTCGCGTTCGACATGCCCCTCGGGCTGCGGCTCGGCCCATACCCCGGCATTCAGCGGCCCGGCCAGCGCCAGGGCAGTGAAGCGCGAGAGCGTCGGCCGTGGCCCCGGCTCCTGCCAGGCCGTCTGGCGCCAGTCGAGCCAGTGGAAGGGGCTGCCCGGATCGTCGCGATGCCAGCGGATCTCGTGCACCAGGCTGTCGTCCGGCAGTTCCGGCAGCGCCGCCTCCCAGCTCGCCCAGGCGTCCAGCAGCCGGCGCGGATCGGGATAGAAGCGGCACAGCACGCCGCGCAGCGATTCGGCCAGACGTTGCAGCCCGGTCGCCTCGAAATCGCCGCTGTCATCCGCCATCAGCAGGTAGAAGGCGTACTTCTCGGCCATGAAGATGGTGGCCGCATGCCGCACGCACGGCTTGAGGGCGTCGCGCAGGCCGACCGCCTCGGCGGGCGGGCGGCCGAGGCGGGTCTCCAGCGACGGCAGGGCGTTGTGCGCGGCATCGGCCGCCAACTGGTTGAGATGATGGACCTGAGCGGGCAGCCAGAAACGCGCCAGGCCACCGACACCCTCGTCGGGAAACAGCGCCAGGGTTTCCTGCAGATAGCGCCGCACGTCCCGACGCCGCGCGTCGTCGACCGCGACGGGGATGCCCTGGCGGTAGAGCAGGTCGGGTTCACGTACCGAGGCCAGGGCCAGTAGCCAGTGACGGGTATCGTGACGCCAGGCGCGCATCGCCTGCCGCGATGCCTCGCGGCGTGGCTCGTCGAGCAGCTCCGCCAGCGGTGCATGCCAGGGGCTGAGCGGCGAATGCAGCAACAGCGCCCAGTCGTCGGCGTGAGCGGCCATCTCGTCGCGGCCCTCGAACAGGCTGCGGCCGCGCTGATAGGCCAGGGTCAGTGCGGTCCAGTCGCTGTAGCGCCGCATCACCAGATCGGCGGCATGACCGGCGAACTGCTCGGCTTCGTCGGGCTCGAGCCAGCCCAGCGCCGCCCCGGCATAGGCCAGATCGGCCAGTCGCAGCCAGTCCCAGGCCGCCCACTCCAGGGGTTCACCGCGCTCCAGGAAGCGCAGCAGCACCTTGCCGTAGCGGCGTTGCTCGCCCAGCCCGGCGAGCCAAGCCTGGCGTGCCGCGGCATCCATCTCGACCAGGCGGGCGGCATCGATGTCCCAGCCGTAGCGATGCCCCTGCCCGGCCAGCCACAGCATCACGCGGATCAACTCGTCGCGGCCATGCACCTGCCAGCCCTCGGCCAGCCAGGCTTCGGCATCCGGCCAGTCGGGCCGCTGCGCCGGCGGCAGCACCAGCACCGGGGCAAAAGCGGCGCGCAATGGCCAGGCACCAGGCGCCTCGGGCCACGGCGTGCCCCGGGGGCGACGTTCGAGCGCGTCGGCGAGCAGCGGCCAGGTCACGCCGTCGCCATCCGCCTCGATCTTCGACAGCGCCTCGCCGGCCGCGGCGAAGGCTTCGTCGCCGTGGTGCCAGCCGGCCGCGAGCCGCGCCCGGCGCAGCGAACTCAGCCAGGCGTCGAGCGAATCGTGATGACTGTGGATGCCGCGACACAGGGCGTGCAGCCAGGCATCGACGCGCTCCTCGGGCAGCCAGCCCGCCGCCGCGCCCAGCGCCAGCATCTCCAGCGCCGCCAGTTGGGCCCGGGGATCGTTGCCGCCGGGCGGAAAGCCCTCGATCAGACGCCAGCCCAGTTCGCCGCGATCCGGAACGCCCAACTGCGACAATCGCTCGATGGCCAGGGCCGGTTCCAGCGAGGTAGGGTCGGGTTCGAAGGCCCAGCCGCATAACACCAGCTGTTGGGCCCACCAGGCATAGAGCGGATCGACCAAGACGCACCTCTTGTTGACTGACTAGCGGAGACGGTTTCCGGGCGACATAGTGTAGCGGAAAGCCGTACGTTCGCCGATGCCCACGTGCCCGTCCCGCGGCGGGCGATACCGGCAAACACGGAGCTTGCCGGTTATGGTCATTGTGTACGACGCTTTGCTCGAGACAAATGCGTTTCTCGCGCATCGCCATCCCCAACCAGGAGGTCAGCATGAACAACGCCCAACTCAACGAGCTCAAGCTACGCTACGTGGCCAGCGGCGCGGCCAGTCCGGCCGAGCAGTTCGCCGACCGGGCCGAGAACGCCGAACTGTGGGACGCCGACGGCAAGCGTTTCATCGACTTCGCCGGCGGCATCGGCGTGCTCAACATCGGCCACCGCCATCCCAAGGTGGTCGAAGCGGTCAAGGCGCAGCTCGACCGCGTCATGCACACCTGCCAGACCGTGATGCCCTACGAGGGCTACGTGCGGGTCGCCGAGAAGCTCAGCCAGATCACCCCGGTCCGCGGCCATGCCAAGGTGATGCTCGCCAACTCCGGGGCCGAGGCGCTGGAGAATGCGGTCAAGGTGGCGCGCGCCGCCACCGGGCGCAACAACGTGATCTGCTTCGACGGCGGCTATCACGGGCGCACGTTCATGACCATGGCGATGAACGGCAAGGTCGCCCCCTACGCCACGGACTTCGGCAGCATGCCGGGCAACGTCTTCCGCGCGCCCTACCCGGTGCCCTACCACGGGGTCAGCGAGGACGAGGCGATACGCGGCCTGAAGATGGCCATAAAGACCGACGCCAACCCCAAGGACACCGCCGCCATCGTCATCGAGCCGGTCCTCGGTGAGGGCGGCTTCTACGCCGCGCCGGCGAGCTTCCTGAAGAAGATTCGCGAGATCTGCGACGAGCACGGCATGCTGATGATCGTCGACGAGGTGCAATCCGGCTTCGGGCGTACCGGCAAGATGTTCGCCATCGAACACAGCGGCGTCGAGCCGGACATCGTCACCATGGCCAAGAGCATGGCCGACGGCATGCCGATCTCCGCCGTGGTGGGCACCGACAAGCACATGGACGCTTCCGGCGGCAACTCGCTGGGCGGCACCTACACCGGCAGCCCGGTCTCCTGCGCGGCGGTGCTGGCGGTGCTCAAGGTCTTCGAGGAGGAAAAGATCCTCGACAAGAGCCAGGCCCTGGGCGACAAGCTGGCCAGCCGCTTCGGCCAGTGGCAGCAGGACTTCGACTGCGTCGACAACCCCCGCAACCTGGGCGCCATGGCGGCCTTCGACCTGGTATCGGACAAGGCCAACCATACGCCGGACGCCGAACTGGCCGGCAAGCTCTGCAAGAAGGCCCGCGAAAAGGGGCTGATCCTGCTTTCCTGCGGCCTCTACGGCAACACCATCCGGTTCCTGATGCCGGTGACCATCAGCGACGAGGTCCTCAACGAAGGCCTGGCCCTCATCGAGGAAACCCTGACCGAACTGGTCGGCCAGAAACAGACGGCCTGACCGCAAGGGGCGGTGTCAGTCACCGCCCCTCGATAGCCCCCAACGCAAACGCCCCGCCGGTCTGGCGGGGCGTTTGCTGGGTGGCTTCAGCCGGGGTGACCGGTCAGGCCGGCATGGCATTGGCCTTGGAATCGCGCGTCCAGACGCGATGCTGGCCCAGCGACTCGGCGAACGGCGTGAAGACGTCGTCCACCGCGCCACCGACGAATACCCCCTCCTCGGCATCGGGTACCCGGGCGGTGTCGAGCAGCGTCTTGCCCTCGCCCACCGCGGCGATCGGCTTGAGGTGCTTGTAGGCTTCCTGCACGTAGTACACGCCCAGCCCGGATTGGGTCAGCGCCCGGGCGCTCTCGGCGCCGCCGGCGACGATCACCGCGTCCAGGGTCACCGACGGCAGGCCGTTGAGCATCGCATCCGGCGTCACCGTCCGGCCGTCGGCGGCCTGGAGTGGCGCCATGCTCGGCGCGATCACCAGGCCCTGGGCACCGCCGGCCTCGAGCTGCTGGCGGATCTGCTCGACCTGATCGGCGTCGACGCCGTCGGCGGCGAGAATCGCCACCTTGCGGTACTTGATGTCACGCGGCAGCCGCGCCATCAGGCTCAGTGCCTCGGAGGAGCGCTGCGAACTCTGGCCCAGTTCCTCCGCCGGCGCCGGCTTCTCGGTGGGGGCCTCGATGCCATGCATTTCACCGACCCGGCGTGCCAGTTCGAGGTCGATGTTGGGCAGGATCTCCTGGATCACCCGCTCGCGGATCCACGGCCGGCCGACCTTGGAGAGCTCGAAGGCGTAGGCGGCGATGATGTGCTCCTTCTCGACCTCGGTCTGGCTGTTCCAGAACAGCGTCGCCTGGGAGTAGTGATCGCCGAACGACGCACTGCGTGCGCGTATCTTGTTGGCATCGACGCGCTCGTTGACCGTCTCGAAACCGCCGTTCTCCTCGGCGGGCGGCGTCTCGCGCGGCCAGCCGCCGTCGATCGAGTTGGGCTCGTAGGAGGCCTGGCCCTTGTTGATCGTCTGGCGATGCATGGCATCGCGCTGGTTGTTGTGGAACGGTGCCACTGGCCGGTTGATGGGGATCTCGTGGAAGTTGGGACCGCCCAGGCGCAGCATCTGCGTATCCAGGTAGGAGAACAGCCGCCCCTGCAGCAGCGGGTCGTTGGTGAAGTCGATGCCCGGCACCACGCTCGCCGGATTGAAGGCGACCTGCTCGGTCTCGGCGAAGTAGTTGTCGGGGTTGCGATTGAGCACCAGCTTGCCGATCGGCGTCACCGGGACCTGCTCCTCGGGGATCAGCTTGGTGGGATCGAGCAGATCGAAGTCGAACGCATGTTCGTCTTCCTCCTCGACCACCTGGATGCCCATTTCCCACTCCAGAAAGTCACCGTTCTCGATGTCGTTCCACATCTCGCGGCGGTTGAAGTCGGGGTCGCGCCCCCAGAGCTTCTGGGCCTCGTCCCAGATCAGCGACCAGGTGCCGGCGAGCGGCTTCCAGTGGAACTTGACGAAGCGCGCCTTGCCCTGTTTGTCGACCAGCCGGAAAGTGTGCACGCCGAAGCCTTCCATGGCGCGATAGCTGCGCGGGAAGGCGCGGTCGGACATCGTCCACAGCACCATGTGGCTGGCTTCCGGCATCAGCGAGACGAAGTCCCAGAAGGTGTCGTGGGCCGACTGCCCCTGGGGGATCTCGTTGTGCGGCTCGGGCTTCACGGCGTGGACGAAATCCGGGAACTTGATGGCGTCCTGGATGAAGAACACCGGCATGTTGTTGCCGACCAGGTCCCAGTTGCCCTCGTCGGTATAGAACTTGGTCGCGAAGCCGCGCACGTCGCGCACCGTGTCGTTGGAGCCCCGCGGGCCCTGGACGGTGGAGAAGCGCACGAATACCGGGGTCTTCTTGTCAGGGTCCTGAAAGAGACCCGCCTTAGAATACTGCGCGGCGTTGTCGTAGGGCTGGAAGAAACCATGCGCGGCCGCGCCGCGGGCATGCACGATGCGCTCCGGGATGCGCTCGTTGTCGAAGTGGTTGAGCTTTTCGCGGAAGATGAAATCTTCCATCAGGGTCGGACCCCGCTCGCCGGCCTTCAGCGAGTTGTGGTTGTCGGCAATCCGGGTGCCCTGGTTGGTACGCAGGTCGTGGCCTTCGGCGTCGCTGCGGTGGGGTTCCAGGTTCTCCGACTTGCTCTGTTTGGTGGTCTTGAAATCCGTGTCGTGCGCCGCGTCACTGTTGGGGCGCGTATGCGGGTTCTTCGCCATGGTCAAACGCTCCTGTTTGCTGTTGGCTACCCATCCTCTGATAGGGCACCGCTCGCGCCTTGGCCTCGCTATTCCCTGGCGCGGCGACGAGCGGTGGATGTTTTATCAGTACGTCATCGTTTGCCTCTTAGAAGGTAGACACCGAATGTCGTATCGGGCAAATACGTCTCAGGATGATTTGCGCAGCTTGGCGACCACCCACAGCAACACCACGGCACCCACGGTGGCGGTCACCAGCGAGCCGAGAAAACCGCTCGACGACAGGCCCAGCAGGCCGAACAGGAAGCCGCCGATCACCGCACCGACGATCCCCACCCCGATGTTGCCGAGGACCCCGAAGCCACCACCGCGCATGATGTTGCCGGCGATCCAGCCGGCCAGGCCACCGATGATCAACCACAGTATCAGGTCCATCGTTCTCTCCTTCCTCCAGTCCATGAAATGCGAAACCCGCGTGGCAAGGGTGCCACAAGCGCGCTCAGAATGACGACCCGGGTTGCTCGAGGAAGGCCCGCTCTTCATCCGTCGAGGCCCGCCCGAGGATGGCGTTGCGGTGCGGATAGCGGCCGAAGCGCACGAGGATCTCGCGATGCCGGCGTTCGTATTTCAGGTTGTCCTCGAGCCCCGGCTGGTCGAACAATCGCAACGCCTCGTCGTGGATCGCCAGCGACTCGCTGTGCATGTAGGGCATGTAGAGGAAGGCGCGCCGGGGGCCCTCCAGGTGCCGGTCGGCGTGATGCGCCACCGCTTCCTGGGCCAGCACCAGTGCCTGCGGGTCCTGGGCAAAGGCCTCGGGCCGATCGCGATACAGGTTGCGCGAGAACTGATCGAGAATCAGGATCTCGGCCAGCCGGCCCTGGGGCGACTGGCGCCAGGTCCACAGCTCGCCGGCCCGCGCCGCCTCGAAGACCGCCTGGAAACGTTGCGCGATCTGCCGGTCGAGCGCCGCGTCCTTGGCGAACCACTGCCTGGGCGTCAGGCCGTTGAACCAGAAATCGAGAATCGTCTGTGCCGTCGTTTCGCTCATGCCGATGTCCGTCGCGGTGGGAAATGCCCTTGTCGGGGCCCGTAAGCAGAGCATAGCCGAGGCGTCGACCGCCCCGCGAAAAACCGCATCCGTCACCTCGCGCGACCTCTCGCCATGTCCGCTCGCGGGTAGCGCGCTTCCCGTCACGCCCCGCCGGCTTGCAAAGACATTGAAAAAGTTATGTCCGACAAAGGGATAATGGCAAAATCGACGTCCGCTCATATACTTTCGTCTTGCCGTGAGTTGCAGCGGAGCCTGCCATAACCGGCGCGGTGCCCGCCACCACGCCGTCCAGTCATCCAAGGACCCTCATACTATGCATGCCCTGACGATCCTATCGTTTCTCTTCTTCACGGGCCTGGTAGCGGCGATCACCTGGTGGATCACCCACCGCGACGATCACCGCAGCACCCGTGGCTACTTCCTCGCCGGACGCAGCTTGACCTTCCCGCTGATCGCCGGGTCATTGTTGATGACCAACCTGTCCACCGAGCAGATGGTGGGCCTCAACGGCAGCGCCTTCACCGACGGGCTGAGCGTGATGGCCTGGGAGGTGGTCGCGGTGGTCGCCCTGGTGGCGCTGGGTCTGTTCTTCCTGCCGCGCTTTCTGCGCAGCGGCATCGCGACCGTGCCGCAGCTGCTCGAGATCCGCTTCGACGCCGGCACGCAAATGATCTGCAACATCATCTTCCTGCTCGCCTACGCAGTGATCCTGCTGCCGATCATCCTCTACTCCGGCGCCGTGGGCCTCGAAGGCATGCTCGACCTGCCGGGCCTGACCGGCATCCAGTCGCCCACCGTGCTGCTCTGGGGCACCGTCTGGGTGGTGGGCCTGATCGGCTCGATCTATGCCCTGTTCGGCGGCCTGCGCACGGTCGCGGTTTCCGATACCCTGAACGGCATCGGCCTGCTGATCGGCGGCTTCGTGGTGGTCTATTTCGGCCTGCAGGCGGTCGGCGACGGCCACGGCGTGATGGCCGGCTGGGAGACGCTCAAGCAGCAGAATCCCGACAAGCTCAACTCCATCGGCGGTGACGATCAGCAGGTGCCTTTCGCCACCCTGTTCACCGGGGTGTTCCTGATCAACCTGTTCTACTGGACCACCAACCAGCAGATCATCCAGCGCACCTTCGCCGCCAAGACCCTCGCCGAAGGCCAGAAGGGCGTGCTGCTGACCGGCCTGTTCAAGCTGCTCGGGCCACTCTATCTGGTGCTGCCGGGGATCATCGCCTACAACCTGTACGCCGGCGACGGCATCAAGGCCGACGCCGCCTACGGCCATCTGGTGTTCAACGTCCTGCCGCCCTACCTGACCGGCTTCTTCGCGGCGGTGATGGTCGGCGCCATCCTGTCGTCGTTCAACTCGGCGCTCAACAGCACCACCACGCTGTTCAGCCTGGGGCTGTACAAGACGCTGATCAACAAGAACGCCAGCGAGGAGCAGGTGGTCAAGTCGGGCAAGGTCTTCGGCTGGATCATGGCGTTCGCCGCGATGACCATTGCCCCGCTGCTCGCCGGTCAGGACAGCCTGTTCGGCTACCTGCAGAAGATGAACGCCCTGTACTTCATCCCCATCCTGGCGGTGGTGCTGGTCGGCCTGCTGACCAAGCGCGTGCCGCCCATCGCCGCCAAGATCGCCCTGATCGGCGGCTGCCTGGTGATCGGGCTGGTCTACTTCGTGCCGCCGTTCAACGGCTTGCTCGACGTCATCCAGAACTTCCACTTCGTGGGGCTGGTCTTCGTGCTGCTGGTGGCGATGATGCTGGTGATCGGCAAGCTCAGCCCGCGCACGACCGACTGGGTCCAGGAGGACGCCGGCCAGGTCGACCTGACACCGTGGAAGGGCGCCATCCCCACCGGGATCCTGCTGATCGTGCTGGTCATCGCGATCTACGCCTCCTTCGCCGGCGGCGTATCCTGAGCCGACCGCCGAGACTCCCCGACGACGACCCCGCCCCTGGCGGGGTCGTTGCATTTTCGCCCCCGGATGTCCCTATCGGTGGGATGATGGTCGTTGCCGACATTGCGACCGCCGGTGACAATCGAGGTATCGTCACCTCGGACTGTTCATCATGTCTCGCCCGATCGCCCTGCTCGCCTATCCCGACTGTCAGCTGCTCGACGTCACCGGGCCCTGGCAGGTGTTCGCCACCGCCAACGAACTCTCCGGTTCGCCGCTCTACCGTCTGAGCCTGCTGGCCGAGTCACCGGGGTTGGTGCGTACCAACTCGGGACTGCCCCTGCAGGCCGACCGCGCCTGGCACAGCCTGCTCGACGCGCCGGCGCCGGACACCCTGCTCGTCGCCGGCGGTTGCGGGGTGTTTGCCCAATGCGACGACCCGGCGCTACGCGCGCTCCTCGCCGCGAGCCTCACCCGGGTGCGACGGCTGGGCTCGGTATGCAGCGGCGCCTTCCTGCTCGCCGCTGCGGGCTTGCTCGACGGGCAGCGCGCCACCACCCACTGGCGCCATGTCGAGCGTCTCGCCGCCACCCATCCGCAGATTCAGGTGGCGACGGATGCGCTCTACGTTTGCAACCCGCCGACCCACGACGACGAGGCGACGCGTTACACCAGCGCCGGCGTCACCGCGGGCATCGACCTCGCCCTGTCGCTGCTCGAGGCCGATCACGGTTCGGCCCTGGCCGGGCGCGTGGCGCGCGAACTGGTGGTCTTCCTGCGCCGGCCGGGTGGCCAGTCGCAATTCAGCGAAGCGCTGCGCAGCCAGCAGCGCGACACCGGCCCGTTGCGCGCCCTGCTCGACGACCTGCACGCCGCCCCGGCCGACGAGCACCGTCTCGAGACCCTGGCCGCGCGGCTGGCGGTGACGCCCCGGCACCTCTCGCGACTGTTTCGTCGTCATCTCGACACCACACCCGGCGCGTACCTGACCCGGCTGCGCCTCGAGCAAGCCCGGCGGGTGCTGATCGACAGCCCCACCCCGCCGCCGCTGGAACGCCTGGCACGCGACTGGCGGCTGGGCGGCGCCGAGCAGTTACGCCGGCTGTTCCAGCGCCACTACGGCGTCTCGCCCTCGGTCTATCGCCAGCGCTTTTACACCGCCCCTTCCTCGTCCATCACCGGAGACTGACCATGCCCGTCAGCGTCGTGCTGCTTTCGCTATGCCAGGCCCTGCTGGTCAGCGGCAACATCCTCCTGATCGCCGTTTCACCGTTGATCGGCGCCCAGCTCGCCCCGGGGCCGAACTGGGCCACCGCGCCGGTCGCCACCCAGTTGCTGGGCCTGATGAGCGCGACCATCCCCGCCTCGCTGATCATGGCGCGGCTGGGCCGCAAGCTCGGCTTCGTGCTCGGCAACCTGGTGGGGCTGGCCGGCGTGGCGGTCGCCGCCCTGGCCCTCGTCCATCAGCGCTTCGGGATGTTCATGCTGGGCACCGCACTGATCGGCGTGGGCATCGGCTTCGGCATGCTGTATCGCTTCGCCGCCGCCGAGGCAGCGCCCCCGGCAGGCCGCGACCGGGCCATCGGCCTGGTGATGGGCGGCGGCGTGATGGCGGCCTTCCTCGGCCCCTGGCTGGCCCGCGCCAGCCGCGACCTGCTCGCCACGCCATTCCTGGGCAGCTTCATCGGGCTCGGCGCGCTCTACCTGCTGGCCCTGATGCTGCTGCTCTTCACCCATCTGCCGGCGCCCTCGCGCAGCCACGGCGACGGCCCCGCCCGACCGCTGGGCGAGATCCTGCGCCAGCCGGTCTTCGTCGTCGCCGCCGTCAGCGGCCTGGTCGGTTACGGGGTCATGAACCTGGCGATGACCGCCACGCCGCTGGCGATGCAGCGCGCCGGCTTCGCCTTCGACCCCATCGCCACGACCATCCAGTGGCACGTGCTGGCGATGTTCCTGCCCTCCTTCGTCACCGGACGGCTGACCGCACGCCTGGGTGCGCCGACGATGATCGCCACGGGCTGCCTGCTGCTGATCGGCTGCGCGCTCATCGCCCAGCTGGATCTCGGCCTGGGCGGCTACTACACGGCGCTGATCCTGCTCGGCCTGGGCTGGAACGCGACCTTCCTGCCCGCCACCGGCCTGTTGACCGAGGCCCATCGTCCGCCCGAGAAGGCCCGCACCCAGGCCGCCAACGAGTGCCTGGTGTTCACCACGGTCAGCGTCAGCGCCCTGCTCGCCGCGCCACTCGAGGCCAGCCTGGGCTGGGCCGGTCTCAACGCCCTGCTGATCCCGTTCGCGCTGCTGCCGCTGCTGGCGCTCACATGGCAACGACTTGTCAGCGCCGCCGATCGCCCGCAGATTAGGGGCTGACATTTCCTGCGGATCCTCACTGCATGCGCCAGAGCCTGGCTCGCGAATTCAGCAACCTCATCGAACGTGGCCGGGACCGCCAGTTGCACCGCCCCTACCATGAAAAAGCGCCGCAGTTAATGCTGCGGCGCTCGATCGATAGCGAAGTCCGAATGACGTCGGGCCAGCTCTAGACCAATATCAATTCGTCCATCTCGTTGAGCCCTAGCGCTCGAGGCGCGTCGTCCGTTGTCAGCGGCTCGATGGCTTCCTTCGTCAATCGATGGTCACCGACCTGTATCGCATCCAGACGAGTGGTCTCATCCGACTGCCAGCCCGCGACCCTGATGACATCGTCGCTATCTTCCACCGTAATCATCAAGCCGATATAGTCATACGAGACACGCAATGCCATGTAGTCGATATCCATGATCATCAACACATCTTGATCGTTATCGGGGTTCTGCGAGGTATTTTGAATCAGAGTCTGGCCATCACCGGCCGAAACAACGAAAATATCGCTACCCCCGGGATCTATCAGACTATCGTTCCCGCCACCACCGACCAGTCTATCGTTGCCCATACCGCCATCGAGTATATCCGGCCCACCCTTGCCTTCCAGGATATCGTTGCCTTCCTCCCCATACAGGAAATCCATGCCGATACCTCCGATGAGCCTATCGTCGCCGGCGGTACCGTGTTCGGTATTCATACCACCGTCGTAACCACCGGATGGTTCCTCGTCGGACACCATCGGTTCTATATCGGGTAACGTCCACTCCACGCCATTCTCGAAGCGGAGCGTTTCGACCTCGCTCGGGTAGGCCTCCGATAGAAACCCATTGATGGTCAGCGTTTCACCGCTTTCATCGAGAGTAACGATCAGATCGTATTCATCCCGCGACACCGATACGTCCTCGGGCAACAGTGCTTGAAACTCGACCACGTCCACGCGCTCGGCGTCATAAAGGCTTACCGTATCGATAATATCGTGGCCATCACCCAGCCCGTAGCGCACGATATCGGCCCCCGTTCCACCGACGAGTTCGTCATCGCCGGGCCCACCCTGCAAGACATCGTTACCGGCACCGCCGTCAATGACATCATTTCCCAGACCACCGCTCAGCGTATCGTCGCTCGCGTAACCCTGTAGATGATCGTCGCCGTCGCTCCCCTGTATCATCATGAGCTTGACGTCCTCGAACGACCATGCCTCACCATCGGAAAAGTGAAGGGTATCGAGTCGATAGAGCTTGTCTTCATCATCAAGAAAGTAATTTTCGACGGTAATACGGTCATCCCCTTGCCGGGATTCGATGACCAGCGAAAAGTCATCTCGCCGCACGGAGATGTCCTCGGCGGTCAACCCGTCACGAAACACGATGGCATCTGTGGATTCATCATGATCGAACGCAAGATTATTCAGGATGTCCTGTCCCCAGCCCTTGGCGAACCAATATTCGTCACTACCGCTACCCCCTTCCAGGATATCCTGGCCCGCACCACCAACCAGGGTGTCGTTGTCGCCTCCGCCCAGTAACCTATCGTTCCCGGCTTGACCATTGATGAATTCGTCCAGGGCCGTGCCTTCGACGATATCATCTCCCGGTGTCGTGGCGATGAGTTTCGATGAAATCGCGCGTCGATCCCAGACCTCGCCATTGGCGAAAACCACACGGTCCAGGGCACCGTGCGTCGTGCCCGTCGAAAAGTACAAGCTGATTTCGATTCGGTCATCGCCCGAGGCCGAACGCAGGATGAGATCGGAATCCGACCTCCCCACCCGAATATCCGTCGGGAGGACGGTATCATCGAACGCGATGACATCATTTTCGGTAACACTGAGGAGTTCATCATTCCCCCAGCCTTCGCTGAAGATATACGTATTCCGCCCCCCGACCTGCCAGATCGTATCGTCACCGCGGCCGCCCTCGATAACGTCATCACCGGCGCCTCCATTGATCAGGTCGTCACCGTCTCCACCCGCGATCACGTTGCCAGCGTCGCCTCCCCGGAGGGTATCGTTACCCAGGCCTCCCTGAAGCCAATTGAAACCGCCGCCACCAAGCAGGAAATCCTCACCGCGACCGCCTTCGAGTTCATCGTCGCCCAGCCCCCCGTTCAGGGTATCGTCACCCAGGCCGCCCTCGATCGAGTCACTGCCGTCACCCCCCTGTATCCAATCATTGCCGCGACCACCGTCGAGCGTATCGTCACCCAAACTGCCCTGCAGGATGTCGTTCCCCAGGCCACCCTTGATCGTATCGGCGCCATCACCGCCGTAGAGACGGTCGCCATCATCGCCACCATGGAGCACGTCGTTACCCGCACCGCCCAGCAGTTCGTCTCGTCCCAGATCGCCGAACAGGCGATCGTCACCGTCCTGGCCGTCGAGATGGTCGGCGCCATCGCCACCATGGAGTTCGTCACTTCCCTCCCCCCCGGCCAGCGAGTCCTTGCCCAGGCCGCCAACCAGCGTGTCATTGCCATTACCCCCTGCGAGACGGTCATCGCCATCGCCACCATGAAGCACATCGTTGCCCACACCGCCCAGCAGCTCGTCTCGTCCCCGATCGCCGAACAGGCGATCGTCACCATCCTGGCCGTCGAGATGATCGGCGCCATCGCCACCATGGAGTTCGTCCATTCCCTCCCCGCCCAAGAGATCATCGCCTCCGGCGCCGCCGAACAGCTCATCGTGACCGGCACCTCCCAAGAGCCGATCGTCGCCGTCACCACCGGCCAGGGTGTCGCCGCCCGAAAGACCGATCAATTCGTCGTCCCCCGCGGCCCCCTGCAGGGCATCCGCACGGTCACTGAAACCGAGGAGCTCGAAGGCACCGCTGGCCTTGACCACATTACCGTGTGAATCCTCGAATCGATCGGCTTGCCCGAGGCTGGACAACAAGCGCTCGAAATCCGCCCCTTCGGGCGTTCCTTCGGCATTGAGCCGTGTCAGTAGCGCATCGGTGAGCGGCGTGTCGGCACGGCTCAGAATATCGCCGAAATCCAGTATTCGAGCGATGTCAGAGAATTCACCGCCATCGAATAGCCGCGCCAACCGGCCCCGCAGCGCGGTCATATCGACCTGCCACTCGCCACCCGCGACATCGATGTCGAGGTCCGCGAACCAGTCGGCGTAATGAGCGTCGATGGCCAGGCTGGCGTAAACCTGATCGGCCAGACTCTGATAGGTCTCGGTCAGTGACTTCGAGGCATTGGGCCCGGGGTCCTGCAAACCGGCGTTGGTGCCGCTGCCCTGCACGAAGGTCTCACCCATGAACGCTTCCAGCGCGTGGAGCTTGCGCGCATCCTCGATATAACGCCCGCGACTGTCGGCGGCATGGGCATCGGCCCCGGTCCAGGCGAACATCAACTCGTCGATGAGGGCATGACGCGCGGCGACATCCGGCTCCGACTGGAAACGGGTCAGCAAGTCGCGCAGTTGGCCACTGTCATCCAATGTCACGGCGGTTTGCAGGTCGTGCACGTTGCCATAACCCACCAGGCCGGGGCCGGCCTGCGCCTCGCCCTCGCTCGGGGGCCGCGCGCCATCGCGGGTGTCCATCAGATCATGTCGGAACCAGACATCCACCAGGGCCGCGTCCTTGCCATCCGCCCCCTTGAAACGGCCCAACTGCAAATGCTCGTTGCCGGCGTCGTCGATGAAAGATGCGCTCTCATACCCCACCTCCAGGCCCGCAGCCCCGGCCTCGGCCAACGACAGCAACTCGCCGCTCTGCGTCACGCCATCGCCATTGGCATCCCGCCAGACTCGTAACGACGCGAAGTTCGCATCCTCGGCATCGACGATGCCATCGTCGTTATCGTCCAGTGCCGCCAGGGCCGCGAAACCGTTTTGCGCCTTGGTGTCATCGTCCAGCAACACATGGTTGCCGAACAGCTCGCCACCATCGGTGATGTCGCCATCGCCGTTTCGATCCCAGACCAGCAGGCCATCGTCGGCCCCGACCCAACCACTCTTCTCGGCGAAGCCGTTACCGTCGTGGTCGAAATACACCCCGTTTTCGAGCGCCAGCGTTTCGACACCATCGCCATCCAGATCCAGCACCAGCGGGGAAACGATCTCGCTGGCATAACCGAACTCATCCTTCAGCCAGGCCATGAAGCTATCCGAGAGCAGATCGGCCCAATACCCCACGTCATCGACGACCTTGCCGATCAGCTCACCGATATTGATCAAGCCATCGGCGACCCCATAAACCGCCCAACCATTGGCCACCAGGGCCGCCGCGCCCGGCCCCGCCACGACGCCGGCCAGCGTGGTCGTGCCGACCACCATGATCGCGGTCAACACCATGGATTCGCCGAACGCCACGGCATCATTGTGCATGGGCTGCCAGTCACCGGTATCCAGGCCGTGCTTGAGGCTCTCGTAGGCATTATTGAGAAATTCGCCCACATCACCGACGATACCGCCACCCACGCCCACCAGCGATTTTTCGAGGCTGAGCCGGGTTTCCCGGGATAGCTCCGTCAAGGCATCCGGCAAATTCAGATGCCACTGTTCGAGTTCAGCGGCCAACCCCGAGGCACTCTTCAGTGGCAACGACTTGTCGCCCTCCAGCGTGGCCAACACCTGGGCAAGCGGCTGGCCGTTTTCGTCGATCCCGGAGAGGTGCTTGAGCGTCTCGGCCAGCGATACCGGTCGGCCGTCGGCCACCGCCTTTTCATAACTGTTCTTGAAAAAGACATCGCCGATATCACCGGCGCGCTGGTTGGCAATGGCGGCCTCGAGCCGGGCCATGCGCTCGTTGAAAGTCACGTCGCTGATCAGCCCGTCCTAGTGCAGCGCCTCGGTGAACTTTCGCGTGACCAGCAACCGTTGCTCGGTGTTGAATTCTCCATTGGTACCCGCATCGGTGATCAACCGGTCCTGACTGAGAAAATTCGCCTTGAAATCACCCAGGCCGTCCTTTGTCAACACATCGGGATCGGTGTAGTCGAGCTGTTTGGAACTCCAAGCCTTATCCAAAATCTTTGCATTATCGGCACCTCCAGAAAGGGATAATAATTTACCATCAAAGGTGGCTGTCCCTTCGGATACATGTTTGGAAAAACGCGCCAGATCGAAAAATGCAAATTTCTTTTGCTCAGTAGTTAGCACATCGTCTGGCAAAGCCAGAATAATTCGTGCCTGATCCAAAATAAAATCGTTATATCCTTTATGCCCCCCTTCATGGTAGCTTCCGCCCATCCCGATATCGCGATAAAAACCCTCGCCCTTGGTCAGGGATTCCCGAACCATTTCCGCCTGATGGGCATTACGGTAGAGCGCGATCTTGTTCGCCTCGCTGTCGCGAAGCGAGAGATAATCATCACCGAACAGGGTTTTCAACCCTTCTGAAATATTGTTATTCTTGAAAAGCTCATTCGGCAGAATGTGATGAATCTGAAATAGATGAAACGTGTCCCTGGCCATACCATGGGTTCCTTGTCGGGAGTGGAGATCAGTGCCGGTTGGAAACGACGCGGCAGCGATACGGAGCCAACGGCTTGGCCAGCTTCTCAGCGTTCAGGGCTTGATAGAGGCGATCGCTGAGAAAAAAAACATTCATCATTTTTTTTTCCATCCACAAGTCAACACCTTGCAGAGATTTCCTGCATAACGCCAGGCCATATTCTTCCCTCCCCAAACTGGGCTTCCATATATCCTTACTCATCAAAGGAGATTGACCAGCCTCCGGTGACTCCTCTGGCACGAAGGTATCCTTGGTTTCGCCGAACGCCAGACAAAAATACTCCCCATCGAACGGCGTGGTACGGTCGTGTTGGAAGAGTCTCACCGGATGAAGTGTGGTTTTCCCCAGCTCGAAACGCCGTAGCACCTCGGCGAACCGCTGGGACACGACCCATACACCACCAGCGCTGAAAATAGCCGGGAGCTTTGATAACTTTTTGTAGGGACTAACGAAGTACATCTCCCTGGGCCAGCTATCATCACCTGATGCAACCCCTCGATCAGATCGCCGCATGGATTCGACTGCCTTTTTGGGGTCTTTCTCATAATTATCTCCATTAAATCCATATAATAGCGCCGTATCCGTCAGGGCATTGGTTGCCCAGACCGTGGCATCGACCGTGTAATACGTCATGATATCCTCCTTCAATGCATGAGCATCATCCCGCGCGACAGCGGGATGATCAGTGTCATTCGCTAATGGCACTGATCATCCGGCTCTCCCTGAAACCACCCCTGGTCGGCTCGCTATTGGCATGGTACCGGACCAATAGCCCATAAAACCCTCCCCTTTCTCAGGGATTCCCGAACCATTTCCGCCTGATGGGCATTACGGTAGAGCGCGATCTTGTTCGCCTCGCTGTCGCGAAGGGCGAGGTAATTGTCACCGAACAGGGTTTTCAATCCCTTCTGGATATCTTTATCCTTGAAAAGCTCATTCGGCAGAATATGATGAATCTGAAACAGATGAAACGTGTCCCTGGCCATACCATGGGTTCCTTGTCGGGAGTGGAGATCAGTGCCGGTTGGAAACGACGCGGCAGCGATACGGAGCCAACGGCTTGGCCAGTTTCTCGGCGTTCAGGGCTTGATAGAGGCGATCGCTGAGAAAAAAAAACATTCATCATTCTTTTTTCCATCCACAAGTCAACACCTTGCAGAGATTTCCTGCATAACGCCAGGCCATAATCTTCCCTCCCCAAACTGGGCTTCCATCTATCCTTACTCATCAAAGGAGATTGACCAGCCTCCGGTGAATCCTCTGGCACGAAGGTATCCTTGGTTTCGCCGAACGCCAGACAAAAATACTCCCCGTCGAACGGCGTGGTACGGTCGTGTTGGAAGAGTCTCACCGGATGAAGTGTGGTTTTCCCCAGATCGAAACGCCGTAGCACCTCAGCGAACCGCTGGGACACGACCCATACACCACCAGCGCTGAAAATAGCCGGGAGCTTTGATAATTTTTTGTAGGGACTATCGAAGTACATTTCCCTGGGCCAGCTATCGTCACCCGACGCGACGCCTTGCTTTGCCCGGCGGATGGATTCGACCGCCGCATCTTCATCCTTCTCATAATTGTCTCCGGTAAATCCATATAATAGCGTCGTATCCGTCAGGGAATTGGTTGCCCAGACTGTGGCATCGACCGTGTAATACGTCATGATATCCTCCTTCAATGCATGAGCGTCATCCCGCGCGACAGCGGGATGATCAGTGTCATTCGCTAATGGCACTGATCATCCGGCTCTCCCTGAAAGCCCCCCTGGTCGGCTCGCTATTGGCATGGTACCGGACCAATAGCCCATAAAACTCTCTCCCTTGCTCAGGGATTCCCGAACCATTTCCGCCTGATAGACATGACGGTAGAGCGCGATCTTGTTCGCTTCGCTGTCGCGAAGGGCGAGATAATCATCACCGAAAAGGGCTTTCAATTCCTTTTGGATATCTTTATCCTTGAAAAGCTCATTCGGCAGAATGTGATGAATCTTAAATAGATGAAACGTGTCCCTGGCCATACCACAGGTCCTTGTAGCGGGTGGAGATCAGTGCCGGTTGGAAACGACGCGGCAGCGATAGAGAGCCAACGGCTTGGCCAGTTTCTCGGCGTTCAGGGCTTGATAGAGGCGGTCGCTGAGAAAAAAAACATTCATCATTTTTTTTCCATCCACAAGTCAACACCTTGCAGAGATTTCCTGCATAACGCCAGGCCATAATCTTCCCTCCCCAAACTGGGCTTCCATCTATCCTTACTCATCAAAGGAGATTGACCAGCCTCCGGTGACTCCTCCGGCACGAAGGTTTCCTTGGTTTCGCCGAACGCCAGACAAAAATACTCCCCATCGAACGGCGTGGTACGGTCGTGTTGGAAGAGTCTCACCGGATGAAGTGTGGTTTTACCCAGCTCGAAACGCCGTAGTACCTCGGCGAACCGCTGGGACACGACCCAAAAACCGCCTGCCTTGAATATGTGAGGAAGCTTCTTGTACTTGTTGTATTGACTCAACACATACATTTCCCTGGGAAAGCGTTCGACGGGTAATGGCTCTCCCCTATTGGCACGCTTCATGGCATCCCAAGCGGCATCTTCATCTTCCAAGTAGTTATCCGCAAAAAATGCATATATCAGGTCCGAATTCGTAAAAATATTGGTTGCCCAGACCGTGGCATCGACCGTGTAATACGTCATGATATTCTCCTTCAATGCATGAGCGTCATCCCGCGCGACAGCGGGATGATCAGTGTCATTCGCTAATGGCACTGATCATCCGGCTCTCCCTGAAACCACCCCTGGTCGGCTCGCTATTGGCATGGTACCGGACCAATAGCCCATAAAACCCTCCCCTTTCTCAGGGATTCCCGAACCATTTCCGCCTGATGGACATGACGGTAGAGCGCGATCTTGTTCGCTTCGCTGTCGCGAAGGGCGAGGTAATAATCACCGAACAGGGCTTTCAATCCCTTTTGAATGTCAGGATCATTGAAAAGCTCATTCGGCAGAATTTGATGAATCTGAAACAGATGAAATGTGTCCCTGGCCATACCATGGGTTCCTTGTCGCGGGTGGAGATCATCAGTGCCGGTTGGAAACGACGCGGCAGCGATAGGGAGCCAACGGCTTGGCCAGTTTCTCGGCGTTCAGGGCTTGATAGAGGCGATCGCTGAGAAAAAATACATCTTCCATTTTTTTATCCATCCACAAGTCAACACCTTGCAGAACAGTTTTTTTCAAACGCCAAGCCATAGTCATTATCCGTATGTTTTGGCTCCCAGATATCTGTTTTCCTAAAAGGGACCTTCCTGATTCTAGGTGACTCCTCCGGTACGAAGGTATCCTTGGTTTCGCCGAACGCCAGACAAAAATACTCCCCATCGAACGGCGTGGTACGGTCGTGTTGGAAGAGTCTCACCGGATGAAGTGTGGTTTTCCCCAGCTCGAAACGCCGTAGCACCTCGGCGAACCGCTGGGACACGACCCATACACCACCAGCGCTGAAAATAGCCGGGAGCTTTGATAATTTTTTGTAGGGACTATCGAAGTACATTTCTTTGGGCCAGCTATCGTCATCCGACGCGATGCCTTGCTTTGCCCGGCGGATGGATTCGACCGCCGCATCTTCATCCTTCTCATAATTGTCTCCGGTAAATCCATATAATAGCGTCGTATCCGTCAGGGCATTGGTTGCCCAGACTGTGGCATCGACCGTGTAATACGTCATGATATCCTCCTTCAATGCATGAGCGTCATCCCGCGCGACAGCGGGATGATCAGTGTCATCCGCTAATGGCACTGATCATCCGGCTCTCCCTGAAAGCCCTCTGGTCGGCTCGCTATTGGCATGGTACCGGACCAATAGCCCATAAAACCCTCCCCTTTCTCAGGGATTCCCGAACCATTTCCGCCTGATGGACATGACGGTAGAGCGCGATCTTGTTCGCCTCGCTGTTGCGCAAAGCTAGGTAATTGTCACCGAGCAGGGCTTTCAATCCCTTTTGGATGTCAGGATCATTGAAAAGCTCATTCGGCAGAATGTGATGAATCTGAAATAGATGAAACGTGTCCCTGGCCATACCATGGGCTCCTTGTCGGGAGTGGAGATCAGTGCCGGTTGGAAACGACGCGGCAGCGATACGGAGCCAACGGCTTGGCCAGCTTCTCGGCGTTCAGGTCTTGATAGAGGCGATCGCTGAGAAAAAATACATCTTCCATTTTTTTATCCATCCACAAGTCAACACCTTGCAGAACAGTTTTTTCAAACGCCAAGCCATAGTCATTATCCGTATGTTTTGGCTCCCAGATATCTGTTTTCCTAAAAGGGACCTTCCTGATTCTAGGTGACTCCTCCGGTACGAAGGTATCCTGGGTTTCGCCGAATGCCAGACAAAAATACTCCCCGTCGAACGGCGTGGTACGGTCGTGTTGGAAGAGTCTCACCGGATAAAGCGCGGTTTTACCCAGCTCGAAACGCCGTAGTACCTCGGCGAACCGCTGGGACACGACCCAAAAACCGCCTGCCTTGAATATGTGAGGAAGCTTCTTGTACTTGTTGTATTGACTCATCACATACATTTCCCTGGGAAAGCGTTCGACGGGTAATGGCTCTCCCCTATTGGCACGCTTCATGGCATCCCAAGCGGCATCTTCATCTTCCAAGTAGTTATCCGCAAAAAATGCATATATCAGGTCCGAATTCGTAAAAATATTGGTTGCCCAGACCGTGGCATCGACCGTGTAATACGTCATGATATTCTCCTTCAATGCATGAGCGTCATCCCGCGCGACAGCGGGATGATCAGTGTCATTCGCTAAGAGCGCCTTTCAAAACCTGCCTTGAAGCTTGTTCAGACAGACCAAGGAACAGCCCAACAGCGTAAAGGCATAATGGATATCGACTCGCCGCTCATAGCGCGTGGTAAGTCGCCTCATCCGGCTCAGCCACGCAAAGGTTCGTTCGACAACCCAGCGATGGCAGCCGAGTCGCTGACTATCCTCGACACCTCGACGAGCAATACGGGGCTGAATGCCCCGTCGCTGACAGGCTCGGCGGCAACGGCGATGATCGTACGCCTTGTCCGCATGGAGTTTGTCGGGACGCCGGCGAGGCCGT
>NZ_QWBW01000072.1 GCF_004117855.1 Modicisalibacter coralii
GCGACGTATCGCCACGTCTTTCACGTGCATGGCCTTTTTACCTCGCCCCCGGGCGCGACGAGTTCCAGGCGATCACCGACCGCCTGGTCAGTGAGAACACCATCGAGGTGCCGAAACGCGCCCGGGGGCGAGGTAAAAAGGCCATGCACGTGAAAGACGTGGCGATACGTCGCGGGCAGGGCACCGCCTCGCTGGGGCTCAACCGCTATTACGTGCTCATCGAAGGCCCTCGGGGCGACGGTACCGACGACCTGATCATCGAATACAAGCAGGCGCGACGCTCGGCACGGCTATCCATCTCGTAGGTCGAGGGCGGCACCAGGCCGGCCAGCGCCGAGCGCATCAGCCACGCACAGAGCGTTCACCTGGTGCGCGGCGACGTCTTCTACGGTCACGTCGCATTCGACGGCCTGAGCTACATGTCGCGCGAGCGTGCGCCGTTTCGCGACGACATCGACCTCGACGACCTTTCAAAGAGCCAATGGAAGGACTACGCCGGCATCTGCGGCCGCGTGCTCGCCCATGTGCATGCGCTCTCCGACGAGTCCGGCCGGATCGATCACGACGTCGAACCGGCGATCGTCAACGCCATCGGGCCACCGGCAC
>NZ_QWBW01000073.1 GCF_004117855.1 Modicisalibacter coralii
TATGCCAACTCCCCCGCGCCGGGTCATGGCGTCCCACGCCGGGCGGCCCTGGTGGGCGACGATATGCGACAATGACCGCGGTCGGCGAACTGTCATCGACGCTTTCGGGAAGCGCTGAACAAATAGGCGAGCGGGATGAAGCGCAAGGCGCCCGGCGCACAGGAACCGCAGCATATGGGGTATATGTGAGGATTCCGCGCACCGCGCAACGCAGCGATTCGCCCGTGCAGGCATTTGTGCAGTGTTTCCTTCGAGTGACGCCAGCGCGCCCGGCCCCGCACAGCCCCACCGTCACCGCCTCGATCACCGGGCGCTGGCCGGGACGAAACTCGCCGTAGCCGAAGACGTTGTGCAGGGTCTGTTCGATCATGACCACTCCTGGCGGTGACGGCCGGACGCTCGGCGGCGGCGATCTTCCCCACCGGCTCCGGCAAGTCGCTGTGCTATCAGTTGCCGGCATTGCACCTGCCGCACCTGACGCTGGTGGTCTCGCCACTGCTGGCGCTGATGCAGGACCAGCTGGCGTTTCTCGAGCGCCACGGCATCGCCGCGGCGAGCATCGACTCCAGCCAGGGTCGCGAGCAGACGGCGGCGGTGATGGAG
>NZ_QWBW01000074.1 GCF_004117855.1 Modicisalibacter coralii
CGCCAGGACATTGCAGCGGACATTGCAGCCCTTGGGCACGCTGAGCACCGCCTTGCCGGCCTTGTTCTTGCCGATCAGGTCGTCGAGCCGCGCCACGAACCCGTAGCCGCCGTCCGAGGCGAGCAGGTAGCGCGTCTCGGGCGGCGCCAGCATCAGCCCGGTCATGTGGGCGCCCGCGGCGGGGTTGATGCGTCCGGTGATCGGCTCGCCCTGGCTGCGCGCGCTGGGCAGGTTGTGCGCCGCCAGGGTGTAGGCGCGCCCGCTGTCGTCGAGCAGCACCAGCGGCTGGTTGGTCTTGCCCCGCGCCGCCAAGGGCCACGAGATCGATCCCGCCGGGCTCGCGTTCAAGGCCGGCGATCGTTTTCACCTGGCGGCGCGGATCCAGCCCTTCTCGGAGAGCACCACCGTGACCGGGTCGGCGCCCATCAGCTCGACCTCGGAGAGCGCCCGGGCCTCCTCGCGCTCGACCAGCGGCGAACGGCGCGGATCGCCGTATTCGCGCTCGGCGTCGCGCAGCTCCTTCTCGATCAGGTCGGTGAGCGCGGCGTCGTTGCCGAGCAGTTCCTTGAGGCGCTCACGCTCGGCCTGCAGTTCGTCCTGCTC
>NZ_QWBW01000015.1 GCF_004117855.1 Modicisalibacter coralii
GCAGCCGGGAGCCGGCGATGCACACCTCGCCCTGGTTGTGGAAGATCGCCTCGGCGGCGTGACGGGCCACGGCGTCGAGGTCCTTGCAGTCGGCGAAGACCAGATTGGGACTCTTGCCGCCGCACTCGAGATACACCCGCTTCAGGTTCGACTGGCCGGCGTACTGCATCAGTTGCTTGCCCACCGCGGTGGAGCCGGTAAAGGCCAGGCAGTCGACGTCCATCGACAGCGCCAGGGCCTTGCCCACGGTGTGGCCGAAGCCGGGCAACACCTGGAAGACGCCCCGCGGCAGGCCGGCCTCCTTGGCCAGTTGGGCGAGGCGCAACGCGGACAGCGGCGACTTCTCGGAGGGCTTGAGGATCACGCTGTTGCCGGCGGCCAGCGCCGGGGCGATCTTCCAGGCGGTCATCATCAGCGGGAAGTTCCACGGCACGATCGAGGCGACCACCCCGAGCGGCTCGCGCAGCACCAGGCCGAGAGCGTCCTCGCCGGTGGGCGCGACCTCGCCGTAGAGCTTGTCGATCGACTCGGCGTGGTGGCGCAGGCAGCCGATGGCGCCGGCCATGTCACCCAGCGAGCTGGCGATCGGCTTGCCCATGTCGAGGGTGTCGAGCAGCGCCAGTTCGTTCTTGTGCTGCTCCATCAGCGCGGCCAGGCGCAGCAGCACCGCCTTGCGCTCGCCCGGGGCGCGCCGCGACCAGCCACCCTCGGCGAAGGCACGCCGCGCATGGGCCACCGCCACCTCGGCGTCGGCGGCGTCACAACTGGCCACCTCGGCGAGAGTCTCGCCGGTGGCCGGGTTGACGGTGGCGAAGGTCTCGCCGCTCACCGCCGCGACGAAGGCGTCGTCGACGAAGGCGCGGGTCTCGAAGGTCAGGTCGCCGGCCAGGCGCTGCCAGTCGGCGTGGGTGAGATCGGTGCTCATGAGGTCGTCTCTCCAGAGAGTCGTTGTCCCGAGGCACGGCATTCCGGCGCGCCTCGCTGCAGGTAGGCCAGCGTATCGTCCAGTGCCTGACGCGCCAGCGACACCAGCTCGTCGATCTGTTCGCGGGTGATCACCAGCGGCGGCGAGATGATCAGGGTATCGCCCACCGAGCGCATCACCAGGCCACGGGCGAAGCTGGCGTCACGGCAGTGGCCGCCCACCGCCAGCGTCTTGTCGAAGCGCTCGCCGCTGGCCGCGTCGAACAGTTCCAGGGCGCCGATCAGGCCCAGGCTGCGCGCCTCGCCGACCAGCGGATGCGTGGCGAGACTGGCCCAACGCTCGGCCAGGTAGGGCCCGAGGTCGTCGCGCACCCGCTCGACCACGCCTTCGGCCTCGAGCAGTTCGAGGTTCTTGAGAGCCACGGCGGCACAGGTCGGATGCCCCGAGTAGGTGAAGCCGTGGAAGAACTCGCCGCCCGCCTCGATCAGCGTCTCGGCGACCCGATCGCCGACCAGCACCCCACCGATCGGCAGGTAGCCCGAGGACAGCCCCTTGGCGATCGGCATCAGGTCGGGCTCGAGGCCGTAGTGCTGGCTGCCGAACCACTCACCGAGCCGCCCGAAGCCGCAGATCACCTCGTCGGCGACCAGCAGGATATCGTACTTGGCGAGCACCGCCTTGACCGCCGGCCAGTAGCTGGGTGGCGGAATGATCGCCCCGCCCGCGCCCTGCACCGGTTCGGCGATGAAGGCCGCCACGTTCTCTTCGCCGAGCTCGAGGATCTTCGCCTCCAGCGCCGCCGCGCATTCGCGCCCGAAGGCCTCCGGCGTGCGGTCACGCCCTTCGCCGAACCAATAGGGCTGGGCGATATGCACGATACCCGGCACGCCAGGCCCACCCTGGGCGTGCATCGGCGCCATGCCACCGAGGCTCATGCCGGCGATGGTGGAACCGTGATAGGCGTTCTCGCGGGCGATGACCACCTGCTTGTCGGGCTTGCCCTCGAGCGCCCAGTAGTGCCGCACCATGCGCAGCACGGTGTCGTTGGCTTCGGACCCCGAGCCGGTGAAGAACACCCGGTTGATGTGTGCCGGCGCCAGCGCGCAGAGTTTCTCGGCCAGGCGCACCGCCGGCGCATGCGTGGTCTTGAAGAAGTTGTTGTAGTAGGGCAGCGTGCGCAACTGCTCGGTGGCCGCCGCGGCCAGTTCCTCGCGGCCGTAGCCGAGATTGACGCACCACAGCCCGGCCATGGCGTCGAGGATGCGGTTGCCCTCGCTGTCATGGATGTACACGCCTTCGGCGTGGGTGACGATGCGACTGCCCTCCTCGCCGAGTGCCTTGAAGTCGGTGAAGGGATGCAGATGATGCGCCCGGTCGAGCGCCCGGAGTTCATCGGTGACGGGTCGATTCATGACGGTCTCCACGCAATACAGCAGGATCAGGCGGCCGCATGCTCGCGACAGGCCGCGGCGAAATGACGGAACAGCGCATCGTAGAGCGGATGGTCGTGGGGCTGCCATTCGGGGTGCCACTGTACCGCCATGGCGAACCGCTTGGCTCCCTCGACCGAAACCGCCTCGACCAAGCCGTCCGGGGCCCGCGCCTCGACGCACAGCCCCTCGCCGAGACGCTCGACGCCCTGCTGGTGCAGCGAATTGACCCGCGCGCGCGGCTGGTCGAAGACACCGGCCAGCGCGCCGCCGGGCGCGATGTCGAGGTCGTGGCTGGGCGCGTAGTGATCCGCCCGGTCGCCTGCCGGCTCGCGATGGTCGAGCATCCCCGGCACGGTCTGCACGGCCTGGTAGAGCGAGCCGCCAAATGCCACGTTGATCTCCTGAAAGCCGCGACAGATGCCGAACAGCGGCAGGCCGCGCTCGATCGCCGCCGGGATCAGCGACAGCGCCACCGCGTCGCGGTCCCGGTCGTCGCGGGTGTTCTCCGGGGCGCGTTCGGCCCCGTAGCGCGACGGCTCGACATTGGTGTAACTGCCGGTCAATAGCAGGCCGTCGAGCACCGCCAGCAGCGCCGTGTCGACCCCGTCTTCCCAGACCGGAATCATCAACGGCGCCAGACCGTAGTCATGCAGGGCGCGAAGATACTTGTCGGTGACCATGTGCGCCGGGTGGCCTTCCACCTCGCGACGACAGGCAATCACGCCGACCAGGGGGCGCGCGTCCATCGGCTTTACCTCACTTGTGCAGTCTGTTGTTTCGTTATTCTCAACATACCCGTCTTGATCGGCGATTGCCAAGGGTCGACGAAAGTTTTAGAAATTCGCCTCGATACGGGCAAATAAGCCGCATTAAGGGCGAAACGGGCGGGCCGCAAGCCCGTTCGAGAAGCATCCGGGAACGTAAAAAATTTGACAACACTTCTGGCTGACGAAAAGATGAACGCCATGGACACATCCCCTCCGTGCAAAGGTATTCGCTCATGACGGCCGCCACTGCCCGCAACGAAGCGCGGGCCTTCCTCGAACGTCACCCGGACATCGAAACGTTCGATCTGCTGATCAGCGACCTGAACGGCGTGCTGCGCGGCAAGCGCATTCCCCGCGACAATCTGATCAAGGCCTACAAGAACGGCATCAACCTGCCGGCCTCGCTGTTCGCGCTGGACATCAACGGCAACACCATCGAAGAGACGGGACTGGGCCTGTCCATCGGCGACAGCGATCGCGTCTGTCGGCCGATCGCCGGCTCCCTGATGCCGACGCCCTGGCTACGCGACGGGCGCCAGGCCCAGTTGCTGATGACCATGGAAGAACTCGACGGCGAGCCCTTCTTCGCCGATCCGCGCCAGGTGCTGCGCCACGTGCTCAAGGATATCGCCACGCTCGGCCTGACCCCGGTGGTCGCCCTCGAGCTGGAGTTCTATCTGGTCGATCGGCGCCGCGACGACTCGGGGCTGGCCCAGCCGCCCTGCTCGCCCGGAACCGGTGAGCGCGCCACCCAGAGCCAGCTCTACTCGATCAGCGAACTCGACGAGTACGCCGATTTCCTCGAGGAGATCCAGCAGGCCGCCCAGGAACAGTCGCTGCCGCTGGACACGGCCCTCAAGGAGTGCGCACCGGGGCAGTTCGAGATCAACCTGATCCATTGCGACGACGCCCTGCGTGCCGCCGACAGCGCCGTGCTGCTCAAGCGCCTGATCAAGGGCGTGGCCCTCAATCACGGCTTCGAGGCCACCTTCATGGCCAAGCCCTACGGCAACGAGGCCGGCAGCGGCGCCCACGTCCACATCAGCCTGGTCGACGACGCGGGCCGCAACATCTTCGCCAGCGACGACGAGGATCCGCTGGGCACGCCGCGGCTGCGCCAGGCGATCGCCGGCCTGCTCGAACTGATGCCGGCGTCGATGGCGATCTTCGCGCCCAACATGAACTCGTTCCGCCGTTTCCAGCCCGGCCTCTACGTGCCGATGACCCCCTCCTGGGGCTACGACAACCGCTCGGTGGCGGTACGTATCCCCTCGGGCCCCAATGCGGCACGCCGCATCGAGCACCGGGTCGCCGGCGCCGACGTCAATCCCTATCTGCTGCTGGCCACCCTGCTCGCCTCGGTGCGCCACGGCCTCGACCGGCACCTCGACCCGGGCGAGCCGATCGAGGGCAACGCCTATGAACAGCTCGAGCCGACCCTGACCAACAGCTGGCAGAAGGCGCTCGACCTGTTCGCCGACAGCGAGATCCTGGCCGAAGCGCTGGGGCGCGGTTTCCACCACGTCTACCGCACCAATCGCCTGGCCGAGCGCGCCCAGGCCATGCAGACCGTCAGCCCGCTGGAATACGACTGGTACCTGCGCCACGTCTGACCGTCGGTGCGACTCGCTCGCGCAACGCCTCGCCAAACCACAAGACCGCTATCACCGGCCGGCTGCCCAGGCACCGGCCCGGAGGGCCCCTGCGCGCCATTCATCGTCATCCAACCAACGACAAGACGCCTCATGGACACCACAACGACAAGCGCCACCACCGCACGACGCCCCGTTTTCCATCGCTGGACAGCCTGCGGGCGGGAGGATTGACATGACCAAGACGTCCACGCTCTCGGCTTCGATGCCGCGCCAGAGAAGCCGGCTCAACGCCCTGCTGACGATCACCGCCGTCGTCGCCGTCATCGGCGGCCTGACCCTCTACCACCAGCCCGGCAGCGACTTCGGCTGGATCAGTCTGGTGCCCTCGGCGCTGGTACTGCTGGTCGCCATCGCCACCCACCGCACCCTCGAGGCTCTGGTGATCGGCTCGCTGGCCGGGCTCTTCCTGCTGCAGCCTGACAACTATATCGGCGAGCTGTCGAGCATCTCGCTGTCGGTGATGCAGAACGAGACCATCGGCTGGCTGATCCTGGTGGTAGGGCTGATGGGCGGCTTCATCGGCATGCTCGAGAAGGCCGGCTGCACGCTGAGCTTCAGCCATTTCATGCAGCGTCTGGTCAAGACGCGCCGTCAATCGCTGCTGTGGACCTCGGTGCTGGGCATGCTGATCTTCATCGACGACTACCTCAATGCCCTGGCCATCTCGTCATCGATGAAGCGCCTCACCGACCGCTTCGGCGTCTCACGCGAGAAACTCGCCTACATCGTCGACTCCACCGCCGCACCGGTGTGCATTCTGGTGCCGATTTCCACCTGGGCGGTGTACTTCGCCGAGCTGCTCAAGACCAACGGCGCCACCGAGGGCAGCGGCATGTGGCTCTACATCCAGTCGATCCCCTACATGGTCTACGGCTGGGTCGCGCTGGCGGTGGTACTGCTGGTGGCCATCGGCCTGATTCCCGATTTCGGCCCGATGAAGGCCGCCGAGGCCCGGGCCCGCGCCGGGCAGCCGATCCCCGACGACGCCCCGGACGAGCCGCTCGAGGACGACCAGGCGCCGCGCATCAGCCCGTGGCTGGGCCTGTTCAACTTTCTCGCGCCGATGGCGGTACTGATCGGTGCCAGCGCCTACTTCGACATCGACCTGCTGATGGGCTCGATCGTCGCCATCCTGTTCACCCTGGCGCTGTTCCTGATCCAGCGCCTGGCGACCTTCGACGCACTGATGGACTCGGTGATGGACGGCTTTCGTACCATGATGCTGCCCTTGGCGATCGTCGCCGCCGGCTTCGTGCTGCGCGACATCAACCAGCAGTTGGGCATGACCGAGTTCATGATCGACGCCCTGACGCCCTACCTGTCCTCGGCGCTGCTGCCCGCGGTGGTCTTCGTGTCGATGGCCGTGGTGGTCTTCGCCACCGGCTCGTCGTGGGGCGTATTCGTAATCTCGATTCCCATCGTGATTCCCATCGCCCAGCACATGGACGCTCCCATGCCATTGGTGGTCGGCGCGCTGCTCTCGGCATCGAGCTTCGGCAGTCATGCCTGCTTCTTCTCCGACTCCTCGGTGCTCTCCTCCCAGGGCAGCGGCTGCCTGCCGATGCAGCACGGCCTGACGCAGATCCCCTATGCGCTGCTCGGCGCCGTGGTCGCCGCCGCGATCTTCCTGGTGCTGGGGTTCTCCCTCGCCTGACATCAACCGCCCCCGGCCGGCGCCGGGGGCGTACCGCTATCCGCCTCTCAGCCGTTCACCCATCGAACAGGATATCGCCCTCGATCACGCAGCCACGGCCGCCCGCCTTGCGTGGGCCTTCGTCGTCGGGTTGCCCGCGACCTCGCCTAGCGGGGCGGCTTGACTCGTCAGGCCGCCGGGCAAGAACGCAAAAAGCCCGGCAAGGCCGGGCTATCAAGCATGCGGCGACAGGGATCGCCGCCGGGACAACAGACGGGAATGCTCAGCCCTGGGTCGGCGCGGCGGCCTGCCACTGCGGCTGGCCATCGACCAGCGGGACGCGCTTGCCCTGCTCCGGGGCGTCGTCCAGTCGGGCACTGTAGGTCTTCTCGCCGATCCGATAGTCGACATCGTAGCCGACCACCGTCTCCTGGCTGTCGTTGACCGTGTGACAGCGGCGCTCGGTGGTGGAATAGGTCTCGCCCTGCTGGACGCGCCCCTGCACCTCGCGACCGGCGAAACCGCCGGCCACCGCGCCCGCGGCGGTGGCCAGCTTCTTGCCGTTGCCACCGCCGAATTGATTGCCGACCACCCCGCCGACGATGGCGCCGATGGCAGTGCCGGCGATGCGGTTGGGATCCTTGGCGGGCCGCTGGCGGGTCACCGCCACGTCCTCACAGACCTGCCGCGGTGTCTCGACACGCTGGGTCACGCGATCGACGTGGGTCACCTCGGCGTATTGCGGGGCCTGACCGCCACCCTGCATCTGGTAGGCGCCGAATGCCAGGCCGCCCAGGCCCAGCACCGACAGGGTCGTGCCGATAACGATCGATTTGTTCATGGTCGCCTCCTTCTTCTTGCACGGGCCGACGTCACTGTCAGCGTCTGGCGAAGCCGTCGAAACGGTCGACGCTCGCCGGGGTTGGCGATGCGCCTGCAGGATGACGATGTGAGCGGCGCCCGGCTCGAGGCGCCGTCGGGTTGCGATCGGTAAAGCGTACTCGAAACCCGGTTATCGAACAATGTTTTCTTACACGAAACGTTACACCGCCTCGTCAGCACACGGGTCGAGCCGGCTCGGCGGCGAGGATCAGATTCCCAGGGCGTCGCGCATCCGATAATACCAGGCCCCCAGCGTGGTCATGGGCACGCTCAGCGTGCGCCCGCCGGGGAACGGCAGGTGTGGCAGACCGGCGAAGGCATCGAATCGCTCGCTCTGCCCCGCCAGGATCTCGGCGATCAGCCGACCCGCCAGGTGCGAGCAGGTCACGCCGTGGCCGGAATAGCCCTGGGCGTAATAGACGTTGGACTCGATGCGCCCGAACTGCGGCAGTCGGTTGAGCGTGAGCAGGAAGGTACCGCTCCAGGCGTAATCGACCTTGACGCCCGCCAGCTGGGGAAAGGTCTTCTCCAGCTTGGGCCGGATCACGCCTTCGATGCTCGCGGGATCCTGGCCGCCATAGCTGACCCCGCCGCCGTAGAGCAGCCGGTTGTCGGCGGTGAGCCGGTAATAGTCGAGCAGGTAGTTGCAGTCCTCGACGGCGCGATCGGTGGGCAGGATCTCGCGAGCCCGCGCGGCGTCGAGCGGTTCGGTGGTGACGACCTGGGTGCTGGCGGGCATCGACTTGCCCTCGAGCTGCGGCATCAGCCCCTTCATGTAGGCGTTGCCGGCGAGCACCGCGCGTTCGGCGACGACCACGCCCTGGGGCGTGTGCAGGCGCACCGGCTCGCCGTGCTCGATCCGCGTCACCGGCGTCCGTTCATGGATCACCCCGCCCAGCGACTCCAGCGCCGCCGCCTGACCGAGCACCAGGTTGAGTGGATGCAGGTGGCCGCCGGAGTGATCGAGCAGGGCGCCAGTGTAGCGCTCGCTGCCGATCTCGCGCTTGTAGGCCTCGCCCTCGAGCAGCTCGAGGCGATCGTGACCGTAACGTTCCCAGAGCGCCTTGTGCTCGACCAGCGCCTTGAACTGCTTGGCGTTGCAGGCCGCGAACAGATTGCCCTCCTTGAGGTCGCAGGCGATGTCGTAGCGCGCGATGCGCTCGCGAATGATACGGTTGCCCTCGAAGGCCATGTCGCCCAGCGCGCGGGCCGTGTCATCGCCGTAGCGCGACTCGATGACGTCCATGTCACGACTGTAGCTGTTGACGATCTGACCACCATTGCGCCCGGAGGCACCGAAGCCGACCCGGGCGGCCTCGAGGACGATCACCCGATGCCCCTGCTCGGCCAGGTGCAGGGCCGCGGAAATGCCGGTGAAGCCGGAGCCCACCACACAGACGTCGCAACGGGTCTCGCCGCTCAGCGCGGGGCGCTCGGGGCTGGGATTGGCGGAGGCGGCGTAGTAGGACGCCACATGATCGGTCGGCGCGGGAGTCGGCATGACGAGCCTCCAGACGGAATCGATGAGTGTTGATTTTATTTGACACAATGACGCCATGTTACCGCCTCGGCGGCGACTAATCCAACCTCATGGCGTCTTATTTGCAACGCATCACGAAAAATGGCCGGGATGGACCCGACCATTCCGCGCCCCTGGCGACGGCTCAGCGACTCAACGCCTCCGTCCACAACTGCTGGAGCCACTGCAACTGCTCGCCCTGCACCGAGGGCGTGAAGTGCAACGCCCGTCGGGCCTCGGCGTCTGGCATCACCGGCGGTTGACGCAGCACCGCGTCGACCTGCTCGAGCGCCGCCTCGTTGGGGGTGGTGTAGTAGTTGTAGTTGGCCAGCCGAGCGGCCACCGCCGGGCGCAGCATGTAACGCACGAAGGCGCGGGCGGCCTCGGGATGCGGCGCGCGGGCGGGGATCGCCATCACGTCGACCCAACGCTGCGAACCCTCGCGGGGGATGAAGAAGCCGATCTTGTCGTACACCTCGGGGTTGTTCGCCTTGCGCGAGGCCAGATCGCCATTGTAGGCGATCCCCGCCTGGATCACGCCGCGCGCCAGTTGCTCGAGGGTCGCGGTGGCATCGACGAAGCCCACGAAGTTGTCGCGGTGACGGGTCTCGATCACCTGTCTGGCGGCCTTCTTCCAGGGCTCCTGGCCCACACAGTCGAACCCCTCGCCGAGATAGGCGCAGGCCGTGCCGAAGGTGAACTGGGCATCGCCCTTGAGCAGCGCGAAGGGCTGGTCGGGATTGACCGCGGGGTCGTAGAGCAGCGACCAGCTCGGCTCGGGATCCGGCCAGACCTCGGTGTTGTAGACGACGCCGGACGTGCCCCACAGGTAGGGCACGGTATAGCGCCCCTCGGGATCGTAGGCCGGCTTGCGGAACTCCTCGAGGATCGCCTCGCGGCCAGCCAGGTGCTCGCCCTCGCCGACCAGCGGCTGCACCAGCCCGGCCTGGATCATCCGCGGCATGAAGTAGCCCGACGGCACGATCACGTCGTACTGCGAGTCACCGCCGGTATTGAGCTTGGCGAACAGTTCGGCATTGGAGTTGTAGTAGTTCTGCACCACCTCGATGCCGGTCTCCTGCTCGAAATCGGCGATGATCGACGGGTCCATGTAGTCGGACCAGTTGAACAGATTGAGCTGCCGCTCGGCGGCCAGCGCCGGCAGCGTCATGCCCAGCAGCCCCGCCGCCAGCAGCCCCTTGCGAATCGTCCCCTGCATGCTTGCCTCCTCTCCGAGGAACTGCCTCACACCCGCAACAGCAGGTGTTCGCGCTCCCAGGAACTGATCACTCCGAAATAGGCCGAATGCTCGGCGCGCTTGACTGCCAGGTAGCTGTTGGTGAAGCGTTCACCGAGCAGGTCGGCGAGCGGCTTGCACTCGCGCAGCGCGGCGAGCGCGGGGCCGATGTCGTCGGGCAGCTTGTTGCCCGCCGACCAGGCCGACCCGACCATCGGCGGCCGCGGATCGAGCTGGGCGAGCATGCCCAGATACCCGCAGGCCAGCGAGGCGGCCATCGCCAGATAGGGGTTGGAGTCGGCACCACCCAGGCGGTTCTCGATGCGCGTCGCCTCGGGCGCCCCCACCGGCACACGCAGGCCCACGGTGCGGTTGTCGTAGCCCCATTCGGTATTGACCGGGGCCGAGCCGCTGGTCTCGGTGCGCATCAGCCGCCGATAGGAGTTGACGTTGGGGGCGAAGAACGGCATCGCCGCCGGCAGGTATTGCTGCATGCCGCCGATGAAATGGTGGAACAGCCGGCTGGGCTCGCCGTCGTCGCCGGCGAAGACGTTACGGCCCTCGCCGTCGACCAGGCTCTGATGGATGTGCATCGAGCTGCCCGGCTCGTTGGCCATCGGCTTGGCCATGAAGGTGGCGTACATGCCGTGGCGCAGCGCCACTTCGCGCAGCGTGCGCTTGAAGATCACCACCTGGTCGGCCAGCTTGAGCGGGTCGCCGTGCTGGAAGTTGACCTCCATCTGCCCGGCGCCCTCCTCGTGGATCAGGGTGTCCAGATCCAGATCCATCGCCTCGCAGTAGTCGTACATCTCCTCGAAGAGCGGATCGAACTCGTTGACCGCATCGATCGAGAACGACTGACGGCTGCTCTCCTGCCGCCCGCTGCGACCGACCGGCGGCTCCAGCGGGTAGTCGGAATCGGTGTTAGTCTTGACCAGGTAGAACTCCACCTCGGGAGCCACCACCGGACGCCAGCCCCGCGCGGCGAAGAGTTCCAGCACCCGCTTGAGCACGCTGCGCGGCGACAGCTCCACGGGTTCGCCGGTGAGGTAATAGCAGTCGTGGATGATCTGCGCGGTGGGATCGTCGGCCCAGGGCACCAGGTAGACGGCACCGGGGTCGGGCACCAGTTGCATGTCGCGTTCGGCGGGATTCCAGAAACGGATGTCCTCGTCGTCCGGATAACCGCCGGTGACGGTCTGGATGAAGATAGAGTCGGGCAGACGCGGCCGGCCGCCGTTGAGGTACTTGCCGGCGGGCATGATCTTGCCCTTGAGGATGCCGGTCAGATCGCTGACCAGGCACTCCACTTCGGTGATGCCATGAGCATTGAACCATTCACTGAGTTCATGGCCGTTACGCTCGCTCATCGGAATATCCTTGATCGAAAGGCAGGTTAAGCGACGCCGCGACCGGTCTTGCCTCGGCACGACCGGTCGCCGCGGGCCGCGATGGCCGAGGCCGCCGCGGCGAAGGCCTCAGCGCGATTGCACTTCGGTCCACAGCTGGTTGAAGGTCTGCAGCTTGTCGCCATCGAGGCTGGGGGTGAAGTGCAGCTTGTCGATGTCGCTGTCGGCGGGGGTCACCGGCGGCTCGGTCAGCACCTCGTCGAGATAGGGCTTGGCGGCCGCATTGGGGCTCGAATAGTAGTTGTAGTTGGACAACTGGGCGCCGATCTCGGGGTCGAGGATGAAGTTGATGAACTTGTGAGCCAGGTCCGGGTGCGGCGCCTGGGCCGGAATCATCATCGAGTCGACCCAGATCTCGGTGCCCTCGTCGGGAATCATGAACTTGATGTTCTTGAAGGTGTCGGGGTTCTCTTCCTTGTAGAACAGGTAGTCGCCGTTATAGGTGAGCGAGACGTGGGTCACCCCGCGGGCGAGCTGCTGCAGCGCCGGGGTGCCGTCGACGAAGCCGCTGAAGTTGCTGCGCTGCTTGGTCTCGAGCAGCAGCTTGGCACTCTCCTTCCAGGCATCGAGATCGGTGCAGTCATAGCCATGCCCCAGATAGGCACAGGCGGCCCCCATGCTGACCTGACCGTCGCCCATCAGGCCGAACGGGTAGCCGGGATTGACCTCGGGATCGAACACCAGCGACCAGCTCTTGGGGGCGTCGGGGAAGGTCTCGGCGTTGTAGACGATGCCGGTGATCCCGTACTGGTAGGCGGCGGTGTACTCGCTGCCCGGGTCATAGGCCGTATCGCGGAACTTGTCCATGATGTTGTCGAAATTGGGGATCTTCGACTTGTCGAGCTTCTGGACCAGGCCGGTCTCGATCAGCCGCGGCACATAGTAGTTGGAAGGCACGATGATGTCGTACTGGGAGGCCCCGCCGGCCTTGAGCTTGGCGAACAGCTCGGGCAGCGAGTTGAAGTAGTTCTGGACCACCTCGACGTCGTACTTGTCCTCGAAGGCCTTGATGATCACCGGGTCCATGTACTGCGTCCAGTTGAACAGGTACAGCTTCTCCGAGGCCGCCTGGGCCCCGCCGGCCAGCAGGAGGCCACCGAGGACGGCGGCGAGTTGCGTCTTGATTGTTTTCATGGTGTCGCTCTCTCCTTGGTTCCCAGGGTCGTCGGACGCCTCAGCGGCGCCCTTGTCGGTTGAACAGCAGACTGATCACCGCCGCCAGGGCGACGGCGCCGATCATCAACGCGGCGATGGCGTTGATCTCCGGCGTCACGCCCTTCTTGATCGCGCCCCAGATGTAGATCGGCAGCGTGGCGCTCTCCGGCCCGGCGGTGAAGAAGCTGATCACGAAGTCGTCGATCGACAGCGTGAAGGACAGGAAGAACGCCGAGATCAGCGCCGGCTTGAGGGTCGGCAGCAAAAAGTGCAGCGCGCGCTGGAACGGCGAGGCATAGAGATCCTTGGCGGCCTCGAACAGCGTCGGGTCGAGCCCCACGAAGCGCGAATAGACGATCAGCGCGACGAACGGGATCTGGAAGGTGACGTGGGCGATGATCATGGTGACCAGGCCCGGTTCCAGCAGCCCGGTCGCGCGGTTGATCTGCACGAAGAAGGCCATCTCGGAGATGCCGAAGACGATGTCCGGCAGCACGATCGGCAGATAGATCAGCACGATCAGCCAGCCCAGCTTGCGATGCCGGTGGCGATACATGCCATAGCCGATCAGACAACCGATGACCAGGGCGATCACCGACGAGACGATCGCCAGCACCAGACTGTTCCAGAAGGCCGAGATGATCTGCTCGTTGCCCAGCAACTGGTGATACCAGCGCAGCGAGAAATGGGCGAAGTGGGCCGCGCTGTTGGCCGAGTTGAAGGAGAACAGCACCACCACCGCCAACGGCAGATAGAGGAACGCCAGGGTCAGCCACCAGAAGCCGGTCAGCGAGCGCGCGAGGGTCTTCTTTCTCATATCACCACCTCCTCGCCGCCGCCCAGGCGCTTGCCGATACGGCGCATGGCGTAGAGACCGCCGAAGGTCGCCAGCAGCATGAGAATCGCCCCGGCCGCGCCCAGCGGCCAGTTGGAACCGCCGGCGAACTGATTGGCCACCAGGTTGCCCAGCATCATGCTCTTGCCGCCACCCAGCAGTTCGGGGATCACGTACATGCCGAACGCCGGGATCGCTACCAGCACGGTGCCCGCCAGCAGCCCGGGCAGGGTCTGCGGGAACACCGCGTGCCAGAAGGCGCGCACCGGCGAGGCGTAGAGGTCCTGGGCGGCCTGCACCTGGGCGACGTCGAGCTTCTCGAAGGCGGCGTAGAGCGGCAGCACCATGAACGGCAGGAAGTTGTAGACCAGCCCCAGGGTCACCGCGAAGTTGGAGGGATAAAGCCCCATGTGCGGCCCGATCAGTCCCAGCGAATCGGCCAGATCGGAGAGCGGCGTGCCCGGCGCCAGCAGGTTCATCCAGCCGAAGGTGCGGATCACCTGATTGGTCCAGGAAGGCACCACCACCGCCAGCAGCATGATCGGCCGCCACTTTTCGCGACAGGTGGTGATGTAGTAGGCGATCGGATAGGCGACCACGACGACCAGCGCCGTCGACACCAGGGTCTGCCACAGCGAGCGCAGCAGGGTGTAGAGATTGCCCGGGCTCCAGCCCAGGAAGCCGAAGCCGGCGAGCTGCTCGAAGGCGTCCAGCGACAGCGGCATCTGCGGCAGCCCGTAGGGCCCGTTGGTCATGAAGGCGACCGCCATCAGGTAGACGCTGGGCAGCACCAGGAAGACGAAGATCCACACCGCCCCCGGCGCCACGCTGAACAGCAGATGCCGGGTCTCGCCGACCACCGCCCGGCGCCGCGATGAAAGCAGGGATGATTCCACCATGTGCGCTCTCCTCAGGCCGCGACGCGAACCAGATCTTCCGGGCAGACGCTGATCGTCACCCGGTCGCCGACGTCGTGCATGCGCTGGCCCAGATTGCTGGCCACGGCCATCAGCGTCCGGCCGTTGACCGACAGGCGGTACTCGATGCGGCTGCCGCGGTAGAGACGTTCCTCGACGGTACCCTCGAGCCGGTTGTAGCCCTCCGGCACCTCGCCGTCCAGTTCCAGGGTCTCGGGACGGATCAGCAACCAGCCGGCCTGATCGTCGCGCTGTTCGGCGGGGTCGAGCCGCAGGCGGCCCAGCTCGGTGTCCACCCAGTCGTCCTCGCTGGCGGAGATCGCGAACAGATTGTCATGGCCCATGAAGCGCGCCACGAAGGCATTGGCGGGGTGCTCGTAGACCTCGTTGGGCGTACCCACCTGCTGGATGATGCCGCCGTCGAGCACGGCGATGCGGTCCGACATCACCATCGCCTCGTCCTGATCGTGGGTGACGAACACGAAGGTCATGCCCAGGCGCTTCTGCAGGCGCTGCAGCTCCACCTGCAACTGGCTGCGCAGCCCCGCGTCGAGGGCCGACAGCGGTTCGTCGAGCAGCAGCACGTCGGGCTCGCAGATCAGGGCACGGGCCAGGGCGATACGCTGCTTCTGGCCACCCGAGAGCTGCTCGACGCGACGCTCGACCAGCGAGCCGAGCTGGATGAACTCGGCGACCTCGTCCACCTTGCGATGGCGCTCGGCGGCCGGCTCGCCGCGCATGCGCAGGCCGAATGCCAGATTGTCGCGTACCGACAGGTGCGGAAACAGCGCATAGGACTGGAAGACGGTATTGACGCTGCGCCGGTGCGGTGGCGTGTCGGTGACGTCCTTGCCGCCGATCAGCAGCCGACCGTCGTTGGGCGCCTCGAGTCCGGCGAGAATCCGCAGCAGGGTGGTCTTGCCGCAGCCGGAGGGACCCAGCAGGGTGAAGAACTCCCCCGCCTCGATGGTCAGATCGACGCCGTCGAGGGCCACGGTGTCCTTGCCGAAACGCTTGTGCAGGCCCTTGAGCTCGATGGACGACGCCTCGCGGGGCCGGGCCTCCCGGGTGTCCGCCCCGGACGTTTCGGCCTGCTGGGTTGCGGCCGTGGCGGCCGCCGTGGGGTCACTCATCGCAACACTCCCCTCTTGTTGTCGGGATATCACGGCGTCGTCGAACGCCGCCAGGGATGCTCGTGTGTCTATCCAGGCCCGTCAGAGCCGGTCCCGCAGCTTGTAGAAATGGGTGGCCAGCACCAGCAGCGGCGTACGCAGCCAGCGACCGCCCGGAAACGGCCGATGGGGCATCGCCGAGAACAGGTCGAAGCGTTCGGCGTGCCCGGCCAGCGCCTCGGCCAGCAGCTTGCCGGCCAGCCCCGCCAGCGACATGCCGTGGCCGGAATACCCTTGAGCGTAGAAAAGATTGCCGTCCAGGCAGCCGAAATCGGGGGCACGGTTGAGCGTGATCGCCACGTCACCGCCCCAGCGATAGTCGATGCGCACGCCCTTGAGCGCCGGAAACAGCCGGGCGATCTTGGCATCCATGCGCGCCTGGAGCCGACGGGGTTCGCGGCCGTCGTAGCTTACCTCGCCACCGTAGATCAGGCGGCGATCGCCCGACAGGCGGTAGTAGTCGAGCACGAAATTGGCGTCGGAAAGCGCGTCGTTGCGCGGCAGGACCCGGGCCACCTGGTCATCGCCGAGCGGCTCGGTGGCGATGATGTAGTTGGCGGCACGCATGATACGCCCGTCGAGCTCCGGGACCAGGCCGTTCAGATAGGCGTTGGCCGCCAGCACCACGTGGTCGGCGGTCAGCATGCCCTGGGCGGTGCGCACCCGGGCCGGCGAGCCGCGCTGGATGGCGACGACCGGACTGTGTTCGTGGATCGTCACCCCGGCGCGCTGGGCGGCGCGCGCCAGGCCCAGGGTATAGTTGAGCGGATGCAGGTGGCCGCCCTCGGCGTCGTAGAGCGCCGCCGGATAGGCGTCGGTGACCACGTGCTCGCGCAGCGCCTCGCCCTCGAGCAGCGAGAGCGCCGGATAGTCGTAGCGCTCGGCCAGGGTGTCGCGGAATTCGCGCAGCTCGCGCACGTGCCGCGGCTTGACCGCGGCGTGCAGGTAACCCCAGCTCAGGTCACAGGGGATATCATGGCGCCTCACCAGATCGGCGGTGAGACGCACCGACTCGCGGCTCATCTCCCAGATCGACTTGGCGCGCTCGTGCCCCAGGGCCTTCTCGACCACGCCGATGTCGGTACCCAGCCCCGGCAGGATCTGACCGCCGCTGCGCCCCGAGGCCCCGTAACCGATCTCGCCGGCCTCCAGCAGCGCCACCCGATAGCCGCGCTCGGCCAGGTGCAGCGCCGCCGAACAGCCGGTCACCCCGCCGCCCACCACGCAGACGTCGACCCGCGATTCGCCGGCCAGCGGCGTGGTCGGCGCCAGCGTCACGGCGATGCTGGCGTTGTAGTAGGAAGCGGGGCGTCGCAGGGCGGCGGCTGCATTCATATCGGAAGTCCCGAAGACGGCCATCGATGATGACTCGAATTGTTGTTGAATTCTTTCACCGTTTCGAGAAAACGATCACGGTGCTTTCCGTAAGTCTGACACCAAAACGCTATCGATTGTCAAGTATTCAATAACACACCTGACGACAAAGGATCACGAGTCGACGCCGGCCGCCTGCTCGGCCAGCGCCTCCAGGAAGGCGTCGAGCACCCGATGCGGGCGTCGCCCGCGCCGGGTCAGGATGACGAAGTCGGTGAAGAACTGTTCGCGTGACGGCACCAGCGCCCGCAGGCGCCCCGCCGCCACCCAGGGCGCGGCCAGGTGATCCGGCAGATAACCGATGAAGCGCCCGGTGAGGATCAGAAAGGCCGTGCCCTCGCGATCCGAGGCCGTGGCCCGGCCATCCAGCCACTCGATACGCTCGCGGGCCGCCATCGGTAACGGATAGCCGGGTACCACGGCTTCCTGGGCCTGCAGGAGCGCCGTGTCGATCTGCGCATCGGGCACGGCGAACAGCGGGTGATCGTCGGCACAGTAGAGCAGCGAGCGCTCGCTGTAGAGCGGCTGGACGTCGAGACTGGCGAGGCGGTTGACATCGGGCACCACGCCCAGGTGCAGGCCGCCGTCGAGCACCGCCAGGGCGATGTCGTCGGGGGGCGTCATGTGAATGTTGATGCGTACGTCCGGTCCCCGCGCCTTGAGCTGCGCCAGGGCCCGGGTGATGTGCATGCGCGGCAGGCTGACCAGGTTGTCGGTGATGCCGATGTTGAACTCGCCGCGCAGGGTCCGGTGCAGGCCATTGACCTCGGTGCGGAAGGTCTCCAGCGAGGCGAGCAGCGTCAGGGCCGCCCGATAGACCTCGCGCCCCTCTTCGGTCAGCGCGAAGCCGCCTCGCCCGCGCTGGCACAAGCGCAGCCCCAGCCGCTTCTCGAGATCGTTCATGTGCACGCTGATCGCCGAGCGGCTGATCCCCAGCGGCACCTCGGCGGCGGTGAAGCCGCCGCTTTCGGCGACGGTCTTGAAGATGCGCAGCAGGCGAATGTCGAAGTCGCTGACCTGACCGAGTAACGTCGCCTTGCGCTCGCCCATGCGGATTCGCCTAGCGTGGCGCGCACACCGGACAGGCCGGGTCGCGCGGTACGTTGAAGCGCCGCCACTCGCCGGTCAGCCCGTCGAAGGTCGACAGACCCCGGTGGGGCGTGCCGGCACCGCTGATCAGCTTGAGGGCCTCGAGCGCCTGGAAGGTGCCGATCATCCCCACCAGCGGCCCCGCGACGCCGTTCTCGGCACAGCGCAATTCGTCGTCCTCGCCCCCCGCCTGTGGTGGATACAGGCAGGCGTAGCAGGGGCCGTCGGGCTGACGCGGGTCGAAGACCGCGAGCTGGCCGGAAAAGCGGATCGCCGCCCCCGAGACCAGCGGTCGACGGGTCGCCAGGCAGGCCCGGTTGATCGCGTAGCGGCTGGCGAAGCGGTCCGTGCAGTCGAGCACCACGTCGGCCTCGGCGGCCGCTTCGCGCAGCGCGTCGTCGCCCAGGTGGCGGGGGATCGCGCGCACCTCGCAACCGTCGTTGAGCGCCCCGATCGCCGCCGCCGCGGACTCGGCCTTGTTGCGACCGATGTCGGCCTGGCGATGGGCGATCTGGCGCTGCAGGTTACTCAGCTCGACGGCATCGGCATCGGCGATGGTCAAGCGCCCCACGCCGGCGGCGGCCAGATAGAGCGCCACCGGCGACCCCAGGCCACCGGCGCCGATGATCAGCGCATGGCCGGCCAGCAGACGCTCCTGGCCGTCGATGTCGATCGGCTCGAGCAGGATCTGGCGGCTGTAGCGCAACAGCGAGGCGTCGTTCATGGTCCTCCAGAACGTCTGAATGGCACTATTTCTCCTCCAGCTGCTCGAGCTCCGGCACGTGCAGGGAGAATTCCTCCTTGACCTCTTCCATCACCACATAGCTCTTGGACTCCTTGACCCCGGGCAGCGTCAGCACGACGTCGCCGAGCAACTGACGATACGCCGACATCTCGGGAATCCGGCACTTGAGGATGTAATCGAACTGCCCCGACACCAGATGGCACTCCTGGATCTGCGGCAGCTTGGCCACGGCGCGGCGAAACTCGTCGAACACCGCCGGCGACTGGGTCTCGAGACAGATCTCGACGAACACCAGCAGATTGGCCTTGAGCGCCCGCGGATCGAGGATGGCGCGATAGCCGCGGATGATGCCCGCCCGCTCCAGGCGCTTGACGCGCTCCAGGCAGGGCGTGGTCGACAGCCCCACCTGCGAGGCGAGATCGACATAGGAGATGCGGGCGTTGTCCTGCAGACAGCGCAGGATGTTGAGATCGATACGGTCCAGCGATCGGGTCTTGGCTTTCATTGTTGGATGGATCCCTGCTGCTCGATGGCGGAACAATCACCTGAATTTGCCGTCGCGAGCAGCAACGAACGACAAAACAACGGACAAATCCCCACGGAGATAGCCGAAATTATCGATCGGGCTCGGCTATACCATAGTCTTACCACATTCGCCCGCGGGATCACCAGCGTGTCAGCCGGCCCAGCATCCCTGGGTCACCCGCGGCAGTCCGGCCAGATCGTCGTGGGTGACGATCGAGCGGAAGCCGGCGGCGGCGAAGGCCTCGCGTAGCGCCTCGCCCTGGGCCATGCCGTGTTCCAGGAGCAGATGCCCGCCCGGCTCGAGATGCTCGCGCCCGGCGTCGATCAGATGCTCGAGATCGGCCAGTCCCGCGCCCTCGGCGACCAGCGCCGAAGGTGGCTCGAAGCGCACGTCGCCCTGCGCCAGATGCGGGTCGTCGGCGGCCAGGTAGGGCGGGTTGGCGACGATCAGGGTGAAGCGCCGCGCCTCGAGCCCGGCGAACCAGTCGCCGACCCGAAAGACCGCATTGGCGAGCCCCAGGCGCGCGGCGTTGTCACGGGCCAGCGCGACCGCCGCCGGCACCCGGTCGATGCCGGTCACCCGCCAGGCCGGGCGCTCGCTGGCCAGCGCCAGGGCGATCGCCCCGCTGCCGGTGCCCAGATCCAGCACGTCCGCGGCCCCGGCAGGGGTACAGGCGAGCGCCGCCTCGACCAGTCGCTCGGTATCCGGCCGCGGGATCAAGGTCGAAGCCCGGGTCTGCAGCCGCAGCCCCCAGAACTCGCGCTCGCCGGTGAGGTAGGCGACCGGACGCCCCTCGGCCCGCGCCGCCACCAGCGCCGCGAAACGCGCGTGCTCGAAGCCCGCGACGTCATGGTCGTTCCAGGTATACAGCCAGGTGCGGTCGCGCCCCAGCACGTGCCCCAGCAGCACTTCGGCGTCGAGACGCGGCGTCGGCGAACCGGCCTCGCGCAGCCGGGCGGCGGCCCCGGCGAGCAACCGATCGAGGCGCATCAGGCGTCCTGCAGCGCGGCCAGGCGCTCGGCCTGGTATTCGTTGACCAGCGGTCCGACCACCTCGTCGAGCTCGCCGGCCATCACCTCGCCGAGCTTGTAGAGGGTCAGGTTGACGCGATGATCGGTGAGCCGGCCCTGGGGGAAATTGTAGGTGCGGATACGCTCGCTGCGATCGCCCGAGCCGACCAGTGACTTGCGGGTGTCGGCCTGCTGGCGGCGCTGGCTGTCCACGGCGCTCTGCTTGAGCCGCGCGGCGAGCAGCGACATCGCCTTGGCACGGTTCTTGTGCTGGCTGCGCTCCTCCTGGCACTCCACCACCACGCCGGAGGGCAGGTGAGTGATGCGGATCGCCGAGTCGGTGGTGTTGACGTGCTGGCCGCCGGCGCCGCTGGAGCGGAAGGTGTCGACGCGCAGGTCGTTGGGATCGATGTCGACGTCGCCGACCTCCTCGGCCTCGGGCATCACCGCCACCGTGCAGGCCGAGGTGTGGATGCGTCCCTGGGACTCGGTGGCCGGCACCCGCTGCACGCGATGCGCGCCGGACTCGAACTTGAGCCGGGCATAGACGCCCTCGCCGCGCACCCGGGCGATGATCTCCTTGTAGCCGCCCTGCTCGCCATGGCTGGCGCTGACCACCTCGACCTTCCAGCCGACCTTCTCGGCGTAGCGCGAATACATGCGAAACAGGTCGCCGGCGAACAGCGCCGCCTCGTCCCCGCCGGTACCGGCACGAATCTCCAGGAAGACGTTGCGGTGGTCGTCGGGGTCGCGGGGCACCAGCAGCTGCTTGAGGCGCTCCTCGAGGGCCGCCAGGCGGTCGCGACCCTCGCGCAACTCCTCCTCGGCCATCTCGCGCATCTCGGCATCGCTGTCGGCGCAGAGCTGCTCGGCGGCCTCGATGTCGCCCTCGGTGGCCCGGTAGGCCTGCCAGGCCTCGACCAGCGACTCGAGCTCGGCGTACTCGCGGGAATAGTCGCGAAAGCGCGCCTGGTCGCCGATCACCTCCGGCTCGGCGAGCAGCGCGGCCAGCTCCTCGAAACGGTCCTGAAGGCTTTCCAGACGTTGGCGCAGTGACGCTTTCATGCAGTGTCCTATGGCGGGTCCTGGGAGACGGCGGCAGGGTCGAGCAGCAGGGCCTCGGCCGCCTGGATGATGTCGTGACGCTCGGCGCCCGAGGCTTCGCGCAGACGCAGGGTGGGCCCGTGCAGCAGCTTGTTGGTGAGCTGCTGGCTGAGCCGGCGCAGGACCTTTTCCGGGTCCTCGCCGCGCGCCAGCTGGGCGAGCGCCTGAGCCTCGCTGGCCTGGCGCAGCGCCTCGCCCTGCTCGCGATAGCGGCGGATCAGATCGCCGGCCCCGCGCACGCGGCGCTCGTGCTGCCAGTGACCGACCCCCTGATGGATCAACTCCTCGGCCTGGTCGGCGGCGACCTGGCGATGACGCCGGTTCTCCTCGATCACCTCGTGGAGGTTGTCGACGGTATAGAGGAAGACGTCGTCGAGCTCGCCGACCTGAGGCTCGATGTCCCGGGGCACGGCGATGTCGACCATGAAGATCGGCCGATGCCGGCGCAGTTTCAGCGCCCGCTCGACCATCCCCTTGCCGAGGATCGGCAGCGGCGAGGCGGTCGAGGAGATCACGATGTCGGCGCGCCCCAGGGCATCGGGAATCTCGCCGAGGGTGATCGCCTGACCGCCGAACTCACCGGCCAGGTGTTCGGCGCGCTCGCGGGTGCGGTTGGCGACGATCAGCTCACGGATGCCCGCCTCGCGAAGGTGGCGGGCGACCAGCTCGATGGTCTCGCCGGCACCCACCAGCAAGGCCCGGGAACTCGAGAAGTCATCGAAGATGCGACTCGCCAGACTGACCGCGGCGTAAGCCACGGATACCGGGTTCTCGCCGATACCGGTCTCGGTGCGCACCTGCTTGGCCACCGCGAAGGTATGCTGGAAGAGCCGTTCCAGCTCGCCGCCCAGCCCCTGGTGGAGGCGTGCCTGCTGGTAGGCCTCCTTGATCTGGCCGAGGATCTGCGGCTCGCCGAGCACCATCGAATCCAGCCCCGAGGCCACCCGCATCAGGTGCCGGGCGGCGGCCTCGTCGAGATAATGGTAGGCGCAGTGGGCCAGCGTCTCGACCGGCAGGTCGTGGAAGCGCCCCAGCCAGTCGAGCACCGCCTGCTCGCCCTGCGACTCGGTGACGCAATAGAGTTCGGTGCGATTGCAGGTCGACAGCACCGCCGCCTCGCGGATCGCCGGCAGCGCCTTGAGCTGCGTCAGCGCCGCCTCGAGCTGGGTCGGCGTGAAGGCGACCTGCTCGCGCACCGCGACGTCGGCGGTCGTGTGATTGATTCCCAGAGCCAGAAGCGTCATTGCAGTCAGGGCCGTTGGATCCTAGGCGAGTGATTACGCTGAAACGTCGATGACGGGAAGGCCCGCCCACCAAGCAAGGCGCGGATGCACCGGCGCCTCCCGAAGCGTCGAATGGCCGCCATGACGGTATAAGGTGCCGTTCGCACCGGCCCGCGCCAGACGCGCCTGAAATTGTTGTGGTTGGCCACGATCGGGCGCATCAGTCTACCACAACGGCGCCAACCGTGGGCACGGGGCAAGCGCCGCGCCTCCACGTGGTCGGTAGCGCTTTGCCCGACATCGGCGAACCGGTATGCTGAACCCAGCTCCCGGCCCTGCCGGCAAGGACGCTCAACGGGAATGACCGGCACCCCGGCCGGTCTGTCAAGGCGCGAGCGGCTCGCCGATCCGGCGACTCGCCGACGAGCGGCTCACCAACGAGGAACGCATGCACGCACGCTGGCTTGTGACGACATTGACCGCCACCTGGCTGGCGGGCTGCCAAAGCTTGACGCCGCCGCCGACGCAAGTGGCGGACCCCATGGCCACCGCACCGCCCATCGAATCGGGTCTCGACGCCGACAGCCTGGCGACCCTGATCACCGCCGAACTGGCCGGCCAGCGCGGCCAGTTCGGCGAGGCCGCCCAGGGCTATCTGAAGACCGCCCGACGCTATCATTCGCCGGCCCTGGCCGAACGTGCCACCCTGGCGGCGCGCTATGCCGACGACCCGGCGCAGCTGACCCGCGCCGCCGAGACCTGGCAGACCCTGGCGCCCGATGCCGAGGCCCCGGCGCGCCTGCTCGCCGGCATCGCCCAGCAGCGCGGCGACTGGACGGGCAGCCTGGAACAGCGCCTGACCCTGGCCCGGCGCGACGGCCAGGGCGACCTGACCGGCTTCGCCGAGGCCGCCCTGGAACAGGGCGCCGCCCTGCCCCCGCTGATCGCGCGCCTGCGTCGCTTCATCGACCGTCAGCCGGACCACCCCGACGCCCTGCTCGCCACCGCCCTGCTCGAAGCGGGCAACGGCAACGTCCAGCGTGCCGACGAACGCCTCGACCGGCTCGTCGCGCGCCACCCCGACCTGCCGGACCTGTGGCTGGCCAAGACGCGCATCGCCCTGCAGCAGGGCCGGGACGCGGCGGCCCGGGATGCGGCGAAACGCGGGCTCGACCTCGCCCCCGACGACAGCCGGCTGATCCTGCTGCTCGCCCAGGCCCAACTGCGCCTGGGCGACGTGGATGCCGCCCAGTCGCAACTCGACGCCCTGATCGCGCAACACGCCGACGCGCCGCAGTTGCGCCTGGCCCTGGCCCAGCTATATCTCGGCGAAGGCTATCCGGCCCCGGCCAAGCGTCTGCTGCTGCCGCTGATCGACGACGAGCCCAGCCCGCCACTGGCCTTCATCCTGCTCGGCAACGTCGCCGAACAGGAGGGCGAAATCGACAACGCCCTTCTCTATTACCGGCAGGTTCCGCCCGGCGACGGCTTCCTCGAGGCGCGCCAGCGCGGCGCACGGATGCTGGCCGATGCCGGACGGCTCAGCGATGCCCGCACCTTCCTGCACATCGAGCGGCTGCGCCACCCCGAGGCCTTCGGCGACCTGATCGCGCTCGAGGTCGACCTGCTCGGCGATCAGGGCGAGGACACGGCGGCCGATGCGCTGCTCGATCGTGCCCTGACGAGCCACCCCGACGACGTTCAGCTGCGCTTCATGCGGGCCATGCGGCATTATCACGACGACGATCTCGCGGGCATGGAGCGTGACCTGCGTTACATTCTGGCCCGTCATCCCGACAATGCCACGGCGCTCAACGCCCTGGGCTATACGCTCGCCGACGAGACCTCGCGGCTCGACGAGGCGCGTCAACTGATCGAACACGCCCACCGTCTGGCGCCCGACGACCCGGCGATCATCGACAGCATGGGCTGGCTCCAGCATCGACTCGGCAACGACGAGGCCGCCCTGCCCTACCTGCGCGAGGCCTACCGGCGCCAGCCCGATCCGGAGATCGCCGCGCACCTCGCCGAGGTCCTCTGGCGGCTCGGCCAGCGCAGCGAGGCGCGCGCCCTGGTCGCCGACACCCTGGAGCGCTTCGACACGCATCCGCCGATCGACGACCTGATCCAGCGCCTCCCGTCACTCGCCCCCGCATCCACGCAACCGGAGTAACGCCATGCGACGGCTAGCCATTCTGACCCTGAGCCTGCTCCTGCTGGGCGGCTGTGCCAGCCAGGCGCCCACGCCCGAGACGCCGCGCGAAACGGGCGACTGGGCCGCCCAGCAATCGCACCTGAAAGCCTTCGACCACTGGCGCCTGGCCGGCAAGGTCGGCCTGCGCACCCGCGACGACGCGACCAGCGCCAACCTCGACTGGACCCAGCGGGGCGCCGATTACCGGATGCTGATCAGCGGCCCCTTCGGCAGTGGCCGCAGCGTGCTCGAGGGCGGCCCCGACGGCGTCGTGCTGACCACCGGCGACGGCCGCTACGAAGCCGATACCCCGGAGAGGCTGATGGAACGCCAGCTCGGCTGGTCGTTGCCGGTCTCGGCGCTCGACGACTGGATTCGCGGGCTGCCGGCTCCGGTGGTCGCCCACCGCATGACCCGCGACGATCTGGGCTTCCCGGAGCGCCTGCGTCAGGCGGGCTGGACCATCGACTACCGCGCCTGGACCCGGGCCGACGGGCTGTGGCTGCCCAGCCGGGTGGTCATGACCTTCGCCGACCTGCGCGCCACCCTGGTGGTCAACGCCTGGCACCCCGAGGACGAGGACGCCACCCGAGCGCCATGAACGAACTGGTCCTGCCCGCGCCGGCCAAGCTCAACCGGCTGCTGCACATCACCGGTCGGCGCGACGACGGCTACCACGAGCTGCAGACGCTCTTCCAGTTGCTCGATCACGGCGACACGCTGCACTTTCGCCGCCGCGACGACGAGCGCATCAGCCTGTCACCGGGCGTGCCCGGCGTGGATCACGAGGCCAACCTGGTGGTGCGCGCCGCCCGCCTGCTGCAACGCACCAGCGGCTGTCGGCTGGGGGCGGACATCCGCCTCGACAAGCGCCTGCCGATGGGCGGCGGCCTGGGCGGCGGCAGCTCCAACGCCGCGACCGCCCTGCTGGGGCTCAGCCGGTTATGGTCGCTGCCGCTCGATCTCGACGCCCTGGCCGCGCTGGGGCTCGAGCTCGGCGCCGACGTACCGGTCTTCGTCCGCGGCCGTTCCGCCTGGGCCGAAGGGATCGGCGAACGCCTCGTTCCCGTCGCGCTCGACGACGACTGGTTCGTGGTCCTGCACCCCGGCGTGGAGGTCGCCACGGCGGCGGTGTTCCAGGCCCCGCAATTGACACGCGACACCCCCCCCATTAGTATGGCGCGCGCACTGCAGGAGGGGCCGCCGGCCTGGCACAACGATTGTCAGCCGACGGTGTGCCGGCTCTACCCGGCCGTCGGCGAAGCACTGGGCTGGTTGTCGGACTTCGCTCCCAGCCTGCTGACCGGGACCGGCGCCTGCGTCTTCTGCCGATTGACGCAGGAAAGCGAGGCGGATAGCATACTCTCCCGTGTTGGCACCGGCTGGCAGGCCTTCAAGGCGCGTGGCTGCAACACGTCTCCCCTCCACCAGGCGCTGGGCCTGGCCTGACGGCCGACAGCGTCATGGCAGTCCGATCCGCGGCAGACCCGGCCGTGGTGGGCTCGGGAAAAAGTTGCTGGGGTATAGCCAAGTGGTAAGGCAGCGGTTTCTGGTACCGCCATTCCCAGGTTCGAATCCTGGTACCCCAGCCAATTCCTCCGAGCACGACTGCACAACCCCGCTCCTGAGATCCCCCAAGACTCCAAAGGTGGCTGCGCGTGTCTAAATTGATGGTTTTCGCCGGGAACGCCAATCCCGAACTCGCCCGCAAGGTGGCCGAGGCCCTCGACAATCGGCTGGGCCATGCCACGGTCGGCCAGTTCAGCGACGGCGAGATCGCGGTCGAGATCAACGAGAACGTTCGCGGCAAGGACGTCTTCATCCTGCAGTCCACCTGCGCCCCGACCAACGACAACATCATGGAACTGATCCTCATGGTGGACGCCCTGCGGCGCGCTTCCGCCACCCGGATCACCGCCGTGGTGCCCTACTTCGGCTATGCCCGCCAGGATCGCCGGGTGCGCTCCGCCCGCGTGCCGATCTCCGCCAAGGTAGTGGCCGACATGATGGTCAAGGCCGGGGTCGACCGGGTGATGACCATGGACCTGCACGCCGATCAGATCCAGGGCTTCTTCGACGTGCCGGTGGACAACGTCTACGGCTCGCCGATCCTGCTCGATGACATCGAGCGCCAGAATTACGACGACCTGGTGGTGGTCTCGCCGGACGTCGGCGGCGTGGTACGGGCCCGCGCCATCGCCAAGCAGCTCAACGCCGACCTGGCGATCATCGACAAGCGCCGCCCCCAGGCCAACCAGGCCCAGGTGATGCACATCATCGGCGACATCGACGACCGCACCTGCGTGGTGGTCGACGACATGGTCGACACCGCCGGCACCCTGTGCAAGGCCGCCGAGGCGCTCAAAGACCACGGCGCCCGCCGCGTCGTCGCCTACGCCACGCACCCGATCCTGTCGGGCCCGGCCGTCGACAATATCAGCGGCTCGGTACTTGACGAACTCGTCGTGGCCGATACCATTCCGCTTTCCGAACCGGCACGTCGCAGCGGCAAGATTCGCCAGCTGTCGGTGGCCGGGCTGATCGCCGAAGCGATTCGCCGCGTCAGCAACGAGGAATCCGTCAGCGCGATGTTCCATTAAGGAGTCGCGCGGATACGCGCGCCGTCGAGGCGCTACTGGAAACGGCATCGCTTGGTCGCGGGCGATGCCGATTTCCTTATTTCGACCCCGAGAGGTTAACCATGTCCGATTATCAATTGTCCGCCAACGTTCGACACGACCTGGGGAAAGGTGCGAGCCGCCGCCTGCGTCGTAAGAACGAGCAAGTCGCTGCCATCATCTACGGCGGCGAGAAGGCCCCGCAGCCGATCACCATCGACAAGCCGGCCTTCTACAAGGCGATCGAAGAAGAAGCCTTCTTCTCCTCGATCATCACCATCGACGTCGAGGGCAGCAAGGAACAGGTCGTCATTCGTGACCTGCAGCGCCACCCGTACAAGGCGCTGGTCACCCACGCCGACTTCCTGCGTGTCGATGCCACTCACGCCATGACCATGCACGTGCCGCTGCACGTGGTCGGCGAAGAGAACTGCAAGGGCATCAAGGAACAGGACGGCGTGCTGCACGTGCTGGCCACCGACGTGACCATCAGCTGCCTGCCCAAGGACCTGCCCGAGTACCTCGAGGTCGACATCAGCGACCTGGAACTGGGCGACACCCTGCACCTGTCCGACCTCAAGCTGCCGGCCGGCGTGACGCTGGTCGAGCTGAGCCATGGTGAAGAGCACGACGCCGGCGTGGTCAGCATCACCCGTCCGACCCGCGGTACCACCGAGGAAGGCGACGCGGAAGAAACCGAGACGCCGACCGAAGTCGAACAGCGTGCCGAGGAAGAAGCCGGCAACGAGGGCGAGGAAGACGGCAAGGCCGAGTAATCGGCTTCGCCGTACCACCAGCAAGGCACCCGCATGACGCCCTGGCGCGCGACAGCCATACGCCGCTGCGCATGGAGAAGAAGTTTCTCGGCGACTACGCCAAGATCCACTTCGCCGGTCACGAGCTGCACCTGCTCAACCCGACCACCTTCATGAACCGCAGCGGCGCGGCTGTCGCCGCGCTCTGCCAGTTCTTCAAGATCGCCCCCGAGGAACTGCTCGTCGCCCACGACGAACTGGACATCGCCCCCGGCACCGCCCGCTACAAGCGCGACGGCGGCCACGGCGGTCACAACGGCCTGCGCGACACCATCAGCGCGCTGGGCAATCGCAAGGACTTCCACCGCCTGCGCATCGGCATCGGCCACCCCGGCAGTGCCAAGCAGGTCACCAACTATGTACTGGGCCGCCCCGGCAAGGCCGAACGTCAGGCCATCGACGCCGCCATCGACGAGTGCATTGCCACCCTGCCCGACGCCCTCTCCGGCGACTGGGCCAAGGCCATGAACCGGCTGCACAGCTTTTCCGCCTGAGTCGGAAAATCTCGCTGTAAGCTTGAAGCTATAAGCCGTAAGCCATCCCAACCGGCCGCGTGAGCTGTCTTACCGCTTAACGCTTATGGCTTACCGCTCATACCGAGTAGAATACCGACCCATCACACGCCTCGAACTCTCTTTCCAGGAAGATTCCATGGGATTCAACTGCGGCATCGTCGGCTTGCCCAACGTCGGCAAGTCCACGCTCTTCAATGCACTGACCAAGTCCGGTATCGACGCCGAGAACTTCCCCTTCTGCACCATCGAGCCCAATACCGGCATCGTGCCGATGCCCGACCCGCGCCTCGACAAGCTCGCCGAGATCGTCAAGCCCGAGAAGGTCGTCCCCACCACCATGGAGTTCGTCGACATCGCCGGACTGGTGGCGGGCGCTTCCAAGGGCGAAGGCCTGGGCAACCAGTTCCTCGCCAACATCCGCGAGACCGACGCCATCGCCCACGTGGTGCGTTGCTTCGACAATGACAACGTCATCCACGTCGCCAATCAGGTCGACCCGCGGGCCGACATCGAGACCATCAATCTGGAACTCGCGCTGGCCGACCTGGACAGCGTCGAGCGCGCTCTCCAGCGCCTCGCCCGGGTGGTCAAGAGCGGCGACAAGGAGGCCATCGCCACCAAGGCCCTGCTCGATCGCATCCAGCCGCACCTCGCCGAGGGCCTGCCGTTGCGCAGTTTCGGGCTCTCCGACGAAGAGAAGCGCCAGGTCAAGAGCTACGGCTTCCTGACACTCAAGCCGACCATGTACATCGCCAACGTCAACGAGGACGGCTTCGACGCCAACCCGCACCTCGACACCGTGCGCGAGATCGCCGCCGAGGAAGGCGCCGTGGTGGTGCCGGTGTGCAACCAGCTCGAGGCCGAGATCGCCGAACTGGAGGACGAGGAGCGCGCCATGTTCCTCGACGAGATGGGCATGGAGGAACCGGGCCTCGACCGGGTGATCCGCGCCGGCTACAACCTGCTCGGCCTGCAGACCTACTTCACCGCCGGGGTCAAGGAAGTGCGCGCCTGGACGGTCAGGGTAGGCGCCACCGCGCCCCAGGCGGCCGGCGTGATCCACACCGACTTCGAGAAGGGCTTCATTCGCGCCGAAGTGGTGGCCTACGACGATTTCGTCACGCTCGGCGGCGAAGCCGGCGCCAAGGACGCCGGCAAGTGGCGCCTGGAGGGCAAGGAGTACATCGTCGCCGATGGCGACGTGATCCACTTCCGCTTCAACGTGTGACGCGACGGGGGCGATATTCCTTGACAGCTCAGCGTCTTATACGTAATATTCGCCCTCGTTGAACGGCTACGTAGCTCAGCTGGTTAGAGCACATCACTCATAATGATGGGGTCCCCTGTTCGAATCAGGGCGTAGCCACCAGAACATGCCAGAAGGCCCCGTCGGTTCGCCGACGGGGCCTTCTGCGTTTCGGATCTTGTCGAGCCACACGAGCCGATCGCCGCGGGCTCGCGGCCCCTGTACGACCCGCCGTCATTCTACGGCTTTCCGCCCCCTGCCGGCCGCGCCTGCCCGAAGCGCCGCGGTTCGCGCTCCAGGCACACGCCGAAGCGCCGCTCGACCGCCGCCGCGACGCGCTCGGCCAGTGCCAGCAGTTCCGCGGCGCTGCCGCCGCCGTGATGCACCAGCACCAGGGCCTGACGGTCGTGAACGCCGACATGGCCGTCACGCAGGCCCTTGAGGCCGCACTGGTCGATCAGCCAGCCGGCCGCCAGCTTGACGCCGCCATCGGGCAGGGGAAAGTGCGGCATCGTCGGAAACGCCGCGAGCAGTGCCCGTGCCTGGTCTGCATCGACCCGCGGGTTCTTGAAGAAGCTGCCAGCGTTGCCGAGCCGCGCCGGGTCGGGGAGTTTCTCGCGGCGTACCGCACTTACCGCGTCGACGATCTCGCTCGGCGACGCTGCGGCCGAGACCCGCGAGGCCAGGTCGCCGTAGTCGAGTCGGGGCCGCGGGCGACGCGACAGGCGCAGCACCAGGCGGGTGATGATCACGCGGTTCTCGAGGGCGTGCTTGAAGACGCTGTCGCGGTAGCCGAAGGCACACTCCTCGCGTCCCAGCACCCGCTCGCGCGCCCCGTCTCGCTCGATCAGGTGAACTTCCTCGAGCACCTCGGCGAGTTCCACGCCGTAGGCGCCGATGTTCTGGATCGGCGCCGCCCCGGCCAGCCCGGGAATCAGCGCCAGGTTCTCGATACCCCACAGGCCGCGCTCGGCCATGGCGACGACCAGTTGGTGCCAGTTCACGCCGGCCCCCACGTGAACGCGCACGGTGTCGCCGTCGGCCGCTTCCAGCCAATGCTCGGTCAGCGCCGGGCGCACCACGAGCCCCGGCAGCCAGGGCTCCAGGACCAGGTTGCTGCCGCCGCCGATCACCGTCAGCGGCCAGGTGTGGCGTTCGGCCTCGATCAGCGCCTGGCGGGCCTCGGCGATCGAGGTCACCGTCGCCAGACGCTCGGCGGTGGCGGGCAGCCCCAGGGTGTTGGCCGCGCTCAGATCGACGTCGTGCTGGATCATGACCCCGCCAGGCGGCGCCGGATCTCGTCGATCAGGCCGTCGCTGGCCGCCTCGATCAGATCGAGCACCGTCTCGAAGCCTTCGTCGCCACCGAAATAGGGGTCCGGCACCGCGTCGTCGGGGCGCCCGGCATAGCTCAGGAAGAGATCGACCGTCGCCCGGCAATCCACGGGCCGGCCCGCCTCGATCGCGGCGAGGTTATCGTGATCCATGGCCAGGATGTAGTCGAAGTGGCGATAGTCCGCCGCGTCGAGAACCCGCGCGCGCAGCCCGGCGATGTCGATGCCACGCTTGCGTGCCGCCGCCTGGGCGCGCTCGTCGGGTGCCTTACCGACGTGCCAGTGGCCGATGCCGCAGGAGTCGACCTCGACCCGCTCGGCAAGGCCGGCACGCTGAAGGCGCGCCCGAAACACGCCTTCGGCGCTCGGCGAACGACAGATGTTACCCAGACACACGAACAGAACTCGCATCAGTGCGACGCCTCCTGCTGCAGAAACCAATGACGGACCCGCTCGAGATCCGCGGCGCTGTCCACGCCGGCCGGGTGCACCTCGCGCGCCAGGGCGACCTGGATGTGCCGGCCGTGATGCAGGGCCCGCAACTGCTCGAGCTGTTCGAGCTGCTCCAGCGGGCTCGGCAGCCAGTCGACGTACTCGGCGAGAAAGCCCGCCCGATAGGCGTAGAGGCCGATGTGTCGCAACCAGGCATCGGTGGCCAGGGTCTCGGGACGCGCCGCGAACTGCTCGCGATCCCAGGGAATCGGTGCCCTTGAAAAGTACAGCGCCCGGCCGCGCACGTCGCGCACCACCTTGACCACGTTGGGGTTGAACAGCGCCTCGACGTCGCCGATCGGCTCGGCCAGCGTGGCGATCGCCGCCTCGGGGTCGTCCGCCAGGCGCGCGGCGACCTGGGCGATCGACGCCGGGGGCAACAAGGGCTCGTCGCCCTGGACGTTGACCACGATGGTCTCGTCCGCCAGCTGCAGCGACTGCGCCACTTCGGCCAGCCGGTCGGTGCCGGAAGGATGGTCGTCGCGGGTCATCAGCGCCTCGCCGCCGGCTGCCTCCACCGCCGCCCGGATCCGCGCGTCGTCGGTCGCCACCACCACCCGGGCGGCCCCGCTGTCGAGGGCACGCTGCCAGACGCGCACCACCATCGGCACCCCGGCGATATCGGCGAGCGGCTTGCCCGGCAAACGGCTCGAGGCGTAGCGCGCCGGGATCACCACCACGAACTCGTTCATGCCTCGGGGTCCGTTGCCGCGGCCGGGCCCGACGACTTGCCGAGCTTCTCGTCGGCATCCATGACCCGGGCCTCTTCCTGGAGCATCACCGGGATGTCGTCGCGTATCGGGTAGGCCAGGCCATCGTAATGGCACTTGAGTTCGCCGCGTTCGCGATCGTACTTGAGCTTGCCCTGGCACAGCGGACAGACCAGCATGGCCAGCAATTCCTTATCCATGAGTTACCTCGCAGGTCGCGGGTTGTAGCGTATCGAGTCGTTCGGCCAGCCAGCTCGCGAAGGCCGGATCCGGCGCCGCCTCGACGTCCAGCGCCCAGCAGCGCTCGTTGGCGAAGCGCCGGCATTTGACCGCGTCCTTGGCGGTCATCACCACCGGGCGGTTGTCGGCGAAGCGCAGATCCTCGGCGCTGAAGCGGTGATGATCGGGCAAGGGGTGCGCGTCGTGGCTCACGCCCAGCGCCTCCAGCGTGGCGAAGAAGCGCGCCGGGCGGCCGATGCCCGCCAGGGCATGCACCCGCCCCGAGAACGGTGGCGTCTCGACACCATAGCCCACCCCGTCGGTGAGATGCCGCCAACGGGCCGGTACCAGTTGCATGCCGTAACCGGCCGGCGCCCCGCCAGCCGCCGCGGCAAGTCCCTCGCGGCCGCCGCCGTTGACCACCAGGGCATCCACGCTCGCCAGGCGCGCCAGCGGCTCGCGCAGCGGCCCGGCGGGCAGGCAGCGGCCATTGCCGAAGCCCAGGGCACCGTCCACCACCACCAGTTCGATGTCGCGACCCAGCGCCAGATGCTGCAGGCCGTCGTCGGCGATGACGATGTCGCAGCCGGCGGCGATCAGCTTGCGAGCGCCGCGGGGGCGGTCCGGGTCGACCACCACCGGCCGCCCGGTCTGCTGGGCGAGCATCAGCGGCTCGTCGCCGCTGAAGGTCACGTCGCTGTCGGCGTCGACGTAGAACGGGTAGCGCGGTGCCTGACCCCCGTAGCCCCGCGAGACGATCCCCGGCCGCCAGCCGCGCTCGCCCAGCCAGCGCACCAGCCAGGCCACCAGCGGCGACTTGCCGGTCCCGCCCAGGGTCAGGTTGCCGACCACGATCACCGGCACCGGCGAGCGCCAGATCGGCTTGCGGCCGCTGGCGTAGGCCCGGCGGCGCGTCTCGACGCCGAGGCGGTAGAGCCACGACAAGGGCCGCAACGCCTGCAGCCAGGCGGCGTCACGATAGCCGGCATCGACCCAGCGGCTCATGCCACCGCCTCCTGGAACTGCAGACGATGCAGCGCGGCATAGGCGCCGTCCCGGGCGAGCAGCTCGGCATGAGTCCCGCTCTCGACGATCTGCCCCTGCTCCATCACCAGGATGCGATCGGCGCGCTCGATGGTCGACAGGCGATGGGCGATGACCAGGGTGGTACGACCGCGGCAGACTTCCTCGAGGGCACGCTGGATGTAGCGCTCCGACTCGGTGTCGAGCGCCGAGGTGGCCTCGTCGAGGACCAGCAGCGGCGCATCCTTGAAGATCGCCCGGGCGATGGCCAGGCGCTGGCGCTGGCCGCCCGAGAGCATCACGCCGTTGTCGCCGATCACGGTGTCGTAGCCCTGCGGCAGGCGACGAATGAACTCGTCGGCGTAGGCGGCGCGCGCCGCCGCCTCGACGCTGGCGCGGTCGGCATCGGGCACGCCATAGGCGATGTTGTCGGCCACCGAGGCGTTGAACAGCGTGACCTGCTGCGAGACCAGCGCGATCTGCCGGCGCAGCGGCGACAGCCGGTACTCGTCGAGCGGCACGCCGTCGAGGCACACCCGCCCCTGCGTGGGCCGGTAGAAGCGTGGCAACAGGCTGACCAGCGTCGACTTGCCGCTGCCCGAGCGGCCGACGATGGCGATCATTTCGCCGGCATCGATCTCGAGATCGATGCCCTTGAGCACCTCGGGCTGATCCGCGCCGTAGGCAAAGTGCACGCCCTCCAGGCTCACACGACCGGCGATGTTCTCGGGATCGCGATGGCCGTCGTCGATCTCGGTGGGCTCCTCGAGCAGGCGGAACAGTTCGCCGGCCGCCGCCAGGCCCTTCTGGATCACCGAATTGACCTCGCTGAGCGACTTGATCGGCTTGGCCATCAGCGAGGCGGCGGTGATGAAGGCCACGAACTCGCCCGGGGTCATGTCGGCCATCAGTTCGGGGGCCATGGCCAGCCAGACCAGGGCGGCCAGCGACAGCGCCACCAGCAGCTGGATCACCGGCGTGCTGACCGCCTTGGTCAGCGCCTCCTTCATGCTCTGCTCGCGGTTGTAATCGCTGACGGCGGCGAAACGGCGCTTCTCGTACTCCTCGGCGCCGTGGGTGCGCACCACCTTGTAGCCGGTCAGGGCCTCGGAGGCGACGTGAGTGACGTCGCCCATCGAGTTCTGGATGCGCCGCGAGAGACGCCGGAAGCGCTTGCTGGCGTAGCGCACTACCCCGGCGATCAAGGGCGTGACGGCGAGGAACAGCAGCGTCAGCATCCAGTTGGTCCACAGCAGATAGACCACCAGGCCGATGACGAACAGCCCCTCGCGCAGAATGATGGTGATGGCGTTGGTGGCCGCGCCGGTGACCTGCTCGACGTGATAGGTCACCCGCGAGATCAGGTGCCCGCTGGAGTGGGCGTCGAAGAAGCGCCCCGGCAGGTGCAGCATGTGATTGAACACGCTGCAGCGCAGGGAATGGACCACGTTGCGCGCCACGTCGCTCATGAAGTAGGTGCCCAGGAAGGTCCCGGCGCCGCGGGCGGCGAACATGCCGACCACGAACAGCGGCAGATACAGCCGGAACGCCGCATCGGGATTCTGGATACCATCGATCAGGCGTTTCATCATCTCGGCCAGGGCGGTGCTCGACGCCGCGTAGATGGCATAGCCGAGCACGGCGGCGGCGAAGGCCTTCCAGTGCGGCTTCACGTAGCCGAGCAGGCGCCGGTACAGGGACAGACTGGTGGCTTGCGTCACGGCGTCTCCGCGTGTTTGGAGGATGAGGGCGTCGCGCGGGTGGCGATACGCACCCGCTGGATGTCGAGCGAGGCGGCCTGGTCCAGGGCCGTCACCACGGCGCCGTGGGTGGCCTGGGCATCGGCCTCGATCACCAGGCCGCGTTCCCGGGCGGTCGCGGCCCGCTCGGCCAGCGCCCGATGCAGCGCCTCGCGGGAGGTCAGCGTGCGCTGGTCCAGGCGATAGGTGCCGTCCCGGGTCACCGTCAGGGTCACCGGCGCGGCCTCGAGGGCCTGGCCGTTGTCGCTCGACGGCAGGGTCAGCTCCAGCGCCTCGCGGGTCTCGAAGGTGGTCGAGACCATGAAGAAGATCAACAGCAGGAACACCACGTCGATCAACGGCGTGAGGTTGACCTCCTCCGGTTCGCGGTGGCGACGCGGAAACTTCATGCGCGGCGGCCCCGGGCCTCGCGCGGGGCGCTGCGCACGTCGCGGCGCTCCGCCAGGGTCAGCTCCTGGCCATGATGGGCGAGGAACTCCACCACCTGGCCGGCCTGCTCCTCCATGCGCACGGTGATGTCCTCCACCCGGCGCTGGAAGTAGCGATGGAACATCAGCGCCGGAATCGCCACGGTCAGACCCGCCGCGGTGGTCACCAGTGCCTGGGAGATGCCACCGGCCAGTTCGGTGGTGCGCTGCGCGCCCTCCGCCGAGACGATCACCGCGAAGACCTGGATCATCCCCACCACGGTACCCAGCAGGCCGATCAACGGGGTGATCGAGGCGATGGTGCCGAGCGGGCTGAGAAAGCGCTCCATGTCGTGGATCACCGCGGTGGCGGCTTCCTGAATGCGCGCCCGGACCTGATCCTGCCCCAGCCGGGCGTTACGCAGACCCGCCGCCAGCACCCCGCCCAGCGGCGAGTGGCTCTCCAGCCAGAACAGGTTGACCTGCCCCTGCTGGATCAGTTCGCAGACCTCTTCGCCGAGACGCGCCGGCGCGATCCGCGAGGCCCGCAGGCTCCACAGACGCTCGACGATGATCAGCGTGGCGAGCAGCGAGCAGCCCAGGATCGGGATCATCAGGACCCCGCCGGCCACCAGCGCGTCGTAAACGTTCATTGCGTCCCGTCTCCCGGTTCGTGAAGGCAGCGCCGCTTTCAGTGCGGCGATTCTACCGTATGGCAGCGCCCTTCGACACTCTCGCGCCACCCCACCGGCGGGCGCTGTGCGCTCACCTCGGGGTCGTGGGAGCCACCCAGCCAGAACGTCACCGCGCCATCCAGCGCGGTGTTCCACAGGCAACTGCCCGCCTGACGGTAACGACGCACCACGGCATCGCGGGGATGATGGTGCGGGTTGTCGCGCCCGGCGCTGAAGACCACGTGATGCGGCCGCGTCGCCGTCACCCAGGGCGGCGACGAACTGCTCAGGCTGCCGTGATGACCGGCCACCAGCACGTTCACCGGGCCCGGCAGCGCATCGGCCAGCTGCGCCTCCACGGTCGCCGAGGCATCACCGCTGACCAGCAGGCGCTGCCCCGCCGTCTGCGCCAGCAGCACGCAGGAGCGGTCATTGTCGTCGAACCCGGCCGGATCGCCGCGCGGCCACAGGAAGCGGAAGTCGACGCCATCCCAGCGCCAGTGCCGGCCCGCCCGACACGGCTGTACCTCGACACCCAGCGGCGTCACACCCGGCGCGTACCACCTCGCCACCCGATGGTCCTGCTCGAGTGCCGGAATGCCGCCGGCATGATCGCGGTCGGAATGACTGACGATCACCGCATCGAAGCGCTGTCCGGCCGGCCACAGCGTCGTCAGCGGCATGAAGCCGGAACCGAAACGCGGTCCGGTATCGTAGAGCAGCCGATGATGGGCCGTGCGCAACTCGAGCAACTGCCCCTGACCGACATCGTGGACACGGACACGCAGCACTCCCGGAGCGATCCCCGACGGCGCGAGGGTCGACACCATCATCAGCAGTGACAGGCTGCCGATCCAGCGCAGCGTCCGCGCCACGCCGGGCAGCGCCCAGAGCGCCGTCAGCGCCACCAGGGCCAGGGCGACCGGCCACGCTTCCCAGCCCGGCGGGTGCCAGAGCGGCACCCACTGCATGACGCGCTCGAGTCCGGCGTGGACGAGATGCGCCGCCGCGCTGAAGCCTTGCCAGCACAACGCCGCCAGCGAGGGCCACCAGGCCAGCGCCCAGCCGGTCAGCCCCGCAGGCACCAGCAGGCTGCCGACCAGCGGCACCGCGATCAGGTTGACCAGCGGCGCCGCGGGCGCCAAGCGATCGAAGGCGACCAATACCGCCGCCGCCATCAGCGGCGCCAGCAGCGCCTGGGTACGCAACAGGGCGACCAGCCAGCCGCGCGGACCGCGTGGCCGGTCCCGCCCCTGCCAGATCAGAATGAGCAGGCCCACGGCGACGAACGACAGCCACAGCCCCGGTCGCCACAGCGCCAACGGGTCGGCGAGCACCACCAGGGCGAGCGCCAGCCACCAGCCCTGCCAGGGCCCCGGCGCATGGCGGCCGCTGGCGACCCACAGCCCGACCAGGGTCATGATCATCGCGCGCATCGCCGGGGGCTGCAGCCCGGCCAGACCGGCATAGCCGATGGCCGCCGCGCCCGCGCACCACCAGGGCCAGACCGCCATCCGCCAGCGCCCCGGCGTGAGCAGCCGCGCCGCAGCGCGTGCCAGCCACAGCACGAGGGTCGCGATCAGCCCGACATGCAGCCCGGAAATGACCATGATATGCGTGGTGCCGGTGGCGTTGAGCAGTTCCCAGTCGGCATCGTCCAGCCGCTGCGAGGCGCCCAGGGTGAGTGCCGCCAGCCAGCGCCGGCCGAGCGGATCGGCGACGTGGCCGTCGAGAAAGCCCAGCGCCTGCTGGCGCAGGCCCGCTCCGCCCGCGACGAGACGCTCGGGCGCCGGGGCATCGCGCACGTAGCCGGTGGCGCCGATACCCTCGCGCCACAGCCAGGCGCCATAGTCGAAGGCATCGGGGTTGGCGAAGCCGACCGGCGGACGCAGCCGCAGCGTCAACCGCCAGACGTCGTCCACCGCCAGCGGCGGCGCGTCGTACCAGCTCACCCGGACGCGCGCGAGGCCGTCACAGGCGGGGCGTGGGCTGGCCAGCGGCCGGCAGTCGTCGACCGCCAGGCGCAGCCGGGTGACGGCATCGTCATCGCTGACCGCGAGCACCCGGGCCTGCACCGCCAGGTCGGCGCGCGAGAGGCCCTCGGGCAGGATCGCGCCACGTGCCAGCAGCACCTGTACCGCGGCCAGGGCCACCACGCCGAGCGTCAGCGCCAGCCGGTAGCGCCCGGCCGCCAGACACGCAAGCCAGGCCAGCGCGAGCCCGGCGGCCAGCCCGGGCGGCCCGACGTTGCCGAGCACACCGCCCAGGAGCGCACCCAGCGCCAGCCGGGCGGCCAGCCCCGGACGACGGGCGTGACTCGGGAGCGGGAAGCGGCCTGCGATGTCCACCGTCGAGCCCTCCGCGATCGATCATGGCAGGGAGCCGGACAACCATGGATAATGGCCGGACCCCGAACCAGCGAGCGAGACCATGCCGCGCCGTCTGATCCAGCGCTACATGCCCCATCCGGACACCCTGAAGCGCAACCGCTCGCTGCGCTTCATGAGCCACCTGATCGGCAACGCCTCGCTGTGGGTGCTGACCCGCCGCTCGGTCGGCAACGCCTTCATGGTCGGCCTGTTCTGCGCCCTGCTGCCGATTCCCTTCCAGATGGTTCTCGCCGCGGCGGGCGCCTGGCTGCTGCGCTGCAACCTGCCCCTGTCGGTGGGGCTGGTCTGGCTGACCAACCCGCTGACCATGCCGATCATCTTCTACGGCAACTATCGCCTGGGCGCCTGGCTGCTGGCCACACCGCCACGGCAAGTTCCCGATCACCTCAACGCCCACTGGCTCGCCGCCAAGATGGCCGAGATCCTGCCCGCGCTGATGGTCGGCTCGCTGGTCGCCGCGGTCGTCGCCGGGCTCGCCGGCAACCTGGTGATCCGCCTGCTCTGGCGCTGGCACGTGGCGCGCAGCTGGAAGCGCCGCGCCCGTCGTCGCCGTCAGGCGCGCGCCACCCAGACCGGCGCGCCCGCTCGAGAGAAGCCCGACTAGCGCATACGCTGCGCCGCCCGTGGCCTAATCGCTAGCAAGATGCCCCCGATCCAGATGCAGCACCCGATCCTGATGCGCGGCCAGGCCCGGATCGTGGGTCACCACCACGAAGGCGCAGGCCGTGGTCGCGGCGAGTTCGTCCATCAGCGCGAGGATGCTCGCCGCGGTGGTCTGGTCGAGGTTACCCGTGGGCTCGTCCATCAGCATCAGGCTGGGATCGGTGATCAGCGCCCTGGCGATCGCCACGCGCTGGCGCTCGCCGCCGGAAAGTTCGCCCGGCTTGTGATCGGCCCGTGCCGCCATGCCTACCTTGTCGAGGATCTCGCCGGCCCGCTGCTCGGCCTCCCGGCGCTTCTGACCGCGAATGATCAGCGGCAGCGCGGCGTTCTCGCGCGCCGTGAACTCGGCCAGCAGATGGTGGAACTGATAGACGAAACCGATGTGACGATTGCGGAAGCGGCCGAGCTCGGCGTCGCCGAGATCGGCCAGTGAGCGATCGGCCACGCGCACCGTGCCGGCGGTGGGCTTGTCGAGCCCGCCGAGCAGGTTGAGCAGGGTGGTCTTGCCGGAGCCGGAACTGCCCACCACGGCGATCCGCTCGCCGGCGCGCACCGCCAGATCGAGCCCGTCGAGAACGGTGACGTCCTGGGGGCCTTCCCGATAGATCTTGGTCAGCCCCTCGCAGGCCAGCATGACCGGGCGCGCGGTGGCTTCGTTCGGGGTCGTCGATTGCATGGGCTCATTCATAGCGCAGTACCTCCGCAGGCTGGACACGCGCCGCCCGCCAGGCCGGGTACAGCGTCGACAGGAAACTCAGGCCGAAGGCCGCCAGCACGATGAAGCCCACGTCGCTCCACTGCAGCCGGGAGGGCAGATAGCTGATGAAGTAGACGTTGGGATCGAGGAACTGGATACCGGTGACCGCCTCGAACCAGGCGATGATGTCGGAGACCGACAACGCCAGGACGATGCCCAGCACCACGCCGATGACGATGCCGATCAGGCCGATCGCCAGCCCCTGGACGATGAAGATGCCCATGATGGTTCGCGGCGTGGCCCCGATGGTGCGCAGGATGGCGATGTCGGCGTGCTTGTCGGTGACCACCATCACCAGCGTCGAGACGATGTTGAAGGCGGCGACCGCGACGATCACCATCAGCAGCAGCCCGATCATGCGCTTCTCCATCTGGATCGCCTGAAACAGGTTGCCATGGGTGTAGGTCCAGTCCATGCCGCGGTAACCGTAACCCAGCTGATTGAGGATCGACTGGGTCACCGAGCCGGCGAGGAAGAGGTCGTCGAGTTCGAGCCGCAGCCCGCCGACGGCATCGCCCATGCGCGCCAGTTTCTGCATGTCCTGGATGTTGGTATAGGCCAGCCGCGCGTCGAGGTCGGCCCCGACCTTGAAGATCCCGCTCACCGTGAAACGCTTCATGCGCGGGAAGACCCCGCCCGGGGTGATCGAGGCCTCGGGCACCAGCAGCGTCACCCGGTCGCCGACCCCGACGCCCAGGTTGCGTGCCAGCAGGTCGCCGAGCACGATGTGCCACTCCCCCGGGGCAAGATCGTCGAGGCTGCCCTGCTGCATGTGCTGGTCGATGATCGACACGCGCTTCTCGTAGTCCGGCTGGATGCCCCACACCAGCGCGCCCTGGGTATTGCCGCCGGCCGCCAGCATGCCCTGCTGCTCGACGTAGGGCGCCGCGGCGACGACGTGCTTGCGCTGGGTCAGCCGCTCGGCGAGCGGCTTCCAGTCGGTCATCCCGGCGGGCTTCTCGATTCGCGTATGCGGAACCATGCCCAGCACCCGGGTGCGCAGCTCGTGATCGAAGCCGTTCATCACCGACAGCACCAGGATGAGTACCGCCACGCCCAGCGTCAGCCCCAGCATCGAGGTCAACGAGATGAACGAAATGAAATGGTTGCGTCGTTTGGCCCGCACGTAGCGCAGCCCGATCAGAAAAGGTAGGCGATCCAGCATCAACTCGGTTCCTTGTCGGCAGGCGACCCATGGTACGGTTTTTTACGTGTCGACGCATCGGCGCCCGACGCATCGACGGTCCGACGCTTCGGCGCCCGACGCATCGACGGTCCGACGCTTCGGCGCCCGACGCATCGACGGTCCGACGCTTCGGCGCCCGACGCATCGACGGCCCGAGGTGTCGGCATCCGCCACGGCGGCGGCACGGCACCACCAAACGCTTGCAACGCGCAGGGCGCGGTCTACAATGCCGCCGCCTGGTTCCCGGGCACGTTCTCGGCTTCAGGAGACACCATGACGCAGCGTCTGTTCCCCGAATGGCATCCCCAGGACGCCATTCAGCTCACCTGGCCCACCCGCGACAGCGACTGGGCGCCGACCCTGCCGTGCATCGAGGCGACGCTGGAAGCCATGGTGGTGGCCATCGCCCGCCACCAGCACGTGCTGATCAGCGTGCCCGACGCCGCCACCCGGGCGCGGCTGACCACGACCTTCGGCCATCTCGGGGTGCCGGCCGGGCGCCTGCGTTTCGTCGAGGCCCCCGCCGACGATACCTGGGCCCGCGATCACGGTCCGATCGGCGTCGAGCGCGACGGCACGGTGGTGCTGCTCGACTACCGTTTCACCGGCTGGGGCGGCAAGTTTCCCGCCGAGCACGACGATGCCCTGACCCGGCGACTCGCCGAGGCCGGCGCCTTCGCCGCGCCGGTGGAAGCCCGCGAGCTGGTGCTCGAGGGCGGTGCCATCGAGACCGACGGCCAGGGAACACTGCTCACCACCGAGGCCTGCCTGCTCAACCCCAACCGCAACCCGAGCTTCGATCGCGCCGCGATCGAAAGCCGGCTCGCGGCGGACTTCGGGGTCGACCGGGTACTCTGGCTCACCCACGGGCATCTCGAGGGCGACGACACCGACAGCCATATCGACACCCTGGCGCGTTTCTGCGACCCGCAGACCATCGCCTACGTGCGCTGCGACGATCCCGCGGACCCGCACTACCCGGCGCTGACCGCCATGGAGCGCGAGATCCAGGCCCTGCGCCAGCCCGACGGCACGCCCTATCGGCTGGTACCGTTGCCCTGGCCACGGCCCTGCTTCGATCCGGACGACGGCCACCGGCTCCCCGCCACCTATGCCAACTTCCTGATCATCGACGGGGCGGTGCTGGTGCCGACCTATGCCGATCCGGCCGACGCCCGGGCACTCGCGGCCCTGGCCGAGGCGTTTCCCGACCGCGAGATCGTGCCCATCGATTGCCGCAGTGTGATCCGCCAGCACGGCAGTCTACACTGCCTGACCATGCAGTTACCGCGAGGCAGCCTGGCCGAGACCGGCGACCCGCAAGACGACGAGGAGCGTTGAGATGCACAAGACCCTCAAGGTGGGCCTGGTCCAGCAGCCGGCCTGGCCCGACAAGGCCCGCAGCCTGGACGCCAGCGAAGCCGGCGTTCGCGAACTGGCCGAACGCGGCGCCCAGCTGGTGCTGCTGCAGGAACTGCACGCCACCCACTACTTCTGCCAGTGCGAGGACCCGGAACTGTTCGACCTCGCCGAACCGCTCGACGGTCCCACCGCCACGCGCCTGGCGGAACTCGCCCGCGAGCTGGACATCGTGCTGGTCGGCTCGATCTTCGAGCGCCGCGCCGCCGGGGTCTATCACAACACGGCGCTGGTCTTCGACCGCCAGCGCGGGCGTGTCGGCCACTACCGCAAGATGCACATCCCCGACGATCCCGGCTTCTACGAGAAGTTCTACTTCACGCCGGGCGACGCCGACGCCGAGCAGGGTTTCGAGCCCATCGACACCTCGCTGGGCCGGCTCGGCGTGCTGGTGTGCTGGGACCAGTGGTACCCGGAAGCGGCGCGCCTGATGGCCCTGGCCGGCGCGGATCTGCTGCTCTACCCCACGGCGATCGGCTGGCACCCGCCCGACGACCTGCCGGAGAAGGGCCGTCAGAAGGAGGCCTGGACGCTGATCCAGCGCGCTCACGGGGTGGCCAACGGCCTGCCCGTGCTGGTCGCCAACCGGGTCGGGCACGAGCCGGACCTCAGCGGTGTCACGCCGGGCATCCATTTCTGGGGGGGCAGTTTCATCTGCGGCCCGCAGGGGGAATTGCTGGCCCATGCCGGCGACGAACCCGAGAACCTGCTGGTCGAACTCGACATGGCCCGCAGCGAGAACGTCCGCCGCATGTGGCCCTACCTGCGCGACCGGCGCATCGACGCCTACGGCGATCTGACCCGGCGCTATCGCGACCGCTGAGACGCGCCTGCCCGCCCACCACCCCACTCTCCGCGCCGACGCCCGCCATGGCGTCGGCGCCGCAGCGACGACCCGCTGCACGGCGCGCCGATTTGCCGTAAAATGCCGCCCCGCGGCGACCCCGCCGTATCCACCATCCGGACCGTCCTTTACGCGGACGACTCACTGGAGAACGACATGAGCCAGACCATCGTCGTGGCGGCACTGTACAAGTTCGTCACCCTCGAGGATTTCGAAGCCCTGCGCGAGCCGCTGCTCGACGTCATGCGGCGCAACGACGTCAAGGGCACCCTGCTGCTTGCCGAAGAAGGCATCAACGGCACCGTATCCGGTACCCGCGAAGCGATCGACGCCCTGCTCGCCTGGTTGAAGGCGGATTCGCGCCTGCACGACGTCGACCACAAGGAATCCTACTGCGACGCCCATCCCTTCTATCGCACCAAGGTCAAGCTGAAGCGCGAGATCGTCACCCTCGGCGTTCCCGATGTCGATCCCAACCAGCGGGTCGGGACCTACGTCGAGCCCGAAGCGTGGAACGACGTGATCAGCGACCCGGAAGTCCTGGTGATCGATACGCGCAACGACTACGAAGTGGAGATCGGCAGCTTCGAGGGGGCGATCGACCCGCGGACGACGTCGTTCCGTGAGTTTCCCGAGTACGTGAAGGCTCACTACGACCCCGCCCGCCACAAGAAGGTGGCGATGTTCTGCACCGGCGGGATCCGTTGCGAGAAGGCCTCGAGCTACATGCTCAACGAGGGCTTCGAGACCGTCTATCACCTCAAGGGCGGCATTCTCAACTATCTGGAGAAGGTGCCCGAGGAACAGTCGCTGTGGCGCGGCGAGTGTTTCGTCTTCGACAACCGGGTCACCGTGCGTCACGACCTGAGCGAAGGCGAGTACGACCAGTGCCACGCCTGCCGGAGGCCGATTTCCGATGCCGACCGCCAGTCGCCCCATTACCGCCCCGGCGTCAGCTGTCCCCACTGCTGGGACGCCCTCGCCGAGAAGACCCGCGCCCGCGCCGCCGAGCGTCAGCGCCAGATCGAGCTGGCCAGGGCCCGCCGGCAGCCGCACCCCATCGGCCGCGATCCCCGCGCCGCCAACGGCAACTGACGGCACCAGGGCCCGCTGGCCGGGCCCGTTTCCCGGGATGACAGCAGCGTGTCACGGGATTACAGTCTCTCTTTGAGCTAACGGTATAAGGGGCGCACGCCATGGAGATCCAGTACCGTCTGATGGCCGAACTCGAGGTCGCCTTCGATCGGCTCGTCGAGACCAGCGAAGCGCTGCTCGACCGCTATGCGGCCCGCCCGCGAGACGCCTGGGCCCTGGCAACGCCCACCCCCGACCGGGAGTGGCTGCGGCGCAGCCTGCTCGACTTCTGGTACCGCGACGGCCAGGACGGGCGCGCCACGCACAGCTACGTGGCGCTGGTCGCCGCCGACGAGGCACTGCTCGAGGCGGTCGCCAGCGTCAACGCGGCCAAGCAGGCCTTCGCCGCCAAGCTCGGCGACATCCGCGAACAGGCCGCCGGCCTGATTCCCGAGATCAAGGCGGTGCTGCCCTTCCGCCATCCCGCCCTCCACGACCACCTGCGCGGCCAGGGGCTGGCCCGGCTGCATCTCAAGCAGTGCTGGCGCCAGATCCCGGTGGCGGATGCCCCGCTCTCCCGGGTCCGACTGGCCTGGTACTCGAGTGGCCGTTCGATCAAGCGGCTCACGGTACGCGAGGCCGAGCAGAAACTGCTGGCGCTGGACAGCGAGGCGCCCCACATCCGTATCCAGCTCGAACGGCTGGCGGGTATTCCCGACCGCGAGCCCCTGGCCCAGGTCCAGAAGCAGGCGCCGGTGATGCGTGGCAACCTGTTCTTCGCCGAGCCGCTCGCCGACGGCCGCGAGCGACGGGCCCTGAACCTGCCGCTGCCGCTGTTCATCCCCGCGCCGGACGGCCGCCTGCCCCACCACAACGAGCCGCTGCCCCGGCCGCCCGAAGGGCGCACGCGCGCCAGGCGCAGCGACGAGCGGCTGGAGGACGAGGTCTTCCTGCCGAGCCTGCGGGTCTACCGCTACCGGAGCGCCTGACGACGCATCAGTAGTCCTGGTCGCTGCCGGGCAGGCGCTTGAAACGGATGTAGCGGTGCAGGCGAATCATCGGGCGAATCAGCAACTGCACGCTGCCGATGACGAACAGCCAGACGCCGATCGTCTTGAGCGTGCCTTCGAAGAAGAAGCAGACACTGCCGAGGGTGAACCAGACCCCCAGCATGAAGTCGTTGACGATGCTCAGGACTTCATAGCGCTGGTGAATCACCAGCTCCTCGTGGCCGAAGGTAAAGGTCCAGTCGTTGTTCTGCGAATTGCGTTCCTTGCGCATGCTGACCTCCTGTCGCGATGAGACGAAAGGAAACGGCCCGCACGATGGCGGGCCCTAGGGCTCAGAACAGGCGGTTGAGCCCGTTCTGAGCCGCCACCCGATAGGCCTCCGCCATGGTCGGGTAGTTGAAGGTGGTGTTGATGAAGTACTTGAGGCTGTTGGCCTCCCCCGGCTGCTGCATGATCGCCTGGCCGATGTGGACGATCTCCGAGGCCTGGTCGCCGAAACAGTGGATCCCCAGGATCTCCAGCGAGTCGCGGTGGAAGAGGATCTTGAGCATGCCCACGGTGTCGCCGGTGATCTGCGCCCGGGCGGTATCCTTGAAGAAGGCCTGGGCCACCTCGTAGGGCACCTTGGCCTCGGTCAGTTCGCTCTCGGTACGGCCCACCGAGCTGATCTCGGGAATCGTGTAGATGCCGGTGGGAATCTCGGTGACGAAGCGGAACGGCTCGTCGAGGAACTCGTCGCTGGCACTGCGCCCCTGATCGTAGGCGGCGCTCGCCAGGCTGGGCCAGCCGATCACGTCGCCCACCGCATAGACGTGCGGGATGGCGGTGCGATAGTGATCATCGACCGTGAGCTGGCCGCGCCCGTTGGCCTCGAGCCCGATGTTCTCGAGACCCAGCTCGTCGGTATTGCCGGTCCGGCCGTTGGCCCACAGAAAGGCATCGGCACGCAGCTTCTTGCCCGACTTGAGGTGCACGACGACCCCGGACTCATCGCCCTCGATCCGCTCGTACTCCTCGTTGTGACGCACCAGCACTCCGTGCTGACGCAGGTGGTAGGACAGCGCATCGCTGATCTCGTCGTCGAGGAACGACAGTAGCCGACTGCGGGTATCGATCAGGTCGACCTTGACCCCGAGCCCCGAGAAGATCGAGGCGTATTCGGAGCCGATCACCCCGGCGCCGTAGATGATCAGCGTGCGCGGCGTGTGCGACAGGCCCAGGATGGTGTCGGAGCAGTAGATCCGCGGATGACGGAAGTTGACGTCGCCCGGCCGGTAGGGCCGCGAGCCGGTGGCGACGACGATCTTCTGGGCGCAGAGCTCCTCGACGCCTTCGTGATTGTCGCGTATGACCACGGTGTGCTCGTCGCGAAAGCGCGCCACGCCGAAGAACAGGTCGATGCGATTGCGCGCGTAGAAATTGGTGCGCATCTCGACCTGCTGATCGATGGTCACCCGGGAGCGCTCGAGGACCTTGGGAAACGAGAACCAGCGCGGCTCGCCGATATCGCGGAACATGCGGTTGGTGTTGAACTGCATGATCTGCTTGACCTGATGGCGCAACGCCTTGGAGGGGATCGTCCCCCAGTGGGTGCAGTTGCCGCCCACGGCGGGCTGCTTCTCGACCACGGCGACCCGCTTGCCGTGCTTGGCGGCATTGATCGCCGCGCTCTCCCCTGCCGGTCCGGTGCCGATCACCACCACGTCGTAGTTATGGACTGCCATCGGTTCTCGTGTCTCCTCGCGCGGATATGGAAGTTAAGAGGGTGTTTACAACAGTCACGAGCGACGGTCAGACAAGGCGAAATCAGCCGAGAAAGCGCAGTTTACGAGTGGGTAAATGAGCATTTCGAGGCTGATTTCAACGCCGTATGGCCTAGCGCAGTAATTTGTAAACATCCTCTGAGGCGTCGCGACGCCGTCCCTGGCGCCTGGTCGGGCCGCCTAGCGGCGCGTGGCGTCGTAGCCCAGGTCCAGACCGCGGCTCTCGTCGGCACGCCGGCGCGCCCGGCCGCTGCGCTTGCGGTTCTCTTCCTCGCAGACCTCGTCCTTGCCGCCGCAGATCTCGCAGCCGTCCTTGAGGCCCAGATTGTTGAGGCCGCCACAGGAACCGCTGATCGGCTTGCGCCCCAGCAGCACGCCGATCGACATCGCCGCGACCAGCAGCAGCATCGCCCCGAACACCAGTAGCCAGGTCGTCATGTCACTCCTCCTCGCCGGTCGTCCGGGCCCCTTCCAGGTAGGGCTCGAAGGCCGGACTCATGCGTGTTTCGAAACCGTCATCGGTTCTGACAATGACATAGACCGCCAGGTTTTCCCGTTCGGCCAGTTTCAGCGCCGCACTCTCGCCCATCACCGTGAAGGCGGTGGCCAACGCATCCGCCGTGGCACAACGCTGGGTGATCACCGTCACCGAGGCGACACGGTTGGTGATCGGCCTGCCGGTGCGCGGATCGATGGTATGCGAGTAGCGTACGCCGTTTTCCTCGAAATAGTTGCGGTAGTCACCCGAGGTCGCCACCGCCGCGTCGCCCAGATCGATGACCCGTTGCACGCTGCGCTCGCTGGACACCGGCTTCTCGACGGCGACCCGCCACGGGCTGCCATCCGGCTTGTGGCCGCGGGTGCGAATCTCGCCACCCACTTCCACCAGGTAGCTGTCGATCCCCTGACGCTCCAGGTAATCGGCGACCTGATCGGTTCCGAACCCCTTGGCGATCCCCGACAGGTCGACGTAGACCGGCTTGGTCTTGGTCAGGGTGTCGCCGTGGAGTTCGAGGGCGTGGATGTCGACGCGGGCGAGCGCCTCGGCCAGCGCGTCGGCCTCGGGAGCACGGTCGGGGCGCCCCTGCGGCCCGAAGCCCCACAGATTGACGGCGGGTCCCACGGTGACGTCGAAGGCATCGTTGGATAGTCGGGCGATACGCAACGACTCGCGGATCACCGCCGCGGTCTCCGGCGACAGGAAGAACGGCACCCCCACAGGGTAGCGGTTGAAGCGTGACAGTTCAGAGTCGTCCTTGTAGGTCGACATCAGGTGGTCGACGTGCTCCAGCTCGCGGTGGATGCCCTGGTCGAGAGTTTCCTGGGCCTCGTCGTCGAGCGCCGCATAGACCGTGACGTGGTAGCCGGTACCGAAGATCGGCCCCTGGAAGCGGTGCGCCGAGACATCGGGCGGGGGATTGCAGCCGGCCAGCGCCAATGCCAGGGTCACTATCAACAACAGGGCCTGGAGGGGCCCTGTCGCGGTCGGTCGGTGGTCTCGGATCATCCGCCGAAGTCGTCCAGCATGATGTTTTCCGGCTCGACCCCCAGGTCGGTGAGCATCTTGATGACCGAGGCGTTCATCATCGGCGGCCCGCACATGTAGTACTCGCAATCCTCGGGCGCCGGATGGTCCTTGAGATACATCTCGTAGAGGACGTTGTGGATGAAGCCGGTCGGCCCCTCCCAGTTGTCTTCCGGTTGCGGATCGGAGAGCGCCAGGTGCCATTCGAAGTTGTCGAACTCCTCGGCCAGCTGGTCGTACTCCTCGTTGTAGAAGGTCTCGCGCCAGGAGCGCGCCCCGTACCAGAACGACATCTTGCGCTTGGACTCGAGACGCTTGAGCTGGTCGAAGATATGGCTGCGCATCGGCGCCATGCCGGCGCCGCCACCGATGAAGACCATCTCGGCGTCGGTATCCTTGGCGAAGAACTCGCCGAACGGACCCATCACCGTCACCTTGTCGCCCGGCTTGAGGTTGAAGACGTAGGTCGACATCAGCCCCGGCGGATGATTGGTGTTGGGCGGCGGCGTGGCGATACGGATGTTGAACTTGAGGATGCCCTTCTCTTCCGGATAGTTGGCCATGGAATAGGCGCGGATCACTTCCTCGTCGTTCTTGTGGGAGACGTTGAACAGCCCGAACTTCTCCCAGTCGCCCCGGTACTCCTCCTCGATGTCGAAGTCGGAGAACTTGATGTCGTAGGGTGGCGCCACCAGTTGCACGTAACCGCCGGCGCGGAAGGCGACTTCCTCGCCCTCGGGAAGCCTGAGGTTGAGTTCCTTGATGAAGGTGGCGACGTTGGGGTTCTCGATGACCTCGCATTCCCACTTCTTGACGCCGAAGACCTCCTCGGGGACCTCGATCTTCATGTCCTGCTTCACCGGCACCTGGCAGGAGAGCCGCCAGCCCTCCTTCTTTTCACCCATGGTGAAGTGCGACTCCTCGGTGGGCAGGATCGAGCCGCCCCCGTCCAGCACCCGGCACTTGCACTGGGCACAGGAACCGCCGCCGCCACAGGCGGACGACAGGAAGATGCCGTTCGAGGCCAGGGTCTGCAGCAGCTTGCCGCCCGCCTGGGTGGTCAGGGTGTTCTCGGGATCCTCGTTGATCTGGATCGTTACGTCCCCACTGCTCACCAGCCGGCTGCGCGCGGCCAGAATGATCGCCACCAGGCCAATGACGATCACGGTGAACATGACGACGCCGAGCACGATAATCGATGTATCGACCATGTCGAATTCCTATGTTCTCGTTGTGCTTACAGCTGGATGCCGGAGAAAGACATGAAGCCCAGCGACATCAGCCCCACGGTCAGGAAGGTGATGCCCAGGCCGCGCAGGCCGGCGGGCACGTCGCTGTACTTGAGCTTCTCGCGGATGCCCGCCAGCGCGGCAATCGCCAGCGCCCAGCCGGCGCCGGCGCCGAAGCCGTAGATCACCGACTCGCCGAAGCTGTAGTCGCGCTGCACCATGAACAGCGAGGCACCCAGGATCGCGCAGTTGACGGTGATCAGCGGCAGGAACACGCCCAGGGCGTTGTAGAGCGCGGGCACGAACTTGTCGAGGAACATCTCCAGGATCTGCACGATCGCCGCGATCACGCCGATGTAGCTGAGCAGGCCCAGGAACGACAGGTCGATGTTCTCGGCGCCCGCGATGCCGGTCCAGGACAGCGCCCCCTCCTCCAGCAGGTAATGGAGGATCAGGTTGTTGACCGGCACGGTGATGGTCAGCACCACGATCACCGCCACGCCCAGGCCGATGGCCGAGGACACCTTCTTGGACACCGCCATGAAGGTACACATGCCCAGAAAGAAGGCCAGTGCCATGTTCTCGACGAACACGGCCTTCACGAACAGGCTCAGGTAATGTTCGAACATTTACACGGCCTCCTTGGCCTGGGTATTGGCCGTGATCTTGAACTCGTTCTCCTCGACCTGTTCCGGGTTGAGGCTGCGCAGCCCCCAGATGATCAGGCCGATCACGAAGAACGCCGAGGGCGGCAGCAGCAGCAGACCGTTGGTGACGTACCAGCCGCCGTCGTTGACCGGCTGCAGCACGGTGAAACCGAAGATCGAGCCGGAGCCGAACAGTTCGCGGAAGAAGCCCACGGCCAGCAGCATCGCGGCATAGCCGAGACCGTTGCCCACCCCGTCGAGGAAGCTCATCACCGGGCCGTTCTGCATGGCGAAGGCCTCGGCACGGCCCATCACGATGCAGTTGGTGATGATCAGACCGACGAACACCGAGAGCTGCTTGGAGATCTCGTAGGCGTATGCCTTGAGTACCTGATCGACCACGATGACCAGCGAGGCGATGATCGTCATCTGCACGATGATACGAATCGACGACGGGATCTGGTGACGGATCAGGGAAACGAAGAAGCTCGAGAACGCGGTAACCGCGATGACCGCCAGCCCCATGACCAGCGAAGTGTTCATGGAGTTGGTGACCGCCAGCGCGGAACAGATACCCAGGATCTGCAGGGCGATCGGGTTGTTCTTGAAGATAGGCGTGGTCAGCACGCCTTTGGGCGTATAGGCAGCCATGGCTTACGCTCCTTGCGTCGTGTCGCGGAACCGGGCCAAGTACTCGGCGAAGCCTTCGTCACTCAGCCAGAATTGCAGCAGATTGGTGACCCCCTTGCTGGTCAGCGTGGCACCGGAAAGCGCGTCCACCTTGTGGACGGCGTCCGGCGTCTGGGGGCCGACCCCGCCCTTCACCAGCTTGATGGCGGGATCCATGCTGTCCTCCGGGTAGATCTTCTTGCCATCCCACAGCGCCTTCCACTTGGGATTGTCGACCTCACCGCCGAGCCCCGGCGTCTCGCCCTGATCGTAGAAGGACAGGCCGACGACGGTGTTGCCGTCACCCTTGAGGGCCAGATAGCCGGACATCAACGACCAGAGCCCCTGCCCGCGAACCGGCAGGATGATCTCGTCGGGGCTGTCGGGGTCACCCACCAGATATACCGTAGCGTAATTTTCCCGACGTCCGATACCCGCAAGATCCTCGGCGCCGGACAGGGTGCGCGACTGCGCGGGATCCTTGGCGGCCTCGAACTGGTTGAAGGTCTCGGGATTCTTGCCCTCGGCATACTCGCCCGTCTTGAGGTCGACGACACGCGGCGTGATCAGCTCGTCGTACTGGTCACGGATGTCCTGGCCGGGCTTGTAGAGCTCGGCGACCTGGAGCAGGTTGCGCATGCGGTCCTGTTCCTGGTTCTTCGCCTGGGTGGGACGCAGCACGACCGCAGCCGATGCCACCACCACGGAGCAGACGATGCACAGCGCGAACGCGACCGTGAGAGTCTTCTTGACGGAGTTGTTGCTGGCCATCAGGCGGTCTCCTTGCTCATCGCAGCGGCCGCTTCACGTTTCTGGCGACGCTTGATATTGGCCTGCACCACGAAGTGGTCGATCAGCGGGGCGAACAGGTTGGCGAACAGGATCGCCAGCATGATGCCTTCGGGGAAGGCGGGGTTGACCACCCGGATCAGCACCGTCATCACCCCGATCAGGGCGCCGAACACCCATTTGCCGGTATCGGTCATCGAGGCGGACACCGGATCGGTGGCCATGAACACCATGCCGAAGGCGAAACCGCCGACCACCAGGTGCCAGTACCAGGGCATGGCGAACATCTGGTTGGTATCGGAACCGATGGCGTTGAACAGCGCGCTGGTCGCCACCATGCCCAGGAAGACGCCGAGCATGATCCGCCAGGAGGCGATCTTGGTCCCTACCAGGACCAGGGCGCCGATCAGGATCGCCAGCGTCGAGACCTCGCCGATCGACCCGGGAATGAAGCCCAGGAAGGCGTCCATCCAGCTCATCTGCTGATGCAGGGCGCTCATGCCGTCGGCATAGGTGGTGGACAGGGCCGTGGCTCCGGTATAGCCGTCCGCCGGCACCCACACCGAGTCGCCGGAAATCTGCGCCGGATAGGCGAAGTAAAGGAAGGCACGCCCGGTCAGTGCCGGGTTGAGGAAGTTCTTGCCGGTGCCGCCGAAGACTTCCTTGCCGATCACCACGCCGAAGGTGATGCCCAGCGCCACCTGCCACAGCGGGATGGTCGCCGGCAGGATCAGGGCAAAGAGCACCGAGGTGACGAAGAAGCCCTCGTTGACCTCGTGACCGCGCTTGACGGCGAACAGCACTTCCCAGAAACCGCCGACCACGAAGGTCACCAGATAGATGGGCAGGAAGTAGGTCGCGCCGAGCACGAAGTTGTCCCACCAGTTGGCCGGATCATTGCCCCCGGCCAGCAGCATGGTCGCCGCCTCGCGCCAGCCGCCCAGCACGCCGTAGCCGTCGGCGATCGCCTGGTTGGCCTGCAGGCCGACGTTGTACATGCCGAAGAACATCGCCGGAAAGGTGCAGAACCAGACGGTGATCATGATCCGCTTGAGATCGATCCCGTCGCGAATGTGCGAGGTGGTGCGAGTGACGTCGGGCGGCGAGTAGAAGATGGTGTCCACGGCCTCGTAGAGCGCGTAGAACTTCTCGTACTTGCCCCCCTTGTGAAAGTGCGGCTCGAGATTGTCGAGTGTCTGTCGGATGCCCATCTTCAAGCCTCTTTCTCGATCGTGGTGAGATTGTCGCGCAGGATGGGGCCATACTCGTACTTGCCGGGGCACACGTAGGTGCACAGCGCGAGGTCTTCCTCATCCAGTTCGAGACAGCCGAGCTGCATCGCCATTTCGATGTCGCCGACGATCAACGAGCGCAGCAACTGGGTCGGCAGGATGTCCAGCGGCATCACCGTCTCGTAGGCCCCCACCGGCACCATGGCGCGCTCCGAGCCGTTGGTGGTGGTGGTCGGGGCATAGTCGCGCAGCCCGGTGAACCGCGACAGGTAGATGCCCAGCACCGAATGACGGTTGCGTCCCGGCGACAGCCAGCCCATGAAGGCGCGCTTGTTGCCCTCCTCGAGCAGCGTGACCTGGCGGTGGAAACGCCCCAGGTAGCTCAGCGCCCCCTCGGCGACCTTGCCGCCGAACACCGAGCCCGAGATCACCCGCACATCGTTGTCGGCCTTGGCGATCTCGCCATCGAGCAGTTCGCGCAGGCTGGCCCCCAGGCGGGTGCGTACCAGACGCGGCTTGGCGGCGAGCGGCCCGCCCAGGGCGACCACGCGGCTGACGTCGAGCTTGCCGTCGGCGAACAGCTTGCCGATGGCGATGACGTCCTGGTAGCCCAGATGCCAGACCTGACGGGTCAGGCTCACCGGCGACAGGTGATGGATATGGGTGCCGGGAAGACCGGCCGGATGCGGCCCCTTGAAGCTCTCGCTACGTACGCCGGTCACGTCGCTGCCGGGGAGCTCGGCATCGGGGGCGTGACAGAGGAACACCGCCCCTTCGGTCAGTCGCTTGAGTACCTTAAGGCCGTTGCTAAACGCCTCGGGTTGCTCATTGACGATCGGCGCCGGGTCGGCGGCGAGCGGATGGGTATCGATCGCGGTGACGAAGATGCTCGCCGGCTCGGCGTCGAGGGCCGGCGTCCGCGAGAAGGGACGCGTGCGCAAGGCGGTCCACAGCCCCGACTCGACCAGTTGATCGACGACGGTCTGCCGCTCGAGACGCTCCAGCGCCTCGGCGCCATGGGCGGTGAAGTCGGCCGACTCCTCGCTGTCGTCGACCTTGATCACGACCGACAGCAGGCGCCGCTTCTCGCCACGATTGATCTCGACCACTTCACCGGCAGCCGGCGCCGTGAAACGCACGCCCGGGATCTTCTTGTCGGTGAACAGCAGTTGGCCGAGTTTCACCCGGTCCCCCTCCCGGACCTCCATCGTCGGCTTCATGCCGACGTAATCGGTGCCCAGGACGGCCACGTGACGCACCGGCCGCGCATCCTCGATACGCTGCTCGGGCGCCCCCGCGATGGGGAGATCCAGGCCTCGTTTGACTTCGATCATAGTCTCGCCCAGTTATCGAATCTGATTAGCAAGGAAAGGGGTTCGAGGCACGGCATGGTGACGCCGCCGATACGCGAGCTGGCGACGCGAACGGTAAACAGTCACGGTGCTCGAAGGCTTTTCTTATCAGAAGGTTTTACTGTACAGCCCGTGGCCATACGGACCGCGCCAAAAAATCGCAGCCATTATAAAGAGACACTGATCGAAAGGCCACCGGCGCGGGCGGCCGCCTCCCGGACGAGAGGCGCGGAGAGGCCGGCCGCCCGACGGGGCGACCGGCCGCGCAGGGCCCGTCAGTCGCGGGCGCGGGGCAGGTAACGGAAGCGCACGTTGGACATCGACTGCAGGATGCGCACCACCTGACAGCTGTAGCCGAATTCGTTGTCGTACCAGACGTAGAGCACGGCGTTGGTGTCGTCGGCGATGGTCGCCTTGGCGTCGACGATGCCGGCATGGCGGTTGCCGACGAAGTCCGACGACACCACCTCGGGCGAGTCGACATAGTCGATCTGCTTCTGCAGCGGCGAATCCAGCGACACCTCGCGCAGGTAGTCGTTGAGACGCCCGGCGTCGGCCTCGCGCTCCAGGTTCAGGTTGAGGATCGCCATCGAGACGTTGGGCGTGGGCACGCGGATCGCGTTGCCGGTGAGCTTGCCCGAGAGTTCCGGCAGCGCCTTGGCCACGGCCTTGGCCGCCCCGGTCTCGGTGAGCACCATGTTCAGCGGCGCACTGCGCCCGCGACGATCGCCCTTGTGGTAGTTGTCGATCAGGTTCTGGTCGTTGGTGTAGGAGTGCACCGTCTCGACGTGGCCGTGGCGGATGCCGAATTCGTCGTTGACCGCCTTGAGCACCGGCACGATGGCGTTGGTGGTGCACGATGCCGCCGAGATGATGCGATCCGCGTCGCCGATGTCGTCGTGATTGATGCCGTAGACGATGTTCTTGACGCTGCCCTTGCCCGGCGCGGTGAGCAGGACCTTGGCCACGCCCTTGCTCGACAGGTGCTGCGACAGCCCTTCGTCGTCGCGCCACTTGCCGGTGTTGTCGACGACGATGGCATTGTCGATGCCATAGGCGGTGTAATCGATCTCGCTGGGCGAGTCGGCGTGAATCACCTTGATGTAGTGGCCGTTGGCGATCAGCGCGCTGTTGTCGTGGTCGACGCTGATCGAGCCGGCGAAGGGCCCGTGTACCGAGTCGCGACGCAGCAGGCTGGCCCGCTTCTCGAGGTCGTCACCGCCGCCGCGCACCACGATCGCGCGCAGACGCAGCAGGTTGCCGCCGCCGGCCTTCTCGATCAGGATGCGCGCCAGGATACGCCCGATGCGCCCGAAGCCGTAGAGCACCACGTCCTTGGGTTCGCCGCCCATGCCGTTGGTCTCGTGGCCCCCCACGATCTCGGCGAGCTCCTCGCGCAGGAACGCCTCGACATCGCTGCGACCGCTGCGCTTGAAGGCCACCGCCAGCTTGCCCAGGTCGATGTGCGCCGGGGCCAGCTCCAGATCGAGCATGGCCCGGACCATCGGCAGCGTATCGCGCACGGACAGCTCGGTACCCTCGACCTTCTTCACGTAACGGTGGTTCTTGAGAATACGGATCACCGAACGAATGATCAGCGAACGGCCATACAGCGAAGGCACCACGTTGTACTTGCGATACAGCTGACCGAGCAGCGGGATCATCTCTTCGGCCAGCGCCTCGCTGTCCTGCCATTCCTGAAAACAGGTATCGAGCATGTCTTGACTCACGTAGTCGCCTCTCACGGAATCGCGTTGAAAATGATGCGTTCATTATCCTTGCCGACTCACGAGGACCGCAATCGCTGTATGGTCGCACTCGCTGTAGGGCAATTACAGAAATCCGGGGTTGACTACAAACCCGAATTGGGCGTGTTGCGCCACGGCAGGCGCGGCGCGCCGACCGCGCCTTCAGGGTCGTTTTCCCGCCGGACTCGTGCGCCTGTTATGATTCGCCCTACCGTCGTTCCGTCGAAACGTTGCCTGGACCATGCCTGACTTCTCCCCGCTCGCGCCGCCGACACCCGGCGGCCATCGCGACACGCTCTTCTGTCTGGCGCCACAGGGCGCCGCCACGCCGTTGACGCTGGCCCGGCTCGCCGATGAAGGGCCACTGCTGGTGGTCACCGCCGATACCGCCGCCGCCCAGCGTCTGGAGAACGCCCTGCGCTTCTTCGCCGAGGTCCCGGTCCTGCCCTTTCCGGACTGGGAGACCCTGCCCTACGACAGCTTCTCGCCGCACCAGGACATCGTCTCCGAGCGGTTGCGCACCCTGCGCCGCCTCCAGGAGGCCCGCGACGGCATCGTGCTGGTGCCCGTCAACACCCTGATGCAGCGCCTGCCGCCCAGCGACTACATCGCCGGCCGGGTGATGACCCTGGAAGTCGGCATGACGCTCGACCGCGAGGGCTTTCGCGAACGCCTCTCGCGGGCCGGCTACCGCGCCGTGGAGACCGTCTACGAGCCCGGCGAGTACGCCCTGCGCGGCGCGCTGATCGATCTCTATCCGATGGGCAGCGACACGCCCCTGCGCATCGACCTGTTCGACGACGAGATCGACACCCTGCGGCGCTTCGATCCCGACACCCAGCGCAGCGGCGACAAGGTCGAGTCGGTCGAGCTGCTGCCGGCTCACGAATACTCGCTGTCGCGCTCGGCGATCGCCTGCTTCCGCGAAGGCTTCGAGACCCTGTTCGACGTCGACCCGCGTCAGTGTCCGCTGTACAACGACGCCATCAGGGGCATTCCCTCGCCGGGACTCGAGCAGTACCTGCCGCTGTTCTTCGAGGAAACCGCCACGCTCTTCGACCACCTCGCCGAGGGCACGCGGGTCGCCCTGATGCCCGGCGTCTTCGAGGCCGCCGAACACCACTGGGCGGCGATCCAGAGCCGCTACGAGAACCTCGGGGTCGACCCGACCCGCCCGCTGCTGCCGCCGTCGCGAGCCTTCATTCCGGTCCCCGAGGTGTTCGCCGCGATCAAGCAGCGCCCGCGCCTCGAACTGGTCCGGGACGTCGACCACCCGCACGCCCGAACACCGCTGACCCAGGCTCCGCCGGCGGTGGCGATCAACGCCCGCGCCCAGAAACCGCTGGCTGCCCTGAGCGCCTATCTCGATGCCGAGGAGCGGCGCCGGGTACTGTTCGTCGCCGAATCGCGGGGCCGACGCGAGGCCCTGGAAGAAACCCTCGAGGTGCTGCATCTCGACATGCCCCACGTCGCGGGCTGGCGGGCCTTCGTCGAGAGCGATGCGCCCCTGGCGATCACCGAGGGGCTGCTCGACGAAGGGATGACCCTCGACGAACCAGCCATCGCGGTGATCACCGAGACCGAACTGTTCGGCGAGGTGGTCCGCCAGAGCCGGCGCCGCGAGAAGGCCACCGACGACAACGAACTGGCGGTGCGCCACCTCTCGGAACTGCGCCCCGGCGCCCCGGTGGTCCACCAGACCCACGGCGTCGGCCGCTACCTGGGGCTGGAAGCCCTCGAGGCGGGCGGCCAGGCCGCCGAATTCGTCGCCCTGGAATATGCCGACGGCGCCAAGCTCTACGTCCCGGTCGACAGCCTGCACCTGATCTCGCGCTACGCCGGCGCCAGCGACGAACTCGCCCCGTTGCACAAGCTGGGCTCGGATACCTGGGACAAGGCCAAGAAGAAGGCCGCCGAACGCATCCGCGACACCGCGGCGGAACTGCTCGACGTCTATGCTCGGCGCGAGGCACGCGAGGGCTTCGCCTGCGAGGCGCCCGGCGAGGAGTACCTGCGTTTCGCGGCCAGTTTCCCGTTCGAGGAGACCCCCGATCAGCGCGCCGCGATCCACGCGGTGATCGGCGACATGACCGCGCCCCGGCCCATGGACCGCGTGGTCTGCGGCGATGTCGGCTTCGGCAAGACCGAGGTCGCCATGCGGGCGGCCTTCCTCGCCGTGCACTCCGGGCGTCAGGTGGTGGTGCTGGTGCCCACCACCCTGCTCGCCCAGCAGCATTACGACAACTTCCGCGACCGCTTCGCCGACACCGCCGTCCAGGTCGAGTTGATCTCGCGCTTCACCGGCGGCAAGGGTCAGGCCGAGACCCTGAAGCGCATCGAGGAGGGCCGCGCCGACATCGTCATCGGTACCCACAAGCTGCTGTCCCGCTCGATGAAACTCCCCAACATGGGGCTGCTGATCGTCGACGAGGAACACCGCTTCGGGGTCGGCCAGAAGGAGCGCCTCAAGAACCTGAGGGCCGAGGTCGACATCCTCACGCTGACCGCCACCCCGATCCCGCGGACGCTCAACATGGCGATGAGCGGCATCCGCGACCTGTCGATCATCGCCACCCCGCCGGCCCGGCGCCTGTCGGTGAAGACCTTCGTCCAGCAGCGCGACGACGGCGTGATCAAGGAAGCCCTGTTGCGCGAGATCCTGCGCGGCGGCCAGGCCTACGTCCTGCACAACGAGGTCAAGACCATCGAGCAGACCGCCGACAAGATCCGCGACCTGGTGCCCGAGGCGCGGGTCGCCGTGGCCCACGGCCAGCTCCCGGAACGCTCGCTGGAGCGGATCATGTCGGACTTCTACCATCAGCGCTTCAACGTGCTGGTGTGCTCGACGATCATCGAGACCGGCATCGACGTGCCCAGCGCCAACACCATCGTCATCGAGCGCGCCGACAAGTTCGGCCTCGCCCAGCTCCACCAGTTGCGCGGGCGCGTGGGCCGCAGCCACCACCAGGCCTACGCCTACCTGCTGACCCCGCACCCCAGGGCGATGACCAAGGACGCCGTCAAGCGCCTCGAGGCGATCGGCCAGGCCGAGGACCTGGGCGCCGGCTTCACCCTGGCCAGCCACGACATGGAGATCCGCGGCGCCGGCGAACTGCTCGGCGACGAGCAGAGCGGGCAGATGGAGACCATCGGCTACAGCCTCTACATGCAGATGCTCGACCGGGCGGTCAAGGCGATCCGTGCCGGCAAGACGCCCAACATCGAGGCCCCGCTCGATGAAGGCGTCGAGATCAGCCTCAACCTGCCGGCGCTGATTCCCGACGATTACCTGCATGACGTCCAGCAGCGGCTGATCATGTACAAGCGCATCAGCAACGCCGAGAACGAGGCCGACCTCAAGGAACTCCAGGTCGAGATGATCGACCGCTTCGGCCTGCTGCCGGCGCCGGTCAAGACGCTGTTTCGCCAGACCCGCCTGCGCCAGCGTGCCGCACGGCTGGGAATCGCCCGCCTGGAGGCCGGGGACGAACGGGGCCGGGTCATCTTCGGCGCCAACCCGGCCGTCGACCCCATGACGCTGGTCCAGTTGATCCAGCAGCAACCCGACCGCTATCGCCTCGAGGGCGCCGAGATCCTGCGCTTCGAAGCCGACATGAGCGACGAGACGGCGCGCTTCACCGCCGTGGAATCGCTCATCGAGACCTTGAACCGCAAGGCCGAGGCGGCCTGAACGCCCCGGGCGCCCGGCACGGCGGGTGCTTGCCTTGGGCGTCAATTTCGCCAGAATGCGAGGTAGGCGACGAGATCGCGGCACGGGCTCGCAGGCCGAGCCCGTGCCGCGGTCGGCTGCCATGACGTCCCGCGGTTGTCGCCAGCCCCGCCCCACGGCATTTCACACAGGTCCCACATCCATGCCGATTGCCTTATCCACACAGCGCGCCCTGCGTCTGGTCGCCCTGCTCGCCTTCGGGCTCTCTCCCGCACTTCACGCCGAAGCGCCCCCCGACGAGGCCGAGACCTCGCCCACCGGGCATTATCGACTCCCCGAGAACGGCGACGTTATCGGCCGGATTCAGACGGTGACGGCCCGGCAGCAGGATACCCTGATCGCGATCGGCCACCGCTTCGGCGTCGGTTACGAGGAGATGCATCGCGCCAATCCCGAGCTCAACATGTGGCTACCGGGAGCAGGCAGCGAGGTCGTGGTGCCCACCCGCTTCGTGTTGCCGCCGGGGCCGCGGGAAGGGATCGTCGTCAACGTCGCCGAGATGCGCCTGTACTACTACCCGCCCGCCAGGCAGGGCGAGCCGCGGCAGGTGGAAACCTACCCGATCAGCGTCGGCCGCATGGACTGGAAGACACCGCTGGGGACCACCCGGGTCATCGACAAGATCGAGAACCCCTACTGGTATCCGCCCGACTCGATCATCCGTGAACATGCCGAGAACGGCGATCCCCTGCCCAAGGCGGTTCCGCCCGGGCCGGACAACCCGCTGGGCGCCTTCAAGATGCGCCTGGGGATTCCCGGCTACCTGATCCACGGCACCAACAAGCCCGAGGGCGTGGGCATGCGGGTGACCCATGGCTGCATCCGCATGCTGCCCGAGGACATCGCCCAGTTCTTTCCCCGCGTGCCCGAGGGCACCCCGGTACGCCTGATCAACGATATCCTCAAGCTGGGCTGGTCGGACGGCGTGCTCTACATCCAGTCCTATCCGGGCCTGGAGGAGACCCGCGAGACGCCCATCCAGCGCGTCACCGAAGCGCTGGATGCGGTCTCGACGGCGGTTCGCGACCGCACTTACCCGGTCGACTACAAGGCGTTGCGCCGCGAGGTCGAGGCGCCGAGTGGCATGCCGGTGGCCCTGCGGTTCGTGGCCGACTCGCCCGCCCCGGATCGCCTCGCCGGCAGCGATTCCCTGTACGGTCAGGTCTACCAGATCGCCGGCCCGTACTGGTGGGACGAAATGCAAAAGGCCCTGCCGGAAGCAGGGCCCTCATGAGCGCGGCCCTCGCCCCACCGGGGCGAGGGTTCACGACCTCATTACTTCTGCATGGATTTCTGGAACATGCGATCCATTGCCTGCCGGTTTTCACGGGCCATCTGCAGAGCAGACTGCGCGTCACGCTCGGCCTTGTTGGCCGTGTTGAGCGCTTCGCTGGCCATGCTACGGGCTTCTGATACGTCAGAATCCATTTGATCCCACTTGCCTTGCTGTTCGCCGCCTTGTGAAGCACAGCCAGCCATCACCAGCATGGCCGCGCCGATAGCGGAAAGCTTGAGAGCGTTGCTGAAGCTGTTAGCCATCATGTTCTCCTTTAACAACATTCCTTGGTGCTTTGGTTTGGATTCCTGCTTGGCAGGCATTCAAGGCGACCTTGTCGTCGTCCGTGAAACCCCGTCTATGATGCAAGTTAATTGGCATCACTTCCACCCTAGAAATTAGCGGATGATGACCTTGGTGCCAAGTCGCACCAATTGGGTCAAGCGGTCGATCTGGCGATTGGTCACTGCCACGCAGCCCTGGGTCCAGTTGAAGCGCCGATGCAGCTCGGGATCGGCCTCGCCCAGACCATGGATACCGATGCTGCCGCCGAGAATGGTGTCCTGGGGCGGGCGTCCATGACGCCGGTAATAGCTCAGGTAACGAGCGAAATCGCTGTCGCTGAAGGTGCCGTCTTCCTGGGCCTGGCGCGCCTGAGCGAGGTTGGGGTAATCGAGACCGAGAAAGATGTGAAAGTTACTGTCTCGATTGATGCGCGTGATACGGAATTCCCCCGACGGCGTGGTCATGTCGCCGCGCAACCGCTGGCTGGCCACCCCCCGCCGGCCGACCGAGATGGGATGAAAACGCTCGAGTTCGCGGTCGCCACGGTAGATGGTCAGCGTCGAACTCGCATGATCGACCAGCACCCAGACCGCCTCCCGTTCGGTGACCGCTTGCGCCAGTGCCGGCATCGCCAGCAGGAGCCCCAGGATCCAGGTGCAGAGTATTCGCCTCATCGTTTCCCCTTGCTGATACCGCGTCTTGTCGCCGGTCGAGGCGACCGAGGCAACGCTGCTCGATGACGGGAGGTAACGCGGATCGGTAAAAAAGGCGGACCGTGACCGAACGCCTCCGCTCACCGAGCGCCGACCATGACGGTCCGGGGCAACGATACGTCAACTCGGCCGCCACTGACCAGCGGGACGAGCGACTTTTTGCCACGCTGCCGGGTGACGCCTCTCCCCCCGCCCCTCGCGGCCACCATGCCGCCCCCGAACCCGTACTCGGCACCGCCTGGAGTCGCGATGTAAAACGCAAAACATCGTGACAAGTCGCGCCATACAGCAGACGCGACGGCTCGCAGGCGCAAGAATCGGAGCGGGGATCCTCCCGATTGCCACCGACGCAGGAACACGCTCATGACGGACCCGAAAAACGACACCGGATCTCTGTCCCCCGACTCGACCCTGGGCCAGAGAATTCAAGACCAGCGGCTCCGGGCCGGCCTGACCAAGAGCGGGCTGGCGCGGCGCCTCGAGGTTTCCGACGTGACGGTCGCCTACTGGGAGCGAGGTGTGATCAAGCAGATCGGCCACCGGCACGTGCTGGGTCTGGCCAAAACGTTCGGCATCACGGCCTCCGAACTGCTGGCCGACCCTCAGTTGCGGGATTATCAGCGCCGTATCCGCCACGAGGTGCTTCACGAAATGATCGAGACGGGCCGGCGGGAAGGCCGCCCGATCGACTGGCTCGCCGACAGGATGGCCGCGGGGGGCCGGGCCCATGGGCCCACGACGCCCGGCGGCATGGAAATCGACGAGGCATGACCACTCGGTCCGCTGAACGGCAACGACGACCGTCATCACGACCTGCCCTGACAGCCCGGCGCGCCGTGCGCCGGGCCGGCGTCATCGCGGGAGCCACTTGACGCCGACCGATGCCTCCTGTCGACTTGCGAACTCTTGATGCCGTGCCGGGACCGCCATGCGCCTGACCTATACCGCCCCCCTGCCGGAACCCATCGGCTTTCTGCTGCTGCCACGCTTCGCGATGATGGCCTTCTTTTCAGCCGTCGAGCCGTTGCGAATCGCCAACCGCATCGCCGGCCGCGAGCTGTTCGTCTGGCACGTCATCAGCCAGGACGGCGAACCGGTGAGCGCCAGCAACGGCATGACCCTGCTCGCCGATGCCTCCCTGGACAGCGCCCCGCGCCTGCCGACGCTGGCCGTCTGCAGCAGCTTCGACCCCGAGGCCGCCCTGCACCGCCGCACGATCCGCTGGCTGCACCGCCTGGCCGGCGAGGGCTGCGTGCTCGGCGGCATCGATACCGGCAGCGTGATCCTCGCCCGCGCCGGCTTGCTCGAAGGCCATCGGGTCACCCTGCACTGGGAAAGCCTGCCGGCGTTTCGCGAACGCTTTCCGGCCATCGAGGCGGTGGAGTCGCGCTATGAAATCGCCGAGACGGGGTTTTCCTGCGCCGGCGGCGCGGCCGCCATGGACATGTCGCTGGACCTGATCGCCCGCCGCCACGGCCCCGCACTGGCCACGGCGGTGACCGAACAGCTGATCCACGACCAGGGGCGAACGCCCCGGCAGAGCCAGCGCATGGCGCTGGTCCAGCGGCTGGGCAGCCACAAGTCGGCGCTGATCGCGGCGGTCGCGCTGATGGAACGCCACCTCGAGACCCCGCTGGCCATCCAGACCATCGCCGAGCGCGTCGGCATCTCGCTGCGTCAGCTGCAGCGCCACTTCGAGCAGGAGCTCGGCGTCCGCCCCCGCGACCACTACCGGCACCTGCGCCTGGCGCGGGCCCGCCAGCTGCTCCAGGAAACCGACCACGAGATTCTCGGCATCGGCCTGGCCTGCGGTTTCACCTCGGCTTCCAGCTTCTCGCGGGCCTATCGCCAGCACTACGGCGAGAGCCCCCGCGAGTCGCGACGCGGCGCGGCCGACTGACACGACGACTCGCGTCAAGCGAGTGTCGTGTCGTGTGAATGTCCGGTATCCTCGTCGCGGCATCCTCGAAGCCATCATTCACCGATGCCGAGGATGCCGAGATGCCCACCGATACCCCGCCGCTACCGATCACGCCGGATTACGATGCCTGGCCCATCGAGGTGATGCCCGAGCGGGTCGAGCACACCGCCGGTCAGGTCACCCTGGTCTGGGCCGACGGCCGCCGCAGCCGTTACCACGGTATCTGGCTGCGCGAGAATGCCGCCGACGACAGCACCGTCAATCCGGCGACCCGCGAGCGCATCCTCGATCTGTCGCGTCTCGCCGCCTGGCCGAGCGTCGCGGCGGCCTGGCTGGATGACGCCGGCGCCCTCAACGTGACCTTCGCCCCCGAGGACCGCACGCTGCGCTTCCATCCGGGCTGGCTGCGCGCTCACGACTATTCCAACGCCCGGCAATTCGACGCCCCGCTGGTGCCGGTCATCCGCTGGACCGGCGAGACCCACGCCGTGCCGCAGAGTCTCGATGCCGGCGACTGGCTGGCGCGCGACCCGGACGATCGCGACGCCCGGGCACTGCTCGACGCGGCCCTCACAGCGGTGCTCGGCCATGGCCTGGTACGGCTGCGCAACCTGCCCACCGAGCCGGGCACCCTGGCGCGCATCGCCGAGCGCATCGGTCCGGTAAGGCCGACCAACTTCGGCAGCCTGTTCGACGTCCGCGCCAAGCCCGAGCCGGACTCCAACGCCTATACCTCGATCGCCCTGCCGCCCCACGTCGACCTGCCCACCCGCGAATACCAGCCGGGGCTGCAGTTGCTGCACTGCCTGGAAAACAGCGTCGAGGGCGGCCAGGCGGTGATGATGGACGGCTTCGCCGTCGCCGATGCGCTGCGCGACCGCGACCCGCGCGCCTTCGAGACGTTGACCACGGTGACCTGGTGCTATGCCAATACCGCGCGCACCACCGACCATGTCTGGCACGCGCCGATGATCCAGCTCGACGCCGCCGGCCGGCTGGTGGAGGTGCGCATCGCCGACTTCCTGCGCGGGCCCTTGATGGCGCCGTTCGAGGCGGTGGAACCCGCCTACGAGGCGCTGATGACCCTGCAGCGGATGCTCCGTGAACCGCACTTCGCCATGCGCTTCACCTATCGTCCGGGGGATCTGGTGATCTTCGACAATCGGCGCCTGCTGCACGCCCGGGACGCCTTCGAGGGCCGCTCCGGGCACCGCTGGCTGCAGGGTTGCTATCTGGAGCGCGACGAGGTGCGCTCGCGGCTGCGCATGCTCAGGCGTGCCGAACGCCAGCGCCGCGTGGCGGCGCGCGACGCCTAAGCTCCCGCCTCCTGAACCGCCATCAGGCCGAACCTCGCTCGGCGGTCCGGCTCGGCGGTTCGCCGAAACGCGCCTGATAGGCCCGCGAGAAGTGGGCCAGCTGCATGAAACCGCTGGCCAGTGCCGCTTCGGTCACCCGGCAGCGGCTGTCGGCGAGAATCCGCCGGGCCTGATCGAGGCGCATGCCCAGATAGCACTGCTTGGGGGTCTCGCCGAAGGCCTCGGTGAACAGCCGGGTCAGCTGCCGCTGCGACTGCCCGGCCAGCCGACAGACCTCGGGAATCGGCAGCGCCTGATCGAGATGCGCCTCCATGATCGCCAGGGCGCGCACCACCGGACGCGGCAGGTTGTCGAGGGTGCGCGCCGACCCGGCGTTCCAGGTCTCGTCCTCGCTGACCCGCTGGTGCACCAGCTGGCGCGCCACGGCACTCGCCAGCGCCGGGCCGTAATCGTGCTCGATCCATTGCAGCATCATGTCGATCCCCGCCGCACCGCCGGAGCCGGTCAAGCGCCGCCCGGCGAACTCGAAGCGCGCCTCGCTGAGCGCGATGTGCGGAAACTCCTCGCGAAACGCCGGCACGCTCTCCCAGTGCAGGGCCACCCGCTGCGCCTCCAGAAGCCCGGCGCGGGCGAGGATGAAGGGCGCCGTGTCCAGCCCGCCGACCCGCGCGCCGTGGGCCGCCGCCTGCCGCAAGGCGGCATGGTCCGCGGCAGTCACCTCGGCTTCCGCCTCGTAGGAGGAGATCACCATCAGCAGTTCGCCGACGTCCGCCTCGCCCAGCGCGGCGTCGACGTCGATGCGCACGCCGTTGCTGGCGACGACCGCCCCGCCATCCGCCGAGAGCAGCTGCCAGGCGAAGAGTTCACGCCCGAAGCGATTGGCGACGCGCAAGGGCTCCAGCAGGCAGAACAGCGTCAGCATCGAGAACCGGGGGACCAGCCAGACACTCACCGTGTGCGCGGCTTCGCCGGGGCGGGGAACCGGCGGTTGATGGGGTCGCGGGTAGGGCCAATCCCGTGGCGTGACATCGCTCATGGCCAAAATAGTCAAATATATGGCGACTAATTGCAAACCCTGCTCACCGCCAGCCCCTAGGGTAGATAGCGCTGGCGCCCCGGCGCCCCATTCAGTCAGCCGTGGAGAGAGAATCGTCCATGCCCCCATCCGCCGATGTCGTCATCAAGGACGACGGCCGCCGCCTGACGCTTGGCGCGGCGGGCCGCGAACGGGACTTCGCCGCCCTGTGGCTGCGCGAACGGGCCCCGGATGCGGCCACCCTGGACCCGCAGACCGGCCAGCGCCTGATCGAGGCCGCCCTGCTGCCGCTCGACATCGCCGTGACCGCGGCGCACATCGACGCCGCGGCCCTCGAGCTGCACTTCAGTGACGGTCACCACACCCGCTTCAGCCTCGATACCTTGTTCGCCGACGCGCCGCCCCCGGCCAGCGTCGCCGACGGGCTGGCACTGTGGGACGCCACGCTCGAGTCGCTGCCCGGTGCCGACTTCGCGGCCGCGCTCGACGACGACGCCGCGCTGCTGGCCATGCTCGAGGACCTCGAACGCCATGGCTTCGTCAAGGTCGCCGGGGTACCGGTCAGCGAGGATGGCATGCAGCCCCTGATCGATCGCATCGGGCCGCTGCGCCGTACCAACTGGGGCGGTATCGCCGACGTCAAGTCGGTGGCCGAGGCCTACGACCTGACCATGACCCAGCGCGGTCTCGAGCCGCATACCGACAATCCCTATCGCGACCCGATCCCCGGCTACATCTGGCTGCATTGTCTGAGCAACGCCGCGGACGGCGGCGACAGCACCCTGGTCGACGGCTTCATGGCGGCGCTGCGCCTGCGCGAGGAAGCCCCCGAGCACTTCGCGTGTCTCACCGAATTGCCGTCGACCTTCCGCTATACCGACGCCACCACCGATCTCGAGAGCGAAGGCCCGTTGATCGAACTCGACGGCGACGGCCGCCTGGCCCGGGTACGCTACTCCAACCGCACCGAGCGTATCCCCGCCCACGATCCCGAGCTGCTGACGCGTTACTACGCGGCCCGCCAGCACTTCTACCGCCTGATCACCGACCCGGCGCTGACCGTGCACCTCAAGCTCGCCCCCGGCGAAATGCTGATCATGGACAACTACCGCCTGCTCCACGGCCGCACCCCCTTCCAGCTCGAGGGCGGCGTGCGACACCTCCGCCAGGGCTACGTCGACCGCGACAGTACCGCCAGCCGCCGCCGCGTCCTGCGCGCCCGGCACGCGCCCGACGCCTCCGTCACCCGCCAGGGAGCCACGTCATGAGTCAGGCACGCTTCAAGCGCTTCGACGAGAGCACCCACGACGACTGGGCGATCATCGATGCGCACTTCCAGGTCTACCAGAACGACGCCAGCCGGCGCGTGCTCGAACACCTGCTGCGGCTAAAGGGCGACACCCACGGCTATCCCGTCGATCGTTACACCCACTGCCTGCAGACCGCCACCCGCGCGCTGGAGGCCGGCGCCGACGAGGAAACCGTGGTCTGCGCCCTGCTCCACGACATCGGCGACGACCTGGCCCCGGCCAACCATGCCGAGATCGCCGCGGCGATCCTCGAACCCTACGTCGATCCGCTCAACGTCTGGATGATCCGCCACCACGAGCTGTTTCAGGGGTATCATTACCGCGCCTTCTACGGTCTCGATCCGCTGGCCCGGGAGGCCTATCGCGACCATCCGGCCTACGCGCGCACCGTGCGCTTCTGCGACGAATGGGACCAATGCGCCTTCGACCCCGACTACCCGACCCGGCCGCTCGAAGCCTTCGTGCCGATGGTCGAGCGCATCTTCTCGCGCGCGCCCTTCGGCGCCACACAGACCGTCGAGGCAACGCCATGACCAGTGGCTCGCGCTACCTGATCGATCTGCTCGACGCCCATGGCATCGACACCGTGTTCGGCATCCCCGGGGTACACACCGTGGAGCTCTATCGCGACCTGGCGGGCAGCCGGCTGCGCCACGTCACGCCGCGTCACGAGCAGGGCGCCGGATTCATGGCCGACGGCTATGCCCGGGCCACCGGACGGCCGGCGGCCTGCTTCATCATCAGCGGCCCGGGGATGACCAACATCGCCACCGCCATGGCCCAGGCCCTGGCCGATTCGGTGCCCATGCTGGTGATCTCCAGCGTCAACCGCCGCGACACCCTGGGCCGCGGCCAGGGGCGCCTGCACGAGTTGCCCGATCAGCGCGGTACCCTCGCCGGTGTCAGCGTGTTCAGCCACACCCTGCAGACGATCGACGCCCTGCCCGAGGTACTGGCGCGCGCCTTCGCGATCTTTGCCAGCGCTCGCCCCGGCCCGGTACACATCGAGATTCCCCTCGACGTGATGACCCAACCGGCCCCCGACGACACGCGGCCCGGCGTCACCGACGTCTTCCCGCCCGCCGCGCCGGATGCCGCGCTGGCCTGGGCGGCGGACTGGCTGGCCGCCGCCGAGCGCCCGCTGGTGCTGCTCGGCGGCGGGTGCGCGGATGCCGCAGAACCGGTGCGCGCTCTGGTCGAGCGTCTCGACGCCCCGGCGCTGACCACCATCAACGCCAAGGGCGTGCTGGGGCTCGCCCATCCGCTGGATCTCGGCGCCTGCGCCAGCCTGCCGGCGGGCCGCGAGCTGGCCCGTGACGCCGACGTGATCCTGGCGCTGGGCACCGAGCTCGGCGAGACCGACTACGACCTGGTCTTCGACGGCGGCTTCCAGCTCACCGGGCGGTTGATCCGGGTCGACATCGACCCCCAGCAACTGGCCCGCAACCAGGCCGCCGATCTCGCCCTGCTCGCCGACGTCGGCGAACTGGCCCGCGACCTGCTCGTCCGCCTGCCCGCCACGGCAACGCGCGGGGGCGCCGAGCGGGTCGCGCGCGTCAGGGCGGCCCTGGCCCTGCGCGAGGCCGACGACGTCGCCCCCTATGCCGGGCTGCTCGACACCCTGCGCGACGCCCTGCCCGAGGCCACGCTGGTCGGCGACTCCACCGGCGCGGTCTACGCCGGCAACTTTCTCGTCGAGATGCCCGCGCCCCGGCGCTGGTTCAACGCCGCCACCGGCTACGGCACCCTCGGCTACGGCCTGCCCGCCGCGCTGGGGGCCGCGCTGGGCGTGCCCGAACGGCCGGTGGTGGCCCTGGTCGGCGACGGCGGACTGATGTTCACCCTCGGCGAACTGGCCACGGCACGCGACGCCGGCGTGCCGCTGATCGTGGTGATCTGGAACAACCAGGGCTACGGCGAGATCCGGCGCTACATGGACGCCAACGCCGTGGCCCGGCTCGGTGTCGACCTGCCGGCACCGGACTTCGTCGGCCTGGCCGAGGCCTTCGGCTGCCACGGCCGACACGTCGGCTCGACCGGCACGCTGCGCGAGGCACTGATCCTCGCCAGCCGGTGCGACCGGCCCACCTTGATCGAGATCGACGCCGACAACTGGCGAACCGCCTGACAACGAGAAGACGACCCCTGACCGATACTGATGAGGAGATGACATGAAAGCGTACGCTTACTGGACGTTCCCCCTGCTGGCGACACTGGCACTGAGCGCCTCGGTACGGGCCGCAGACCGCGACGACAGCGTCCGCTTCATCGTCCCGCCCTGGCCCGGCGTGACCGTCAAGACCGAGATCGTCGCCCAGTTACTGACACCGCTGGGCTATCGCGTCGATCGCCAGGAACTGAGCAGCACGGTCGGCTACAAGACCCTGCAGACCGGCGACAGCGACGTCTTCCTGGCCGGCTGGCTGCCCGCCCAGCAGCAGAGCTTCGATGCCGCCATGGCTGCCGGGGCCATCGTCGATCTGGGCAACAACGTCAACGGCGCGCGGATGGGCTTCGCGGTCCCCGGCTACGTCTACGCGGCCGGCGTGACCAGCGCCGAGGATCTCGACGAGCCGGCCAACCGCGAGCGCTTCGGCGCGCGCTACTACTCGATCGAGACCGGCTCCACGGTCAGCGACTTCATCCATCAGGCCAAGGACGACGACACCTACGGCCTGGGGGACTGGCAACTGATGGAATCCTCCACCCCCGGCATGCTCAGCGAAGTCCGCGCCGCCTACGAGGATCATCGCTGGATCGCCTTCTACGGCTGGACGCCGCACTGGATGGTCCCCGAGTTCGACATGCACATCCTCGACGACCCCGCCGGCGTCTACGGCGACGATCAGGGACGCAGCGACGTACGCACCATCGCCGCCAAGCCGTTCAGCGAGGCCAATCCCAACCTCGTCCGGCTGCTCGACCAGATCGTCTTCAGCGCCGACGAGCAGAGCGAGTTCATCCGCCAGTTCGGGCTCGAGCAACGCGACCTCGAGGATGTCGCCCACGAATGGCTGAAAGCCCATCCCCAGCAACTCGCCACGTTTCTCGAGGGCGTCACCACCCGCGACGGCGAGCCGGCGCTCCCCGTCGTGGAGGCCAGCCTGTGACGGACGCACGCAAACACCTTCCGCCCGCCCCTGACGGGTCGCACTGCGCCGTCCCGACGCGATAGCCCGAGGAGCCCCTATGCACTATTCCCGATTGACCGAACGCATCGCCGGTGACGGTGCCGCCGCCTGGAACATCCACTACCGCGCGCTCGAGCGCCAGTCACGGGGCGACGACGTGATCGTGCTGTCGGTGGGCGACCCCGACTTCACCACGCCCGAACCGATCATCGAGAGCGCCGTGAACAGCCTGCGCGGCGGCGCCACCCACTACGCCGACGTCCAGGGCAAGCCGCGCCTGCGCGAGCTGATCGCCGACACCCATCGCCGCCAGGGCGGTGCGGCTTCGACCTCCCCGGCCAATGTCGCGGTCATGGCCGGTGCCCAGTGCGGCCTGTATGCCGTGGCGCAGTGCGTGCTCGAGCCGGGTGACGAGGTACTGGTGCCGGAGCCGATGTACGTCACCTACGAGGCGGCCCTGCAGGCCGCCGGCGCCCGCCTGGTGCGCGTGCCGCTGCGCGCCGCGAACGCCTTCCAGCCGGACCCGGCCGAGTTCGCCGCGGCCATCACGCCGCACACCCGGGCGATGCTGCTCAACAGCCCGCACAATCCCACCGGCCAGGTACTCGGCGCCGCCCACTGGCAGGCACTGGCGGCGCTGTGCCGGGAGCACGACCTCTGGTTGCTGTGCGACGCGGTCTACGCCGAACTGACCTTCGACGCGGTGCATCACTCTCCCGATGCGCTACCCGGCATGGCCGAGCGCACCGCGGTGATCGGCAGCCTGTCGAAATCCCATGCCATGACCGGCTGGCGGCTGGGTTGGGTGATCGGCCCCGAGACATTGATCGGCCATCTCAGCAACCTGGCGTTGTGCATGCTCTACGGCAGCCCCGACTTCATCCAGGACGCGGCCTGCGAGGCGCTGGCCAATCCGCCGGCCGAGCTCGCCACCATGCGCGATACCTATCGCGCGCGACGCGATGCCGTGCTGGCGGCGCTCGCCGACAGCGAGACGCTCGACGTGCTGTGTCCCTCGGCCGGCATGTTCATGATGATCGATATCCGTCGCACCGGCCTTTCCGCCCAGGCGTTCGCCGACCGCCTGCTCGACGAGCAGGGCGTCTCGGTGCTGTCGGGGGAGGCCTTCGGCCCCTCGGCGGCCGGCTTCGTGCGTCTGAGCCTGACGGTCGATGCCGAACGCCTGCGTGAAGCCTGTCGTCGCGTGGCGCGCTGCGCGGCGGCCTGCCTGGTCACCAGCGACTGAGCACCACGGGCGGCCGCGGGCGGCGACAGCCGCCGGGCCGCGATCTTTTCACCGGCAACAGGAGGGGTATGGCTAGCTCGACACTCCACCCCCGCTACCGTTCATGACTGATCACATCGACAACGACAATCTGGCCATCGAGGCCCGCCACCTGGTCAAGCGCTACGGCGATCTGACGGTCCTCGACGACATCTCGCTGGGCGTGGCCGAGGGCAAGGTGGTCTCGATCATCGGTTCCAGCGGCTCCGGCAAGAGCACCCTGCTGCGCTGCATGAACCTGCTCGAGCGCCCCGACCGCGGCGAGCTGGCCATCGCCGGGGAAGCCATCCGCTTCCGCCACGACGCCGACGGCCACAACATCGGCCTCGACCGTCGCCAGCTCCAGCGCCTGCGGGCCCGGGTGAGCATGGTCTTCCAGCAGTTCAACCTGTGGCCCCACCTCACCGTGCTCGGCAACGTCATCGAGGCACCGATGCGCGTGCGCGGACTGCGCCGACGCGAGGCCGTGGCGATCGGCGAACACTACCTGGACCGCGTCGGCCTGGCCGACAAGCGCGACCAGTATCCCGCCTACCTCTCCGGCGGCCAGCAGCAGCGCGTGGCGATCGCCCGGGCGCTGGCCATGGAACCGCGCGTGCTGCTGTTCGACGAGCCGACCTCGGCGCTCGACCCGGAGCTGGTCAGCGAAGTGCTGAGCGTGATCCGGGGCCTCGCCGAGGAGGGCCGCACGATGCTGCTGGTCACCCACGAGATGCGTTTCGCCCGCGACGTCTCTCACCAGGTGGTGTTCCTTCACCAGGGGCTCATCGAGGAGACCGGCACCCCCAGCGAGGTTTTCGAGAACGCCGCCAGCGAGCGCTGCCGGCAATTCGTCACCAGCGTGGCCTGACCCGGGCGATGCCGGCGACACCCTGCAAGCGACACGGGCCCGCGACGGTCCGTCACAACAACGATGGGAAACATCATGACGACCAAGACTCTGATCCAGACCCTGACCCACACTGCCGGCGCCGCCGCGCTGATCCTTTCCGCCACCGCCGCCCTGGCCGAGGAACCGCTCAGGATCGGCATCTCGGCAGAGCCCTACCCGCCGTTCACCTACAAGAACGCCGACGGTGGCTGGACCGGCTTCGAAGTGGAGCTCGGCCAGGCCCTGTGCGCGCAGATGCAGGCCGACTGCGAGATCGCGCCCACCGGCTGGAGCGGCATTTTCCCGGCGCTCGACAGCGGCAAGATCGACATGATCATGAATTCGCTGTCGATCACCGACAAGCGCAAGCGAGTCATCGACTTCACCGACCCCTACTACTACACCCCCGCGGCCTACGTCACCGCCAAGGGTAACGACCTGCAGATTCCCGAGGGGCTCGACGGCAAGATCCTCGGCGTGCAGGGCTCGACCACCAATGCCACCTTCGCCCGGCGCAAGCTGGCCGATACCGGCGTCGAACTGAAGATCTACGACCGTCAGGAACAGGCCAATCGCGACCTGCTCGCCGGCCGCGTCGATGCCATCCTCGCCGACAAGATCGCCATGAGCGAGTTCGTCAAGCGTGACGAGGCGCAGGATTACGAGATCCGCGCCACCGCGCCCCACGACCCAACCTTCGGCGACGGCGTGGGCATCGGCCTGCGCCAGGACGATGACACGCTGCGCGACAAGCTCAACGCGGCGATCGCCAGTGTCATGCAGGATGGCCAGTGCGCCTCGCTCTCGCAGAAGTACTTCGGCACCGACATCTGCAGCGACTGAAGGCGACCGCCGGGCGAACGCCCCGGCTCCCGGCCCGCCCGGCGGCGGGCCTCCCTTCATCGACCGAGGCTGCCATCATGTCCAATCCTCCGAACGCCGGGCCGCTCGACTGGGCGGCGCCGATCCTGCACGGCGCCCTGATGACCGTCGAGATCGCCCTGCTGGCCTACGCCATCGGCCTGGGGCTGGGTCTTGTCGGTGCCGGCGCGCGACTCAGTACCTGGCCGCCCCTGCGCGCCCTGGGTACCGTGTACTCCACGCTGGTACGTGCCATTCCCGAACTGCTGCTGATCATCCTGCTCTATTACGCCGGCACCCAGGCGCTCAACGCCGTGCTATCCGCCCTCGGCGACGACGCCCACGTCGAGATCGGCGGTTTCGTCTGTGCGGTGGGCGTGCTGGCCTTCGTCCAGGGCGCCTACATGACCGAGGTGTTCCGCGGCGCCATCCTGGCCATCCCCCGAGGCCAGCTCGAGGCCGCCGATGCCTACGGCTTCTCCCGCTGGACGCGGTTCCATCGCATCGCGGTGCCCGCCATGCTGCCCAACGCGCTGCCGGGGCTGTCCAATCTGTGGCTGATCCTGGTCAAGGATACCGCCCTGATCAGCGTGGTGGGTTTCGAGGAGCTGTTCTTCACCGCCCAGCAGGCAGCGGCCAGCACGCGTGACTACTTCCTGTTCTACGCCATCGCCGGGGCGCTCTATCTGGTGATGACGCTGGGCTCCAACGCCCTGTTCGCCCGGGCCGAACGCTACGTGCGGCGTGGCCAGCCCGGTCTCTAGGAGATGCGTCGATGAACTTTTCCTGGCTCACCGATCCGTTCTATCAGCAGTACCTGTGGACGGGTTTCGTCAACACCCTGTGGCTGGTGGCGGTCTCCGGCACGCTCGGCCTGGCGCTGGCCATCGCCCTGGCCCTGGCGCAGATCCGGGGCCCCCGTCCACTGGCGATGGCGGTGCGCGGTTTCACCACGGTGATTCGCGGCACGCCGCTGCTGGTCCAGCTGTTCTTCTTCTACGACGGCGTCGGCCGCCTGCTGCCCGAGATCCCCGGGGTGCGCGACAGCCTGATCTGGCCACTGCTGCGCGATCCGTTCTTCTACGGTGCCCTGACCTTCACCATCAGCGTCGGCGCCTACACCGGCGAGGTACTTCGCGGCGCCCTGCTCAGCGTGCCCGACGGCGAGCTGGCCGCGGGTCGTGCCTTCGGCCTGAGCCGTTGGCAGGTCCTTCACCGCCTGTGGCTGCCGCGCGCCATCCAGCTGTGCCTGCCGACGCTGACCGGGGAGGCGATCCTGCTGCTCAAGTCGGTGCCGCTGGTCTCGACCATCGCCATGATGGATCTGCTCAAGGCCGCCAACCTGGTGCGCGACGAGACCTTCCTGGTCTACGAACCGTTGCTGCTGATCGCCGGCATCTACATCGCCCTGACGCTGATCCTCACCGGCGTGATGCGTGTCGTCGAACACCGCTTCCCCGGGGCGCGACCGGCGGCTCCCCGCCGCCGACGCCTGCTGCCCGGCTGACCCACGGAGCCCGACATGCCCGATTCCCTGCATCAATTCATCGATGGCCGCTGGGTGGCCAGCCGAGCCACCCGGACCCTGACGATCGTCGACCCCTACCACGAGGTACCGCTGGGCCGCGTCACCGCCGGCGATGCCCAGGACGTGGATGCCGCCGTCGCGGCGGCGCGGCGCGCCCTGCCCGACTGGCGGGACCGCCCGGGCGACGAACGGGGCGCCTGGCTCGACCGGCTGGCCGACGATCTCGCAGGGCGCCGTGGCGCGCTGATGCCGCTGATCGCCCGCAACGGCGGCAAACCGCTCGCCGAGGCCGCCTTCGACATCGACGACGCCGTGGCCTGCTACCGCTACTATGCCGTCCAGGCACGCGAGCTGGACGCCCGCCAGGGCGCCAGCGTGACTCTCGACAACGACGCTGTCCGGGCGCGCTGCTATCGCGACCCCGTCGGCGTGGCGGCCCTGATCACCCCCTGGAACTTCCCGCTGGTGACCAGCGCCTGGAAGCTGGCACCGGCTCTGGCCGCCGGTTGCACGGTGGTCTTCAAGCCCTCCGAGGTGGCGCCGCTACCCGAGCAGGCGATCGCCGAGATCGCCGCCGCCATCGAGCTGCCCCGCGGGGTACTCAACCTGATCAACGGCGATGCCGACGGCGTGGGTATTCCGCTGAGCCGGCACCCCGGCATCGACAAGCTCTCCTTCACCGGCAGCAACCCCGCCGGTGAAGCGGTGATGCGCGCCGCCGCCGAAGGCACGCGCAACGTCTCCCTGGAACTCGGCGGCAAGTCGCCGATCCTGGTCCTCGACGATGCCGACCCCGAGCGGGCCGCGGAGCGGGTGATGAATGGGCTTTTCTTCAATGCCGGCCAGGTCTGCTCGGCCACCTCGCGACTGCTGGTCCACCAGGCGATTGCCGAGCCACTCTACGCCGCCCTGACAAGACGCATCGACGCCCTGGTGCTCGGCGACCCGCTGGACCCCGCCACGACCCAGGGCCCGCAGGTGAACCGGCGTCAGCGCGAACGGATCGCGGCTTATCTGGCCGTCGCTCGCGACGAGGGCCTGACGGCGCTGCGCGACGCTCGCCATCGCGATCTTCCCGAGCACGGCTACTTCATCGCCCCGACGCTGTACCGGGACGTACCCACCCACAGCCGGCTATGGCGGGAGGAGATCTTCGGCCCGGTGCTCTGCGCCCGCCAGGTGGCCGACGACGCCGAGGCGGTCGCGCTGGCCAACGACAGCGATTTCGGGCTCGCGGCCAGCGTGGTGGGTGGCGACCCCGAGCGCGCGGCCCGGGTCGCCCGCCGCCTGGAAGCCGGCAACGTGTGGGTCAACACCGACCAGATCGCCCCGCCACAAGCCGCCTGGGGCGGCGTCAAGCGCAGCGGCATCGGCCGTGAACTGGGCCCCTGGGGACTGGCCGCCTACCAGGAGGTGAAGCATCTGATGGCAACGGGTTGAGCTGACCCGGGCAATCGTAACGATTCGCGCTGGTTCGGGATCAAGCCGGAAGCGGATCCTACCCAGCCATCGTGGACACCGATGTAAGCGCTCACTCGGACTTCATCCTTATCGGTTTGGCCCAGCGGGTGCGGGTCTGTTCGTCGATGTGGCTTGCCTTGCCAGTGGACACCTCGTTTCAGAGCCCCCCTTAACCAGGTGTCCACTGTTGCTGGGCAAGATCGGTATTCGCAGGCCGTGCTCAAGGGCGCCTACGCATGAACCCGTCGCCGAGACACCCGTGACCGTCAGCGGCTTCAAGCCCCCGATCGATGACACCGACTGGCTGATCACCGATGTCGAGGGCATCCTCGACGACAACGGCTACACCACCCGGATCCGGTGTGAGGTGAAGGCGTAGGCCTGCGCCTTGATACATAACCCCAGGCGCACAAAACAATTGAAAAGGTGCGCCCAGAGTTATAATTTATGTCCCATACACACCGCAACAGGGGCAGGAGGTGAAGAGCAGAGACCTGATCAAGGAGTTGGAAGCCGATGGCTGGGTGCTGGACCGCATCAGAGGTAGCCACCACGTCTTCAAACATCCGACGAAGCCAGGGGCCGTGCCGGTCCCTCACCCCAAGAAGGACATGAAGATCGGCACGGTCAACGCCATCAGGAAACAAGCCGGGCTCAAGTAGCCCGGCCAGCTGCGACTCACCGCCCAGGAGGAACGAACATGCAGTATCCGATCGCCATCGAGTGGGGCGACGACACCCACGCCACCGGTATCGTCTTCCCCGACATCCCCGGTGCCATCACCGCCGGCGACAGCGTCGCCCAAGCCTACGAGCTGGCGGTGGAGGTCGCCCATATTCAGCTCGAGGAGCTGGTCAGCGCCGGCCAGCCGATCCCCAAGCCGGGCAGCATCGAACAGCACCGCCAGAACCCCGACTTCGAGGGCTGGGGCTGGGGGCTGGTCGAGATCGACGTCACCCCCTACATGGGCAAGACCGAGAAGGTCAACGTCACCCTGCCCGGGACACTGGTCAAGCGGATCGACGACTACGTCAGCCTCCACGGCATCAAGAGCCGCTCCGCCTTTCTGGCGTCCGCCGCGCTCCACGAGCTGGAGCATCGTTCCCGCTGAGGTGGTCTAGCACCACCCATACCGCCGCACCTGACTCATCACCACCCCGCACAACAGCTCCCGCCGCGCCCGGATCGCCCCGCTCCGGTCCCGCGGCGGGATCAGCATCAAGCCCCCGCCGATCCGGAACGTGTGGAACAACCGCTGTTTGAGGTGTGACGGTATTTACCTGACAGTCAGTCGCTGAAAAGCAAAGTGGCCATAGTGCTCCCCGTGGGTTATAGAACGAGTGTCTGACGCTCGGCTGTAACACCATGAGGAAACGACTATGACCACCGAAGAAAAGGTAGCACGACGCAAGCTCAGTCTCCTAGAACTGGCCAAGGATCTGCAGAACGTCAGCAAGGCCTGCAAGGTCATGGGCTACTCCCGGCAGCAGTTCTATGAGATCCGTCGCAACTATCAGACGTTCGGCTCCGAGGGGCTCGTCGACAAGCTTCCCGGGCCGCGGGGACCACACCCCAACCGCGTCAGCGAAGAGATCGAAACGGCCATTCTCGAGCACAGCCTGGCCTTCCCCACCCACGGTCCGGTTCGCGTCGCTCAAGAACTGGCGCTACGTGGTGTTCAGGTCAGCTCTACGGGCATCCGAGGCGTCTGGGGACGCCATGACTTGCTGACCCGTCATGAGCGCCTGCTGCGGCTCGAGAAGGCCACACGCGAGCAGAAGATCGAGCTGACCGAAGATCAGGTTCACCACTTGGAACGCTTCAGCCCTGAGTTCCGCGAACGCCATATCGAGGTCCACCACACCGGTGAACTGGTGGCCGTCGACACCTTCTTCGTCGGCACGCTCAAGGGGGTCGGCAAGGTCTACCTGCAGTCCGTGATCGACTGCTTCAGCCGCTACGCCTAGGGCGCCTCTACACCAGCAAACTGCCCATCACGGCAGTACATGTGCTCAACAACGACGTGCTGCCTTTCTTCGAGGCCCACAACGCCAAAGTCAGCACGGTGCTCAGCGACAACGGCCGAGAGTTCTGCGGCCGGAAGGATCAGCATCCGTATGAGCTGTTCCTTCAGCTCGAAGAGATCGAGCATCGCACCACCAAGGTTCGGCGACCGCAGAGCAACGGCTTCGTCGAGCGGCTGCACCGTACCCTGCTGGACGAGCACTTCCGCATCCAGGGGCGCACCAAGTGGTACGAGGCCCTGGAAGAGATGCAGGAGGACCTGGACGATTATCTGGTCATCTACAACACGAAACGGCCGCATCAGGGCCGCAACATGAAGGGGGCGACGCCCTATGCCGTCTTCAAGAAGGGACTCCCTAAGGCGACGAAGAAGGAGCCCAGGAAAACGGCAGAAAACACTGCTTAACTATAGGGAGCCCACGGGGGCATGTGTCAGGCGAATACCATCACTGTACACACTGTACACTATAACCTCAGAATCTATTCACGAGAAATGGCTCATCCTGCACATGCTGCGCAAATGAGGAGAAAACGTGCTCACAGACATTTTTAACCTCCTCGAGCCTTTCCCCAAGTTCTTCCAATGTATAGCGGCGACCTATATCATGCGCAGTTTCTCTACCATGAGCGACAGCGTTTCGATTATTCTTTATTTCATCCAAATAATCCCCGTTACACCTTTCTGGAAAAGGTCTACCTGGAATGTTCATCACATCCCATAGGTCCCTTAGCTGTTGCCTACCAACATTCATACCCTCACCAGGAAACGAAGAGTCTGCCACCCTGGCTGTCTCGGATGAATATACACGGCGAACCAAAGAAGCCTTCTTCTTCAACCTATCCTCTTCTTTACAAGAATAGACAGCTTGAAATTCCGGCTCAAGAACAAAAGCCAGCAAATTACACTCAAGAGAATTCAAGGGATAACCATTATTTTTGATGTGAGAAACAAACTCTGAACAACACTTGGTAACCGTAAACTCCAAAGCCGCATATGCAGCAACAAAAAAGAATCCTTTATAGTTTTTTGCCAACAAAGATCTTGAACTATCCCGAGAAAGCGCTAACTCCGAGTACTCTCCCCGACCTTCCAGATCTTCGACTTGAGACAAAAAAATCTTTGCCTGTCTTAAACGATCCTCGTAACCTGGAAAGAGATGCTCGAATATCATGCAGAAAACCTACGGACGCAATAGTCCACTCTAGCATTTAGCTTAGTTCGAGAATTAGTACCTCCGCCAGAAGTCAACGCTGTAAGCTCCGGATCTTCGATCCACTCAGCCACACTTTTACCTTCGATTTCATGCCCATTATTCAGTGCAGTAGCAGCCCCAACGGTTATAGCCTCATACAAATTTACAGGCGTTGTACTCGCTCTACCTCTTCGGATTCCGTTTGGCAACTCTCGAGACAACTTATCAAACGTTCTCTCAAAAAGAGATTCCATTTTTTTATAGTTGAATTTTTTCTCTGACTTTCGCATGAACTCATTAAGGAACCCCGAAACGCTGTGCTGAAAGCTATCCCTATCACAAAAATAAGCGAAAAACTTTAAAACAAACTCTTCTGGCGTACCATCCTTAACTCTCTGGCGAGGAAAGTTTACCACGCTATTAAAGCTATCCCTCTTGGACATCTCTTCAATAAAATCATTGAAATGCCCTTTAAAAACACAAGCACGTATTTCTTGATCAGTCAGGATAACGCCGCCAGTATTCAACCTCTCAAAAAGATCAAACCTAACTTTATGGTCACTCTTATCACTAAGATTGGTAATCTTTACAGGGCGAAGAAGAAGCTTATATTGAACACCTTTATCTAGATCATCAAAATTTTTCCCATTCAACTCAGTAAGAGTTTCCAGACCAGTGATTCTAAGTGGCCCAGGCAAACCAAATTTCTCAAGCTGCTCCTCATTACAAACAAAATGGATCAAGGTGTTGAGACGCTGAACACCATCGATCAACTCCCAAGACCCATCCAAGTTAGTTGCAGCAAATAGACTGGGTATAGGAATGCCTAAAAAGACAGATTCAATGAATCTAGATTGATTTACGGGCTCCCACCGAAAGTGCCTTTGGTAAGCTGGAGCAATGTCTATAATATCTTCAACAGCCATGCTCACAAGTTCTCTTACCGATATATCAAACGTATCGTAGTCTACCTTTCTTCTTTCTTGCTCGAGTTGACTAAATAAGCTCACATTCCCCCCTTGACTACAAAACCCGCCCAATTCGAATCTCACACCGCCCCAAGATCTCCACGTCTTTCATCTCCTGCGGCTTGATCATCTTTTTCTCATAGCGCGGGTTGTCGCTGATCAGCAGCCAGGCGCCGCCGGCCACGCGTTGCACGCGCCGCTCACCGTGCACGAGCAGCAGGAACACCCCTTCCGGGTGCGGATCGCGGCTTCAGCTCGTAATCTTGTCCGAGACACCAACACCAGTCCCACCGTGTCAGCTGCGTGGGTGTATCCGAAGAGATAGCTAGAAACACTATGTCACCACTCCCAAGCTCATGGCTGCTCACAACACTTAGGACGACAGTACCGAAAGCCTGAACGGCTGTCATGCCTGAATTAGGAAATGACTGCCTAGATGAGGCATGGCGGCAAGAAGAGCGACAGCACGGGTAGAAAGGCCGTCCAAAGACCTCTTGAAGGAGCCTATGGAAGTCAGGTGTCAGGTGTGGGTCAAAAAGATACAGACAAAGAAAAAGCCGCTGAAATCAGCGGCTTTTTCAATATTCTTGGCGGAGGGGGAGTCCGCTTGATTAAAATACAGGGAAGTCTATCTTCAAACTTTTACTAACTGTTTTATATATATTTTTTTGGCTTTTTCGTCCAGAGACATCCGAAGCTGTATCGCCGATTGCAGAATCAAAGTATGGGCTGGAGTATGGGCTCAGGTATGGTACGCTGCTTCTCAAGCAACGAGGAGGCTGCCATGGGAAAGCTCACCACACGCGGGGTACAGAAACTGGTCAGGGAGGCCAAGCCCGGATTGACCAACGATGGCGAAGGCCTGTACCTCAAGATCGGCAAGAAAGGGGGAGCTAGCTGGATCTATCGGTTCCGGCGAAATGGCAAGCTTCGCGACATGGGCCTTGGTAGCTATTTGGACGTCAGCCTTTCTGAAGCGCGTGCTCGTGCCGGAAAAAACCGTAGTCTCGTCAAGGAGGGCGTTGACCCCCTTGAGGCCAAGGTAGAGGAAGAACAAGCAGACGAGACGACTCCCACCTTCACCAGCTGTGCCGCTCGCTACATCAAATCTCACCGCCGTAGCTGGCGGAACGCCAAGCACGCGCGGCAGTGGGTCAGCACGCTCAAGGCGTATGCCCGACCGGTGATCGGTTCCATGCCAGTGGATGAGGTCACCACCCAGGACGTCCTAAAGATCCTGTCGCCGATCTGGACCAACAAAACCGAGACAGCCAAGCGTGTGCAAGGCCGTATTGAGAACGTTCTCGACTACGCCGCAGCGCACAGCTACCGAGACCCCGTAAATCCTGCCCGCTGGCGTGGCCACCTCGACAAGCTGCTGGCCAAGCCGGCAAGGGTCAAGAAAGTGACCCACCACCCCGCCATGCCCTACGATGATGTCGCTGCCTTCATGTCAGAGCTTCAGGGCTATACCAGCATCTCCTCCAAGGCACTGCAATTCCTGATCTTCACAGCTACGCGCACTTCAGAGGTCCTGCGCGCTGATTGGCTGGAGATCGACCTCAACAATGAAACCTGGACGATCCCAGCTGACCGGATGAAGGCACGCCGCGAACACCGTGTGCCGCTGTCACGGCAAGCGGTGGAGCTGTTGGCCCAGCTGCCGAAGGTACAAGGCAATACACACGTATTCCCCGGCGCTCGCTATGGTCGCCCTCTCTCCAATATGGCCATGCTGCAGCTGATGCGCGGCATGGGGTACGGTGTCGGCAGCGAACGTGGCGACTACGTACCCCACGGCTTCCGCTCGAGCTTTCGCGACTGGACGGGCGAAGTCACCAGCTATCCCCGCGACGTCGCAGAGATGGCTCTCGCTCACACCATTGAAAACAAAGTGGAAGCGGCCTATCGCCGCGGTGACCTATTCGAGAAGCGGAGGGCGATGATGCAGGACTGGGCTGACTTCATCAGCAGCACCTAGCTAGTACGCTGGTCTCAAACACAAAATGCGATGAATTAGAGGGTGAACAGCTCACTCACCAATTTCTGCACTCCCGGGCATGCCCCCACGTCGAGCGCTGATCCTTTGTCTTGCAAAGGCGCTCGCTGCATCGACCTTAACAGCGACTCGGCCGAGCGACTGGAAGCACTCCCCACTGACGGCCCAGCCCGTGCCGACGACATCATCGAGGGCCGTCCGTGGCCCAGCATTGAGTCACTGACGCGCATCAGCGGACTGGGGCCGAGTCGCGTCAGTGACATCCATACAGCGGGCTGTTATGCATGTAAGAGGGACGATTCACTGCGTGCTTTCGGGAGAAGCAGCCCCCTGATGCAACTGCTCACGCTGCTCATCGGTGAGCAGGTCGAGCATGCGGCTGCGCATCCGCACCATCTCGGCCATCATCTCGCCGCGAAGCTCACCCATTTGGCCATGCAGAGTCTTGACCTGCTCGGGGTCAGGGGACTCGGCATGCATCACTTCCATCAGTTCCATGCGCAAGTCCATCATCTTCCCCATGCGCTCGAAATGGGCAGGGCGTTGTTGCTGCATCAGCTCACGCATCTGGCTACGCTGATCGGGCGAAAGTTGCTGCATCATACTCATGCCCTTCGCCATCAATGGACAGGGCATCATGCCCGGGCCCATGCCGCTCTGGCCGTAGCCCATCATGCCGTGCCCCATGCCTCCCTGGCCGTAGCCCATCATGCCGGGCCCCATGCCTCCCTGGCCGTAGCCCATCATGCCGTGCCCCATGCCTCCCTGGCCGTAGCCCATCATGCCGGGCCCCATGCCTCCCTGGCCGTGACCCATCATGCCGGGCCCCATGCCTCCCTGGCCGTAGCCCATCATGCCGGGCCCCATACCGCCCTGCTGCATGCCCTGTGCAGAGGCGGTGACGCTGGCGGCAATACCAAGACCAGCGGCCAATGCAACTGCGAGTACCTGCTTGTGCTTGATCATATCCCCTCTCCTCGACTTTCCGATGGCAGAATCTATTCCCTGCCACAGGGAATAGGACAAGATTGCGTTATAAGCTTAAAACCTGAGTGCCGCCTCAAGGTCAAGCTGCTTTGAGTTCAGCCACATTTCAGGTGGCTTGTTTCCCTGGCAACCGAGATATCCGGCCGCCAGGCCATTCTCATCACGCGCCACCCCATGCAGACGGTTCTTTGCCGCCGTCCACCGCTGGGGTCCATCCGGTCAATGAATCGCTTGAATTGTGGTGTTGTCCGGCGAGAAATCGAAGGTGATGGTGTCGCCCTCTGCCAGGCTGGCCATGGCCTCTTCCGACATCTTGAACGGCATGACCATCGCCGGCCAGCCAAGCGCCGGGACCGGTTCATGCGCGATGATGGCCACCCCCTTGTCGCGATCCAACTTGCGGACCTCGCCGGTGGCCGTCGTCAGCTGCTGTTCCTGAGCCTGGTCATGCCCCATGTCCGCCATCTGCTCCTGGGAGCCGTGGCCGGTCATTTCGTTGGCCTGGGCGGAGAGCGACACCAGTGCGATAGCTGAGGCGAGAAGCAGGGTTTTCATGCGTTGACTCCTTTCGAGGTTTCGAGGGTGTTGCGGTGGGTTGCGCTTGCACGCAGTTGGCGTCGGTGCATCAGCAGGTAGGCTGCCGGCATGACGAAGAGGGAAAGCAGCGGCGCCGTCACCATGCCGCCGATCATCGGGGCGGCGATCCGGCTCATGATTTCACTGCCGGTTCCGCTGCCCCACAGGATCGGAACCAGACCGGCAATCAGCACGGCGACGGTCATCACCTTGGGGCGCACCCGCTGGACGGCGCCTGTGCGGATGGCCTCCAGCAGGCCGGCCTCGCCGCCATGCCCAGAGGCCAGCCGCTCATGCCAGGCGTTCTTCAGGTAGAGCAGCATGATGACGCCAAACTCCGCAGCGACCCCGGCCAGGGCAATGAACCCGACCCCGGTGGCCACCGAGAGGTTGTAGCCGAGGAGATACAGGAACCAGACCCCGCCGGTCAGCGCGAAGGGCAGCATGGCCATGATCAGCAAGGCGTCAGTGACGCTGCGGAAGGTCAGGTACAGCAGTACCAGGATGATCATCAGCGTGACGGGGATCACCAGCTGCAGCCGTTCATTGGCCCGCTCCATGTACTCGAACTGGCCGGCGTAGCTGACACTCATCCCCGCGGGCAGCGAGAGCTTCTGACCCAGCGTCGCCCTCAGCTCGTTGGCGACGGAGGCCACATCACGACCACGCACGTCGACGAAGACCAGCCCCGACAGCCTGGCGTTCTCGCTCTTGAGCATCGGCGGGCCGCTCTCCACATGAATGTCGGCAACCGTGCCCAGCGTGATCTGGCTGCCCTGGGGCGTATAGATCGGCAGGTTATGCAGATCCGACAGGCTGTCACGCCACTCACGACCATAGCGGAGGTTGATCGGGTAGCGGGCGAGCCCCTCTACCGTCTCCCCGACCGTCTTTCCGCCAATCGCGCCTGCCACCACGGCCTGGATGTCGGCAATGTTGAGGCCATACCGCGCCGCCGCGGATCGCTTGATATCGACGTCGATGTAGCGCCCGCCGGCAAGACGTTCCGCGGTGGCCGAGTTGACCCCCGGGACATCGCGGGCAATGCGCTCGATCTCCTGGGTGATCTCGTCGATGGCCGTCAGGTCGCTTCCCGAGACTCGCACACCGATGGGACTCTTCACGCCGGTCGCCAGCATGTCGATACGATTGCGGATCGGCGGAATCCACATGTTGGCGAGGCCGGGAACCTGTACCGCGGCATCCAGCTCCTCCACCAGCTTTTCCGGGGTCATGCCGGGACGCCACTGATCCCTGGGCTTGAACTGGATCGTCGTCTCGAACATCACCAGCGGCGCCGGGTCGGTGGCCGTGTTGGCGCGGCCCGCCTTGCCGAATACCCGGTGGACCTCGGGGACCGACTTGATCATGCGATCCGTCTGCTGCAGCAGCTCCGAGGCCTTCTGTGCCGACAGCCCGGGCAGCGCCGTGGGCATGTAGAGCAGATCTCCTTCATCCATTGGCGGGAGGAACTCGCCCCCCAGCTGCGTGGCAGGCCACAGGCTGGAGAGAAACATCATCATGGCCACTGCCACGGTGGTCTTCGGCCACCGCAGGACCCCGTCCAGGGCAGGACGATAGATGCGAGCCAGCCCTCGGTTCAGTGGGTTGCGGGACTCGGACGGGATCTTGCCGCGAATCCAGTAGCCCATCAGCACCGGCACCAGGGTGACGGAGAGGCCCGCCGCCGCGGCCATCGCATAGGTCTTGGTGAAGGCCAGGGGGCCGAACAGGCGTCCCTCCTGGGCTTCCAGGGTAAACACCGGAATGAACGAGAGCGTGATGATCAGCAGGCTGAAGAACAGCGCCGGCCCCACCTCGATGGAGGCCTGGGTAATGACCTGCCAATGTTCGGCCCCCTTCAGCGTCTTGCCCGGATGCCTCTCGTGCCACCGTTCGATGTGCTTGTGCGCGTTCTCGATCATGACAATGGCCGCATCGACCATGGCCCCGATGGCGATGGCGATACCGCCCAGCGACATGATGTTGGCGTTGATCCCCTGCTGCTGCATGATCACGAAGGAGATCAGCACCCCGATGGGCAGCGTCATGATGACGACCAGCGAGGAGCGGAAGTGCCACAGGAAGAGCAGGCACACCAGCCCCACCACGATGAACTCCTCCACCAGCTTTTGCGTGAGGTTGCTCACCCCCCTGTCGATGACCTGGCTGCGGTCGTAGGTGGTGACGACCTCCACCCCTTCCGGGAGACTCCCCTGGAGCTCATCGAGCCGCTCCTTGACGAGCCTGATGGTCTCGCGAGCGTTCTTCCCGCTGCGAAGCACGACAACGCCACCGACCACCTCGCCTTCCCCGTCCAGCTCCGCGATGCCGCGGCGCATCTCGGGCCCGATCTGGATATGCGCGATGTCCCCCAGCGTGATCGGGACGCCGTCGCCATCCAGACGCAGGGGGATGTCACGGAAGTCCTGCAGGCTTTCCAGGTAGCCCGAGGCCCGGACCATGTACTCGGCTTCCGCCATCTCCAGGACGCTACCGCCGGCCTCCTGGTTGGCGTTCTTGATAGCCTGGGTAACCACCTGCTGAGGGATGCCGAGATTGGCCATCCGTACCGGATCGAGGACGACCTGATACTGCTTGACCATCCCGCCTACCGTGGCGACTTCGGCCACGTTGGGGAGGTTCTTCAGTTCGTAGTTCAGGAACCAGTCCTGCAGGGAGCGCAGCTGCGCCAGGTCATGTTTGCCGGTGCGATCGACAAGAGCATATTGATAGACCCAGCCCACGCCGGTCGCGTCCGGTCCGAGCGTCGGCACCGCCCCGTCAGGCAGCTTCCCCTGGGCCTGGTTGAGGTACTCAAGGACCCGAGAGCGCGCCCAGTAGAGATCGGCATCGTCCTCAAACAAGACATAGATGTAGCTGTCCCCGTAGAAGGAGAAGCCGCGCACCGTCTTGGCGCCGGGCACCGACAGCATGGTGGTGGCCAGAGGGTAGGTCACCTGATTCTCGACGATCTGGGGAGCCTGCCCGGGGAACGGGGTGCGGATGATGACCTGGACGTCGGAGAGATCCGGAAGGGCATCCACCGGGGTCTGCTTGACGGACCAGACGCCCCAGGCCACCGAGAAGACCGTGGCCAGGAGAATCAGGAAGCGGTTGGACACCGACCAACGAATCAGCATGGCAAGCATGTTCAGTGCCCTCCATGGCCGGAATGGGCCTGGCTGTCGAGGAGCTCGATCTTCTCGACGATGAGGCCAAGATCCGTCTGGGTGACGCCCACTCGGACCTGCGCGCCCACCGGCACATCCTCAAGCAGGGCCCGGTTGCCCACCATGAACGGCATGGTCATGCCCGGCATGTTGAGGGACTCGAACGGCCCGTGGTTGAGCGTGATCATGTCGCCCATGATCCCTTCGATGACGCCCTCCGCTTCATGGAGCTGCATCGCTTTCCCCTCCTCCAGGGAACGGGCTTCCAGTCCACGCAGGCTGGCTTCGGAGTCGAGCAGGAACTGCCCTGACGTGACAATCTCCTGCCCCTCTTGGAGGCCTTCGATGATCTCGGTCTTGCCGACCCCCTCGCGGCCAACCAGGACCTCGGCCGGCTGATAGCGACCGTCCCCAGCGGCCAGCATCACCAGGGTCCTGTGGCCGGTGCGGATGACCGCATCGCCGGGCACGACCAGCGCCTCGCTGGCGTGGTGATTGAGCGCGACATTGGCCGTCATTCCCGGGCGCAGGCGCTGTTCGGCGTTGGGGAGTTCGACCCGGACACGGACGGTGCGGCTGTCGGCATTGGTCCTGGGCAGGACGGACTGGATCACCCCGTCGAACGACACCCCGGGAAACGCTGGGAGCTGAGCTTCAACGCTGCCACCCGCCGCCAGTGCACCGGCTTGCGCCTCCGGCACCGCCACTTCCAGCCAGACCGTGTTCAGCCCATTGATCTCGGCGACGGGGCTGCCCTGGGCAAGGGTCATCCCCTCCCGCACGGACAGCGAGGTGATGACGCCGTCGACCGGGCTGGTGATGGTCCAGGTGGTCTGCGGCATCCCTGTCCGCTCCAGACGCTCGATCAGGTCCAGCGGCATGCCGGCAATCCGCATCCGCTGGCGAGCCGCGGCCGTCAGCTCCGGCTCTTGGAGCTGCCGCATGGCGAGGTACTCCTCCTGTGCGGCCAGCCACTCGGGAACCAGCAGATCAACCAGGGGGGCGCCCTTCTCCACGACGTCATCAGGGGACAGCCCGTAGACGCGCTCGACAAACCCGCCGCTACGGGTCTGCACAATGGCCAGGTCACGGGCATTGAATGCCAGGATGCCGGTGGCCTCAGTGGTATCGTCCAGCGTCTCCCGGGCGACCTTGCCGGTACGAATGCCGAGGTTCTGAACGATGGAGGCATCGATGTTGACACTCGCCCCGGTGGACTCATCCGCATAGCGGGGCACCAGGTCCATGTCCATGAAGGGCGATGGGCCAGGGGCGTCGAACTTCTGCTGCGGGTACATCGGGTCGTACCAGTAGAGCACCTCACGCCCGGCATCATCGACTGTCGCCAGTGCGGTAGGGATGCCCGCTGCCCCCAACGCAGCTGCTGTGGCCACCAGGACGGCAAGGCGTTTCATGGACTTCATCATTGGAAGGCCCCTCCATAGGTCAGGTACAGCGACGACGCCACGAGAGCCTTTTGCTCTTGCAGGTCAATGCGCCGCATGCGCAGATCGATCAGTTCACGGCGAGCGTTGATGACGCTCTGGAGCGTCCCGCTGGCTGCCCGGTAGTCGGCCAGCGTGAGACTGACCTTCCTTTCGGCGAGAGGGAGCAGGCCACTATCGAGACGCTCGATCGCGCGAACGAGGCGGTCATGCTCGGCAAGCTGGGTTCTGGCGCTTGCCAGGAGGACCTGGCGAGTGTCCTGATAATCGTGTTGCACCGATGACAGGCCTCGCTCGCGGGCGTCGATCATCGGATCCTGGCGCGACCGGGAGAACAACGGCAGGTCGACCGACACGCGGAGGCTTACCATGTCCCCGAACGCATCATCCCGGTGCTGGTAGTCCACCCCCCATGACCAATCCGGCGACTTGGCGGCAGTGGCCAGCGCCAGCTCGGCCGCGGCCGCCCCCTGACGGGCTTCCACCACTTTCAGTTGGGGGTGGCTGGGCAAGGCATCGAGGATCTGGTCATCCGCAATGGTCCAACGGGGCCATTCACCGGTTACGGATAGATCGGTGTCCTCGCCGAGCCATCGCGCGAGATTGAGCTTCGATACGGCGCGATTGCGTTCAAGCTGATCCTGCCGCTCGTCCAGGAGCAACTTCTCCTGCTCGGGAATGACGCTCTCGGCAGCCAGTCCACCTCCGCCGGAAAGCCGGGCTCTCGTGGCTTCCTTGAGAAGCCGATTTTCCCGGTACAGCTCATCGAGCAGCCGCAGGCGCTGCTTCACGGCGAAACCGCGAATCCACGCCTCGGCGGCCCCCAGGCGAATGTCGAGTTCGGCGAGTTCACGATTCGCCCTGGCCACGGAGAGGCCGGCTTCCGCCTGGTCCACTCGGGCATCACGCTTGGCCCGGCTGGGTACCGGCTGGACCAGGCCGATGGATTGCATCGACATCCGGTCCTCTTGAAGGCGCCATTGATCGGGACCTTCCACCGGGATGTTTCGCAGACCGAGGTTCAGCTTGGGGTCCGGCAACTCGCCAGCGGGAATGATGGCGTGCTCGGCAGCGTCAACAAGCTCGGTGCGCGCGCCGAGCGAGGGGGAACGGTCGAGGGCTGCCTCGAGGGTGCCCTCCAGAGACAACGCCATGGCGCCGGGGGAGGCAAGCACAAGGGAAGCCAGGACAGCCGCCACAGGGCGCCTGAACCAAAGTTGGTACATCATGGATGGATTCCTGCACGTTCATTGACGCGGCGGCCGCCGCACAAGTCGCCCGCGAGTGTTGACTCGCAAAAGCTAAGAGAACGAGGGAATCAGGCTTTGGGAGGGTGCCAGATCACGCCGGGTGAATCGCAGCGGGAAAAAGCCGTCCATGAGCTGGATCATGGATGAACGGGCCAGGGTCGGCAGCGTCTTGCTGGCAGAGAGCTCGAAGATGGCACTGGAATGGCAGTCCATTTCCCCGCTGCAGTCTGGCTGACTCGAGGTGTCAGGCATGTCACAGGAGGCGCCACCCTGCTCTGCCACCGACGCTGCCTGAGCGGCGTGGCTGCATTCTTCAATGTCCGCGATGAGGTTCGCCTGACCCGAGACGGGAATCAGGACGAAAGCGAACAAAATGAACACTATACGGCGAACGAGTGTCATGAAGACGAGCACACAACCTTGAGTAGGCTGAGGAGCATACAGCGTTGGGCAGGGTTAGACAATAACCTCGTTCTGGCTTTGGTATGATCTGCTCACTGCCTCCACTTGGATGCCCTGGATGGCTGCTGACATCCATTGCCTTCTTCCCGGTCAACGGAGCACCCAGCTGTAGACCACCCGCAGATAGGTAATGAGCCTGGCCGATTTTCTCTGTCCGAAGCCCCCCTCTTGGAGACGTTCGACAACAGGGCTCGACCATGCGGTATGAGATGGGCATCCATATAGGTCTTCATCCGGGCCACTTGAAGCATGGTGAGGGAGCACCTCTATATGCCCGGAAAGATTCCTGATGGATAGCCTCTGAGGTATCAGGGCTAGGCTTGATTGTGCTGGAGAAACTCGGCAGGATATGAAGCTTTGGAAAGGTAAATATAAAGACACCTGAGCGGCCACTGCCAAATCAGGACAACAACATTCACACAACTATCAATTCTTTACCATGCTGACACCCTTTTTCCCTTTCTTACAGTTTCGTAACGCTTATAGCAGCGAGCCACCTTAGGAATTGATGCAGAAGCCGGATCAAACGCTTTCTGGCAACAACTAGCACACCCACAACAACTTGATAGTCCAGCGGAAGCTAAAGAATCAAACTTGCAAGGCGAGAGACGTCAAACATTAAAGCCGAACGATTTATAACGAAATGCACAACATCTTCCATCAACTCACCTATTAGGCTACTAGCCGACATGATGCTGAAAAATCAAACAGGATGGATAAAAAATGTTTAAGATGGTGCTGGGTGGAATCATCACCATGCTACTCCTCATCACCGGAGGAGCAACTGTTGTTTTCAGCGGCATTTACAATGTAGCCGCAACGGAAGAACACCTTCCATTTGTCGAGCCAATACTACACTCCACCATGCATGCATCCGTGGAGGCCGGTGCGGAAGACATCGAAGTCCCCGACCTGAACAGTGACAGCATGATTCAAGCCGGAGCTAAAGCCTATAACGACCTCTGTGTCGCGTGTCACCTAAAACCCGGTCTTGAGAGCACTGTCCTTCGCGCCGGGCTCAACCCCTTGCCACCGACCTTCTCAGAGTCTGCTCACCAGAATCCCGCCCAGCAATTCTGGATCATCAAGAACGGCATCAAGATGACCGGCATGCCCAGCTGGGGCGCGACCCATGACGACGAAGAGCTGTGGGAGCTCGTCGCCTTCCTGCAGGAGATGCCGTCGCTCTCGGAGCCGCAGTACAACGCCCTGGTGAGCGGCGAGCGTCAGGGCATGGCGCTCGCCTCGAACGACGCGCCCCCGGCGGCCGATGACGGTCACGATCATGAGCACGGCGATATGGGCGGAATGACCATGGCGCGGGACGCTCACGACCCGGCAACCGCCGATGACGGCCATGATCACGAGCACGGCGACATGAGCCCCATGGCCAACGCTCACGGCGAAAGCGCGCCCGAGCCGAGAACCGCTGACGACGGCCATGATCACGAGCATGGCGACATGAGCGCCATGACCGACACCCATCAGGAGCAAGAAGCCGAGCCGGCAACCGCCGACGACGGTCACGATCACGAGCACGGCGACATGAGCGACATGACGGCCCAGGACACTACGAGCCACGACGATGGCCACGAGAACCACGACCATTGATACAGCGCACCGTATCGCGCCTGGTCTCGCCACCCACACCGATCCAGGCGGCTGATCAACCTCGGCGAGCAGTGCTACATCGATGCGCTATCTGGTGACACGCCGTGAGCGATGACGTCTGAACATGGCCTGGATCAACAACGGTCTCATGAACGTTGTCCAAGATAGTCCGACCACATGACGTCGGTCGCACATGCCCATAAGGGGCCTCAATGCTTAGGAGACACCTCTCATGACAAACTCTCTGCAGCGACCATGGCTGGCCAGTCTCGTGGCTGGCATCGCCCTCGGCGCCTCGACTGCCGCCATGGCGGCCAGCGACCGGGCCTTCGTGCCGATGGGGACGGCAGATGCCGCGGGTATCATCGACTTGGAGCGTCAGGAGGTAATATCGACCGTGACAGGTACGCTCAATACGCACGGCTCCGCCCTGACTCCCGACGGTCAGCAACTTATTCTTGGCAGTCTCACTCCTCATGAGCCCGGCACTGAGATCGCACGCCCTGAGGGTGTAACGGAAGACGAGCACGCTGCCCACCATGGCGATGGCGGAACGGTCTCCCGGGAAGCCGCGAGTACTGGCCTGCTCTACGTCGCCGACACGGTCACGAGCCAAGTCGTCAGGACACTGGAGGTGCCTGGACCCGTGCATCATGTGCTGGTCACGCAGGACGGGCGTCATGCCGTCTCGACCCACCCCATGGGCGGAGGCATCAGCGTGGTGTCGCTGGACAGCGGCCAGGTGATCGCCTCCGTCGCCACGGGGCCGAACCCGAATTACCTGGTTCAGAATGAGGAGGGAGGGAGCATATTCGTCAGCAACGCCGGTAACGGCACCATCAGCGAGGTGGATCCCCAGCATTGGTTCGTGCGACGGAACATGCGCGTGGGTGGCAGCCCAGAGCATATGGTGCTCTCGAATGACGGCGAACGCCTGTACGTCAACGATGATACCGGGGGGAGAGCCCTGGCGCTGGATCTTGCGAGCGCGAGCGGGAGTGTGGCCGCAGAATACGAGATCGGCGCGGCGCCTCACGGCATCGACCTGAGTCCCGATGGCCAGACGCTCTATGCCACGAGTCAAGGCGATAACCGCCTGGTCACGTATTCCCTCGAGGACGGCACACGACACAGCACCGACCTGGCTCCGGCCCCCTACCATCTCGCCGTGGCGCCCAGCGATGGACGAGTGCTGATCACTAGCCGCGCCAACCCCGTGCTGTGGATCCTGGCCCCGGATTCCCTTGAGGTCTTGAAGACCGTGGAACTGGGGGGCATCGGTCACCAGATATCGCTCGAGGCGTCGCATGCCCGTTGAACCAGCTGCTGCCCGGGCAATCCTTTTTCACTGCATGACAGTCAGGTAGAACCCCAGTGGAAACGCTCTCCTCCATCGGCCTGATCGGCGCTCTCTTCGGCGGGCTGCTGTCGTTCTTCTCACCCTGCACCCTGCCATTGCTGCCCGCCTATCTCTCGGTAGTCACCGGCGGGAGTGCCGGCAAGGCGGATCGGCGCTTCGAGGCGATGCTGCTGAGCACCTTCTTCGTCTTCGGCTTCAGCGTGGTGTTCATCCTGATGGGCCTGGGAATCACAAGTATCGGCCAACTCCTGCGCGGTTATCGCCAGGAGCTCAACTGGATCACCGGAAGCGTCGTCATAGTGCTCGGCCTGTTCATGACTGGCGTGTTCCGGTTGCCTGTCCTGCAGCGCAGCTTTCAGTGGTCGCCGGAGCTGCGAGGGGGGTCTCCCATGGCGGCGACCTTCTTCGGTGTCTCCTTCGCCATCGGCTGGACGCCCTGCATTGGGCCGATTCTGGGGGCGATCCTGATGGCCACCTCGACCACCGCCAACGCCCAGGCCGGCATGCTCTATCTGGCGACGTACTCTCTGGGCCTGGCCCTGCCCTTCCTGGCCAGCACCCTGCTGCTCAACAGGTTCAGCCACTACCGAGGCCGTCTCGGCAAGTGGAGTGCCTATGCCCGACCGGTGGCGGGCGTGATCTTGGTCCTCATGGGCCTGCTGATCGTCTCCGGGACGCTCACCCGGCTTTCGAGCATCCTGGTGGACTGGTTCCCGTCCCTGGCCACAATCGGCTGAGGACGCCGATCGGAATCCAATCGTCGAGTCTCCTACGATGTCTCGACGTAACGCCATCCTCCATGACGGCCTGTTCCGTGCCATGGCGCCCGGCTCGGCCGACACATTGCTGAAGGCCATGGCGGGATTGCCGCGACGCAAACGACCCAGCGCCCGCCACCGGGCGTGGTCCCCGGTCTGGCCGAGAATCAGGAGATGCCTGGCTGGCGGCGTCACACTTCAGGGGCTTCGATAAAGTCCTACAGCCCCCCTAGGTGTTCGTAGATACCGCCGGCCTCGCTCTCCGCATCCGCCACCACGGGTTCGGGTTCCGGCGCCGGTCGGATGGCGACGACCTGGCCATCGGGATCATCCACCACGCCGCGTAGCTGTTGATAGTCGAGGGCCATGGATTCCCCATCGGCAGACTGACCCAGCAACGTTAATGCCTCCAGCAGTTGCGCCATGCCGTTCGCCTGCACCTCCAGCGGCTGGTAGGCCTGCACGTAGGGCGTGCCCGCGTGCCAGCCGGCCTTGATCGGTTGATCGATGATGTTGACCTGAGTGCCTTCGGGAACCCGTGTAAAGAGCGATTCGATGTCTTCCGGGAACATGCGAATACAGCCACGGCTGGCACGCATGCCGATGCCGCCCGGCCGGTTGGTGCCGTGGATGAGATAGCCGTCGAAGCCGAGCAGGATCGCATAGTCGCCGAGGGGATTGTCCGGCCCCGGGGGGACCACCGCGGGGGCCTCCTCGCCACGCGCCGCCGCTTCCTGCCGCACCGACTCAGGCGGGTACCAGGCAGGGTTTTCGATGCGCATGGTCGTCACGGTCTTGCCGAGCGGGGTGTCGAAACCTTCACGACCGATGCCGATGGGATAGGTCTCGACCCGCGGCGATTCCCCCTCCTCCAGCGCCGGGTAGTAGTAGAGGCGGAGTTCGGCGAGGTTGATCACGATGCCCTCGCGGTCTACCGGCGGCAGCAGGCGCTGCGCCGGGATCACTACCTCGGTACCCTCCCCGGGCATCCAGACGCTGAGATCGGGATTGGCGCGACGAATCTCCTCGTACCCCAGGTTGTGCTCGCGGGCGAGGTCGAGCAACGTTTCCTCGGCATCCGCTTCGACGGTGTAGTTCTGCCCGATGAGGTCGCCCCCCCTGGGCAATGGGTAGTGGCCCTTGGGCCAGTCGGCTGGCATCTCAGCCGCCTGGAGGGTGGAGCTCCCAGCGGCTAGCAGTACCACCGCAGCCTGCAGGCAACGCAGAGCCTGACTCACTCCTGTGCGGCCAGGCCAATCGGTGTCGATCGTCATGCCAAAGTCCTCTGTGATCAGGGAGTCGATATGGGGCGTTCCGGCTCTCGCGCCTTGCCCACCGGGCGAGGTTGGCGACGTGACCACGCCACCAGCGCCACTCCCGCCACCAGCATCGGCAGGCTCAGCAACTGACCCATGGTCAGCCAACCGAAGGCGATGAACCCTAGATGGGGATCGGGCAACCGGACAAATTCCACGGCGAAGCGGAAGACGCCGTACAGCAGCAGGAAGAGCCCCGAGATCAGTCCCCGGCGGCGCGGCCGACGCGACAGCCACCAGAGCACCGCAAACAGCACCAAGCCTTCCAGAGCAAATTCATAGAGCGCCGAGGGGTGGCGTGGCGCCGACCCCATGTGTGGGAATGCCATGGCCCAAGGGAGGTCGCTGATCTGCCCCGGCAGTTCGTGGTTGATGAAGTTGCCGAGGCGCCCGGCCCCTAGACCAATCGGCACCATCGGCGCGATGAAGTCAGTGAGCTGAAAGAAGCCAAGACGGTGCCTGCGGGCAAACAGCAGGGCAGCGACCAGGACACCAGTCAGGCCGCCATGGAAACTCATGCCCCCCTCCCAGAGCCTGAACAGCCACAACGGGTTGGCCAGGAACTGGTCAATGCCATAGAAAAGGACATAACCCAGGCGTCCGCCGAGCACGACGCCCAATGCCCCGTAGAAGATCAAGTCACCGATGTCGTCCTGGCTCAAGCCCAGCCGAGGAGCGCGATAGCGACCAAGCAGCCATGCCGCGACGAAGCCGACAACGTACATCAGGCCATACCAGTGGACCTGCACCGGCCCGATGGCGATGGCAATCGGATCGATCTGAGGATACTGCATCATTTTGTTTCCATCCCTGTGTGGAAAGGGGGAGTCAACCGCCACATCGGCATGGGAGGGCCCATCGGCAAGTCATCATCAGTAACACTTGGCGTGGTGCCCCGCCTATCCGGTGCCATGGGATATCGACGAGGGGGAACGGGCAGACGCCCAAGGAGGCCGCTCAGGCGCGCGGAGGGCGATCGAGGCGTTCGAGAAGTGTCAGCGGCCAGACTGCACCCGGGACCAGGCCTGTCGGCAGGGAGACAGTAGACAGGGGTTGGGTGTCTAACATCACGGCGTCGCAGTGCCCGCAGAACGCACTGCAGATTGTCAGCCCGCCCTGCTCATCGGTTGTCTCCAACACGGGAGATACCAATGCTAGATCCGAGGCCGACTCGACAATACATGGATCACCGGCGTGATGTCCGGCCGCCATGACGACACCAGGCAAGGCTACGCTGATACCCAGCAGGATACACAACAGCCATGTCATGGCAGAGCGCGGCATAGGCGTCGCCTTGTTCAGGAAGCACGGATCTTGGTCGGAGTATTTCACGCTACCAGCACAGGCCACAACCTCGATGCTGCACCGAGGTTAACGGCGCCATCCGGCTTGATGTGAGTCAATGGCGAGGCCTCGGTTCTGGACTATTTTGAAGGAAACCTCCTCCCTAGGAGCTCTGCCGAATGTCCAGGCACGCCCCGTCTCCCAGACCTTCCATGCGGATTGCCACCGCATGGTCTCGCCTTGGGTGGGTCATCCTGCTGGGCATGGTGGTGCTCTTCAGTGCCGGCACGATGGCGGATGTGCCCTCCTCCACCGCGTCTGGCCAGGTTGGCGTCGAGCTTCTCTCGGACACGCACTCGAATACCTCGCTCATCAACACGGAACACCCTCGACCTCACTGCCACCATGGCCATGGCGCTCGCCATATCGGCAGCGCCCTGTTGCGCCTGGAGCGCCAGGACCCCGAGTTCAAGCCCCTTCCCTCCAGCATGGTGATCCCCGCCATGGCACCTCGAGTTGCCACCGCCTGCGGCACGCCAAGTGCCCTTCCCGTTCCATCGCCGACTGCAGTCTACCTGTTGACTCAACGCTTCAGGGCTTGAAGCACCCCGTTTCCCTTGCCCCCCGCATTGCCCCAGGCGCCGATATGAGGAGCCACTGTGCCTGTGACGCGGCTATCGTCAAGGCAAGAGCATACACATTCACAGCACGATCACGGCTTCCGTGTCGGATATGGCTTAGTGGATGTCACATTGAGGCACTTATGAACGCACTGTTTTACTTCCTGCTCTGGGCGGCGATCTTCTTTTTGATGATGCGCTTTGGCTGTGGTGCTCACGTCATGGGGCATCGCCATGGCAAGGCCCAGCATGGCGACGATAGCCCAGAGGATCCACACGCAACCGAGGGGCTGAAGTGGATCCCACCAGCCGAGGACGTCGATCCCGTCTGTGGCAAGACCGTCATCACGGAAAGAGCTAAGCCGAGCGTCCTTGATGGCCATGTCTTTTACTTCTGCTCTCGTGACTGCCGGGAGCGCTTCGAGGCCGCGCCCGAACAGTATCTCGCACCTGTAACAAAGGTCTTACCTTCCCAACCGGAGAATGAAGATGCCTGATGCCGATATTCCGTCGACAGCCAAGCCGCATTACGGAACCCGCTTGCCGGTTCAGGCCACGCCTCGGATTCCCGTGATCGCGCTCGGGATGAGCCTGGGGCTGTTTCTGGCCGTAACCTTCATCCTATGCGTCGGCTTCGACCTGCTGTTTCCCGACCAAGCGATGTATGAGAGCTGGTTGCGCCTGCTGCCTGGCTTCACCTGGTTGAGCTGGCCAAGTTTTTTCCTGGGACTGGCTGAAAGCTTCGGCTACGGCTGGTACGTCGCCCTGGTCTTCGGGCCGCTCTATAACTTCTTTGTCACACGCTTTGGACGGAGAATCGCCGGGAAGCAAGCCCCATGAGCATCGCATGTCACGCGGCAATCAGCCGCTCAGGGTCATTTCATCTTGTTCAGCCATATTCTAGCTTGCCAAAGCATTGGCAGCGTAAGCGACATCTCGCGCCTATCAGCGCCGAGTACCGTTGCTTATTCCTCGCTGGGCACAGTGGCGGAAGCTAACGGATACTTCACGCAACCCTCAGGATGAGCCGGGGGGGGCACTAACGTGGATTCACACATCAACGCATGCGTGGGGCGTTGATTCTATTCCACCGATGAAAGCTGACCGGGATCAAGAAACGCTCGCTTTCATTTCTACCGTATCTTGACCTTTGGGTTACCCGCAGGTTTTAGCCTGACGTCAGGGTGACTCAACACGAAAGGAGATCCGACCATGTGGGGCGACATGATGGCGTATATGGGAAATGTTGGTTGGGGGCATATGCTCTTCGGCGGACTCATGATGGTGCTGTTCTGGGGCGCCGTCATTGCCTTGGCCGTTTTGCTGGTGCGCGGCCTGACCCGAGGACGGAGCGAGGCCGCGCACCAGCGGCCAACCGCACTAGAACTTCTGCAAGAACGCTACGCCCGTGGCGAGATCGACCAGCAGGAATACGAGCGGCGCAGACGCGATCTGAAGCGATGAAGACGCGGCAAAGGGACCGTGACGTCCCTCATTCACGGAAAGGAATCGTCTGAGATCCCCTCAGCCGACGCACGAAACGGAGACGGCTTCATGACTCAGCAGCACAGCAAGCGGCGTGAGCACTCGCATCACGATACGCTGAACGAAGGTATCGATGCCGGTTCCATGAGCGCCGGCGATCAAGGCGCTGCCCAGTACACCTGCCCAATGCATCCCGAGGTCGTCTCCGAGCAGCCGGGGGATTGCCCGAAGTGCGGCATGCACCTCGTGCCCCAGGAAGGCAGTGAGGCTCAGGCTCCCTCCGCTCATGGCCAGTGCCACGGGCACGCCCATCACGCCGGCCATGAGGCGAGTACCCCGGTGCGCGGCGGCCAGTACGACAAGGTGCCGGCGGGGCATGCGGGCGCCGTCTACACCTGCCCGATGCACCCCGAGGTGCGACAGACTACCCCCGGCGCCTGCCCACTGTGCGGCATGGGGCTAGAACTCGAATCGGCGACGGTCGGCGATGAAGGGCCGAATCCCGAGCTAATCGATTTCACCCGCCGCTTCTGGGTCTCGGCCGTGCTCACGCTGCCGGTGCTGGTGCTGACGATGAGCCCCTTTCTTGGCCTCACTGCGATCCGCGAGTTTTTCGGCGAACGCACGGCGATGTGGATCGAGCTGGTGCTGAGCACGCCAGTCATCCTGTGGTCCGGCTGGCCGTTCTTCGTGCGCGGCATCAACTCCTTTCGCACCTGGAACCTCAACATGTTCAGCCTGATCAGCATGGGGGTCGGTGCAGCCTATCTGTTCTCGATCGTCGCGCTGCTCGTGCCTGGCATCTTCCCAGAAGGCTTCCGCCGGGAAGACGGCAGCGTCGGGGTCTACTTCGAGGCCGCAGCGGTGATCGTGACCCTGGTCCTGCTGGGTCAGGTAATGGAGCTGCGCGCCCGCGAGGGTACCGGCAAGGCGATCCGGGCGCTGCTCGACATGGCCGCCAAGACCGCGCGGGTGATCCGACCCGACGGCAGCGAGGAGGAGGTGCCGCTGGAAGAGGTGCAGGTGGGCGATCACCTGCGGGTACGCCCCGGTGACAAGGTGCCGGTGGACGGCGAGGTGGTCGAGGGTCGCTCCTCGGTCGACGAGTCGATGATCTCGGGCGAGCCGGTGCCGGTGGAGAAGGTCGCGGGCGACAAGGTCACCGGAGCTACCATCAACGGCACGGGCAGCCTGATCATGGAGGCCACCCGTGTCGGCGCCGACACCATGCTCAGCCAGATCGTCGAGATGGTGGCCGCCGCCCAGCGCTCCCGCGCACCGATCCAGAAATTCGCCGACAAGGTAGCGGGCATGTTCGTCCCCGCGGTGATCGGTGTCGCCATCCTCTCCTTCATCGCCTGGGCGATCTGGGGCCCGATGCCGGCGCTGTCCTATGCGCTGGTCTCGGCAGTGGCGGTGCTGATCATCGCCTGCCCCTGTGCCCTGGGGCTGGCCACCCCGATGTCGATCATGACAGCCACCGGGCGCGGCGCCCAGGCCGGCGTGCTGATCAAGAATGCCGAGGCGCTGGAACGTTTCGCCAAGGTCGACACCCTGATGGTGGACAAGACCGGCACCCTGACCGAGGGCAAGCCGAAGCTGGTGGCGGTGCTGCCCGAGGAAGGCCATGACGAGACCGAGGTGTTGCGCCTGGCGGCCAGCCTCGAAAAGGGCTCCGAGCACCCGCTGGCCGAGGCCATCGTCGCCGGCGCCGAGGCGCGCGGCGTCTCCCTCGCCGAGGCCCGCGATTTCGAGGCCGTGACCGGCATGGGCGTGAAGGGCATGGTGGACGGCCACGCGGTGGCGCTTGGCAACGCCAAGCTGATGGCCGAACTGGGCCTGGACGGCGGTCGGATAGCCGAGACCGCGAACGCCCGCCGCGATCAGGGCGAAACGGTGATGTTCGTGGTGCTCGACGGCCAGATCGCCGGCCTGGTCAGCGTGGCCGACCCGGTGAAGGAGACCACGCCCGACGCCCTGAAGGCGCTGCACCGGCTAGGATTCCGCATCATCATGGCCACCGGCGACAACGAACGCACGGCCAAGGCGGTAGCCGGTCGGTTGGGTATCGACGAGATCCGCGCCGACGTGCTGCCCGAGGACAAGGCACGCATCATCCAGGAACTGCAGGCTGAAGGCCGCAAGGTCGCCATGGCGGGCGACGGCGTGAATGATGCCCCCGCCCTCGCCCAAGCCGATGTGGGCATCGCCATGGGCACCGGCGCCGACGTGGCGATCGAAAGCGCCGGCTTCACCCTGGTCAAGGGCAACCTCGATGGCATCGTTCGGGCCCGCAAGCTGTCGCTGGCCACGATGCGCAACATCAAACAGAACCTGTTCTTCGCCCTGGTCTACAACGGAGCCGGGGTGCCGATCGCCGCCGGGGTCCTCTATCCGTTCCTCGGCCTTTTGATCGGCCCGATGTTCGCCGCCTTCGCGATGAGCGCCTCGTCGCTGTCGGTGGTGATGAATTCACTGCGCTTGCGCCGAGTGAGGATCTGACCATGCATGACGAGAAAAATTGGCTGGACAGCAGACCGAGCAAGGGCACCTTCTGGCTGATGGTGGCGATCGCCCTGGCGGTGATGGGCTTTTGGCTCTGGGAGGAGCACGAGGAGCATCTGCTCGGCGCCCTGCCCTGGCTGATCCTGCTGGCCTGCCCGCTGATGCACCTGGTCATGCACGGCAGGCATGGCGGGCACGGATCTCGCGGCGGGCATGATGACCACAAGGACGGGCGCGATGAGTAGCCACGCGTCGACCGCCTCATCGTCACCCCCCGGGGCCGACGCCCTGGGGCATCCAGCAACGGAGCTGCTCGCCTATCAGTTCGACCTGTGGCAACGCAGCGTGCGCTATCTGGATACCCTGCGCCAGCGCGCGGAGAACATGCTCGAGCACGAGCGAGCCGGTAAACCGCCACTGTTGGATTTCGACTACGAGATGATGCTCGATGGCCGCCGGCTGTCGCGCCCCGCTAACTATGCTCTTCTGCACATCACTCGGGTCGGGGATGACTGCCTGGAGGACTGCCTCGACGCCAGCAAGCCCCCGGTCATGATCGTCGACCCCCGCGCCGGCCACGGCCCGGGCATCGGCGGCTTCAAACGCGATTCCGAGGTTGGCATGGCGCTCCACGAGGGCCATCCGGTCTACTTCGTGAGCTTCTTCCCGGAGCCCCTGCCGGGCCAGACCCTCGCGGACGTGCTGCACGTCCTGCGCCACTTCGTCGAAACGGTGGCCGAGCGGCATCCCGACATGCCGCCGGTGCTCTACGGCAACTGTCAGGCGGGTTGGGCCATCGCCCTGCTCTCCGCCGACTGTCAGGGTCTGGTGGGGCCGGCGGTACTCAACGGATCGCCGCTCTCCTACTGGTCGGGCGAATCCGGCGTCAATCCCATGCGCCTGGCCGGTGGCCTGCTGGGCGGCACCTGGCTCACCCACCTGCTCGCCGACCTGGGGGACGGCCGCTTCGATGGCGCCCATCTGGTCGCCAATTTCGAGGCCCTCAAGCCGGCTAATACCCTGTGGCAGAAGGACTACCAGCTGTTTGCCGACATCGACGGCCAGCGCGAACGCTTCCTGGACTTCGAGCGCTGGTGGACGGGCTTCTACACGCTGAGCAAGGAAGAGATCACCGCCATCGTCGATAACCTCTTCGTCGGCAACCGGCTCGAACGCGGCGAGCTCACGGTCTGTCATGGCTGCACCATCGACCTGAAGCGGATCCGCAATCCGCTGGTGATCTTCGCCTCCGGCGGCGACAACATCACCCCGCCTCATCAGGCGCTCAACTGGATCCCCGCGGTCTACCCGGACACGGCAGCGATCAAGGCCGCCGGCCAGCGCATCGTCTACCTGCTCAATGCCCATGTCGGCCATCTGGGGCTATTCGTCTCCTCCCGAGTTGCGCGCCTCGAGCATCGAGCCATCCTCGAGAGCGTCCGGGAGCTGAATGACCTGGCCCCCGGCCTCTACGAGCTGCGCATCGATAACCCCACCGGTGACCCCGAGTGTCACAAGCCACAGTTCCAGGTGCACTTCGAGGAGCGCTGCGTGGAGGATCTGAACTATCCGAAGCAGACCTCAGCCTTCGACCGGGTACGCACCCTCTCCGAGCACAACGTGGCCCTCTACGAGACCTTCGCCGGGCCCTGGGTCCGTATGGCCACCAATCCGTGGACAGCCGAGACGCTGCGCCAGCTGCATCCGGCACGCACCAGCCGGCTGATGTTCTCGGAGCGTTTCGCGCCCTGGATGAGCGGCGTGAAGTGGCTGGCCGATGTCGCAGGCCCCGCCCGGGAGCCGCTCAACGACGACAATCCTTTTCGGCAGTGGGAGGGGCTCATCGGCGAGACGATCTCAGCGGCGCTGTCGGTTGCCGGCACGACCCGCGACAGCCTGTGCGAGATGGGTTTTCGCGCCCTCTATGGCTGGGACCTGCCGGCTGAAGACGAGAGACCGAGCTGAAACCGGCACACTTTCCAGCAAGGACGGGAAGCACTCCCCGTCAAGAGGAGAACCGTAGATGAAGATCGAAACCTTTAAGGACCTGATCGACTGGACCCGCCAGCTGCATGCCCATCTGGCGGAGTGCTTCGGCCACTGTGCCTCCCAGCATGAAGAAGACCTGGGAAAATGGTTGTTGGAGTACCTCGCGGCGCACGAGGCGACCCTGGAGCGCACCGTGGCCAGCTTTGAGAAGCAGGCCGACCCCAAGGCCTTACACACTCGGGTCTACGACTATCTGTCCCATAATCCGATCACCCCCCACCAGGCATGCAGCGCTCCCTATGCCGAGATGAGCTTCGAGGATATCTGTCGGGAAGTCTTCTCCCTGCATGATCAGGTCATCGACCTGTACCGCTACCTGGATGGGCGGGCCGAGATCCCCGAGGCACGCGAACTGGTTCGCGAACTCCTCAAGCTCGAGGAGCATGAGGCGATGCGGCTGGCTCATCAATCCAACCGGGCTCGAGACCTGTAGCCGTACAGCGGAAGGCCCCGGCATGACGGGCAGACAAAACGGCCCGGGCATGGTGGTGGATAGCATCGACCCGGCATCATGCCCTGCCAGTGACCGTCCCCGAACGGGACGACGACATGCGCCAGCATGCGAAAAGGCATGTCCGATCGGGGTCAATGAGTGTGCGAGTGATCATCGCCGGGCAGCGCTTCACGTTTCGATAGAAACAGCCACTCACCGATCAGGATAAGTGCCATCACCACGGCGGCGACGATCAATACCAGCGGGTCGGAGGTGGCCTTCACCCAGACGAAGCCACCCAACACGACGATATCCAGCAGGATGGCAATGATCGGTATCGCGGGCCTGGCGCTGACCTTGTGCCTGAGGTGGCGAAATACGCCCCAGTGAATCGCGATATCCATGATCAGGTAGAAGATGATGCCCAGTGCGGCGATGCGGCTGAGGTCGAAGAACGCGGTCAGCAGCAAGCCAAACACGATCGTGTAGACCAGTGTGTGCTTCTGGATACTGCCGGGCATATGAAAATGGCGGTGAGGCACCAGCCGCATTTCGGTCAGCATGGCCAGCATGCGGGATACGGCGAAGACACTGGCGATGATACCGCCCGCCGTCGCCAGCATTGCCAAGATGACGGTAAACCAGACCGCCGCCTCGCCCAGTGCCGGCCTGGCGGCAGCCGCCAGGGAATAATCCCGGGTCTTGATGATCTCCTGAAGCGACAGGTTGCTGGCGACGGCAAAGCCCACCAGTGCGTAGATCACCACGCACAGGGCAATCGAGATCATGATCGCCCTGCCCACATTGCGGTGGGGGTCCTGGAGCTCCGACCCGCTGTTGGTGATGGTGGTGAACCCCTTGAAAGCCAATATGCCCAGGGCTGTGGCCCCCAGAAAGCCCGACAGGGAAGCCTGGGGCGCTGTCGATGAAACGTCCATCTTCAGCGAGTCGGCGACGAATACCCCGACCACGCCAAACACGATGATCCCCCCGATCTTGATGACCCCCAGCACGGAGGCGACACCCTCGATCAGCCGATTGGCCGACAGGTTGATCAGGAAGGCCGCCAACAGCAGCCCCACCCCCAGTAGCGGGACAAGCAGGGAGCGGTTCTCGACGTCGAACAGCTGCAGGGTATAGGACCCGAAGGTTCTGGCCAGAAAGCTCTGGGCGATCACCATGGAGCAGTACATCAGCAAGGCATGAAAGGCGGTCGGCAATGTCGAGCCATAGGCCTTCTGCAAATACATGCCGATCCCCCCGGCGGAGGGATAGGTGCTGGATATTCGGATATAGGAGTAGGCACTGAAGGAGACGATCAGGGCCGCCGACAGAAACGCCAGCGGGAACAACCACCCCGTCATCTGTGCCATCTGGCCGGTCAGGGCAAAGATACCAGCCCCGATCATGACCCCCGTGCCCAAGGCAACCGCGCCCACCAGGGTCAGGCTACCCTCCTCGTATTCGGGTGTACGATCCGATGAATCGGTCATCCATGCCTCCGTATCGTCATACGATGAGCTGTTTCAGCGGCATCCATAGCCCCATGCCCATCATGACAAGGTTCTCGGTCAAGGAGACGAAGCCCAGGGGCACGTTGCTGTTGCCGCCCACGCAAGCGCACTTGAGCTCCCGCTTGTCGATATAGACGGCCTTGAAGACCGAAACGGCCCCTACCGTGCCGACAAACAGCGCCAGGGGAGCTGACAGCCAGGTCAGGGCACCCGCCAGCATCAGGATACCGGCCAGGGCCTCGGCGAAGGGGTAGACATAGCCGTAAGGGACATAGCGCTGGGCGAGCATGTCATAGTTGAGGAACATGGTGCTGAAGCTTTCGACATCCTGCAGCTTCTGAAGCCCCAGCAGGGTCATGGCGGTGGCAATCGCATATTCCGGCATGCGCATCGACACGAGAGTGCCACTGGCCGCCCAGCTCACCGCTAGGCCGATCAGCAGGGAAGTCGCGAAGATGGCGATGACCGGCTGATAGGTGGTCTCCTTCTCGCCGGGCACACTCAGGCCCAGGTGAGCACGAACCTCCTCATAGCCCCCCACACGCTTCTCGCCGATATAGACCTGGGGCGTGGTATCGACACCGGCCTGCTCCTTGAACTCCTCGATCGCGTCCCGCGAGGCGAGGGTGTGATCTTCGACCCGATAGCCCTTGCGCTTGAGAAGATCCACGGTCTTCAGGCCAAACGGACAGAGGTGCTCATCCGTCTTCATACGGTAGATACGGGCCTTCTTGTGCTGTACGGAAGACGTTGACGCAACGCTACTCAAGGGCATTCACCTCCTTCAGTGCCTGAGAGGAATTCGCGCATGCGGCATACACGGCCAGGCGCTTCGGCCATGACCCTGGCTAAGCTTATAACCTAGAACCCTTGTGCAACCCAAAGGTCAAGCCGCCTGCCTCGACAAGGTCGCGTAGTCGAGCGGTTTTTGTGACCAGTCCGAGCGATGACTTGTCATCCATAGAAGACGAACGGCGTTATACCCAGAGCCTGACGGGTGTCTAGAAGATCTGGGGCGATTCACATTGCCAGAATCCACCAGCGTTAGGGCCTGCTCTTCCAGGTCCTTAAGGATGAGGATCTCGGCCTCCAGCTCGGGGACGGTCTCGGCAGCAGTGGCCTGGTCTACCACTTGCTCGGCGAAGAGTTCGTACTCCTCGGCGCTCAGCTCCTCGTCCAACTCATCCATGTTGTCAGGCAGATCGATCTGCTTCTGGACGGCATAGGTGCCCAGGGTGGAAGCGATCTTGCCTTCGCGGACCGACTGGCCGCGGGCCATCAGATTCATCTCGTTGAGCTTGTCTTCCAGCTTGCGCCGGCGGCGCTTGAGCGATTGGTAGATCGCCTCGGGGCTTGATGCCAATCGCCGCTGCAGCTGGGTCAGCGCGAACCCCACGGTGCCCTTGCGCTTGCCCGACAGCTCATCGGCACGGTTCATCTCGTTGCGCACGTAGTCGGTGACCTGCTCGTAGAGCTCGGCCTCGGCGTCGGAGAGGTCGTAGTTGGCGGTGTAGGCGCGACGTTCGGGAAACAACGGGGTGCCGTCGAACTTGAGCAGCTCTTCCTTGACCATGCGCCGCATCATGTCGGAGACGTCAACCTTGTGCGCGCCTTCGCGAAACTTGCCGTAGAAGCGGTCGCTGTCGATCAGCGACAGCCAGATCTGGAAGTCCTCTTCCTTGCCGTTGTGGGGCGTGGCGGTCATCAGCAGGAAGTGGCGGGTGATCGACCCGAGCAGCTCGCCGAGCTGGAAGCGCTTGGTCTTGTTGATCTTGTTACCGAAGTAGTTGGCCGACAGCTTATGGGCCTCGTCAACGATGATCAGGTCCCACTCGGTGTTGGCCAGCTTCTCCTGGAGCTGCTCATTGCGGGAAAGCTGGTCCAGGCGGCAGATCAGCTGATCCTGCTCGTCGAAGTAGTTGCCGGAGGCGCACTGCTCCTGTTTCTCGCGGCTGAAGATCTCGAACTGCACGCCGAACTTCTCCAGCAGCTCATCCTGCCACTGGTCGGTGAGCCCGCCTGGGGAGACGATCAGGATGCGCTTTGCGTCGGCGCGCATCAGCAGCTCACGGATCAGCAGGCCGGCCATGATGGTCTTGCCGGCGCCGGGGTCATCGGCCAGCACGAAGCGCAACGGCTGGCGGGGCAGCATGGCCTCGTAGACGGCAGAGATCTGGTGGGGCAGCGGCTCCACGTTGGAGGTGTGCACCGCCATCATGGGGTCGAACAACGCCGCCTGACTGATGCGATAGGCTTCGAGGCCCAGCTTGAAGTCGGCGCCGGGGGCATCGAAGGCCCAGGGGCGGCCGGCTTCGGCCAGTGAGAGGTTGGGCTCATTGTCACGGAACAGCATCTGTTCGTGAACGGCGCCCTGACTGTCCTTGAAGTAGACAGTCAGCGCATCGGTACCCACCGGTACCACCGCCACGACTCGGACCACCTCATCGGGCCTAATACCGCGGACCTGAGCGTCCTGCTTGATGTCTTCCAGCTTCAGCATGCAGTTCCCTCCGCACGAAGGCGCGTTATACCGGCTCGGCCTGATCGTAACCAGGGGCCAGCTGAAGATTCTTAACCCCATACAGGGCCGGGGCGTTGGCCAGGGCCAGCTGGTACTCCGCCCCTTGCAGCGAGTGATCGGACGAGCAGTCGACGTTCCAACGCCGCAGCAGGTAGCCGGCCAACGCAGCTCGCAGCTCCACAGTCAGCTTGCCTTGCTGCATGCCGTAGTCGCGCTCGATGGCCTGGGGATGACGAATCCCAGGGTGAGGCACCAGTTCCAACTCCACGAAACGATTCCACTGACGGTCATGCAGGAGGCTCTCATGCTCCTGAGCAGCACTCTGCTCGAGCACAGACACTGTCAGAAGGCGGGTGAGCACGAAGTCGCGAAACTCACCGGAGTGACGATCGAAGGCCCGCACGTGCCAACGTAAGCCGTTGTCGACCAAGGTGTGCGGCACGATCTCGCGCTCTGTCTCACCACTAGAGAGCGACACATAGCGAATCGAGAGCGCACAGCTCTTGTGCATGGCCTCGCTGACCGCCGCTACCAGGACCAGATCCGGCTGATTGAGCTGATCGGCCATCTCGCAGCACACCGAGGTCGGCAGCGTTCCCAGGAAGCCATCACCATGTCCCTGGCAGAGGGTAGCCAGGGTGCGGGTGGTGTCGTAGTCGAACAGCGGCGTGAAGGAGCGAGCTCTCACATGCAGCCGCTTGGACTTGTCATAAACGATGTTGGCCGGCGCCAACTCGTGATAGAGCGCGAAGTCCTTGGTGGCCTGCGTCGGCGCGATGGCGAAGCGCTCCATCAGGTCACCGCGCCCCGCCTCACCCTTGAACATGAGGGTGAAGTCGATATGGGCGAGACGCTCCCGCTGCGGCGTGGAGAGCGACGCCAGCGAGATGGGCTGGTGTGATGCGTTGGGCACCCGCGGGCCTCCTTGGCGGCGACTGTGCCCAAGCAGGCACAACCTAACAAATAGTGATAGGCAGCATAGTAGCAGCTAACACTCGCCCTGCCGAGCCATACCACCTCGGCGGACAAGCACTGCTTCGCTGGCATCAATGCCGCTGACCGGCTTGCTGACACAACCACGCATCAACCTCCTCTTCTAGCCATGCCACGGCTCGGCTGCCCAGCTTGATCTGCTTCGGAAATGTGGGGTCGAATGCCGCTGACCCTGGGTCCAGCTTGCTGTAAATAGTCGATCTCGACAGCCCTGTACGAAGGATCAACTCACTGATTCTCAATACTTTTTTTGGCCTATGCGGCACATCATGCCCCGATGCCATAGCCCTATTGGTTTGGGTGTTGATTGCTTGCTGTGCCATTGCGCTTTCCTTACTTCAGAGGTGACCTGGTTGAATTTTCCAGCATCATGCGGCTTCGCTGGATGACAATCAGATCATCCCAGGACGGCGAGGCTCTCTCTGCACGGCTGCTAAAAATCGCCGCTCCATCAAGCAAAGGCATTGACATTCCATTAAAAACATGGATGACGGAATAGCCGCAGTCATAGGAACGCCCTTGTCAAAAGACCCTACGAGCATGGAAACACAGCACCTCTACATGGTAATTTTGAAATGCGGCTTGATTCACTTTTCCAATTGTGACTCCCATCATAAAGCCCAAGCATTTCAAGCAACATAGAAGAGGAATTCCTTCATGGACGATCTAATTCTCACCATCTATCGTCGTAGTAAGGATTTATTGACCGAGATTCGCCGAAGCCATTCCAACATGGATCATCTCGACTTCATGGCGAACATGCAAGATATGGTCAAGCGTATGGCGACTGGTCAGATAGATCCTAAAAAAGATTGGGAAGAAGAGCTTCGCGCAAGCCAGAAACAAGAAACTCTAGACCAGCTAGTTGATAAGTATTACGATGCTGCCCTCTGCCAAGCAGTTTATGTCAGCATCTTGTACGAACGAGACATCGACTTAATAGAGTCCAATGACAGCGGAAGGGTGAAGGAAGAGAAGATAAAAGAAAAAGGACGCGAGATGCTTACCGCTTTGGAGTGGGCTAATCGATACTGGTCAGCTTTTCATATTCTCACACAAGTCCGGGATAAGGACTATTCCCAGCGCTCTAAAAAAGCCCATGAGGCCAAGCGAGCGAAAGAGGATGAAGTGTCGATACTGCTCCGCTCTTTAGTACGCAGCAAACTGAAGAAGCGCCCGCCCAACGGCTGGCCTGAACCGGTAGAGACTGCCACAACCATCGCCGACGACTTAATTCCGTTGATTCAAGATCAGGATTTCCCCCTGCCTACTGACCGGGACAAGCTGATGGACAAGATACACCAGCTCATCCTCAAAAACGAGCACGTCCTCAAGGATTTTCAAGATAACGCCAACAAGAAAGTCAAGTTCGCCAAAATCACTAAGATGAACGTAACATTTGACCAATAACCAAGACACCATACGGCAAAAAGCGCCGCTGCTAGCGGCGCTTTGTAATAAAATCCTCAAAAACCTCTGGCACTAGGAATCGGCTGTACCTGAGGATATAGGTTAATAAACTTGGTTTTACCTTGCATGAAGAGATCTACTTCCCCATACGACATCAACACCTCTATAGCTGCCTGTAATCGCTTTTTATTGCGAATTGGATTGGGACCACGCTGGCGAACGTCATTGTAGCGAATGACTTGGTATCGGCACTGCCGGACTTCATTCAAGTACTCGCTCAGCAACTGAGCATCTAACTCCTCTTGCGGAGGTGGAACAAAGATCTGCTGAAAGTAGTTTGAGTACCAGCTACAGAGCTCTATCGCTTGCCGCAAAGAACGAATTCCAATCTTGCCTTCCTCGTCGCCCCCCTCCTCATCCTCCTCTAGAAGATGGAGAAGTGCGGCGACACGGGCAATATTCTCCGCAAGCTTGTTAGCATGATCAGGCACTAAGAAAAACCGCTCCCCAAAAGCGAGCTGAGCCTCAATTTCATTATGGACCTTAACCCAGCACTCATGGGCCTCAGCTGAAAATTCGAGGGCACGACGTTCATGTGGAATGTTCTCAGTCAAAACTAAGTTTTCCAGCACCAAGCTTGCGAGACGTTGTCGAGCCATTTCCCAAGCATCCCAACTCACCTGATGATGCGCATCCATAAACCGAGACCCCTGCAGGGAAGCCGGGCAACACACGAGAAACCGTCCCCATAGACCGGATTCTCGCTCACGCTGACCATGCTGCTCCAAGTGAGATTGCATTACCCCTGGTTGCACCAGCATCATTATGCTTAACCGTGCGTTATCCAGAGTCACACCACCAGATGTAGCACGCGCAGTCGTAATGGTACCACCACTCCATAGCGTGTTCAGTTTACCCAACTCTCTAAACAAAGCACTCTTCATGGCCGTATGACCTTCATCGGTAACGACGCTAGCTGAGGAGAAATCCTCATGAAGACCTTTGAAAACAGCTTCGGGTGTTGCATCTTCATAGACCATCGCCATTTCCTTTGGCCTCTCCGGCTTCCTTTCGTATAGTTCTTTAAGTTCGAGACTTTGCTTATCGGTACGAGAGCCTTTCGTTTTGTTCCGATAGATTTGTTCTGTTAACGATTTTTTCTCTGCAAGCCACTGACTTTGCTCGGCCTGGTATAGCTCCAGATTCTTCGCATATTCACTTCTCTGCTGGCGTTCCAGATCATTAATAGGCGACATCACCCGGTTTAATAGTGCTGACTTTCGCTCTCCAGGTGGTGCGATGATATTGATCGCCAGAGAAAGTGGCTTCAGGTTGCCATAGGGCATGCGCACGTCATGTGTGCCTTGACAGGCGGTAGCCAAAGCACCAAGAAAAGTGAGACCAGCCATATCAGGTGGTACCTGTATATTGCGGCTCAGCTCTTGAGTGGCTTCCCAAAACAGCGACCCTTCCATAACTGCAGCATCGAACTCCCCGGGCCCCGGCAGAAGGGGGCGTTTGAGTCTGAACGGGTTGTGCATCTCCTGGCTCCTTATGGCTGTGTGTTTGCACGGGCTATCAGTCGCCGTGCCTGGCCAAGAGTGGACCCCATGCCAACATCCTTGGAGGGCCTTGCTAAAAGCCAGGGTTAAATCATGCAAAGCCATTGACATCAAGGAGAGTCTATGGCAGAGACCTGCTCTTTTTTCTGGTCATCAGAACCTGATTTTTGCTATTTCTGCTATGGAATAGCAGTCATAGCGCGTATTGGGGCCAGATGACGACGTGATTCTCTGGTTGTCGCTCCAATTGGGCTGCCAACAGCGACCAAGACTTTGGTCGATGCATGGCGTCAGAGCACCTCCTGGAGGCGCTGCTGAAGAAGTGCCTTGGCCGGCCCAGATGGAAGCCTACGCTCCTGCTCCCAATCCTGGAGGGTTCGCGGGCTGATTCCTAACTGAGCAGCAAACTCTCTCTGAGTCAGTCTTTTCTTGTGACGCAAAGAACGCATGGCACTGACCAACTCCTCGACTGTTATTTCAGCCTGTGTGGTTGTGTTTTGATAACATTGAAGAACTGCGTCCGATGAAATAGGGTTAGCTGTGGAAACTAATTCGGAAGTTTGAGAGAAAGAATGTGTCAGCGACTGCGCAGGACATGATCTCGCCTTTTCACGAATCGGCAATCCTGACTTCGCCATGACTCTATCAGCATGCTCTGGGAACCGCTCTCGCAGAGAAGCAGCAAATAGGTCTTCATTATGGAAACCTTGCGACATGAGATATCTCCTTTCCCAGTTGTGGTCAACAGATGGAGAGATAAAAAGAGGCGACAGAACAACGGCACTGCCGCACATAAGATAGGTCATGCAAGAAAATAATGCTTGACAAAATAACGAGGTACTTTAAGAAGCTTGAATCTCTGATTACTCAGAAAACCTCAATTATGATAAATATTTTTTTATCTTCGACTAGTCTCAAAAGCATGAACATGGCCGCCGTATTGTTTAGAATGTGCCTTGCAGAGGTAACTGGACCACTCAAATAGAGCGGGCAAAGCCTGATACCCGTTAGCCGGCTCTAAATAATAGCACGACGTGTTTGAAGAGCGACACAATCTAACTTGCCCTACTGCGTCCTCTAAGGAAACCTGCAAAGCGCTGGCCCAGGCTTCAGCTACACGCCAGAACAAATTTTTCCCTTCATAATTCCAATTCCCGGGAGTGTAGTAGGCATGTAGGTTCAACAGTAGTAGAACATGGTAATGGGGCATCCCGTCCTGACTTATCTCCCGTGCACGGGCGTAACGCACACGACAGCCATGAGGAATACCCTGAGCTTGTTTCATTTTTCTGTCATGAGCAATCTTGGCATTTAATGACTTGTGGAATCGATTAATTGGACCATTGGTAGCGGCATCTTCTGGCAGAGGCACGCCATGTGGAAGGGTTAAGTCGAATCGACAGGCGAGTACACGCTTATGATCTTCAATGGCTTGACAAATCACACGATACAGGCGATACAGGTAATCTTCCACCAATGGTCCTTTACTGGTTTGTATTGGCAAAACCACACCAGGCTCAGGTTGATAAATGGGATCGTATATTAGATTTAGGTTAGTATTTTCGGCAAGACGTGATGGTGCAGGCTTCATGATAAAACTCCTTCGTATTTAGTTAACAAGCCTCTTCCCCCAGAGACAATGTGAGTTAGACACTAAACAAGGCAGCATTGTGACCCTTCATGGTCACATGGGTTTTACTAGCAGCCACCCAGCAGTACATCACCACCAATCAAAAATAATGCATTGCAATAATAATTACTAGACAATACTAACTTACCCTAAAATCAAAAACCTCTTAATTGCTAGCCACCCCCTTTAAACAAAACAAAACTACAAGGTTTTACCTGAAATCCTCCTTGCTTAATTACTCGCACAATACATCAAGACGATGCATCAAATATTTCGCCATCTTTGTCTCGCTGTGATGTATTTCAGACTGCCTTTCACTTACCGCTCAACCCATAATTCAGCGATGTAAAAAAATACGTCTCTGCCGGACCGGGCGCTGAATAGGCGCAAATGAGACCTGGATGGCACGGTGCCGCCGTATAGGATTCCTGGTCTGCCGGATATTCGAATCAATAATTTTTCAAACCTGTACTACCTCCTTGAAGCCATAGATGGATGGCTTTGATTCTCTTTTTTCTATTTTGAGGAGGCAGTTCAATGACGATGTCTTGTCCCAGCTGTGGCGCATCGCGGGTGGTGTCGCGCCATCATGGTCGGAAGGTAGGTGGCACCACGGGTGCGGTGGCCGGCACCGCCAGTGGGGCGGCTGGTGCCTGGAGTGGTGCCGAGGCCGGCGCGTTGGTTGGCGCAGTAGGCGGTCCGGTAGGGATCGCCGTCGGAAGCATCGCTGGCGCCGTCTTTGGTGGATTGGTCGGTGGCACGGCGGGCGGCGTCGCCGGGGCTCGCCTCGGCAGCGAGCTTGATAGCCAGGTGCTCGACAATCTCGAGTGCCGTGCCTGTGGCCACACCTTTCGCCCCCATGTCGATTGACCCCTCACGGTCCGTCTCACGAGTCCATCGCTGATCGGCGATACCCACACGATTCTTTCTCTACTTGCTCACAGTCGGCCTACTCCTAGGGGAGCGGGCCGTTATGCCGTGCTCGACATCCAAGGAGCTTTCCCCATGGCACATCTGATCGAACACATGGCCTACGTCGGCGATACCCCCTGGCATGGTCTGGGCCAGCAGCTGTCCCGTCACCAGCCGCTGGAAGTCTGGCGGCAGCAGGCCGGCATGGACTGGCACATCGAGGAATCCCCGGTGCGCTTCATCACCAATGGCGCGGGCCACTTGGGCAGCATCCACTCCTTCCCGGAGCAGAAGGTGCTCTATCGCTCCGACACCCAGGCCCCGCTGTCGGTGGTCTCCCAACGCTACAAGGTGGTACAGCCGGAAGAGGTGCTGGAGTTCTACCGGGATCTCACGGAATACGCAGGCTATGAGCTCGAGACGGCCGGCGTGCTCAAGGGTGGCCGCAAGTTCTGGGCTCTGGCGCGCAGTGGCCTGGGCGGAGCTCTGAAGGGCCAGGATCAGGTCAACGACTACCTGCTGCTGGCCACCTCCTGCGACGGTTCACTGGCTACCGTCGCCACCCCGACGTCCGTGCGGGTGGTCTGCAACAACACCCTGACCATCGCCGTGGACGGTACTTCGCAAGGCGTGAAGGTGCCGCACAGCACCGAGTTCCGTCCGCAGCTGGTCAAACAGCAGCTGGGGATCTCCGTGTCCCAGTGGGACGACTTCATGTATCGCCTGAAAACCCTGGCCGAGCGCAAGGTCAGCCAGGAAGAAGCGAGGACCTACTTCCAGTCGGTGATCTGCAACGCCGAGGCGCCGCTGGAGGATCCGTCCAAGCTACCTAACTTCCGTGCCCTCAATCGCGTCCAGAAGCTTTACCAGGGCGAGGGACGCGGTTCTCAGCTGTGCACGGCGCAAGGCACCGCCTGGGGCCTGCTCAACGCGGTCACCGAGTACGTGGACCACGAGAAGCGTGCTCGCAGCAACGATTACCGCATGGACTCCGCCTGGTTCGGCCAGGGCGCCGGCCTCAAGGACAAGGCGCTGGAGTCCGCCCTTGCGCTGGTGGCCTGAACGGCGCCCTTCGTTCTCCCCCGTCTTTCCCTCACCACGGCATAGCGCCCGGCCCATCAAAGGCCGGGCGTTTTTGTTTATGGAGGTACCGATGCAACCACCCATGACATTCGAGATCTGCCATGCCCTGACCCAGCTGACGCGTCAGTTACTCGAGGCTGGCGAGCAAGCGACCGAGACCCACGTGCTGGCCAAGGGTCAGGTCTATCGCGTGGCCGTATCCCTGGAGCCGGTCCCGACCGAGGAGCTCCCTGACGTCATCCAACGCTATCGATAACGGAGGCCATCATGGCAACCCCCATTCATCCCAAGACCGCCGACCAGACACCGATCGCTCAAGCAACCCAGGACAGCACCGCGATCATCCAGGTGATCGAGCGGGCCGCCCTCAATCCCGAGGTCGACATCGACAAGATGGAGCGCCTGTTGCAAATGCAGGAGCGGGTGCTCGACCGCCAGGCACTGATGGCCTATAGCGCCGCCATGGCGGCCATGCAGACCGAGCTGCCAAGCATCGCCGAGCGTGGCAAGACCAATAACGGGCACTACGCCACCCTAGAAGACATCGTCGATACCGTGCGTCCGATCATGAAGAAGCACGGCTTCGCGGTGAGCTTCCGGATTCAGACCCAGGAGCGTGGCATTCAGGTGACCGGCGTGCTGATGCACCAGGACGGTCATCGTGAAGAAACCAGCATGCTGTTGCCGGCCGATACCAGCGGCAGCAAGAACGCCGTCCAGGCCTTCGGTTCCTCTACCAGCTATGGCAAGCGCTACGTGCTCTGCGCCCTGCTCAACATCACCACCCGGGGCCAGGACGACAACGGCCACGCCGCCGCCCCGGTGAATCTGGTCACGCCCTTCCAGGCCGGGCAGATCCGGCAGCTGATTGCCGCCTGTCCCCCAGCGACCCAGGAGTGGTTCGTCGGTAAGTACGGCGACGCCCAGCAGGTGCCCCGTGGTGACTTCGACAAGCTGCGTGCCTCCCTGCAGAAGCGGGCCCAGCCCAACCGTCAACATCACTGAGCGGCCGGCGAGGGGCCTCCCCTCGCTGGCCTATGCCGTGTCATCGAGAAGGAGATCGTCATGCAGACCCTGACACTGGAACAGGGCACGCCCGAGTGGCATGCCGCCCGTCTGGGCATCGTCACCATGTCCGAGCTGAAGACTCTGCTGGTCAAGGGCAAGGGGCCGGGAGGCTTCGGTACCGGTGCGATGAGCTACATGCATCAGCTGATCGGCGAGCGCATCACCGGCGAGCCCTCCGATGCCTTCCAGGGCAACGCTCACACCCAGCGCGGTCATGAGCTGGAACCCGTGGCCCGGGAGCTCTATCACGAGGCCGCCGGCCTGCCCCAACTGGAGCAGGTCGGCATCATCCTCAACCACGGGGTGGGCTACTCGCCTGACTGCCTGGTCGACAGCAATGGCCTAGTCGAAATCAAGACCAAGCTGCCCAAGTACCAGATCGAGCTACTGCTGACCGACGAGCTGCCCCAGGAGCACGTCGCTCAGTGCCAAGGCGGGCTGTGGGTCAGCGAGTGCGAGTGGATCGACTTCGTCAGCTACTGGCCAGGCATGCCGCTGTTCGTGAAGCGCGCCTACCGGGACGAGGTGATGATCCGCACCATCGCCGAACGCGTCGAGGCGTTCTATGAGGAGCTGGAACGCCGCATGGCCATGGTCATGGCGGCCTAAGGAGCAACACCATGCACCACCGCAAGCTGAGTGCCGGCGAGACCGCCGGCACCTATCGCATCACCGACACGGTGACTGAATCGGAGCTCTTAAACATCGCCAAGGCATTCGCTCGTCGCCGACTGGCCAAAGGACGCAAGATCACCCAGCCAGCTCTCGCGTTCGAGTACCTGCAGGTGCTGCTGCAGGACTACGAGCACGAGGTCTTCAGCACCCTGTTCCTCGACAGCCAACATCGGGTAATCTGCTTCGAGGAGCTGTTTCGCGGCACCATCGACTCAGCGAGCGTCTACCCGCGTGAAGTGGTCAAGCATGCCCTGGCCTGCAACGCTGCTGCAGTGATCCTGGTTCACAACCATCCCTCGGGTGATCCCGAACCCAGTGACGCCGACCGACGCATCACCCAGCGGCTGAAGGAGGCACTGGGACTGGTGGAGATTCGCGTCGTTGACCATTTGGTGATCGGCTTGGATGCCTGCGTTTCGTTTGCCGAGCGAGACCTTGTGTAAAGCGCATACGTTAAGCCCCTCCATCATGGAGGGGCTAGATGCCCAGCACATATTTTTTTATTAGGGCGATTGAATTTACAGACTCCAGCCCCCATAGCTTGCGTTCCCACTAAAGCCATTTCACACAGGAGGTGCACGCTATGACTATGATACGCCCGGAGGTGCTGAAGGAAGCTATGCGAGCATTAGATTTTGAGGGCACACCTATAGATGAGCTGGACAGTGATCAGGACGAGCTCATTGAAAATTTCATCGATAAAAATTATGGCAAGGACGGATATATTGAGAATGACGACAGGATGTAGCTGCTGTCCTTCAGGATGCTGGATTGTGATCCAGCATCCGGTAAATGTTCATTCCTGCCAATTCGTGATCCTGCCACAATCCGCGCCATGCCGGGCCCGGCCGCTTGTTCCCCCTGACTGCTGTTCATATTAGCGTTTGCCTAAGGGTGTGCTGCTGTCGAATACTGTATAAATGAACAGTATTTGACAAGAGGAACCGCCATGCGCGATCCCGAGATCCGCCATCCGCACCCGGCACCGCCGTACAGCGCCCTGCCCCATCCGCTGGCCACCATCCGCGCCGGCATCTCCGGCTTCCCCTCGCCGGCGGAGGACTACGTCGGCCGCACGCTCGACCTCAACGAGCGGCTGGTGAAGCGCCCCGCGGCCACGTTTTTTATGACCGTCACCGGTGACAGCATGGTCGAGTTCGGCATCCAGGACGGCGACACCCTGGTGGTGGACCGCTCGATCGACGCCCGCCCCGGACACATCGTCGTCGCCCTGGTCGACGGCGAGGTGATCGTGAAGCGCTACGAGATGATCGGGAAGCGGCCCTACCTGTGCTCCGGCAACAGCCAGTACGCGCCGATCCCGCTCGCCAACCTCGACTGCCAGGTATGGGGCGTGGTGCGCTCGGTCATCCACGAGTACGCCGTATGATCGGGTTGGTGGACTGCAACAACTTCTACGTCAGCTGCGAGCGCGTCTTCCAGCCGCGGCTCGAGGGCCTGCCGGTGGGCGTGATGTCCAACAACGACGGCTGCGTGATCGCCCGCTCCAACGAGCTCAAGGCCCTGGGCGTCGAGATGGGCACCCCAGCCTTCGAGCTGCAGCAGTGGGTCAACCAGGGCCGCATTCACCTACTCTCCTCCAACTACGAGCTCTACGGCGACATGAGCGCCCGGGTGCGCGAGGTCCTCGAGGAGTTCTCCGCCGGCGTCGAGCCCTACTCCATCGACGAGATGTTCGTCAGGTTCGACGACTTCGACGCCGCCACCACCCAGGCACTCGCGCGCACGCTCTACCGCAACGTGCGCCAGTTCACCGGCATCCCTGTCTGCGTGGGCGTGGCGCCCACCCGCACCTTGGCCAAGCTGGCCAACCGCGCCGCCAAGAATCTGCCGGAATTCGACGGGGTGTGCGTGATGCACGCCGACGGCGACGACACACGACGCCTGCTCGAGCGCACCGCCCTGGGCGACGTCTGGGGCGTCGGCCGCCGGCTGGTCGAGCGGCTGGCCATTCAGGGCATCGAGACCGCCTGGGATCTCCGCCAGGCCGACCCCAAGGCCATCCGCCGACGCTACTCCGTCACCCTCGAACGCACCGTGCGCGAGCTCCAAGGCACGCCCTGCATCGAGCTCAACGACGCCAGCGAGCCCCGCCAGCGCATCATGACCTCGCGCTCCTTTGGCCGCCTGACCGGCGAGCTGGGCGAGCTGCAGGACGCCATCCGCCAGCACGCCCAGCGCGGCGCCGAGAAGCTCCGCCAGCAGGACAGCCACGCCCGCGCCGTGCTCGTGTTCCTCAAGACCAACCGCCACCGGTCCGACCTGCCCCAGTACTCGCCCAGCGTCGTCGTCGAGCTGCCCGAGCCCAGCGACGACAGCCGGCCGATCCTGGCCGCCGCGCAGCAGGGGCTCGAGGCGATCTATCGCCGCGGGTATCGCTTTATGAAGGCCGGCGTAATGCTGCTCGACCTGGTGGACGCCAACCGCGAGCAGCTCTCGCTGCTCGACACGCCCGAGCGGGAAGTCCAGCGCGAACGCGACCACCAACTGATGGCCGCCCTGGACGAGCTGAACGGGAGGATGGGCAAGGGAACGGTACGCCTGGGCGTGCCGCGTCAGAACGCCGCCTGGCACCTGCGCTGCGCGCACCGCACGCCGAGGTGGACCACGCAGTGGCGAGAGTTGCCCAAGGCCAGAACCTGACAGCGGCATAAGAGATCCATGACGCATGATGTCGCGGATGTCCTACACCTACATAGCGCTTTCCTCCCCCCATCTAGCCTGAAAGCAACGGGGAGGATTCACCATGCCAGAGATCACACTGATGCCGGTTCCCATGGGACGCTGGGTGATGATGTGCCCCTGCGGAGCCGTCGAGATCCGCGCAGAACGGCCCACAATGGGCGACGTTCACACTGGAGAAGCTGGAAAGCAGGCATTACCGCGTCGTCTGCCATGCCTGCGGCCACGCTACCGAGCACTGGATCGGTCAGGCGTCGACGGGATCGATCAGTTCCGCGTCATCCTGAGTGGGCTTGTTCACCCGGGTACTCACCGGCCAGTGGGTGATCCGCTCGGGGGGCAGGTGGTGGACGATGTGGCGGATCGTCTCGCGATCAGTCAGGAGAGGATCGAGCCATGGCTCGAGGCTCTCCTCGTCCAGGGCCAGGGGCATGCGGAAGTGGATCTTTGCCGCCACGCCGCGGGCCGGCTCGGTGAGGATCGCGCAGCCGGGCTTGCCGTCCGGCCGCTCGCTCCAGATGCCCGCCAGCCAGATCGGCTCGCGATCCTCGCGGCACAGGAAGTGCGGCTGCTTCTTCCCGTCCACCAGCAGCCACTCGTACCAGCCATCCGCCGGCACCAGGCAGCGGTGATGGGCGAACGCCCCTTTGAAGTAGTTGGAGGTGGCCACCTTCTCGACGGTGGCGTTGATGGGCTCCGGTGCCTTCTCTTTCGCCCAGTGCGGCCGGTAGCCCCACCACACCTCGTCCATCACCAGCGGCGCATCATCGCTAGGATGGCGCACCGCGGTGATCCAAGTGCCCGGCGCCACATTGTAGCGCGGTGTCAGTTTCCGAGGCCCCAGCGGCAGGCGCAGGGCCTGGGAGAGCTTGGGATATAGGCTATAGAGAGCTAAGCGGCCGCACATAATGTTTAGTTGATTCTTCAGCGTCCATGAGGAGTAAAAGATTCGCCAAGGTCATTAGCCACATATTTCACTTCTTTATTGTAAACAGAAAGCGGCCAATTACTCCAAAAGTATGTCATTCCGTAAACTGAAATAATATAATACACAAAAAGAACGATCGGCTGCCTGAAGAAATAAAACTCTCCATAACGATCCTCAACAAAATGCCTGATAAATTTCTTCTTATCAAAAATATCTCTTAACCTCTCAGAAGAAAACTCCTCAACTGCATCAGCATAACTTTCCAAAACCGCAAAGTGCAGCTGTCTATCAGGATCATCAACTTGCAACCCAAAGTCTTCTGAAAAAACCTTCTCCAAGACCTTGATCACGGAATCCCGCTTATAATTCTCTGCCTGCAGCTTTTGCAAAGCTGTACAAAATATTTCATCTGTGGTTTCCATCAAAGCCATGCTTCTTGAAACATATCTTTCCGCTGAGGGAGGCACCACCCCTTTAGCTTTATAGATATTATCATGCACCAGCTCAGCATATGCGTGCTGAAGCAGAGTCCTTACTTGAACTTCACAACAAATAAAATCGGGTACCCTTACTCCACCGACGTCCAAGTCCCTTTTAGGCCGAACCTCGTAATGTTTAGATTGGTAGTCAAATACTTTTGGACTCACCTCTATATCGAGTGCAAAATCTTTAGATACTTCCCACCCCCAGTCTTGATGCTCAATAATTTTTTCGACAAGGCATAGGTCGTCTGTAGTGAGAACCACAAACCTTACCCCAACGAGATCTGTCATTTGCGTCTTAGGATCATCGTATTGCTTTATACTTATTTTATTCAACGCCGAATTTACGGCTTTCACTCTTGGAGTAGCGTCAATTTTTAAAAACTGGGGAGACAGTGCGCCAAGCCGGTTAGAAATTTCGTGCTTAACGATTTCGCTGACATAGTCTCCCCAGGCCTGCAAAGCAGGCCTTATGGACTCAAGATACTCTGCAAACTCTTCTTCAGTAGTCATCCTAGGTCACTTACATTACCCTGAATTCTAACTAAAGTATCATTGTCACCACGCTCTTCTACTGTAACCAAGTTCTGGAAGTCATCAGAAGGCCCCGTTATGGAAATGCCCGAGGTGAAATTGACCTTTCTTTTCTTCCTGAGCTTAGACTCAATATACTCTACATCCTTCTCAACGCCACCCTGAGGGAAGCCTCGATCCTGCATGTAATCAACATAGGCTTCAGAGTGATCTTCTTCAAGATACTTTTCGGCAAAATCTGCTGAACTAACGATAGCAGTTTGACTTTTAAGCTCTGCCCGCAACGACTCTACATAATCAAATTTCTTACCTTCATCAACATCTAGAGAGTTGATGTAGTCAACAGTATACTCATAAAAATTTTGCGTTAGCTTTTTGGAAGAAGAGCTAATCCCCATGCCAAGAAAAGTATTATAAAAATATGAAGCTGCAGTTCGCGTCTCAACACTGGTCAGCAAATGATCGAACAAAAACGCTCTATAATTTGATTTATTATACCTTCCATTTTCCGGAGGGGCCGAAACAGTCTCAACTAAGCAGCCAATCTTATAGAGCTTCTGAGCTTCAGTAAGAAAAATGTCTCTAACATAGTTCAAAGCTACCGTTTGATCATCTACAGCCTCAGTGGTAAATCCATCTTGAAACTCTGCTTTTATCACTGAGACAAACGGTCTGGCATGCTCACCAACCCGCCCAGAGATGATCGCCATAACTCCACCCGGAATCTTTCTCGTCAGAGCATCAGTCAAATTATTTGCTAAAACTTCTGAAAGCTCAATAAAGCGGTCTACATCACAGTGCAGCATTTCTGCTGCAATTTGAAAAAAACTCCCTTCATCCGCCTGATCAATGCTCATCTCAATGCCATGGGACTTATTGCCAAGCGCGGCAGTCACACGGCTTTGAAGAGCCGACTTCTCTTCAGCATTCAAATTAATAAAATGCTTTTTAATTGCAGGCGGCACCCGAGTTTTATCCTCGGCTGGCGCAAACACATGGTGGATCATCAACTTCTCTATAATCACACCTTCAAAAGGAAAATTGCCAGTCAAGACATTTACAGCTTGGTTCATACCCTCTCCCTTGCGTCACCAGTAATTTATTATATTTTTTTGAGCTTCTACGACTCTTTAATTTATTTCTCCAATCCGAATCTCACACCGCCCCAGGATCTCCACGTCCTTCATACCCTGCGGCTTGATCATAGCGCGGGTTGTCGCTGATCAGCAGCCAGGCGACGCTGGCGACGCGCTGCACGCGCTTGATGCAGCGCTCGCCGTGCACGAGCAGCGGGAATACGCAGTTCCCGGCCATCCTGACGCTCTAGGGGATTGCCTTCCTGCATCGTGGATGCATATGAAGAAAAATCTGACATCGCCACTTCCCGGGCCTAGTCGTTCTCATAACACTTAGGTCGACACTACCTGAGAGAGGTACGGCCTGTCATGCCTGAACTAGGAGGCGACCGACCAAGGTGGGTGGTAGCAACATCGAGAAAATGGAAGGCGTGAGGGGGACAGCAGAAGGACACACTGTCCAACAGCGTCCTGGGAAGGCCAGTGAAAGCCAGACACAAAGTATGGGCTGAAGTATGGGCTGAGAGGGTATAGAAAAAGAAAAAGCCGCTGAAATCAGCGGCTTCTCTATATTCTGTGGCGGAGGGGGAGGGATTCGAACCCTCGAAGCCTTTCGACTTACACACTTTCCAGGCGTGCTCCTTCGACCACTCGGACACCCCTCCGCAACTTTTCGTCCCGCGCTTTGGCCGGCGGCCTCTGCATCAGAACGGCGCACATGTTAACGAGCTAACCCCGCGATTGCAAGCGGATTTCCGGATTCATGCCGGGAGCACGGCGTAATCGCCCTCCGCCTGGAAGCACAGGGTGTCACCGACGTACAGCTGCTGCGCCAGCGCCAGGCGCCCCTTGCCACGCTCGCGCAGGCTGGCTTGCAGGTCACTGGCGCCCTGCGCCGCCTGTGGCCGGCAGATCAGTCGGTAGTCCGCCGTGACCGGGGCCAGATAGCGCTGGCTGGCGTGGGCGACGACGACATCCTGACGGCGCCCACGCGCCCGCAGCCAGAGCGTCGTCCAGGTCCAGCCGATCAACGTGGCCTGGGCAGCCAGCGACCCGCCGAAGCCACTGCCCTTGTCGTTGAGGTTGGGCGCGAGCCGTAGCTGCCAGACAAGGGCGTCCTCCTCCCAGGCCATGGATTGCAGTCCCAGGTGCCCGACCAGCGGGATCGCCTCTTCCAGCCAGGCCTGGAAGGCGGCGAGGTCCTCGACCTTGGCGTCGTGGGGCAACGGCGGATGCGCGAAGGGCTGGCCGGGGCGACGCATCGCGGTTCAGTCCCAGCGTTCGACGAACTCGGCCGGATCGCGCTCGGGGATCGGCGGAAAGCGACCGCCCGGCTGACCGAGGTAGAGAAAGGCGACGATCTCGTCGTGTTCGCCGAGCCCGAGTCCCTCGCGGACCACCGGATCGAAGGCGAAGGTGCCGGTCCGCCACATCGCGCCCAGCCCCTGCGCCTGGGCGGCCAGCAGCATGGCGTGCGCGGCGCAGCCCGCCGAGAGCACCTGCTCGACAGCCGGCACCTTGGGCAGGTCGGGCGTGCCCCTGGCGATCACCGCGATGATCAGGGGCGCGCGCTTGGGCTTCTTGCGGATGGAATCCAGATGCGACGCGTCGAGATCGGGGTTCTTGCGCGCCTCCCCCTCGGCGAAAAGCTCGCCGAGGCGGTCGATGCCTTCGCCGCTGAACTCGATGAAGCGCCAGGGCGTGAGTTCCTTGTGGTCGGGGGCCCGCAGGGCGGCACGATAGAGGGCATCGAGCTGCTCGCGAGAGGGTGCGGGTCCGGCCAGCTTGCCCATCGAGCGGCGTTCATGAAGCAGGCGCATCGCCTCCATGGCACAACCTCCTATAAACGAGAACCTTTCTCGGCAATGTATCGTATTCGTTCACTGCCGCGCCAGGCGCAACGGCAAGGGCGGCGTTTCGCAGGGCGTGGCGCGCCAGGGGCTGATGTCCAGCCCACCGCGACGCACGTAGCGCGCCATCACCAGCAGGCGCTCGGGACTGGCGCGCTCCATCAGGTCGGTGAAGATGTGCTCGACGCAATGCTCGTGAAAATCCTGGTGCTGACGAAAGCCGATCAGGTAGCGCAGCAGACCCTCGCGATCGAGCCGCGGCCCCCGGTAACGAATCAGCACGCTGCCCCAGTCGGGCTGGCCGGTCACCGGGCAGTTGGACTTGAGCAGATGCGAGTGCAGGGTCTCTGCGACGCTATCGGGTCCGGCCCGCAGGAGATCGGCATTGGGAGTGTAGTCGTCGACGGCGATGTCCAGCCCATCGATGCACTCGCCGGGCAAGGCCCGCGGCGCCAGCTCGGCATCGTCCACGGCGAGCAGGTCGACGCTGATAGGCCGCCCGGCGGCGTCGCCGAGATCGCGCCGCAGCGTGGCGACGACACGCTCGCGGCTGTCGAAGCGGGTCTGGTTGAAGCCGTTGAGATAGAGCTTCCAGGACTTGGACTCGATCAGGTTCGGCGAGTCCGCCGGCAGCCGGAATCGCGCCACGGCGACCACCGGCTTGCCGCGCGCATCGAGCCAGGAGAGTTCGAAGGCGTGCCACTCGTCCTCGCCGACGAACGGCAGGTCGCCCGCTGCGATGCCCAGCGGCGCCCGGTTGGCGGCACGCGGAATGGCGAACAGCAGCCCGGGGTCGTAGCGCTCGGGATAGGCGGACTCGCGCCCCAGCGGGGCGCCCGTCAGGGTATCGGGGCGGTGCGCCATTGGTCAGCTCCTGATGCCCTTGCCGCGCTCGAGCATCCACAGCGCGAGCAGGAAGAAGACGACGATGAACAGCGCCACGGCGATCAGCGCACCGGCCACCGGGATGTCCGACACCCCCAGGATGCCGTAGCGGAAGGCGTTGACCATGTAGAGGATCGGATTGACCATCGACACGCCCTGCCAGAAGTCCGGGAGCATGTCGATCGAGTAGAACACGCCGCCCAGGTAGGTCAACGGCGTCAGCACGAAGATCGGCACGATCGAGATGTCGTCGAACTTGTTGGCCAGCAGCGCGTTGATGAAACCGCCGATGGCAAACAGCGTGGCGGTCATGGTCACCACGCCCACGGTCACCAGTGGGTGATAGATCGACAAGTCGGTGAAGAACAGCGACACCAGGGTCACGATCAGACCGACGCCCAGGCCACGGGCCATGCCGCCGAGGACGAAACCGCCCAGGATCACCCAGTTGGGCATCGGCGAGACCATCATCTCCTCCACGCTGCGCTGGAACTTGTTGGAGAAGAACGACGAAGCCACGTTGGAGTAGCTGTTGGTGATCACCGACATCATGATCAGCCCGGGGACGATGTAGGCCATGTAGTCGAAGCCGTCCATCTCGCCGACCCGCGAGCCGATCAGGTTGCCGAAGATGATGAAGTACATGGTCATGGTGATCGACGGCGGCAGCAGGGTCTGCGGCCAGATACGCGTGAAACGGCGTACCTCCTTGACCACCAGCGTCCACAGCGCGACCAGGATCTGGCGTGGATTCATGACGGCGTCTCCTCGCTCGGCGTGGCGGCCCGATTCGCCCCGGCCCGGGCGTTGTCGTCCTTGACCATGGACACGAACAGCTCCTCGAGGCGGTTGGCCCTGTTGCGCATCGACACGACGTCGATGCCCAGCTCGCTGAGTTGCGAGAACGCCGCATTGAGGCGCTGCCCCTTGCGCAGAGACAGCGCCAGCTGGGCGCGGTCGACCTGCTCGATCTCGAAGCCGTCGAGCTCGGGTGCGCGCTCGATCGGCGCCGCCAGGTCGAGCAGGAAGGTCTCGGTATCCAGCTCGGTCAGCAGGTCACGCACCGAGGTGTTCTTGACGATTTCGCCGTTGTTGATGATCGCGATATTGCGACACAGGCTCTCGGCTTCCTCGAGGTAATGCGTGGTGAGGATGATGGTGGTGCCCTCCTCACGGTTGATGCGCCGCATGTAGTCCCACATGCTGCGGCGCAGCTCGATGTCCACGCCGGCGGTGGGCTCGTCGAGGATCAGCAGCCGCGGCCGGTGGATCAGGGCACGGGCGATCATCAAGCGGCGCTTCATGCCGCCGGAGAGCATGCGCGCCGGGCCGTTGCGCTTGTCCCAGAGCCCCAGGTCCTTGAGCAACTGATCGCAGCGCGGCTTGGCCTCGCGCAGCGACATGCCGTAGTAGCCGGCCTGGGAGAGGATGATGTCCTCGACCTTCTCGAACTGGGAAAAGTTGAATTCCTGGGGCACCACGCCGAGATGGTATTTCGCCTTGGCGAAATCCCGGTCGATGTCGATACCGTAGATGGACACCTCGCCGGCCGTCTTCTGGACCAGCGAACAGACGATGCCCAGCGTGGTCGACTTGCCGGCACCGTTGGGGCCCAGCAAGGCAAAGAAATCGCCCTGGGGCACATCCAGATCGATACCCTTCAAGGCATGAAAGCCATTACCGTAGACCTTGGTCAGGCCCCGGATGGCCAGTGCAGGTACTGTCATAAAATGACCTTGTCTTCAGACGATCATCGGGTACGCCAGCGCGATTGCGCGACAAAGGGTGACTGATATGCGGGCGGCGCACGAAAAATCAATGATTGACGGACTCGGCGCCGAAGGTCGCATCGTCGACTGGCGGAGGGGGAGATTGGAGCGGGAAACGAGATTAGATCGGGCGGCGTTCCGCCGGGCTGGCGTTCCAGCTCGCGACCCTCGACTACCCTTCCTGCAATGCAAAATCTTGGAGCGGGAAACAGGATTCGACCGGGCTGGCGCTCCAGCTCGCGACCCTCGACTACCCTTCCTGCAACGCAAAATCTTGGAGCGGGAAACGAGATTCGAACTCGCGACCCTCGCCTTGGCAAGGCGATGCTCTACCACTGAGCTATTCCCGCTTATCTGAAGCTGGCCGGCAAGCAAGTGGCGTCCCATAGGGGGTTCGAACCCCTGTTACCGCCGTGAAAGGGCGGTGTCCTGGACCACTAGACGAATGGGACGCAATCTGGAGCGGGAAGGAGGATTCGATCGGACCGACGTATCGGCTCGCGACCTCCACCACAACTTCTTCGACTCCAAAATCTGGAGCGGGAAACGAGATTCGACCGGGCTGACGCTCCAGCTCGCGACCGCTGTCACACTTCTGCTCCAAGAAACTGGAGCGGGAAACGAGATTCGAACTCGCGACCCTCGCCTTGGCAAGGCGATGCTCTACCACTGAGCTATTCCCGCACGCTTGCAACGCCAAAACTGGCTGACCGGAAAGTGGCGTCCCATAGGGGGTTCGAACCCCTGTTACCGCCGTGAAAGGGCGGTGTCCTGGACCACTAGACGAATGGGACGCAATCTGGAGCGGGAAACGAGATTCGAACTCGCGACCCTCGCCTTGGCAAGGCGATGCTCTACCACTGAGCTATTCCCGCGCTTTCCAGTTTTACCTCAAGAGGAAGTGGCGTCCCATAGGGGGTTCGAACCCCTGTTACCGCCGTGAAAGGGCGGTGTCCTGGACCACTAGACGAATGGGACGCAGTGCCTTGCCTCGTCGAGGTGGCGCGTATATTAATTAGCCCGCCCCCGGGTGTCAACCTCGCCACGTCGCCATGTGTCACGTCTATGCTGGGAAAGGCTGACAGGGCGTGGCCCATACCCGCCCCGCAGGGCACGAATCGCGCGTGCGGCAGCGCGACAAGCTCTGGAATCGACCCGCCGATCTGTTGTCTCATGAGCGGGGACGAACGCCGCCCACCGATGAGGAGAACGTCGATGCGCAACAAGCTGAAGAAGAGCGACGCCGAATGGCGTGAACAGCTCACACCCGAGCAGTACCGCGTCACCCGCGAGCACGGCACCGAGGCGCCGTTCAGCGGCGACCACCAGGTCAGCGACGCACAGGGGATCTATCACTGCGTGTGCTGCGGGGCGGCGCTGTTCGAGAACGAGCACAAGTTCGACGCCGGCTGCGGCTGGCCGAGCTTCGACCGTCCGCTGGGCAAGGGCTCGGTCGAACAGCATCTCGACGAGTCCCATGGCATGCGACGCACCGAGGTGGTCTGTTCGCACTGCGATGCCCATCTGGGTCACGTCTTCCCCGACGGCCCGCCCGAGACCACCGGGCAGCGCTACTGCATCAACTCCGTGGCGCTGGACTTCCACCCCGACGAGTGAGCCACCCGCGACCGCCGCACCGGGCGCCGATCTGCTAAGATGGCGCCCTTTTCATTGGTCACGACCGTCAGGGGGACGACATGCTCGGCTGGTATCCGGGACACATGAACAAGGCGCGGCGCCAGATCAAGGAAGCCCTGCCCGAGATCGACGTGGTGATCGAGGTCCTGGATGCCCGGCTGCCCTACTCCAGCGCCAACCCCATGCTCGCCGAACTCACCGAACACAAGCCGGTGCTCAAGATCCTCTCGCGGGCCGACCTGGCCGATGCCGAGCGTACCCGCGAATGGGTCGCCCACTTCGACGCCCAGGCCGACACGCGGGCGCTGGCCGTGACCACCACCCAGGCGCGCGAGCTCAAGCGTATTCCCGCGCTGTGTCATGAACTGGCCGGCCAGGTGCGCGCCGACCGCGACGTGCGGGTGATGGTGATGGGCATCCCCAACGTCGGCAAGTCGACGCTGATCAACGGCCTGGCCGGGCGCAAGATCGCCAAGACCGGCAACGAGCCGGCGGTGACCAAGCGCCAGCAGAAGATCCGCATCGACGGACGCATCGCGCTGACCGACACCCCCGGGGTGCTGTGGCCCAAGATCGAGGATCAGGCCAGCGCCTACCGGCTCGCCGCCAGCGGCGCGATCCGCGACACTGCCATCGACTACCTGGATGTCGCGGTGGTGACGGCCGCCGAACTCGCCAGGCGCTACCCCGACGCCCTGAAAGGCCGCTTCAAGCTCAAGGAGCTGCCCGCGTACACGCCCGACCCCGAGGCCGATCGGGTGGAGGCCGACGGACCGACGCAACCCGACCTGCTGGCCCGGGCCGGCTTCGACGGTCAGGCGATCGTCGCCGCGATCGCCGGCAAGCGCGGGGGGCTGCGTGCCGGTGGCGAAGTCGACCTGCATCGCGGGGCCGAGGTGCTGCTCCACGAGCTGCGCGACGGCAAGCTGGGCCGGCTGACCCTGGAGACGCCGGCGGATATCCCGCCCCCGCCCAGCGACGAGCCCGGCGCCGACGGCTGACGCCATTTGCAGCCCTGCACCGCCGGGTTATGCTGTCGCAACGCAGCGCGCCCGGGCGGCATCGGGCGTTTTCGATGCTCGCCGCTCTGCCGCGTCTCGCCCTGCGCTCAGTCAGCCAACGGACCCCGGTATTCCATGGACACCTCGCCCCACCCGATTCGCAAGTCGCACAAGCTCGACAACGTCTGCTACGACATCCGCGGCCCGGTCCTCGATCATGCCAAGCGGCTCGAGGACGAAGGTCAGCGCATCCTCAAGCTCAACATCGGCAACCCCGCGCCGTTCGGCTTCGAGGCGCCCGAGGAAATCCTTCAGGACGTGATGCGCAACCTGCCCACCGCCCAGGGCTACTGCGACTCCAAGGGGCTCTATTCGGCGCGCAAGGCGATCATGCAGGAGTGCCAGCGCAAGGGCATTCCCGGCGTGGGTGTCGAGGACATCTTCGTCGGCAACGGCGTCTCGGAACTGATCGTGATGGCCATGCAGGCGCTGCTCAACGACGGCGACGAGGTGCTGATCCCCGCCCCCGACTACCCGTTGTGGACCGCCGCCGCCAATCTCTCCGGGGGGCGCCCGGTGCACTACATGTGCGACGAGCAGGCCGACTGGGCGCCGGATCTCGCCGACATCCGCGACAAGATCACCACGCACACCAAGGCGCTCGTGCTGATCAACCCCAACAACCCCACCGGCGCCGTGTACCCGCCCGAGGTGGTCAAGGAACTGCTGGCGATCGCCCGGCAGCACGATCTGGTGGTGTTCTCCGACGAGATCTACGACAAGATCCTCTACGACGAGGTAGAGCACGTCTCCACCGGCTCCCTGGCCGCCGACGACCAGCTGGTGGTGACCATGAACGGGCTGTCGAAGAGCTACCGCTGCGCGGGGTTCCGTTCCGGATGGATGATCCTCTCCGGCAAGCTCGGCAAGCAGCGCGCCAACGACTTCATCCAGGGGCTGAACATGCTGGCGTCGATGCGCCTGTGCGCCAACGTGCCGGCCCAGCACGCCATCCAGACGGCACTCGGCGGCTACCAGTCGATCAACGACCTGGTGCTCCCCGGCGGGCGCTTGCGCGCGCAGCGCGACATCACCTTCGAGAAGCTCAACGCGATCCCCGGCGTCTCCTGCACCAAGCCACGCGGTGCGCTCTACGCCTTTCCCAGACTCGATCCCAAGGTCTTCAACATTCAGGACGACCAGAAACTGGTGCTCGACCTGCTGCTGCAGGAAAAAATCCTGCTGGTACAGGGGACGGCCTTCAACTGGCCGCAACCCGACCACCTGCGCATCGTCACCCTGCCCTGGGCCGAGCAGCTCGAGGACGCCCTGGATCGTTTCGCCCGTTTCCTGAGCCGCTACCGGCAGTAATTCCCGCATCACGAAAAAAACCGCCGGGGGCTTGAAACCCGCCCCGCCGGCGGTTATCTAAGAAGTCGAACAACACCCTGAAATACCTGATTTTACCGACTGCCCCTGGTTTACCGACTACTGAGGTTTCGTCATATGATGCGCATCGTGCTGTTCCTGGCGACCAACCTGGCCGTGGTCCTGGTCGCCAGCATTACCCTGCGACTGCTGGGCGTCGAGCCCTACCTGAACGCCAACGGACTGAACCTGAACGCCCTGTTGATCTTCTGTTTCGTCTTCGGCATGGCCGGCTCGCTGGTCTCGCTGCTGCTCTCCAAGACGATGGCCAAGATGAGCACCCGGGCTCAGGTGATCGAAACGCCCCGCGACGCCAACGAGAAATGGCTGCTCGATACCGTGGCGGAACTGGCTCGGGACGCCGGCATCAAGATGCCGGAAGTCGCCATCTTCCCGGCCGAACAGTCCAACGCCTTCGCCACCGGCTGGAACAAGAACGACGCCCTCGTCGCGGTCTCGTCGGGCCTGCTCAACCGCATGCGCCCCGAGGAGGTCCGCGCGGTGCTGGGCCACGAGATCGGCCACGTCGCCAATGGCGACATGGTCACCCTGGCGCTGGTCCAGGGCGTGCTCAACACCTTCGTGATGTTCTTCGCCCGGGTGGTCGCCCAACTGATCGACAGCTTCCTGCGCCGCGACGACAACGGGGGCGGGCTGGGCTTCTTCGGCTACTTCGCGGTGGTGATCGTTGCCGAGATCGTCTTCGGGCTGGTCGCCTCGGTGATCGTCGCCTGGTTCTCGCGCTTCCGCGAATACCGCGCCGACGCCGCCGGGGCCCGGCTGGCGGGCAGCGGAGCGATGATCAATGCCCTGGCGCGTCTCAAGGCGGAAACCCAGATGCCCGACCAGATGCCGGATACGCTCACCGCCTTCGCCATCACCACCGGTCAGACCCGCAAGCTGATGGAGCGCCTGTTCGCCAGCCACCCGCCACTCGACGACCGCATCCGCGCGCTCAAGGAGTCCGCCTACCGGCAGTGACGCATCCGCTCTTCTGTCATCGAGGCCCGCCATGCGCGGGCCTCTTGCATGGCGAGCGCCCCGCCGGAAACCTCTGGCAACCTCTCGTTGCACCTGGCAACGCAGCCACAAGGAAAGACACGCCGACACCGCCTATAGTGACGGCACGTCCCGGATGGACGTGCCGGATACCCCGGCCCATCGCACGAATAAGGAGTGTTGTCATGAGCGATAATGGCCTGGAAGTCTTCGACAGAACCCTGCACACCACGCATGTCTGGCTGGATGACGTGATGCAAGACACCGACGCCAGCCGGCAGACCGCCTGGCACCTGCTGGGCACGGTACTCAGAAACCTGCGCGACTGCCTGCCGACCTCGCTGACGGCGCACCTGGGCGCCCAGTTGCCGCTGTTGCTGCGCGGCGCCTTCTTCGAGCGCTGGCAGCCCTCCGAGCAACCCGAGCGGACCCGCCATCAGGAGACCTTCCTGCAGCGCATCGATGAAGAGATGGCCAAGACCAAGCAGGACATCGACCCCGCCACGGCGACCCGCGCGGTATTCGCGACGCTGGCCCGGCACATCGACAGCGGTCAGGTCGAGAAGGTCAAGGGTTCGCTGCACAAGGAACTCGTCGCGCTCTGGTGAGCTCCTGCATGACGCGACAAGGCCGCGGGCTCAGCCCGCGGCCACCGCAACCCAGTGTCACTTGCCCGCCAGCTTGACCTTGAAGCCGAACCCGGCGATGGCTTCGCGCAGATCGTTGTTGTTCTTCTTGAAGTCCACACGCAGCGTCGAGAACTCGCGGCGTACCGGATACTCGGCGCGGTAGCGATCGAAGGCCTGCGCCATGCCCAGTCGCCGCCGGTAACGCTCGAAGCCGACCATGTCGCGGCGCACGTCGTAGCAGGCGCGCACGCACAGCGACAGCGCCTCGAGGGGCGGCGCCCATTCGGTCAGCACCAGCTTGCGCAACCAGGGATCCGGCTTGATCTGGCCGAGCTTGCAGCGCACGGGCAGGCCATAGTGCTGCATCACCGCCTGGTAGACGAGTTCGGTGCCACGCATCTTGCCGTCCAGGCTATGGCCGGCGATGTGCGGGGTGGCGATATCCACCAACGCGAATAGCGCCTCGTCGATGGCCGGCTCCTGCTCCCAGACGTCGAGCACGCAGCGTAGATCGGCTTGCTCCTCGAGCCGACGGCGCAGCGCGGCGTTGTCGAGGCAGGCGCCGCGTCCGGCGTTGAGCAGCACGCTTCCCGGGCGTATGGCCGCGATGCGGCGGGCGTCCATCAGGTGACGGGTGGCATGCTCGCCCGACTCGACCAGCGGCGTGTGCAGGCAGATGACGTCGCTACGCGCGATCAGGGTATCCAGGTCGACGAAATCCTCGCGCCCCTCGTCGCGGGCCCGCGGCGGATCGCAGATCAGCGAACGCACGCCCATCTCGCCGAGCCGTCGGGCCAGCCGCCCGCCGACGTTGCCGGCGCCGACGATACCCACGCTGCGCTCCGACAGCGCCTCGCCCTCCTCCTCGGCCAGCAGCAGCAGGCTGGAAAGCACGTAGTCGACCACCGAATCGGCGTTGCTGCCCGGGGCACTGGCGAAACCGATGTGACGCTCGCGCAGGTAGTCGAGATCGACATGATCGGTGCCGATGGTGCAGGTGCCCACGAAACGCACCCGTGAGCCCTCGAGCAACGCCGCATCGACGCGGGTGATCGAGCGCACCAGCAGGATGTCTTGATCGCGCACCGCCGCGGCGTCGATCTCGCGCCCCGGCAACCGGGTGATGTCACCCAACTCGCCGAAGAAGGCCTCGATGAGGGGAATGTTCTGATCGGCGAGTATGCGCATGCGGGTCGCTCCTTGTTCGCGGGCGAGGGGCGGCTAAAATGGGGACCCCGACCGCCAGCCATCTTAGGCCGCGGCACGGGACGCGACAAGCCGCCACCGATTCAGGAGCCACCGTGATCGTCCGTTGGGAAAGCGACCATGACTACGTGCTGGTGCATGTCCATCAGGACATGTTCGGCGACTGGATATTCAGTCGCGCCTGGGGCCAGATCGGCACCCAGTTCGGCGGCCTCAAGCACCAGTTGGCCGACGGTTACGACCAGGCGATGATGTGGCTCGACGACGTCGATCACATCCAGCGGTCGCGGGGCTTCCGGCGGGTGCTCGAGACCCGTGCCGACACCCCCGAAGGGCGCGATGCCGTACGCCAGCTGTCGCTGCTCGAATAGCCCCTCGCCCAGCGAGCCACGGTCGGCGCCGAGACGCCGGCCTCACGGCGTGATCCAGCGGCTCGGCGGTGTCACCGTGACCCCGCGCCCTCGGCATGGCGGATCAGGAAACAGTGGTGGAGATCGGGCCGACGGTGAAAATCCGGGTCATAGGTGGACCCGGTGATCTCCTCGACGTGATAACGCGTCGTCAGCGCCTCGTCGAGCCGGAAGCGGCGCTGGTTGTTGGAGAAGATCAGGGTGCCTGCGGCGTCCAGGCGTGCCATGCAGCGCTCGATCAGCGCGGCGTGGTCGCGCTGGATATCCAGCGTGCCGTCCATGCGTTTGGAGTTGGAGAACGTCGGCGGGTCGAGGAAGATCAGGTCGAAGGTGCCCCTGGCCGTCTCCAGCCAGCGCAGGCAGTCGTCGCGCACCACCCGGTGCCGGGCGGGATCGAGGCGATTGAGCGCCAGGTTGTCGCGCGCCCAGTCGAGATAGCTATTGGACAGGTCCACGCTGAGCGTCTCGCTGGCGCCACCCAGCGCGGCCTGCACCGTCGCCGCCCCGGTATAGCAGAACAGGTTGAGAAACCGCGCGCCGCCGGCCATCTCGCCGATCAACCGGCGTACCGGACGGTGGTCCAGGAACAGCCCGGTGTCGAGGTAGTCGCGCAGATTGACCCAGAGCGTGGCCGGGCCTTCCCGCACCTGGAAGCGCTCGCCGCTGGCGTCGCGCTTCTGATACTGCGCCTTGCCCGCCTGGCGTTCGCGATGCTTGAGATAGACCGCCTCCGACCTTACCCCGAGCACCTCGGGGATCACTTCCAGGGCCTCCATCAGCCGGCGCTTCGCCTGGTCGGGATCCACCGAGCGCGGCGGCGCATACTCCTGTACATGCACCCGCTCGCCGTAGACATCCACCGCCAGGGCATATTCCGGCATGTCGGCGTCGTAGAGCCGGTAACAGGTTTCGCCACTGCGCTTGAGCCACTTGGCCAGACGCTTGCGGTTCTTCACCAGCCGGTTGGCGAACATGGTCGCCCCCGACGAGCGACTCGGCGACTGCGGCGTTTCAGCGGCCTGCGCCTCGTCCGGCACCCTCATCAGCAACAGCTTGCAGTCGATCGGCCCGTTCTTGAAGGCATACTGCTTCGCGGCACGCAGGCCGGTGCGATGCCCCAGGTCGGGGTTGCCGGTGAACAGTGCCAGCGTCCAGCCGGGAAACTGGCGACGCGCCCGCTCGCCCAGCGAGGCATAGAGCGTGACCAGCTCGGGCAGCTCGCCGATGCGCTCGCCGTAGGGCGGGTTGGTGATGATCAGCCCCGGTGTGTCGTGCTCCGGCGGGCGTTGCCAGTGGTCGACGTCGCCGCCCTCGAGCTCGATCAGCGCCGGAATCCCGGCGCGCATCGCGTTGGCCTTGGCGGCGGCCAGCGCCTGGGGGCTGCGGTCACGGCCGAACAACCGCGACTTGACGCGCCGCCGGCCGAGCCCGGCGCGCACCTCCGCCTCACGATGCACCTCACGCCACAGCGACGCGTCGTGCCCGGCCCAGCCCTGGAACCCGAAACGCCGACGCTGCAGCCCGGGGGCGATGTCGGCGGCGATCCAGGCCGCCTCGATGAGCAGCGTCCCCGCCCCGCACAGCGGATCGATCAGGGTCTCGCCGCGCTTGGCGCGCGCCGGCCAGTCGGCGCGAATCAGCAGGGCCGCGGCCAGGTTCTCCTTGAGCGGCGCATGCCCCGGGTCACGCCGGTAGCCACGCTGATGGAGGCTGCCGCCGGACAGGTCGATGCCCACCATCAGCCGCCCGCGATGCAGGTGCGCGTACAGGCGCAGATCGGGATCGCGCAGGTCGACGCTGGGCCGCTCGCGCCCCGCCGCGCGCAGCGCATCGACGACGCCGTCCTTGACGAGCTGTGCGCCGAAGCGAGTATGCCGGATCTCCCGCGACTGGCCGTGGAAATCCACCGCCAGGGTGGCCCCGGGTGCCGTCTGCTCCGCCCAGTTCGCCTCGGCGACGCGGGCCTTGATGGCCTCCGGCGCCTCGACGCCGGTCGCCTGTACCAGGCAGAGAACCACGCGATTGGCCAGTCGCGACCAGAGGCAGACACGGTAGGCAACGGCGAGCTCGGCACGAAAGTGCACCCCCGCGACGGTCTGCTTGGTGACGTCGGCGCCCAGCGCGCTCAGTTCGTCGGCCAGCAGCCCTTCGATATCCTTGGGGCAACTGGCGAAGAACGCCTGGCATGACGCGGCGACGGCCTGACTGCGATCTCGCTCGACGCTCATATCCGTTAATGTTCCTTTAATTTCATTTGCGTAACAGTACTGTGACAAAAGACGGCTCGACAGCCCTGCCACTTTTCAACTAGAAATGAATTCAGTAGCTACTACAAAACGCATGCGTTCTGTCCGCGGGCCCTAGAGCAGCGGCGGCAAGGGGCATTCGGCCTGTCGTCGTGAAGTGGCTCGTCACGATATAAATTGGGTTCTCACCTAAGAGGTCATCCGATGAAACGACAGAAACGTGATCGCTTCCAGCGTGCTTATGTTCATGGCTACAAGGCGGGCATTACCGGACGCTCTAGAGACGACTGCCCCAGCCAGGATATCAATCTACGTGAATACTGGATGAGCGGTTGGCGTGAAGGTCGAGGGGATCAGTGGTCCGGCATGACGGGTGTGGCCGGTATCCACAAGAACCCCATGGTGATGTGACACTCTTCGCCTCATCGTGAAGAACACCCTCCAAGGCCCGCCTCCACCGCGGGCCTTTTTATCGTGTCGCTGCCACGCGATTCACGCGCGCAGCGCCCTGGCACACTCGCCGACCAGGGCCGGCCCCCGATAGATGAACCCCGAGTAGAGTTGCACCAGATCGGCGCCCGCATCGCGCTTGGTCCGCGCCGCCTGGCCGCTGTCGATACCGCCCACGCCGATGATCGGCATCTCGGGCAGCTGTTCGCGCAGGGCGGTGACGACATGATCGGACAGGGTGCGCACCGGGGCGCCCGACAGGCCACCCGCCTCCTCGGCATGCGCCAGCCCCGCCACGCCCTCGCGCGAGACCGTGGTGTTGGTGGCGACCACTCCATCGATACCATTGCGCATCAGCGCCTCGGCGACCAGGGCGATCGCCTCGTCGTCCATGTCCGGGGCGATCTTGACGGCCAGCGGCACGCGCCGGTTCGCTGCCTGATCCAGGCGTGTCGCGGTCTCGCGCAACGTGCCCAGCAGGGCATCGAGGTGCTCGCCGAACTGCAGATCGCGAAGCCCGGGGGTATTCGGCGAGGAGATATTCACCGTGACGTAATGCGCCACGCCGTGCACCCGCTCGAGACAGGCCAGATAATCATCGACCGCCCGTTCCACCGGGGTGGTCAGGTTCTTGCCGATGTTGACGCCGATCACCCCGTCATAGCGGCTCTTGCGCACCCTGGCGACGAGATGGTCGACCCCGGCGTTGTTGAAGCCCATGCGGTTGATGATCGCGCCACGCGCCGGCAGGCGAAACAGCCGCGGGCGCGGATTGCCGGACTGCGGCCGGGGCGTGACGGTCCCGACCTCGACGAAACCGAACCCCAGCGCCCCCAGGGCGTCGAGATGATCGGCATTCTTGTCGAGGCCGGCGGCGAGGCCCACGCGGTTGCCGAAGCGCAGTCCCATCACCTCGACCGGGTCGTCGACCCGCGCCCCGCCGCGCAACAGTCCCGTCAGCCCGCAGCGGTGCGCGGCATCCAGCGCACCCAGCGTGACGCCGTGCGCGGTTTCCGGGTCGAGACGAAACAGGATCGAACGGACGGGCGCGTACATCGGCTTCCTCGGCGGACGGTAAGGCGGTGGGAGTATATCGCAGATCGTCGGAACTCGGGATCACCGGTTCAGGGTCGGGTATTGAGCTGCCGTACGCGTAGGGTGTACCGGTTGGCGCCCTGCATGGCCGAACCGAACTTGCGTCCGCTGACCCAGACCCGATAGCGACCCGGCTGCAACGGCGTCTCGATGGCGAAGTCGCCTTGGGCGCCGACACCCTTGTCACTGGCCACGACATTGCCGTTCTCGTCGAGCAACTTGGCCTGGAGCGTGTAGTCGCCACCGCTACCGGGGAACGTCGAACTGGTCACCGAGATGGTGCCGGCCTGGGCGACGTCGAAGGTCATGACCTCGCCTTCCTGGCGAATGCGAATGTCCGCGACGATCTCCTCGAAGGCCTTGGGTTGCCGCTCTCGGCGATCTCCGGAAGCCTCCGACGTCGCGGCCTTACCGGCACGATCGGACGCTGCGGCCCCGGGTGCGGCGATGGTCGCCACCGCGTCCTTGTTGTCGACGAACGCCGTCTTGCCCTCGTCACTGCCGAAGTGAATATCGGTACCGCCATCGATGCCGCTTTCGTCGGTGTTGAGCCGCTCGCCTTCATCACTCAACCCGGCCACCGAGACCGTGAAACTGTTGCCGCCGTGGGCCTCGGAACCGAACTTGTTGGCCGAGACGCGCAGCGTGTACTCGCCCGGCTCGAGCTGCTGCTCGAGGTGCAGGCCGCCGTTCTGGCCAAGTCCTTCGCTGCGGGCGAGCACCCGCCCCTGCTCGTCGAGCAGCTGGGCCTCGATGCGATAGTCATCCGACTCGCCGGCCAGGGTGCCGCTGGTGAAGACGTAACGCCCGGGCTTCTTCACCGTGACGGTGTGTGTGTGCGTTCCCCCGAAGCCGAAGCTCTGGCTACGCGCGTCGGTACGCGCCGTGAGGTACTTGCTGATATCGAACTGATCGGCGGCTTCCTGGGCCTTCTGCAAGGCGGCGCTCTGCGCCAGCGCCTCGGGGGTCCCCGCAATGAGTCCCAAGGCGACTGCGGCGGTTAATACGCGATGCTTCATGACGTTTCTCTAATTGGCAATGGATCCGGTGGGCCAAGCATATCAGACCCGTCTTCGAGGATCGTGCCCCTCACTCCATCACGTGCGAGGACTCGCGCCAACCCTCGTGACTCAAGGGGGCAACGACGAAACCCCGTTGACCGGGATTTCGTCGAGCCTAGCGACCCGGACCAGGGACGATGGTTCAATCGCCATCGCTCTCGGCGAGATCGACCAGTTCGCGGATCGCCACCGCGAACAGCGGATAACCGCCATGGGTGCCGCCGCTGACCTCGTCGATCAGGCCACGCCAGCGCTTGTGCAGATCGTCGTGGCGCGACAGCCACTGTTCGACTCGCGGCTCGACGTCGCGTGGCGCATCGTCCATCTTGACCACGCTCACCGTCAGCGCGAGCTGTTGACGATCCAGGTCGTCGCGGAACGTCTCGCGGGCCTGCGCCTGCCAGCTGTCGCGGACCTGGAGCGCGTCGATCTGCTCGCTCATCCACGGCAGCTCCAGGCGATGGCCGATCTCGTAGTAGAGTTCGGCGACGCGCTGGATCTTCTCGCCGGTCTGCTTGGCGGCCTCGATGATCCCCAGCCCCGCATAGAGGTTGCCGGTGGCGGCGACGATACTCGCCAGGGTCTTGGGCACCTTGGCCTCGGCCAGTTCGTCGCGACGCTCCTGCCAGGTTTCCAGTTCCTGACCGCGCAGGCGCTTGCCGATGTTCTCCTGCAACTGGCCGATCCGCGGTGCGAAGTGCTCGATGCTCTCGCTCACCGACAGGCTGCTGCGCTGACGCAGGAACCAGCGCGTGGCGCGACGCAGCAGGCGCATCAGGTCGAGCATCATCTGGTACTGCACCCGACTGTCGACGCGGTTGTCCAACGCCTCGATCTGTTGCCACAGCCCTTCCAGGTTGAAGCTGTCACGGGCGATGATGTAGGCCCGTGCGATATCGGCCCGACTGGCGCCGGTGGTGTCGATCAGCCGGCGCACGAAGACGATGCCCATGTGATCGACCAGATCGTTGGCGATCTGCGTGGCGACGATCTCGCGCTTGAGGCGGTGCTGATACATCGCCTCGGGGAAGCGCTCGATCAGCGCCTTGGGGAAGGCACGCTCGAGGTATCGCTGGATGTAGGGGTCATCGGGCACCTCGGAGGCGATCAGGTCGCCCTTGAGGGTGCTCTTGGCGTAGGAGATCAGCACCGACAGCTCGGGCAGCGTCAGCCCCTCTTCGTTGTTGGAACGCTCGAGCAGGGTCTCGTCGTCGGGCAGGAACTCCAGTTCGCGGTCGAGATGGCCGCTGGCTTCCAGCTCGTTGATGAAACGCCGATAGGGCCCCAGCCCCTCGCGGGAGAGGATCTCGCTGAGCGACAGCGCCTGGGTCTGGCGGTAGTTGTCGCGCAGGACGAGTCCGGCGACCTCCTCGGTCATGTCGGCCAGCAGCTGATTGCGCTGCTTCTCGGTCATGTCGCCGTTCTTGACGATGTCATCGAGCAGGATCTTGATGTTGACCTCGTGGTCGGAACAGTTGACCCCGCCGGCATTGTCGATGAAGTCGGTGTTCACCTTCACGCCGTGATGCGCCGCCTCCATGCGCCCGCGCTGGGTCAGGCCGAGGTTGCCGCCCTCGCCGACCACCCGGCAGCGCAGCTCACTGCCGTCGATGCGCAGGCCGTCGTTGGCCTTGTCGCCGACCTCGGCGTGGGTCTCCTGACTGGACTTCACGTAGGTGCCGATGCCGCCGTTCCAGACCAGGTCCACCTGGGCCTTGAGCATCGCCTGGATCAGCTCGTTGGGCGAGAGCTTGTCGGCCTTGATGTCGAAGGCCTTCTTCATCGCCGCGGTGATCGAAATCGACTTGGCGCTGCGCTTGAAGACACCGCCGCCCTCCGAGATCAGCGAGCTGTCGTACTCCTCCCAGCTCGAGCGCGGCTTGTCGAACAATCGCTTGCGTTCGGCGAACGAGGTCTCGGGGTCGGGATCGGGGTCGACGAAGATGTGCAGGTGGTTGAAGGCCCCGACCAGCCGGATCTTGTCGGAGAGCAGCATGCCGTTGCCGAACACGTCGCCGGCCATGTCGCCGACCCCGACGACCGTGAACGGATCCTTCTGGGTGTCCACGCCCATGTCGCGGAAGTGGCGCTTGACCGACTCCCAGGCGCCGCGGGCGGTGATCGCCATCTTCTTGTGATCGTAGCCGTGCGCCCCGCCGGAGGCGAAGGCATCGCCCAGCCAGTGGCCATACTCCAGGGAGATTTCGTTGGCGATGTCGGAGAAGGTCGCCGTGCCCTTGTCCGCCGCGACCACCAGGTAGGGGTCGTCGTCATCGTGACGGACCACGTCGGTCGGTGGCACCACCTCACCGCCGTCCAGGTTGTCGGTCAGGTCGAGCAGCGCGCGGATGAAGATCTGGTAGCAGGCGATGCCTTCCTTCTGCACGGCATCCCGGTCGGCGTTCTCGGGCATCCGCTTGCAGACGAAACCGCCCTTGGCGCCCACCGGCACGATTACCGCGTTCTTGACCTGCTGCGCCTTGACCAGGCCGAGGATCTCGGTGCGGAAATCCTCGTGGCGATCCGACCAGCGCAACCCGCCGCGAGCGACCTTGCCGCCGCGCAGGTGCACGCCCTCGACCCGCGGCGAATAGACGAAGATCTCGAACTTGGGCCGCGGCTTGGGCATCAGCGGCACGCGCGTGGGGTCGAGCTTGAAGGAGATATAGTCCTTGTGGTGGCCCTGGTCGTCACGCTGGTAGAAGTTGGTGCGCAACGTCGCCTGGATCAGCTCGATGTAACGGCGCAGCAGCAGATCGTCGTTGAGACTGCCGACCTCGTCGAGCAGGCCGTTGACGCGCTCGACACACTGCTCGATCGCCTTGGCGTTGCCGGCATCGTCGCCGTCCTGGCGCTCGGGATCGAAGCGCAGGCCGAACAGGGTGACCAGCTCGCGGGTGATCTCCGGGTAGTTGGCCAGGGTGGTGGCGATATACAGCTGCGACAGGCCGAAACGGATCTGCTTGAGATAGCGTGCGTAGGCGCGCAGCAAGGCGACCTCGCGCCAGTCCAGGTTGGCGCCGATCACCAGCCGATTGAACGGGTCGTTCTCGGCCTCGCCGGTCCAGATGCGCTTGAGCGCGTCGATGAAGGTCTCGCGCATGTCCTGCAGGTTGACCACTTCCCGCCCATGGTGCTCGAGGGTGAAGTCGTGGATCCAGAAGGCGCGATCCTCGCGATGCACGCCATAGGGGCGTTCACCGAGCACACGCAGGCCCAGGTTCTCCATCACCGGCAGGACGTCGGACAGCGGAACCGGCGCGTCGCCGTGGAACAGCTTGAGGTTGACGCCCTCCTCGTCCTCCTCGACCAGCCGGTAGAGGCTCACCGAAATCGGTTCGCCCTGCTCGACCTCGCTGAGGTGGTGGATGTCGTAGACCGCGGTGCGCGCCGTGAAGTCGTCGCGATAGCTGCTCGGGAAGGCATCGCGATAGACGTTCATCAGGCGATTGGCCTTCTCCTCGCCCACGCCCTCGACCAGGGCATTGAGCAGGTCGTCGCGCCAGCTGCGCGCCAGGCCGGCGATCTTCTTCTCGATCTTGCGCAGGTCGTAGTCGACCGGCGTCTCGTCGTTGAAGCGCAGGATGAACTGGATACGCGCCAGCACCGACTCCGACAGATAGGTGTTGAAGTCGCCGAAGGTGGCATCGAGCTCCTCGCACAGCAGCTGCTGGACACGCAGGCGCAGATCGGTGGAGAACACGTCGCGAGGCACGAACACCAGACAGGAGTAGAAACGCCCGAAACGGTCCTCGCGCACGAACAGTCGCACGCGGCGCCGCTCGCGGATGTTGAGAATCCCCAGCGCCGTGCGGGTCAGTTCCTCGCTGCTGATCTGGAACAGGTCGTCGCGGGGATAGACCTCCAGAATCTGCAACAAGTGCTTGCCGTTGTGCCCCTTGGGGTTGACCCCCGAGGCATCCAGCACCGCCTGGATCTTCTTGCGCAGCACCGGGATGTGCCGCGGCGAGTCGTTGTAGACCACCGCGGCGTAGAGGCCGATGAAGCGCCGCTCGCCGATGACGTTGCCGTTCTCGTCGTAGCGCTCGATGGAGATGTAGTCCGGGTAGGCCGGCCGGTGAATGCGCGAGTGATAGGCGCTCTTGGCGAAGGACAGCAGCTCGGGGATCAGCACGTAATGATCGCCCTCCACCCCCATGTCGCTGCGGATGCGCTCGCGATAGCGGGGCTGGTCGAGCTTGAACACGCCCAGCTCGCTGCCCTTCACCGGGCGCAGGTCGTCCTGGCCCTTCTTCTTCTCGACCACCTCGTACTCGTCGTAGCCGAGAAAGGTGAAGTTGTCGTCGAGCAGCCATTCGAGGAAGGCCACCGCCTCCTTGTGGTCCGCCTTGTCCACCTGCTCGGGGCGCACCGACTTGAGTTCCTCGAGGGCGTCGCGAACCTTGTCGCGCATCGGGTCGAAGTCCTCGACGGCGGTGCGCACGTCGCCCAGCACGTCGAGCAGGCTGTTCTCCAGTTCCTCGAGGGTGTCGGGATCGGAGTGGCGGTCGATCTCGATGACCATGATCGACTCGCGCGACTCGGGGGCGTTCTTGGCCTGGGTTCCGGTCACCCGCTTGAGATCGTGCTTGCTGTCGCGCTCGACCGCCAGCACGGCATTGTGGATGGCGTGCACGGTGATGCCGCGCCGGTTGAGTTCGATACGCACCGAATCGACCAGAAACGGCATGTCCTCGTGGAGCACTTCGATCACGGTGTGCGAGGACTGCCAGCCATGCTCCTCGAAATCGGGGTTGTAGACGTGCACCTTGGGCGAGCGCGGATCAAAGTGCTGGATGAAGTGCCAGGTCGTCAGCGTTGCCCCGTAGGTATCGTCGAGGTGGCGCTCGAGCAGATCTTCCAGGGGCGCACTGGCGTAGAAATCCTCGGCGAACGTGGCCACTTCCTTGACCTTTTCCTCCGGCAGGCGCTTGGCGAGCTGTTCGCGAAGCTGGGCCAGAAATTCCTGCTTGCCATCGATAGCGACGTGTTGCATCAATCACCTCGGCTGCGTCCGGTCGCTGCCTGCGACCGGGGATGTGCTTGTGACGTGGTCTATCACGCTACCCGTGAGGATACTCTAGCTCAATCGGCGCGCCCCATCGTCATGCCGGCTTTCTCATGGTGCATGTCAGTTGCGCATCGCCTCTTGACGGCGGCGGCGAAACGCGCCTGCGCGCCTGTTGCGCTCATCCGCGACGCTCGAGCAGCACGCCGCATTCGCAATGGTCGGTCCATGGAAACTGGTCGAACAGCGCGAAGCGCCGGATGCGGTGGGTATCCTGCAACTGAGCGAGGTTCTCGGCCAGGGTGGTCGGGTTGCAGGAGATATAGACGATCCGCGGATAGGCGCGCAGCCGCTCGCAGCTCTCGGCATCCAGCCCGGCCCGTGGCGGGTCGACCAGCACCGTGGTGAAGCGGTAGTCGTCGAGCGCCATCTCGCTGACCCGGCGGCCCTGGCGCTCCCCGGCCAGCGCCTCGGCGAACTCCTCCGCCGACATGCGGGCGACGACGGCGTTGTCGACACCGTTGGCGGCGAGGTTGACCCCCGCCGAGGCCACCGAGGTGCGCGAGATCTCGGTGGCCAATACCCGGCGAAAGTTCTCGGCCAGGGCCACGGTGAAGTTGCCGTTGCCGCAGTAGAGCTCGACCAGATCACCGTCCTGGCCGTCCCGCGTCACGTCCCGGGCCCAGCCCAGCATGGCGCGATTGATCTCGGCGTTGGGCTGGGTGAAGCTGTTCTCGACCTGCTGGTAGACCAGCGTGCGCCCGTCCACCGCGAGGCGCTCCCAGACGTGGTCGCGATCGAGCACCAGACGCTGCTTGCGGGCGCGGCCGATGATCGACACGTTCAGTCGCTCCTGCAGGGCGCGCGCCTTCGCCTCCCAGGCCGCGTCGAGCCGGCGATGATAGATCAGGGTGACCAGCGCCTCACCGCTGAGGGTGGTCAGAAACTCCACCTGGAACAGCCGGTGCCGCAATACCGGGTCGTCGATCACCGCCTCGCGAAGCCGGGGCATCAGCGCATTGATGGTCCGGCTGGCCACCGCATACTGATCGAGCCGGATCACCTGCTTGTTCTTGGGATCCGCCGGGTCGACCTCGAACATCGCGTAGAACAGGTCGTCGCCCTCGTGCCAGACGCGGAACTCGCAGCGCATCCGGTAATGACTGGCCGGCGAGGCGAACACCTCCAGCGCCGGCGGATCGAAAGACGCGAACTGCGCCGTGATGCGCTCACGCTTGGCTTCCAGTTGGGCGGTGTAGCGCTCGGGTTCGACGACGGGTACGGCCACGACATCTCCTTCGATGAGGGTAAACGGAAAAAGCGCGTCAGCGCGCCACCGGGACACGCACGGCGCCAGGGTCCAGGACCTGCGGGGAACCGAAGCCACGCTCGGCGAGGATCGCCGCCAGCGCACGGCCGGGAGCGGTGGCCCAGGCCCGGTTCGTCTGGCCGGCGAGCGGGGTGGCGACGATAGCGGCGACGCGACGGGCGATCGCGTCGCCCGAATCGACCCAGGCCACGACGCGGGGCGCACAGGCGGCGAACCGCGCGCGCAGCAGGGGAAAATGGGTACAGCCGAGCACCACGGTGTCGAGCGCCGACTCGCGCCACAGCGGCGCCAGACTGGCCACCAGGGTCGCCTCGTCGGCCGGCTCACCGGCCAGATGACGCTCCGCCTCGGCGACCAGGGGATCGGCGGCGAGACGCAGCACCCGGCAGTGCCCGGCGAACTCCTCGATCAGCTGCCGGGTATAGGCACGATTGACGGTCGCCGACGTCGCCAGCAAGGCGATGGTGCCGGTTCGGCTCAGCGCCGCCGCGGGCTTGATCGCCGGCACGGTGCCCACCACCGGGATGTCGAGCGCCGCGCGCAACGCCTCCAGGGCCAGGGTGCTGGCGGTATTGCAGGCCACCACCAGCACGGCGGCGCCACTGACCCGAACCGCCTCGCGACACACGGCGGTGATCCGCTCGACCAGCCAAGCATCGGGCTTGGTGCCGTAGGGCAGCATGGCATTGTCGCAGACATAGGCCAGCGTCGCCGCCGGGAGCCGCTCGCGAATCGCCGCGGCCACCGACAGCCCGCCGACACCGGAGTCGAAGATCAGGATCGGGCCGGCCATGGCGCCTCGCGGTGAAAGTGCGTGACCAGGGACGCGATCAGCGCCGACAGCCGTGCCGGC